>JAHCAR010000016.1 GCA_019634795.1 Dokdonella sp.
GCAGGATCGCTGCATTGCCTTTCCTGATCAGCCTCAACGCTCGGCCAATCGATGACCGGTCGCCCTGAGCGTAGGCCCGTAGGGCCGGAGTCGAAGGGTGATCCTGGTCGGTGCTTCGACTTCGCTTGCTAGCGCAAGCTACGCTCAGCACGAACGGTTCTCGGTGGCTGAATGTCAGGGCCAATCAGGTTGCCTTTTGTTGCGTTGCATCGAAGAATGGGGGACTGACGGTCCCTCAACCCTGCGCACAGCCCTGCCGTGAACCGATCCGACCTCCCCCTGCCGGATGACGCCCCCTGGGTCGTCCTCAAATTCGGCGGCACCAGCGTGTCGACGCGTCCGCGCTGGGACAACATCGCGAGCATCGCCGCGACACATCGCGAGGCCGGCAAGCGCGTGCTGATCGTAGTGTCTGCGTTGTCGGGGATCACCGACCTGCTCAAGGGCATTGGCGAGGGTCATGCGGACGAGGCGCGTTGCACCGGCTTGCGCGAAACGATCGTCGCCCGCCATCACGGCCTGTTCGGCGAGCTCGGCCTGGCCAAGCGCAATGCCATCGATGCCTGGCTGGCGCGGCTCGAGCAGCTGCTCGCGGATCCGCGCCGCCGCACCGGTGACTTGCCGTGGCAGGCCGAACTGCTCGCCCTCGGCGAGCTGTGCTCGAGCACGCTCGGTGCGCTTTACCTCAACAGCCTCGGCCTGACCACGCACTGGCTCGACTCGCGCGACTTCTTCCGCGCCGAGGCCCTGCCCAACCAGGGCGAATGGGCACGCTGGCTGTCGGCATCGGTCGAGGTTCGCCACGATCCGGCGACCGCGGCTGCGCTGGCGGCACGCGGCGATGTGTTCATCGCCCAGGGCTTCATCGCGCGCAGCGGCGAGGGCGCCACCGCCGTTCTCGGTCGTGGTGGGTCGGATACTTCGGCCGCCTATTTCGGGGCCCTGCTCAAGGCCGAGGTGGTCGAGATCTGGACCGACGTGCCCGGCATGTTCAGTGCCAACCCGCGCCAGGTGCCCGATGCGCGCCTGCTGTCCCGGCTCGACTATGCCGAGGCGCAGGAAATCGCGACCACCGGCGCCAAGGTCCTGCATCCGCGCTGCATCCATCCGGTCCGCGAGGGTCGCGTGCCGATCCGCATCAAGGACACCAACCGGCCGGACCTGCCCGGTACCGAAATCGTCTGGAACACCCAGGCCGGCGCGCCGAGCGTCAAGGCGATCAGCTCGCGCAAGGGCATCACCCTGGTCTCGATGGAATCGATCAGCATGTGGCAGCAGGTCGGCTTCCTCGCCGACGTGTTCGAGGCCTTCAAGCGGCATGGCCTGTCGGTCGACCTGATCGGTTCGGCCGAGACCAACGTGACCGTCTCGCTCGATCCGTCCGACAACCTGCTCAACTCCGACGTGCTGGCCCGCCTGTGCACCGACCTCGAGGCGTTCTGCCGGGTCAAGGTGATCGCGCCGTGCGCGGCGATCACCCTGGTCGGCCGCGGCATGCGCGCGATGCTGCACCGGCTTTCGGCCGTGCTCGCGGAGTTTGGCGCACTTGACGTGCATCTGATTTCGCAGTCCTCGAACAACCTCAACCTGACCTTCGTCATCGACGAGGGCCTGGTCGATTCGCTGATTCCGCGCCTGCACGCCTTGCTGATCCGTGCCGAGGTCATGCGCGTCGACGACGCCTCGGTGTTCGGGCCGAGCTGGAGCGAACTCGCCCACGGTGCCGCGGCCATGCGACCGGCGGCCTGGTGGCGGCGCGAGCGCAAGGCCCTGCTCGAACTCGGCGCAGGCGCGACACCGTGCTACGTCTACAGCCTCGACCAGGTCCGCGAGCAGGCGCGCGGACTGGCCGCGCTCGGCATGGTCGATCGCTGGCACTACGCGCTGAAGGCCAACCCGCACGCGCAGATCCTGCGTACCCTCGACGCCGAAGGCTTCGCCTTCGAGTGCGTGTCGTGGAACGAAGTCGAGGCGGTGCGCTCGACCTTGCCCGGCCTGGCTCCCGAACGCATCCTGTTTACGCCGAACTTCGCTCCGCGCGAGGAATATCGCGCGGCCCTCGCTGCCGGCGTGCGGGTGACCCTCGATGCACTTCACCCGATCGCCGAATGGGGCGCAGATTTCGCCGGCCGGGAGATCTTCCTGCGCGTCGATCTCGGCGCCGGACGCGGCCACCACGACAAGGTCAAGACCGGCGGCGCGCAATCGAAGTTCGGCGTTTCGCTCGATGAAATCGAGGCCTTCCGCGGCCATGCGCGCCGGCATGGCGCGCGCATCGTCGGCCTGCACGCGCATCTCGGTTCGGGCATCCTCGACGCGCAGCACTGGCGCACCGTGTATGCGCAGCTGGCCAGCCTGGCCGAGCAGTTCAACCGCATCGAAGTGCTCGACCTCGGCGGCGGCCTCGGTGTGCCCTCGCGCCCGCAGGACCTGCCGCTCGATCTCGATGCGCTCGGCGCCGCGCTGGCCGAGGTCAAGCAGGCCTATCCGCAATTCCAGCTCTGGATGGAGCCGGGCAGGTACCTCGTCGCCGAGGCGGGCGTGCTGCTGGCCCGGGTCACCCAGACCAAGCGCAAGGGCGATGCCCACTATGTCGGCATCGATGCCGGCATGAACTCGCTGATCCGTCCGGCCCTGTACGAGGCCTGGCACGAGATCGTCAATCTCTCGCGCCTCGACGAGTCGGCCGAGGAGGTCGTCCAGGTGGTCGGTCCGATCTGCGAGACCGGCGACGTGATCGGCAACAACCGGCGCCTGCCGGGCTGCCGCGAAGGCGATCTGATCCTGATTGCCGAGGCAGGCGCGTATGGTGCGGTCATGGCATCGCACTACAACCTGCGCAAACCGGCCGTCGAGGTGTGCCTGTGAGCGTCATCGACCCGCGAATGGCAAAGACCTTCCGCTTCGTGCGCAGCGAATACGACGGCGGCGAAGCGCGTCTCGTCTATGCCTTCGACGAGGGCCCAGAGCTGGTCGAGCGGATAGGCTTTCCCGACGCGCCGGCCCTGGCGCCGGAACGCGAAGCGGCGTTCAGGGCAGCGCTCGGCCTGCTTCATCTGATTGCCGGGGTCAGCTACTACAAGGCCGGGGTACCGGGCGAGATCCGCATCGAAGGCTCGACGATCGACCGGGCCACGGCGGCGTTCCTCGATGACTTGTACCTGCATGGCCTCGGTGAGTTCGCCTACACCAACAAGCTCGACCTGCGCGGGAAGATCCGATTTCCCGCTCATGCCCGTCATCCCGGCCTGCGCCGCGATAACGGTGAGGCAGGAGTGGACTCCTCCAGCGAACGAGGGCCGGCGATCGGCCTGCCGCGCAGCACCCTGGTGCCGATCGGCGGCGGCAAGGATTCGCTGGTCAGCGTCGAGATCCTCAAGGCCGCGGGCGAGAACGCGACCGCGGTCTGGATCGGCAATTCGGCCCTGATCGAGTCGTGCGCAAGACGCACTGGCCTGCCGATGCTGAACATCTCGCGCGCGATCTCGCCGCTGCTGTTTGACTACAACCGTGCCGGCGCGCTGAACGGACACATCCCGGTAACCGCGATCAATTCGGCGATCCTCGCCGTCGCCGCGATTCTTTACGGCCACGACGCAATCGCGTTTTCCAACGAACGTTCGGCATCGAGTGCGACGCTGGAATACGACGGTGTGCCGATCAACCACCAATGGAGCAAGGGCTGGGAATTCGAGCGCGGATTCCGCGACCTCGTCCATTCCCGGATCGCCGGCGATCTCGACTACTACTCGCTGCTGCGGCCGCTCTCGGAACTGGCGGTCGCCTCGCGCTTTGCGAAGGACAATCGCTACGACGACGTGTTCTCGAGCTGCAACCGCAACTTCCGCATCCTCGGCCCGAAACCGTCCGACCGCTGGTGCGGACAGTGCCCGAAATGCCATTTCGTGTTTCTCGCCCTCGCCCCGTTCATGCCGAAACCGCGCCTGCTCGGCATCTTCGGGCGCAACCTGCTCGACGACCCGGCCCAGATCGCCGGCTTCGACGCCTTGCTCGAATACCGAGAGCACAAGCCCTTCGAGTGCGTCGGCGAAGGCCATGAGTCGCGCGCGGCGATGGCCGAACTGGCCCGTCGTGCCGAGTGGCGCGAGGACGCCATCGTCGAGCGCTTCATCCATGAGATCCAGCCGCAACTCGGCCCCGACGAGCGCTCGCTCGAGGCGCTCTTGCGCATCGAGGGCGAACGCCACCTGCCAGCCCGCCTCGTCGATGCGCTCGAGCGAAGCTGAGTGATGCGAATCGCCGACCTCGCAAGCCTGCGCGTGGCGATCTGGGGCCTCGGCCGCGAAGGCCACGCTGCTCACACCGCGCTGCGCCAGCGCCTGCCCGAGCTGCCGCTGACCGTGTTCTGCAGCGACGCCGAGGCGCATTTCATGGCCACCGATCATGCGCACGATCGTTACGTGACCGAGGCGCCGAGCGCGGCCGATCTCGCTGCCTTCGATGTCGTCATCAAGTCGCCCGGAATAAGCATGTACCGTCCCGAGCTGATCGAGGCCCAGCGCAACGGCACGCGCTTCACCTCGGCAACGGCCCTCTGGTTCGCCGAAAATCCCGATGCGCGTGTGATTGCAGTGACCGGGACCAAGGGCAAGAGCACGACCAGCGCCCTGATTGCGCACCTGCTGCGCGCCCTCGGCCGGCGCACGGCGCTGGCCGGAAACATCGGACTGCCGCTGCTCGAACTGCTCGATCCGCCGCTGGCGCCGGACTGGTGGGTGGTCGAGCTGTCGAGTTTCCAGACCCGCCATGCCAGCGACGTTCGCCTGGCCGTGATCACCAATATCGAGGAAGAGCACCTGGACTGGCACGGCAGCCGCGAGCGCTATGTCGGCGACAAGCTGGCCCTGGCCGACAGTGCGCGCCTGCTGCTGGTCAACGACCTGCAGGCCGAACTGCTGCAACGGACCTCGCACCATGCGCAGCGGCTGCGCTATGGCCACGCGGCCGGCTGGCATGTTGCCGAAGGCGCGATCCGGCGCGGCGATCGCGCCGTGTTCGAGCTGGCCAGTCTGCCGCTGCCGGGTCTGCACAACGCAATGAATGCCTGCGCCGCGCTGGCTGCGGTCGAGGCGGTCGGCGAGGATGCCCTGTCCGCGGCGGAATCGCTGGGCACGTTCCGCGCCCTTCCACATCGCCTGCAGACGCTCGGCGAACGCGATGCGGTGGGCTGGATCGACGACAGCATCGCGACCACGCCGCAAGCCGCGATCGAGGCCCTGCGCAGCCTCGACGGACGCAAGGTCAGCGTGATCGTCGGCGGCTTCGATCGCGGCCTCGACTGGCAGGCCTTCGCCGAATACGTGCATGCGCATCCGCCGCACGCCGTCATCGTCAACGGCGCCAACGGCCGCCGCATCGCCGCGCGCCTGCATGCGCAACAGGGCGAGTATCGACTGCACTCGGTGGCCAATCTGGCCGAAGCGGTGGCCATTGCCCGCGACGAAACGCCGGCCGGCGGCGTCGTCCTGCTCTCGCCCGGCGCGCCGAGTTTCGACCAGTTCCACGACTATGCCGAACGCGGGCGCAGCTTCGCCGAACTGGCCGGATTCGATGCCGAAGCGATCGGCCAGATCGAAGGCCTCGGCATCGCCTGAGGGTCATGCAAGCGGCCACTCGCCCGCCGGTCTATCATCGGTGGCCCGTCCCTGGAGGAGAGTCCGATGCGCATCCTGTCTGTTTTCGTATTCCTGTTCCTGCTGGTTCCAGGCGCGTACGCCGCAATGGTGGTCAAGCCGATCAGCTATACCGTCGGCGACACCGTCATGGCCGGGCACCTCGTCTATGACGACAGTTCCACAGCGCTGCGGCCGGGCCTGGTCATGGTGCCGAACTGGATGGGAGAAAACGAATCCGCGGTGGAAAAGGCAAAGCGGGTTGCCGCCATCGGCTACGTCATTCTTGTTGCCGACATGTACGGCGAAGGCGTGCGGCCGACCAACACCGACGAGGCGCGCGCCGAGGTCGGCAAGCTCTACGGCGACCTCGACACGCTGCGCGCGCGCATCAACGAAGCTGTGGCCACGCTGCGCGCACAGGTCGGCAAACTGCCGCTCAAGCCCGGCAAGGTCGGCGCCTTCGGATTCTGTTTCGGTGGCTCGACCGTCCTCGAACTGGCGCGCAGCGGCGCCGACGTGGCCGGCGTGGTCAGCCTGCACGGCGGCCTTTCGACCTCGAAGCCGGCGGCGCCCGGCGCGGTCAAGGCGCCGGTCCTCGTCCTCAACGGGGCCGACGATCGCAGCAATTCCTGGGAAGACATCGGCAAGTTCAACGCCGAGATGAATGCCGCCGGCGCGGACTGGCAGTTCGTCAATTTCAGCGGTGCCGTGCACTGCTTCGCCGAAGCCGATGCGAATCGGCCGCCCGGTTGCGTCTACAACGAGCGCGCGGCGAAGCGCGCCTATCGCATGATGGAGAACTTCTTCGCGGACGCATTCGCGGACCGCTGAAGCCCGGCCCTGCCGCTGCCGGCCGGGCAGCGACGACGAGGGAGGTGCGCGCAACCAGCAGTCCTTCTTGGGCAGGAGGCCGGTTGCGCGCGATTCGCCGTGGGGTGGCGAATGAGGTGGCCGCCACCGCAGTGCCGGCTTCGACGTCTCAGCGGAACTTGTATTCGAGGCTCAGGTAATAGGAGCGGCCGCGCGGATCGGTGTAGGTCGGGTCGTAGCTGGCCAGGAAGTAGTAGGACTGATTCGAGAAAGGCGGCGCGCGGTTGAACAGGTTCAGCACGCCGGCGCGAATACGGAACTTCTCGCTCGCCGTCCAGCTCGTGCTGAGGTCCCACAGCGAATACGGTTTGACCTTGTGCTCGGGCAGCAGCGAGTCGGTGACCGGGTCGTAGGTGTTGTTCTGGTCGCGGTAGCCGGACGAATAGGTGTTGGCCAGGGTCACGCCGAACGGGCCCTTGTCCCAGCTGAAGGCGATGCGGTGCCGCCAGCGCTGGATGACCTGTTCATTGAGGAACACGCCGAGATTGTTGCGGTACGGCTCGAGCGGTCCGAACTGGCGCTTGTACTCGAGAACATAGGTACTGGTCGCGGTGAAGCCGAAGCGGCCGTAGTCTCCTTCCTCGCTGCGCAGGGTCGTGCTGAGATCGATGCCCGAGGTCTTCAGGCGACCCTGGTTTTCCTTCTGCAGGAGGATGTTGGTGATGAAGCCATCCTCGTCGCGCTCGATGTAGGTGCCGTTGTAGCGGTCCGGGTTCTCGACGATGATCTGTTCGCCGAGGGTGCTGATCACGTCCTTCTTGAGGATGTTCCAGTAGTCGACGCCGACGTTCCAGGCCTGGTTAGGTTCGTAGACCACGCCGAGCGAGAACTGGCGCGACTTCTCCGGCTTCAGGTCCGGGTTGCTGCGCCGTTCGACCGGCCATTGGTCGGTGCAGTAGTCGATGCTGCCCTCGACATCGACGCATTGCGGGTCAGTGAGGAAGCTCGAGGTCGTTCCGAAGGTGGTCGGCCTGCTCAGGTCGCTGATCGACGGGGCGCGGAAGCCGGTGCCGGCGGATCCGCGCACGAGCAGGTCCTCGCGCGGCTGCCAGCGCAGGCCGATCTTCGGATTGACCGTGGAACCGACGCCGCTGTAGCGGTCGTAGCGCAGCGCGGCCTGCATTTCGAGGGTCGAGGTGAACGGCGCATTGAGCTCGACATAGGCCGAAGCAATGTTGCGTCCGTCGCGGGTGGCGACGAGGTCGGTGGAGGATCCGACGCCGGCGCCGTTGTCGCGATCGCCGGCGATGTTGTTGCTGACCAGCAGGTCCGAGGGCGTGAAGTCCTGGGTCTCGCGGCGGAACTCGCCGCCAACGGCAATGCCGAGGTCGCCGCCGCCGAGGCTGGCCAGCGAACGGGTCAGGCTGAAGTCGACGCCCTGGGTGATGCCCTTGGATTTGCGTGCCTCGTCATTGACCCTGATCGAATCGAGCAGGGCCAGGCCTTCGGCCGAGGAGGGTCCGAACGGATTGATGGTGCCATCGCGCACGCCGGCGTCGAACTGGTCGAACAGCACATAGCCGTCGACGTACTTGTCGACCGCGTCGTTCTGGCTGCGTGAAAGCGCCACTTCGTAGTCCCAGTTGCCGAGCATGCCGTTGGCGCCGAAGACCAGGCGCTGGCCGGTACTGGTGACTTCGTTGGTGCGATTGCCGGCTTCGGTCATGCGGTAGCGGATGCCGCTGAAGGTCGATGGCAGTCCCTCGGCGCTGAGCGCCGTGCGGTAGGGCTCGGGCAGGATCGAGACCGGCAGGTTGCGGATGCGTTGCGGGTTCGGGCTCAGGCGATAGGTGCTCTTGGCCTGGGCGTAGCTGACCTCGGCGAACAGGCGATGTTCGTCGTTGATCTTGAAGATGGCGCGGCCAAGGAAGGACACGCGGTCGGAGTCGGGATAGAGCTCGGTGTCCTCCATATAGTCGTAGCTGCAGGCGGTCGGGCCGCCCGGGCCTTCCGGCGCGTAGACGGTCGCCGGCGGGTTGCAGTCGGGCGAGCTCGGATTGATGCGGTTGCGGGTCGATCCGGCGGGCAGCAGGCCGGCCGCGATCAAGGCGTTGCGCTGGTCCGAATTGATGTCGATGTTGGCCGGGTAGGTATTGCTCGACATCAGCGCCGGCAGGCGCTCGGCCAGCGGTCGCTTGCGGATGAACTCGCGCTGGCTGGAGCGCAAGGCGCCGAGGTGCTGCACGTCGAGCACGCCGAACACGTTGTAGTGATCGCTCTCGAGGTTGCCGGTGCCGGCACTGATCGAGAAGGTCTGCTTGTCGGCGCCGCCTTCGTCGGTGTCGGCCGCAGAAGCAGAGAGATCGATGCCCTGGTAGTCGCTGCGGGTGATGAAGTTGATGACGCCACCGATCGCATCGGTGCCGTAGATCGCCGAGGCACCGTCCTTGAGGACTTCGACGCGCTGGATGGCAGCGGCCGGAATGTTGTTGAGGTCGACGCCGGCGTTGTCTCCGGGTGAGGCGAAGTTGGCCAGGCGCCGGCCATTGAGCAGGATCAGCGTGCTCGAGACGCCGATGCCGCGCAGGTTGGCGCCATTGAAACCGCGCTGGCCCGAGGTGCCGTCGGTGATGCTGGCACCGTCGGTCAGCGGCGCGGTGTTCGCGCTCAGCGTGCGCACGAGTTCGGCCGCGGTGGTCACGCCGCGCTTGGAAATCTCCTCGCGCGTGATGACCTCGACCGGAAGCGCGGTTTCGCCATCGACGCGCTTGATGCGCGAGCCGGTCACGACGATCTTGTCCATCGTGGTGACGGCCTTGTCGCCGGCGGCGGCTTCCGTGCCGGATTCGTCCTGGGCCAGGGCAGGCAGTGCCGCCAGCGCTGCGGCGATGCAGGCGCCGAGCACACTGGCCCGGCGCAGGAGCTGCCGGCGATGTGCGGCGCGCGATTGTCCAGATTTCATTCGATTCCCCCCGAAGATGATGTTTGGCATTGGCTCGGCAGCGCACGCAAGGAGCGCGATGCCCGTGCCGGTGAGCGGCGCCCGGACTCTACGTCCCGTGCGCGGCGCCGGGGCCGGTCACGGATGCCTGGGGTCGCCTCGGCACAACTTGCTGTCGCATTACTGAAAACAGGCGGCCGCGCGGGCCTTGCAGCAATGCGACATGGACTTGCCGGATTGGCGCCGCGCCGACGACGCAGGCGTACGCCTCTTGGCCGGCAGTGGCATGCTCGTCGCCTGTAACGTTCGCGGGGCTGCCCAAGACGATGAATCGCGCGCTTCTCCATCTGGCCGTGTGCCTGCTTGCCCTGCTGCCGGCCTGCGCCGGCGCGACCGGGTCCGTCCCTGCCGCTGGCCGCGGCTACGTGGTTCCAATCGGGGGTGCGCTCGACTACGACAACCCCGTGGTCTGGTCGCGCCTGGTCGCCCTCGCCGGCGGCAGGTCGGCCCGCTTCGCGGTGCTGGCGACGGCGTCCGAAGATCCAGAATCGGCCGCGGCGCGAACCATCGCCGCCTTGCGCAAGCAGGGCGCACAGGCCGAGTTCATCGCCGTAGCGCCGCTGCTCGACGGCAGCGACAGTGCGCGCGAGGCGCGCAATCCGGAGTGGGTGGACAAGGTCGCCGCGGCCACGGCCGTCTACTTCACCGGCGGCGCCCAGGAGCGCATCGTCGACACCCTGCTGCCGGACGGCAAGCCGACCCCGCTGCTCGATGCGATCCGCGCCTTGTATCGCCGGGGTGGAGTCGTCGCCGGCACCTCGGCCGGCGCGGCGGTGATGAGCGAGGTGATGTTTCGCGATGCGCAGGACGTGCTCAAGGTCCTGCAGGGATCGATGCGTGTCGGCCACGAGATCGATCGCGGCCTCGGCTTCCTCGATGCCGATGTTCTGGTCGACCAGCACTTCCTGCGCCGCGGGCGCATCGGACGCCTGCTGCCGCTGATGCAGGCGCGCGGGATCCGGTTCGGGCTCGGCGTCGACGAAAACACCGCGGCGATCGTGCATGACGGCTCGGTCGAGGTGGTCGGCGCCAGCAGCGTCCTCATCGTCGACCTGGCGGGAGCCGCGAGCGACAAGGCGGCCGGTGCCTTCAATATCGAGGGGGCGATGCTCAGCCTGCTCGGCAACGGCGATCGCATGCAGCTGCGCAGCGCCGAAGTCACGCCGTCGGCAGCCAAGCACGCGGGCACCCGCATCGATCCGAATGGACCGGGCTACAAGCCGTATCATGCGGCCGTGATGTTCTATCCGGACTTTCTTGGTGATCGCACCCTGGCCACGGCCATGGGACGCCTGCTCGACAGTCCGCAGCGCGAGCTGCGCGGTCTTGCGTTCGCGCCGGTGAACAATGCCGGGGATGGCGCCGATGCGCCTGGTTTCGAATTTCGCCTTGCCAAGACCGGCCGCACCGTGGGCTGGCTCAGCACGGCCGCCGGCGGCGAGGACTACACAATCACCGGCATGCGCCTGGACGTCGAGCCGGTGCGCATGGCCGCGCCGCTGTACCGGCCTTGGCGACCGTCCACGCCATGATCATCCGTGGCTCGCGTCTGGTCGGGTGGCGCAGGCTGCTGCCTTGCCTGCTTGCCTGCCTGTCCGGGACTGCCATGCCGGTCCTCGCTCGGGCCGCACTGCCGGATCCGGTCCGGATCGGCGTGGAAGGTGCCTATCCGCCCTTCAGCGAAGTCGGGCCGGACGGCGAATTGAAGGGTTTCGACATCGACATCGCGCGTGCGCTGTGCGCGCAGATGCGCGTTCGTTGCGTGCTCGTGCAGCAGAATTTCGACGGCATGATCCCGGCGCTCAATGCGAACAAGATCGATGCCGTGATCGCATCGCTTTCGATTACCGAAGAACGCCGCAAATCGGTCGATTTCACCGACAAGTACTACAAGACGCCCGGACGCCTCGTCGCCCGCCGCGACGCGGCCCTTCGGCCGACACCGGACGGGCTGGCAGGGCGGCGCATCGGCGTGCAAAGGGCCAGCACCTACGACCGCTACGCGACCGATACCTTCGCGCGCAGCGAGATCGTCCGCTACGCCAAGCTGGACGATGTCTTCCTCGACCTTGCCGCGGGTCGCATCGATGCCGCGTTCGCCGATTCGGTGGCCAGCTACGTCGGTTTCCTGCGCCAGCCAGGCGGTGATGCCTATGCCTTCGTCGGGCCGGATTTCATCGAGCCGCGCTATTTCGGCAATGGCGCGGGCATCGCCGTGCGCAAGGGCGACACGGCCCTGCGCGATGCGCTGAACGCGGCGATCGCGGCGATCCGCGCGAACGGCACCTACGCGGCGATCCAGTCGCGCTACGTCGATTTCGACCTCTACGTCGACGCCAGCCCGGCAGCGGCGGCTTCGGCCGGGCCCCTGCACGGCTACGCCCGCAGCCTGCTGCAAGGGGCTTGGGTGACCCTGTCGCTGGCCCTGCTTTCGTTGCTGCTCGCGCTGGTCCTCGCCCTGCTCGGGGCGAGCGCCAAGCTGTCCCGTTCGGCCTGGCTGCGCGCCATCGCCCAGGCCTACACCACCGCGGTCCGCTCGGTGCCCGATCTGGTCCTGATGCTGCTCGTGTTCTTCGGTGGCCAGGCCCTGGTCAACGCCCTGGCCCTGCGCCTTGGCTACGCTCGGGGGCCGGACATCGACCCGTTCGTCGCCGGCGTGCTGACGATCGGCTTCATCTACGGCGCCTACCTGACCGAGACCTTCCGCGGCGCCTTCCTCAGCGTGCCGGCCGGCCAGCGCGAGGCCGCATTGGCCTTCGGCATGAGCCCCTGGCTGAGCTTCCGGCGCATCGTCGGCCCGCAGATGCTGCGCCACGCGCTGCCGCCGCTGCTCAACAACTGGTTGGTTCTGCTCAAGAGCACGGCGATCGTCTCCGTGATCGGACTGACCGACCTGATGCAGCGCGCCGGTCTCGCTGCCGGCGCGACCCACCAGCCGTTCCTGTTCTACGCCGCCGTCGGCGGACTCTACCTCGGCTTCACCGCCTGTTCGGAAGCCGCCTTCGGCTGGCTTTCGCGGCGCCTCGACGTCGGCACGCGGCGGGCGGTGTATCGATGAACGCGCAAGCCCTGATCGACAGCCTGCCGCTGTATGCGAGCGGATTGTGGACGACCCTGCGCCTGTTGCTGGCCTCGCTGCTGATCGGCGGCTGCCTGGCGCTGCCGCTCGCCGTCCTGCGCTGCCTGCCTACGCCCTGGCTGCAGGCGCCGGTGCGCGCATTCACCTATGTGATCCGCGGTACGCCGATGCTGGTCCAGCTGTTCCTGCTCTACTACGGACTGGCCCAGTTCGAGTTCGTCCGCGACAGCGTGCTCTGGCCGGTCCTCAGTTCGGCCTGGTTCTGCGCGATCGCCGCGTTTGCGATCAACAGTTGTGCCTACACGACGGAAATGCTGGCCGGAGCGATCCGCGCATTGCCGTTTGGCGAAATCGAGGCGGCGCAGGCCTTCGGCATGTCGCGCGCCCAACTGATGCGCCGCATCGTCCTGCCCGCTGCCATGCGCCACTGCCTGCCCGCCTATGGCAACGAGGTCGTCATGATCCTGCATGGCACCTCGCTGGCCAGCGTGGTCACCCTGATGGATCTGACCGGGGCGGCGCGCGAAACGAACGCTCGCTACTACCTGCCGTTCGAGGCGTTCATCGCCGCGGCGGCAATCTATTTCCTGCTCACCTTTATCCTCGTCTCGGCATTTCGCGCCGCGGAGAGGCGATGGCTGGCCCCGCTGCGGCGCGATGCCGTGAACATTGGCTGACGAAGAATCCATGCGAACCGAACGACATCCACTCACCGCCGCGTCTCCCGGCACGCAGCGCGAGCTGCACAGCCTGCATTTCGGCCAGGCAGGGGCAGGGCGCAAGGCCGTGATCCAGGCCTCGCTGCACGCCGATGAACCGCCGGGGATGCTGGTCGCCCATCACCTGCGCGGCCTGCTCGCCGATCTCGAAGTAAGCAATCGCATCGATGGCGAAATCGTGCTGGTGCCGATGGCCAACCCGATCGGACTCGGCCAGCGCGTGCTCGGCAGGACGCTTGGCCGCTTCGCCCTTGCCGACGGCGAAAATTTCAACCGGCACTATGCCGACCTGAGCCGGCGCGCCGCGGAACTTCTCGGCGGCGAAGGATTCCCGACTTCGACCATCGACGTGAGCAGTGCGCGCCGGGCGTTGCAGCGTGCCTGCCAGGAACTGCCGGCGACCAGCGAGCTTCTGAGCCTGCGCCGGATCCTGCTCGGCCTTGCCATCGATGCCGACCTCGTGCTCGACCTGCACTGCGACAACGAAGCGGTGATGCACCTGTATACGGCGACCTCGCTGTGGTCGCGCGTCGAGCCGCTGGCGCGCCTGCTCGGAGCGCGCGCGAGCTTGCTGGCCGACGAATCGGGCGACGATCCCTACGATGAGGCCTGTTCGACGGTCTGGCGACGCCTGAATGGACACCTGCGCGAGCGGAGCCCGGACGCCACGCTGCTTCCGGATGCCTGCGTGGCCGTGACCGTCGAATTGCGCGGCGAAGCCGACGTCAGCCATGACCTCGCGGCGTCCGATGCGCGCGCCCTGGTCGACTATCTGGTCCTTGAGGGATTCATCAACATGCCGGTCCCGGAGCTGCCGCCGCTGCTGGCCGGGGCGACCCCGCTGGCGGGCTCGCTGCCGGTCGTCGCCTTGGTCAGCGGCGTGCTCGTGTTCGTGCGCGCGCCGGGCGACCTGCTGCGCCGGGGTGAGCACGTCGCCGACGTCATCGATCCGCTGAGCGGTTCGGTCACTGCGCTGGCCAGTCCCGCCGACGGGCTGATGTACGCGCGCGAGAGCGGTCGCACGGTGCAGGCCGGCATGAGCGTGGCCAAGGTCGCCGGCAGCGAGGCGGTGCGTGCGGGCAGGCTGTTGTCGGCATGACGATCGCAACGACGGAGAGTGGCGTGGAACCGGTGCTCGCGGTGGAAAACCTGCACAAGCATTTCGGCGGTCGCGAGGTGCTGAAGGGCGTCTCGCTGAGTGCGCGTCGCGGCGACGTCATCACCCTGGTCGGTTCGAGCGGTTCGGGAAAGAGCACCTTCCTGCGTTGCCTGAACCTGCTCGAACAGCCCGACCAGGGCCGCCTGCGGCTCGGCGGCGAAGAGCTGATGCTACGACCGGACCGGGATGGCAGCCTGACCGCCGTTGACAAACGGCAGTTGCGTCGCTGGCGTTCGCGCCTGGCCATGGTGTTCCAGTCCTTCAACCTCTGGCAACATCTGAGCGTGCTCGAAAATGTCACCGAGGCGCCCATCCATGTCCTCGGCCAGGCGCCGGACCGGGCCAGGGAGCAGGCGTGCAAGCTGCTCGAACGCGTCGGTGTCGGCCATCGCCGCGATGTCTATCCGGCGCAACTGTCCGGTGGCGAGCAGCAGCGCGTGGCGATCGCCCGTGCGCTCGCCATCGAGCCCGAAGTCATGCTGTTCGACGAACCGACCTCGGCGCTCGACCCCGAGCGCGTCGGCGAAGTGCTGGCGGTCATGCGCGAGCTCGCCGAAGAGGGGCGGACGATGATCCTGGTCACCCATGAAATGGCGTTTGCCCGCGAGGTTTCGAGCCACGTCATCTTCCTGCACCAGGGCGTGATCGAGGAGCAGGGACCGCCGCGTGAGGTGCTCGATACCCCGCGCAGCGACCGGCTGCGCCAGTTCCTCGGCAGCGGTCTCAAGTAGGACGGCCCGGTCCGATGGCGCATCTGCCGCAGGTATTCGGATTCATCCTGCAGGATGCGTTCTCACCGCTGGCCCTGGCCGGCGCGATCGAGGCGCTGCAGGCGGCCAACCATGTGCTCGGACAGGCCGCCTACCGCATTGCGATCCTTCCTGGGGGCGGCGCCGACCTCGCGGCGAATTCGGTCGCAACGCTGTTTCGCCCGATGGCGGCAGAGGAAGCGGACCCGCTGGCTGGTTTGTTCGTGGTTGCCGGGCGGCTGCCGGCGCCCGGCGATCCATCGCTGGCGTCGACCGTGAAGCTGCTGTCGCGCGTGGCGGCACGCCATGGCACGGTGGGCGGCATCGGCGCCGGTGCCGGCTGGCTGGCCCATGCCGGATTGCTGCGCGGGCATCGCTGCACGCTGGATTCGAACCAGGCCCAGCTTCTCGCCGAACAGTTTCCGGAATGCATCGTCTCGAGCAATCTCTACGAGCTCGATCGCACGCGCGCCACCTGCGCCGGGCATACGGCCAGCCTCGACATGATGATCGCCTGGCTCGGGCAGCGCCATGGCGAGCGCATCGTGCATGATCTGCTGGTCTGCCTCGGCCTCGAGCGCCTGCGTCCCGCGAGCCAGCGCCAGCGCGCCGCGGCCGCAGCACGGCCGAGTATGCCGACCAAGCTGGGCGAGGCCATGAGCCTGATGGAGAACAATATCGGCGAGCCCCTCTCGACCGAGGAAATCGCGAACCTGGTCGGCGTTTCGCGGCGCCAGCTCGAACGCCTGTTCAAGCAGCATCTCGATGCGCTGCCCTCGCGCTGGTACCTCGAGAAGCGCCTGCACCGGGCGCGTGGCATGCTCAAGCTCGGCACCCAGTCGATCCTGCAGGTCGGACTCAGCTGCGGCTTTTCTTCCGGCGCTCATTTTTCCAATGCCTACCGCGCCTATTTCAACCGCACGCCGCGCGACGAACGCAGCGCCCGGGCCGTCGAATGGCGCGCCTCCCCCGGCGATCGCGCGAGCTCGCTTGCGGACGGAGAAACACCCGAGGACCCATCATGACCGAAACGCCGCGAAAGCCATCGACACGCTTCCTGCTGAGGCCCTGTCTCGCCGAAGACCTGTCCGTGATGGAAAACTTCGCCGAGGCCAGCGCGCACGGCCTGACCACACTGCCGTGTGATCGCGCGGCGCTGGCCGATCGCATCGAACGATCGCTGCAGTCGTTTTCGACGGAAGACGTCAGTGGCGAGGAAATCTATCTTTTCGTGGTCGAGGATTGCGCGACCGGCGAAGTCGTCGGCACCAGCGGCATTGCCGCCCGAGCCGGATTCTCCGACCGCTTCTACAGCTATCGCAACGAGTTCGTCGTCCATCGCAGCCAGGCGCTCGGTGCCAGCAACCGCATACACACCCTGCATCTGTGCCACGACCTGACCGGCTTCACCCTGCTGACCTCGTTCTATGTCGATCCGCGCTACGAAGATTCGCTGGCCGCGCAGTTGCTTTCACGGGCGCGACTGCTCTTCATCGCGGCGCATGCGGATCGCTTTTCCGACCGGATCGCCGCGGAAAGCCCGGGCCTGGCCGATGCGAGCGGTCGCTGCCCGTTCTGGGATGCCGTCGGGCGACGCTTCTTCGGCATGAACTATCCGGCCGTGGAGCGGCTTTCCGGCGGGCGCAGCAAGGCCTTCATCGCCGAGTTGATGCCGCCTTCGCCGGTCTACGTGCCCTTGCTGCCCGAGGAAGCGCAGTGGGCGATCGGGCAACTGCACCCGGTCGCCGAGTTGCCGTTTTCGATCCTGATCGATGAAGGATTCGACGCCGAGACCTATGTCGACATCTTCGATGGCGGCCCGACCGTGCAGGAGCGCGTCGGCATGCTCAAGACGGTAGGCCGGTCGCGCACGCTGCGGGTCGAGACATCTGCCGCCAGTGCCTCGCTGGCAAATTCGGCGAACGGACTGTACATCGTCGCCGTGCCGGCCCTGGCGGGCTTTCGTGCCAGCATCCTGTCGGCGGCCGCGAGCGACAGCGCGATCAGGCTCGGTGCGGAAGCGGCACATCAGCTCGGCACAACCAGGGGCGATCTGGTCCAGGTCGCTGCGTTCGACGGCGTGGGAGGCGGATCACGATGAGCATCTGGCATCTGCATCGAACCAGCGATCCTGGCCGGGCCGGCGAGGTCGATACGGCCGCGTCCGACCACCTGTTTGCGTTGGATGACCTGTCCGCGCCGGGGGCCGACAGCCTCCGGCTCGGCACGCTGCGCCTGCGCCGGCGCATCGGCATGAGCCTGCCGCGCTATTGGTACCACGTCGGCGAGGTCGTGCATTCGGCGCCGACCCTGGACCTGTTCCGGCGCGAAAAGGTCCTGCTGCTCGGCAACGACTTCACTGCGGCCTCCGAGCTGGCCGACATCCGGGTCGAGGCCGCCGGGTGCCCGCCGGGCAGGCGCATGGAGATACTCGAGGCGCTGATTCGCGCTGGCCTGCTCCTGCTCGATGCCGTCCCCGGCGCAAGCAACGATTCGAGCGAGGATGACCGGCGCGTGATCGTCGAATTGCCCGGCGTGCGCAGGATCAATGGCGCATCACCGTTCTGGGAAGGCCTGGGCGGCTTCTTCCACGATGCCGACCCGGACGACGGCGAGCGTGAATACGGGCCGGCCTGGCGCAGCCATGTGGCTGCGCTGTTGCCGCGACATCCGGTGGTGGTATCGCTGTTGCGATCCTCAGCGCGCGAGGCCGTCGGCGAGGTCGGCGAATCGGCGCTTGCGCTTCGCGACGCACTGCTGGCGCAGGGCTTCGGGCCGAGCCGCCATGTCGGCATCATCGATGGCGGACCGGTCTATTGCAGCGAGCGGCGCTTCCGCCAGGCGGCGAGGAACTGCACGCTCGTTGCTGCCACGGCAGGCCGGCAGGCCGAAACCGCGCAATCGTGGCTGCTCAGGCCCGATCATGGTGACGAGGTCTGGTGCCTGCCTGGTCAAGACCAGGGCGGCAGCATCGCACTCGCTGCGGCTGTCTTCGAGCGCTGCGGGCTGGCCGCCGGCGGTACGGCGGCGGTCCTGCCTTGGAACCGGTGCCATTAGCACCAAGCGATTTGCAATCAAGGGCTTGCAAGTTCTGACCTGGCCGCTGGGCGGTCCTGCGGCACAGCCCCTACAATAGGCGGCCCAGAAGACTGAGCAGAGGCCCACCGGGTGACATCACGACGCGGCATCATTCTCGCCGGCGGCTCCGGCACGCGCCTGTATCCACTGACCCAGTCGGTCAGCAAGCAGCTGCTGCCGGTCTACGACAAGCCGATGATCTACTACCCGCTCAGCACCCTGATGCTGGCCGGCATCCGCGATGTGCTGGTGATCAACACGCCGCACGAGCAGGCCCTGTTCGAGCGCCTGCTCGGCGATGGCTCGCAGTGGGGCATCTCGATCCGCTACGCGGTGCAGGCATCGCCGGACGGACTTGCCCAGGCCTACCTGATCGGCCGCGATTTCGTCGCCAATGATCCGAGCTGCCTGATCCTCGGCGACAACATCTTCTATGGCGACGGACTGACCCGCCTGCTGCACGCCGCTGACGCACGCACGAATGGCGCCACGGTGTTCGGCTACTGGGTGCGCGACCCCGAACGCTATGGCGTCGCCGAATTCGACGGCGCGGGTCGGGTCATCGGCCTCGAAGAAAAGCCGACCAGGCCAAAGTCGAGCTGGGCCGTGACCGGGCTCTATTTCTACGACGGCCGCGCCGCCGACTTCGCCCGCGAGCTGAAACCATCGGCGCGCGGCGAACTCGAGATCACCGACCTCAACCGCTGCTATCTGGCCGATCAATCGCTGATGCTCGAGCGCATGGGGCGCGGCTTCGCCTGGCTCGACACCGGCACCCATGAGTCGCTGGTCGAGGCGTCGAGCTACGTGCAGACGATCGAGAACCGCCAGGGCCTGAAGATCTGCTGCCCCGAGGAGATCGCGTTCCTGCAGGGCTGGATCGACGCCGAGCAGGTGCTGCGCCTGGCCGCGCCGCTGGCCAAGAACGCCTATGGCCAGTATCTGAACGAGCTGGTCCGCGAGGGACGCCGCGGATGAAGCTGATCAAGACCGCACTGGACGGCTGTCTGGTCGTCGAGCCGAAGGTGCATGGCGACGAGCGCGGATTCTTCTACGAGAGTTTCAACGCCGGCCGTTTCGCCGAGGCCGGGCTCGACCTCGCCTTCGTGCAGACCAACGTATCGCGCTCCGCACAGGGCGTGCTGCGCGGCCTGCACTACCAGTGGCCGAATCCGCAGGGCAAGCTGGTCAGCGTGCTCGAAGGCGAGGTCTACGACGTCGCCGTCGATATCCGGGTCGGCTCGCCGACCTTCGGCCAATGGGCTGCCGCGATCCTCTCGGCCGAGAACAAGCGCCATTTCTGGGTGCCGGAAGGCTTCGCCCACGGCTTTGCCGTGCTCGAGGGGCCGGCCACCTTCCTCTACCAGTGCACCGCCCTCTACGACCACGCCGCCGACGCCGGCATCCGCTGGAACGATGCGGCACTGGCGATCGACTGGCCGCTGGCCCGGCCCTCGCTGTCCGACAAGGACCAGAAGGCGCCGTTTCTCGCCGACGTGGCACCCGAACGTCTACCGGTCTTCGCATGAACGTGTTGTTGCTCGGCGCCAGCGGCCAGGTCGGCCATGCCCTGCGTCAGCCGCTCGCGGCGCTCGGAGCGCTGACCTGCGCGACGCGCTCGGGCGTTCTCGACGCGGGTGGCGCCTGCCTCGCCGTCGATCTCGAGGACGGCGCGTCGATTGAGCGCGCCCTCGATTCGGTCAGGCCGCAAGTGATCGTCAACGCGGCGGCCTACACGGCAGTCGATCGGGCCGAACAGGAATCGGACCGGGCCGACCGCATCAACCATCGCGCGGTCGGCGAGATCGGCGCCTGGGCCGCGCGCAACGAGGCCCTGGTCGTCCACTATTCGACCGACTACGTGTTCGCCGGCACGGATCCGCAGCCGCGGCGCGAATACGACGCGACCGCGCCGCTCGGTGCCTACGGGCGCAGCAAGCTGGCCGGCGAAATCGCCCTGCGCGAGAGCGGCGCGCGACACCTGATCCTGCGCACGGCATGGGTCTATGCGGCGCGCGGCCACAACTTCCTGCGCACGATGCTGCGCCTGGCCGGCGAGCGCGACGAACTGCGCGTCGTCGACGACCAGATCGGCGCACCGACCCCGGCGCACTGGATCGCGCAGGCGACCGCTGCCATCCTTTCCCGACTCACGGCCATGCCGCAGAACGAACGCGAAGCGGCCTTCGGTACGTACCATCTCACTGCGAGCGGGCGCTGCAGCTGGTGCGCGTTCGCCGCAGCGATCCTGGTTGCGGCGAAGACCGCCGGCCTGCTCGAAAAGACACCGCAGCTGGTGCCGATCGCCAGCGCGGACTACCCGACGCCGGCACGGCGTCCGTCCTATTCGGTCCTCGACAACGCCAGGCTCGCCCTCGCGTTCGGACTACAATTGCGGTCCTGGGAAGAGGGACTACGCGAGGTGATCGGCGAACTCGCCGTCACCGAGACCCCTGGAGAAACTCGATGATCGTTCCGGTGATCCTGTCCGGCGGCGCGGGCACCCGGCTCTGGCCGGTGTCGCGTAGCGCCTACCCGAAGCCCTTCATGCGCATGGGTGACGGCGAGTCGCTGTTGTACAAGACCCTCGACCGCGCCCTGCGCCTGGCCGACGGCGGCACCGTGCTGACCGTGACCGGGCGCGACTACTACTTCCTGACCCGCGATGAATACGCGACCCATCCCGATGCGGATCTCGACAGGCTGCCGTTCCTGCTCGAACCGGTCGGCCGCAACACGGCGCCGGCGGTGGTCCTCGCCGCGCTGCATGCGCTCGATCAATGTGGTGCCGATGCGACCCTGCTGGTGTTGCCGGCCGACCACCTGATCCGCGACCTCGATACCTTCGTCGCCGATGCGCAGCGCGCGGTGGCGCTGGCCGGCGACGGCTGGCTGGTCACCTTCGGCATGCCGCCGAGCGGGCCGGAAACCGGCTTTGGCTATATCCACATGGGCGCCGCGATCGCCGGCAGCGAAGGCCGCGAAGTCGCCGCGTTCGTCGAGAAGCCCGATCGCGAGACCGCCGAGCGCTATCTGGCCTCGGGTGACCATGTCTGGAATTCGGGCATGTTCTGTTTCCGCGCCGATGCGCTGATCGCGGCGGCAGAAAAGACCTGCCCCGACGTGCTGGCCGCGGCTCGGGCCTGTCATGCCAGCGAGAGCGGCCAGTCCAGCCCGGTCGAGTTCGCCCGCGAGGCCTTCCTCGCCCAACCCGACATCTCGATCGACTACGCGATCATGGAGCGCGCCTCGCGCGTGGCCGTGGTCCCGGCGCGCTTCGACTGGAGCGACATCGGTTCGTGGAAGGCGATCAGCGACATGGATGCCGAGACCGATTCGGCCGGCAACCGCGTGCAGGGCCAGGCGATCATCGTCGAGAGCGAGAACTGCTACATCCAGTCCGATTCGCGCATGGTCGCCGCGGTCGGGGTCAGGAACCTGGTCATCGTCGATACCGGCGACGCTGTGCTGGTCGCCGACCGCGAGCGTTCGCAGCAGGTCAAGATCGTGGTCGACCGGCTGCGCAAGGACAACCATCAGGCCGCCTCGTTCCACAAGACCGTGCATCGACCCTGGGGCAGCTACACGATCCTCGAGGACGGCGACGACTGCAAGGTCAAGCGCCTGACCGTCAAGCCGGGCCATGTCCTCTCGCTGCAGCTGCACAATCGGCGTAGCGAACACTGGACCGTGGTCAACGGCACAGCCAAGGTGCGCATCGGCGAGCGCGAATTCCTGCTCAACGCGAACGAATCGGCCTACATCCCGATGAACACCGTGCACCGCCTCGAGAATCCGACCGCGCAGGACATCCACCTGATCGAAGTGCAGTGCGGCGACTATTTCGGCGAGGACGACATCGTGCGCCTCGAGGATCGCTATGGACGGGTGCCGCGCAAGGTTTAAAAAAATTGCGCGTCATGCAATAGTTCACACTCGGGATCCTGACAGGGAGTGAGTCGAGATGAAATCCTGCACAGCACTTTTTCTGGCGGCGTTTGGCATCGTCGTTTCCGCGCCGGCGGCTGAACCGGTTCCGCTTGCCGATTTCGCGCGCCACATGCAATTTCGTGACGCGAAGATCTCGCCGGATGGAGCGCATCTGGCCGTGACTTCGATCATCGACGGCAAATCGGTGCTGTCGATGATCGATCTCAGATCAAATTCGGGGCTTACCTTGCGTCCGCGTGAGGAAGATGAGGTCGCCCAATTCTGGTGGGTGTCTCCAAAGCGCCTGGTCTATTCCGTGGCGAGGCGCGGGGGCTATTTCGAGGCGCCCGGCCAGACCGGAGAACTGTTTGCGGTCGATGTGGACGGCAAGAACAAGGACATTCTGTTCGGATACCGCGTCGACCAGAGCATGGCGGGCTCGACCGGCAGTCACATCACCAAGAAGGAAAGTGAAAACGCCAGCGCGTGGCTGCTCGACGATTTGCGCGATGACGACGACGAGGCCGTGGTCCAGGTCGAACGCTGGAACTGGAGCCATGTCGGAGTGGCCGGAGGCGAGCGCCTGCATCCGGAAGTCCGTCGAATCAACGTCAACACCGGAAAGAACCGCACGATCGCCACGGCACCGATGCCTCGCTCGGGGTTCGTCCTCGACCACGCCGGCTCGGTCCGTTTCGCATATGCCCTCGACAATGATCAAAAATTCAAGGTCCACTATCGGGAGGGCGAGGGCAAGGACTGGGAGCTGGTCGTCGACGAGGCCATCACGGGTGATCGGGCCTACCCGATATCGTTCAATCGCGCCGGCGATGGTGTTTACTTCAACTGCCAAGGCAGCAAGCATCGGGGTGGACTGTGTCTCTGGGACGTGGCCAAGCGCGAGTTCAAGACGCTCTGGAGCGCCAACGATGCGGCACCCTTCGCTTTCGAGGAGACCTTCGACGGCCAGGATCTGTTCGCGATCCGTTCGATGCCTGGGCGAACCGCAGTCACCTTGCTCGACAAGACATCCGAGGAGGCCGAGCTGCTGGTTGCCCTGATGAATCAGTTCCCGGGCGAGGACGTCCGCTTCGTCAACGCAAGTCGCGATGGCAGGAAGGTCGTCGTGCTGGTCGAGGCCGACCGTGATCCCGGCAACTTCTATCTCTATGATGCCGATACCAAGAAGCTCAGCTTCCTGCTGGCGCGAGCGCCCTGGATCAAGCCTGAGGCCATGGCCGCCAAGAACCCCTTCGAGATCAAGGCACGCGATGGCATGAGCCTGAACGGATTCCTGACCAAACCGGTCGGCAAGGAAGCAGAGAAGAACCTGCCCATGGTCGTATTCGTCCACGGCGGTCCTTACGGCATCAGTGACAGCTGGAATTACGATCCCTATGTGCAGGTTCTCGCGAGCCGCGGCTATGCGGTGCTTCAGGTCAACTACCGGGGTTCGGGAGGCTACGGCTATGACTTCATGAAAGCGGGGTATGGCGAATGGGGCGCGAAGATGCAGGACGATGTCACCGACGCGACCCGCTGGGCCGTGGAACAGGGCACGGCCGACGCCCGGCGCATCTGCATCTTCGGCGGTAGCTATGGCGGCTACGCGGCGCTCCAGGGCGCCGTGCGCGAACCCGATCTGTACCAGTGCACGATCGGCTACGTGGGGGTCTACGACCTGCGCCTGATGAAGTCGCGCGGCGATATCCCGCAATCCTTCAGCGGTGAAGGCTATCTCGACCTGGTTCTAGGCAATGACGAAACCGTGCTGGCCCGACGATCGCCGATCAACCAGATCGAGCGCATCAAGGCCGATGTGATGCTGATCGTCGGGGGACAGGACAAGCGCGTGCCGCCGGTGCAAGGCGAGAGTTTGCGCAATGCCATGCTCAAGCGCGGAAAGCCGGTCGAATGGGTCTACCAGCCGACCGAAGGACACGGTTTCTACAACGAAAAGAACGTCACCGAACTCTACGAGAAGATTCTCGGCTTCCTCGATCGCAACATTGGCCCGCATGCCGACAAGGTCGCCGCGAACGATTCGGCGAAGGCGGACGAGTAGTTGCCGGCCCGCCCCGGAGCCTCGGTCATTGGATAAACGCCAAATGGCCGGACATGCGCCGATCGGCTCCGTGTTCCGGCGGCGGCCGGTGGCCGCCGATGATGGTTCGCTAATCGCGCAACCGGCGCAGCAGGCCGGCGGTGGAGTCATCCAGGCCTTCGGTGTCACCGCTGGCCAGACGCGGCAGCAGGTCGCTGCACAGCGCCTTGCCGAGTTCGACGCCCCATTGGTCGAAACTGTTGATGTTCCAGAGCGCGCCGCTGACGAAGACCCTGTGTTCGTGCAGGGCGATCAGGCTGCCGAGTGCGCGCGGCGTGAGTTTCTCGAGAACGAGGGTGGTGCTCGGGCGGTTGCCAGGAAACGTGCGATGGTGGGCCAGTACGCCCGGATCGATCGCGTTGCTGGCGGTCGGCGTGCGCTCGCCGGCAGCCTGCTGCGTGCTCTTGCCGAGCATCAGGGCCTGCGACTGGGCGAGGCCGTTGGCCAGCAGCTTGGCATGCAATTCGGGATGCCCGTGGGTCGGCGTGCGCACGAGGATGAACTCGACCGGGATCACGTCGGTACCCTGGTGCAACATCTGGAAATAGGCGTGCTGGCCGTTGGTGCCCGGTTCGCCCCAGACCACCGGGCTGGTCGAGAAGGGCAGCGACTCGCCGGCCAGGTCGACGCGCTTGCCGTTGCTCTCCATCTCGAGCTGTTGCAGATAAGCGGGAAAGCGTTTCAGACCCTGGTGGTAGGGCGCGACGCTGCGACTGCCGAAACCGTGGAAATTGCGATACCAGACATCGAGCAGGCCGAGAAGCATCGGCAGGTTGCGTTCGATCGGCGTGATCGCGAAATGGACATCCATGGCATGCGCGCCATCGAGCAGGGCGCGGAAATTGTCTGCACCGATGGCCAACGCGATCGGCAGTCCGATCGCCGACCACAGCGAATAGCGACCACCGACCCAGTCCCAGAATCCGAACGTGGTGTCGATGCCGAACTCGGCGGCCGCCTGCACGTTCGTCGTGGTCGCCACGAAGTGCTTGCGCGTGTCGGTGCCGCCGTTGGCGAGGAACCACTCGCGGGCGACGCCGGCATTGGCCATGGTTTCCTGCGTGGTGAAGGTCTTCGAGGCGATCACGAACAGGGTTTCGGACGGATCCAGCTCGCGCAGGACCGGGGTGATGTCGTGGCCATCGACGTTCGAGACGAAGTGAAACCTGAGGTCGCGATGCGCGTATGCATCGAGCGCCGGCACCGCCATTTGCGGGCCGAGATCGGATCCGCCGATGCCGATGTTGACGACATGGCGGATGCCGCTTGCTGCGGTGTCGCGAATGCGCTCAGCCCAGGCCAGCATGCGATCGAGTACGTCGTGCACCTGCTCGCTGAACGGACCTTGGCCGCGAGGCGCCCGCAGCGCCGTGTGCAGCGCCGGGCGACCCTCGGTGACGTTGACAGGGTTACCTGTCAACATTGAGTCGCGACGCTGCTCGACGGCGCACTCGCGAGCCAACTCGGCGAGCAGGGACAGAACGCTCGCGTCGATCAGGTTTTTGGACAGATCGGCAAACACCTCCGGCGATTCGAACGAAAGCGACTCGAATCGCTGTGGGTCCTTGGCGAAGGCCGAGCGCAGGTCGAATGTCGAGCCGTGGAGGCGATGAAACTCCATCAGGCGTGACCACGCCCGGGTCCGGTCACAACGGATGGCAGGATTCATGAGCACCTGGGTCGGCAATGGGTGGAGTGCAAAGCATAACCATTCGGCGTAGACAGCTGGGTCCCCTCGAGCACATCGCGACGTAGTGCAGCGCGCGATGCAAGATGGCAAGTGATCACGCTCGCGTCGCCACCCTGCGCGCCGCCCCTTCGTGCCGGACCATCGCGCTACGGCAAGCTTGTATGATGGGGACTCGGACGAAGCCAGCCTGCAGGAGGGAGCCTTTCATGTGGCTCAGAGCAAGATTGAGGGTACTGTTCGGATTCCTCGCGTTGATTCCCGCCGTTGCCGGAGCGGCCCCGTTCGGCGTGCGATTCTTCGTGAATACGCCGAGCGTGGCCAGTACGGCGTCCCGCTTTCCGCTCGGCGCCGAGTTGTACGACCTCGCGACGGGTCTGCGCGTTACCACCAATGGCGTGAGCATCAGTCTCAACCTGCTTCGCTGCCCGGGCTACCCGTCGTCCTGCAGCGTCACCGTCGTGACCTCGGGATTTGCGTCGGGAAATACATCCGCCGGCGTCGTCAACTTCAGCAACGTCAGGATCGCAACCGGCAATACGGACTATTACTTCTCCGCCACTGCATCGGGCTACAACACCGGCACGTCGAACGTGTTCGATGTCGATCAGGCTGTCGTCCGTTTTGGTGCGATCCCGGCAACCCCTGTTTCAACGGCATCACGTTTCGGCCTGGTAGCGTCGATCCGACGCGGCACCCAGCCGGCCGATCCGATCGATAGCCTGGCCAGCGGAATCCCGATCCGCCTCAGCCTGCTGTCCTGCCTAGGTTATCCGGGCAGCTGTTCGGTTTCCGTACTTGATTCGAACTTTGCCAATGCAGTCACGAGCAGCGGCAGCGCCACGTTCAGTTCGTTGGCCGTGACGCCTTCCGGAGAAGATCGCTATTTCTCATCTGCCACGCCCGGCTATTCCGGTATCAATACGGGGACGTCCGATGTGTTCGACGTCGCCCAGGGCACGGTCCGCATCGTCACACCGCTATCGTATGTGTTCGCAGGCGTTCCGTTCGTGGTCAATGCCAGCATCCGCGCAGGCAGTCTGCTTTCGGATCCGGTCGATGTGCTGGCCGACGGAATTCCGCTCAGGTTGAGCCTGGTGACGTGTCCCGGCTATCCGATGGGTTGCTCGCCCAGCGTGCTCAACTCCAACTTCGCCAACGGCGTCAGCAGCAATGGCCTCGTGCCTCTCGCCGGACTGGTGATTCCGACCATCGGATCGGACCGCTACTTCACGACCAGCACGCCTGGTGTTTCGAGCATTTCGTTCACCACTTCGCAAGTTTTTGAGGTGGTCGATCAGGCCGATTTCATCTTCGCCAACGGCTTCGAAGGACCATAACCGCGCGATTCGCTGCATCTTCTTGCCGGTCGGCACGATGCGCTGCTCCACATGGAACAGCGCATGCTGTGACCGCCTCCGAATGTGGGGTTACTTGCGCTCGGCCGCACTCGCTTCGCGAATGGCGCGGAACTCCGAATCCTTGCCCCATTCCGGCCAGCGCCGGGAATTGGCCAGATCGTTGCCGAGCTGGTAGAGCAGGGGAAGGTCGTGGACCATGCCGGCGAAGCTCCAGTCGGCCTGCCACTCGTCTGCCGGCTGGTGGTAACGCTTGCTGACGTAGTCCTTGCCGGCCGCCTCGCCGGCCTCGATGCCGCCTTCTACCCAGTCGTTGCCCGAGCCATAGGACAGCGACGGCACGCCGCGCTTGGCAAACGGGAAGTGATCGGAACGGAAGAAATGGCCGGCCTCCGGGTGCGGGTCGGTTACGTAAGCCATGCCGGCCGCCTTGCCGTCGGCGATCAGGGCATCGAGCAGGTCGGACTGGGCGCTGCCCGAAGTCGTGAAGTTGCGTGCGACGCCGGTCGGGTCGAGCGCATCCATGTTGATCACGGCAACGGTTTTCGCGAGCGGATACAGCGGCCTGGACGAATAGTACTCGGAGCCGAGCAGGCCCTTTTCCTCGGCGGTCACGTTGAGGAAGACCACGGTGCGTTCGGGCTTCGGCGCGTGGGCGAAGGCGCGGCCGAGTTCGATCAGCGCGGCGGTGCCGGTCGCGTTGTCGACCGCGCCGTTGTAGATGGTGTCGCCATTGGCGTCGGGCTGGCCGATACCGAGATGGTCCCAGTGCGCGCTGTAGATGACGAATTCGTCGGAATGCTTGCCGCCGTCGACGCGGCCGACGATGTTCTGCGAGGTGATGACCTCCGAATCGACCGCGTAGTCGGCGGAGAAGCTCGCTCCCTTCAGCACGACCGGCTTGAATGCGCGGGTCTGTGCCTGCTTCTTCAGCGCATCGAAATCGAGACCGGCCTGCTTGAACAGGGCCTTCGTCGTGTCGAGCTGCAGCCAGCCTTCGACCGGGGTATGCACCGACTTGGGGTCGTCACGGACGACATCGAACATCGTGTTGGTGTTCGAGTTCTTCACGGTCGGCCAGCCATACGAAGCCGGCTCGGTCTCGTGCACGACGAGCAGGCCGAGCGCGCCCTGGCGAGCGGCCTCCTCGTACTTGTAGGTCCAGCGCCCGTAGTAGGTCATGGCCTTGCCGCCGAAATCGCCCTGTCCGGATTCGAAATCGGGATCATTGACCAGGGCGATCGCGATCTTGCCCTTGAGGTCGACGCCCTTGAAGTCATCCCATTTGCGCTCCGGGGCGAGGGTGCCGTAGCCGACGAAGACCAGCGGCGCATTCTCGATCGCGACCTTCTTCGAACCGTCCATGGCCGCGCGGATCGCGATCTGCTCACCCTGCTTGAGGGCCTCGGTCTTGCCGTCAACCTTGAATGACAGGGTCGGGTCGCCAACGATTTCGGCGCGCAGCAGCGGCACGGCCTGGGTCCAGAGGCGCTGGCCGTCCTTGAGGTCGCCACCGGGCTCGAGTCCGGCCTCCTTCATCTGGGCGACCACGTAGTCGATGGTCTTCTTCTCGCCCGCGGTCGCCGGCCCGCGACCCTCGAAGGCATCCGAGGAAAGCTCCTTGACCTCGTTCGAAAGGCGTTTCGCATCGAATTTTGGCGTGTCGGCCGCGAATGCGATGAGGGGTAGGGTCAGCGCGATCGCGCCGGCGAAAAATTGTTTCATTGCGGGCTCTCCGGTTGGACAACCTTTCAATGTTATCAGGCTGCGGCTGATCCGCTGGTGAAGGCCGGGACTGGTGCCCGGGGCGCATTTGCCGGATGGATCGTTGCCCGCAACAGGTGACGGACGGGCATTCCCGGGTGGCGTGACTTCTGGCCTGTTGCGCGCGCTGGAGCGATCTACTACAGTCGTAGTACGACAGCCGTAGAAGAATCACGATGGGTGAATCCCCCAATATCAGCCTCAGTGAACTGCAGATCGCCCTGATGCGCGTGCTGTGGGCGCGCGGCGAGACCAGCACGGCCGAGGTGGCCAGCATCATGGCGCAGGATCGCGGCCTCGCGCATACCACGGTCGCGACGCTGCTGACCCGCCTCGAAAAGCGCGGCGTGGTCGCCCAGCGACGCGACGGCCGACAGCTGCTGTATCGGGCCTTGGTCGAGGAGTCCGCCGTTCGCCGATCGATGGTGGCCGACCTGATCGGCTCGCTGTTCTCGGGCGACGCCAATGCCCTCGTCGCGCATCTGGTCGAGGAGTCCGAGATCGCACCGGATGATCTGGCCCGGATCAGGCACCGCCTCGCGCAGGGAGATGGCGATGAACGCTGAATTCTTCGCGGCCTGGCTGCTGACCCTCGCCATGCATGCGGGTGTGTTGCTGGTTCTCGCATGGGCGTTCGACCGGAGCAGGCTGCGAGTCCATCTCGGCTGGCGTGAATGGCTTTGGCGCCTGGCCCTGTTCGGCGGATTCCTGACGTCGACTGCCCAGCTCGTCCTCGAGACTCCGGGACCCGCGCGATTTTCGCTCGCGGTCCAATCGGGTCAGTCCGCTATGACCGAGGACAGATCCGATCCTGCCGCGCAGGCGACGACCGCGTCCGTGGCTCCTGCGCGTGCCGATGCCGGGCCGGGACGCACTCCCGCGCCGGAGCTTGCCGCGCGTTCCTATCAATCGGGCTCGGTCCGCGCCGATGCTCCGCCTGTGTTCCTGGAAGCTCCCCTGGATTTGCCAGCCTGGCACCAGATACTGGTCGCCGCCTGGCTGGCCGGGTTCCTGATTTTACTTGCCAGGCTCTGTGGCGCCTGGGTGCGCTTGCATGGTGCGCTGCGCCTGGCACGGCCGATATCGCGCGGCCGCCTGCATGCCGATGCGGCCGAACTCGCGGCCCGGGCCGGGCTTGCCTGCCCTTGGCTGGCCCGGCTCGACACCCTGGCCAGTCCGATCGCCGCGACCGGTGGCCGAATCATCCTGCCCGGCTGGGTATTCGAACGCTTCGATGCGAACCAGATGCGGGCAGTGCTTGCTCATGAGATTGCGCATCTGGCGCGCCGTGATCCGCAGCGGCGGCTTGTCGTGGCTTTCGCCTGTGCGCTGCTCTGGTTCATGCCGCTTGTTTCGATGGCCAGGCGCCGGCTCGACGCGATCGCCGAACAGAGCTGCGATGCCTGGGCAGCGCAACAGCCCGGCGATCGCCGCGCTCTGGCCGAATGCCTGACCGATTGCGCCGAGCGTCGCCTGTCCGGGCGGGCATTCGCGCTCGCCCCGGGAATGGCCGGACGCGAGTCGCCGCTGCTGCAGCGAATCAATCACCTGCTGGAAGGAACGATCATGAAGACACGTCTGTCCGCGCCCTGGGCCCTGCTGGCCAGCACCACCCTGCTGCTCGCCGCCATGATCCTGTTGCCTGGCGTCGGTATCCGCTCCGTTCACGCCGACATGAACCGGCCATCGCCGCCGGCGGTTCCGCCGCCCCCGGCAGCGCCGAGGCCGCCCCAACCGCCTGCGCCAGGCGATGCCGGAAATGGCATCCATCTGCATGTCTCGAGCGAAACCGACGCATTCGGAAGCAAGCATCAATCCACGTTCATGCAGACCGATGTGGGCAACCGCAGCTACCGAGCCAGGATCGACGGGGAGGCGACCTTTACCCCGCAATACGACGGCATTGCCAGCCTCGGCAAGGGCGCCAGCGCGAGCTTCGCCGAAACCCGCGACGGGGTCAGTCGCCGCATCGAGTACGCCAGCAAGGGCGGCAAGCTCGAACGCCGCTACTTCGTCGATGACGTCGAGCAGCCCATCGACGGCCCAGTCGAAGCCTGGATCGCGGCGATCATTCCGGAGATGGTCCGGGAGACGGCCATCGACGTCGGCAAGCGGGTCCGACAAATCCATGCGGCGGGTGGGACCGCAGCCGTATTCGACGAAATCGGACGCATCCACTCGGACTACGCACGCGGCGAATACCTCGGCCAGCTTGCATCGGCAGTCCGATTCACGCCCGCCGAAACGACCCGCGCGCTGGGCCTGGTCGATGGGTTCGAATCCGATTACGAGCGCCGCAGGGCGCTGACCGCAATCGGCGCCGCCGGCGAGTTCGACGCCGACCAGCAGGCGCTGGTGATCGGCCAGGCGAAAAAGATCGAGTCCGATTACGAACGCGCGGAACTGCTGCTCGGCCTGTTGCCGAAACTGGCCGACAGTGCCCAGGTCCGCCGCGCATGGCTCGACGCCGCCAACGGCATCGAATCGGACTACGAACATCGTCGCTGCCTCAGTGCACTGATCGAGGCTGGTGGCAGTGACGACGCGACACTGGCGACCGTGATCGACGCGGCGAGGACGATCGAGTCGGACTATGAGCGCCGCGAGCTGCTGTCCACGGCCATCGCCGCGGTCAGCAATGCGGAGAACGTCGCCGATGCCTATGCCGCTGCAGTCGAGGGAATGGGTGGCGATTACGAAAGGCGCGAGGCGCTGCTTGCCCTGATCCACGCGCGTGGATTCGGCGCGAAGGCTTCGCGCCAGGTGCTGGCGTCGCTCGGTGGCGTCGATTCCGACCACGAAAGCAGCGAAGTGCTGGTCCAGCTTGCCCAGGTCATGCCGAATGATCCGGCACTGATCGAACGCTATCGCGCTGTAGCGCGCACGCTTTCCGACTTCGAGCGCGCCGAAGCCGAACGCGCACTGGACCGGTTTTCGCTGTAGCTCGGATCGCGGCGCCGGAAAGGCTCGGCAAAGGCCGGAAATTCGCATCGATGGATTCGCCGCGCCAGCCCTGTCCGCGGCGATGCCCGGCTGACGGGCGGAGCCAGGCGGGCAATCCAGGGCGACAAGCCTTCCCGCAGGAGGTCAGTCGCCTTACCATCGACGGCTCACGCACGAGGTCGATGCCCATGAAACGCCTGATTGCCGCATTCTTGCTGATTCTCACCGCTTCCGTTTCCGCCGCACCGCACCCATTCGATGCCAGGGACCTGGTCATGATGGACCGGGTCGGCGACCAGGTACTCTCGCCGGACGGTCGCACGGTTGCCCTGCAGCTGCGCGAAACCGACTATGCCGCGAACAAGGGCCGCAACAGCATCTGGACCGTGCCGATGGCCGGCGGCAAGCCGACCCGATTGACCGATGCCGCGCTCAATGCGACCACCCCGCGCTGGTCGACGGACGGCTCGAGCGTCTATTTCCTCGCCGCAAAGGACGGCGTCAACCAGCTCTGGCGGGTGCCGGCCAAGGGTGGCGATGCCGAGGCGGTCGGTTCGTTTTCGCTCGATATCGGCAGCTACAAGCTGGCCCCGGACGGTCGTTCGGTGCTGATTACGGTCGATCTCTTCGTCGCCTGCGCCGACGATCCGGCGCCGATCGCCTGCAGCAAGAAGCGGCTCGACAAGCCGGCCGACGACAAGAGCACGGGCATGCTGTTCACCCAGGGCTTCGTGCGCCACTGGGACACCTGGTCGGATGGTCGTCGCTCGCAGTTGCTGATCGCCGAACTGGGCGAGAACGGAAAGCTCGGCGAACCGCGGCTGCTGAGCGGCTCGATCGACGGCGACGTTCCCTCGAAGCCGTTCGGCGACGACAGCGAATACGCCTTCTCGCCCGATTCGCGGACCGTCTATTTCGACGTGCGCAACCTCAACGCCGGCGAGCCGTGGTCGACCAATTTCGACGTCTATTCGGTGCCCGCCGACAGCTCCGCCGCGCCGACCAACCTGACCGCCGACAATCCGGCCTGGGATTCCAATCCCTTGCCCTCCCGCGATGGCAAGACGCTCTACTACCTGGCCATGCGCCGGCCCGGTTTCGAAGCGGACCGCTTCGCGATCATGGCCCTGGACCTGGCCAGCGGCGCGAAGCGCGAGGTGGCGCCGGACTGGGACCGCTCGGCCAGCGCGCTGAAAGAGTCGGTCGACGGCAAGACCCTGTACACGACCACCGACGACCTTGGCCAGCATCCGCTGTTCGGCATCGACGTGGCCAGCGGCAAGGTATCGAAGCTGGTTGGCGACGGCCAGGTCGCCGGCTTCGACGTAGGTGCCAGGTCGCTGCTGATCTCGCGCAACGACCTTCGCCACCCGGCCGATCTCTACACGGCCGACCTGCGCGGCCGGAACCTCAAGCAGATCACGCGCTTCAACGCGGCGAGGCTGAAGGACATCCGCACCGGCGAGTTCGAATTCTTCACCTTCAAGGGCGCCGATGACGCCACCGTGCAGGGCTACGTGGTCAAGCCGGTCGGCTTCAAGGCCGGCAGGAAATATCCGGTCGCCTTCATCATCCACGGCGGCCCGCAGGGCTCGATGACCAACGATTTCCACTATCGCTGGAACCCGCAGACCTACGCCGGACAGGGCTTCGCCGTGGTCACGATCAATTTCCACGGTTCCACCGGCTACGGCCAGGCCTTCACCGATGCGATCTCCCAGGACTGGGGCGGCAAGCCGCTCGAGGACCTCAAGCTCGGCTGGGCAGCAGCGCTGAAGAAGTACAAGTTCCTCGACGGCGATCGCGCCTGCGCGCTCGGCGCTTCCTACGGCGGCTACATGATCAATTGGATCGCCGGCAACTGGAACGAACCGTGGAAGTGCCTGGTCACCCACGATGGCGTCTTCGATACGCGGGCCATGGGTTACGAGACCGAGGAGCTCTGGTTCACCGAATGGGAGAACGGCGGTACCGTCTACGACAACCCGGAAGGCTACGAGAAGTTCAATCCGCTCAACCACGTCAAGGACTGGAAGGTGCCGATGCTGGTCGTCCAGGGCGACCACGATTTCCGCATTCCGACCACCCAGGGTCTGGCCGTGTTCAACGCCCTGCAGCGGCGCGGCATCCCGAGCGAACTGCTGATATTCCCGGACGAGAACCACTGGGTCCTGAAGCCGCACAACAGCGTGCTCTGGCACGACACGGTCAATGATTGGCTGAAGCGCTGGACCTCGGTCGACGCAAAGTAACCGCGGCGCGCCTGAAGTCGATCCGCCGACGCGCCAGGGCAATCCTGGCGCCGGACGGCGGCTTCCGCAGCGGGCCGCCGCCAGCCGCGTAGCCGGGCCGGCAGGCCGGGGCAGGGCGTGAAGCGCCTGAGCGGAAGCGCGCTCGAAGGCCTGACCGACCCGCTGCGCGCGCTTGCTAACCAGACGCGTTCGGCCATCATCCAAGCGACGATGGATGACGCCGAGCAAGATTCGCTGGCCCGTGCCCGTGCAGGGGATGCTGCCGCCTTCAAGCGGCTGGTGCAGCCGCATGCACGTCCGCTTTACAGCCTGTGTGCCCGAATCACGCGGGACGCTGCGCTCGCCGAGGACGCCGTGCAGGAGGCGCTGTTCAATGCCTGGCGGCACCTGCAGTCGTTCGACGGTCGTGCCGGGTTCAGGACTTGGCTGCACCGCATTGCGGTCAATGCCGCGCTCGAACAGCTGCGCCGACGCGGGCGCCATGAGACGACTACCGAATGTGCCGATGCGGACGAGGATTTCCTCGGCAGCACAGCCGAAGAGTTGCCCGGTCCCGATCGTCGCGCAGAGGGCGCCGAAGTGCATCGTCAGGCAGAGATCCATCTTCAGCGCATGAGCCTGATCGAACGCACGGCCTTCGTCATGCGCCATCACGAAGGCCATTCGCTCGAAGAAATCGCACAGACCCTCGCCATTAATACCAATGCCTGCAAGCAGGCGATATTTCGCGCCGTGCGCAAGCTGCGCATGGCCCTGGAGCCACTGAGGTGACCGCCATGTCTCCGATCAACGACAACGAACTCGTGCTCTTCCACTATCGCGACGGCCTCGAGGAATCGCGCCTCGGCGAAATCGCCGCTGCATTGCAGGCCTCGGAACCGCTGCGCATCCGCTACGCGCGACTGTGCGAACTGCTCGACCGCGCCGATGCTTCAGCGCCGGAGCCGGCGGAGGGGTTCGAGCGCCGCCTCTGGGCAGGCCTCGACAGGCGCATGGCCGAAGCGCGCCCGCGAGCGCTCAGGTCGGGGCCGATGGCCTGGCTTCGCGATCGTTTCAGTGTCGTGAGTTCGCCACGGTTGGTCTGGGCGGGCGGCTTCGCCATGGCCCTGGTCATCGCACTCGCGAGCGGATACCTGGTCGGCCGCAATGGTGCACAGCAGACGTTGACGGCCGGCTCTTCCAGTCCGCCTTCGACGATGGCCGATCGCATCCTCGATGGCTACGTGGCCGGGCATCTTCGCGCCGCCGAGGGCGTGCTGATGACCGCAGCCAATGGCGAAGGCGGCGATCTGCTCGCCGGCAACCGCGAACTGGCCCAGTCGCTGGTCGAATCGAACCGGCTGTATGCCGCTGCCGCGGCGCGTTCGGGCAACCTGCGGCTCGCCGATTTCCTGCGCCAGCTCGAGCCCGTCTTGCTCGAAGTGGCTAACCGGCCCGCAGCGTCGACCATCGAAGACAGGCAAGGACTGCGCGACTACCTGCGCAACACCGATCTGCTGTTCCAGGTGCGTGCTACCGAATCGCGCATCGATGTCGCCAGCAAGCGCAGCCTGTAAATCCCTACCGGAGCCATATCCCGATGATCAAGAAACTTGCCACCTGGACCCTCAGTGTCTGCCTGCTCGCCACGACGTCCGCCTGGGCCACCCCGGCCGACGCCGACATGGCGCCGAGCGACCGCCAGCTTGCAGCGATGTACTGGCAGGGCCATGAACTGCTCAAGAAGTCCGACTGGAACGGCGCGCTCGAGCGATTCCGCCAACTCGAAACCTCGTTGCGTCAGAAGGAACCGGCCAGTGCGGACGCGGCCATCTACTGGCAGGCCTATGCCTTGCTGCAGGCCAGGCGCACGGCCGAGGCCAGGGCGACCCTCGAAAAACTTCGTCGCGACTATCCCGACAGCCGCTGGAGCAAGGATGCCGACAGTTTGCTGCGCCAGGTCGAATCCGGACCGAACGCCACTGCGCCGATGAAGGGTGCCGACGAGGACCTGGCCGAGGTGGCGGTCACCGGCTTGATGCAGGCGCCACCCGAGCGCGCCATTCCGATCCTGCGCAAGGTGCTGAACGGTTCGCACTCCCTCGACGTGAAGAAGCGCGCCTTGTTCGTGCTCAGCCAGCTCGACGACACGGCCGCCCTCGAGACGCTCGGCGAGGTTGCCTCCGGCTCATCGGATCCTGAACTGCGCGAAGAAGCCATCCGCATGCTCGGCGTCAGCGGCGAGGACAATGCCATCGAGCGCCTGCAGGCCATCTACGCATCGAGCCGCAGCAACGAGGACAAGCGCAGCATCATCCAGGCCTGGCTGATTGCCGATCGACCCAAGCTGGTCATGCAGGCCGCGCGCAACGAGACCGACGAAGACCTGCGTCGGGCCGCGATCCAGGCGCTCGGGGCGATGGAGGCGACCGGCGAGCTCAAGGAGTTGTTCGACAACGAGAAATCGTCCGAAAACCGCAAGGCCATCCTGCAATCGCTCGGCGTTGCCGGCGATGCGAAGACGCTGACCGCGATCGCTGAATCCGCCCAGCCCGACGAGATCCGCATCGAGGCCATTCGCGCGCTCGGAATCGCCGACAACGATGGCTCCGGCCCGGCCCTGGTGCGCATCTACGGCGCGGCGAAATCCAGCGAAATCCGCGACGCTGCGCTGCAGGGAATGATGATCGCCGGCGACAGCGAATCGATGCTGAAGCTGTATCGACAAGCCAGGAGCAGCGAGGAAAAGCAGGCGCTGCTGCGCATGCTGACGCTGACCGACAGCGACAAGACGCTGGACCTGATCGAATCCGAACTCGACAACGGGAGCAAGCAGCCATGATGCGCTTGCACGCACTGATGCTTGGCATCGCCATCGTTTCCGGTTCGGCCGCCGTGGCTGCAGAAGTGGACCTCGGCCAGCAGCTTGCAGCCGCAGACGGCTGGGTCGGCTATCACGTGCCAATGATCGACAAGGCCGGGGCGCCGTGCTGCTACGCGGGCAGCACCGGCGCAGACCTGCACAAGACGCCTTGCAATCTCGATTCGCGAAGCGGGACCTTTGTCTCGAACCGGTCGGATCCGGCGGCATCCGCACAGCTCAGCGTCTATTGGCACGTGGCCGATGGCCAGCCCGACCGCGTTCGCGCATTTGCGGCGGATTGTCCGGTGACCAGCCGCCAGCCCGTGCGCTGGATAGATCCGGTCGACCCGACGGACAGCGTCGGCTTTCTGCAGGGCTGGATCAGCGGTGTCCATCGCGGCCGCGATTCCTTCGACCTGGCGGGACTCGCATTGCACGCCGATGCGGGGGCGACCGCGGCGCTGATCGATCTCTCCGCCGCCAGCCAAGCGACCGACCTGCGCAAGGACGCGATCTTCTGGCTCGGCCACGCGCGCGGCGCCGCTGGCGCGGATTTCGTCGAGCGGGTGGCGACTGCGGACCCGAATGCCGATCTGCGTGAGCATGCCGTTTTCGCCTTGTCCCAGTCCAGTGAGCCCAATGCCTACGAGCGCGTCAGGGCCATCTCGAAACGCGACGCCGCGGGCGAGGTGCGTGGCAAGGCGCTGTTCTGGATGGCGCAGATGCATGATCCGCGCGCGCAAGCCGATATTCTTGCCGCCCTCGGCAGCGAGTCGTCCAACCCGGTCCGCGAGGAAGCCGTCTTCGCCCTGTCGCAGCTCGACGAGGCGATAGCGACGAAGGCGCTGATCGCCGTCATCCGCGGCGACTTCCCGCGACCGGTCAAGGAAAAAGCCCTGTTCTGGCTCGGTCAGGCCGGCACTGACGAGGCCATGGCCTTCATCGACAGCGTTTTGACCCGTTGACGAGGGCGGACTGTCGGTAGTGGCAAGCGGACCGCCGAACCGATTCGCGGCCAGGGCGACCGCCGTGGTCCATCTTGGTCACTACACACGAATCCGGCGTTTGCCTGAAACCCTGCGTCGTCGGCACTGCGCCCTGATCGGGTTTCAGGTCAATGCTGTCCGGCGAGCAGTTGCAACTGGTCGGTCTGGTCTTCGCGGGTCAGGGTGTCGATCAGTTCATCGAGGTCGCCCTGCATGATTTCGGGCAGGCGATAGAGGGTCAGGTTGACGCGGTGGTCGGTGACCCGACCCTGCGGGAAGTTGTAGGTGCGGATGCGCTGGCTGCGGTCGCCCGAGCCGACCTGCAGGCGGCGTGATTCGGCCTGTTCGGCAGTCTGCTTGCTGCGCTGCTCGTCGAGCAGCTTCGCCTTGAGCAAGGAGAGCGCGCGCGCGCGGTTCTTGTGCTGCGAGCGCTCGTCCTGGCATTCGACGATGAGGCCGGTCGGCAGGTGGGTGATGCGAATCGCCGAGTCGGTCTTGTTGACGTGCTGGCCGCCCGCGCCCGAGGCGCGGAAGGTGTCGGTCTTCAGATCTGCCGGATTGATCTCGATGTCGTCGATCTCGGCCAGCTCCGGAAGGATCGCGACGGTGGCGGCCGAGGTATGAATGCGGCCCTGCGATTCGGTTTCCGGAACGCGTTGCACGCGGTGCGTGCCCGATTCGAACTTGAGTTTCGAGTAGGCGCCCTTGCCCTCGATGCGAGCGATCACCTCCTTGTAGCCGCCGTGTTCGCCGTCGCTTTCGCTGAGGATCTCGACCTGCCAGCGGCGCTGTTCGGCGTAGCGCAGGTACATGCGCAGCAGGTCGCCGGCGAAGATCGCGGCTTCGTCGCCACCGGTGCCGGCGCGGATTTCGAGGAACAGGTTTCCCTCGTCACGTGGGTCGCTCGGCAGCAGGAGCAGGTTCAGCTGCTCGTCGAGTTCGGCCTCGCGGGCCTCGAGGCTGGCGATCTCCTCGGCGGCCAGCTCGCCGAGTTCGGCGTCGTCGAGCATGGCCCGCGCCGAGGCCAGCGCGCGTGCGTTGGCATCGAATTCGGCCAAGGCCTCGGTCAGTGGACCCAGGTGTGCATGCTCGCGGGACACTTCGCGCAGACGATTGGCGTCGCCGAGCACCTCCTCGCTCGAGAGCAGGCGTTCGAGTTCCTGGTGGCGTTCGGCCAGTTGTTCGAGCTTGCGACGGATCGAGGGGGTCATGGATTTCCTGGGCCGAGCGGACTGGCGGCGGCGCGCATGATACGTGATGCCGGCGAGAACCCGGCGCCAGCGATTGCACGCCGCTGCGGCTAGTCCGGTTTCGGGTCCGCCGGCTGCCTGGGGAATACTGCCGGCGCATCGAACAGCTTTTCTGCCGCCTGCAGCAGTTCGGCATCGCCGCGTAGCGCGGCCGCGCGCAGGTTGGCGCTCGGCGCGTGCAGCAGCTTGTTGGTCAGCGTGTGGGCAAGGAACTCGAGGGCCTCTTCGGGGCTTCGGCCGCGCTCGAGCAGGGTCCGTGCCTTGGCCAGGATCTCGTCCCGATTGGCCTCGGCGCCGCGGCGCACGCTGGCGATCGGATTGTGCAGTTCGAGGGCGCGCCACCAGGCCATGAAATGTTCGACCGACAGCTCGATCATCGCTTCGGCTTCCTCGGCGGCCTGCTGGCGTGAACGCAGGTTTTCGTCGATGACCTCGCGCAGGTCGTCGATCGTGTAGAGGAAAACATCCGGAAGCCGGGCCACCTCGGCCTCGATGTCGCGGGGCACGGCGATGTCGACCAGGAACATCGGCTTGCGCCGGCGCGTGGCAATGGCGGTGGCGACCATCGAACGGCTCAACACCGGCTCGCGTGAAGCGGTTGATGAAATGACGATGTCGGCCTCGGCCAGGTGCTTGTCGAGGTCGGTGAGGGCGATCGCGTAGCCGCCGAAGCGCCCGGCCAGGGCCTGCGCATTGTCGAGCGTGCGATTGGCCACGATCAGGCGTCGAACCTTCGCCTCGGTCAGGTGCCGTGCCGCCAGCTCGATCGTTTCACCGGCGCCGATCAACAACACGCAGGCCTCGGCAAGGTCGGTGAAGACGCGTTCGGCCAGGCGCACCGCGGTGAATGCGACCGAAACCGTGTTGGCGCCGATGCGCGTGTCCGAGCGCACGCGCTTGGCCACGGCGAAGGTGTTCTGGAACAGCCGCTCGAGCGGAGCATCGAGCGCCCGGGCATTGCGCGCGAGGGTATAGGCATCCTTGACCTGGCCGAGGATCTGCGGTTCGCCGAGGACCATCGATTCGAGGCCCGTGGCCACGCGAAACAGGTGGCGAACGGCGTCGGAATCGTGGTGGCGGTAGAGGAATTCCTCGATGTTCGCGCCGTGCAGCTGACGGTGCCGGTGCAGCCAGTCGAACGGCGAGCCTTCGGCACCGGATTCGACATTGCAGTAAAGCTCGGTGCGATTACAGGTGGAAAGGATGGCGGCCTCGCGCACCCCCGGCTGGGCGATCAGATCGGCCAACGCGCCGGCGGTGGCGTCGGGCGTGAATGCGGCGCGCTCGCGCAGGGCAACCGGTGCGCAGAGATGGTTGAGGCCGAGTGCAATCAATGCCATGCGTGCAACCATTGGCGCTGGCGCGGGTCGAAGGACCTGCGCGCAGACAGGTCGCTCGGTGTCTGCGTAGAATGACTCATGGCTTGCCCAAGCGTGCCCGTGAACAGTCGGCGACCCGTCCGGACCGAACGATTTGACTTCCTGACCGCTGCAGCATCTTTCAACCGGTAGTTCCGAGCGCACGGAATTGTGCGGGCGAGATGGGGCAAGTTCAAGCAAGTACAGGACTTTTGAGGGTTTTTGGAGCGTGCAAATCGAATTGTTCGGCCATCGCGTCAAATTGTCGACAAGCCGCTGGCGGGCCCTGGCAGGCACGGCGCTGGCCACTGGCCTGATGCTCCTTTCGGCTTGCGCATCGTCGCCACAACGACCACGCGCAGCACAGGTCCAGCGGCAAAGCGTGGCCCCGGTGCCGCGTGAGAAGGATCTGCCCTTGATGCTGATCGGGGCGGAATACGCCCTGCAAAAGAACGACCTGGCCACGGCTGCGACGGGTTATGCCGATGCGGCGGGACTGTCGCCGGATCCGGCCATCGCCGAGCAGGCGACCCGGCTCGCCCTTGCGGTCAAGCAATGGCTTTTGGCGAAAACCGCCCTGGCGCGCTGGCAGGCGCTCGATCCGAAAGCCGCTGGCGTGCTCCAGGCCAGCGCCTGGATCGCCCTCGCCGAAGGTCAGGACGAGCGCGCCTATGACGACCTAGCTGCACTGGCCGAACGGCCCGGCAAGGGCCGCTGGCGACCGGTCGCCCAGGTCCTGCTCGGCGCCACGGACAAGGTCCAGGCCGCCAGCTTGCTTGCGCGCCTCGCCACGCCGGAGCGTTTGGGCGATCAGGATCTCGACTGGGTCGCCATGAGCCAGCTCGCCTTCAAGCTCGACGAAAAGGCCCTGGCCGAGCGCCTGTCGTCGGAGACGCTGAAGCGCTTCAAATCGGCCGACGACTATGCCTGGAGCGCGCAGCTCGCCCTCGATCGCGGTGAAAAGGAAGCGGCCCGCGCCCGCTATGCCGAGGCGCTCAAGCGCGATCCGGAAAGCCTGCGCTTGCGCACCGGCTACGCCGCCCTGCTCGCCGAAGCCGGCGACAATGCCGCCGCTGCGCGCGCACTCGATGCCGGCAAGCAGACTGACGTCGTCTATGGCGCCCGCGCAGCCTATGCGGCACGGGCCGATGACAAGACCCTGCTCGGCAAGCTCTACCGGGACATGCAGTCCGACTCCACGCCGCGCAGCGGCAAGCGCCTGTACCTGCTCGGACAGGTCGCCGAGCTGATCGGCAAGGACAAGCAGGCCGCCGACTGGTACCGCCAGGTTCCGGAGGACGACGAGCGCTGGTTCGATGCCGGCATACGCAGCGTGGTGCTGATCGACAAGCAGGGCGACAGCGCGGCGGCCTTGCGCAAGATCAACGAGTTGCGCCTGGCGGTCGGCACCGATACGCGCGAAACGGTCGACCTCTACCTGCTCGAAGCCGATCTGCTCTCGCGCAAGGCGAAAAAGCGCGAGGCCATCGCCGTCTACACGCGCGGCCTCGATCAGCTGCACGACGAGCCGCGGCTGCTGTACGCCCGTGCCATGCTGCATATCGATCTCGACGACATCGATGCCGGCGAACGCGACCTGCGCGCGCTGCTGGCCACGGATCCGGACAGCGCCGATGCGCTGAACGCGCTGGGCTACACCCTGGCCGACCGCACCGACCGCTACGCCGAAGCGAACGCGTTGATCGAGAAGGCGATCAAGATCAAGCCCGATGAACCGGCCATCATCGACAGCTACGGCTGGGTCCAATACCGCCTTGGCAATCTCGACGAAGCGGTGCGCTTGTTGCGCAAGGCTTTCGAAAAGCAGCCCGACAGCGAAGTGGCCGCGCACCTCGGCGAAGTGCTCTGGGTCCGCGGAGATCGCGAGGAGGCGCGCCAGGTCTGGGAGCAGGGCCGCAAGAAGGATGCCAAGAACAAGGTGCTGATCGAAACAATGAAGCGGCTGGCTTCGTGAAACGGCGGCAAGGATTGCCGGCCTGGCTGGCTGTCGCGCTGACAGCGATGCTGCTGGCCTCGTGCGCGGCACCGCGCCTGAAACCCGACAGCACCTTGCTGGCCGCCCAGGCGCAACGCGAACGCGAGCTCTCGGCCCATTCGCGCTGGTCGCTGGCTGCCCGCCTGGCGATTTCCGGACCGCAGGATGGCGGCAGCGGCTCGCTGGCCTGGGCCCAGGACGGCAGCGAGTACCGGTTTGCCGTGAGTGCCCCGGTGACCGGCAAGACCTGGACCCTGAGTGGCGACGGCGAACGCGCCGAGCTCAGCGGATTGCATGCCGAACCGGTCGCCGGCGACGACGCGGCCACCCTGCTGCAACGCGAGCTCGGCTGGAACGTACCGGTGCTCGAACTGGCTTCCTGGGTACGCGGGTTGCGCGCCGCCGGCCCCGCCCGCATCGTGTTCCGCAAGGATGGACTGCCCGCCGAGTTCGCGCAGGCTGGTTGGAAAATCGAATACCGCGACTACGACACCAGCGTCGAACCGGCTCTGCCGAGGCGCATTTTCGCCAGCAATGGCGTCTACAAGGTGCGGCTTGCCGTCCAGCGATGGGACATGCCGTGACATCGGGTGCTGCCGACGCCGCCTGGAGTGCCTGGCCGGCGCCGGCCAAGCTCAACCTGTTCCTCACTATCACCGGCCGCCGGCCCGACGGGCTGCACCTTCTGCAGACCGTGTTCCAGCTGCTCGACTGGGGTGACACCGTGCATGTTCGTCTGCGCACGGATGGCCTCATCGCGCGCGACGGCGACAATGCCGGCATCGCCGCGCAGGATGATCTGGTGGTGGGTGCCGCACGCCTCCTGCAGGCGGCAGCGCCGACCGCCCTTGGTGCCGACATCCGGGTCGACAAGCGCGTGCCGATCGGTGGCGGCCTCGGCGGCGGCAGCTCCGACGCGGCGACCACCCTGCATGCCCTGAACCGGCTCTGGGGATGCGGTCTCGACGTGGATGCGCTGGCCGCGCTCGGGCTGCAACTGGGCGCCGACGTGCCGGTCTTCGTGCGCGGCCGCAGTGCCTTTGCCGAGGGCGTCGGCGAGTTGCTCGTGCCGATCGAGCTGCCGAGGCGAACCTACGTGATCGTCGACCCCGGGGTCAGCATTCCGACCCGGGCGTTGTTCCAGGCCGCGGAATTGACACGCGATGGCGCAGCCACGACAATTGAGGGCTTCATTTCCGGGGCTGCGACGCAAAATGCGTTCGAACCGGTCGTGCGCGCCCGCTATCCGGCCGTGGCCAGGGCTCTGGACTGGCTTGGCGAGTCGGGCCGCGCATGCCTGAGCGGTACCGGAAGCGCGGTCTTTGTCGCGGTGGATGGCGACAAGGCGCGCGGGATCGCCGATCGTTGCCCGCCGGGAATGCGGGCCTGGGTAGCGAATGGAATCAATGTTTCACCGTTGCTGACACCTGCGGGCGACCAGCAGCGGTAGTGGCCCGGGCGGGGTTCGCTCCACCGGGTCGTCTGGTCAGCCGGATCCTGTTTTTCCTGATGGGGCGTCGCCAAGTGGTAAGGCACCAGGTTTTGATCCTGGCATTCGCAGGTTCGAATCCTGCCGCCCCAGCCATGTCCGCAGTCGCGGGCAGGGCGTTCGGTCCACGCTGCCGTGCAGGCAGCCACAAGCATCTGTACGGAGTGGCTCTGTGAACACGGCGGCGAATTCGGCAAGCATCCTGGTGTTCAGCGGCAACGCCAACAGGCCGTTGACCCAGGCCATCTGCACGGAGCTGGGCGTACCGCTGGGCAAGGCCCAGGTCGGGCGCTTCAGCGACGGTGAAGTGCAGATCGAGATCGAGGAAAACGTGCGGCGCCAGGAAGTGTTCGTGGTCCAGCCGACCTGTGCGCCGACTGCGGACAATTTCATGGAGCTCCTGGTTCTGGTCGACGCGCTGAAGCGCGCTTCCGCCGCCAGCGTGACCGCGGTGCTGCCCTATTTCGGCTATGCGCGGCAGGATCGTCGCCCGCGCTCGGCGCGCGTGGCGATCACGGCCAAGGTGGCGGCCAAGATGATCGGCGCGGTGGGTACGGACCGTGTCCTGACCGTCGATCTGCATGCCGACCAGATTCAGGGATTTTTCGATGTGCCGCTGGACAACGTGTACGCGTCACCGGTGTTGCTGGCCGACATCTGGCGCTACTACGCCAAGGACGACCTGATCGTGGTCAGCCCCGATGTCGGTGGCGTGGTCCGCGCCCGCGCCATCGCCAAGCGCCTCGACGATGCCGACCTGGCCATCATCGACAAGCGCCGCCCGCGTCCGAACGAAGCGACCGTGATGAACATCATCGGCGAGGTCAGGGACAAGGTCTGCGTGCTGGTCGACGACATCGTCGATACCGCAGGCACCCTGTGCGCGGCGGCCGCTGCGCTGAAGCGTCAGGGCGCTCGCAAGGTGGTCGCCTATTGCACGCACGCCGTCCTTTCGGGGCCGGCCATCCGAAACCTGGAAGGTTCGCAGCTCGACGAGCTGGTGGTCACCGATTCGATACCGCTGTCGGCAGAAGCCGCGGCCTGCAGCACCATCCGCCAGCTTTCGGTCGCCGAGCTGCTGGCGGAGACGATTCGCCGGATCGCCTTCGGCGAGTCGGTGAGCTCGTTGTACGTGGATTAGGGGCCGGGATTCGGGATTCGGGATTGGGGATTCGAAAGAAGCGGGAAACCGCCTTGCCGAATCCCCAATCTCGAATCTCGAATCCCGGTTCCAGCAACTCCCCTGGTCGCGGGGGAGTACTCAAGTCGCCGCGAGGCGAATCAACACTAGAAAAGGCAACACGAAAATGGCAAAGACACATGAACTTTCGGTAGCTCTGCGCAAGGACGAGGGGAAGGGTGCGAGCCGCCGCCTGCGTCGTGCGGGCAGCGTACCGGCCATCGTCTATGGCGGCGGCAAGCTCGAACCGGTCAGCATCCAGCTGGCGCACAAGGATGTCTACCTGGCATCGCAGAACGAGTGGTTCTACTCGTCGATCCTCGACCTGAACCTCGGCGGCGACGTGCAGAAGGTCCTTCTGCGCGACATGCAGCGCCATCCGTTCAAGGCGCAGATCCTGCATCTGGACTTCCTGCGCATCAACGAAAACGAGGAAATCCGCGTCCGCGTGCCGCTGCACTTCCTCAACCAGGACACCTCTCCGGCCGGCAAGGCTGCCAGCGTGATCATCATGCACGAGGTGACGGAGGTCGAAGTGGCCTGCTTGCCGAAAGATCTTCCCGAGTACATCGAAGTCGATCTGGCCGACCTCAAGGTCGACGACATCATCCATCTCTCGCAGCTCAAACTGCCGGCCGGTGTCCAGATCCCCGAGCTCAAGCTCGGCAAGGAGCATGACATCACCGTGGTCAGCGCCAAGCTGGGCCGCGAGGAAGTCGATGTCCAGCCGGGTGAAGGCGAAGAGGGCGGCGTCGCGGCTTCCGGCGACAAGAAGGACGAAGCGGGCGACAGCGACAAGTGAGTCGCTGCGTTCCGTCATTGGCCTGACGAGGCGACCGCCTCGGCATGAACCGATTGCGCTTGATCGTCGGCCTCGGCAACCCCGGGGCCGAACATCTCAGAACCCGGCACAATGCCGGGTTCTGGTTTGTCGATGCCCTCGCCCAGCGCGAACGGGCGCGCTTCGGCATCGAATCGAAGCTGCATGCGGAAACCGCGAAGATGGCATTCGAAGGCGATTCGCTGCTGTTGCTGAAGCCGATCACCTTCATGAACAAGAGCGGCATCGCAGTCGTCTCGGCATTGCGCTACTACAAGATCGAGCCCGAGCAGATGCTCGTGGTCCACGACGATCTCGATCTGCCGCCCGGCGCCGCGAGACTCAAGTTCGATGGCGGACACGGGGGCCAGAACGGGCTGCGCGACATCTTCGCCCACCTCGGTCACGGCCGCTTCCATCGCCTGCGCATCGGCATCGGCCACCCCGGCCACAAGGATCGGGTCACCTCATGGGTGCTGGGCCGCCCCGGGTCGAATGACGAGCAGTCCATCCTCGGCGCCGTCGGTGCCGCACTCGATGTGCTGCCACTGGCCGTCAACGGACAGATGAACGAAGCGATGAAGCGGTTGCATACGGACAGGGATTAGAGATTGGGGATTCGGGATTCGCAAGGCGGCGTCCGGCACGCATCGGCCTTTTCGAATCCCGAATCCCGAATCCCGAATCCCGGACACACATAATGGGTATCAAATGCGGCATCGTCGGCCTGCCCAATGTCGGCAAGTCGACCCTTTTCAATGCGTTGACCAAGGCGGGCATCGCCGCGGCCAACTTTCCGTTCTGCACGATCGACCCCAACGTCGGCGTGGTGCCGGTTCCCGATCCGCGCCTCAACGCGCTGGCCGAAATCGTCAAGCCGCAGAAGACCATTCCGACCTCGATGGAATTCGTCGACATCGCCGGCCTCGTCGCGGGCGCCTCGAAAGGCGAGGGCCTCGGCAACAAGTTCCTCGCCCATATCCGCGAGGTCGATGCGATCGCCCATGTGGTGCGCTGCTTCGAGCACCCGGACATCGTCCATGTCGCCAACAAGGTCGACCCGATTTCGGACATCGAAACGATCGACACGGAACTCGCCCTGGCCGACCTGGAGTCGGTCGAGAAGGCGCTGAACAAGGCCGAACGCGCGGCCAAGGCCAACGACAAGGAGGCGCTGGCCAGGCGTCCGGTCCTGCAGAAGCTATCCGCCTGCCTCAACGAGGGCCGTCCGGCGCGCGCCGCCGGCCTTGACGCCGAGGAACAGGCGTTGGTTCGCGACCTCTTCCTGTTGACGCTCAAGCCATTGATGTATATCGCAAATGTGCTCGAGGATGGGTTCCGGGACAATCCTTTGCTCGAAAAGGTGCGCGAACGCGCCGCGATCGAGGGCGCCGAAGTCGTTCCGGTCTGCGCGGCCATCGAGGAAGAGTTGTCCCAGCTCGAGGACAGCGACCGTGACGCCTTCCTCGCCGACATGGGCTTCGACGAGCCGGGCCTGAATCGCGTGATCCGGGCCGGCTATCGCCTGCTCGGGCTGCAGACCTATTTCACCGCGGGGGTCAAGGAGGTGCGCGCCTGGCAGGTCAGGATCGGCGCAACCGCTCCACAGGCCGCTGCGGTCATCCACACCGATTTCGAGCGCGGCTTCATTCGCGCCGAAACGATCGCCTACGACGACTTCATCAAGTACCGTGGCGAGGCCGGGGCGAAAGAAGCCGGTCGCTTGCGCCTTGAGGGCAAGGACTACATCGTCAAGGAGGGCGATGTCCTGCATTTCCGCTTCAACGTCTGAACCTGGGAGGCCCTGCCAATGTCTGGACAGCAGCACATCCTCGAATTCCGCTTCCTGGCCGAACCGACCGACGTGAATTTCGGCGGCAAGGTGCACGGTGGAGCGGTCCTCAAGTGGATAGACCAGGCCGCCTACGCCTGCGCGGTCGCCTGGAGCGGCAAGTACTGCGTGACGGCAGCCATGGGCGGCATCCAGTTCGTGGCGCCGATCCTGATCGGCGATTTCGTTCAGGTTCGCTGTCGCCTCGTCCACACCGGGACCTCGAGCATGAACCTGATCGTCGACGTCCGGGCCCGCGACCTGAAAACCGTCCAGGACCGGCTGGCGACCCAGTGCGTGCTGACCTTCGTGGCCCTGGATGCCCCCGACGGCAAGCCGACCCCGGTGCCGAAATGGACTCCGGAAAGCGAGGAAGACGTCGCCCTGGCGCGCTATGCCGAGAAGGTCATGGAGGTCCACCGGCGCATCGACCAGGAGGTCTCGGACCTGCGCCCGCCTGGCCAGGAGCGCTGATCCGCCCGGCCTGATCCCCGCTTGCGGCCAGATCCGGTCCGGTCCGGGTGCCGGATGCGGCATCCGGGCGCATGATGGCACCACTTTTGCTGTTGACACTCCGGGCCCGCTCCGCGAAAATGCGCGGCTCCGTGTGAGGATGCATCTCGACCTGATTCCCCCAACCGACCGATGGCCGGTTGGTTTGCGCGTCCGGCGACCAGAGCGACTTGCAGGAAACGGACAATTCGCGACGCGAAAGCGGCGCGGCCCCGGAGGGGCGGAGGGCAGGAAGCCCGACGTAATCCACCTCCCGGACGACAAGAGACGAGGTTGCTGCAACGAAATAGGAAAGAAAGCTGGAGGGATACCCAAGCGGCCAACGGGGGCAGACTGTAAATCTGCTGGCTTACGCCTTCGGTGGTTCGACTAAGTTCGCTGGGAGCGAACTTGAACGCGACGCGAAAGCGGCGCGGCCCCGGAGGGGCGGAGGGCAGGAGGCCCGACGTAATCCACCTCCCGGACGACAAGATGAGAGGTTGCTGCAACGAAACAGGAAAGAAAGCTGGAGGGATACCCAAGCGGCCAACGGGGGCAGACTGTAAATCTGCTGGCTTACGCCTTCGGTGGTTCGAATCCACCTCCCTCCACCAGTTCCAAGCCTCACCAGATTCAGCGACACCAGATTCAGCGTCACTAGACAAACAAAGGAATTCGGGATTCGAGATTCAAGATTCGAAAAGCGGCCACCCAGGACTTTCCGAATCCCGAATCCCAGCTCCAGGCGGGAGTAGTTCAATGGTAGAACATCAGTTTTCCAAACTGATTACGAGGGTTCGATTCCCTTCTCCCGCTCCAACACGCCGATGTGTCATGGCGGCGTTGAAATAGTAGAGAGCAAGCTCTTAGTCGAAGAGTCCAGCATGGATGCTGGTCTGAAGTTCCGCCGACGGGAAGCCGGCGAAAGTACAACGCTCACGTAGCTCAGTCGGTAGAGCACTTCCTTGGTAAGGAAGAGGTCGATGGTTCGATTCCATTCGTGAGCACCATTTCAATTCCAATCACACACGATCTCCCGAGAAGAAGACTGCCATGTCGAAAGAGAAGTTCGAGCGCAAGAAGCCACACGTGAACGTGGGCACGATCGGTCACGTTGACCACGGCAAGACGACCTTGACGGCGGCGCTGACGAAGATCGGCGCGGAGCGTTTTGGCGGCGAATTCAAGGCCTATGACGCGATCGACGCGGCGCCGGAAGAGAAGGCGCGCGGCATCACGATTTCGACGGCGCACGTGGAATACGAATCACCGCTGCGCCACTACGCGCACGTGGACTGCCCGGGCCATGCCGACTACGTGAAGAACATGATCACGGGTGCGGCGCAGATGGACGGCGCGATCCTGGTGTGCTCGGCCGCTGACGGCCCGATGCCGCAGACGCGCGAGCACATCCTGCTGGCGCGCCAGGTCGGCGTGCCGTACGTGGTGGTGTTCCTGAACAAGGCGGACATGGTCGACGACGCCGAGCTGCTCGAGCTGGTCGAGATGGAAGTTCGCGAGCTGCTCTCGAAGTACGAGTTCCCGGGCGACGACACGCCGATCATCAAGGGATCGGCGCTGAAGGCGCTGGAAGGCGACCAGTCCGAGATTGGCGTGCCGGCGATCATCAAGCTGGTGGATGCGCTGGACAGCTGGATCCCGGAGCCGCAGCGCGACGTGGAGAAGGCGTTCCTGATGCCGGTCGAGGACGTGTTCTCGATCTCGGGTCGCGGCACGGTGGTGACGGGTCGTATCGAGCGCGGCGTGATCAAGGTCGGTGACGAAATCGAGATCGTGGGCATCCGCCCGACGGTGAAGACGACGGTGACCGGCGTGGAGATGTTCCGCAAGCTGCTGGATCAGGGCCAGGCGGGCGACAACGCGGGCCTGCTGCTGCGCGGCACCAAGCGCGACGACGTGGAGCGCGGCCAGGTGCTGGCGAAGCCGGGTTCGATCACGCCGCACACGAAGTTCGAGGCGGAAGTGTACGTGCTGTCGAAGGAAGAGGGCGGTCGTCATACGCCGTTCTTCAAGGGCTACCGCCCGCAGTTCTACTTCCGCACGACCGACGTGACCGGTGCCTGCGAGCTGCCGGAAGGCGTCGAGATGGTGATGCCGGGCGACAACGTGAAGATGGTGGTGAGCCTGATCGCGCCGATCGCGATGGACGAAGGCCTGCGCTTCGCGATCCGCGAAGGTGGCCGCACCGTCGGCGCCGGCGTCGTTGCCAAGATTCTCGAGTAAACAGCCGGGAGTAGGGAATAGGGAATAGGGAATAGTAAGAGCAGATCTTCGCTTTACCCATTCTCGATTCTCCATTCTCGATTCCCAGCTCCCGTTACGCCAGTAGCTCAATTGGCAGAGCAGCGGTCTCCAAAACCGCAGGTTGGGGGTTCGAGTCCCTCCTGGCGTGCCAGCTTCGCGAGTCGAGCCGGCACTCATGGCGTCAAACAGGTCAAATCGGCAGGACGAATGAACGCAAAGGTTGAACAATCCGAGAGCAATAGCGGCGCCGACATCGCGAAGCTCAGTCTGGCCGTGCTGCTGATCGTCGCCGGGCTGGTTGGTTTCTACTATTTCGTCGGCCAGTGGAACACGGCGTTGCGCGTCGTCGCGCTGATCGGCGCGTTCGTCGCTGCCGGTCTGATCGGCGCCACCACGCATACCGGTCGCAGCTTGCGCAGCTTCATCGCCGAGTCGCAGTTCGAACTGCGCAAGGTGGTCTGGCCGACGCGCGAGGAAACCGTACGCACGACGGGCGTCATCATTGTCGTCGTCATCATCATCAGCCTGATCCTGGGCCTGATCGACCTGATACTGAAATGGGTCGTGATGGACTGGCTCCTGACGATCGGGCATTGAGGTAGACATGGCAAAGCGCTGGTACGTCGTCCACGCCTACTCCGGTTTCGAGAACCAGGTTGCGCGCGCCCTCAATGAGCGCATCGCACGGGAGTCGATGCAGGAGAAGTTCGGCGACATTCTCGTGCCGACCGAAGAAGTGATCGAAATGCGCGGTGGCCAGAAGCGCCGCAGCGAGCGCAAGTTCTTTCCGGGTTACGTCCTCGTGCAGATCGAGACGCACGACGAAAACCGCACCCTGCGCATCGACGACGAATCCTGGCATCTGGTCAAGGAGACGCCGAAGGTCATGGGTTTCATCGGCGGCACCGCCGATCGCCCGATGCCGATCAAGGATTCCGAGGCCGATGCGATCCTGCGTCGCGTCCAGGACGGTGTCGACAAGCCCAAGCCGAAGGTGCTTTTCGAACCGGGCGAAATGGTCCGTGTCACCGAAGGCCCGTTCAACGACTTCAACGGCGTCGTCGAGGAAGTCAACTACGAAAAGAGCCGCCTGCGCGTGGCGGTGCTGATTTTTGGTCGATCCACACCGGTCGAACTCGAGTTCGGCCAGGTGGAGAAGGCCTGAAGGGCCGGGATTCGAGATTCGGGATTCGGGATTCGAAAAAGCTGATGCGTGCGACACGTCGCTTTACGAATCCCGAATCCCGAATCCCGAATCCCGGAATCTGAAAACAGCGAGGAGCCTGACAACAGGCGTTTGCACTCGCAGGAGTAAAGACAATGGCAAAGAAAGTCGTCGGTTACATCAAGCTTCAGGTCAAGGCCGGTCAGGCCAATCCGTCGCCGCCCGTGGGTCCTGCCCTCGGCCAGCGTGGCCTGAACATCATGGAGTTCTGCAAGGCGTTCAATGCCGCCACGCAGAAGCTCGAGCCGGGCCTGCCGATTCCGTGCGTGATCACCGCGTACTCGGATCGCAGCTTCACCTTCATCACGAAGACACCCCCTGCATCCATCCTTCTGAAGAAGGCTGTCGGCATCACCTCGGGCTCCAAGCGCCCGAATACGGAGAAGGTCGGCAAGGTCACGCGCAAGCAGCTCGAGGATATCGCCAAGGCGAAGGAACCCGATCTGACTGCAGCGGATCTGGACGCCGCCGTGCGAACCATCGCCGGCAGCGCGCGCAGCATGGGCCTGGTGGTGGAGGGATAAGACATGGCTAACAACAGCAAACGCTACAAGGCAATCCGCGAGAAGGTCGTCCCGGGCAAGGCCTATGTCCTCGCCGACGCGCTCAAGCTCGTCCAGGATGGCGCCAAGACCAAGTTCGTCGAATCCGTCGACGTTGCGATCCGCCTCGGCATCGACGCCAAGAAGTCCGACCAGGGCGTGCGCGGTTCGTCCGTGCTGCCGCATGGTACCGGCAAGTCGGTCCGCGTCGCGGTGTTCTGCCCGGCCGGCGAAAAGGCCGACGCAGCTCGCGCCGCCGGCGCCGACATCGTCGGCATGGATGACCTTGCCGAGAAGATGCAGGCCGGCGATCTGAACTACGATCGCGTCATCGCCACCCCGGACGCGATGCGCGTTGTCGGCAAGCTCGGCCAGGTGCTCGGCCCGCGCGGCCTGATGCCGAACCCGAAGGACGGCTCAGTCTCGGCCGATGTCGTCACCGCGGTGAAGAATGCCAAGGCCGGTCAGGTGCGTTTCCGCAATGACAAGGCCGGCATCATTCATTGCACGATCGGCAAGGTGAATTTCGAGACCAGCGCGCTGAGCGAAAACCTCGGCCACCTGCTGAGCGACCTGATCAAGGCCAAGCCGGCCGCAGCGAAGGGCATCTTCGTGCAGAAGGTTTCGGTGTCGAGCACGATGGGTGTCGGCGTCGTCGTCGACCCGTCGAGCCTGCCGCTGAAGTAATCGGTTTCATGGCGGTCGCAGATGCGATCGCCAGGGTTTTGAGGGCATGCGGAGTTCCGGAAACGGAATGACGCCAGCCGTCAAAGACCGCAGGCGGCCTCGAAGTCGCGATCGGGATGCACGGAAGCGCGCTCACAGCAACGGATCACCCCGATCCCGCCGGACAGGTCTCAAACTCCCAGCCTGCGTAGATGGTGCAGCCCGACAGGTTTACCTGAAACGGCCACCGGACATGGCATCGAAAGATGCCGGCGGATACGCGAAGGACCCCGCGATCCGCGTCGTTTTCGGGAATCGGAATGCGCAGGAGCGCAGACGATACCCAATCGGAGAAAGCAATGGCGCTCAATCTTGCGCAAAAGAAAGAGGTCGTTGCCGAACTGGCGAACGTGGCTGCCACGGCACATTCACTGGTCGCGTCCGAGTACGTCGGTCTTACCGTCGAGCAGCTGACATCGCTGCGAAAGAAGGCCCGCCAGGACGGGGTGTTCATCCGGGTTGCGAAAAATACCCTGGTGTCCCGCGCGGTGGAAGGAACGGACTATGCGTGTGTCAAGGACACGCTCACGGGCCCGTTGCTGTACGCCTTCTCGAAGGAAGATCCCGGCGCTGCCGGTCGTCTGATCAAGGAATTTGCCAAGGCCAACGACAAGCTGAAGCCCATGCTGGTTGCGGTGGGCGGCAAGGCATACCCGGGGACGCACGTCGACGTGCTGGCCTCGCTGCCGACCCGCGAACAGGCCCTGACCATGCTGGTCAGCCTGCTTGCACAGCCTGCCACCATGCTGGTCCGTGTTCTGGCTGAGCCCGCCTCGCAAGTGGCGCGCGTCATCAACCAGGTCGGACAGAAGCAGGCCGCCTAGGCGTTCGTTTTTTCGGTACCCAATCAAATAGCCGTTTTTCAGGAGTCAAATCATGTCCCTTAGCAATGAACAGATCATCGACGCGATCGCCGGCAAGTCCCTCGTTGAGGTGATGGAGCTGGTCAAGGCGCTGGAAGAGAAGTTTGGTGTTTCCGCCGCTGCTCCGGTCGCCATGGCCGCTGCCCCGGCTGCCGGTGGCGCTGCTGCCGCTGCCGAAGAGCAGACCGAGTTCTCGGTCGGCCTCAAGGCCGCCGGCGAGAAGAAGGTCGAAGTCATCAAGGTCGTCCGCGCCATCACCGGTCTTGGCCTCAAGGAAGCCAAGGACCTGGTCGAGTCCGCTCCAGCCGTCGTCAAGGATGGCGTGAGCAAGGATGACGCCGCCAAGCTCAAGAAGGATCTTGAGGCTGCCGGTGCCACCGTCGAGATCAAGTAATCGACACATTGGGTCGTTCAACTGACCAGTTCCAGGCATGCCTGGGGGTGCAAACCCCCGGGCTTTGTCCGTTTTCTCTCGTGATTGGGGATTAGGGATTCGGGATTCGACATGGCGCGACCAGGCGCCCGGCGAATCCCGAATCCCAAATCTCGAATCCCGTTTTCTTCACCCCCGTCGGCCTCCCCACGCCGACCAAGCTCCGAGGCGGTACCCCCACCATGACCTACTCGTTCACTGAAAAGAAGCGCATCCGCAAGGATTTCGGCAAGCGTCCGCCCGTGCTGGACGTTCCCTTCCTGCTGGCCATCCAGGTCGATTCGTATCGCGAGTTCCTGCAACTCGAAGGCGATCCGAACAAGCGCGACGACAAGGGTCTGCACGCTGCCTTGCAGTCGGTGTTTCCGATTTCGAGCTATTCCGGCAATGCCGCGCTCGAGTACGTCAGCTATCGCCTCGGCGAGCCGGCCTTCGACGAGCGCGAGTGCCGCTCGCGGGGCATGTCCTACGGTGCGCCGCTGCGCGTGACCGTGCGCCTGGTCATCTACGATCGCGAATCCTCGAACAAGGCGATCAAGTACGTCAAGGAGCAGGAAGTCTACATGGGCGAACTGCCGCTCATGACCGACACCGGCACCTTCATCGTCAACGGTACCGAGCGCGTCATCGTTTCGCAGCTGCATCGCTCGCCGGGCGTGTTCTTCGACCATGACCGCGGCAAGACCCACAGCTCGGGCAAGCTGCTCTACAGCGCCCGCGTGATTCCCTACCGTGGCTCCTGGCTCGACTTCGAGTTCGACCCGAAGGACGCGCTGTTCACGCGCATCGATCGTCGCCGCAAGCTGCCGGTGACGATCCTGCTGCGCGCGCTCGGCTACACCAACGAGCAGATGCTCGAGATTTTCTTCGAGCACAACGTGTTCCACCTGGGCAAGAAGGACGGCGCCGAGCTCGAACTGGTCGCCGAGCGCCTGCGAGGCGAGACGCTCAACTTCGACCTGCGCGTCGGCAAGGACATCATCGTCGAGGCCGGCAAGCGCATCACGGCGCGCCACGTGCGCCAGCTCGAGAGCGCCAAGATCAAGTCGCTGGAAGTGCCCGACGAGTACCTGATCGGCCGCATCCTGGCCAACGACATCGTCGACACCAAGACCGGCGAACTGCTGGCCTCGGCCAATGACGAGATCGAGGAGTCGCACGTCGAGGCCTTCCGCAAGGCCGGCATCGACCGCATCGCCACGCTCTGGGTCAACGACCTCGATCGCGGCCCGTACATCTCGCAGACCCTGCGCATCGATCCGTCAAAGACGCCGCTCGAGGCCCTGGTCGAGATCTACCGCATGATGCGTCCGGGCGAGCCGCCGACCAAGGATGCCGCGCAGAACCTGTTCCAGAACCTGTTCTTCTCGGCCGAGCGCTACGACCTCGACCGCGTCGGCCGCATGAAATTCAACCGCCGTGTCGGCCGCAAGGACGACAAGGGCCCGGGCGTGCTCTACGACGGACGCTATTTCCGCGACCGCAACGACGAGACCTCCAAGGCGATGGTCAAGGAGCTCGGCACGGGCTCGGACATCCTCGACGTGCTCAAGGTGCTGATCGACATCCGCAATGGTCGCGGCACGGTCGACGACATCGACCATCTCGGCAACCGCCGCGTGCGTTCGGTCGGCGAAATGGCCGAGAACGTGTTCCGCATCGGTCTCGTTCGCGTCGAGCGCGCGGTCAAGGAGCGCCTGTCGCTGGCCGAGTCGGAAGGCCTGACCCCGCAGGAGCTGATCAACGCCAAGCCGGTCGCGGCGGCGATCAAGGAATTCTTCGGCTCCTCGCAGCTGTCGCAGTTCATGGACCAGAACAACCCGCTCTCGGAAGTCACCCACAAGCGCCGCGTCTCGGCGCTCGGTCCGGGCGGCCTGACCCGCGAGCGCGCCGGCTTCGAAGTGCGCGACGTGCATCCGACCCACTACGGACGCGTCTGCACGATCGAGACGCCGGAAGGTCCGAACATCGGCCTGATCAACTCGTTGGCCGTGTACGCGCGGACCAACGGCTACGGCTTCCTCGAGACCCCGTACCGCAAGGTCGTCAAGGGCAAGATCACCAACGAAGTCGAGTATCTCTCGGCCATCGACGAAGGTGACCACGTCATTGCCCAGGCCAACTCGCCGCTGAGCAAGGACGGCAGCTTCACCGAGGAATTCGTTTCCTGCCGTTCGCACGGCGAATCCGAACTGCGTCCGCCGAGCGACGTCGAGTACATGGACGTCTCGCCGATGCAGACCGTGTCGGTCGCCGCCGCGCTGGTGCCGTTCCTCGAGCACGACGACGCGAACCGCGCCCTGATGGGCGCGAACATGCAGCGCCAGGCCGTGCCGACGCTGCGTGCGCAGACGCCGGTGGTCGGCACCGGTATCGAACGCGCCGTGGCCCGCGACTCGGGCGTGATCGTGGCTGCCCGCCGTGGCGGCGAAATCGACCAGGTCGACGCCGGTCGTATCGTCGTGCGCGTGCATGAGGACCAGATCGGCGAAAACGACGCCGGCGTGGATATCTATCCGCTGACCAAGTACACGCGCTCGAACCAGAACACCAACCTCAACCAGCGCCCGCTGGTCAACGTTGGTGACAAGGTCGAGATCGGCGACGTGCTCGCCGACGGTCCGTCGACGGATCTCGGCGAACTGGCCCTCGGCCAGAACATGCTGGTCGCGTTCATGCCGTGGAACGGCTACAACTTCGAGGACTCGATCCTGATCTCGGAGCGCGTGGTCCAGGAAGACCGCTATACGACGATCCACATCGAGGAACTGACCTGCGTCGCCCGCGACACCAAGCTCGGGCCGGAGGAAATCACCGCGGACATCCCGAACGTCGGCGAGCAGGCCCTGGCCCGCCTCGACGAATCCGGCGTCGTCTACATCGGTGCCGAGGTCAAGGCCGGCGACATCCTGGTCGGCAAGGTCACGCCGAAGGGCGAAAGCCAGCTGACCCCGGAAGAGAAGCTGCTGCGCGCGATCTTCGGCGAGAAGGCCTCCGATGTGAAGGACAGCTCGCTGCGCGTGCCGCCCGGCATGGACGGCACCGTCATCGACGTCACCGTGTTCACCCGCGACGGCATCGAGAAGGACAAGCGTGCGCGCCAGATCGAAGAGATGGAAATCAAGCGCATCAAGAAGGACTTCGACGACCAGTTCCGCATCCTCGAAGGCGCGATCTACAACCGCCTGCGCGGTGCGATCCTCGGCAAGGCCGCCAACGGCGGCCCCGGTGCACTGAAGAAGGGCGCCACGCTGACCGACGAGTACCTCGACAGCCTCAAGCGCGACGAGTGGTTCTCGATCCGCATGAAGGACGAGGACGCCGCCGAAATGCTCGAGCGCGCCCAGGAACAGATCAAGGGCCATCGCGAGGAGTTCGACCGCCGCTTCAAGGAGAAGCAGGCCAAGATCACCGCAGGCGACGATCTGGCCCCGGGCGTGCTCAAGATGGTCAAGGTCTACCTGGCCGTCAAGCGCCGCATCCAGCCGGGCGACAAGATGGCCGGACGCCATGGCAACAAGGGTGTCGTCTCGATGATCGTGCCGGTCGAGGACATGCCGTTCGCCGCGGATGGCCGCCCGGTCGACATCGTGCTGAATCCGCTCGGCGTGCCGTCGCGAATGAACATCGGCCAGATCCTCGAGACCCATCTCGGCTGGGCCGCGAAGGGCCTCGGCGAGAAGATCGGCAAGATGCTCGACAGCAACGAGAAGGTCAGCGAGCTGCGCAAGTTCCTCGACGCGATCTACAACCACGACAAGGATACGTTCAAGCAGCGTGTCGACCTGAAGTCCTTCAGCGACGAGGAGCTGCTGTCGATGGCGCGCAACCTGCGCACCGGCGTGCCAATGGCGACGCCGGTGTTCGACGGCGCGTTCGAGTCCGAGATCAAGGCCATGCTGAAGCTGGCCGGCCTGCCCGAATCGGGCCAGACCATGCTGATCGACGGGCGTACCGGCGAGCAGTTCGATCGCCCGGTCACGGTCGGCTACATGCACATGCTCAAGCTCAACCATCTGGTCGACGACAAGATGCATGCGCGTTCCACCGGTCCGTACTCGCTGGTCACCCAGCAGCCGCTCGGTGGCAAGGCCCAGTTCGGTGGCCAGCGCTTCGGCGAAATGGAAGTCTGGGCACTCGAAGCCTACGGCGCGGCCTACACGCTGCAGGAAATGCTCACGGTCAAGTCCGATGACGTTTCCGGGCGCAACCAGATGTACAAGAACATCGTCGACGGCGACCACGAGATGGTGGCGGGCATGCCGGAGTCGTTCAACGTGTTGGTCAAGGAAATCCGCTCGCTCGCGATCAATATCGAGCTTGATGAAACCAAGTCCAAGTGATCGGCCGCTGAGCTCAGGAGAACCCCATGAAAGATCTGCTTAACCTGTTCAACCAGCAGCGCCAGACGCTGGACTTCGACGCGATCAAGATCGCGCTGGCTTCACCGGACCTGATCCGTTCGTGGTCGTTCGGCGAGGTGAAGAAGCCGGAGACCATCAACTACCGCACGTTCAAGCCCGAGCGTGACGGCCTGTTCTGCGCGGCCATCTTCGGACCGACCAAGGACTACGAGTGCCTGTGCGGCAAGTACAAGCGCATGAAGCACCGTGGCGTGGTCTGCGAGAAGTGCGGCACCGAGGTCACCCTGGCCAAGGTCCGTCGCGAGCGCATGGGCCACATCGAACTGGCCAGCCCGACCGCGCACATCTGGTTCCTCAAGTCGCTGCCCTCGCGCATCGGCCTGATGCTGGACATGACCCTGCGCGACATCGAGCGCATCCTCTACTTCGAGGCCTATGTGGTGGTCGATCCCGGCCTCACCGCGCTCGAGCGCGGCCAGCTGCTCAACGAGGAGCAGTACCTGCAGGCGGTCGAGGAGCATGGCGACGAGTTCGACGCGCGCATGGGCGCCGAAGCCGTCTATGAACTGCTCAAGACGATCGACCTCAACGCCGAGTTGATCCGCCTGCGCGAGGAAATCGCGGCGACAGGTTCGGAGACCAAGCTCAAGCGCCTGACCAAGCGCATCAAGCTGGTCGAGGCCTTCCTCGAGTCGGGCAACCGCCCCGAATACATGGTCCTGACCGTGCTGCCGGTGCTGCCGCCGGACCTGCGCCCGCTGGTGCCGCTCGACGGCGGTCGTTTCGCGACCTCCGACCTGAACGACCTCTATCGCCGCGTGATCAACCGCAACAACCGCCTCAAGCGCCTGCTCGAGCTCAATGCGCCCGACATCATCGTGCGCAACGAGAAGCGCATGCTGCAGGAAGCGGTCGACGCCCTGATGGACAACGGCCGTCGCGGACGCGCCATCACCGGCACCAACAAGCGCCCGCTGAAGTCGCTGGCCGACATGATCAAGGGCAAGCAGGGCCGCTTCCGCCAGAACCTGCTCGGCAAGCGCGTCGACTACTCCGGCCGTTCGGTCATCGTGGTCGGCCCGACCCTCAAGCTGCACCAGTGCGGCCTGCCGAAGAAGATGGCGCTCGAGCTGTTCAAGCCCTTCATCTTCTCGAAGCTGCAGCGTCGTGGCCTGGCCGCGACGATCAAGGCGGCGAAGAAGCTGGTCGAGCGCGAAGAAGCCGAAGTCTGGGACATCCTCGAGGAAGTGATCCGCGAGCATCCGGTCCTGCTCAACCGTGCGCCGACCCTGCATCGCCTCGGCATCCAGGCCTTCGAGCCGGTCCTGATCGAGGGCAAGGCGATCCAGCTGCATCCGCTGGTCTGCACCTCGTTCAACGCCGACTTCGACGGTGACCAGATGGCCGTGCACGTGCCGCTGTCGCTGGAAGCCCAGCTCGAGGCGCGCGCGCTGATGATGTCGTCGAACAACATCCTCTCGCCGGCCAATGGCGATCCGATCATCGTGCCGACCCAGGACGTCGTCCTTGGCCTTTACTACATGACCCGCGCGCTCGAAAACGTGCGCGGCGAGGGCATGGTGTTCGCGAACATCGACGAAGTGAATCGCGCCTATGAAAGCCGCGTGGTCGAACTCCACGCCAAGGTCAAGGTGCGCATCGACGAAACCAGCATCGACGACACCACCGGCGAGCGCAGCGAACGCCGCGTCATCGTGGATACCACGATCGGCCGCGCCCTGTTGTGCGACATCCTGCCGGTCGGCCTGCCGTTCGCGCTGGTCAACACCGAGCTGACCAAGAAGAACATCTCGCGCCTGATCAACGCCTGCTACCGACTGCTCGGCCTGAAGGAAACCGTCGTGTTCGCCGACAAGCTCATGTACATGGGCTTCCATTACGCGACCCGCGCCGGCATTTCGATCGGCATCGACGACATGAAGATCCCCGACGCCAAGAAGGGCATCCTCGAGGCGGCCGAAAAGGAAGTGGTCGAGATCCAGGAACAGTTCCAGTCCGGACTGGTCACCGCCGGCGAGCGCTACAACAAGGTCGTCGATATCTGGTCGCGTACGAACGAACTCGTGGCCAAGGCGATGATGGACGTCATCGGCATCGACAAGGTCAAGACCGCCAAGGGTGAGGACGTCAACCAGAAGTCGATGAACTCGCTGTACATCATGGCCGACTCCGGAGCGCGTGGTTCCGCCGCGCAGATCCGCCAGCTGGCCGGCATGCGCGGACTGATGGCTCGACCGGACGGCTCGATCATCGAGACGCCGATCAAGGCCAACTTCCGTGAAGGCCTCGACGTGCTGCAGTACTTCAACTCGACCCACGGTGCCCGAAAGGGTCTGGCCGATACCGCGCTGAAGACCGCCAACTCCGGTTACCTGACCCGTCGTCTGGTCGACGTGGCCCAGGACGTCGTGGTCACCGCCGTGGATTGCGGCACCCACAACGGCCTGACCATGACCGCCATCGTCGAAGGCGGCGACGTGGTCGAGCCCTTGCGCGATCGCGTGCTCGGTCGCGTGGTCGCCGAGGACGTATTCGCGCCCGGCGACAAGGAAGATCCGATCGTCACCCGCGGCACCCTGCTCGACGAGAAGATCGTCGAGCAGCTCGAAGCCGATGGCGTGCAGTCGGTGCTGGTCCGTTCGCCGATCACCTGCGAGGCCACGTTCGGCGTGTGCGGGCTCTGCTACGGCCGCGACCTGGCCCGCGGCCACATCGTCAACATCGGCGAGGCGGTCGGCGTCATCGCGGCCCAGTCGATCGGCGAGCCCGGTACCCAGCTGACCATGCGTACGTTCCATATCGGCGGTGCCGCCTCGCGTGCGGCGGCCATCGACAACGTGCATGTGAAGACCACCGGCGCGGTCAAGTTCAACAACCTCAAGACTGTCCAGCATGGCAACGGCCACCTGGTCGCGGTGTCGCGTTCCGGCGAGCTGTCGATCATGGACGCGCACGGTCGCGAGCGTGAACGCTACAAGGTGCCCTACGGCGCGGTCATCGACGTCAAGGACGGCGCCGACATCAAGGCCGGCCAGACCATCGCCAAGTGGGATCCGCATACGCATCCGATCGTTTCGGAAGTGGCCGGCGTGATCCGCTATATCGACTTCGTCGAAGGCATCACGGTCATCGAGAAGACCGACGAGCTGACCGGCCTGGCCAGCGTCGAGGTCACCGATCCGAAGCGTCGTGGCAGCGCGGCCAAGGACCTGCGTCCGATGGTCCGCCTGGTCGACAAGAAGGGGGGCGAGCTGCGCCTGCCCGGCACCGACATTCCGGCCCAGTACTTCCTGCCGGCCGGGGCCATCGTGTCCCTGCAGGACGGTGCGGAAGTCGGCGTCGGCGATGTCGTCGCGCGTATTCCGCAGGAGACCTCGAAGACCCGCGACATCACCGGCGGTCTGCCGCGCGTTGCCGACCTGTTCGAGGCGCGCAAGCCGAAGGAACCGGCGATCCTGGCCGAGCGTTCCGGCGTCATCGCCTTCGGCAAGGACACCAAGGGCAAGCAGCGCCTGATCATCCGCGACTCCGACGGCAGCGAGCACGAGGAGCTGATTCCGAAGTGGCGCCAGGTCATCGTGTTCGAGGGCGAGCATGTCGAGAAGGGCGAGACCGTCGTCGACGGCGAGCCGAACCCGCACGACATCCTGCGCCTGCTCGGCGTCGAGCCGCTGGCGGTCTACCTGACCAAGGAAATCCAGGACGTCTACCGTCTGCAGGGCGTTCGCATCAACGACAAGCACATCGAAGCGATCATTCGCCAGATGTTGCGCAAGGTCGAGATCTCGGTCGCCGGTGATTCGCGTTACCTGCGTGGCGAGCAGGCCGATCGCCTGCGCGTGATCGAGGAAAACGAGCGCGTGGCCGCCCGGGACGGGCTGCCGGCCGAGTACCTGCCGGTCCTGCTCGGCATCACCAAGGCCTCGCTGGCCACCGAATCGTTCATCTCGGCGGCTTCGTTCCAGGAGACGACCCGGGTCCTGACCGAGGCGGCGGTGCGCGGTACCCGCGATACCTTGCGTGGCCTGAAGGAAAACGTTATAGTTGGGCGCTTGATTCCCGCCGGTACGGGGTTGGCCTACCATTCCGCTCGTCGGAGCGTGGAAGGCGAACTGACCGATCTCGAGCGGGCCGCGCTGGGTTCAACGAGTTCCGTCGCCGAGGCAGTTGCCGGCGAGGGCGATTCGGCCTGACGGGCGCGATCAACCTTACATCGAAATGAGGCGCAGGAAGTGCCTCGTGTTCGAGCGAATGGATGCGAGCGTAGGGCGGCAAGGCGTTGACAGTCTTGTTGCCCGAACGTTAAACTCCCGCTTCTGGGCAGGTCGAGTTCACTCGGCCTGTCTTTTGTTTCTTAGGGCTCAAAACGCATGTCAACAGTCAATCAATTGGTGCGCAAGCCACGTAGTCCGAAGACGTACAAGAGCGCTTCGCCTGCCCTGCAGGATTGCCCTCAACGTCGCGGCGTGTGCACGCGTGTCTACACGACCACCCCGAAGAAGCCGAATTCGGCCCTGCGCAAGGTCGCCAAGGTTCGCCTCACCAACGGTTTCGAGGTGATCAGCTACATCGGTGGCGAAGGCCACAACCTGCAGGAGCACTCGGTGGTGCTGATCCGCGGCGGTCGCGTCAAGGACCTTCCCGGCGTCCGCTACCACACCGTGCGCGGCAGTCTCGACGCGGCCGGCGTGACCAAGCGCCGTCAGAGTCGTTCGAAGTACGGCGCCAAGCGCCCGAAGTCCTGAGCAAGTTCACCTGGAAAGGTTTGATCCATGTCGCGTAAAGGTTCCAATCCATCCCGCACCACGCTGCCCGACCCGAAGCACGGCAGTGACGTCATTGCTCGCTTCATCAATATGGTGATGCAGAGCGGCAAGAAGTCGGTGGCAGAAAAGATCGTCTATGGCGCTCTCGACCAGATCGGCGAGAAGCATGCCGAGCCGGTCGGTGTCGTCGAGAAGGCGCTTGGCAACGTGGCTCCCGCGGTCGAGGTAAAGTCCCGCCGTGTCGGTGGCGCGACCTACCAGGTGCCGGTCGAAGTGCGTTCGTCGCGCCGCATGGCCCTGGCCATGCGCTGGCTGATCGAAGCGGCGCGCAAGCGCGGCGAGAACACGATGCCGCGCAAGCTCGCGGCCGAGTTGCTCGACGCCGCGGAAAGCCGTGGTGGTGCCGTGAAGAAGCGTGAGGAAACGCATCGCATGGCCGAAGCCAACAAGGCGTTCTCGCATTACCGCTGGTAATAACCTTTGAATGATGCGGCCACGGATGGTCGCTTTGCGCCGGGAACGGATACCCGCTGGAGATAGACACCGTGGCTCGCAGCACCCCCATCGAGCGTTATCGTAATTTCGGCATCATGGCCCACATCGATGCCGGCAAGACGACGACAACCGAACGAATCCTGTTCTACACCGGCGTCAATCACAAGATCGGTGAAGTGCACGAGGGTGCGGCAACCATGGACTGGATGGAGCAGGAGCAGGAGCGCGGCATCACGATCACGTCCGCTGCGACCACCTGTTTCTGGTCCGGCATGGACAACAGCCTCGAGCAGCACCGTTTCAATATCATCGACACCCCCGGGCACGTCGATTTCACGATTGAAGTGGAGCGCTCGCTGCGAGTCCTCGATGGCGCGGTCTTCGTTCTCTGTGCGGTCGGTGGCGTGCAGCCGCAGTCCGAGACGGTCTGGCGCCAGGCCAACAAGTATGGCGTGCCGAGACTTGCGTTCGTCAACAAGATGGATCGCACCGGCGCGGATTTCGACAAGGTGGTTGGCCAGCTCAAGGGCCGTCTCGGTGCCAGTCCGGTGCCGATGCAGCTGCCGATCGGCGCCGAAGAGAATTTCGAGGGCGTGGTCGACCTGGTCAAGATGAAGGCGATTTACTGGGATGTGGAATCCCAGGGTTTGAAGTTCGAGTATCGCGACATTCCGGCATCGCTCAAGGATGCCTGTGAAAAGGCGCACTCGTTCCTGGTGGAAGCGGCCGCCGAGACGTCCGAAGAGTTGATGAACAAGTATCTCGAGGATGGCGAGCTGTCGGAAGCCGAGATCATCGGCGGCATCCGGGCCGGTACGGTCAGTGGTTCGATCATCCCGGTGTTTTGCGGTACCGCGTTCAAGAACAAGGGCGTGCAGGCGATGCTGGATGCGGTCATCCAGTTGCTGCCTTCGCCAGCGGATCGTCCGCCGGTCAAGGGTGTGGACGAGTCCGAGAAGGAAGATTCGCGTTCGGCCAAGGACGATTCACCGTTCTCGGCGCTGGCCTTCAAGATCATGACCGACCCGTTCGTCGGTTCGCTGACATTCTTCCGCGTCTATTCGGGCGTGCTGAATTCCGGCGACACCGTGTACAACCCGGTCAAGAGCAAGAAGGAGCGGGTCGGCCGTTTGTTGCAGATGCATGCGAACCAGCGTGACGAGATCAAGGAAGTGCGGGCCGGCGACATCGCCGCCGCCGTCGGTCTCAAGGACGTCACCACGGGTGACACGCTGTGTGCGCAGGACAAGGTCATCACGCTCGAGCGCATGACGTTCCCGGAACCGGTGATCGCCATGGCCGTGGAGCCGAAGACCAAGTCCGATCAGGAAAAGATGGGCATTGCCTTGTCGCGTCTGGCCCAGGAGGATCCGTCCTTCCGCGTGCGCACCGATGAGGAGTCCGGGCAGACGATCATTGCCGGCATGGGCGAGTTGCACCTGGACATCCTGGTCGACCGCATGCGCCGCGAGTTCAATGTCGAGGCCAATGTCGGCAAGCCGCAGGTCGCCTATCGCGAAACGATCCGCAAGGCGGTCAGGCAGGAAGGCAAGTTCGTGCGTCAGTCGGGTGGCAAGGGCCAGTATGGCCATGTCGTCCTCGAGATCGAGCCGCAGGAGCGCGGCGCCGGGTACGAGTTCGTCAACGAGACGGTTGGCGGATCCGTGCCGAAGGAATATGTGCCGGCGGTCGACAAGGGCATTCGCGAAGCGATGACCAGTGGGCCGATGGCGGGTTACCCGGTCGTCGACATCAAGATCCGTCTGGTCGACGGTTCGTACCACGAAGTCGACTCCAACGAAATGGCCTTCAAGGTGGCCGGCTCGATGGGCTTCAAGGACGGGTTCAACAAGGCCAACCCGGTCTTGCTGGAGCCGGTCATGAAAGTCGAGGTGGTGACGCCGGAAGACTACATGGGTGACGTCATGGGCGACTTGAGCAGGCGCCGCGGTCTCCTCCAGGGGACTGATGACACACCGTCCGGCAAGGTCATTGCCGCCCAGGTACCGCTGGGAGAGATGTTCGGTTATGCAACAAGCCTGCGCTCGATGTCGCAAGGCCGCGCCACTTTCACGATGGAGTTCGATCACTACGCCGAGGCGCCGACCAGCATCGCCGAGGCCGTGATCAAGAAGTCGTAACCATTGCGATCGCCCGCGATCGCGGAAGATCGAAAAGCGTCCATCCGTGGCCGCACTTGTCAACAAAATCTGTTTAGAGGTTTGAGCCATGTCGAAAGAGAAGTTCGAGCGCAAGAAGCCACACGTGAACGTGGGCACGATCGGTCACGTTGACCACGGCAAGACGACCTTGACGGCGGCGCTGACGAAGATTGGCGCGGAGCGTTTTGGCGGCGAATTCAAGGCCTATGACGCGATCGACGCGGCGCCGGAAGAGAAGGCGCGCGGCATCACGATTTCGACGGCGCACGTGGAATACGAATCACCGCTGCGCCACTACGCGCACGTGGACTGCCCGGGCCATGCCGACTACGTGAAGAACATGATCACGGGTGCGGCGCAGATGGACGGCGCGATCCTGGTGTGCTCGGCCGCTGACGGCCCGATGCCGCAGACGCGCGAGCACATCCTGCTGGCGCGCCAGGTCGGCGTGCCGTACGTGGTGGTGTTCCTGAACAAGGCGGACATGGTCGACGACGCCGAGCTGCTCGAGCTGGTCGAGATGGAAGTTCGCGAGCTGCTCTCGAAGTACGAGTTCCCGGGCGACGACACGCCGATCATCAAGGGATCGGCGCTGAAGGCGCTGGAAGGCGACCAGTCCGAGATTGGCGTGCCGGCGATCATCAAGCTGGTGGATGCGCTGGACAGCTGGATCCCGGAGCCGCAGCGCGACGTGGAGAAGGCGTTCCTGATGCCGGTCGAGGACGTGTTCTCGATCTCGGGTCGCGGCACGGTGGTGACGGGTCGTATCGAGCGCGGCGTGATCAAGGTCGGTGACGAAATCGAGATCGTGGGCATCCGCCCGACGGTGAAGACGACGGTGACCGGCGTGGAGATGTTCCGCAAGCTGCTGGATCAGGGCCAGGCGGGCGACAACGCGGGCCTGCTGCTGCGCGGCACCAAGCGCGACGACGTGGAGCGCGGCCAGGTGCTGGCGAAGCCGGGTTCGATCACGCCGCACACGAAGTTCGAGGCGGAAGTGTACGTGCTGTCGAAGGAAGAGGGCGGTCGTCATACGCCGTTCTTCAAGGGCTACCGCCCGCAGTTCTACTTCCGCACGACCGACGTGACCGGTGCCTGCGAGCTGCCGGAAGGCGTCGAGATGGTGATGCCGGGCGACAACGTGAAGATGGTGGTGAGCCTGATCGCGCCGATCGCGATGGACGAAGGCCTGCGCTTCGCGATCCGCGAAGGTGGCCGCACCGTCGGCGCCGGCGTCGTTGCCAAGATTCTCGAGTAAACAGCCGGGAGTAGGGAATAGGGAATAGGGAATAGTAAGAGCAGTTCTTCGCTTTACCCATTCTCGATTCTCCATTCCCGATTCCCAAGAAAAACAGAGCGGCTCGGGGTGTGCGCGCCCCTTGCCCCAACCAGGAAAGACACGGCAATGGCAGACCAGAAGATTCGTATCAGGCTCAAGGCTTTCGATCATCGCCTGATCGATCGTTCGGCGAGTGAAATCGTGGAAACGGCGAAGCGCACGGGTGCGCAGGTACGTGGCCCGATCCCGCTGCCGACCAAAATCGAGCGCTACACCATTCTGGTGTCGCCTCATGCGGACAAGGATGCACGTGACCAGTACGAGACACGCATTCACAAGCGCGTGCTGGATATTGTTGACCCCAACGACAAGACCGTGGATGCCCTGATGAAGCTTGACTTGGCGGCCGGTGTGGACGTTCAGATCAAGCTCTACTGATAGCGGCAGATAGGACACGACGATGAGTATCGGATTGGTAGGCCGCAAATGCGGCATGAGCCGGATCTTCACCGAAGACGGACGCTCGATTCCGGTGACGCTGATTGAAGCGACGCCGAATCGCGTTACCCAGGTGAAGACGACGGAAATCGATGGCTACAACGCCATCCAGGTGACTGCGGGCAACAAGCGCGCGGCGCTCGTGAACAAGCCGTTGGCCGGGCACTACGCCAAGGCCAAGGTCGAAGCCGGACGTGGGCTCTGGGAATTCCGCCTCGAAGCGGATGAACTGGCCAAGTTCAGCGTCGGCGGCGAGCTCAAGGCTGATGAGATCTTCACGGTCGGCCAGATCGTGGACGTTGCCGGCATCACCAAGGGCAAGGGCTTCCAGGGCACGATCAAGAAGCACAACTTCAAGATGGGCGATGCGACGCACGGTAACTCGCTGTCGCATCGCGCGCCGGGCTCGATCGGCCAGCGCCAGACTCCGGGACGCGTTTTCCCGGGCAAGAAGATGTCCGGTCACATGGGCGCGGTGCGCCGCTCGGCGATGAATCTCGAAGTCGTGAAGATCGACAGCGAGCGTCATCTGATCGCGATCAAGGGTTCCGTGCCGGGCGCACAGGGCGGCAACCTGATCATCCGTCCCGCGGTCAAGGCTTAAGGAGCACAGTGATGGAACTCAATGTCATAGGCTCCAAGCCGGTCAAGGTTTCCGAGGCCGTATTCGGCAAGGAATTTCGCGAGGACCTGGTCCACCAGGTCGTCGTCGCGTACCGCAACGCGGGCCGCTCCGGCACCAAGGCGCAATTGACCCGCTCCGAAGTGAGCGGCACGACCAAGAAGTCCAAGGCCCAGAAGGGTGGCGGTGCTCGTCATGGCGCCCTCAAGGCACCGATCTTCATCGGCGGCGGCGTCACGTTCGCCGCCAAGCCGCGCAGCTTCGCCCAGAAGGTCAACCGCAAGATGTTCCGCGGTGCGCTGGTTTCGATCCTTTCGGAACTGAACCGCAGCGGACGCCTGCGCATCGTCGAGTCATTCGGCATCGATCAGCCGAAAACGCAGAGCCTGGTCAGCAAGCTGGCCGAGCTCGAAGCGAGCGGTCGTTGCGTGCTGGTCGCCGAGAATGCACCCGAGGCGCTGTACCTGGCCGCGCGGAACATTCCGTACGTCCACGTGGTTGACGGTGCGGCGATCGACCCGGTCAGCCTGGTCGGAGCCGACCATGTTCTGATGACCGTCGATTCGCTCAAGAAGATCGAGGAGTGGCTGGCATGAAAGAGTCTCTCTACAGCGTGCTGCGCGCCCCGTTGATCTCCGAGAAGACGGCGCGTCTGCAGGAAACAAACCAGTATGTATTCGAGGTTGCGCAAGGCGCGACCAAGGCCGACGTCAAGGCGGCCGTCGAGCAGCTGTTCAACGTGCAGGTCGAGACGGTGAATGTGGTCAACCTCAAAGGCAAGACCAAGGCATTCCGCCAGAAGACCGGTACTCGCGGCAACAAGCGCAAGGCATATGTACGTCTTGGCGAAGGTCAATCCATCGACGTGATGGCCAAGGCCTAAGGTGAATTATCCATGGCACTGATCACACTCAAGCCCACATCCGCAGGACGTCGTTCGGCGGTTCGTGTTTCGACCCCGGGCCTTCACAAGGGCGCGCCGTATGCGCCGTTGACGGAGTCGCAGAGCAAGACGGGCGGACGCAATCACTACGGGCGCATCACCACCCGTCACAAGGGCGGTGGCTCCAAGCAGCACTACCGCATCATCGACTTCAAGCGCGACAAGGAAGGCATTGCCTGCCGCATCGAGCGCATGGAGTACGACCCGAACCGCACGGCGCACATCGCGCTGCTGCTGTACGCCGACGGCGAGCGTCGCTACATCATCGCGCCGAAGGGTGCGAAGGTCGACGACCAGCTGATGGCGGGCCGCGAGGCGCCGATCAAGATCGGAAACTCGCTGCCGCTGCGCAACATCCCGATCGGTTCGACCGTGCATTGCATCGAGTTGAAGCCGGGCAAAGGCGCGCAGCTGGCTCGTGCGGCCGGTGCTTCTGCCCAGCTGGTTGCCCGCGAACAGGGCCATGCGACGCTGCGTCTTCGCTCCGGCGAAATGCGCAAGGTGCCGGCAGAGTGCCGCGCGACCATCGGCGAAGTAGGCAACTCCGAGCACAGCCTCGAGAAGCTGGGCAAGGCCGGTGCCAGTCGCTGGCGCGGCATTCGCCCGACCGTTCGTGGCGCGGCCATGAACCCGGTCGACCATCCGCACGGTGGTGGTGAGGCGAAGGCTGGCCAGGGCAACCCGCATCCGGTATCCCCGTGGGGCATGCCGACCAAGGGTTACAAGACGCGCAAGAACAAGCGCACCGACAAGTTCATCGTGCGCGATCGCAGAGGTTGAGATAGATCATGGCTCGTTCATTGAAGAAAGGCCCGTTCATCGACCACCACCTTCTGAAGAAGGTCGAGGCCGTTTCGACTGGCAGCAACAAGCGTCCGATCAAGACCTGGTCGCGCCGTTCCATGGTCTCGCCGGAGATGGTTGGACTGACCCTGGCGATCCACAACGGTCGCCAGCACGTGCCGGTCCTGGTCAACGAGAACATGGTCGGCCACAAGCTCGGCGAGTTCGCCGTGACCCGAACCTTCAAGGGTCACTCCGGCGACAAGAAATCCGCCGACAAGAAGAAATAGGGAGATAGCATCGTGGAAGCCAAAGCGATATTGCGCAGCGCGCGCATCTCCGCCCAGAAGGTCCGCCTCGTCGCCGATCAGGTGCGCGGCATGCCGGTTGGGAGTGCGACGAACCTGCTCGCCTTCAGCAACAAGAAGGCTGCACATCTGGTCAAGAAGGTGCTGTTGTCGGCGGTCGCCAATGCCGAAAACAACCTCGGCGCCGATGTCGATGAGTTGCTGGTCTCGAAGATCTTTGTCGACGAAGGCCCGTCTCTCAAGCGTATGCATGCACGTGCCAAGGGCCGTGGTAACCGTATTACCAAGCGCACCAGCCACATCACCGTGGTCGTGGGCGAGTAAAGGACGCTAACGATGGGTCATAAAGTCAATCCGATTGGGTTCCGCCTCGGCGTCTCGAAGGACTGGAACTCCAAGTGGTTCGCCAACAAGCGCGATTTCGCCGGCTACCTGGCCGCCGATCTGAAGGTGCGCGAGTTGCTCAAGAAGAAGCTCGCCCAGGCGGGTATCTCGAAGATCACGATTGAGCGTCCGGCGAAGACCGCGCGGGTGACGATCCACACGGCGCGTCCGGGTGTCGTTATCGGCAAGAAGGGCGAGGATATCGAGAAGCTGCGCAAGGAAGTCACGGCAGTCATGGGCGTTCCGGCCCATATCAACGTGACCGAGGTGCGCAAGCCTGAGCTCGATGCCCAGCTCGTCGCCGAGTCGATCGCGCAGCAGCTGGAGCGCCGCATCATGTTCCGCCGCGCGATGAAGCGCTCGGTGCAGAACGCGATGCGCCTCGGCGCCCTCGGCATCAAGGTCAATGTGGGCGGACGCCTGAACGGTGCGGAAATCGCACGTTCGGAGTGGGCCCGCGAAGGTCGGGTTCCGCTGCACACGCTGCGTGCGGACATCGACTACGGCCTGGCCGAAGCGAAAACGACTTACGGAATCATTGGCGTCAAGGTCTGGATCTACAAAGGCGAGATTTTCGACCTTCATGCTGCCACGCAGGAAGCCAAGGCCGAGGCCAGCGAAGAACGCGCGCCTCGTCGGTCTTCGGCGAAGTAAGGAATTGAATCATGTTGCAACCGAAGCGAACCAAGTACCGCAAGGTGCAAAAGGGCCGTAACCCGGGTCTGTCGTATGTCGCCACCAAGGTGAGCTTCGGCTCATTTGGCCTGAAGGCGACGACGCACGGCCAATTGACGGCGCGTCAGATCGAGGCCGCTCGCCGCTGCATCACGCGTTTCGTCAAGCGTGGCGGCAAGCTCTGGATCCGCGTGTTCCCGGACAAGCCGATCAGCAAGAAGCCGATCGAAGTGCGTATGGGTAACGGCAAGGGCAGCGTGGAATTCTGGGTGGCCCCGATCCAGCCGGGCCGCATGCTTTATGAAATCGAGGGTGTTGACGAGACCACCGCACGCGAGGCGTTCCGCCTGGCCGCGGCCAAGCTCTCGGTCCAGACCCAGTTTGTAACTAGAACGGTGCTGTGATGGAACTGAAAGAGCTTCGCCAAAAGTCGGAGAAGGAACTGAACGAGCATCTCGGCGAGCTTCGCCGCGAGCAGTTCAACCTTCGCATGCAGAAGGGCTCCGGTCAGCTTACCCAGACCCACCAGTTCGGACGTGTCCGGCGCGAAATCGCGCAGGTCAAGACCGTCCTTGGCAGCAAGAAGTAAGGACGACCTGCGATGAGCGAATCAGAAAAGAACGTACGCACGCTCGAAGGGCGTGTCGTCAGCAACAAGATGCAGAAGACGGTCACCGTCCTGCTGGAACGCCAGGTGCAGCATCCGCTGTACGGCAAGATCGTGCGTCGGTCGAGCAAGGTGCACGCGCACGACGCCGAAGGCACTTGCCAAGAGGGTGACGTGGTGCGTATTTCCGAGACGCGGCCGATGTCGAAGACGAAGAACTGGCGCGTGGTCGAAATCGTCACGCGGGCCACGCAGTAACCGGCCCGGGACGTAAGGAGCTAGCAACATGATCCAGATGCAGACCACGCTTGCCGCAGCGGACAACAGCGGCGCACGCGAACTGATGTGCATCAAGGTGCTTGGTGGTTCGAAGCGCCGTTATGCCCAGATCGGCGACGTGATCAAGGTATCCGTGCGCGAAGCGATTCCGCGCGGCAAGGTAAAGAAGGGTGAGGTCTACGACGCCGTTGTCGTGCGTACCCGCAAGGGAGTTCGCCGCGCCGACGGTTCGCTGATCCGTTTCGACGGTAACGCGGCCGTACTCCTCAACAACAAGCTCGAGCCGATCGGCACCCGCATCTTCGGGCCGGTCACGCGCGAGCTGCGCAGCGAGAAGTTCATGAAGATCGTCTCGCTCGCTCCAGAAGTGCTGTAAACGGGAAAGCCGACATGAACCGTATCCGCAAGGGCGACCAGGTCATCGTGATCGCCGGCAAAAACAAGGGCCAGAAGGGCGAAGTCTCGCGCGTGGTCGGTGACCACGTGTTCGTGCAGAACGTCAACCTGGTCAAGCGTCACACGAAGCCGAATCCGCAGGCCAACCAGCCGGGTGGAATCATCGAGCGCGAGGCTTCGATCGACATTTCTAACGTACAGTTGTTCAACTCCGCTACGGGCAAGGGCGCACGGGTCGGCTTCAAGACACTTGAAGACGGTCGCAAGGTTCGCGTTTTCCGTCCGTCCGGCGAAGTTGTCGACGCCTGAGGCTGCCGCAATGACAACGCGTCTTGAAACCATCTACAAAGAAACGATTGTTCCGAAGCTGATCGAGCGTTTCGGCTACAAGAATCCGATGCAGGTGCCACGGTTGACCAAGGTCACGCTGAACATGGGCGTGGGCGAGGCCGTCGGCAACAAGAAGATTCTCGAAAACGCGGTCGCCGACATGGCGAAGATCGGCGGACAGAAGCCGATCATCACTTTGTCGAAGAAGTCGATTGCGACGTTCAAGATCCGCGACAACTGGCCGATCGGCTGCAAGGTCACCTTGCGCCGCGCGCAGATGTTCGAATTCGTCGATCGCCTGGTCAACGTCTCGTTGCCGCGCGTTCGCGACTTCCGAGGCATCTCGGGTCGTTCGTTCGACGGCCGTGGCAACTACAACATGGGCGTCAAGGAACAGATCATCTTCCCGGAGATCGATTTCGACCAGGTTGATGCCATGCGCGGCATGGACATTGCGGTGACCACCACTGCGCGCACCGACGAAGAAGCCAAGGCATTGCTCGAAGCCTTCGGCTTTCCGTTCCGCAACTAATCAAGCGAAGCAGGAATACCGGCAATGGCCAAGACTTCAATGATCATGCGCGAGCACAAGCGCACGAAGCTCGTCAAGAAATACGCCGCACGGCGCGATGAACTCAGGAAGATCGTCAGCAGCGTCAAGGCGACCTACGAGGAAAAGCTCGAGGCGGCCGAGAAGCTGCAGAAGCTTCCGCGCGATTCGAGCCCGGTCCGCCAGCAGAGCCGCTGTGCGCTCACCGGACGCACGCGCAGCGTCTACAAGAAATTCGGGCTCGGCCGCATGAAGCTCCGTGAAGCCACCATGCGTGGCGACGTCCCCGGCTTGCGTAAGGCCAGCTGGTAGTTAGCCGGGATTCGAGATTCGAGATTCGGGATTCGTAGAGGCAAAAGCTCCGCGAGAACCGCTTCGACGAATCCCGAATCCCGAATCCCCAATCTCGGATCTTATTGATTCGGATATCGATGCTTGAAAGGAAAACTGATTCATGAGCATGACTGATCCCATCGCCGATATGTTCACGCGTATCCGCAACGCCCAGGCTACCGGCAAGCGCGCGGTGCGCATGCCCTCGTCGCGCGTGAAACTCGCCATCGCGACCCTGCTCAAGGACGAAGGCTACGTCGCCGAGTTCCAGGTGCAGGCGAAGGAAGGCAAGCCAGAACTCGAGATTGCCCTCAAGTACTACGAAGGCAAGCCCGTCATCGACCGTATCGAGCGCGTCAGCCGTTCCGGCCTGCGCGTCTACCGCGGCAAGAACGAGTTGCCGAAGGTGCTCAACGGGCTCGGAATTTCCATCGTCTCCACATCGTCCGGCATCATGACCGACGCGCAGGCCCGCACCCAGGGTCTCGGCGGCGAAGTCATCGGCATCGTGGCCTAAGGAGAGAGAATCATGTCACGCGTTGCCAAGAAACCCGTAGTGCTGCCGAAGGGCGTCGATGTCCAGGTGGCTGCCGAAGCGATCACCGTGAAGGGCCCGAAGGGCACCCTCAAGATGGATACGCCGCCCGGCGTGCTGGCCAGCATCGAGAACGGCCAGGTGTTGCTGAGCGGCAAGACCGACAACGACATCAAGATGGCCGGCACCGCCCGCGCCCTGATCAACAACATGGTGGTCGGCGTCAGCGAAGGCTATCAGCGCAAGCTCGAGCTGGTCGGTGTCGGCTATCGTGCCGCGCTTGCCGGCAAGGACCTCAACCTGACCCTCGGCTTCTCCCATCCGGTGCTGTTCAAGGCGCCCGAAGGCGTGACGCTGGAGGTTCCGACCCAGACCGAGATCCTGATCAAGGGCACCGACAAGCAGGTCGTTGGCCAAGCTGCCGCGAAGATTCGTTCGTTCCGTCCGCCGGAACCCTATAAGGGCAAGGGCGTCCGTTATGCCGGCGAGAAGATCACCTTGAAGGAAGCCAAGAAGGCCTGATTGGCGCTTCCGTTTCCTGGAGAAAGACAGTGGACAAGAACATCGCAAGACTCCGCCGCGCCAAATCGACGCGCATGCATATCCGCTCCCTCGGCGTGCCGCGCCTCAGCGTGCATCGCACGGGCCAGCATCTGTACGCCCAGGTGTTCAGTGCCTCGGGAGACAAGGTCATCGCTTCGGCATCGACCGTGCAGAAGGCGGTTGCCGAGGGTCTCAAGAGCACCAAGAACAAGGACGCCGCCGCGGCCGTCGGGAAGGCCATCGCCGAGCGCGCAATCAAGGCCGGCATCGAGAATGTCGCCTTCGATCGCTCGGGTTTCCGCTACCACGGGCGCATCCAGGTGCTCGCCGATGCGGCGCGTGAGGCGGGTTTGAAGTTTTAATAGCCGGGATTCGGGATTGGGGATTCGGGATTCGAAGTAGCAACGAAGCGCTCTCTTGCTCTTGCGAATCTCGAATCCCCAATCTCGAATCCCACCCTACAGATCCACCACAACTCCAAGCGGTCTCAACCGCAAATTAAAGTCCGGACCTTTATTGGCCGGCACAAAGGTGAAACATGTCAAGCAATGATCGTGAGACCAGCGACGGCCTCCTCGAGAAGTTGATCGCAGTGAATCGTGTCGCCAAGACCGTCAAGGGCGGCCGCCAAATGAGCTTCACCGCGCTGACCGTGGTCGGCGATGGCGAAGGGCGTGTCGGCTTCGGCTACGGCAAGGCGCGTGAAGTGCCGATCGCCATCCAGAAGGCGATGGAGCGTGCGCGCAAGAACATGGTGCGGGTCGACCTCAAGGAAGGCACGCTGTGGCATGCCGTCAAGGCCAACCATGGTGCGGCGCGCGTCTACATGCAGCCGGCCTCCGAAGGTACCGGCGTGATCGCGGGCGGCGCCATGCGCGCGGTTCTCGAGGTTGTCGGTGTCAAGAACGTTCTGGCCAAGGCCGTCGGTTCGCGCAATCCGATCAACCTGGTTCGCGCCACCATCAACGGGCTCCAGGCCATGGCAACGCCGCAGGGCATCGCGTCCAAGCGCGGCAAGACGATCGAAGAGGTATTGGGCAATGGCTAAGGAAAAGAACCAGACCGTGCGCGTGCGCCTGGTCAAGAGTCCGAACAGCTGCCAGGGGCGCCATCGCCTGAGCGTCAAGGCGCTCGGCCTGCGCAAGCTCAACGATGTTCGTGAATTGAAAGATTCGCCGTCGGTCCGTGGTCTGATCAATCAGGTCAGCTACCTGGTCAACGTCGAAAGTGACGCGTAAGCGTCCTGCAGAATCAGGAGTCGATTCCATGCGTCTCAATACTCTCAAATCCGCACCGGGTGCCCGCAAAGAAGGCGTGCGCGTCGGTCGCGGCATCGGATCCGGCCTCGGCAAGACCTGCGGCCGCGGTCACAAGGGCCAGTTTGCGCGTTCCGGCAAGGGCAAGGTCAAGGCCGGATTCGAAGGCGGCCAGATGCCGCTGCAGCGCCGGTTGCCGAAGGTGGGCTTCCGCTCGAAGATGTCGATGGACATCAGCGAAGTGCTGCTCTACCAGCTCGACAAGCTCAACCTCGACGTCGTCGATTTCGCCGCGCTGAAGGCCGCCGGCCTGATCGAAACGCGCGCCACCCGTGCCAAGGTCGTCAAGAAGGGCGAAGTGACCCGTGCCATCAAGCTGAGCGGCGTTGCCGTGACCGCGGGCGCTCGCGCGGCCATTGAGGCGGCTGGCGGGAGCGTCGAATAACCGTGGCAGCATCGAAATCCAGCGGATTGGCATCGCTCGGCAAGCTGACCGAGCTGAAGCAGCGTCTCCTGTTTGTGATCGGCGCGCTGGTCGTGTTCCGCCTCGGCTCGTTCATTCCGGTCCCTGGCGTGAATCCCGAGGCCATGGCGCGCCTGGTCTCGAACAGCGGTGGCCTGATCGACATGTTCAACATGTTCTCGGGCGGTGCACTGAGCCGGTTTTCGTTGTTTGCTCTGGGCGTCATCCCGTACATCTCGGCGTCCATCGTGGTGCAGCTGTTCAGCTCGGTCGTTCCGGCCTGGCAGGCACTGAAGAAGGAAGGCGAGTCGGGTCGGCGCAAGCTGACCACCTACACGCGTTTCGGCACGGTCGGCCTGGCCGCGTTCCAGTCCTTCGGCGTCGCGACGATGCTGCAGACTCAGGCCGGCGTGGTCTATGCACCGGGCCCGAGCTTCATCTTCGGCACCGTGGTCGGACTGACCGCCGGTACCCTGTTCCTGATGTGGCTCGGCGAGCAGATCACCGAGCGCGGCATCGGCAACGGCATATCGCTTATCATTTTCGCCGGCATCGTCGCCGGCTTGCCGACCGCGGTCGTGCATACCCTCGGCATGGCCAACAGCGGCGAGCTGACCTGGCTCAAGCTGATGATGGTGCTGGTTGCCGTGCTCGTGGTTACCGCGTTCGTCGTGTTCATGGAGCGCGGCCAGCGCCGCATCACCGTGAATTACGCGCGCAAGCAGGGCGGCGCAGGCCGCGCCTACATGAACCAGAGCTCGCACCTGCCGCTCAAGATCAACATGGCCGGCGTGATCCCGCCGATCTTCGCTTCGAGCCTGATCATGTTTCCGGCCACGGCCGCGGCATGGTTCAACAACTCCAACGAGATCCGCTGGCTGCAAACCCTGACCGCGGCCCTGGGTCCGGGCGAGCCGCTGCACATGCTGATCTACGCGATCATGATCATCATCTTCGCCTTCTTCTACACGGCGCTGGTGTTCAACTCGCAGGAAACGGCCGACAACCTGAAGCGTTCGGGCGCCCTGATTCCGGGCATCCGCCCGGGCAAGGCCACGGCCGACTACATCGATGGTGTGATGACCCGACTGACCGGCATTGGCGCCCTTTACCTGGTCGCCGTCTGCCTGGTTCCGGACCTGCTTCGAAACGCCTGGCACGTGCCGTTCTACTTCGGCGGTACGTCCCTGCTTATCGTGGTCGTGGTGGTCATGGATTTCACCGCCCAGATCCAGGCCCATCTGGTTTCGCACCAGTACGAAAGCCTGCTCAAGAAGGCAAACCTCAGGGGCCGCTGAGCCGGGCCCCGGGGGCTGCCGTGACCGCTCCCCGAGGGGGCGGAAACGGGGGATTCCAGGGGTTCCAGTTTCCCCTGAAAACAGATAGAATACGAAGTTCACTGCGCATTTAGTTCTTTCGGAGACATTCAAACATGGCGCGCATTGCGGGTGTCAATCTGCCGGTCCAGAAGCATGCTTCGATCGGTCTGCAAAGCATTTATGGAATCGGCCGCTCGCGGTCGCGCAAGGTCTGTCTGGACGCGGGTGTCGCGCCGTCGACCAAGATCAAGGACCTGACCGAAGCGGAAGTCGAAAAGATCCGTCACGAGGTTGCGAAATACACGGTCGAGGGCGATCTGCGCCGCGAAGTGGGTATCGCGATCAAGCGCCTGATCGACCTTGGCTGCTATCGCGGTCTGCGTCATCGTCGCGGCTTGCCGATGCGCGGCCAGCGCACGCGCACCAATGCCCGTACCCGCAAGGGTCCGCGCCGTGCGATCAGAAAATAATCTGCCCGGAAACGAATCATGAATAAGCCGGTCGCCAAGCCGAAGAAGAAGATCAAGCGCGTTGTGACTGACGCCATCTGCCATGTGCAGGCGTCTTTCAACAACACTGTGGTCACGATCACCGACCGCCAAGGCAATGCCCTTTCCTGGGCAACCGCTGGCGGCGCCGGGTTCCGTGGCTCGCGCAAGTCCACGCCGTTCGCCGCACAGGTTGCAGCGGAAAAGGCTGCCCGCGTTGCTGCCGAATACGGCGTGAAGACGATCGAAGTGCGCATCAAGGGCCCAGGCCCGGGTCGCGAATCGGCCGTTCGTTCGCTGAACAACGTCGGCTTCAAGGTCACCAACATCATCGACGTGACGCCCATCCCGCACAACGGGTGCCGTCCGCCGAAGAAGCGTCGCGTCTAAAGGATACCGAAATGGCTCGTTATATCGGACCCACCTGCAAGCTGGCACGGCGCGAAGGCGCCGACCTCAGCCTCAAGAGCCCGGCGCGCGCGATCGATTCGAAGTGCAAGCTGGAACAGAAGCCCGGCCAGCATGGCGCCGCCCGCAAGGGACGCTTGTCGGACTACGGCGTCCAGCTGCGCGAGAAGCAGAAGGTCAAGCGCATCTATGGCCTGCTCGAGCGCCAGTTCCACAAGTATTACGTCAAGGCGTCCAACCAGAAGGGCAATACCGGTGAAAACCTGTTGCGCCAGCTCGAGACGCGCCTCGACAACGTCATCTATCGCATGGGTTTCGCGGTCACCCGCGCCCAGGCTCGCCAGCTGGTCGCCCACCGCGCAGTTTCGGTGAACGGCAAGCGGGTCAACCTGCCGTCCTACCAGGTCCGGCCGGGCGACGAGATTTCTCTCACCGAGAGCGCGCGCAGCCAGTTGCGCGTGCAGGAATCGGTCACCGTCTCGCAGGAGATGGATCTGGTTCCGGCCTGGGTCGAAGTCGACCCGAAGAAGTTCAGCGGCGTCTTCAAGGCGTTGCCTGAGCGTTCGGATCTGCCCTCGGATATCAACGAGAGCCTCATCATCGAGCTCTACTCGAAGTAATTCACCGCAACTTTCGGAGTCCCTGTTCATGGCAGGATCCACCAATGTGCTGCGTCCCCGCGGCATTCAAGTCGAGCGCATCGGTCTCAACCACGCCAAAGTCGTGGTCGAGCCGCTGGAGCGTGGCTTTGGTCACACCCTGGGCAACGCGCTGCGTCGCGTCCTTCTTTCGTCCATCCCGGGCTGCGCGATCGTCGAGGTCGAAATCGACAACGTGCTGCACGAGTACACGACCCTGGAAGGCCTCCAGGAAGACGTCATCGAAGTCCTGCTCAACATCAAGGACATCGCGATCCGCATGCATGGCCACGACGAATCGACCCTGACCCTGAGCAAGAAGGGCAAGGGCGTCGTCACCGCTGCGGACATCAAGGTCGATCACACTGTCGAGATCATCAATCCCGACCACGTGATCTGCAACCTGACCAAGGATGTCGCGCTGAACATGCGCCTCAAGGTCGTTCGCGGCGTCGGCTACCAACCTGCCGTTTCGCGTCGCCTGCCGGACGAGGAAGCGCGTCCGATCGGCCGCCTGCAGCTCGATGCGTCGTTCTGCCCGGTTCGCCGCGTCGCCTACCAGGTCGACAGCGCGCGTCTCGAACAGCGCACCGATCTGGACAAACTCGTGCTTGAGATCGACACCAATGGTGCGATCGATGCCGAGGAAGCCGTGCGCAAGGCCGCCGAGATCCTGCAGGACCAGATTTCGATCTTCGGTGACTTCACCCGTCGCGAGAGCGCCGATGCGAAGACCGACAAGAGCGGCGTCGATCCGGTCCTGCTGCGTCCGATCGACGACCTCGAGCTGACCGTGCGTTCGGCCAACTGCCTCAAGGCCGAGAGCATCTACTACATCGGCGACCTCGTGCAGAAGACCGAAGTCGAGCTGCTGAAGACCCCGAACTTGGGCAAGAAGTCGCTGACCGAGATCAAGGACGTGCTCGGGCAGCGTGGTCTGTCGCTGGGCATGAAGCTCGAATCGTGGCCGCCGCCGGGCATTGCGCACGGCATGCAGTTGGGTTGATTCGGCTTCGTTTGAGATTGCTGTTTGTGCGATCGTCCTTGATCGCTGAGTAGATTGATTTTCGCGAGGGTGTCGATAGCGCCCTCGTCGACCATCAAAGCGGCCATCCATGGCCGCACTCCTCATAGAAGCATTTGCTTCGATGGGGCTTACAAAGACAAGCCTCCTCGCTGAGGCAAACAAAAGCGGGTAACCGCGGGAAGTCGGACACAGGCGCCGGCTTTTCATAACAACAGACATAGAGAGCTTAGCCATGCGCCACCAGAAATCCGGACGCAAACTCAACCGCACGAGCAGCCATCGCGAAGCGATGTTCAAGAACATGGCTGCCTCGCTGTTCAAGCACGAGCTGATCCGCACGACCTTGCCGAAGGCCAAGGAACTGCGTCGGGTCGCCGAGCCGCTCATCACGCTGGCCAAGACCGATGGCGTTGCCAATCGCCGGCTCGCGTTCGCCCGTCTGCGCGACAAGCAGGCCGTAGGCAAGCTGTTCGTCGAACTCGGACCGCGCTTCCGCGAGCGCAAGGGCGGCTATCTGCGCATCCTCAAGTGCGGGTTCCGCGTTGGCGACAGCGCACCGATGGCGTACGTCGAACTGCTCGATCGTCCGCAGACCGGCGGCGAAGCCAGCGAAGACTGATCCGCTTGTCCGTCAACAGCAGAAAGCCCCGCCCGTGCGGGGCTTTTTCGTTTGCGGGATACTGGAGCGCCGCGGAATCCACTGCAAAATTTTTGCGCCTTGACGCCAACTGCGGGGAACCGTGCCCGCAACCGCCTGTCAGTAGGCAGGACCCCTGATCACCGTGCCGGAGCCCAAGCAATGAGTCGAGCCATTTCCTCGCGCAAGATCTTCCTGCTGATCGCGGGTATCTGCGCCTTGCTGATGGGCTATGCGCTGTATGCCCAGTACGTCCAGGACTACCAGCCCTGCATGCTGTGCATGGTCCAGCGCGTGTTCGTTTGCGCCGTGGGACTGGTCGCGCTGCTGGCCGCGCTGCATGGACCGGGTCGGCTCGGTGTCCGCCTGTATGCACTGGTGACGGCCCTGTTCGCCGCAGGCGGCGCCTACGTGGCCGGTCGCCATGTCTATCTGCAGCACCTGCCGCCCGAACAACTGGACGGCTGTGCCCCGTCGTTCGAATACGCGCTCGAGAACTACGACGCGCTCAAGTTCCTCAAGACCATCTTCATCCGCGACCAGGACTGCGGCACGATCGACTGGACCTTTCTGGGCCTGTCGATGCCGACCTGGGTCCTGGCCAGTTTCGCCGGATTGTTCATCATTGCCCTCTGGGCAGGCTTCCGGCGGGCCTGATTTGACTGCGGGGCCGCCTGTGGCATGATGGATGCCGCAGTGCAGCATGAGCAGGCCCCGATGAAGCGCGAACGAAACATCGCACCGGTCCGGCAACCCGAGAACTGGACGCCGGCGTCCTGGCAGGCTTTTCCGGCCGTCCAGCAGCCGACCTATCTCGATCCGGCCGAACTCGGGGTGGCCCTCGATCAGCTGCGCGAACTGCCCCCGCTGGTCACCTCGTGGGAGATCCTCGCCCTGCGCGGGCTGCTCGCCGACGCCGCCGAAGGTCGGCGCTTCCTCCTGCAGGGCGGCGACTGCGCCGAGAGTTTCGACGACTGCACCTCGCCGCTGATCTCCAACCGGCTCAAGGTCATGCTGCAGATGAGCCTCGTGCTGACCCACGGGCTCAAGCTGCCGATCGTGCGCGTCGGGCGCTTCGCCGGCCAGTATGCCAAGCCGAGGTCGGCCGATACCGAGAGTCGCGACGGGGTGACCCTGCCTTGCTACCGCGGCGACATCGTCAACGGTCCGGCCTTCGACGCCGAGAGCCGGCGCGCCGATCCGCGGCGCCTGATCAAGGGCCATGCCCGCTCGGCAATGACGATGAACTTCGTGCGTGCCCTGATCGACGGTGGTTTCGCCGACCTGCACCACCCCGAATACTGGGATCTGGCCTGGGTCGCGCATTCGCCGCTGCAGAGCGAATACCGGCAGATGGTCGAGTCGATCGGCAATTCGCTGCGCTTCATGGAGACTCTGGCCGGCAGTTCCGTCGGCGAGTTCCAGCGCGTCGATTTCCATACCTCCCATGAAGCGCTGCTGCTGCATTACGAGGAGGCGCTGACCCGCCAGGTGCCGCGCCATTGGGGCTGGTTCAACCTGTCCACGCACTTCCCATGGATCGGCATGCGCACGGCCGACATCGGCGGCGCCCATGTCGAGTACTGTCGCGGCATCCGCAATCCGATCGGGGTCAAGGTCGGTGTGTCGACCCAGCCGGACCAGCTGCTGCGCCTGATCGACGCGCTCGACCCCGACAACGAACCGGGGCGCCTGACCCTGATCCACCGCATGGGCGCGAAGCACGTCGCCAAGGCCCTGCCACCACTGCTGACCGCGGTGCGGGCGGCGGGTCGCAAGGTGCTCTGGTGCTGCGACCCGATGCACGGCAATACCGAGTCGCTCGGCAGTGGCGTGAAGACGCGGCGTTTCGAGAACATCCGCGACGAGCTCGACCAGGCCTTCGACATCCATGCCGCGGCCGGTACCCGTCTCGGCGGCGTGCATCTCGAACTGACCGGCGAAAACGTCACCGAGTGCATGGGCGGTGCCCGCGACCTGACCGAAAGCGACCTGACCCGTGCCTACAGATCCACCGTCGATCCGCGCCTGAACTACGAGCAATCGCTCGAACTGGCCATGCTGATCGTGCGCAAGCGCGGCGACCAGGGCCGGCTGGACTGATCGGCACGACAGGAATACGGGCGCTGGCTCACGCCTTCGGGCCGCGAGCCAGGTCGAGCGCCCGTCCAGCCTAGAAGACCAGCATGATCGACAGCTCGGCCAGGCCGAGGCCAATCAGCATGGCCATGATCACGTCGCTCGGATAGTGGAGCCCGAGTACGACCCGGGAAAGCGCGATCAGCAGGGTCAGTGGCAACAGCAGGAACAGCAATTCAGGGAACCACGCTAGGGCGACCAGGCTGAAGCTGACGGCATGCAGGGTGTGCCCGGAAGGAAAGCTGAACTCGTCGAGCGGTGGAATGTGGGCGACGATGCCGACGTGGCTGCGGTACGGCCGCGGCCGGCGTGTCCAGCCCTTCAGCAGCCGGTACAGACTCGCCGCGACAATGCCGACGGCGGCCATGTGCAGGGCGGCTTGCCAGCCTCGCTCACCACCGAGCACGGCCAGGCCGAGCATCAGCGCATACCAGACCAGTCCGTCACCGAGACGGCTGATGATGCGGAAGAAGGTCACCACGGATTTGCCGGCGACCCAGCGATTGCACGCCAGGCACAGACGCCACTCGCCACTGAGCAGTTCGAAACGGTGCCAGCCCTGGTTCATGCCGCGTCCTCCTCGCACAGGGACCCCATCAGATCGGCGAAACCGCGGCTGACTGCATCGGGGCTCAGCGAGGCCACGGCCTGGCGCGCCCGTGCCGCCATCCGCACGCGGCGCGCCGGATCGCCGGCCAGGTCGACCGCAGCGGCGACAAGACCGTCGGCATCGCCGAATGGCACGCGAACACCGCAGTCGGCCTCGCGGATGTGCTCGCGGGCGGCGCCATAGTCGAAGGCGACCACGGGCAGGCCGCTGGCCATCGCTTCGAGGGTGACGTTGCCGAAGGTTTCGGTCAGGCTCGGAAACAGGAACAGATCTCCGCTCGCGTAGTGTCGCGCCAGCGATTCGTCCCGATGCATGCCGGCAAAGATGAAATCGGGGTTTGCCTCGGCCAGGCGACCACGCTCGGGGCCGTCGCCGACGACGACAAAGCGGGCCCTGGCGTGCAAGCGCTCGATCTCGCGAAAGGCGCGCACGGCCAGGTCGAGGTTCTTCTCGGCGGCCAGGCGTCCGACGTGGATCACTGCGAGACCGCCTTCGGGCACGCCCCAGCGTTCGCGCAGGGCTGCGTCCCTGCGTGCCGGGTTGAACAGATCGACATCGACCGCGCGGCTGAGCACGCTGATATTGGCGAACGCGCGGCTGCGCAGGAAATCGGCCAGCTCGCGGGTCGGCACGAGGGTCGTTGCGGCGCGGTTGTGGAAGCGCCGCATGCCGGCGAAAACGAGCGGACTCAGCCACGGGAAACCGTAGTGGCTGATGAAATCATCGAAGCGGGTGTGGAATCCGGTGCAGGCGGGGATGCCGAGTCGGCGCGCCGCACCGAGCGCACTGTGGCCGAGCGGTCCCTCGGTGGCGACATAGACGGCTTGCGGGCGGCTGCTCGACCAGTGTCGGACCAGTCGCGACTGTGCCGGCAGGCCAACGCGCAGGCCGGGGTAGCGCGGCAGTGCCGTGCTGCGGACGCGCAACTCGGCGAACTCGTTTGCACCGATGCCTTCGCCATCCTCGGGACGATCCGGCCTGACCAGTTCGACCGAATGGCCGAGCCGGCGCAGGCCGCGTGCCAGCGACTGCACGGTCAGGGCGACACCGTTGATCTCCGGCGGCCAGGTTTCCGTGACGATCGCAGTGCGCATGCCGAATTCCTGCATTCCGTAGCGGAGATGCTGGACCCGGCTTCTTAAGGGCGTGTGGCGCTGGCGTGACGAATCGATGACGTCGGGGTCGCCGGGCGGCGATCGGCTCTGGCGATCTACCCGGTCAGGTCGGCGGCCCGGCGCTTGATCGTCGCCAGCATCGCCGCGAGACCGTTCGACCGGGTCGGCGACAGGTGTCTGGACAGGCCGATCGCTTCGATGAAGCGCGGTTCGGTGTCGAGAATTTCCCGTGCCGATCGCCCCGAGTAGACACGCAGCAGCAGCGCGATCAGGCCGGAGACGATCGATGAGTCGCTGATGGCGAGGAAATCCAGGTGATCCGCGTCGCCCCGGGCCAGCAGCCAGACCTGGGACTGGCAGCCTGTGACCTTGTTCGCCTCGATGCGAGCTTCCTCGGGAAACGCCGGCAGCTTGCGGCCGAGATCGATCAGGTACTGGTAGCGCTCGGTCCAGTCGCCGAAGAAACCGAACTCTTCGGCGATCGCCGCCTGGGCCGCTTCGGCGCTCGGTTCCGCCAGTGTTTCACGGGTCTGCTCGGTGCTCACGTTCATGCTTCCGATGTAGGGGCAGGCAGCGGGAATTCCAGACGGTGCCGGCCCGTTCCCGGGCGCGAAGACCGCGAGGACAAGGGGCCTGCGTTACCGATGGCTTCAGGCTGACGTCTGCCCCGGTTCGACCACTTTCCAGCGAGTGCCGCCGGCGCCGTCCTCGATGATCACGCCGCGGGCGGCCAGTTCCTCGCGAATCTGGTCGGCGCGCGAGAAGTCCCTGGCGGCGCGTGCCGCGACGCGTTCCTCGAGCAGCCCTTGCACCCAGTCCGCATCGATCGTGTTGCCGGCCGCGGTCTGCTTGAACCAGTTCTCGGGATCTTCCTGCAGCAGGCCGATCAGCCTGGCGCAGCCCAGCAGGACCGCCAGGGTCTGCCGCCTTGCCTCGGCGCTGCTGGCCTTGCGGGCCTCGTCGGCGAGTCCGGACAGGATGGCGAAGGCCGCCGGCGTATTCAGGTCGTCGCAGAGGGCTGCTTCGAATTCGGGCGCGACGATCCACTCGTCTTCGGCGACAACGATGTCGGCGCGGTCGCGCAGCACGCCATACCAGCCGTCCAGGGTCGCCCGGGATTGCGCCAGGGTGCTTTCGGACCAGTCCAGCGGTTGCCGGTAGTGCGCGCGCAGAAGCAGGAATCGCAGCACTTCGGGCGGATACTTTTCGAGCAGCTCGTGCAGGATCATCACGTTGCCGAGCGATTTCGACATCTTCTTGCCGCCGAAGGTCAGCATGCCGTTGTGCAGCCAGTAGCGGGCGAAGACCTTGCCGCCATGCGCGCAGGTGCTCTGGGCGATCTCGTTTTCATGATGCGGGAACATCAGATCGTTGCCACCGGCATGGATGTCGATGGTCTCGCCGAGATGGGCCTCGGCCATGGCCGAGCACTCGATGTGCCAGCCGGGTCGACCGCGTCCCCAGGGGCTGTCCCAGCCGGGAAGATCGTCGGTCGAGGGTTTCCACAGCACGAAATCGCCGGGTCCCTTCTTGTACGGGGCGACGTCGATGCGCGCGCCGGCGATCATGTCCTCGGTCGAACGACCGGAGAGCTTGCCGTAGTCGGCATAGCTTTCGACATCGAAGAGGACATGGTTCTCCGCGGCATAGGCATGGCCGCTGGCGATCAGGCGTTCGCACATGGCGATGATTTCGGCGATGTGTGCCGTCGCGTGCGGAACGATGTCGGGCGGGTCGACGCCGAGCCGGGCCAGGTCGTCGTGGTAGGCCTGGGCAAAGCGCGTGGTGATGGTCGAGATCGGTGCCCCGGCTTCCTTCGCCGCGGCGTTGATCTTGTCGTCGACATCGGTGATGTTGCGGGCGTAGACGACGTGCTTGTAGTGCCGGCGCAACAGGCGGGCGAGCAGGCCGAAGACGACCGCCGGCCGCGCGTTGCCGACATGGATGTAGTTGTAGACGGTCGGCCCGCATACGTACATCGTGACCCGTTCAGGATCCTGGGGAACGAAGTCCTCGACGCAGCGCGTCATCGAATTGTACAGGCGCAGATTCATGGGGCCGAAGGTCTGGAATCGGAGTCGGTCGGGGATGATAGCAGTCCATGGCGGGGGCCTGGTTCGGCCCCGGAATGGCGCTGGATTCTTAGGTAAGCATTCAGTAAACCTGTGCTGTAATCCCGGCCACTACAAGGCAATCGCGCGCACGAAACCAGCCATCAGGCAGGCCCACAGAAGGCCTGGCTCGAAAGCCCGACCCCGATTTGGAGATTGAGATGTTCAAGAATGTTCTGCTGGTCGGCCTCGCCGGAGCTGCTCTGTTCGCGGGCTCGGCGCAGGCGCAGGACCGCGGCTATGGCGATGATCGCGGCCCTGACAACGTGCGCCTGGCCTGGGCCGATGTCCTGCGCGTGGACCCGGTCTATGAAAACGTCGTCTCGGAGCGGCCGCGCGAGGAGTGCTACGACACCGAGGTCGAGCGTCGTGACACGCGTGGCAACAATGGTGCCGGCACGGTTATCGGCGCCATCGTCGGCGGAGCGCTCGGCAATCAGGTCGGCAAGGGTGACGGCCGCAAGGCGGCCACCGTGGCCGGCGCCCTGATCGGCGGCGCGATCGGCAACAATGCCGCCCGCCGCGACGATCGTTACTACGGCGAGCCCGAAACGCGCTGCCGCACGGTCAGCGAGCGCTACAGCGAACGCCGCATCGTCGGCTACGACGTCCAGTACCGCTATCGCGGCGACGTCTTCATGTCGCACCTGGACTATGACCCGGGCGAGCGCATGCGCGTGCGGGTCAGTGTTTCGCCGGCCGAATAGGCTCGACGAATCCGGACTTCCGCCCAGGGCCGCCGATCGGCGGCCCTGCCTGCGTGCCGACCCCGCTGATCGGCATCTGTTGCACTGCGGCAGAAATGCCGGTAACGTCAGCGCCGACATGAACCGACAGCCGACCCTCGCCGACATCCTGACCAGCGCCCGCATGGCCGCCGGCATGACCTCGCGCGCGCGCCGACCGATGACTTCCAATCCGGTCGGGTAGCTGTCGCGCGTTCCAAGTGTTTCGACGAAGACCCGGCCCATGCGCCGGGTTTTTTTGTTTTCCGAAGGGGGCAACGCCGTGAACAACAAGCATTTCCTGAGTACCCAGGACTGGAGCCGGTCCGAACTGGACGCCCTGCTCGACAAGGCCCGCCAGTTCCGCGACTCCCGCCTCGGCGACCAGCTCGCCGGAAAGTCGATCGCCTTGCTGTTCTTCAATCCGTCGATGCGCACGCGGACCAGTTTCGAGCTCGGTGCGCACCAGCTCGGCGGCAAGGCCATCGTGCTGGCACCGGGCAAGGATGCCTGGCCGATCGAATTCGAGGTCGGCTCGGTGATGGATGGCGAGACCGAAGAGCATATCGCCGAGGTCGCCCGGGTGCTGAGCCGCTACGTCGACCTGATCGGCGTGCGCGCGTTCCCGAAGTTCCAGGACTGGTCGGTCGATCGCGAAGACAAGGTGATCCATGCCTTCGCGAAATACTCGACCGTGCCGGTGATCAACATGGAGACGATCACCCATCCATGCCAGGAACTGGCCCACATCATGGCCCTGCAGCAGCATCTCGGTACGCAACTGAAGGGACGCAAGTACGTCCTGACCTGGACCTACCATCCGAAGCCGCTGAATACGGCCGTGGCCAACTCGGCCCTGCAGATCGCCACGCGCTATGGCATGGACGTGACCCTGCTGTGCCCGACCGATGCCTACCTGCTCGATCCGCGCTACATGGACTTCGCCCGTGAAAACGTCGCCGCCAACGGCGGCAGCCTGCGCGTCAGCCACGACATCGAGAGCGCCTACCGCGATGCCGACGTCGTCTATGCGAAGAGCTGGGGTGCGATTCCGTTCTTCGGCCGCTGGGACGAGGAACGCCTGATCCGTGAAGCCAACAAGCACTTCATCGTCGACGAAGCGAAGATGGCCCTGACCAACAACGGCCTGTTCAGCCATTGCCTGCCGCTGCGCCGCAACGTCAAGGCCACCGACGCGGTGATGGATTCGCCATCCTGCATCGCCATCGACGAAGCCGAGAACCGGCTGCATGTGCAGAAGGCGATCATGGCCGCGCTTGTCGCGCAGTCGGGATTCGGGATGACCAGCCGTTCGGCTGTTGAAGGCCGGGATTAGGGATTGGTCAAGAGCAGGTTCAGCGCGTTTCCCGTCAGCTCAAACTACAGGATTGCCTCATGTCTTCCGCTTTCCCGAATCCCGAATCACGAATCCCCAATCCCGCCTCCGGAGAAAGCAAGGACATCGTCCTTGCGTTCTCCGGAGGCCTCGACACGAGCTTCTGCATTCCCTATCTGCAGGAACGTGGCTATGCCGTGCATACGGTGTTCGCCGACACCGGCGGGGTCGATGCCGACGAGCGTGCCTTCATCGAGGCGCGCGCGGCCGAGCTCGGTGCGGCCAGTCACGTCACCGTCGACGGCGGTCCGGCGATCTGGGACGGTTTCGTCAAGCCGTTCGTCTGGGCTGGCGAGGGCTACCAGGGCCAGTATCCGCTGCTCGTCTCGGATCGCTACCTGATCGTCGAGGCCGCGTTGCGGCGGGCCGCCGAGCTCGGCACGCGCGCCATCGCCCACGGCTGCACCGGCATGGGCAACGACCAGGTGCGCTTCGATCTGACCGTCAAGGCGCTCGGCGACTACGAAATCGTCGCGCCGATCCGCGAGATCCAGAAGGAGCACTCCGAGGTTCGCGCCTACGAACAGAAATACCTCGAGGCGCGTGGCTTCGCCGTGCGCGCGAAACAGATGGCCTACACGATCAACGAGAACCTGCTCGGCCTGACCATGTCCGGTGGCGAGATCGATCGCTGGGAGGCGCCCGGCGAGGGCGCGCGCGGCTGGTGCGCACCGAAGGCGGAATGGCCAACAAGTGCCTTGCAGGTAAAGTTGACGTTTAGGCACGGCGAAGCCGTGGAACTCGACGATGAGCCTTTGGCGGGACATGTCCTGTTGGCCCGCCTCAACCAGATGTTTGCCCGCTACGGCGTCGGTCGCGGTCTCTACACCGGCGACACCACGATCGGCCTCAAGGGTCGCATTATCTATGAGGCGCCCGGGCTGGCCGCGCTGCTGGTCGCCCATCGCGCGCTCGAGGAAGCCGTGCTGTCCAAGGCCCAGAACCGCTTCAAGCCGGTGGTCGCGCGGCAATGGGTGGAACTGGTCTACGAAGGCTTCTTCCACGATCCGCTGAAGGCCGATCTGGAAGCTTTCCTGGCCGCCTCGCAGCGCTGCGTCAACGGCGAGGTGACCCTGCAGACCGAAGGCGGCAACGTGCATGCGGTGGCGATCCGCTCGCCGCACATCCTCAATGCCAAGGGCGCGACTTACGCGCAGTCGGCCGACTGGGGCGTGGCCGAGGCCGAGGGCTTCATTCGCCTCTATGGCATGAGCTCGACGCTCTGGGCGGAAGTCAACCGGAAGCCGGCAGGATGAGCAGCTTGCTCGATGCCACGCTGACGCATCTGCGCGCGCTGGTCGCGTTCGATACACGCAATCCGCCGCGCGCCATCGGTACCGGTGGCATTTTCGACTATCTGCGCGCGAACCTGCCCGGCTTCGAGATCGAGCTGAGCGATCACGGCGCCGGTGCGGTCAGCCTGTACGCCGTGCGCGGCAAGCCGCGCTTCCTGTTCAACGTGCATCTCGATACGGTGCCCGATTCGCCGCACTGGAGCGCGAATCCGTTCGAACTGCGCCTGGCCGAATCGCGCGCGATCGGCCTCGGTGCCTGCGACATCAAAGGGGCCGCCGCTGCGCTGCTGGCCGCGGCCAGTCGCGTCGACGGCGACGCGGCCTTCCTGTTCAGCTCGGACGAGGAAGCCAACGATCCGCGTTGCATCGCCGCCTTCCTCGCCCGCGGCTTGCCGTTTGAAGCGGTGCTCGTGGCCGAACCGACCCGGGCCGAGGCCGTGCTCGCTCATCGCGGCATCAGTTCGGTGTCGATGCAATTCGCCGGCACCGCCGGACACGCCTCGGCCGAGCAGGGCGCGGCGGACAGCGCCCTGCACCAGGCGATCCGTTGGGGTGGCCGCGCTCTCGCCCATGTCGAGGCACGCGCCCATGAGCGTTTCGGCGGCCTGACCGGCCTGCGCTTCAACGTCGGCCGCATCGAAGGCGGCATCAAGGCCAACATGATCGCGCCGGCGGCCGAGCTGCGCTTCGGCTTCCGGCCGCTGCCTTCGACCGATGTCGACGCGCTGCTCGAGACCTTTCGCGGCTTCGCCGACCCGCCGGCGGCCGGCTTCAGCGAAACCTTTCGCGGGCCGAGCCTGCCCTCGGGCCTGATCGCCGATGCCGAGTCGCGCCGGCTCGCGGCGCGCGATGTCGCCGACGCGCTCGACCTGCCGATCGGCAATGCGGTCGATTTCTGGACCGAGGCTTCGCTGTTCTCCGAGGCCGGCTACACCGCACTCGTCTACGGCCCCGGCGACATCGCCCAGGCCCATGCGGCCGACGAATGGGTCGCTTTCGATCAGCTGCAGGCCTACGCCGAATCCGTGACCAGGATCCTGACATGAACAAGGCCACGCGCCAGACCCGCCAGACCATCGTGCGCCTGCTTTCGAGCATGGCCAGCGCGAAGGAGATCTCGCAATACCTCAAACGCTTCTCGCAGCTCGACGCGAAGCGCTTTGCCGTGGTCAAGGTCGGCGGCGCGGTCTTGCGCGACGACCTCGATGCGCTGACCTCCTCGCTGGCCTTCCTGCAGGAAGTCGGCCTGACCCCGATCGTCGTGCATGGCGCCGGTCCGCAACTCGACGAGGAACTGGCCGCCGCCGGCATCGACAAGAAGACCGTCAACGGCCTGCGCGTGACCACGCCCGCAGCGCTGGCGATCGTCCGCCGTGTGTTCCAGGCGCAGAACCTCAAGCTCGTCGAGGCCCTGCAGGAGGGCAATACGCGGGCAACCTCGATCACTGCCGGCGTGTTCGAAGCCGACTATCTCGATCGCGATGCGCTCGGTCTGGTCGGCCGCGTCTGCGCGGTCAACCTGGCGCCGATCGAGGCCAGCCTGAATGCCGGCTCGATTCCGGTCATCGCCAGCACCGGAGAAACGGCCGGCGGCCAGATCCTCAACATCAACGCCGACTTCGCCGCCAACGAGCTCGTGCAGATCCTGCAGCCGTACAAGATCATCTTCCTGACCGGCACCGGCGGCCTGCTCGATGGCGAGGATCGCGTGATCGACTCGATCAACCTGTCGACCGAGTACGAGCACCTGCTCGCCCAGCCTTGGCTGCACTCGGGCATGCGGGTGAAGATCGAGCAGATCAAGGACCTGCTCGATCGCCTGCCGCTGACCTCGTCGGTATCGATCACCAAGCCGGCCGAGCTGGCCAAGGAACTGTTCACGCACAAGGGTTCGGGAACGCTGATCCGGCGCGGTGAAAAGGTCCTGCGCGTGACCTCTTGGGCCGAACTCGACCTGGCGCGCCTGCGCGGGCTGATCGAGTCGAGCTTCTCGCGGGCCCTGGCTGCGGATTACTTCGAGCGCACCGCGCTGTACCGTGCCTATGTCAGCGAGAACTACCGCACGGCGCTGATCCTGCTCGAAACCGCGGGCGGCACCTACCTCGACAAGTTCGCCGTGCTCGACGACGCCCAGGGCGAAGGTCTCGGCCGCGCAGTCTGGCAGGTCATGCGCGAGGAGAATCCGCGCCTGTTCTGGCGCTCGCGCCACGGCAATCCGGTCAATCCGTTCTACTACGCCGAATCGGATGGCTGCTACAAGATGGTCGACTGGAAGGTGTTCTGGTACGGCATCGAGCGCTTTGCCGAGATCGAAGCCTGCGTCGAACTGTGCCGTTCGCGGCCGGCCACGCTGGCCAGCCCGGCCGGGGTGGCGCCATGACGCGCAGGACGATCGGACTGGTCGGCGCGCGCGGGCATACCGGCGCCGAACTGATCCGCCTGGCCAGCACCCATCCGGGCCTCGAGCTCGGCTTCGTTTCCTCGCGCGAGCTCGAAGGCCAGCGCGTGGCCGATCATGTCGAGGGCTACCACGGCGAGCTGCGCTATGTGCTGCTCGATGCCGCGGCCGTCGCTGCGCAGTCGCCCGATGCGGTCGTGCTGGCGCTGCCCAACGACAAGGCGGCACCGTATGTCGAGGCCCTCGATGCCGGCGGCAGCGAAGCGGTCATCGTCGATCTCTCGGCCGACCACCGCTTCGACGAACGCTGGTACTACGGACTGCCCGAACTGACCCGCGCCCGCTATGCCGGACAACGGCGAATCAGCAATCCGGGCTGCTATGCGACCGCGATGCAGCTGGCGATCGCGCCGCTGACCGAAATGCTGGCCGGGCCGCCGCAGTGTTTCGGCGTCTCCGGCTATTCCGGCGCCGGCACCACGCCTTCGGAGCGCAACGACATCGACAAGCTGCGCGACAACCTGATGCCGTATGCGCTGGTCGGCCATGTGCACGAACGCGAGGTTTCGCGCCATCTCGGCCTGCCGGTCGAATTCATGCCGCATGTCGCGCCGCATTTTCGCGGCATCACGATGACGATCAATCTCTGGCTGCAGCAGCCGGTGAAGCGCGAGGCCATCATCGATCGCTATCGCGACTTCTACGCCGACGAGGCGCTCGTGCAGGTGGTCGACGAGGCACCCTGGGTCAGCCGCATCGCCGGCCGCCACCATGCCGAGATCGGTGCCTTCGCCGTGGCCGCCGGCGGCCGGCGCGTGGTCGTCGTGGCCACGCTCGACAACCTGCTCAAGGGCGCCGCGACCCAGGCCCTGCAGAATCTCAATACGGCGCTGGGCTTCGACGAGCTCGAAGGCATCCCGGTGACCGCCAGGAACAAGGAGGCTACGGCATGAGTGACCTGCTCTGGCAGAAGTCGGGGATCGAGACCGACCCGCGCATCATGCGTTTCCTCGCCGGCGCCGATGTGCTGCTCGATCGCGAGCTGTTCCTGTTCGACATCGAGGCGAGCAAGGCGCACGTCGAAGGTCTGGACAACATCGGCATCCTCAGCGCCGACGAGACCGACCGGCTGGTCCGCGAGCTCGAAGCGCTGGCCGGCGATTTCCGTGACGGAGACTTTGTTCTCGATGATCGCTTCGAGGACGGCCATTCGGCGATCGAGGCGCGCCTGATCGAACGCCTTGGCGACACCGGCCGCAAGGTCCATACCGGGCGTAGCCGCAACGACCAGGTGCTGGTCGCCAGCCGGCTCTGGCTCAAGGCGCAACTGGACCGATTGTTCGCGACCTGTGCGGCGGTCGCTGGCATCTGTCTCGAGCGCGCCGGGCGCGAGGCTTTGCCTATGCCCGGCTACACGCATCTGCAGCGCGCCGTGGTGTCCTCGACGGCGATGTGGTTCGCCGGCTTCGCCGAGGCCTACATCGACAATGCCTGGCGCGCGCGTCAGACCCTCGAGCTGATCGATGCGAACCCGCTCGGCACCGCCGCCGGTTATGGCGTCAACCTGCCTCTCGATCGCGAGCACACGACGCGCAGGCTCGGCTTCGCGCGCCTGCAGGTCAGCCCGGTCTACACCCAGCTTTCGCGCGGCAAGTTCGAGATGGCTGCGCTCGACGCCCTGGGTGCCGCCGTACTCGATCTGCGCCGGCTGGCCTGGGACCTGTCGCTGTTCACCACGGCCGAATTCGGCTTCGTGCACCTGCCGCCGCAGTATACGACCGGCAGTTCGATCATGCCGAACAAGCGCAACCCCGATGTCATCGAATTGATGCGTGCCAGCTACGCCAGCGTTGCCGCCGCACGCACCGAGATCGAGCAGCTGCTGTCCCTGCCAAGCGGCTACCAGCGCGACCTACAGATCAGCAAGGGCTCGGTCCTGCACGGCTTCCATCGTGGACTCGACGCGCTGGCCCTGTTGCCGGACCTGCTGGTCGCGCTCGAATGGGATGCAGCGCGCATGCGCGCGGCGATCGAGCCAGCCATGCACGCGACCGACGTGGCCATCGAGGCGGCGATTGCCGGCGTGCCGTTTCGTGAAGCCTACCGGGCCGCTGCCGAAAGCAGCAGTGCGAGCGGGCAGGGCAGGAGCCCCGAGGCGAGCCTCGCCGCGCGCACCTCGCCGGGTTCCGCTGCGGACCTGCGGCTCGATGTGCTGCGCACACGCCTTGCTGAATTGACATGAACCACGCACGAGTCGTCAACAATGAATCTCGTAGGAGCGGCTTCAGCCGCGATGCTTCTTGTTTGATTTGCGGAAAAGCATCGAGCCTGAAGGCTCTTCCTACAGGGAACGCGGATGGGTGGCGCGGGTTTCTTGGCCGTTACTCGCGTTGCCGCTTTGTTGTTGGAAGCGGCTTCAGCCGCGATGCGCTTGTCGATTCTTGTCGAAAGGCATCGAGCCTGAAGGCTCTTCCTACAAGAACCGCGGATGGGTGGCGCGGGTTTCTTGGGCGGTCCTCGCGTTTCGGCTTCGTTGTTGGCCACAGCGCCCGATGATTCGCGCATGAGCACCCAGGCCTCGACGCAACCCTCGCGAGCGTTTTCGGAACAGCCGCTGCCAAGCTGGCGTCGGGCCGTGCTCAAGGTCGGCAGCAGCCTGCTGACGGAGGACGGGGCCGGACTCAGTCGGCGCCATCTGCTCGCCCTCGCCAATTTCGTCACACACAGCCTGGCGGCCGGGCGCGAAGTCATCATCGTCTCGTCCGGTGCGGTCGCCGCAGGCCGCGCGATCATGCCGACCCAGCCGGCCCGCGGCGCCGCCATGGCCGCGCGCCAGGCCTTCGCCGCGCTCGGCCAGGCGCGCATGGTCGGCCTCTGGCAGGACTGCCTGGCGCGGCCCGTTGCCCAGGTCCTGCTGACCCATGACGACCTGCGCAACCGGCGCCGCTATCTGAATGCGCGGGCCACCCTGGGCGAATTGCTGCGTCTCGGTGCGTTGCCGGTAATCAATGAGAACGACACGGTCTCGGTCGACGAGCTCAAGCTCGGCGACAACGACAACCTGGCCGCGATCGTCGCTGCCCTGGTCGAAGCCGACCTGCTGCTGATCGCGACCGATATCGACGGCCTGTTCACGGCCAATCCCCGAACCGACCCGAGCGCACGGCCAGTCGAGATCATCGACAGTACCGACCCCGCAGCGCTGGCCATGGCCGGCGAGGCAGGCACGGCGGCCGGCACCGGCGGCATGCGCACCAAGATCGAGGCGGCGACGCGGGCGGCAAGGGCCGGCATCGACACCGTGCTGTTCAACGGCACGGACGCCGGCACGGTGGCCCTGCTCGGCCGGGGGCGACTGCGCGGCACGCGACTGCGGGCCGGGCAGACACGCCTGGCCGCGCGCAAGCACTGGCTGCAGCAGGTGCCATTGGCCCCGGGGTCGCTGCTGGTCGACGAAGGCGCGGCCGAGGCCCTGGTCGGCAAGGGTGCATCGCTGCTGCCCGGTGGCATCCTCGGCGTGCGCGGGGAATTCGCTCGCGGCGACATGGTCGCCATCGCGGTCGCAGCGGAACAGGGCGAGCGACGCATCGCACGCGGACTGAGCCAGTATTCCGCCGCCGACGTGCGCCGCATCGCGCGCCGCCACAGCCGCGACATCGAAGGCGTGCTCGGCTACAACTACGGCGAAAGCGTGATCCATCGCGACGACATGGTGACGGACTAGACTGATGAAACCCGACATGAAATCGCTGGCCCTGGCCTGTCGCGAAGCCGCTGTCGCCGTCGCCGCCCTGGGCCCGGCCGCAAAGCGCGATCTGCTGCTCGACATGGCGAGGCGCATCGAGGCCGACGCGGCGGGCATCCTCGTTGCGAATGCGGTCGACCTGCGCCGGGCCGAAGGCAGCGGCATCAGCGCGGCCATGCTCGACCGCCTGCGCCTCGACCCGGAACGCATTGCCGGCGTCGCGCGCGGGCTGCGCGAAGTCGCCGCTCTGCCCGATCCGGTCGGCCAGGTCACCCATCGCGACACGCGTCCGAACGGCGTCCTCGTCGAACGCGTGCGCGTGCCGCTCGGCGTCATCGCGATGATCTACGAGGCCCGGCCCAACGTGACCGTCGACGCGGCCGCGCTGTGCCTGAAGGCCGGCAACGGCGTGATCCTGCGCGGCGGCTCGGAGGCCATCCACTCCAATCGCGCGCTGGCCGCGCTGCTCGGCGATGCACTGGCCGCTGCCGGCCTGCCGCGCTCGGCCCTGACCCTCGTCGAGGACCTGCGCCGCGAGACCATGGTCGAGTTGTTGCAGCTCACCGATATCGTCGACCTCGCCATCCCGCGCGGCGGCGAAGGCCTGATCCGCTTCGTCGCCGAACATGCGCGCGTGCCGGTGATCAAGCACTACAAGGGTGTCTGCCATCTCTACGTCGACAGGCACGCCGACATCGAGCTTGCGCTCGGCCTGCTGATCGACGGCAAGACCACGCGCCCGAGCGCCTGCAATGCGCTCGAGACCCTGCTCGTCCATGCCGATATCGCAGAGGCGTTCCTGCCACGCGCGGCCGCTGCGCTGGCCGCGCATGGCGTCGAGATGCGGGCCTGCGAGCGCAGCCGTGCGCTGATCGCGCAAGCGCGTGCCGCCAGCGAGGACGACTATGCCGCCGAGTTCCTCGACCTGGTCATCGCGATCCGCATGGTCGATGATCTCGATGCAGCGATCGCCCACATCCGCCGCTATGGCTCGGACCATACCGAAGTGATCGCAACGGGGGATGAGGGTTCCGCACGCCGCTTCGTCGAATCGCTGCGATCCGCCGTGGTCATGGTCAATGCCTCGTCGCGCTTCAGCGACGGCGGCGAACTCGGACTCGGCGCCGAAATCGGCATCTCGACCACGCGCCTGCACGCCTACGGGCCGATGGGACTCGAGGCGCTGACGATCGAGCGCTATGTCCTGCGTGGCAGGGGCCAGGTCCGGCATCCCCGCACGCCGCCCTAGACCCGACCTCACAAGGCCCAGGGGTTTGCCCTCGGCACCCAAGTCCACGGTCGCTGGAGAATGCGCGTTCGTCCCGATCCAAGCGCAGCCAATTCGATGGATGATCCCCTTACGCCGTTCGTCCTGAGCGTAGCGCAGCGAAGTCGAAGGACCGTCGAAAGAACCGCCCGTCCCGGCACAGCACAACGAAGCCGAATGATCTTCCCAAGAACAAAAACCGTTCGTCCTGAGCGTAGCGCAGCGGAGTCGAAGGACCGTCGAAAGAACCGCCCGTCCCGGGCACTGCACAACGAAGCCGAATGATCATCCCAAGAACAAAAACCGTTCGTCCTGAGCGTAGCGCAGCGAAGTCGAAGGACCGTCAATAGAACCGCCCGTCCCGGGCACAGCACAACGAAGCCGAATGATCATCCCAAGAACAAAAACCGTTCGTCCTGAGCGTAGCGCAGCGGAGTCGAAGGACCGCCGAAGGAACCGCCCGTCCCGGCACAGCACGACAAAGCCGAATGATCATCCCAAGAGCTAAAAACCGTTCGTCCTGAGCGTAGCGCAGCGAAGTCGAAGGACCGTCGAAAGAACCGCCCGTCCCGGGCACAGCACAACGAAGCCGAATGATCATCCCAAAAGCCAAAAAACCGTTCGTCCTGAGCGTAGCGCAGCGAAGTCGAAGGACCATCGAAGGAACCGCCCGTCCCGGCACAGCACGACGAAGCCGAATGATCATCCCAAGAGCTAAAAACCGTTCGTCCTGAGCGTAGCGCAGCGAAGTCGAAGGACCATCAATCTGCCGGGCTCGCAGCTCTATTGATGAAATAAATCCTTCAGCCCACTACCTCGCCCATCAGCCGCTTCCCACACTCAATGTCGCACGCGTTCACTGCGAACCGCTCCGATTGGGATAGGCTGTCTCCGGCCCACGCAAGGCGCAGACCCAAGGCAAGGCAGGTATCGGCCACCCCATGACCCGACGACTCGAACTACTCGACTCCAACCGCCTGCTTGTGGTCGTGCCGCCTCCCGATGACGAGACCCTGGCCACCGGCGGCTCGGTTCAGCGTGCCCTGCTTGCCGGCGCAGCGCATCGCCTCGTTCTTGCGAACGAAGGCGACAACAACCCCTGACGGGGACGCGGGCTCGGAATGCGCTGACGCATTGACTTCGATGCCCGGGCGCAATGAGGCTGAAGGAGGCGTATTGCAGGTCGCCACATCTAGCGAACCAAGACTCGCATCGTTGGGCAAAAGATCGGCCTCGACCCGCAGTGGGGGCCCGAACCCGTGTAGCTGGCCCAACGTCCGGGTTCGCCCGTGCGGAGTTTCTGGACTTTCTGGTCCCAGCCCCGGCCCCGATCCTGTGACCGGCTGCCCAGTAATGCACGAAGGAAGTAAGGCATTTTCGACAGGAACTACCGTATATACTCCGGGCCTCGATTCGCTCGCGTACCCCTGATTGCAATGGAATCGACAGACTCGAACATCACCGCACTCCTCGATGCATGGCGCCATGGAGACGGCGCGGCACGCAACCAGCTTATGGGGCAGATCTATCCACTGATGCGCGAGATGGCTCGGGCGCGCATCCAGCGTTCGCCACGCGACCTGACCCTCGACGCCACCGACCTGGCCAATGAGGCGTATACGCGCCTGGTCGGTATCGCTGGCCACAACTGGCAAAATCGAGCACATTTCTTCGCAGTTTCGGCGCGGGCGATCCGAAACATCGTCATCGATCATCTGCGCGCGCGCAGCAGCGAGAAGCGCGGTGGGCATCTTCCCTTCATCTCGGTTGAAGAGCTTGATGCGGATGCGCAGCCCGGCGCGATCGATCTCGAGGTCGACTGGCTCGCAGTTCACGCGGTGCTGGATGAGCTGGAAGGATTCGACAAGCCATCGGCGGAAGTCGTGGAGCTCAAGTTCTTCTCTGGTCTTACTACCGATGAGATCGCCGAAGCCATTGGCAGCTCACGTGCGACTGTGGTTCGCCAGTGGCGCTTCGCGCGTGCGTGGATGTGCGAAAAACTGTCGGATTCACGGATCGATCTGGCCTAGGAGCGCGAGTTGGACGAGGTTCGGTTCCATCGGGTGAAAGACCTGTTCGATACGCTGCTCGAACTTTCCGTCGACGAACGCGAACGCCTGCTCTTGCACTCGCGCGAGCATGGTGAGGCGACGCGCAGCTATGTGGCCGGTCTTCTCGAGGCGGATGCCGCGCTGGCCGACAGCACGGTCAGGCCACTGCTGACCCGCGCCGAACCGGCTCCCGAGGATTCACCGGCGGAAGCCAATCCGAGCCGTATCGGGACACAAATTGGTGCCTTCACGATCCTTTGTGAGCTGGGTCACGGGGGCATGGGAAGCGTCTATCTCGCCCAACGCGCCGACGGCTCGGTTGCGCAGCGCGTCGCGATCAAGATCGTTCGGCCAGAGCGCCTCGATGCAGCCACCCTGGCCCGCTTTCGCATCGAGCGCCAGGTCCTTGCCCTGTTCAATCATCCGAGCATCGCTTCGCTCATCGATCTCGGCGAACTCCAAGACGGTGCACCGTACGTTGTCATGGAGTATGTCGAGGGCATTCCGATCACGGACCACGCCAACACCTTCCATTGCACGCTCGCTCAGCGACTCGATCTCTTCCTGCAGGTTTGTGATGCGGTCCTGCACGCGCACCGCAACCTGGTCCTGCATCGCGATATCAAGCCAAGCAACGTGCTGGTGGATGCCGAAGGCCGACCGAAGCTGATCGACTTCGGCATCGCCAAACCGCTGGAGGCCCGCACCGGCGTCGCGGGCTACGAGGAAACGAAGACGCGCAAGCAGTTCTTCTCCATAGGGAACGTGGCGCCCGAATACCTGACCGCGGGAATAAGCGGCATTGCCAGCGATGTCTATTCGCTTGGCGTTTTGCTCTACGAGCTTCTTGCCAGCGCCAAGCCCTATCGGTTCGACGGCCTCGGTCTGGCGCAAATCGAGCAGCAGATCGTCGAGGTTGATCCGGAACCGCCGAGCGCGCGTCTTGAGGCGCGGGAGAAGGACCGCGAGTGCGCAATGGATCAGTCTGGAAGGATCCGGGCTTGGGAGATTCGCGGTGATCTCGACAGCATCGTCATGCGCTGCCTTCGCAAGCGTGCAAAAGATCGCTACGACTCTGTGGCCGAGCTCGTCGACGACATCGAGCGCTACAGAAGGGGCTTTCCGGTTCTTGCCCGGCGAGGTGGCTGGTTGTATCGATCGCGTCGCTTCCTTCGCCGTAATCGCACGGTACTTTCCGGCGCAGTCGGGGTCTTGGTCATTGGCCTCGCGTTTTCGGCAACCTACTTCGTACAGCGCTCATCAACGGTTGAGCAACGTGACCGGGCCGATCAGCTGGCATCGGTGATGCGTTCTGCACTCGGATCGGCGGATCCTGCGTTCGCGCTCGGCAAGAACGTCTCGGCACGTGAGGTCTTCGAGCGTATCGCCACCGAGGCGGAGCATTCTACAGAACTGGGATCCAAATCCCGGGCTACCCTGCTGGCGTCCATTGCCGAAGTCACCTTGCACATCGGCGAGCCGCAACAGGCCTTGCATCTCTTGGAGAGCCTTGATGTATCCGGCCTGGACGATCGGGCGAGAGACGAGATCACCCGACTTCGAACCAGAACACTGCTCGCTCTCGGGGACACTATTGCAGCGCGACGCGCGCTGGCGACGCGAGATATCGACACGCTAGACAAGGGTTCAATTGCGCTGTGGCAATTGCTGGATGCGACGATCTATTTCCAGGAGATGGATTTCCAGAGTGCCGCCAGAGTTTGTGATGCGCTTGGACGTTCGGCGCCAACCTTGGGCATCAAGGAAGAAGCTTTGTTGCTGCAGGCTCGCGCGTACGAGCGCCTGGACAGACAGGATGAAGCACTGCATCTCTATCAAGAGGTGCTCACGGAGCAGTACACCCGATTGCCCAGGATTCATCCGGCCATCCTGCGCACATTGCTGGACTTGGCGCACCTTGCCGCATATACGGGAAAGGTGGCAAACATCGGCGATCCTACCACTGAGGCGTTGAGGGTGGGTGAGGCGCTTTACGGCCGTCATTCCTTGGGATTTCTGGAAATCTTGAGGGTGCGCCGGGACATGTTCGGCAAAGACTCCCGGCACAAGGAGGAACGCGAGGTCCAGTTCGAGATTGTGTCTTTGGTTGACGACCTGATTGGGCGTGACACGCCTGTAGCGATCGAGGAATATTTGCGGCTTGCGGAGGTAACTCGGCAGCTTGCGATCGTTTCGAATCAGCCGGCGCTATCTGCTGAGGCAACACAGCTATACAGGAAGGTCATTGACGCTGCGCAGCGCGCGTTTCCATCGGATGACTTGCGTCTATTCAAGTACCGCACTGTTTTCGGCATTCACCTTGTCCGACTATACAATTTCAAGGAAGCGACCGATCTTCTTTCCAGCGCCATCAAGGCGGTGGAGCACAACCCTGCTGCGGATCAGGGGCCACTGGGCAACTTGTCCAAACTCGCGCGCAACATTTGCGTGTACGCCGAGGACCAAACCAGCGCTAATCGGCAAATGCTCCTGCAATCCATCCAGTACAACCGCGAAAGCGCGACTTCCTATCCGGCAAAAGTTGCCACCAAGGCCCTGGAATCTGTCGCTCGACACCTCGACGTAGAGTTGCTACCGACGGGGCCGCTCGTCGCAGGAATCGATACTACTCCCCCCGAAGTAGCGATCTCTCCGGGCCTTCGTTCGAGGATTGTCGAGAAATAGACTTACGCTGGAACCAGAGTTCATCATCGGCTGAATTCCGGTCCGATCGGAGCCATGCTATTGGCCCGGATGGTGCATTTCACCAGAGAGCCGAGTCATCCTTGGCTGTCGCGCTGGCGCGTTGCGCCGGACAATTCTCCGCCGGCACGATGAAAATCATGTCTCGCCAACCCCGAGAGTCAACAGGATGCGCCCTGCTCCTGAATTTCACGTTTTCGGTTAGATGTCCTGGCCGATGCTCCTATTCCGGACGACCAACTCCAGCCGGTCGCCGGCGCCTGCATCAGCCCGCCCCGCCGTGCTCGGCCTTCAGTTCCGGAGTTTCCGTGATCATCTTTCCCGCGACATTCCGATAGGACAAGTAAGGCTGCTCGTGCGTCGATCGCTCGGGAAGTTCATCTGTCTATTCGGAGGCAAAAATGAGCACTACCATGGAGCTGGACTACAACTCCCCGGCGCGTCGGCTGGATTGCCCGCGATCACGTTCCGCCAAGTCGCCGAGCGTCTCCAAACTCCTGGCGGCGGCATTCTTCCTCTTCTTTGCAACGACCTGGTCTTCGTTGCATGCGCAAGTTGCGGAATCACTTCAGTACTGCACATCGAATCCCTACTTTGCGTCGCCGCCTCCGCCACCAGGGTACAGCTCGGGATGTTTTCCGAGCTATGCGGAAGCTGAAAATTTCATGAAGCAGGAGCCAAGCCCCGCGAAAGGTCGGGCGTTGCTCGAAATAAAGCAGCAGCTACCTAAACTTACTGGTTCGGGCGGAAAGGATATCGAGGTTGCCTATTATGTTCCTCCAAGACCACCGCAAGAAAAGGCAGCCGACAGCTTTACATCCGGTTGGACAGGGGGGACTGGTTGGGGACCCGTTACTTGCCCGAGTGGGCACTATCCTTTTCTCACCCAAGGACCCCAAGGCGCCGACAAGTGTGCGGACCTCGATGAGCTAGAGGACGCTATCCGCGATGGATATCCCTTCCATCCAGGCTACTGCTTGACACATTTCGGCTCATACCTCGAGACTCTTGAGCGCGGTTTTTCCTCGTACACGCCCGTGGGTGGTACTGAGGCTTGGGGTGATCGGGGCTTAATCAAAGGGTCCTTGAATAGTCCTGCAGGCCCCCCTCCTGGCTATGACCCGCCGCCGCCTTCATATATGGAGCATCCTTGCGATCAGACGCCCGGATATGAAGCAAACGCGCACTGGACTGCATCTCTGACGGGCTATTTCTGGTGTCCCACTCATTTTGTCGGTACGAGCAATTCGAGCAGTTCCAACCCGGAGAGGCTCCAGACAGCCTGTGTCAACTCCGAGATTGGCTCGATAACGACGCGCCTTCTGGAAGGGTGCGCAAAGGGCGAAGGAAACCCGTGCATTCCTTCAAGTGGAGCCAAGGTGCAGGTAGAGACGGACTTCTCATGGGGCCGGCTGAACTTTACCCGGACATATAGCTCATTGGCGCAGCTCGCCGACAACAGCAACCTTGGCCCGATGTGGGGGCACTATCTTGGAGCGCGAGTCTGGCGGACGGTCAACAACTCAAATCTTGTCTATTTCAAAGACAGCTCAAACCATCTGGAGAAGTTCACCAAGACGACGTCGGCCACAATCTTTGCCTCGACAAACCGCATTGGCACCACTCTGGTCTGGCAACCCGGCACGCCGGGAAACTGGGTGATTACGGAGCCGAACGGCACGCAATGGGTGTTCGATGGAACTGTTGCGCATCACAGTTACCCCGATAGAGTGGCAAGGGCGGGCCTGCTTCTGGAAATTCGCTTTCCCGACTCGCCTTCCGACAATCTTACTCTGACCTACTGCGATACCCCCCGCATCCTGGAGGGGACTTGCCAGCTCTTCTACTCACTCTTGGCGGTGACCGATGGCCGCGGCCGTATGCTTTCCTTCGAATACGCCCCGGCAAGTTATGAGCCCGAGTACCATGCCCCGCGATTGACCAGCATATCTGACGATGAGGGCGTGCTTACGAGTTACGCGTACGACGTATCCGGGATGCTGTCGACCGTGACTTATCGCCCGAACTCGGCATCGCCCACCTCACGCATGTATCTCTATGGTGAGGCAGGCAATATCTGCAAGGATGGCAGCGGCAACCCCAGCCTGCCGTGCCCTGTCTCCGGCTTTCCCAAGTTGCTTACCGGGAAGATCGACGAATCGAACCATCGCTTCCTGAATGTCACCTATGACAACCGGGGACGCGTGACGTCTTCAAGCCATCCGGCCGACGCTGACAAGGTTTCGCTCGCATATTCCGCGTCGAATACCCTCGTGACCATGCCTGATGGTTCAGTAAAGACCTACGTCTACGGCACGCAGCTTTTTCCGAGGCTTGTTGACTATACGGTGTCGGGCAGTGGCCAATCGAACCTCACGCACCGGACCTACAACACGTCGGACCGTGTTTATGAGGAAACTGATCCGCGCCTGGTCGTAACGCGACACGGCTACGATACCTATCATGAAACCTCTCGAATCGAGGGACTTGGTACACCGTCGCAGCGCACGGTCGAGACGACTTGGGACGATGCGATCAATCGAGTCGTTTCGCGGACTGTCAAGAACGCAAGCTCGATTGTCGAGTCGGTCCAGAAATGGGCATACAACTCACGTGGGCAGGTAGTCGCGGTATGCAATGTTGATCCGTCCGATAGCGCTGCAATGGCCTATGTCTGCAGCGCAACGACGGCGCCACCGGCCGGCGCCAAGGTGCGCCGCACGGTCAACGCCTACTGCGAAGCCTCCGATGTCACAGCTGGAACGTGTCCGATCGAAGGCTTGTTGATTGCAACCAATGGTGCCCGCGGAACGACGGATGCGGGCATGAACGGCCTCGACGATGTCACGACCTACACCTACCGTTTGCAGGACGATGCGAGTTGCGCCACGGAGGGCGCCTGCACCTATCGCAAGGGCGATTTGTGGAAGGTGACCAACGCGTTGGGCCAGGTCACGGAGACCATCAAGTACGACAAGAACGGGCGTCCGACGCGCATCAAGGATGCCAATGGCACGCTGACGGATCTCGTCTATCACCCACGCGGCTGGCTGGTTGATCGTATCGTGCGCGCGAGCGCATTTGGCTTTCCGAATGCAAATGACGCAACGACCCACATGGACTATGACGCCGTCGGCAATGTCACGCGCGTGACCCAGCCCGATGGTGCCTATCTGAATTACACCTACGACGATGCCCATCGTCTGATCAGGATCACCGACAACTTCAACAATGCGATCGACTATTGCCCGGGTGGTGTCGGCAGCGCCGATTGTCTCGACGCGGCCGGCAATCGCCTTGTCGAGCAGACCAAGGATTCGGGCGGCACGATCAAGCGCAGCCTGCGCCGCACCTT
>JAHCAR010000017.1 GCA_019634795.1 Dokdonella sp.
AAGAGATAGAAGGTGAACGCCTGAGAAAGTTGAAAACTAAGGCGCTGCTTTCGGTGGTCTTCTCGCTGCCGGTCTTTATCATTGGTATGTTCTTTATGGACATGCCCTATGGCGAAGAGATAACAGCGGTGCTGTCTACGCCGGTGGTGCTGTGGCTGGGTAGCGGCTTCTTTAAAAATGCCTGGAAGCAGGCGCGCCATCGATCTGCCAATATGGATACGCTGGTGGCGCTCAGTGTGGGTATAGCGTACATCTTCAGCCTGTTCAATCTTTTCTTTCCCGATTTCTGGCACCGCCGCGGCATGCATGCGCATGTCTATTTCGAAGCTACTGCTGTTGTAGTCACTTTTATATTACTGGGCAAGCTGCTGGAGGAGAACGCCAAGGGAAACACATCTGCCGCCATAAAGAAGCTGATGGGCCTGCAGCCTCGTACGGTCACTGTGGTGACAGATAGCGGTGTAGAAGAGATAAGGCCCATAGAGGAGGTGCAGAAGGGAGATGTGGTGGTGGTGAAGCCGGGAGAACGTATAGCTGTGGATGGCCAGGTAGTATCAGGCAGCTCTTATGTAGACGAAAGTATGCTGAGCGGTGAGCCTGTGCCGGTACTGAAGGAGGCTGATGCGCAGGTATTTGCCGGCACCATCAATCAGAAGGGTAGTTTCCGTTTCCGCGCGCAGAAGGTAGGTGCCGATACCATGCTGGCGCATATCATAGAAACGGTGGAGGCGGCACAGGGCAGCAAGGCCCCCGTGCAGAAGTTGGTAGATAAGATAGCAGCTGTTTTCGTTCCCACTATTATTGGTATTGCAATACTGACACTTATTACCTGGACGGTTTTGGGTGGAGAGCATGGATTGGTACAGGGCCTGCTGGCAGCAGTAACGGTACTGGTAATAGCATGTCCGTGTGCGCTGGGCCTGGCCACGCCGATTTCGATCATGGTTGCCAGCGGGCGTGGTGCCGGCATGGGCGTATTGTTCCGCGAAGCGGCGGCGATCGAGGGCCTCAGCCACATCGACACCCTCGTGCTCGACAAGACCGGCACGATCACCGAGGGCAAGCCGAAGCTGACCGACGTGGTCGCCGCCGACGGCTTCGACGAGGACGATGTGCTCGCCCTGGCCGCGAGTCTCGAGGCGGCCAGCGAACATCCGCTTGCCCACGCCGTCCTTGAAGGCGCCAGGGACCGCCACGTCGACGTGCGCAAGACCCGGGGTTTCGATTCGGTGACCGGCGAGGGCGTGCGCGGCGAAGTCGAGGGCAGGAAGGTCGCACTGGGAAATGCAAGGTTGATGGCCAGCTACAGGATGCCGGATGCGCTGGCGGGCAGGGCCGATGTCTTGCGCAAGGATGCCAGGACGGTGATGTTCGTCGCCGTCGACGGCAGGGTGGCCGGACTGATCGCGGTGCAGGATCCGATCGCGCATGGCGCCGTCGAGGCATTGAAGGCGCTCAAGGCCGAAGGCCTGCGCCTGGTCATGCTGACCGGCGACAACGAGGCTACGGCGAAAGCGGTGGCGGCCCGGCTGCCGCTCGACGAAGTGCGTGCCGGGCTTTCGCCGAAGGACAAGGCCGACGCGATTGCGCAGATGCAGAACTCGGGTGCGCGCGTGGCCATGGCCGGCGACGGCATCAACGATGCGCCTGCACTGGCGGCTGCCGATATCGGCATTGCCATGGGCAATGGCACCGACATCGCCATGGAGAGCGCGCAGATCACCCTGGTCAAGGGCGAACTCGGCGGCATCCTGCGGGCCCGGCGCCTGTCAGCCGCGGCCGTGCGCAACATCCACCAGAACCTCGCCTTTGCCTTCGGCTACAACGCGCTCGGCGTGCCGATCGCGGCCGGTGCGCTGTATCCGTTCTTCGGAGTCCTGCTGAGCCCGGTTATCGCCGCAGCCGCGATGAGTTTTTCCTCGGTATCGGTGATCAGCAACGCACTTCGCCTGCGTCGCGCAAGGCTCTGAGCAACGGGATTCGCGGTCACACCCGCTTTTGCAACTGCGATCGGCGAACAATGTGTCACGCGGGCTTTGCTGACCGGTCCGGCGTCGCCGCTTCGTTGTAGGAAGCGGCTTCAGCCGCGATGCTCCAAGTGTTTTGTGACGTGCGGGATCGTTATGAAAGGCATCGAGCCTGAAGGCTCTTCCTACAAGGACATGTGCGATGCGGCATACGTGAAGGGGCGACCTGCGGCGCGGGTTTCGATCGCCGTTTTCGCGTCGCCGCTTCGTTGTTGGATGCGGCTTCATCCGCGATCAGCCATTCCAGGACTTGCCGAACGGCACCGGGCATGAACGCCCTTTTTCCTGCGCGGCGCGCGTCAGACCGTCGCGGCTGTTTTTCCGGCAGATCCCTTGTCCGGCCGAATCTGATCTAGTGACTTTCGGCACCTCGATTTGGTGCCGCCTGGCACCTGCGCGGCGGCCGCTGGAATTCCGATACTGATCCTGGCAATCAACCAGGAGAACAGTCCATGAAATCCATCCTCGCCTGCACGCTCACGGCCGGCATGTTCGCCGCCGGCTTCGTCCACGCCGCCGAACTGGTGGTCAAGGTCAACGACGTCCGCACTCCGAAGGGTCAGCTGCTGATGGCCGTGTTCGACTCGGCCGAGGCCTGGGACGGCAAGTTCGAGGCCGTGGCCAAACAGGCGCTCGAGGCCAGCGCGGGCGAAGTCGACTTCCGCTTCGCCGGTCTCGCCCCCGGTCGCTACGCGGTTTCGGTGATGCACGACGAAAACGGCAACCACAAGCTCGACAGCAACCTCATCGGCATGCCAGTCGAAGGCTACGGCTTCAGCAATGATCCGCAGGTCATGCGCAAGGCGACCTTCGAGGAAGCGGCGTTCGACCTCGGCGCCGACAACGCCACGATCGAACTGCACCTGCGCTGAGCTGAAGCGCGCGCCGAACCGGGAAACCCCTCATGAACCGTCGTCGATTTCTGCTGAATGCACTCGCCGGAGCAAGCGCACTGGCGCTGGCACCGTCGCTGCTGCGTGCCCGATCGCTGCCGTCCATTGCCGAGGCGTTCGCCAGCGGCCTCGAGGCGAATCCCTGGATGGCCGGCTGGAAGAGCGTGGCCGCCGAATCGTTCGGTCCGGGCCCCGCCACCGTCGAAGGGCGCATCCCGGCGGAGCTGGCCGGAACCCTCTATCGCAACGGTCCGGCCCTCTACGAGCGGGCCGGCCAGCGCTACGAGCACTGGTTCGACGGTGACGGCATGCTGCATGCGTGGCGGCTCGATCAAAGCGGCGTGAGCCATCAGGCGCGTATGGTTGCGACGGCGAAGTACCGGCGCGAACAGCGTGCCGGACGCTTCGTCGTGCCGGCCGCCGGCACCGCGATCGAAGGCGCCGAAGCGATCCGCAACAACGACGACATGAATACGGCGAACACGTCGGTGCTGTGTCTCGGCGATCGCGTATTCGCGCTCTGGGAGGCCGGCTCGGCGATCGAACTCTCTCCCGAAGACCTGGCCACGCTCGGTCCGGTCACATGGCGCGATGAACTTGCTGCGGCGCCGTTCTCCGCGCATCCCTTGCGCGACCGCGACGGCTCGATCTGGAACTTCGGTTCGCTCGACATGCTCGGCGGCAAGGGTTTGCTGATCTGGCATCTCGACAGCGACGGCAGTCTGAAAGAAGTCGCGACATTGACCGATGGCCAGCCCGGCTACCTGCACAGTTTCGCGATGAGCGAACGCCATCTCGTCTTCGTCCTGACGCCGTACCGCATGCGCGAAGGCAAGGCCTTCTTCGAGCGCCTGCGCTTCGCCGCCGACCTGCCTTGCCGGGTCGCCGTGGTGGCCAAGGACGCCCTGGCCGCGCCGCGCTGGTTCGATGTCGACTTCGGCATGGTCTACCACTTCGCCGATGCCTTCGAACAGGGTCGGGAAATCGTCGTTCGCGCCTCCCGCCATGGCAATCCGGTGGCGGCACGCTCGCCGTTCGCGGCGGCCATGCGCGGTGAAGTCGCTGCCGAGGAAGATCCGGTCGAGCTCGTCGAGTTGCGCATCGACCTTGCCGGCGGCAGCGTGCGCTGGGATGAAACCGGGATCCGTGGCACTGAATTCCCGACCGTCGATGCGCGCGCGACGAGGCCGCGGCAGTCGCGCATCTACGCGCCGGTCCGGCAAGGGCGAGCCCTGGCGCCGTATCCAAATGCGATCGCCTCGATCGACGTGCATCGCGGCCGCATGAACGTGCACCGCTACGGCGACGAGATCATGGCCGAGGAGCACGTCTTTGTTGCCAAGCCCGGATCGCACCGGGCCGGGCAGGGCTGGCTGCTCGGCACCCTGTTCGATCCGGTCAGGGGCCGCAGCGGGCTGGCCGTGCTCGATGCCGAACACCTCGATGCCGGTCCGCTGGCCAGCGCTTGGTTGCCGTTCATGTTTCCGCTCGGCTTCCACGGTGCGTTCAGGTGGGACGCCTGAACCGGGGCCGCACGCCCAGTGCCGGAAACCAAGTTGCTTTTCCGTATCATGGCGGCATGGCGCGCAAGAAGACCGCTGAAAACCCATCGCTGTTCAGCGAACCCGAAGGTCTCAAACCGCTGGCCGAGCGCATGCGTCCGCGCACGCTCGACGAGATCGTCGGGCAGACGCGTCTGCTCGATGTGGGCAAGCCGCTGCGCCGCGCGATCGAGAGCGGCAAGCTGCATTCGATGATCCTGTGGGGGCCACCCGGCTGCGGCAAGACCACGCTGGCCCTGCTACTGGCCCGCTATGCCGATGCCGACTTCAAGGCGATTTCGGCGGTGCTTTCCGGATTGCCCGACGTGCGCGCCGCGCTGGCCGAGGCCGAGCTCAATTTCGGCCAGGGCCGGCGCACGGTGCTGTTCGTCGACGAGGTGCACCGCTTCAACAAGACCCAGCAGGATGCCTTCCTGCCGCACATCGAACGGGGCGTCATCATCCTGGTCGGCGCGACCACCGAGAACCCTTCGTTCGAGCTCAACTCGGCGCTGCTTTCGCGCTGTCGCGTGCATGTGCTCGAAGCGCTGACGATAGAGCAGATCGTCGCTGCCCTGCAGCGTGCGCTGGACGACAGCGAGCGCGGACTCGGTGAGCTCGGTCTTGCGGTCGAAGCCGAATCGTTGCGCCTGATCGCCCAGGCTGCCGATGGCGACGTGCGCCGAGCCCTGACCCTGCTCGAGATCGCCGCCGAACTCGCCGAAGAGGGTCGCATCGACGAGAGCACGCTGACCCAGGTGCTGGCCGATCGCACGCGGCGTTTCGACAAGGGCGGCGAGCAGTTCTACGACCAGATCTCGGCCCTGCACAAGTCGGTGCGTTCCTCGGATCCCGATGCCGCGCTGTACTGGCTGACGCGCATGCTCGACGGCGGTGTCGATCCGGCCTACCTCGCCCGGCGCCTCACGCGCATGGCGATCGAGGACATCGGCCTGGCCGATCCGCGTGCCCTCACCCTCGCGCTCGAGGCCTGGAACACCTGGGACCGGCTCGGCTCGCCCGAGGGCGAGCTGGCCTTCGCCGAACTGGCCATCTACCTCGCCGTCGCGGCCAAGAGCAATGCCGCCTATGCCGCGTTCAACGCGGCGCGCGCCGAGGTGCGCGCGAACGGCACGCTCGAGGTGCCGATGCATCTGCGCAATGCGCCAACCAAGTTGATGAAGGGACTCGGCTATGGCAAGGGCTATCAGTACGATCCCGATGCCGAAGGCGGCGTCGCCCTCGACCAGCAATGCCTGCCCGACGCGCTCGCCGAGCGCAGGTTCTATGAACCGGTCGAACGTGGCCTCGAACTGAAGATCGGCGAGAAGCTCGCCGCCCTGAGAGCCGCGCGCACGGCGGCGCGAACGAACAAGGGCGAGGCCTGATGGTGAATCCGCAGATCGCCGGGCGACGCCTGCATGATCGACCCGGCGCGGCTTCGTGGCCTGGCCGGGCAGCGGGCATTGCCGTGCTTGCCGCCGCCATGCTGCTGCCCGGCATGGCGCGGCCGCAGGCGGCTGACGGCGCCTCGGAAGATGCATCGACCGACGCGACTTCGCTGGCAACCCTCGCCGCGCGCATCGATGCGCACATCGGCGACCCGCAATTCGCCGACGCGTCCTGGGGCATCGACGTGGTTTCGCTCGACAGCGGCAAGACCCTCTATGCGCACAATGCCGACAAGCTGTTCGTGCCGGCCTCGACCGGCAAGCTGTACACGGCGGCCCTGGCCCTAGACACCTTTGGCCCCGATTACCGGATTCCGACCAGCCTGTTCGCCACCGAAAAGGTCGGTCGCGATGGCGAGTTGCGCGGCGACCTGGTCCTGGTCGGCTATGGCGATCCGACCCTCGGCTTCGACAAGCGCGTGTCCTGGGCCGACGTGCTGGCGACGGCGGTGCGCAAGTCGGGCATCAAGAGCGTGCGCGGCGCCCTGATCGGCGATGCCACCTGGTTCTCGGCTCCGCTATACGGCAGCGGCTGGGAAGCGGGCGACCTGCAGAGCTGGTTCGGCGCACCGGTTTCGGCGCTCAGCGTCGACGAGAACGTGGTGCGCGTCGAAGTGCGCCCGGCGCCGCAGTTCGGAGCCAAGGCGCGCATCCTGTTCGAGCCGCCGGCTTCGGCGCCCACCCTCGACAACGAGCTGCGCACCCTGCGCGCGCCGGCGCCGACCGATATCAGTCTGTACCGCGCCCCCGGTGAGCACGTGCTGCATGCCTTCGGCACGATCGCCAGCAATGCCGGTCCGCAGTTCTACCGGCTGGCCGCGCATGATCCGGCGCTGATCGCGGTCGAGCAGCTGCGCGCGGCGCTGGCGCGGCAGGGCGTCAGCGTGCAGGGCAAGTCACGCAGCATCTACTGGCCCGAGTCCAACGATCGCCTGGCCGCTGGAACACTGGAGCGCGTGGCCGATGTCTGGTCGCCGCCGATTTCGGAGATCGTCAGTCGCGGCCTCAAGGTTTCGCAGAATCTCTATCTGCAGAACCTGCTGCTCATGGTCGGCGCCAAGGCGGCTGCCGATGAGCGCGAGGCCGGCAAGGAATCGCCGATGTTCCGCTCGAACGAATCGCGCGGCATCCAGGCCCTGCGCAACTACCTGCGACGCATCGATGTCCCGCTCGACGGCGTGCTGATGGAAGACGGACCCGGCCTGTCGCGCCGCGACCTGACCTCGGCGGCCGCGTTGACCGCGCTGCTCACGCACCTCGGCGACAACCCGGCGGCGCGGGCTTTCCGGCTCGGCCTGCCCGAGGCCGGTGTCGACGGCTCGCTGACCGGACGCATGCGCAACAGCGCGGCGCAGGGCCGGATCCACGCCAAGACCGGCAGCATGGCCTTCACCTACGCGCTGGCCGGCTACGCCCTGACTGCGGCCAACGAGCGGCTTGCTTTCGCGATCATGCTCAACAACTACCGGCGCCCGCGCGACGCCGGCCGGCCGACTGCCGAGCTCGACGCAATCGCCATCATGCTGGCCGAATTGAGCGAGCGCAGCGCACCCTGAGGGGCATCGGCCAGGGCGCGCACGGCGCGCTGCATCGCAGCTTGCCGCGCCCGCGATCATCGCGTAGCGTCGGCGTACCATCTCTGGGAGGAGAGAACCATGCGTATCCTGATAGCCGCCGTGCTCGGTACCGTCGTCATGTTCGCCTGGGGCTTCGTCGCCCATATGCTGTTGCCGATCGGTGAAATGGGCATGCACCTGCCGCAAAGCGAAGACGCCGTGCTCGAAGGGGTCAAGACCGGCATTCCGAATCCAGGCATCTACATGCTGCCCAGTCTCGATCCGCAGAAGTGGGGCGACGAGGCAGCCATGGCGCCCTGGGTCGAAAAGGCCAAGGCCAACCCGTTCGTCTACCTGGTCGTCGCGCCGCCGTCGACCGACCCGGCGAGCATGGGTCCGCAGCTGGTCAAGCAGGTCGGCAGCGACTTCCTCGGCTGCCTGATCGCCGCCTGGCTGCTGGCCGCCACGACCTGGGGCTTCGGCGCGCGCGTACTCGGTGCGGCCGGAATGGGTGTTTTCGCCTGGACCGCATCGATCGTGCCGATGTGGAACTGGTACCGCTTCCCGACCGATTTCATGATCGGCGGCTTCATCGAGCAGGGCGCGGGCTGGCTGCTGGCCGGCATCGCCATCGCCTGGTGGCTGGGCCGCAAATAGCCCCACCGCCGTCGCAAAACGGCAAATATCCCGGCATCCCCGTGCTTCTCCCGCCCGCGGGAGAAGCTTCCGGCAGGTTGACGGGGAACCCGGTGTTTATGCTTCTCCCGCGAGCGGGAGAAGCTGCCGACAGGCTGATGAGGGGCTTTGATCTTGTGCTTTTTCCGCAGGCACGTGATGGCATCACGTGGGCATTCGCTCGGACAAGCCGAAACCCCGACCACTTCCCCTTCGCCCCATGGGAGAAGCCCCAAATGAAGGAAGCGGCCATGCCCTCATGCGTCTGCCAGCTGGAGGCGGAGTCAACCGACGCGCCATTCCAGCAACATCGGCCATCAAGGTCACCCCAAGGCGACTGCAAAGCCCGGTTTGCGGCAAACGGCTCGGGGCGGCGATAATCCGCGCCCTTCGTCGTCTTGCGGATGTTCCTCCGATGCTTGATCCCAACCTGCTGCGCGGACAGCTCGCCGTCGTCGCCGAGCGCCTGGCCACGCGCGGCTACACGCTCGATGCAGCGGCCATCGAATCACTCGAGGCGCAACGCAAGGCCGTCCAGGTCGAGACCCAGGAGCTGCAGAACACCCGCAATACCCGTTCCAAGGCCATCGGCATCGCCAAGGGCAAGGGCGAGGACACCGCCGCGCTGATGGCCGAGGTCGCCGGCATCGCCGAAAAGCTCAAGGCCAACGAAGCGCGTCTGGCCGAGATCCAGCAGCAGCTCGGCGCGTTAACCCTGGAAATCCCGAACCTGCCCGATCCCTCCGTGCCGCAAGGCGCCGACGAGAACGCCAATGTCGAGCAGCATCGCTGGGGCAACCCGCGCAGCTTCGATTTCGCGGTCAGGGATCATGTCGAACTCGGCGCGCACAAGGGCTGGCTCGACGGCGAGGTCGCGGCGAAGCTTTCCGGTTCGCGATTCACCGTGCTGCGCGGCGAACTCGCGCGCCTGCATCGCGCGCTCGCCCAGTTCATGCTCGACCTGCACACCGAAGAGCATGGCTACAGCGAAACCAACGTGCCGCTGATCGTCAATTCCGAATCGATGCAGGGCACCGGCCAGTTGCCGAAGTTCGAGGAAGACCTGTTCTCGATCGAGGTCAACGAGGCAAAGCGCTACCTGATTCCGACCTCGGAAGTGCCGCTGACCAACATCGTCCGCGACAGCATCGTCGACGCCGAGCAGCTGCCGCTGCGCATGACCGCGCATTCGCTGTGCTTCCGCGCCGAAGCCGGTTCGGGCGGCCGCGACGTGCGCGGCATGATCCGCCAGCACCAGTTCGAGAAGGTCGAACTGGTCAGCATCAGCAAACCTGCCGAAAGCGACGACGAGCACGAGCGCATGACCCGCAGCGCCGAAATCGTCCTCGAAAAGCTCGGCCTGCCGTACCGGCGCATGCTGCTGTGCACCGGCGACATGGGCTTCGCCGCGGCCAAGACCTACGACCTCGAAGTCTGGCTGCCGAGCCAGAACACCTACCGCGAAATCTCCTCGTGCTCGAACTGCGGCGATTTCCAGGCCCGCCGCATGCTCGCCCGCTGGCGCAACCCGGAATCTAACAAGCCCGAACTCGTGCACACCCTGAACGGCTCCGGCACCGCCATCGGCCGCGCCCTGATCGCGGTGATGGAGAATTACCAGAACGCCGACGGCAGCATCGACGTCCCCGAAGTCCTGCTCCCGTACATGGGCGGCATCACGCGCTTGAGCTGAGTGCGCGCCCGTAGCCGCCGGCATGGCTCACGCCCGCTCCCTTCTCCCTTTGGGAGAAGGTGGCCGCAGGCCGGATGAGGGTTCCTACGGAGCTTGGACCCAAATCAAAAGCGGACCCTCATCCGCCTTCGGCACCTTCTCCCGGAGGGAGAAGGACGCCAGTTGGGCGGAACCGGCGACTAGGCTAGACTTCACCGCCTGCAGCGCAAGCTGCGGCTAATGAAATCGTCCGGATCAAGGGGCGAGAGGTTCAAGGCAGCAGTCTCGCATTCGAATGCAGAGCCTGTCCCGGACTTGATCCGGGAAAGCCGAAGCCAACATCGCCGCAGGCGATGGCCCGTGGCGCGGAAGGCGGGACGCCCGAAGTCAAACTGCCGTGGTGGCGCGCGAAGCGCGCCTGCGGTAGACAACCGAATACGGAGAGATGGCCGAGTGGTTTAAGGCAGCAGTCTCACATTTGAATGCAGAGCCTGTCCCGGACTTGATCCGGGAAAGCCGGAGCCAACATCGCCGCAGGCGATGGCCCGAAGGGCGGAGGGCGGGACGCCCGGAGTCAAACTGCCGTGGTGGCGCGCGAAGCGCGCCTGCGGTGGACAATCGAGTACGGAGAGATGGCCGAGTGGTTTAAGGCAGCAGTCTTGAGCGCGGAGGCAGGAAGCCGGAGCCAACATCGCGCCAGCGATGGCCCGAAGGGCGCAGGGCGGGACGCCCGGAGTCAAACTGCCGTGGTGGCTTGCGTAGCAAGCCATGGCGAGCGGAAAAATTTGGAGAGATGGCCGAGTGGTTTAAGGCAGCAGTCTTGAAAACTGCCGTGGGTTTACGCCCACCGTGGGTTCGAATCCCACTCTCTCCGCCAGCTACGAAAAGAGCCCCTTGCGGGGCTTTTTTCGTAGCTGTTGGACGGGGGTGCGTGGACGAACCCACTCGGTTGACTGCGGGCGTCCCGCCCTGCGCCCTTCGGGCCATCGCCTGCGGCGATGTTCGCTTCGGCGTCCTGCCTTCGCAGTGAAAAATTCGTTGGGAACGAATTTTGACAGCCGCAGGCTGGCCCGGAGCGCGTAGCGCGGAGGGTGAGGCTCATGGATGAGCCGAGCCATCCCACTCTCTCCGCCAACTACGAAATGAGCCCCCTCGCGGGGCTTTTTTTGATCTTCCGAAAGTCGGCAATTTCACATTGCTCGATTCCATCGAACATTCCCACTCTCTCCCCGGCTAAAATGCAAAATCATCCAGGCGCGCCTGGGCAACGCGGGGAAGCTCGTTGATGAGACCTTGGATCCTGGCAGTCCTCGTGACTGTGCTGTTTTCGGGCTGCGCCAACTACCAGACCATGGCCCTGAAGAAGGGGCAGGGTGCGATCAGCACGACGACCGCGTCGGTGGTGCTGTTGACGGTGGAGGTGTCGCGACCGGATGGCAGTCGCTATCAGCCGAATCCGGCGATCATTCTCGTGTCTGCAATACAGGCCGACGATCGTGACCAGGCCACGCTGTTCCGCTTCAGCCGCAGGGATGATCTGGTCCAGGTGGACGGGCATGCCGTCTACCTCTCGAGCATGGCCCTGGCGCCTGGTCACTACCGCATCGACGGCATTTCGGGCGTCGCCAACGCGTTTCCGTTCATCGGCCAGTTCTTCATTCCCGTGCTGGCCGAATTCGACGTCAAGCCGCAGTCGGTCAGCTACCTCGGCCACATCGAGGCAATCATGCGCGAGCGGCGCGAAGGCGAATTTCGCGCGGGTTCCTCGATCCCGCTGATCGACCAGGCGGCCACCGGGATGATCAGTCATACCTGGGATGTCGCGATCGAGAACCGCTATGACGCCGACATCGCCACGTTTCGCGAGCGGATTCCGGCGCTCGTGGAGCTGAGCGTGCAAAGCGAACCCCTGCCTGCCTGGGATCGCGCGGCCGCCCAGCGGCTCTGGGACGGCGTCAGCAAACCCGAGTCCGAAGCAGGCACGGGCAAGGCGGCTTCTTCCGGGGCGAACTAGTGCGGTGCTCCGTCCGCGCGCGGTCGCTCGAGCTTCGTTGCGACCCCGAACGAGGATCGGGCCATCTCGAGGCATTCACCCGCGAAGGACGATGCCGAGGATCCCGCAAGCGAGTAAGAGCCAACCCAGCGCGAGCCGGAAGCGCAGTATCGCGAGCAGCGCCGCAGCGGCCAGCAGCATGGCGGCCGGTTGCCATGAAGCCCAGACCGGCCAGTCGAACTGCAAAGGTCCCGCCGTCCATGGACGCAGTTCGCCGAACACCGTGTGCAGGGCAAACCATGCGGACAGGTTCAGGACCACGCCGACAACGGCAGCCGTGATCGCCGACAGCGCGGCGTGCAGACCGCGGTTGCGGCGCAATGCCTCGACATAAGGCGCGCCGACGAGGATGAACAGGAAGCAGGGCACGAAGGTCACCCAGGTGGTGATCGCGGCGCCGAGCAGGGCGGCGGTCCATGGATCCAGCGTTCCTGGGTAGCGATGGGCGGCGATGAAGCCGACGAACTGCAGGACCATCACCAGCGGCCCCGGTGTCGTTTCGGCGAGGGCGAGGCCGTCGATCATCTGGCCCGGCTGCATCCAGGCAAAATCCTCGACCGCACGCTGGGCGACGTAGGCGAGCACTGAGTAGGCGCCTCCGAACGTGATCACCGCGGTCTGGCTGAAGAAACGGCCTTCGCGTGCAATCACGTGGTCGGCGCCGAGCCACCACGCTGCGAGCAGCACCGGCGCGGCCCAGAGTAGCGCGCAGACAAGGCCGGTCCTCAATGCGCGCCGCAGGGATGGGGTTGTGTGCTGGGCCCGGCCCATGGCCAGCATGCGATCGACCAGATACTGCTGGTCGTTTTGCGCCGTGTCGGCTCTGGTTGCCGGCAACCATGAGGGAAAGGCGCGACTGACACTCCATCCGATCGCGGCGGCCCCGAGCACGATCCACGGAAACGGGACTTTCAGCGCGAAGATCGCGATGAAGGCGAGGGCGGCAAGGGCGATGAGAAACCGCGATTTCAGTGCGCGCCGCCCGATGCGCACTACCGCATCGACCACGATGGCCAGTACCGCCGCCTTGAGGCCGAAGAACAGCGCCGACACCAGCGGCAGGCTGCCGTAGCGCACGTACAGCGCGCTCAGCGCACCGAGGACGAGGGCACCCGGCAGCACGAACAGCAGACCCGCGATCAGGCCACCACGGATGCGGTGCATCAACCAGCCGATATAAATGGCCAATTGCTGCGCCTCGGGGCCCGGCAGCAGCATGCAGTAATTCAGCGCATGCAGGAAACGCGGCTCGCTGATCCAGCGGCGCTGCTCGACCAGTTCCCGGTGCATCAGGGCAATCTGGCCGGCCGGTCCGCCGAAGCCGAGCCAGCCGATGCGCGACCAGACCCGGGCGCTATCGAGCAGGCCCGGTGCCTCGATGGCGGACGCGGCGGGCTGTTCCAACGCTGACCGGCTCACGGACCATCCGGATCCGGCGCGACCAGCACGAGGATCCAGCCGAGCGGATCGATATGGTCGAAGGCGATGATCTCGGCGCGGCCGAACGCACGCGTGGCGACGGCGCCGACTTCGTCGTCCCTGAACGCGGCACGCAGCGCCTCGTCACCGAATGGAGTGAGCGCCTTGACGCGCTTCGCCGTCGTATCGGAACGTAGCAGGTCTTCCGCGGCGAGAACCTTGGCTTCGGCGTCGAGCAGGATCAGGGCATCGTCGTCCTCGGTGCGCAGCAGGTTGTGGGCGACGAAGTCGAGGGCGAGGTCCATCGACAGGGCACCGAGGAACTTGCCGTCGGGATCGCGCATCGGTGCGCTCAAGGGCAGCAGCACGTCGTCGCCCTCGCTGTCGAGATAGGGTGTGCCCCAGTTCGACTTCGGTTGCTGGCGGATGTCCTCGTACCAGCGGCTCGTCCGCAGGTCCTCGGCCGATTCGACGGCGCGGCCCGGGTAGCGCATGAACAGGCCCTGCTCGAGCACGAGCTTGAGTTCGAGCAGGCCGTCGGCGTACTGGCCGCCGCCGAGGTTGCGGCGGGTCAGGTCGAGCAATTCATTGCGATAGCCGCGCAGGTGATGGAGCCGCTGCACGAGCGGCTGAACCGATTTCCGTTCGACATCGCCGGCCGTGCTCCAGACCGCCGACTGCATGCTGGCTTCACGACCGAGCGCGGGTTGCAGGGCAAAGTCGGCGGGGCGCGTCGCCGCGTTGTCGAAATCCTCGGCCCAGTAGATGCGCGCAGTCGGGTCCGGTACGCCGTACTGGACCAGTTGGGTCGCGGCCAGGGCCAGCGATTCCAGTTCGCTCTGCAGCAGGACCAGGCGCAACTGCAGCTTGTCGCCTTCGCGGGCCACGTGTTCGATGAAATCACGCTCCAGCGATTCGCGCGCCTGGGCCGCGTGGGTGAGCTGGTTGTGCCGCCACATCAGGGCGCTGATGCCGAGCGCAGTCATGGCGATGAGGCCGAGCAGGGACAGCAGCATGCCTTGCCGGTGGCGGCCGACGAAACGCTGGGCGCGTTGCCAGGGCGAGTCGGGCAGGGCGTGCACGGCTTCGCCGCGCAGGTAGCGGCGCAGGTCGTCGGCCAGTTCGCGCACGCTGGCGTAGCGCTGTTGCGGATCGTAGCGGGTAGCACGCTCGATGATCGCGCGCAGCGGCGCCGCAATCGGGCGACGTTCGAAGGCGTGGCTGAAGCCCGCGCGACGCCCGGCCGCGGCGTTCTTCATGACCTCGAGCGCCGTGTTTCCTTCGAACGGGGCCTTCAGGGTGACGATTTCGAACAGCATCAGACCGAGCGCGCACTGGTCGCTGTGCGGGCCGAGTTCGTCGCTGCGTCCCTGGGCCTGCTCGGGCGACATGTAGCGCGGCGTGCCGATGACCGTGCCGTACTCGGTCTGGCTGCCACCGGTGTCTTCGCTGAGGCCGATGGTCGCGCCGGGATCGGCATCGTCGCTTCCGAACAGACGGCAGATGCCCCAGTCCATCAGGTAGGTTTCGCCGTGCGCGCCGAGCATGATGTTGGCCGGCTTGAGGTCGCGATGGATGACGCCCTTGCCGTGCGCGTAGTCGACCGCCTCGCAAACCTTGATCAGGTGCTCGATGCGCGCGGGAAGGCTGTGTTCCTCGTCGGGCCGGGCGCCGGTCGAGCAGGCCTCGATGGTTTCCCTGAGGTAGTCCGCTAGGGTGCGTCCGTCGACGAGCTTCATGGCATAGGCCGGCGCACCGCCCGGCGCCACCTCGAGGCCATAGACCGGCACGATGTAGGGATGATCGAGCTGCGCGGTGACCTGGACTTCGCGCAGGAAGCGCAGACGGGCCGCCTCGGCTTCGCTCAGTTCGCCGGACAACTGCTTGAGCGCGACGTTGCGCAGCAGCTCGACATCGCGGGCGACGTGGACCGTGGCCATGCCGCCGCGACCGGCTTCGCCGACGATCACATAGCGGACCCGCGCCTGTGCGCCCGACGACGGCTCCGCGGCGGGCGCTGCGGTCAGGCTCGCGTCGTGCACCGTGGCCGCGTCGTCAAACCGGGCCGGCAGTTCCAGCGAGACGGTGATCGCATCGGCGCCGGCACTGGCTTGTCGGCCGGGGATCACCCACGTGCTGTCGGGATCGGGATTCACGGGCACCCCTCCGGTGAGTCGATTCGCCCTGATCTTTTACCGCTTCGCCGGGGAAAATGATACTTCGATGCGGACCGGTTGCCGGCGTTCGTGGATCATGCGATCACCCCTTCGCGGTTCGCGATGTTGCGGCACGCAGGTTTGCGACTAAGATGGCCGGGTCGTAGCCGTGATGCCTTTGCGACTGACGGGGCGACCGCGTTTCGCCATGCCGGGCTCGGCGATTGCGGACCTGCTTCGCTGGCTGCGTTGGTGGACAAGAGCGGCGCATGCCCTCGTGCAGGCGCCGCGGCAGAACAGGGAGACATCGGGCGTGGATCTGTTTTCGGCATCAGGCATTTTCGTGGGAGCCGGGCTCGGTGCGCTGCTGCGCTGGGGGCTCGGCATCGCGCTGAATCCGGTCTTTCCGACCGTGCCACTCGGTACGCTGGCGGCGAACGTGCTGGGTGGCCTGCTGATGGGCCTGGCCCTCGGCCTGTTCACCCAGTTCGAAGGCCTGTCGCCGGCAATGCGGCTCACGATCACGACCGGCTTCCTCGGCGGCCTGACGACCTTTTCCACGTTCTCGGCGGAGACCGTCACCCTGATCATGCGCGGCGAATACGGCTGGGCCGGTGCGACGGTGGCCTCGCACGTCTGCGCTTCGCTGGTCGCGACGTTTGCCGGCATCGGCCTGGTCCACTGGCTGCTCGGCCACCCGGGAGGAACGACATGAACGGCGTGCACCTGCGCTTCTACACCTACGAAGACCGCAAGCACCGCGGGCTGCTCGTCTACGAGTGGCTGCTGCAGAACGCGCGCAAGCTCGGCATCCACGGCGGCTCGGCATTTCGCGCCATGGCCGGCTACGGGCGGCACGGCAAGCTGCACGAGCAGCACTTCTTCGAACTGGCCGGCGAAGTGCCGGTGCTGGTCGAGTTCATCCTCGGCGAGGATGAGGCCGACAAGCTGATCGCGCTGCTGCGCGAAGAAGGCCTCGATCTTTTCTACGCGAAGTTGCCGGCGGAATACGGCATGGTCAAGGGCGATTGAGCGGCGGCGCTTGAAACCCGATCAGGGAACCGCTTCATCGGTCTCGCCTGCCGTCCCGGCTCCGGTTTCGCGTGAACCGGACCATGCCGCACGCAGCAATACCGCGGCCGCATACAGCACGACCACGACGACGCCCCAGCGCAGGGCATCCAGCGGCAGGTTCCTGACCACGTAGGCGGCAAGCAGGACCGCCGGAATGCCGCCGATAGCCAGGCCGAGGACGATGCGCAGGTCGATGCGCGGCGTGACGATGAATCGCGTCGCGCTGATCGGCATGAGGAACGCGCAGGCACCCATCATGACCGGAAAGGCCGCCGTCGGGTTCAGCCCGAGCAGGCTCAGCAGGATCAGCGAAGGCGCATACAGGCCGATGCCGAAGGCCATCAGGGCGCCGAGCAGGAAGTGCGCGGCGATGGCCAGGCCGAACAACCAGCCGCCGAGACCGAGCGCATTGCCGCCGGCCGGCACCAAACCGACATTGGTCATCGCATAGAGCACGGCGGCGACGAGCAGGGCGACACCGACCACGGCCTGGACGCTGCGCACGCTGAGGCGCTGGACCAGCGGCACGCCAAGCGTCGCGCCGGCCACCGCGGCGCCTATGCAACCGAGCATCAGCAGCGGATCGACCTCGACCAGCTTGATGAAGATCAGCGCCTGGCAGACCGTCGGCAGGGCGTGGCCGGTATTCAGCGTGGCCGGTATGAAGCTGTCCGGAACCAGCCCGCGCAACTTGATCCAGGCAGTCGTCGGCGCAAACGAGCCGATGCCCAGGGTGTCGAAGAAGTTGGTGACCGCGCCGAGAGCCACGGCTTCCGGGCGTGGCCGCAGCTGGCCGCGCTCGTGGGCGGCGAAAATCAGGCGAACGAGAAAGATCGTGGCAATGATTGTCAAAGACAGCAGCAGGAAAGTGACAATCAATGCGCGGTCCCCTCGAGCATGCGGATGGGCGGTCCGACCGTGGCGGCCGAAGTCGCCGACTCTACTCCTTCACAAGGGGCTTGTTGAAAGTCCCGCAGGCTGGCTTCGGGGCCTGTCGCACGGGCGCGGTGCCGGAACGGAGGAAGCGGCACCCTGGGAAAACAAGGTCGGGCCGTTGCGGCCCGACCTTTACGCAACGCACGGCCTGGGAATCCGTGCGGTCTTGCTGCCTGTCTGGTGGGGTCAGTACAGGCTCTCTTGGGATCGTTGGCGATAGGCGGAAATGCGTCTCTCTGGCGAAGTCCGGGTTCAGATGCTCGACAGCATCTGCTCGATGCGCCGGGCCATGGCCTCGGGATAGGCCGGTTCCGATTTGCGGCTCTTGGCCAGCAGCCGCTGGTACTCCGGGACGAGATCCGACAGCTCTTCCTTGCTGTTCGCGCGCTCCAGCTTGAGCGTGAACATGAAGGCGCGCAGACCGAGCGCGGCTACGGTCGTCTCGTTCATGAACTGGCGAACCAGGCCGATCGGCGGAATCGTATGCATCGAGCTCGAAGCGGCCGGCTCCGCATGCGGGGCAGCGGGCATGACCGTGTCGTTGGCCGGGGAGCTGGCATTGGCCAGCTTGCCATTGACATGGATGAGCCCGGCTTCGCGCAGTTCCTCGATCAGCGGCGACACGTCGCCGAGTACGCTGAACTGCTCGCGTACCTGCTGCACGCTGTGGGCGCCGTCTATGGATATCAGCAGCATCCTCTGCCGCGCGCCCAGATGCAGCTTGCGGTTCTGGATTTCCGCATAGCCAGCCGCTGTCTTGTTCGGAATGTCGGAACTGAGCATTTGTTGTATCCCCCTCGAGGTTGTTCCGGCTCGTCCTCGATCCGGAAGTTCCTGCGTCCTGGAATCATCGTGTGCCGCGTTTCACCGGCGGGGCCATCGCACATGCATGGCCAACGCCCGTCCTTTCCGGGTGCCGGCGGACTGCTCGAAGCTAGCAATCTGCGTGCCATGTTCGTCCCCAAGATCGATTCGAGTCTCCCTGGCAAGCAAAAAAAGAGGTCGGACCTGGCGGTCCGACCTCATCCGCGTCGCACGGGGGAGAGTTCCGTGCTCCGGGTGGCCTGCCTTGGAAGCCGGCGTGGCAGAAGCCGTCCGGGCTGCGAAGCCCGCTGCGCGGTCCATTTTTTCGCCGACTCCTGGCCCGTAGAACCACTACGGGCAGGCGAATCGTCAAGAAACTGTCCTCGCACATCGTCCTTCTCGCCTTGAACGTTCCTACCGCGCAGGCTCCTCGTGTGGGGTGGCAGGCCTCTTGGGACCGTGTTCTATTTCGAGATGTCGACGTCCTTGGTTTCCGGCAGGAACAGCGTGCCGATGATCAGGGTCATCGTTGCGATGATGACCGGATACCACAGGCCCTGGTAAATGTTGCCGGTCGCGGCCACCAGCGCGAACGAGATCGTCGGCAGGAAGCCACCGAACCAGCCGTTGCCGATGTGGTAGGGCAGGCTCATCGAGGTGTAGCGGATACGGGTCGGGAACAATTCGACCAACCAGGCCGCGATCGGGCCATAGACCATGGTCACGTAGATGACGAGGATCGTCAGCAGGACCAGAACCATCGGCGTATTGATGCGCTCGACATCGGCCTTCTGCGGATACCCGGCCGAGCTGAGCGCTTCTTTCACCTCGGTGCCGAAGCGTTCGGCTTCGGCCTTCGCGGCGTCTCCTTCGAGGCCAGAAGCCTCATAGGAGTTGATCGTGGTGTTGCCGATCCTGACGCTGGCGACGGTACCCGCGGGAACGGCTTCGTTCGAGTAGGGCGTACCGCTGCGGGCCAGGGCGCTCTTGGCGATGTCGCAGGAGGTCGTGAACTTGCTCGTGCCGACCGGGTTGAACTGGAAGCTGCACGCACCGGGGTCGGCGACCACGACGACCGGGCTCGATTGCGCCGCGGCCTCGATCGCCGGATTGCCGAAATGGGTCAGCGCCTTGAAGATCGGGAAGTAGGTCAGGGCGGCAAGCAGGCATCCGGCCATGATGATCGGTTTGCGTCCTATCTTGTCGGACAGCCAGCCGAACACGATGAAGAACGGCGTGCCGAGGGCGAGTGCTCCGGCGATCATCAGGTTGGCGCTGGTCGCTTCGATCTTGAGCGTCTGCGTGATGAAGAACAGCGCGTAGAACTGGCCGGCGTACCAGACCACCGCCTGGCCGGCGGTTGCGCCGAGCAAGGCCAGGATCACGACGCGGCTGTTCCTGGTCATGAAGCTTTCGGTCAGCGGCGCCTTTGAGGTCTTGCCCTCGTTCTTCATCTGCTGGAACAGCGGCGATTCGGCGAGCTGCAGGCGGATCCAGACCGACACCATCAGCAGGACGAAGGAGAGCAGGAACGGAATGCGCCAGCCCCAGGCCTCGAATGCGTCCTTGCCGAAGTAGAAGCGGCAGCCGAGGATGATCAGCAGGGACAGGAACAGGCCGAGCGTCGCCGTGGTCTGGATGAAGCTCGTGTACAGGCCGCGCTTGCCTTGCGGCGCATGTTCGGCGACGTAGGTCGCGGCACCGCCGTATTCACCGCCGAGGGCGAGGCCCTGCAGCAGCCTCAGCGTGATCAGGATGATCGGCGCGGCCACGCCGATCGTCGCGTAGCTGGGCAGGATGCCGACGAGGAAGGTCGACAGGCCCATGATCACGATGGTGACGAGGAAGGTGTACTTGCGCCCGATCATGTCGCCGAGCCGGCCGAACAGCAGGGCGCCGAACGGACGCACGGCGAAGCCGGCGGCGAAGGCGAGCAGGGCGAAGATGAAGCCGCTGGTCGGGTTCAGTGCCGTGAAGAACTGCTTGGCGATGATCGCGGCCAGCGATCCGTACAGGTAGAAGTCGTACCACTCGAACACGGTACCGAGGCTCGAGGCGAAGATGACCTTCTTGTGGCCCTGGGTCAGGGTGCCCGGGGCTGGATGGGTTGCTGTTGCCATGGTCGTGTCCCCCTCAGAATGAGTACTTGGTCGTGAACTGCAGGCGGGTCAGCGAACCGTCGACGCCGCTTTCGAGTTCACGCTTCGCGCGCATCAGTTCGATGCCGACATCGAGCTTGGGTATTGGTGAGTAGAAGATGTTGGCGCGGAAGCTCTGCACGGACTCGTTGACGGCGGTGCCGGTCAGGTCGATCGGATTGTCGTACTGGCTGCGTGCGTAGATCAGGTTCATGCGCAGCTGCGACGAGAAGACATGCCGCCAGGCGAGGTAGCCGGCGAACCCGCCGATCGCGTCGAGGTTGCCGTCCGCACTCAGGGCGGCATCGCCGGTGACACCGAGGCCGATGTAGCGGCTCATGCCGTCGCCCGCGGTGACCTGGTAACGCAGGTCGTCGTTGCTGCCGAGCACCCATTTGCCGCCGACCGTGAAGGCAAAGGCACCTTCGCTGTCGCTGATCGCCGGCGCCGAGGACGTTGCGGCACGGTCGATGTCGAGGCTGCGGAACAGCGCACCGATGCCGAAGGTTCCCCAGCTTCCTTTCCAGCCGTAGCGCAGGGTCAGGTCGGGCACCGCGCCGCGGTCCGAGGCGGTGGCCCCGCCGCCGCCGTTCGGAATGACCGTGGTTTCCGGATTTTCCAGGGATGCCGAGAATCCGCCGGTGGTATAGCGCACCTGGGCCTGGCGTACGAAGACGACGCCATCGGTCGGGCCGATGAAGTCGACCGAATCGGGCAGTGCCGAGGTGTCCATGAAGTTCGACCAGGTCTGGCCGGCCAGCCAGTTGTTCCAGTAGGCGTAGGCATGGCGGACCGTGACGCCGTAGGTATTGGTCGAAGTCTGGTTGCCGAGCGCATTGCCGAAGAAATCCATCTCGAGGAAGGCGCCGGCCTTGTCGCCCGAGTCCGAAACGTTGTCGATGCCGATGTTGAAGCGCGAGAATTTGGCATGCGCGTCGTAGTCGACATCCGAGCTGCTGCCGCCGACCGGCGTCTGTCCCGGCACGTACAGGATGCGCCCCGATGCCGCGTCGGCGAGCTGGCCGTCATGGGCCTTGGTCGCCATGAAGTCGGCCTTGATGAAGCCGCCGATCTTGACCGTCGTCCCGGCTGGCGAGCCAGGGGTCAGCGTGGTCAGCTGGATCGGCAGCTTTCCGGCCGGCAAGGCCGGCGCGGCGGGTGGTGGCGCTTCGCGCTGGGCGCGGATTTCGGCGGCGAGGCTTTGCAGTTGTTTTTCGAGGTCGTTGATGCGCTGCTCGAGCGCCTGTTCGCGGGCTTCATCGGCCATGGCGATGCCGGGCATGGCAACGAGGCAGGCGAGCGTGAGCGTGGAAATGCGAAATCCAAAGCGTTTATGGTGAATCATGGGTTCCCCTCCCCTTGGTGGCGGACCGAGAATGCGCAAGGTCGCCCGGCCAGACCATTAGCCAATGGTCTATGTGCGACCAAAGTCGAATAGCCGACCCGCGCGTTGAACCCGCGTGGCATTATCGAACGCAGTGATTTGCGTAGATGGCAGGAGGATGCGATGGCGAATCTACATCCGGTACCGGCGGAATTTGCCGCCAGGGCCCGCATCAACAAGGCGGACTACCAGAGGCTATACGAGGAATCGGTCTCCGATCCCGAAGGATTCTGGGGGCGCATCGGCAAGCGCCTCGACTGGATCAAGCCCTACACCCGGGTCAAGGACGTTTCCTTCGACGTCAGCGACCTGCACATCCGCTGGTACGAGGACGGCGTCCTCAACGTATCGGCGAATTGCCTCGACCGTCATCTGGCCACGCGTGGCGACAAGACCGCGATCATCTGGGAGGGTGACGATCCCGGTGATTCGCGACGAATCAGCTATCGCGAGCTGCACGCGGAAGTCTGCAAGGCGGCCAACCTGCTGAGCCATCTCGGTATCGGCAAGGGCGACCGCGTGGCGATCTACCTGCCGATGATTCCCGAGGCGGCCGTGGCCATGCTGGCCTGCACGCGGATCGGTGCCGTGCACACGATCGTGTTCGGCGGATTCTCGCCCGATTCGCTGGCCAGCCGCATCGCCGACAGTCAGTGCAAGCTCGTCATCACCGCCGATGAAGGCGTCCGCGGCGGCAAGCGCGTGGCGCTCAAGACCAATGTCGACGCGGCGCTCGAGCGACCGAACACGAACAGCGTGGAAACCGTGCTGGTGGTCCGGCGCACGGGCGGTTCGGTGGACATGCAGGTGCCGCGCGACCGCTGGTGGCACACCCTGATGGAGGGTCAGTCCGCGCAGCACGATGCGGTGCCCTGCGAGGCCGAACATCCGCTCTTCATCCTCTATACCTCGGGTTCGACCGGCGCGCCGAAGGGCGTGCTGCACACGACCGGCGGCTATCTCGTGCATGCCAGCTACACGCATGAATGCGTATTCGACCTGCGCGAGGACGACGTCTACTGGTGCACCGCCGATGTCGGCTGGGTCACCGGGCACAGCTACCTCGTCTACGGACCGCTGGCCAACGGCGCCACTACGGTGATGTTCGAAGGCGTGCCGAACTACCCCGACAGCTCGCGCTTCTGGCAGGTCGTGGACAAGCACAAGGTGACCATCTTCTACACCGCGCCGACTGCGATCCGGGCTCTCATGCGCGAGGGCGAGGATCCGGTCACGCGCACCTCGAGGGCGAGCATCCGCCTGCTCGGTTCGGTCGGCGAGCCGATCAACCCCGAGGCCTGGGAATGGTATTACCGCGTGGTCGGCGAGAGTCGCTGTCCGATCGTCGATACCTGGTGGCAGACCGAAACCGGCGGCATCCTGATCACGCCGTTGCCCGGCGCCACCGACCTCAAGCCCGGCTCGGCCTCGAAGCCGTTTTTCGGCATCAAGCCGGCGATCGTCGATGCCAACGGCACGTTGCTCGAGGGCGCGACCGAGGGCAACCTGATCCTGACCGATTCATGGCCCGGGCAGATGCGCACGGTCTACGGCGACCATCAGCGATTCATCGATACCTATTTCCGCACCTATCCCGGCAACTACTTCACCGGCGATGGCGTGCGCCGCGACGAGGATGGCTACTACTGGATCACCGGTCGCGTCGACGACGTCATCAATGTCTCGGGCCATCGGCTCGGCACGGCGGAGGTCGAGAGCGCCCTGGTCGCCCATGTCAGCGTTGCCGAAGCGGCGGTGGTCGGTTGCGCGCATGACATCAAGGGGCAGGGCATCTATGCCTATGTCACGCTCAAGGTCGGCGTCGAACAGAGCGAGGCCCTGCGCAAGGAGTTGATTGCCTGGGTGCGCAAGGAGATCGGTCCGATCGCCACGCCGGACTATCTGCAATGGGCGCCGGGGCTGCCGAAGACGCGCTCGGGAAAGATCATGCGGCGCATCCTGCGCAAGATTGCCGAAAATGCCCCGGACCAGCTCGGCGACACTTCGACCCTGGCCGATCCATCGGTGGTCAGGAATCTCGTCGACGAGCGCATGATCCGGAGCTAGAGAATGGACCTGAAGGCGTTGCGTGAATGCCGCGTGGCGCCGGTCAGGATGCGGCCAGGCGGGAGCAGGGCATGCCGGAAATCCTGATCGCCGACGACCACCCGCTGTTCCGCGATGCGCTTTGTCGCGCCGCGGCGCAGGCGGTGCCCTCGGCAACGCTGCTGCAGGCCGACAGCGTGCAGGCGCTGCTGGCCCTGGTCGACGCGCATGCCGAGGCCGATCTGCTGCTGCTCGATCTGCACATGCCCGGCGCGCGCGGCTTCTCCGCGCTGGCCCATTTGCGTGGCCAGTATCCGCAGCTTCCGATCATCATCGTCTCGGCGCACGAGGAAGCCGAGGTGGCGAGACGCGCGCTGGCTCACGGCGCAGCCGGCTACATTCCCAAGTCGCTGGCCAGCGAGAGTATCGTCGCCGCGATCCGGGCCGTCCTCGATGGCGAAATCTGGCTGCCGGCACGCATGCCGGGCGCCGCCGCCGAACTGCGCGACGCGGAGGCCGAAGTGGCGGCACGCATCGCCGAACTGACCCCGCAGCAATTCCGCGTGCTGAACATGCTGGCCGACGGCTTGCTCAACAAGCAGATCGCCTATGAGCTCGGTATCTCCGAGGCGACGATCAAGGCGCACATGACCGCGATCATGCGCACGCTCGGATGCAACAACCGCACCCAGGTCGCCCTGGTCGCGAGCCAGCTTGCGCTCGACCCCGACACGCTTCCTGCCAACCACTAGAAACGCATGGGCCGCTTGGGCCAGGCCGGCGCGCGGCAGTCAGTCGACCCCGGTCGCTTCGCTGGTCGCCGGCTCGACCTTGGCGGTCTCGTCGAGCACCGGTGCCGGCCCGCCGGAGCGGCGCGCGAACGAGGAAAGCAAGGCGCGCAGCGCCGCCGGTCGCACCGGTTTGAGCAGCACCGGCAGGCCGAGCGCCCTGGCCCGCTGCTTGAGCTCCGGGCTGGCATCGGCCGTGATCAACGCGGCCGGTGGCGCCGGATTGCAGTGCTTGAGCAGTTCGCCGAGAACCTCGATGCCATCGGGGCCGGTGCCAAGGTGGAAATCGATCAGGATCAGGTCGGGCCTTCGTCGCAGCAGCGCGTCGAACGCCTCGGTGCGATTGGCGGCGAGATCGCAGCTCATGCCCCAGCGGGTCAGAAGCGACGCCATGCCCTCGAGGATCGATGGCTCGTTGTCGAGGCAAAGCACATGCTGGGGACGCAAATCCCCGACCAGCATCGAGCGGCGCGGCACGCTCGCTTCGTCACGCGCCCGAATGCGAACGCGCGGCACCTGGATGGCGAAACAGCTGCCGTGTCCGGGCCAGGAACGCACCCGCAGCTGGTGATTGAGGATGCGTGCGATGCGTTCGCAGATCGACAGGCCGAGCCCGAGTCCCTGCTCACCCCAGGGTGACGCGCCGTCGACCCGGTGGAATTCGTCGAAGATGCGCTGGAGCTGTTCGTCGGCGATGCCGGGCCCGGTATCCCAAAGCTCGATGCGCACGTCGTCGCCGACGTGACGAATACCGAGGACGATGCGGCCCTTGCGCGTGTAGCGCAGCGCGTTGGTGCAGAAGTTCTGCAGGATCCGGCGCAGCAGGTGCGGATCACTGCGAATCACGGCCCGGCTCGGAATGACGCGAAACTCCAGGCCGCGTCGCTGCGCGAGCAGGGAAAACTGCTGGACTAGGGGTTCGATCAGCTCGGCCACGCCGATATCGGCCGGCTCGGGCCGGTACTTTCCGGCATCGAGTCGCGAAGTCTCGAGCAGGGATTCGAGCAGGTCCTCGGCGACTCGGAATGCGGTGTCGATGCGTTCGGCCAGCTGCGCGGATTCGGCATCGAGGGTCGGCTGGTGGCGCAGGGCCGAGGTGAAAAGACGGGCGGCATTGAGCGGCTGCAGCAGGTCGTGGCTGGCCGCGGCGAGGAAACGCGACTTGGACTGGTTGGCCGATTGGGCCTCGCAGCGTGCGAACTCCTGCGCTTCGAGCGCCGCGGACAATTCCGCGGTGCGCTGGGCGACGCGCTGTTCGAGGGTCTCGTTGGCTTCGAGCAGGGCGAGCTCGACCTTCTTGTAGTCCGAGACATCGGTAAATGTCGTGACGAAGCCACCGCCGGGCAGCTGCTGGCCACGCATCTCGAGAACGCTGCCGTCGGCTCGCTCGCGCTGGAATACATGGGCCGTTCCGGCGCGCATGTGGCGCAGGCGCTTGGAAACGTGTTCCTCGACTTCGCCCGGGCCGCACTCGCCGCGTTCGGCGTTGTAACGGATCAGGTCGGCGATCGGGCGACCGACGTAGACGAGGCCATTCGGGTAGTCGAACATCTCCAGATAGCGGCGGTTCCAGGAAACCATGCGCATCTCCGCGTCGACCACGCTGATGCCCTGGGAGATGTTCTCGAGCGTGGTCGAGAGCAGTTCCCGATTGAATCGCAGTTCCTGCGATGCTTCGTCGAGCAGCGCAACCGCCTCTCCGAAATCGAGGCCGGTGCCGCGCAGCGCGGTCGTCAGCATGCGCCGCGCCGAGGCCGAACCGATCGCAGCCGCGAGCAGTCGTTCCGTGTACTGCAGCAGGGCACGATCGGCCGATGCATCGTCCTGCAGCGTGTTGCCCGATGCAGCCGCATATTCGGCGAAGGCACTCGCCGCATTGCGGTCGCCGAGGATGCGGCCGGTGATCGTGCGCAGGTCGGCGATGCTGACCCGGCCATGCCATTCGCTCGCGCCGGTCGGATTGCGCTCGGGACCGGCATCGAGGAAGCTCGCCGCGCGCAGGCGTTCCTCGACGCTCGGCCGGAAGCGCAGCGAGACGAAGACGCAGCCGGCGATATTGGCCAGCAGCGACCAGAATGTGCCGTGCGTGATCGGATCCCAGCTGCTCAGGTTGAACAGGGCGTGCGGTCGCAGCCAGGTTTGTCCGAACAGGCCTTCGCGCACCCAGGTGTCGTCGAACCATTCGGCGGTCGCCATGCTCGGCAGCAGCAGGGTGTAGATCCAGACCGCGAAGCCGATGACGAGGCCGACCAGCACGCCGCGACGGGAAGCGCCGCGCCAGTACAGGCCCGCGACGATGGCCGGCGCGAACTGGGCCACCGCTGCGAAGGCCAGCAATCCGATCGCGGCAAGGCCTTGGGCCTGGGAGACCGCCCGGTAGTAGGCCAGCGCGAGCACCGCCAGGCCGATGATGGCAGTGCGGCGGATGCCGAGCACGATGGAGGAAACATCGTTGCGCTCGTCGAGCCTGAGAAACTGCAGGCGCAGCAGGGCGGGCATGACGAGGTCGTTCGAGATCATCGTGGCCAGGGCCACGGATGCGACGATGACCATGCCGGTGGCAGCCGAAAATCCGCCGATGTAGGCGAGGATCGCGAGGCCGTTCTCGCCGTGCGCCAGTGGGAGCCACAACAGCAGCGCATCCGGACTGACCGAAGTGCCGGCGGTCGCCTCCATGCCGGCCTCGGCGATCGGCAGCACAAAGATGCAGATGATGGCCAGGTAGAGGGGAAACAGCAGGCGGCTTCTCGGCACGTCGGCCGGATTCTCGCATTCGACCACGCCGACCTGGAACTGGCGCGGCAGGCAGAACATCGCCGTGAAGGCGAGCAGGGTCTGGGCGAGGAACCCCGACGGTAGCCCTTCACGCAGCACTTCGTCGAAGACGCTGTAGCTGCGCGCAGCGACATCGAATGGCATGTTCAGCGCATAGATGCCGATTGCGACGAAGGCGACCAGCTTCATCAGCGATTCGGCCGCGATCGCCAGCATCATGCCGTGGTGGTGTTCGGTGGCGTCGATGCGCCGCGTGCCGAACAGGATCGCGAACAGCGAGAGCATGACCGCCACGTAGAAGGCCGGGTCGTTCAGCAGCGGCACCTGGGCTGCGTCCGGCGCGCCGCCGCTGAGGACGCCCACGCTCATGGCGACCGCCTTGAACTGCAGCGCGATGTAGGGCACCGCCGAGGTCACCGCAATGACCGTGACCAGCGCGCCGAGCGCGTGCGACTTGCCGAATCGGGAACCGACGAAATCGGCGATCGAGGTGATGTTGTTGGCCTTGGCCACCCGGGTCAGGCGCTGCAGCAACCCGCTGAAAAAGACGAACAGGATGATCGGCCCAAGGTAGATAGGCAGATAGGACAGGCTCGATCGCGATGCGCTGCCGACCGCGCCATAGAAGGTCCATGAGGAGCAGTAGACGGCAAGGGCGAGGCTGTAGACGATCGGGCGCAGGGCCGGCCGCGTCGGATAGAGCGGTCGCGAATCACCGAAATAGGCGATGCTGAAAAGCGTGGCCACGTAGGCCAGCGAAACCAGCATCAGGATCCAGCCAGCGATCAACGGTGTGCTCCCGCCCGCGCTCGAAGGCGCCCCGGCGCACAGACTCGACCGGGACGCGCCACAGGTCAAGCATCACGATCGGGGCCGCCGCCCGCTCCGCTGGAAGCGGGCAGCGAATCGGGCATTGGAAGCAGTTCGACGCGGTGTCCCAACGCGATTTGGCGCCCGCCCGCCCGCGGGGGGCGCCAGGCCCCGGTCAGGCGGACTTGCCCGTGCCGACCTTGGCCACGACCGAGGCCGTGTTGTCGCCCTTGCGCCGGGTCTGCGCGATCTGGGTGCCGTGCACGATGAAGTAGACGTTCTCGGCGATGTTGGTGGCGTGGTCGCCGATGCGCTCGATGTTCTTGGCCATGAACAGCAGATGCGTGCAGGCCGTGATGTTGCGCGGGTCTTCCATCATGTAGGTGAGCAGTTCGCGGAACATGCCGGTGTAGAGGCCGTCGAGTTCCTCGTCGCGCGCCCAGGCGAGCAGGGCGCGGTCGGCGTCGCGATCGCGGTAGGAAAGCAGCACTTCGCTGATGATCTCGGCGGCCAGCTTGCCGAGGCGCGGCAGGCTGAAGACCGGCCGGACCAGATCGACGCGATTGAGCGCGATCGCACGCTTGGCGACGTTGGCCGCATAGTCGCCGATGCGCTCGATATCCGAGGAGATGCGCAGCGCCGCGAGCACTTCGCGCAGGTCACGGGCCATCGGTTGGCGCAGCGCGAGCAGGCGGATCACGTCCTGGCTGATATCGCTCTCGAGCTCATCGACCTGTCTGTCGCTGGCGACGATCCGTTCGGCCGAATCGCTGTCGCGCTCGACCACGGCGGTGATGGCCGCCTCGAGTTCGTTCAAGGCAAGGTCGCCCATGCGCTGGATCTCGCCGGTCAGGCGGGCCAGTTCTTCGTCGTAGCTCTTCACAATGTGTTCGCTCGAAAGAGAGGACATTCGGTTTCCTTAGCCGAAGCGGCCGGTGATGTAGTCTTCGGTCTGCTGCTTGGCCGGTTGCGTGAACAGCTTTTCAGTCTCGCCGAATTCGATCAGTTCGCCAAGATACATGAAGGCCGTGAAGTCCGAGCAGCGCGCGGCCTGCTGCATGTTGTGGGTGACGATGGCGATCGTGAACTGCTCGGCCAGTTCGGCGATCAGCTGTTCGATCTTACCGGTGGCGATCGGGTCGAGCGCCGAGGTCGGCTCGTCGAGCAGCAGCACTTCGGGCTTGAGGGCGACGGCGCGGGCGATGCACAGGCGCTGCTGCTGGCCGCCGGAAAGACCCAGCGCGCTCTGCTTGAGCTTGTCCTTGACCTCGTCCCAGAGTGCGCCCTGGCGCAAGGCTTCCTCGACCCGCGCATCCATCTCGGGTTTCTTGAGCTTCTCGTAGTGGCGGATCGCGTAGGCGATGTTCTCGTAGATCGACATCGGGAACGGCACGGGTTTCTGGAACACCATGCCGACCTTGCCGCGCAGGCGGTTCAGCGCGTATTTCGGATCGAGCACGTTCTCGCCGTCGAGCAGGACCTCACCTTCGGCCTCCTGCTTCGGATAGATCGCATAGATGCGATTGAAGATGCGCAGCAGGGTCGACTTGCCGCAACCGGAGGGGCCGATCAGGGCGGTGACGCGCTTCTCGGCGATGTCGAGGTCGACGTCCTTGAGCGCATGGAAGCGGTCGTAGTAGAAGTTGAGCTTGCGCGCGCTCATCTTCGGCTTGGCGCCGGCCTCGACCGCACGCCCGGAGGTCCCGACGACTGGCGCCGACATGGCGAAATTGAGGTCAGTCATTGCTGGTCTTGTTCCTGAGAAGTATGGCTCGCGCGATCATGCTGAGAACCAGCACGAAAAACGTCAGTACGAGGGCGCCGGCCCAGGCCAGCGATTGCCAGGTTTCGTAGGGGCTGGCGGTGAACTGGTTCATGACTACCGGCACGCTGGCCATCGGCTGGGTCAGGTCGGTGCTCCAGTATTGGTTGCCGAACGAGGTGAACAGCAGCGGCGCGGTCTCGCCGCTGATGCGCGCGAGGGCGAGGATGATGCCGGTGACGATGCCTGCGGAAGCGCCACGATAGAGCACCTGGACGATCACCTTCCATTGCGGCACGCCAAGCGACAGGGCGGCTTCGCGCATCTGCGCGGGGACCAGGCGCAGCATCTCGTCGGTGGTCCGCACGACCACCGGCAAGACGATGAAGGCCAGCGCGATGGCGCCTGCCAGCGCCGAGAAGCCGCCGCCCATCTGGGCCACGACCAGGGTGTAGACGAACAGGCCGAGCACGATCGACGGCGCCGACAGCAGGATGTCGTTGACGAAGCGGATCACCGTGCCGATCTTGCGCGCGCCGGCGTATTCGGCGAGCCAGGTACCGGCGGCGATGCCGAGCGGCGTTCCGATGACGATCGCCAGCGCGCACATGACGGCGCTCCCGAAGAAGGCATTGGCCAGGCCGCCGGCCTGCATCGGCGGCGGCGTATTCTCGGTGAACAGGGCCAGCGAAATGCTGCCTATGCCCTTGCTGATCGTGGTCCAAAGGATCCAGGCGAGGAAGAACAGGCCGAAGATCGCCGCCGCGCAGGACAGGATGATGGCGACGCGGTTGACGATCCTGCGCTTGCGATAGAGACGCTCGGCAACCCGCGTCGACGCTTCTGCTGTCCGGGTCGTGCTCATTTCAGGCCCTCCCGTCGCGCGAGCTGCATCAGCATCAGGCGCGCGATGGCGAGCACGAAGAAGGTGACGATGAAGAGGACGAAGCCGAGTAGCAGGAGCGCGGAACGATAGGTGTCGGTCGCTTCGGCGAAGTCGTTGGCGATCAGCGCGGCGATCGTCGTGCCCGGCTCGAGCAGGGAAACCGAGAAGCGCACGGTATTGCCGACCACATAGGCCACCGCCATGGTCTCGCCGAGGGCGCGACCGAGGCCGAGGAAGATGCCGCCGACCACGGCCGACTTGGTATAGGGCAGGACGATGTCCCAGACCACTTCCCACTTGGTCGCGCCGAGTGCGTAGGCCGATTCCTTGAGGCGCGAGGGAACGGTCAGGAAGACGTCGCGCATGACCGATGAAACGAAGGGGATGACCATGATGGCGAGCACGAAGCCGGCGGTCAGCATGCCGATGCCGATCGGCGGACCCTGGAACATCGGGCCGATAACGGGCAGGGTGCCGAGATGGTCATTGAGCCAGGGTGTGCCGTACTCGGTCATGACCGGCACGAGCACGAACAGGCCCCACATGCCGTAGATGATCGAAGGAATGCCGGCGAGAAGTTCGATCGCCGAGCCGACCGGCGTGCGCAGCCAGGACGGCGCCACTTCGGTCAGGTACAGGGCGATGCCGAAGCTGACCGGCACCGCGATGATCATGGCGATGACGGCGGTGACCAGGGTGCCGAAGATCGGAACCAGTGCGCCGTAGCGGTTTTCGACCGGATTCCATTCGGCCGAGAAGAAAAAGCTCAAGCCTTCCTGGGCCAGCACGTGGCGGCCACCCCAGAGCATCGACAGAGCGGCGCCGGCGAGCGCGATCAGGACGAAGAATGCGGTGAAGGCAAGGACGTAGCTGAAGCCCTTGTCCTGCAGCTCGTCGCGGCGGGATTCGGGTTGGGGCACGGAGCCGCGAGCTGCAATCGTCGTCATGTCGGAGCGGTCTTCGGGAGTTTTCCGGGCCGTGCCGGAGCCATCGGGAGTGTCGCCGGTGCGCCGGGGACATCGGCGATTATGTCAGGGCGCGCCGTCATTCTGAAGCAGACCCGATGGCGACCCGCGGCGCACCGCGGGTCGCTCGGGATAGAAACGATTACTTGATGCGGTCTGCCCAGTAGGCCTTGATCTGCTCGACCAGGCTGTCCGGAAGCGGCACGTAGTCGAGCGCGGCGGCCTGCGCCTTGCCGTTCTCGTAGCCCCAGCTGAAGAATTCGCGGGCGGCCTTCGAGCGCTCGGCATCCTTCGGCTGCGCGTGCATCAGCACGAACACGGTGGCGCTGATCGGCCACGACGCGTCGCCCGGAGCATTGGTGATGACCAGGCTGAAGTCCTTCGCATTCTTCCAGTCGGCGCTGGCGGCGGCCGCAGCGAACGACTCGGCGCTCGGCTGGATGTACTTGCCGGCAGCATTCTGCATCTGCGTGTAGGACATCTTGTTCTGCAGCGCGTAGGACAGTTCGACGTAGCCGATCGCGTTCTTGACCTGCTTGACGTAGGCGGCGACGCCTTCGTTGCCCTTGCCGCCGAGACCGGCCGGCCACTGCACCGAGGTGCCTTCACCGACCTTTTCCTTCCACTCCGGGCTGACCTTGGACAGGTAGTTGACGAAGTTGAAGGTTGTGCCCGAACCGTCGGAGCGGTGCACGATCGTGATCTTGCCGTCCGGCAGGCTCATGCCTTCGTTGATCGCGGCGATCGCCGGGTCGTTCCACTTGGTGACCTTGCCGAGGAAGATGTCGGCGAGCAGCGGACCGGTGAGCTTGAGCTTGCCCGGCTCGATGCCGGCGACATTGACGACCGGCACGACGCCGCCGATCACGATCGGGAACTGGGCGAGGCCGGCTTCGGCCACGTCAGCCGGCGGAAGCGGCTTGTCGGAAGCGCCGAAATCGACCGTTCCGGCCTTGATCTGGGCGATGCCGCCGCTGGAACCGATCGACTGGTAGTTGATCTGGTTCTTGGTCGCGACGTTGTAATCGGCCGACCACTTCGACATCAGCGGGAAGACGAAGGACGAACCGGCGCCGGTCACTTCCGAGGCTTGCGCCCCGCTGGCGGCGAATACCGTGGCGATTGCGAAAACCGCTGCACTCAGTTTCGTTGGAATGGACACGCTGGCAACTCCTTGGGATGGATTACAGAGACGGGATGCCGCCTTTGTAGCCCGCCAAGGTTGCAGTTGTGTTACATGTTCGGGAATGGGGAATAGGGAATGGGGAGTGGATAGAAGCGATGCGGGATGCCGATTCCTGTATTCCGCGCCAAGATTACAGGCTTCCATCGACGCTCTCGACGTTCTCGCGGAGAATCGGGAGCCGGTCGAATGCTGCTTGCATCCATTCCCGATTCCCAATTCCCCATTCCCGATCCCCTAGTCCCCGCTGATGTAATCCGGGCCCTTGCCGACCGTTTTCTCGTAGACGCCCTTGCCGGCCTTGCGGTACTGGGTGAAGCCGTGCTTGCCGATGTGGCTTTCGCTGCTGCGGTGGGCCTGTCCCGAGATGACCTGGGGGGCGCTGACGACGCGGTGGACCGGTGTCGCGCAGTCGGGGCAGGCGCTCAGTGCGGGATCGGACAGCCGCTGCAGGAGCTCGATGCCATTGCGGCAGGTCGCGCATCCGGGGCCATCGGCGGCATATTGATAGATCGGCATGTCCGCATCATGGGGCCGCACGGGCGCGCGTTCAATGCGGCTCGCTTTCGAGTTCGCCGTGGGCCGGTTCGGCATGCGTCTCGGCCAGGTCCGTCAGATGCTTCCAGCGGTTGATGATCTTGCAGAACAGCTCGGCCGTGCGCTCGGTATCGTAGACCGCCGAATGCGCCTGGCCGGGATCCCAGCTGGCGCCCGATGCGGCGACCGCGCGGGCCAGCACGGTCTGCCCGTAGGCCAGGCCGGCCAGGGTCACCGTATCGAAATTGCTGAACGGGTGGAACGGGTTGCGCTTGTGCCCGGTCCGACGCACCGCGGCATTGAGGAAGCCGAGGTCGAAGGCCGCATTGTGGCCGACCAGGATCGCGCGCTGGCAGTCTTCGGCGCGCATGGCGGCGCGGACCGGCGCGAACACGTGGTCGAGTGCGGCGCGCTCCTCCAGCGCGTTGCGAAACGGGTGGTTCGGGTCGATGCCGGTGATCTCGAGGGCCTTGGGCTCGATATTCGCTCCGGGAAAGGCCTCGACATGCGTCGATACGGCCGGACGCGGGTACAGGAAGCCGTTCGCGTCCATGCCGATGACAACCACGGCGATCTCGAGCAGGGCGTCGCGCTCGCAATCGAAACCGCCCGTTTCAACATCGACGACGACGGGCAGGAACCCGCGGAATCGCTCGGCGATGCGGATGACATGGGTGGATGAAGGCATTCGCCAAGGATAGCCGATTAGCCAACCCGGCGCGTTGTCGATGCAGCTACCAGAAATCGAGGGTCGATTCTGCAGGATCGCGCCAAAGGCCGGGCTGGCACTCGGGTTTGACGCGGTGGGAGCACGCCCGGGCCGGGCGCGCCGGTCCGCACAGGGCATGGCGCTGTCTGCTCGATTTATCCGGGCCATCGTGCCCGGCATTGCCGATATTTCGGTTTTCTGAAATGCAATAGCCGTGACATGCGGCTGTCATATTTCAGTTGCCGGACTGAAATGTAGCGGTAACAAACCAACAATACGCTTGCGCCCCGTTGGATACGTATACGCAGGCGTGTCCCGGTCAGTTCCTTCCTCCAAAAGAGATTTCACTCATGAAACGTATTGCTCCCCGATTGCTCGCCACCGCAATCATCGCGACGCTTGCCGGCCAGGCGCATGCCGACGTGGCCCTCGATGTGATCGGCGACTACGAAGTCAGCTTCGAAGGCCTGGTCCAGGCCGATGGCAACTGGTACAACAATGACGTCGTCGACCTCAATGGAACGAGCGGAAACGACGGCAAGGACTCCGAATTCGAGATGCGCCGCTCCGAGCTCGTGCTCAAGGGCAAGGGCACGATGTTCGACTGGGTGATCGGCTACGACGCCAGGGCGAACAAGTGGCTCGACGTGAACCTGAAGTGGAAACTCGGCTCCAACTACGTGCAGGTCGGCCAGTTCAAGCAGGTCAACAGCCTCGAGGAACTGAGCAGCACCAAGAACAACGATTTCATCTCCAAGGCCATGGTGACCAACACCTTCGGCATCAGCCGGCGCCTTGGCGTCACCTATGGTGATGGCGGCAAGAACTGGGGTTACACGGCCAACGTGTTCGGCCGCGAGCTGACCCGCAACCTCGGCCAGGGCCCCGGATTCGGCGGCCGCTTCTACTACGCACCGATCGTCGGCAACGGCAGCCTGCTGCATTTCGGCATCTCGGCGGTCGACTACGACACCAACAACGACACCCAGCGCTGGCGCATCCGTCCGGATGCCGATCTGGCCAGCGCACGTCTGATCGACACCGGCAACATCCTCAACACCGATCGCAATCGCACCTTCGGCCTCGAAGCAGCCTGGGTCGGCGGCCCGTTCAAGGTGCAGAGCGAATACATGCGCACGACCACGACGCGCACGAACAACACCTCGGCTTCGGACTGGTCCGGCGACAGCTGGTACATCTCCGGCGTCTGGAACCTGACCGGCGAGACCTGGGGCTACAAGGGCGGCACGCCGACCACGCCGTTGCCGAACGATCCGGCCGCCGGCATGTGGCAGCTCGGCATCCGCTACGACGATGCCAACCTCAATGACGGCACGATCAAGGGCGGCGACGAGCACAACATCACGGTCGGCGTGAACTACTACTGGCACTCGAACTTCAAGATCATGGCCAACTACGTGGCGGTCAGCAGCTCGAAGTTCAGTTCCGCGGCCGGCGCCAACGTCAGCGACGATCCTAACATCTTCGAAACGCGTCTCCAGTTCTTCTGGTAAGGCTTCATTCCCGGCAACGGGAAAACGACTCTCCCGCGACATCCTGGCTTTGAGCCAGTCGTGATTGGGGCGGTGTGCTTGGCACACCGTCCCTATTTTTTTGAGGCTGCCCGCAAGCGCAGCGAACGATTCCGCATTCGTCATGGATGCCGGCAGATTGGGTATTGCGACGTTGGGGTTCGCAGGCTCACCGCAACCTACGGGTCTACGGCGCTTTGTGTCGCTCGGATTTCGTAGGTTGGCGCTGAGCGCAAGCGAAGCCCAACGGTTCCGGATCCGGCACGGATGCCGGCAGATCGGGCATCGCGGCGTTGGGGTTCGCAGGCTCACCCCAACCTGCGGGGCTTCGCAGTCGTGCGGGTTTCGCGGTCGCGCGGATCCTGTAGGTTGGCGCTGAGCACAAGCGAAGCCCAACGGTTCGGGATCCGGCAAGGATTCCGGCAGATCGGGAATTGCGGCGTTGGGGTTCGCAGGCTCGCGCCGACCTAGGGGGCCTGGACCTTGTGCCGCCACGCGCAGAGATCGCGGATCAGGCACTGTGGGCACTCCGGCTTGCGTGCCTTGCAGACGTAGCGGCCGTGCAGGATCAGCCAGTGATGCGCGTCCTGACGGAACTCCGGCGGCACCACTTTCATCAGTTTGTCTTCGACCTTGCGCACGTCGGCGCCCGGCGCGAGGCCGGTGCGATTGGCGACGCGGAAGATGTGCGTGTCGACGGCGATCGTCGGTTCGCCGAAGGCCGTGTTGAGGACGACGTTGGCGGTCTTGCGGCCGACCCCGGGCAAGGCCTCGAGCGCTGAGCGGTCGCGCGGCACCTCGCCGCCATGCTGCTCGACCAGGATGCGGCAGGTGGCGATCACGTTCTTCGCCTTCGCGTTGAACAGGCCGATGGTGGCGATGTGCTTCTTCAGTGCCTCCTCGCCGAGTTCGAGCATGGCCTGCGGTGTATTGGCGACCGGAAACAGGCGTCGCGTGGCCTTGTTGACGCCGACGTCGGTCGCCTGCGCCGACAGGATCACCGCGACCAGCAATTCGAACGGTGAGGAATAGTCGAGTTCGGTGCTCGGTTTCGGGTTGAACTCGCGCAGGCGCGAAAACATCTCGATGACGTGTTCGCGCTTCATGAGCGGGACGAACCGTCGTTGCCTGCCTTGCGCCTGGCCTTGCCGCGGGCGATGGCTTCGAGCACCGCGGTCCTGCTTATCGGCGGCGTGCTCGCGTTGGCTGCAGTCTGCGCGAAAGCCCGCTTCGCATCCCGTATGGAGCGATCCCGGTCGAGCCGCCGATTGCGCGCGTCGAAGCGGCGGCGTGCGTGATCGGCGCGCTCGAGGATTTCGACCCTCGGCAAGGGTTCGACGGCGGTCCTTGCCATCGCGATGCAGTCGACCGGACACGGTGGAATGCACAGTTCGCAGCCCGTGCATTCGGCCGCGAGTATGGAATGCATGCGCTTGGCCGCGCCGACGATCGCGTCGACCGGGCAGGCCTGGATGCACTTGGTGCAACCGATGCAGAGTGCTTCGTCGATCACCGCGATGGCCGGCGGCGCCTCGACGCCGAAGTCGGGGTCGAGCGTCTTCGAGGCGCGGCCGAGCAGGGCTGCCAGCGCATCGATGCCGGACTGGCCGCCCGGCGGGCACCGGTCGATATCGACTTCGCCGCGGGCGATCGCCTGCGCATACGGCAGGCAAGCCGGATAGCCGCAGCGCGTGCATTGCGTCTGCGGCAGCAAGGCGTCGATGCGCGTGGCAAGCGCAGCGTTCATTGGCCTGCCTCGACCAGGGCCGACTCCGCATCGCGTTGCTGGCTGCCGAACGGGGCCGAGCGCGGTTCGCGCCAGGTGTGTCGACACTGCCGGCAGCAATAGCGGCCAACCACCAGGCGACGAATCAGCATCGGCACCAGGGCAATCAGGCATCCGAACACGATGTATACGATGAAAAGCGCCCGACGCGGTCGTGGATCCTGCCCGGTCTCGTGTGCGCCGCAATACGGGCATTCGGGGTAGTCGTCGCGCGAGTCGCGGACCCGCAGGATATCGCTGCGGTACGCCGACACGAGACGTTTCGCTTCCGGGAACTGGTGTTCGGGCGTCATGATGCGAAAGCCACCATAGCCGAGCAGTTCGAACCAGTTCTGGCGAACGAAGTTCTCGTCGAAGACGACGGCTTCAAGGTCATGTGCCCGCAGCAGCATGGCGATGACGTGCGCCTCCACGTATTCGGCGGACCACTCGACGCAGCGCATCACGCCCGGGCCCTCGGATCAGCGCACCGTCGCGCCCGCGGCGGCACCGGCGTCGACGTCGAGCAGCTTGAGATCCTCACCACCGCTGCCGGCCGAGAGGATCATGCCTTCGGACAGCCCGAAGCGCATCTTGCGCGGGGCCAGGTTGGCGATGAAGACGACGTTGCGGCCGACGAGTTTCTCCGGTTCGGAATAGGCGGCGCGGATGCCCGAGAAAATCTGGCGTTCGCCGAGTTCGCCGGCGTCGAGCCTGAAGCGCAGCAGCTTGTCCGAGCCTTCGACGAAGGCGCATTCGAGGACCTTGCCGATGCGCAGGTCGAGTTTGGCGAAATCGTCGATCGAAACGAATGCCGGTGTAGTCGCTTCGGCAGGAGCTGCAGCCGCGGCTTCGAGGGTCTTCATCTTGCGCGTTTCGATGTCCGCCTGTGGCGGCTTGGCCGGTGCGGACAGGGACTCTTTCGATGCGTCGATCATGGCGGCAACCTGTTTCGGGTCGATGCGCGTGGCGAGGGGCTGGTAGGGCAGTACGGCATGCGCGCCGAGGTGGTTTCCGATATCGGCGAATCCGTCGAAGCGGCCGCCGGGCAGGGCCAGGAATGTCTCGGCGCGCGCAATGGTGGCCGGCAGAACAGGTTTCAGCGCGCAGGCGATCGCACGGAACAGGTTCATGCCGGTCGAAAGGACCACATGCAGTTCGTCGCGGCGCGCAGGATCCTTGGCCACCGCCCAGGGCGCCGCTTCGGCGATGTATTCGTTGGCGCGATCGGCGACCTGCATGATCGCGCTGATGCTGCGGTTGAAATCATCGCGCGCGTAGTGCGCCACGGCATCCTGCAGCAGGCCGGTCGCCTGGGTCAGCAGTTGCGCGCCCTTGCGCGCGAATTCCGGCATGTTCGCCGCGTCCGTCGCGTTCCAGAACGGCGCGGCGAGGCGGTTGTCGAAATTCGTTTCGAGCAGCTTCGCGCAGCGGCTGGCGATGTTGACGAACTTGCCGACGATGTCGGCGTTGACGCGCTGGGCGAAATCCTCGAGGTTGAGGTCGAGGTCGACGACGCCGCCCGAGGACTTGGCCGCGAAGTAATAGCGCAGGTATTCCGGATTGAGGCCGGCATCGAGGTAGGTGCGGGCCATGATGAAGGTGCCGCGCGACTTCGACATCTTTTCGCCGTTGACGGTCAGATAACCGTTGACGTGCAGCGCGGTCGGCACGCGCAAGCCGGCGCCGTGCAGCATGGCCGGCCAGAACAGGCCGTGGAAATTGACGATGTCCTTGCCGATGAAGTGGTGCAGCTCGGCGCTGCTGTCGGCATCGAGGAATTCCTCGAAGGACAGGCCGGTGCGATTGCACAGTGCCTTGAAGCTGGCCAGGTAGCCGACCGGTGCGTCGAGCCAGACATAGAAGAACTTGCCCGGCGCGTCGGGAATCGGAAAGCCGAAGTACGGTGCGTCGCGCGAGATGTCCCAGTCGCGCAGGCCGCCTTCGGCGTTGAGCCATTCGCCGAGCTTGGCGATGACGCCCGGATGGGCGACGGCCTGGCCGTGGGTCAGTTTGCCGGCCAGCCAGTCACGCAACAGCGAGGTGAAATGGCCCACGCCGAAAAAGAAGTGCTCGGAGTCGCGCAGCACCGGTTCGGCCCCCGACATGACCGAGCGCGGTTCGCGCAGGTCGGTCGGTGCATAGGTCGCGCCGCAGTTCTCGCAGTTGTCGCCGTACTGGTCGGGCGTGCCGCAGTTCGGGCAGATGCCGCGGATGTAGCGGTCCGGCAGGAACATCTGCTTGACCGGATCGTACAGTTGCTGGATCGAACGGCGCGTGATGTGGCCCGCATCGCGCAGCCGCGTGTAGATCATCTCGGCCAGTTCGCGGTTTTCCGCCGAGTGGGTGGAGTGGTACTGGTCGTAGTCGACCGAGAAATCCGCGAAGTCGCGCTCGTGCGAGGCCTGGATCGGCTTGATGAACTCCTCGGGGCTCAGCCCGGCTTTCTCCGCGGCCAGCATGATCGGCGTGCCATGGGCGTCGTCGGCGCAGACGAAATGCACGGTATGCCCGCACATGCGCTTGGCGCGCACCCAGATGTCGGCCTGGATGTAGCCGACCAGATGGCCGATGTGCAGGGGCCCGTTGGCATAGGGCAAGGCATTGGAGACAAGGATCTTCCTTGCAGGCGAGCTCATTCCGTACAGGTTCCGCGCGTTCAGGGGCGCGGAATTATTGCACGCAGGACGCCGGCCATGGGCTGTCGGCGACGATCATTGCGGCAAGGCCCTGGCCGGCATCAGAGGGTGCAGCCCAGCGCCTCGAGCTTCTTCGCCGCGAGCGCCCGCGATTTCTTGCATTGCTTGGCGACCCGGACCGGATCCACGCCGCGCGCGATGTTGCCGAGGATCGCGCGCACCGAGGCCTTGAGTTCGCTCGCCTTGGCCCGCCGTTCGTCGCTGCCGAGTCGGGAATTCAGGCACTGGCGATAGCTTTCGACGTAGTCGTCGCAGTCGGGGAATCCGGTCTTTTCGAATTCCGGGATCGGATTGTCCAGCGGCGGTGGTGCGGTCTCCAGCGTCGCGACCGCCGTGGCCGCCGGTTTCGCCTCCGGTGCCGGTGCCGGTGCGGCTGGCGCTGCCGTCGGTGCGGCCGGTGTTTCGGGTATGCCGGAGGGCTGGTTCTTGCTGCAGGCGCCGACGGCGACAATCAGCGGAATCATGAAGATCAGGCGGCTCGGATTCATGCGCATGCTCGTGAACGAAAGGCGTCGGTTATCTTGGACTGCGGCGCAGCGCGACAGTTCAGTGCGGTCGCAGCGAGCGGCGCGCAGGCCGACTGCGCAGGGTAACCGCTTCGACGAAGCAGTACACTAGTGGGTCCCCGAATCCTGATCGAATCCATGAGCGAAACCATTGAAGCACGCGTCCGCGAAATCCTCGCCGGCATCATCGATCCGCACAGCGGCCAGGACCTCGTTGCCGCCGGCGCCCTGCGTGGAGTCGGGGTCTCCGGCGACAAGGTCTCCGTCGACATCCAGCTCGGCTACCCGGCACTGTCCTGGCAGGCGACCCTGTCGGCGCAGGTCAGGCAGGCCCTCGAAAGCGATCCGGCGATCGGCTCGGCGGCTGTCGGCGTGTCCTGCCGGGTCGGCGCCCATCGCGTCCAGGAGGGCCTGAGCCCGCTGCCGAACATCCGCAACATCATCGCCGTCGCCTCGGGCAAGGGCGGGGTCGGCAAATCCACCGTTGCCGCCAACCTGGCCCTCGCCCTGCGTGCCGAAGGCGCCAGCGTCGGCGTGCTCGATGCCGACATCTACGGTCCGAGCCAGCCGCGCATGTTCGGCCTGTCCGGCAAGCCCGATACCAAGGACGGCAGTCGCATCGAACCGAAGATCAATCACGGCATCCAGGTCATGTCGATCGGCTTCCTGATCGAGGAGGACACGCCGATGATCTGGCGTGGACCGATGGTCACCCAGGCCCTGCAGCAGCTGCTCAGCGACACCAACTGGGTCGATCTGGACTATCTCGTCATCGACCTGCCGCCGGGCACCGGCGACATCCAGCTGACCCTGTGCCAGCGCGTGCCGGTCTCGGGTGCCGTGATCGTCACGACGCCGCAGGACATCGCCCTGCTCGATGCGCGCAAGGCACTGAAAATGTTCGAGAAGGTCAATGTGCCCGTGCTCGGCATCATCGAGAACATGTCGACCCACGTCTGCTCGAATTGCGGGCACGAGGAGCATGTGTTCGGCGAGGGCGGTGGCGAGCGCATGGCTGCACAGTACGGTGTGCCGATGCTCGGTTCGTTGCCCTTGGACATCCGCATCCGCGAGCAGGCCGATGGCGGCACGCCGACGGTCGCCGCCCTGCCGGGTTCGGAACTGGCCGCGCGCTACCAGAACATCGCGCGCAACGCCGCGGCGCGGCTGTCCCTGCAGGCCCGCAACAAGTCGATCCAGTTTCCGAAGATCGTCATCCAGAACACCTGAGCGTGCGGCTGCCTGTCCTCCCCGGAGTTCTCGCCCTGCTGCTGCTGGCCGGTGCAGCGCGGGGCGATGGCGAAACCGGGCGCATGCTCGCCGCCGCGCATGCGCAGATCGGGGTGACCGTCCGCTATGCACCGGCCTATGTCCGGCTCGACTATCCCGGAGGCGACGTCGCGGTCGATCGCGGGGTCTGCTCGGACGTGCTGATCCGGGCCATGCGCGCGGTCGGCGTCGACCTGCAGGTCGACGTGCATCGCGACATGCGGGCGCATTTTTCCGACTATCCCCGGCACTGGGGCCTGACCCGGCCCGATGCCAACATCGATCACCGCCGCGTGCCCAACCTCGAACGCTACTTCGAGCGCAGCGGCAAGAGCCTGCCGCTGAGCCGGGATCCGGCCGATTTCGAGCCCGGCGATTTCGTCTCGTGGCGGCTCGACGGCGGCCAGCCGCACATCGGAATCGTCTCCGACCAGCGCAGCGCGGATGGTCTGCGGCCCCTGATCGTTCACAATATCGGCGCCGGGACTCAACTCGAGGACGTGCTCTTCGAGTGGAAGATGAGCGGTCATTTCCGGTATTTTGCCGGCCCCTCCGGCGCCACACCCTGACCCGGGCCCATCCTTCCCGTACCGCGCGTCGCAGGCCGACGCCGGATCCGGGCAATACCAGCGAGAGTCGCCCATGAGCATCAAATCGGACCTGTGGATACGCCGCATGGCCCAGCAGCAGCGGATGATCGAGCCGTTCGAGCCCGGCCAGGTCAAGCTGAACGCCTCCGGTGGCCGCCTGATTTCCTACGGCACCTCGAGCTACGGCTACGACGTGCGCTGCGCGTCCGAGTTCAAGATCTTCACCAACATCAATTCGACGATCGTCGATCCCAAGCATTTCGAATCGGGCAACTTCGTCGACTTCAATGGCGATGTCTGCATCATCCCGCCGAATTCCTTCGCCCTGGCCCGGACCGTCGAGTACTTCCGCATTCCGCGCAAGGTGCTGACGATCTGCCTCGGCAAGTCGACCTATGCGCGCTGCGGCATCATCGTCAACGTGACCCCGCTCGAGCCCGAATGGGAGGGTCATGTAACGCTGGAGTTCTCCAACACGACGCCGCTGCCGGCACGCATCTACGCCAATGAGGGCGTCGCCCAGATGCTGTTCCTCGAGTCGGATGAGGAGTGCGAAACCAGCTACAAGGATCGCGGCGGCAAATACATGGGCCAGAAGGGCGTTACCCTGCCACGCACCTGAGCTTCGGTGGTAGGCTTGGCCTCTTGTCCTGACCCGGAGAGTGAGTCCATGCGGCTGTTCGTGAGGAATCGTGGAATGCGTCTGTTGGCCTTGGTCATGCTGGTCCTGGCGCTCGGCGCCTGCGCGAAGGGTACGCGGACCGATGCGGCCAGGGCTCCGGTGAACGTGCCACCCGCATTCGATGTGACCTTGATTGCCACCAAGGACGGGCAGTTCGACTACCTCGACGCGCCGCTGACACCACAGGACCTGCGCGCCGCGCTGAACTACCGGAAAGAGCAGAACCTGCCGATGTCGACGGTTCTGCTCAAGCGCGGCGAAAAGGAGAAGGTCAAGGACGTCCATATCGTGGCACTGGCGCGGATTGCCGTCGCACTGGGCTTTACCGCCTACGTGATGGAAGACGGCGAAATCAACGAGATTCGCACGACCACCACCACCAAAGAAGAGTAAGCGGGGATCATCATGAAAAAGTTCATGCTCACGGTACGTGCGACGTTCCTCCTGGTCATGCTGGCCATGTTCCTGTCCACGGCCGCCCACGCCGGCGACGTGCGTGACGGCCGCGCGATCGTGACTCCGGCCAAGGAGGACCGCTACAAGATCGGCAGCTATACCTTCGGCAAGGCGGAACTTTTCGGCTATATCAGCGAACTGAAGGAAACCAAGAAGATCACCGGGATCGTGCTCAAGAATGGTTACAGCGACAGCAACAAGGCCACCGACGAGCAGCGCCATTCGATCGCCAGCATCGGCAAGACCCTGCAGCTCGAGACCTTCACCCAGGACGGTCGCGAGCTCGAACCGCTGTCCAACGACTAGTCCGGTCCGTGGCGCGGCGCTCCTGCGGGGGCGCCCAGCCAGCCAGCGGCCGTCGAGGCCCTACGCGGCGATCGCGTTCGGATTCGGCTTGGCGCTGTCGCTGTCTGCGCCGACCGCTTCGGCGAGCAATCCGTTCGTGGCCTGGAAGGAGCGCCTGTTCGGCGCCAGGCCCGTGCATTCGCCGGTGCGCGAGTCGGATGCCGACGGCGTAATCGTCCTCGGCGTCGATCGTCCCGAGCATCTGCGCATCCTCGGTGATTCGGACCAGCGCGAGTTTCCCGAAGGCAAGAGCCGTTACCGCGAACTCGAACTGCAACGTGAATTCGAGCATGTCGCCTTGCGTGTGCAGGTGATCGCCCGGTCGAATCCGCACGGCCGCGGCAACGCCGTGTTCAAGCCGGTCATCTACCTGCTCGACGATCGCGGCGAAGTGCGCGAGAGCAAGGCCGTGGAACCGCTCTACCTCGACATCCGGCCGTTCCGGCCGACCCGGCTGCTGGCCTGCGTACCGCTCGACAAGGTCCGCCGCTTCGCCGTGGCCACGCCGGCAGCAGCACTCGGCACGTCTTACGAATCGAAGGCGCGCGGCAAGGTCAGCGCGACCAGCAAGGGCGGCTTCTATTACGCGACCGATCCGATCAAGGTCAATCTTCCGTACGTTGAAACCGGCGACCTGATCGTCGAGGTGGTTCGTGCGAAGCGCAAGGGCGAGGGCTGCTGACGGCCGATCGGCGGCCTGCATGGCTCGAAGCCGATGAGCATGCCCGGCTCTCAGTGTGTGTTGCCGCCGGCGACCTCGAGATCCCGCGTGGTGGTCAATGCGCAGCCGATCGCGGCGCGAATGCCGCGCAGCAGGGTCGACAGCGGCAGGCACGGTTCTCCCGGATGCGCGGCGAGTTGCCCGGGTAGCCAGGGTACGTGGATGAAGCCGCCGCGCAGGCCGGTATGTTCGGTCGCCAGCAGATGGGCCAGCCAGTAGAACACCTGATTGCAGACGAAGCTGCCGGCGCTGAGCGAGAGCGCGGCGGGCACATCCAGTGCGCGCATCGCGGCGCACATGGCCTTGACCGGCAGGCTCGTGAAGTAGGCCCCTGGGCCGTCCTCGAGCACGGCCTGGTCGATCGGCTGCAGGCCGGCGTTGTCGGCGATGCGCGCGTCGATCAGGTTGACCGCGATCCGTTCCAGCGAGACTTCGCTGCGTCCCCCGGCCTGGCCCAGGGCGATCACCAGGGCCGGCCGCCAACGCTCGAGCAGATCGGCGAGCGCGATCGGCGCCTCGGCGAAGGACACCGGCAGGACCGCGCCGACCAGCCGGTGTCCGGCGATCGACTCGCCATCGAGGCTGCGCGCGATCTCGGCCGACGGATTGACCGACTCGCCGGCGAACGGCTCGAATCCGGCAACCAGGACGACCGGCTCGCTCACCGGAACACCAGCAGGGCCATCAGGGCCACGTTGACGACCATCAGGGCGAGGGCGGTCGGAACCTGCGAGCGGATCACGCCGTACTGGTCGGGCAGTTCGAGCAGCACTGCCGGCACGATGTTGAAGTTGGCTGCCATCGGCGTCAGCAGGGTGCCGCAGTAGCCGGTCAGCATGCCGATCGCGCCGAGGATGGCCGGGTCGGCGCCGTGCCTGAGGACCAGCAAGGGCAGGCCGATGCCGGCCATCATGACCGGAAAGGCGGCGAAGGCGTTGCCCATGATCACCGTGAACACGACCATGCCGAGGGCGAAGGCGAGCAGGCAGGCCATGCGACTGTCGACCGGAATCACGGCACTGGCCAGCGCGGCGATCGTCTCGCCGACCCCGGTCGCGGCAAAGACGCCGCCCAGCGTGGCCAGGATCATCGGCAGCAGCACCGCCCAGCCCAGCGAATCGAGCAGGCGGCGTCCTTCGACGATTGAATGCAGCGGTCGCGCGCGGGTCACGCGCACGGCGGCGACCAGGGCCAGCAGGCTGGCCAGCCCCAGCGAGGTCAGGGTCAGGGCCTTCGGATCGAGCAGCGGCGTTCCGTTCACGGACAGGTGGCGACCGGCGAAAAACAGGGCGAGGGTCAGCAGCGGAATGGCCAGCGCCGGCGCGAACAGGCGGTTGCCGATGCGGGCGGCCGAATGCTCGCGTTGTTCGCGTTCGGCGGGCGTATCGGCCTTCGAGCGCAGGCCGCCGCGGGCGGCGAGCAGGCCGAGGGCGACGACACCGCCGCCCATCAGCTGGGCCGGCAGCGCTTCGTTGCGCTGGACGGCAGCCAGCACGAGGTCGCCGAACACGAACGGGCCGGACAGGATCAGCCAGAATGCCGCCATCGAGTAATGGCGCTCGCGCACATTGAACCAGGCGGCCGCGATCAGGAATGCGCCGACCAGCCAGTACAGGTACTCAACGCGAAGCATCGGCGGCTCCGTCCTTGCCGATCGAGCGCATTTCGCGGTCGATGCGACGCTGCAACAGGCGCACGCGCACGGAATGGATGAGGAATGCCGCGATCGCGGTCGGCAGCGCCCACAGGGAAATGGCCAGCGGTTCGAGGACGATGCCGTTGCGCGCATAGAATCCCTGGATCAGCAGGACCGCACCGAAGGCGACGAACACGTCCTCGCCGAAGAAGCGGCCGACATTCTCCACGGCAGCGGCGCTGGCGCGCACGCGGTCGCGCTGCGAGTCGGTCAGCGTGCCGCGACCGCCCTCGGCCGCGCTTTCGCTCATCGGCGCGATCAGGGGACGAACGGTCTGGGCGTGACCGGCGATATCGATCAGGCCCGCCATGCTGAGCAGTTGGCGCAAGCCCAGGTAGGTGATCTGGAAGCGCGCCAGGGTCAGGCCGCGAAAACTCGATATCCAGCTGCGGGCGCGTTCGCGCAAGCCGAAATGCTCGAGCAGTCCGATCACTGGCAGGGTCAGCAGGAACAGCAGCAGGACGCGGTTCTCGACGAAGGTCCGGCCGAGCAGGGCGAGCAGGTCGGGCAAGGGCATGCCGGCACAGAGGCCGCTGACCAGCCCGGCGGTCACCACGACGAGCACGGGATTGCGGCGCAGGGTGAAGCCGACGACGACGACGGCGACGCCGAGCAGCGGCCAGTAGTTGATGGCACCTGGCATCGGTGGAGCCTCCCGGATTGTCCAGCGGCCATGCTAACCCGATGCCGCGGCAGGGCCTATTCGGCCGGACCACGAATCGCGCGGGCGCTTCAGGCGATGGCGATGCCCTTGGCGACCAGGGCCTTGTGCAGGGCCTCGGCAAATTCGCTCGCATGGGCGCCGTCGCCGTGCAGGCAGAGCGTGTCGGCCCGCAGCCGCAGCACCGTGCCGTCGAGAGTCGTGACCCTGCCGTGCTGCACGATCGAAACGGCCTGCTCGACGGCGACATCCAGGTCGGTGATGACTGCGCCTTCGATGCCACGCGCTGCGAGCTGGCCACTGTCCATGTAGCGGCGGTCGGCGAAGGCTTCATGAGCGACCTGCAGGCCGGCGCGCTCGCCGGCTCGTGGCAGTTCGCTGCCGACCAGGCCGACCAGAATCAGTCGCGCGTCGAAACGGGCAACCGCGTCTGCGATGGTCTCGGCGAGGCCACGATCGCGAGCCGCCTGGTTGTAGAGCGCGCCGTGCGGCTTGACGTGCGTCAGGTCGACTGCTTCCTCGCGTGCGATCGCCGCCAGTCGCTGCAACTGCGCGTCGAGCGAGCGCGCAACCTCGGCATGCGGCAGGTCCAGTTCGCGTCGACCGAAGTGCCCAGGGTCGGCATGTCCGGGATGCGCGCCGGCCTTGACCCCGAATTGCCGGCACAGGCGCAGGGTCGCGCGCATGCTCGCTTCGTCACCGGCGTGGCCGCCGCAGGCGATGTTGGCCGAACTGATCCACGGCATGATCGCCGCGTCGTTGCCGCAGCCCTCGCCGAGATCGCAATTGAGGTCGATGTGCGCCGGCATGCCGTGCTCCACCATTCAGTTCGCGGGCGGCCCGAGCGCGGGCGCCTGCCAGAATTTCGCCGCAGCGGGCTCGCCGAGCATCTGCGCGCGGACCAGAGGTATCGGCGGACCGCCATAGCCGAGGAATTCGTCGTGGAAGGTCTTGAGTGCGGACGGACCGGCATGCGTGGCCAGCCAGTCCTCGCGCAGTTGCATGATCATGAGCTTGCCCATCGTATAGCTCAGGTAACCGGGGTCATAGCTGCCGCGCGCCGCCTGCTGGCGCGCATTGCCCGGATCCTGGAAGGCCTGGTCGCGGAACATGGCTTCGGCCTCCTGCACGCTCATGCCTTCGGTGTGCAGGCCGATGGCGACAAGGAAACGCACGTCGCGCAGCAGGGCGTTGCCGAGCTGTCCGATGTGGGTTTCCGGCGTGCCACCGTCGAGTCCGGCATCGAACATCATTTCTTCGGCGTAGTGCGCCCAGCCTTCGGCGTAGGCGTAGCCGACGAACAGGCGACCGAAGATCCAGTCCGAGCGGTTGGCGTGCAGGAACTGCAGGAAGTGGCCGGGCCAGACCTCGTGCACCGAGGTGAACAGCAGGCTGGCGCGTCCGGGGATGTAGGCCTCCTGCTCGGCCTTCGGCCAGGCCGGATCGGGCGGCGCGATGTAGTAGACCGAGGGCAGGCCGGTCTCGTACGGGCCCGGAATCTCGATGTAGGCAAAGTTCGAGCGATTGAACGGTGGCGCTTCGGCGACGTGCGCTCCCTCGCTGCCCGGGATCGTGACCAGATCCTTGTCGACGATGAACTGGCGCAGGCGCGTGAGCTGCTCGCGCGCACCGTTGACGGCGCCGCCGTCGGGCTTGTCCGCACCGACCTGCTGCACGCACTGCTCGAGGGTCCTGCCCGGCGCGTAGTCGTGGCAGGCAGATCGCAGCGAGCGCAGGTTGCGCGAAAGATCGGCCTCGCCGATGGCCTTGAGCCGGTCGAGCGGGATATCCACGCGCTCACTGGCTTGCAGCATGTGGCGGAACTTCTCGGCGCCGAGGGCGAAATCTTGGGTTGCCGTGGCTTTCTGCCCGCTGTACCAGTCGGCCATTTCACGGGTGGCCCTGATCGCCGCATTGTTCGCGTGCCGGAAGCGCGCCTGCAGCTCGGCGTCGTCGACCCCGGCGAAGACCGTGGCCACGTCGCTGGCGAAGAAGCTCGCATAGCCGGCGAAAATGTCGATGCCGAGTTCGACGTAGGGAGCCGGCAGCGGCGACTTCATGTTCGCGCGAATCTGCGCAATCGCCGCAGGCAGGGCTTCCTCGTAGCTGATGAATGCCGCCATGCGCTGCGCCAGCGGCGCGTAGGGTCGAGTCAGGTACATGCTCGGCGACAGGTCGCCGGCGTAGAACGCAGGGTTGTCGTAGGGAAAGCCCGATTCTTCGAGAGTGAACAGCTGGCCGTCGATCACGGCGAGCACGTAGTCGCGCTGGAAGCGCTGGCGCGCATCGAGGTCCTCGTCGGTGAACGAGGCGATCGCGTCCCGCTGCGCGTGCAGCCAGCGTCCGGTTGCGGCCAGGCCGCTGGCGCTGAAGTCGGGCAGGCGGCCATCGAAGGCGTGCTTGCCCGCGTTCGCGGCGAAGGTCGGGTAGTGCTCGAAGTAGCCGTCGATGAACGCGGCGACGATGCCACCCCAGTCGGGCCTGATGTCGGTGGCCGGCGCCAGGAGTTCGGCGCCGGGCTGCTGCGTTTGCGTCGAGCCCGGCTGGCAGCCGAGGAGCAGGCCAGCCAGGGCGATCGCCGTCAGCGGCAGCAGGCGAATGATCGACATGGCAGGACTCCGGCACGGGCACGGCTTTCGAGACTAGGCAATTGCCCGGATGTGCGCAATGCAGCGCGGCTCTATCAGCGCAGTTCGCTTCGCGCTGGCACCTGATCGATCGCGATGGCCATTCGGGCGAGGCGCTGGCGCCGGTCGTCGAGCAGGCGTTGGGCATCGGCCCGCGTGCAGGGCAGCAGGCGCAGGCAGTCGCCAGGGCGCAGCTGGGCCAGGCGGGGCAGGTCGGCGGCGATCGCGTGTGCAATGCGCGGATAGCCGCCATGGGTTTGCGCATCGGCCAGCAGCAGGATCGGTTGGCCATCGGGCGGCAGCTGCAGCGTCCCTGGCATCACCGGCTCGGATACGCGTTCGCCCGGATCGGCAAGCGCCAGGCGCGGTCCCTGCAGCCGCAAGCCCTGCCGATTGCTCGCGGCGTCGATCTGCCATTCGCCAGCGTGGAGCTGCTGCGATTCACGCAGGGCATCGCGGCCGGCCAGCACCCGCACCTCGGTCGGCTGGATGAAATCGAGGTCGGGCGCCGGATCGATCCAGCGCCGGTCGACTTCGAAGCGGTTCTGCAGGCGGTGGTCGCTGGCCTTGATCGCAAGGACGTCGCCGGCCGCCAGGGCACGGCCGTCTAATCCGCCGAAGCCGCCGCGCAGGTCGGTGCTGCGGCTGCCGAGCACCGGCGCGATATCGAAGCCGCCGGCGACGGCCAGGTAGGCGCGTGCGCCGCGTCGACAGGCGCCCAGCTTGAGCACGCTTCCTTCGGCCAGATCGACGCGTCGCCAGCCAGGCAGCTCGCGGTCATTCGCGCTTGCCTCGATCTGCGCGCCACAGAGTGCAATCCGGGCGGCCTCGGTGAATTGCAGGGTCGGTCCACCCAGGCAGATCTCGATGACCGCTGCGCCATCGGCATTGCCGACCAGGCGGTTGGCAATGAGCGACGAGAACGGGTCGAGCACGCCTGCGCTGCCGACGCCGAGATGGCGGTAGCCGAAGCGGCCGCGGTCCTGAATCGTCGTCTGCAAGCCGGCGGAGATGACGAGCACGCTCATCGCTGCGGCCCTGTCGGGCCTGTTTCCGGAACGAAGCGCACGCTGTCGCCGGGTTCGAGCAATGCCGGTGGATCGCGCATCGCATCGAAGAGTTCGACCCCGGTACGACCGATGATTTGCCAACCGCCCGGTCCGCGCCGCGGATAGATGCCGGTCTGCGCACCGCCGATGCCGACGCTGCCGGCGGCGACGTCGGTTCGCGGTGTATCGCGGCGTGGCATGGCCAGCTGCGGGTCCATGCCGATCAGGTACGGGAAGCCGGCGGCGAAGCCGAGCATGGCGACCCGGTAGGTCGCATGGGTGTGGCGCCGGATCAGTTCTCCGGGATCGATCCCGGCGTGCCGGGCCACCGCCTCCAGATCGGGTCCTTCGCTGCCGCCGTAGCGAACCGGGATGAGGTGATGGCGGCCTGGGGCGTCTTGCGGCTTGCCGATATCGCCGGCAGCGCGAGCGGCAAGCCAGCGACGCACGGCCGCGAGCGGTTCGCTCGCGCCGGCCAATGCCTCGAGGTCGACGCACAGGGCCAGGGTTGCGAAAGCCGGCACGATGTCGAGCAGCCAGTCGGGACGATCGCGGGCCAGATCGGCAGCCAGGGCGTGGACGCGGGCGTTGGTCGCGGCATCGAGGCTGTCGCCGAAGCGCAGCAGCAGCGCATTCTCGCCGAGCTCCTCGATGGCGAAACCCGTGCTCACCCGCGCAGGTGCTTTTCCAGCAGGCTGATTCGCTCGACCAGTTCTTCGGGTGGGTAGGGTCGCGATTCGACCTTGCCCCAGACCGGCGCGGGCCAGGCCGGGTCGTCCTCGAATCGGGCGATCACGTGCACGTGCAGCTGGGCCACGACATTGCCGAGCGCGGCCACGTTGAGCTTGTGCGGCCGGAACGCATCGCGCAACAGCTGCGATGCGCGGTCGATTTCATCGCACAGCAGGTGTCGTTGCGCGGCATCGAGGTCGATCAGGTCGCGCGCGGCGGCGACGTGCGGAACCAGCACCAGCCAGGGATAGTGGCTGTCGTCCATCAGGCGCAGTTCGCAGAGGGCGAATCGCGCGAGGGGGTGGGAGTCCGCGGCGAGCCGCGGATCGAGGGCGAATGGGGCAGGGCCGGCCGGCTTCATGGCGATACCAGGGTGCGCTCGAAGAAATCCAGGGTGCGTTCGAAGGCGAGCTGCGCGCTCGCTGCATGGTAGTCCTTGCGGCGATCGCAGTTGAAGCCGTGCCCGGCCGGATAGACATGGATCTCGGCGCCGGGCAGCGCGTCGCGGTGCCGTTGCACGGCCGCAGCGGGAATGGAACTGTCGAATTCGCCGAAATGGAACTGCACTGGCGCCGCGAGTGGTTCGTGCAGGTATTGCACGTTCCTCGCACCGTAGTAGCTGACTGCCGGAAGTCCGAATCGCATCGCTGCGAGCAGGGCGATGCTGCCGCCCCAGCAATAGCCGACCACGCCGATGCGCCCGGCCGAACGGATCGCATCGGCGGCGCTGCCGACATCGGCCAGGGCGCGCTCGACGCCGAGCTCATCGACCAGGGCCCGTCCGCGGGCGATGCCCTGCGCGTCGTAGTCGAGTTCGACTCCGCTTTCGAGGTGATCGAAGAATGCCGGTGCGATGGCCATGTAGCCGTGTTCGGCGAAGCGTTCGACCAGGCTGCGGATATGTGCGTTGACGCCGAAGATTTCCTGGACGACGACGATGCCGCCCTTGGGCGTTGCGGACGGCGCCGCACGATAGGCACCGATGCATTGCATGCCGCTGCTATTGAGGTGAAGGGTCTCGCCCACGAATCAACTCCTCGACGGGGTGCGTCGCGCGGCCGAACTGGGCGACGCGGTTGCGGCCCGACGCCTTGGCACGGTACATGGCCTGGTCGCCGGCGTCGAACAGCGCGTCGATGCCGGCTTCCTCGACGACCGGCAAATCCGACAGCTGGGCCACGCCGATGCTCACCGTAACCGCAATGCCGTGCGTCGGCAGCCGCGACAGCGACTCCTGCACCTGGCTGCGTATCGCTTCGGCCACGCCCACCGCAGCGAGCGCACGCTCGCCTTCGAGCACCGCGATGAACTCCTCGCCACCGAAGCGGCCGAGGATGTCGCCGTCCTCGAGGCAGTGCCGGATCGCTGCGATGCCGGCGATCAGGACGCGGTCGCCGAACAGGTGTCCGAGCTGGTCGTTGACCTGCTTGAACGAGTCGTAGTCGATGACCAGCACCGCCAGCGGTCGCCGCGATGCAATGCTCGCGGCCAGCTTGCGCGCCGACAATTCGCGCAGATGGGAACGGTTGTAGACGCCGGTCAGCGGATCGGTGATCGCGGCCTGGTAGAGCTCCGCGGCACGCTCTTCGAGTCGCGCGTTGGCATCGGCCAGCGCCTTGCTCTGCTGGTCGATCTCGGCATTCTTCTGGCGCAGGGTCTGATTGAGCCGCGAAATGCCATGGAATCGCCAGGTGATCAGCAGCAAGGCCAGGCCCAGGCTGATCAGGGCGACCAGGCCGAGGCGTTTTTCGATTTCCTGCTTTTCGAGGCGAGCGTTCTGCAGTTCGTTGTCCTTTTGCAGCAGGGCCAGGTCCTTGTCCGCTTCGGCCCGCGCATGGCGCGCCTGCAGATCGCTGAGCTGACGGCTCGCACGCGTGCCGAGCAGCAATTCGCGCTGTTCCGCATAGCGCCGCAGGTAGCGCAGGGCAGCTTCCGGATCGTGCTCGGCCAGCGCAATCTTCTCGCGGACCGCGTAAGCCTGGACCAGTTGCGGCCGCAACAGGGCCTTCTCGAGGCCGGCGATCGCTTCATCAATCATGCCGCGGGCGCGCAGGGATTCGTGCCGGGCCTGGCTGATCTCGGCCAGATGCAGCAACGCGCGCGAGACGATTTCATGCTGGTCGAGTTCGCGGCCGATGGCCAGTGCCGCTTCGAGCTGCTGCGCGGCCTCGTCGAGCTGCCCGAGCCCGAACAGGGCCCGCCCGGTCTCGAGGCGCTCGAGGCCTTGGTTGGCCCGGTTGCCGAGACCAAGGTCGATCTGTAGCGCCTCGCTCGCGGCCGAGAGTGCAGCTGCATGTTCGCCGATGTCGTTGAGCAGACTGGCATAGCTGCCGAGCACCGGCGCATAGGTCTCCGGACTGGCGAGCCGGTCGACGCTGTCCAGTGCACGCTCGAAGTAGCGGCGTGCCGTGGCCTCGTCCTCGATCTCGCGATAGAGCAGGGCGACGTTGCGCAGGCTCGTCTCGAGCCGATCGCCGATGCGTTCGCGGATCGCCAGCGCATCGAGTTGCAACTCGAGCGCGCGGGCGAAGTCGCCGCGATCGCGCATGACCGTTCCGAGATTGCTCAGGATCAGGGCCTTGCGAAAGTCATTGCCGCTGTCGGCGAGCAGCCCGGTCGCGGTTTCGTAACTTTTCAGCGCGGCGTCGAGGTCGCCCTGGCGCCGGCCGAGGATGCCGAAATAGCCGTGTGCCGATGCTTCGTACTCTTTCGAGCCGGCCGATCGCGCGGTGTCGAGCAGACGCGTGGCCAGCTGTCGGGCCTGTGCGTAGTCGCTCAGCAACAGGGCGTATTCGGTCTCGCGCTCGAGTGCGTACATGGCGTCGCTCAGGTCGCCTCTGGCGCGCGCCATCTTCTCGACCCGATCCCACGCATTTCCGGCCGCGGCTACGGCATGCAGGGCTGACAGCGCATGTGCTTCGAAACGAACCAGGGCAAGCTCGCCGCGAGCGCCGAAAATCCCCGTACCGGCGATGGCCAGGCCATCGAGCAGAGGAACCAGGGTATTCGCCACGTCTCGCGTGTCGAGTGTGGCCGCAACGCCAGGCTCGCCGCCGGCGATGCCGGGTTTGCTGGCGGTCGCGGACAGCAAGCCAACAGCGAACAGGCAGGCGAGCAGAGGTTTGTTGTTCATGGACCGACCCGAATCATCGAGCGGATTTCCCGGAGGCTGCGCAATCAGGTGAATGCTATCGCGTTTGCGTGGGCGGCGAATGCCGGAGTGCACCTGCAGCAGGCGGCGGCCGCCTCGCTGCCGCCAGCGACCGGAGCGGATAGACTGTGCCGTTGCGCGTCGAATACGCCGTCGCTGCCAGGATGCGCGCGTGCCGCTCGATGCCGGGGCCCGTTCCCGAAGCCAGCATCCCAGACCATGACAGTAGAATCCAACACGGTCCCGCATTCCTTCGTATTCGAGCGACCTCCGCTGGCTGACTGGGCCAACGAGTTCGCCGCGCTGTCGGCGGGCGAGCGCTGGCCCTCGATCGCCGACCTCGAGGCGCTGCGGCGTGCGAGCGAGTGTGCCGACGGCATCGCGCGACCGCATTTCGTCGCCCAGTCGCGCGCGGTCCTCGCCGATGGGCTGCACTACGAGCAGCGCATACTTGGCGGACGCATCGCGACCCGCGAAAACAACTGGCACGATCTCCTCAACGCCCTGGTCTGGCTGCGCTACCCGCGCACCAAGGCCGCCCTCAATGCGGCTCAATGCGCGGACATCGAAAAGGTCGGCCCGCGCCAGCGCACGCGCGCGCAGTGCGCCATGACCCATTTCGACGAAGCGGGTGCGATCGTGCTGTGCAGCGATCCGGAACTGATCGCGCTGTGGGACGAGCATGACTGGCACGGCATGTTCTGGCGCCAGCGCGAAGCCTGGAATACGCGCATCGCGGTGCTCGTCTTCGGCCACGCCATCCTCGAACTGGCCTTGCAGGCCGAGCGCTTCCTGGTCGCCAAATGCATCGCCTTGGCGGCGACCGAAGAGCAACTTGCCCGGCTTGCGACGAATGCCAGCGCCGGCCACGCCTGGGTCGATGCTCGCATCGCCCGTGCGATCGCCGCCGGCGACCAACTGCGCGATCCGCAGGAGCTGCGGCCGTTGCCGCTTTCCGGCATCCCCGGCTGGAACCCGGGTGCCGCGAACGAATCCTTCTTTGCCGAGGCGCCGTGCTTCCGGCCACTGCGCCCGGGGCGGCGCTATCCGCAGCCCGAGCGCGCCTGAGCGCGCGTTGCAACGCGGCGCTCGGGAACTTTTCGCCCCTTCCTGCTGTACATTGCGCATCGCTCGCAAACCCTGGCGTGTTCCGCTCCGGTTGTTTCCCCCGGCGGATTCCGACGCCCGGTACTGTGCCGCGATGGACCTGTCGATCGCTTCGCGACACGCGCGAAGTTCACGGAAACTGGCAAACAAGGTGATTCGACGATGATAGAAACCCAAGCTCTGGGAAAGCGGTATGGCGACCTGGTCGCCGTGGATGGCATCACGTTCAAGGTCGAACCCGGGCAGGTGCTCGGATTCCTCGGCCCGAACGGTGCCGGCAAGTCGACCACGATGAAGATGATCGCCGGCTTTCTCGCGCCGACTTCGGGCAGTGCGCGGGTTTGCGGATTCGACGTCGAAGAGCAGTCGCTCGAAGCGCGCCGGGTCGTCGGTTATCTGCCCGAGGGCGCGCCGAGCTACGGTGAAATGGACGTGCGCCAGTTCCTCGAATTCATCGCCGATGCGCGCGAGGTGCCGGCCAATCTGCGCAACAAGCGGATCGACGATGCGATCGACCGGCTCAACCTCGAAAACGTCCTGCAGCAGCCGATCGATACCCTGTCCAAGGGCTTCAAGCGTCGCGTCGGCCTGGCCCAGGCCATCCTGCACGATCCGAAGGTGCTGATCCTCGACGAGCCGACCGACGGTCTCGACCCGAACCAGAAGCACGAAGTGCGCACCCTGATCAACGCCATGGCGCGCGACAAGACCATCATCGTCTCGACCCACGTCCTCGAAGAGGTCCATGCGGTCTGCCACCGCGCGATCATCATCGCCAGGGGCAAGGTACTGGCCGACGCGACCCCGGCCGAGCTCGAATCGCGTTCGCGCTACCACCAGGCGGTCTCGCTGACCGCCACCGACGTCAAGGCCGCGAAGGAAGCGTTGTCGCGGGTGCCCGATGTCGCCTCGATCGAAGTCGATGCCCAGGACGGACGCATCACCGCCTTTCCAAAGCCGGGCCGGCAGATCTTCGTCGCCGTCAACGCGGCCCTGCAGGAGCGCTCGATCGTGGTTCGCGAACTGGCCCTCGAGGGCGGTCGCCTCGACGAAGTCTTCCGCAGCATCACCCAGGGCAATGCGGCCACGGAGGCACGGGCATGAGCGCGATCACCACGGTCTGCAAGCGCGAACTGCGCAGCTACTTCGCAACGCCGGTAGCCTACGTCTTCATCGTCATCTTCCTGGTCCTCTCGAGCGCCTTTACGTTCTACCTCGGCGGCTTCTACGAGCGCGGCCAGGCCGACCTGCTGCCGTTCTTCAATTTCCTGCCCTGGCTCTACCTGTTTCTGGTGCCGGCCGTTTCGATGCGGCTGTGGTCCGAGGAACGCAAGAGCGGCACGATCGAGTTGCTGCTGACCTTGCCGATCACGATGTGGCAGGCGGTCATGGGCAAGTTCCTCGCCGCCTGGGCCTTCATCGGCATCGCCCTGGCCCTGACCTTTCCGCTCTGGATAACGGTCAACTACCTCGGTGATCCCGACAACGGCGTGATCTTCGCCAGCTACCTCGGTGCCTTGCTGATGGCCGGCTCGTTCCTCGCCATCGGCTCATGCATCTCGGCGGCCACGCGCAACCAGGTCGTCGCCTTCATCCTGACCGTGGTCGCCTGCTTCGTGCTGGTCATGGCCGGCTTTCCGCTGGTCCTCGATGCGTTCCGTTCGTGGGCGCCGCAAGGCCTCGTCGATGCGATCGCAGGGCTCAGCTTCCTGACCCATTTCGCCTCGATCAGCAAGGGCGTCATCGATCTGCGCGATCTGCTCTATTTCGTGCTGATGATCGGCTTCTGGCTGTACGCCAGCGCCATCGTGATCGACCTCAAGAAAGCCGACTGAGGAAGCCAAAGAACATGTCATCCAATCGCAAGACTCTCTCCGGCGGCGCCCTGATCGTCATGATCATCCTGTTCGTCGCCCTCATGCTCGTCGTCAACGTGCTGTTCCGCGGCGCCCGCGTCGACCTCACCGAGAACAACCTCTACACGCTGTCGCCGGGCACCAAGGAAATCCTTTCCAAGCTCGACGAACCGATCAACCTGTATCTTTTCTATTCCGACAAGGGCACGCAGAACCTGCCGCAGCTGCGCACCTATGCGACGCGCGTGCGCGAGCTGCTCGAGGAGATGGCGGCGCGTTCGAACGGCCACATCAAGCTCGAGGTCATCGACCCGCTGCCGTTCTCCGAAGACGAGGACCGGGCCACGACCTACGGCCTGCAGGCGGTGCCGGTCAGCGCCGGCGGCGAGACCATCTTCCTCGGCCTGGCCGGAACCAACTCGACCAACGGCCAGGCGGTCATTCCGTTCTTCCAGCCGGAAAAGGAAGCCTTCCTCGAATACGACGTGGCCAAGCTGGTCCATGATCTGGCCACGCCGAAGAAGCCGGCGATCGCCCTTGTCTCGAGCCTGCCGATGGGCGTCGGCTTCGATCCTCAGACGCGGCAGATGCGCGATCCGTGGGCGATCCAGCAGCAGCTCTCGCAATCCTTCGACGTGCGCGACCTCAACGCGGCCGGCATCAAATCGATCGATCCCGACATCAACGTGCTCGTGCTCGTGCATCCGAAGGAACTTTCCGAGGATGCGCAATACGCGATCGACCAGTTCGTCCTGCGCGGTGGCCACCTGCTCGTGTTCGTCGATCCCGATGCCGAACTCGATACCTCCGGGGCCGATCCGCAGAATCCGCAGGCGGCCATGTTCGCCGACCATTCCTCGGATTTGCCGAAACTGTTCAAGACCTGGGGCGTCGACTACGACCCGAAGAAGATCGTCCTCGACCGCGCCCGCGCCGTGGCGGTCAGCGTCGGCCAGGGGCGGGCGCCGGTGCGGCATCCGGGCATCATCGGCCTGACCGCCGAAGACCTGAACCGGGATGACGTGATCACCGCCAACCTCGACTCGATCAATGTTTCGAGCAGCGGCTACTTCGGTCTGGCCAAGGACGCCACGGCCAAGCTCGTCCCGCTGATGCAGAGTTCCGGCGACGCCATGTCGACCGCGGCCGATCGCCTGCGCATGTTGCCCGATCCATCCGCGCTGCTGAACGACTTCAATCCGAGCGGCGAGCGCTACGTGATCGCCGGACGCGTCGAGGGCAAGTTCAAGACCGCATTCCCCGAGCGCAACGAATCCGGCCACCTCGCCGAGAGCAAGGATGACGGCCAAATCGTGATCGTCGCCGATACCGACGTGCTGTCGGACCGGCTCTGGGTCCAGGTGCAGAACTTCCTCGGCCAGAAGCTCATGAACGCGTTCGCCAACAACGGCGATTTCGTCCTCAACGCGATCGACAACCTGACCGGCTCCTCGGCCCTGATCTCGATCCGCGGGCGAGCCACCTCGCAGCGGCCGTTCACGACGGTCGAAGCGCTCAAGCGCAGCGCCGACGACCGTTTCCGCGCCAAGGAGCAGGAGCTGCAGCGCGAACTGCAGGAAACCGAGCGCAAGCTGACCGAACTGCAGGGCGCAAAGTCGCGTGACCAGGCCATGATCATGTCGCCCGAACAGAAGGCCGAGCTCGACAACTTCATCAAGCGCAAGGCCGATATCCGCAAGGAACTGCGTGACGTCAGGCGCTCGCTCGATGCCGAGATCGAAGCCCTCGGCAGCCGCCTGAAGTTCTTCAACATCGTGCTCGTGCCGCTGCTCGTGACCCTGGCTGCGGTCGGATTCGCGATGTGGCGCGTGCGCCGGCGCAAGTCGGCCTGAACGGGGAGAAGCAGACCATGATGAACCAGAGAAGTCTGATCAAGCTCGGCGCGGTCACCGTGGTGGCCGTGATCGCCGCATTCGCGATCAACCATTCGCGCCAGCCGGTCAGCGATTTCAGCACCCATGCGAGCTCGCTGGTCGAGGGCCTCGGCGAGCACGTCAACGATGTCAGCGGCCTCGGCCTGAGCGAGGCCGGAGGACGCAAGACGGTCGAGTTGACGCGTTCCGACAAGGGCTGGACGGTCAAGGACAAGGGCGGCTATCCGGCCGACACCGGCAAGTTGCGCGGCTACCTGCTCAAGGTCGCCGACGCCAACCTGATCGAACAGAAGACCGCGAACAAGGAACGCTATGCCGATATCGGGGTCAGCGACATCAGCGAGCCCGCGGCCAAGGGCATCCAGGTCGAGATCAGCGGGCTGACCGCGCCGGTCAGCTTCATCGCCGGCAACTACAACGCGCAGGGCGGCGGTACCTATGTGCGTCGCAGCGGCGAGGCGCAGAGCTGGCTGGCCAAGGGCAACCTGATTCCGGACCGGAATGCATCGGACTGGCTGCGCAAGGATCTGGCCAACATCCCGTCCGATCGCATCGCCTCGGTGACGATCACGCACGCGGATGGCAAGACCCTGCGCGTCTACAAGAACGCGCCGGAAGATTCGCACTATGCGATCGCCGATCTGCCCAAGGGCCGCGAGGTGAGCTCCGAATTCGCCGCCAACGGCCTCGCCTCGGTGCTCGCCGACCTGCGCATCGACGATGTCGCGCCGGGCAGCGAAGTCGCGGTGCCGGACAATGCCACGACGATCCGCTACCAGACCTTCGACGGGCTCGTCGTCGATGCCCGCGAATGGCAGGTCGGCGACAAGCACTATGCGACCTTTGCCGCATCGCTCGATGACGAAGCGGCGCAGAAGCACATCGCCGCGGAACAGGAAAAGGCCAAGACCGCCCCTGTCGCGGAGAAGCCGGAGTCATCCGATGCGGCCGCGCAAAAGACCGATGCGGCCGCCACCAAGCCGGCCGACGCTGACCAGCCTGCGCCGGCGGTCGATCCGGCCAAGGATCGCGAACAGCGCATGGCCGCGCTCAAGAGCGAGGTCGACACGCTCGACGCGGCATTCCAGGGCTGGAGTTTCGTCCTGCCGGCCTACAAGAGCGCCAACATGACCAAGACCATGGACGACTTGCTCAAGCCGCTCGAAGCCAAGGCCCCGGCGGCCAAGCCGAAGTCCGGCAAATGAGCGGGGCGGCCGCGGGTCTTGCCGCCCGCGGCCGCGCCGCCGGCAGGCTCCGTCCGTGAACGGGTCGGCAAGCCGATGGCCGGGCCCGGCGGCCTGCCTGGTCGCCGCCCTGGCCGTGGCCGCCGGCGCATTCGGTGCACACGCCCTGAAGGGGAGGCTCGATGCGGATGCGCTCGCGCTCTGGAAAACCGCGGTCGACTATCAGTTCTGGCATGCCCTTGGGCTGCTCGCCCTGGCCATGATGCGCGGGCCGCGATCAGCTCTTGCCACGCTCGCGGCGAGCCTTCTGCTGGCCGGCATCGCCCTGTTCAGCGGCAGCCTCTACGCGCTCGCCCTCGGCGCGCCGCGGCTGGTCGGCGTGCTGACGCCCTTCGGTGGCGTTGCGCTGATTGCCGGCTGGCTTTGTCTCGCAATTGCACTCTGGCGCAAGGCCCTGGACTGAGCGGGGTCCGGCGAGACCGCACCGTCCGCGCCTCGCGCAAATCCACGGCAATTCGCAATCCCTCCCCAAGCCCGAATTCGATGGTCCATCCGGATCGCATGCGCTGAATTCCCGATGCACCGCACAAAAGGATTCTGTGAACCACAGCGCATAATGGCTCGAACAATCGTTCGAACCAATCCAATCGGAGGGCGGGTCATGTCGCGTTCGATGTCAGGCGGTACTTTCCGTGCCAGGTCGGCACTGCTGTGCTGGATGGGACTGCTGCTTGCGTTCCCGGTGGCTGCGCAGACGCTCAGCGCGCCCGGACTCAAGGCGCCAGCCAGGATCACCTGGGATGCCGAGGGCATTCCGACCATCGACGCGTCCAATGACAACGACGCCGCCTTCCTGCAGGGCTATGCGCATGCCCGCGACCGCTTCTTCCAGATGGACCTGACCCGCCGCTCGGTCAGTGGCTCGCTGGCCGAACTGGTCGGCATCTCGCAACTCGCGTCCGATGTACAGGCCCGCAATCTCGGCCTGCGCCGAGGCGCCGTGAAGACCTGGGCCGCGATGTCCGACGATTCGCGCGGCTGGCTGCGCGCCTACGCCGATGGCGTGAACTTCTGGCTGGCCAACAATCCGCTGCCGCCCGAATACGGGGCGCTGCAGTTGACCCATGCCGATCCGTGGACGCCGGTCGACTCGCTGTGCGTGGGCAAGGGATTGGCGTTCCAGCTCTCCTTCGATCTCGACATCAACCCGACGATCAACCTCGGTGCCTACCAGCAGGCCGGTCAGGCGGGTGGATTCGACGGTTCCACCCTGTATTTCGCCGATACGCACCGGATCGCTCCGGCCGATGATCGGGTCACCGTACCGGGCTTCGTACCAGGTGGCACTGCGAACGGCGTCGCGCCGGCATTGTCGCAACCCGTGCCCGGCAGCCAGGCGCCGGCGGTCGGCGTCATCGACTCGAGGACGGTCGATCTGGCCCGCGCGTTCCGTGAACAATTGCAGGATTCGCCGTTGCTCGGCCGCGCCCTCGATGGACGCGATACGCCGATCGGCAGCAACGAGTGGGTCATTGCCGGCAGCCACACTGCGTCGGGCAAGCCGATCCTTTCCAACGATCCGCACCTCGGCCTCGATCTGCCTCCGGTCTTCATGGAGCAGCACGTGCTTTCGCGCGACAGTCGCTATTCCACTCCGATGGACGTGACCGGCGTGACCGTACCTGGCACGCCCGGCGTGATTCAGGGCTGCAACCAGCGCATCTGCTGGGGAACGACGACCAATTCGCTCGATGTGACCGACGTTTTCCAGGAACAACTCAAGCTCAATTCCTACGGACTGCCATACGCGATCGTGCACGACGGCCAGGAAGAGAACCTGCAATGGGTGTTCCAGAACTACTACGTCAACCGCATGAACGGCACGCCCGACACGGTGACCCGCGAGAACTCGATCGGCTACGCCAATGGCGGGGTCAGCATCCTCGTGCCGCGGCGCAACAACGGCGCGCTGGTCAGCATCACCGGCGATACCGGATTGTCGATTGCCTATACCGGATGGGGCGCCACGTTCGAGATCGAGTCGTTCCGGCGCATCAACCGCGCAGCCAACCTGGCCGACTTCCAGAGTGCCTTGAGCTACTTCGACTTCGGCTCGCAGAACTTCGCCTACGCCGACGTCGACGGCAACATCGCCTATTTCGTCAGCGCCGAGGCACCCGTGCGCACCGACCTGCAGACTGAGAACGCGCCGGGCGGCGGCATTCCGCCGTTCGTGATCCGCGACGGCACCGGCGCGCTGAAGCACGACTGGCTGCCGGTCATGCATCCGCAGCCGAACCAGGCGACGCCCTACGAAATCCTGCCGGCCAACGAAATGCCGTTCGTGATCAATCCGTCCAGCGGTTACTTCGCCAATGCCAACAACGATCCGATCGGCTTCTCGCTCGACAACAATTCGCTCAACCAGCTGCGCCCCGGTGGTGGCATCTACTATCTCGATGTCGGTGGATCATCCGCCTATCGCATGGGCCGCATCGATCGCGAGATCCAGCGCCTTATCGCAGCCGGTGGCCATATCACGGTGGCCGACATGAAGAACCTGCAGGCCAACAACCAGTTGCTCGACGCCGAACTCGTGCTGCCCTACCTGATCACCGCGTTCAAGGCCGGCGAGGCTCCGGGTGCGTGGTCGTCGCTGGCCGCGCTGGCCGCCGAGCCGCGCATCGTCGAGGCCATGAACCGCCTCGAGAACTGGGACTACTCGACGCCGACCGGCATCCAGCAGGGCTTCGACCCGGGCGACAATCCTTCGGCGCTGCCGGTGCCCAGCCAGTCCCAGGTCGACGCCAGCATCGCCGCGACGCTCTATGCGACGTGGCGCAGCACTTCGATCCGCAACACGATCGACGCCGGCCTGACCGCGGTCGGCCTCGGCAACTACAAGCCGGGTGGCCGCGACGCCCAGGCCGCATTCAAGTTCCTGCTCGACAACTACGGCCAGCTCGGCGGCAAGGGTGCTTCGGGCGTGACATTCTTCTCGGCACCAGGTGCCCCGAATGCCGCTGCGGCGCGCGACTACGTTTTGCTCAAGGCGCTTTCGGACAGCCTCGACCTGCTCGCCGGCGACAACTTCGCCGCCGCCTTCGCCGGCTCGACCAGCCAGTCGGACTACCGCTGGGGCAAGCTGCACCGCATCGTCTTCGAGCAGCCGCTCGGCGCACCGTTCAGCATCCCGGGGCCGAACGGTTACGGATACAGCGATCTGTCCGCGGAATTGCCCGGCATCGCCCGTCCGGGCGGCTTCGAGTCGGTCGACGCGGCCAGCCATGACACCCGCGCCAATGCTTCGAACAGCTTCATGTTCGGCAGCGGTCCGGCACGTCGTTTCGTCGGCGAGATGTTCCCGGGCATCAGTGCCTCGGAGATCATCCCGGGTGGCCAGAGCGGCGTGCTCGGCAGCCCGCTCTACGCCAGCCAGCTCGGCCGCTGGCTGACCAACCAGTACCACCCGCTGCCGATCTCCGCTTCGGCCTCGATCGCGCAGGCGACGTCTTCGCTGAGCTTCGTGCCGCACTGACTTTCGCCGGTCCGCAAACGACGAAGCCCCCGCCATGTGGCGGGGGCTTCTTTTTTGCGCCGCGCAGTAACACGCGGCGGCGATGTCGAATTCTCCCCGGCTAGTGTGGTGTCCCGCAAATAACGCGAAGAAATTCCGGATGGATTTCATGGCGAGACAAGGCGCGAGGAGGAGTCATAGTGGGCGCTATGGCGACGACGAGCAACGCAGTATCACCGTGAAAGACGCCGGAATTATTTGATGGTATTTGTGGGACACCACACTAGTTGCGCGCCGGCGTGTTCTCGGCGAAGTACTCGTGGCTGTCGGCGTTGGCCACGGCCTTGGTCGGATTGCTCACGGCCAGGTTGTGCGCGGCGGTCTGTCCGTAGGCGTTGTCCTTGGTTCCCGCTACGACATTGAAGTGGCTGGTTTCATGCACGAGCGTACCGGCACGCGAATCGGTGCCGGTGTTCGGCGCCGACCAGAATGCACCGCACAGGTAGACCTTGTAGGGCTGGGTCGGATAGACGTAGGCGTAGGTGCCGCTGTCGGAGCACGAGCAGTTGAAGGTGTAGGCCTGCGACGAGAGTGCGCTGTAGATGTTGTTGAAATGGGAGCGCACGGTCGAGTAGCGCGAGCTGTTGTAGGTGCCGAACCACCAGGTGTAGCGCGAACCGGTGTTGCCGGCGGTCAGGTAGCTCTTCGAGTTGCTGGCATAGGTCACCGAGGAATTGCGCGCCGTGGCCAATTGGGTCTGCCGGGTGTTGCTGCAGCTGACGAAGCTGTTGCTGGCGGCCAGCGGAATGATCGGTGTGCGGGTCTCTTCACTGTCGATGTCGAGCGCACCGGGGGTGGAATCGGCGAACACGCTGGTCGAGCCGCGGCTCATGTCGAAGGCGCCGATGCCGGCGGCAACGCCGCCGCGCTCGGCCTGCATGACCTCGCGGATGACATCGCTGGCGCCGCGCGCATAGGTCACCTGGTACTGGCCGCCGCCGCGCATGTCGTAGAACGCACTGAGATCGACCACGGCGCTCAGGCTCTCGCCGGGTTTCAGCTCGATGTAGTCCTGCATTCTCGGTGCGACGCGTTTGTACAGGGGGCCGACATAGTCGACCGGCTTGCCGTTCTGGCGGACGTCGAAAAGGTCGTTGGTGACGCCGTCTATCGGCGTCTGCCAGCGCAGGACGTGGACGGTACTCGAACTCTGGTTGATCAGGCTGTACTGGACCGTCGCATCCGCGCCGTTCTCGGCGGATGGCGTCAAGGCGATTTCAAGGCCGGCGGAATAGGCCGCCGAAGTTCCCAGGATACCCACGGCAAACACAACAAAGCCCGCAAAGAGCTTTTGCATGTCAAACCTCGATGATGAGTAGCCGTCCCTCCCCAGGGACGAGCGCCACGGACGTGGCGCGCACCGAGCATAGGCTTCCCTATAGGTCTATACAAGTAGAGCGATCATGTTTCGGGTCGGCCGGACAATCCGCGTCGGGAACCCCGGGGGGCGATGCCGCTGCGCTGCGGCGTCGCCCCCCCCGGGAGGAATGCGCCGACTCAGCGCATGTCGGCCGGCGCCTTGACCGGGTCGGCCGGACGCGCGGGCAGGGCGACCGGCTCTGCGGCGATCTGCTTGCGGATCTCGGTGATGGCGCGGTCGAGCTGCGGGTCGCGGCCGGCCAGGGCCGAAGCCACGTCGAGTTCGACTTCGATGTCGGGGTCGACGCCATGGCCCTCGATCGCCCAATGGCCGTTCGTGTCGGCGGTGGCGAACTGCGGCACGTTGGTCGTGCCGCCGTCGATCAGCGGGCCCCAGTCGTTGATGCCGACCACGCCGCCCCAGGTACGCGTGCCGATCAGCGGGCCGAGCTTCGCCTGCTTGAACATGTAGGAGAAGATGTCGCCATCGGAGGCCGTGGTGCCGTTGCAGAGCGCGGCCAGGTGGCCGATGAAGGTCTGCTGCGGATAGGTTCCGACGATGTCCGAGCCGCGACCGTAGTCGACGCCGAGCAGCTTGCGCGAGAGACGCTCGATGATCATCGAGGAGACGTTGCCGCCGCCGTTGTCGCGCACGTCGACGACCAGGCCCTGCTTGCGCAGTTGCGGATAGAACCACTTGATGAACTCGCGGATGCCGTCGCCGCCCATGTCGGGAATGTGCAGGTAGCCGATCGTGCCATTGCTGGCCTTGGCCACGTAGTCGCGGTTGGCCGTGGTCCAGGCGTAGTAGTTCAGTTCGGCCTCGCTGTCGATCGGATCGACGAGGACGGTCCTGGCACCGTCCAGGCTCGGGCGCGAGTTCAGGGTCAGCTGGATCAGCTGGCCTTTCGGCGCGCGCAGCAGGCGGTACGGATTGTCGGTGCCGGCCAGGGCCTGGCCGTTGATCGCGAGCAGGTAGTCGCCCTCGTGGGCGTCGACGCCGACTTCGGTCAACGGTGAACGGTAGCGTTCCTCGTCGTTTTCCCCGGCCATGATCCTGGCGATCCTGTAGCGGCCGGCCGCGGCATCGAGTTCGAAGCGCGCCCCGAGCAGGCCGACGTGCGGACGCTCGGGCAGGCCGAGGTCGCCACCGCTGACGTAGGCATGCGAGCTCGACAATTCGGCGACCATCTGGCCGAGCAGGTAGTTGAGGTCGCTGCGGTCGCCGACATCGGCGAGTTTCGGCTCGTACTTGGCGCGGATCGCGTTCCAGTCATAGCCGTGCATGTTCTGCACGTAGTAGTGATCGCGATAGCGCCGCCAGACCTCGCGGAAGATCTCGGCGTACTCGGCCTTCGGGTCGACCTGGGCGAACAGGCCGTCGAGCTTGATGTCCTTGGGCTCGGGCTTGGACTCGCCGGGATCCAGGCGCTTGTAGTCCTTGCCGCTCTTCACGAGCACGGTGGAACCGTCGGCGGAAATGGCCAGTTCCTCGAGACCCTTGAAGAGCTCCTTCGATTCGCGGTCTTCGAAGGACCAGGCCATCAGGCGCGGCTTGTTCTCGCTTTCGCGGCCGTAGTAGAAGGCATCGCTGACCACATAGAGCAGCGCCTTCGAGGTGACTGCGATCCACTGCAGGTTGTCGGGATCGATCGGTGCGCGCACGAGGCGTTCGTTGATGCCCTCGAAGCGGATCCGGTCATCGACACTCGTGGGCGTCTTCTTCTTCGATTCCTTGGCATCGCCGTCGTTCTTTTCGGACTTTCCGGAGTCCGCGCTCGCACTGTCATTGCGTGGTGCGAACGGATTGGCGACGTCGGCGCGCAGGGTCAGGGCAAACAGGCCGGCGCTGCGATTGCTGGCAAAATTCCATTCGACGCCTGAGATCTGCGGGGCCCATTCGCGGTCGCCGATGAAGAACAGCAGTTTGCCGTCCGGCGAGAATGCCGGCGCGTAGGCGTTGAACACGGCGCTGCCGACCGGGTAGTTGGCCTTGGCCGAAACGTCGTAGATGCGCAGCTGGGTCTGCTGCGAGTCCGGATTGGTCACGGTGTAGGCGAGGTAATGGCCGCCCGGCGACCAGGCGTGGTCGCGACGCGAGAAACCCGGATCGTCGGCGACCAGCGTACTCGCCCCGCCGCTGGCGGCAACCAGATGCAGGCGGCTCTCGTTGTCGACATAGGCAATGCGCGAGCCGTCCGGCGACCAGCGCGGCGCGTACAGGCGCCCGAAGTTCTCGCGGGTCAGCTGTCGTGCTGCGCCGCCATCGGCGTCGCGCACCCAGATCGCATCCTCGCCGCTCTCGTCCGACACGTAGGCGACGCGCTTGCCGTCCGCGGACCATGCCACTTCGCGTTCATGGGCGCCGGGCGTATGGGTGAGGTCGAGGGTCAGGCCATGCTCCATCGGCACGCTGAAGACTTCGCCGCGGGCGACGAAGGCGGCGCGCTTGCCGTTCGGGCTGAGCGAGAAGTCCTCGATGAAGTCGCGCACGCTGCGCGTGCCGGCGTGACGCGGCACGAGGTCGCTCGGCACGCTGATGTCGAGCGCCTTGTCGCGGCTGGCCGAGGTGTCGTAGAGATGCAGCGAGCCATCCACTTCGAAAACGATCTGGCTCTTGCCATCGGAGCCGGCCCAGCGCGCGTCTTTGCCCTTGTAGTCGGTCAGCTGGCGCGTTTCGCCGCTGCCGATGTCGAAGCGGTAGAGGTTCAGGTGTTCGCCGCGGTCGGAAAGGAAATAGATCGCATTGCCGATCCACATCGGATCGCGATCGGTGTGCTGGTCGGCGGTGATGTTGCGCGCGCTACGGCCGGCAATGTCGTAGATGTAGAGATCCTGCGCCCAGCCGCCGACGTAGCGGTTCCAGGTCCGGTAGTCGCGGAACTTCGGCGAGTAGACGATCTGCTTGCCGTCCGGCGAATACTCGCCGCTGCCGGCGGTTGGCATCGGCAGGGCGGTCGGCAGGCCACCGGCGACGGCGACCTTGAACAGTTTCGGGTTCGAGATGCCGACTGCATCGCGGGTCGAGCGGAAAACCACGGCGCTGCCGTCCGGGGTCCAGCCGTAGACCTGGCTGTCGATGCCCCAGCGTTGCGGCAGCGGCCCGGGAGTCGGGTACCAGGTCAGCTGGCGCGGCTCACCGCCGCTGGAGGGGATCACGAAGACCTGGTCGTCGCCGCTGTATTGGCCGGTGAAGGCGATCTGGCTGCAATCCGGTGAAAAATGTGCGGCCTGTTCGACGCCGGGACCGGCGGTCAGCCGGATCGCGGTGCCGCCCTCGGTACCGACCGCCCACAGGTCGCCGGCATAGGTGAACACGATGCGGTTGCCGCAGACATCGGGAAATCGCAGCAGGCCGGTACCGGCCAGCGCGCTGGCCGCCGGCGCCAAGGCACTGGCGAGAACAAGAAAGGGGGGCAGGATCAGGCGTACGCGCATGAGCGACTCCGGTTGAAGGTACAAAAGACGATGGATACACCGTTTGCCGCTTGGATGCCTGCGGCGAAAGTCACGTTAGCCCGGCAGATGCCAGACCAGCGCCGAGCGCGGCTCTCTTGACGGTGTAGGCCGGTTCAGGGGCGATGCCAGCACCAGTGCCAGGGCTCATAGGCGATGGCATGGCGGTTGCCGCGCGGATAGGAAAGGGCATAGCCGTAGCGGCGCGCCTCGCGCTGCAGCCAGGCGAACGCCGGCGAGTCTTCGAACTCCTCCTCGAGCGCTGCGTAGTCGGGCGTGCTGATGTCGAGGGCACGACCCGAGTGGTGCTCGCTGAAGCCGGGCGCGGCGCTGACCTGCAGGATCTCGTCCATCGACAAGCCGCGTTCGAGTTTGCGCTCGATGATGACGAGCTGGTAGGCGGCCGAGCGGAATGCCGAGACGACCTGCAGCTCGATGCCGTCGGCGGCGGCCGCGCTGCGCATGCGCAGCCAGGCGCGAGCCGCTCCAGGAGCGAGCCACTGGTGGCGGCCATGGATGTCGTCGCCGATAGAGAGCAGTTCGCGCGGCTCTCGGACCACGCGCTGGCGGTGCTTGCGCCCGTAGTCGCGCGGAACGCCGAGGGCGAATGCCGCCTCGATCACGCGCAAGCGCTGCGCAGTGTCGCAGCGGGCCGGTGGCAGGGACGACTGGACGTGCATGGGCCAAGCTTAGCCGAATCCTGCGCAAGCTCCGAACGGTCGCGTTTCTGCCCGGCCGAAACGGTCAGAGGGCATGGACGAACATGCCCTTGTCGTCAGCGCGGCTTCTTGAGGAACAGGTAGATCGGGCGCATCGGGCCGACGTTGAGGGTGCTGACCAGTTCCCAGCCCTTCATGCCTTCGCGGCTCAGCACCTCATTGAGGGTGTCGGCATCGAAGCTGCCGAGGAAGGACGGCTTGATCTCGATGGTCTGGTAACTCCAGTTCTGGTCGGACATCGCATGGCTCCGTGGGAATTCAATCCGTTTCACCGGTCTCGATGGCAGGCGGTTTCGTGGCCGGCTTGATGCGTCCGGCCTTGCGCAGCGCCTCGCGCATCACGTACTCGATCTGCGCGTTGAGCGAACGCAGGTCGTCGTCGGCCCAGCGCTGCATCGCTTCGAGCACGGCGGCGTTGATGCGCAGGGGATAGGCTTTCTTCTCGCTCACGCCGTTCCCGTCGCGCTGGCCAGGGCCGCTTGCATCAGTACAGCGTGCCTGCGTTGACGACCGGCTGGGTGGCGCGATCGCCGCAGAGCACGACCAGCAGGTTGCTGACCATGGCCGCCTTGCGCTCGTTGTCGAGTTCGACGACGCCGCGCTGGCTGAGGTGCTCGAGGGCGAGCTCGACCATGCCGACCGCACCTTCGACGATGCGCGTGCGCGCGGCGACGATGGCACTGGCCTGCTGGCGCTGGAGCATGGCCTGGGCGATTTCCTGGGCGTAGGCGAGATGGCTGATGCGCGCCTCGACCACTTCGACGCCGGCCTTGGCCAGGCGTTCCTGGATCTCGTCGCGCAGGTGCGCATTGACTTCCTTGCCATTGCCGCGCAGCGAGATGCCCTTTTCGTCGTGCGAGTCGTAGGAATAGCTGGTGGCCATCTGGCGCAGTGCCGACTCGGCCTGGATGTGCACGAAGTTCTCATAGTCATCGACCATGAACACGGCCTCGGCGGTGTCGATCACCTGCCAGACCACGATCGCGCCGATCTCGATCGGATTGCCGTCTAGGTCGTTGACCTTGAGCTTGCCCGATTCGAAATTGCGCACGCGCAGCGAGACCGCACGCCGCGAGTAGAACGGATTGGTCCAGCGCAGGCCCTGCTCGCGCACGCTGCCGGCATAGCGGCCGAACAGCTGCATGACGCGGCCGACGTTGGGCTGTACCGCGAACAGGCCCTTGAGCAGGAAGATGAGCAGGACCATGACCAGCACCGGCCCGAAGATCTGGCCGAAGCCCGGATTGATGCGACTCTCGGCGGACGTGCGCACGGTGTCGATGAACCAGGCGGCATTGGCGATCATGGCGGCGATCAGGACCAGCAGGACCGGAATGCCGGGCAGGGAAATGGCTTTGCGTTCGTTCATGGCGGATCTCCAGGACGACCCGTCGGCAGACGGGGCGAGTACCGGCTTATTCCGGCTCGAGAGATGATATCACAGTGATATCAGAATGCAACGCAGATTGGGGGCGGGTGACGCCGGGCGCCGTCCTGGCCAGGCTGATCAGGGGCGATTGTCCGGGGGTGCTGTTGCCTCGAATCGCAGCAGGGGTGCCGGCAAGCGCTCGCCGCTGACCAGGATCGCCGAGCCATCGCGATCGAAGCCGATCGCCTCGGCCTGGGCCATCGGTGGCAGGAGCAGGCGTTGTGGCCGCTGGGCCAAGGCCTGGATCCACGACTGCTTGCGCTGTCGTGGAAACACCCAGACATCGCGATAGGTCAGCAAGGCCGCGTTGCGATTGCGACTGTCGATGTCCAGACCGGTCGGCGAGCCGCCGAAGCGCGCCGCCGGAAAGCGGGCGAGCAGGGCATCGCCGCTCGGCTGCGGAATGATGTCGAGGGTCAGGCGCTTGCGCGCGAGCGCGACGACCGGACCTCCCGGCCCGAGCGGCAGCGAATAGAGCACCGGCGGGGCGTGCTTGCTGACCAGCAGGACTTCGCGCGCAGCGACGTCGACGGCCATGGCTTCGACGTCATGGGATCCGTCGGGATAGCGGAAGCGCATGCGCCAGGCCGGCCTGACCGGTTGGGTCAGCCCGTCCGCGCGCAGGGCGGGTTCCTCCACGGCAATCAGTTCATAGTCCTTGCGCTTGCCGGCGTTGTCGCCGATGTCGCCGATCAGCAGCCAGGCCTTGCCATCGACTTCGTAGCTGGCGATGTCCTCCCAGTCGACCGCGCGCACGCCGTCGATGCGCAGACGACCGCGACGCTTGCCCGTTTCATCGATGGCGTCGACGCGCGCCGGTCGCGGTGCGTCGTTGTGTATCCAGAATATGCCCGGGCTGCGGCGCGACGCCGCGATACCGCTGATCTCGTCGAGGTCGGCTTCGGTGATCAGGGCCGAAAGGCTGGCCGGCGCGAACGGGGCCGGCGCGAAATCCTGCGCCAGTGCGCATGCGCAGAGCAGGCATGGCAGGCAGGCCCAGAACTTCATTCGGGTCGGGACAGGGCCAGCGAGTCGACGCGCTTGAGTTCGGTGCGGCCGAGCAGGTCGAGCCCCTGGTAGAAGCGCCACGGATCGCCGTCGCCGGTCGAGAACGCGATGTGCCCGGCATCGAAGCCGCCGAGCGCGGCATCGAAGCTCTGCCAGCGACCGTCGATCCAGGCCTGCATCCAGGCATGCGGCACGAACACGTTGCGTTCACCGGCGAACCCGGGTGCATAGGCGAGCCCGTCGACGACGCGCGTGGCGATGCCGATGGCCCGGCCCAGCGCGGCGAGCAATACCGCATGTTCGGTGCAATCGCCTTCCGGCTTGCGCGCGACCTGCAATGCCGAGGCGTAACCGACGCCGAGGGTCTTGTCGGAAATGAAGTTGCGAACGAAGGATTCGAGCGCGCGCATGCGCTCTTCGTGGCCCTGGACGCCCTCGGTCGCCTGGTTCGCCAGGGCGACGATTTCCGGCGCCGTGCTCTGCAGCCAGTCGTTGGCCGCGTAGTCGGACGGTTTCGGCGCGTCGCCGTGGCCCTGGCGTGCCTTGCGCCAGACTTCGACGATCAGGTTCCTGCCGCTGCGGCGCACGCTCTGTTCGGAGGTCTCGGGAATCTGCAGCGGTGCCTCGTGGTTGCGCGGCATGATCGTGTAGCGCAGGCCCATGCCGAGTTCGCGACGGCCGAGTTCGCGCGGCGAGCGCATCAGGGTATGTTCGAATACGTTCGAGCTCTGGTTCGGCGCGGTCGCGCAGGCCTTGTCGCAGGCGAGCAGGGTCAGCTCCACGCCGATCGCCGGCATGGTCAGCTTGTGCACGTCGCGCTCCTCGTCGACCCAGGCCGTATTGGCCACCGGCGTGCCGGCAAAGGCGAACACCTGGTCGATCCGGTACAGGGGCAGGGAACCATCGGGCAGGCTGACCGTTTCGCGCTTGCCGATCGTGGTCGTCACCTCGACCGCGTCGAGGCTCGAGGGCTGGAATGAAAGTTCGCGGTAGCGCCGGCCATCCTCGAGCGGAACGCGCAGGCTGGCCAGGCGCAGGCCTTCGGCGAGCAGGGCGCCGCTCGGCCAGGGCATCTCGCGCTCCTGCCAGCTGCCGTCGTTGTTGACCCGAACATGCAGCTGCGCGCCCTCGATGCGACCCTCGACCCGGTTCTCGCTGCCGCTCAGTCGGGTCGTCGCGGCGAATGCCAGTGGCTTGCCGTCGCGGGTCTCCTCGCTCGATTCGCTGCTGCCCATCGCGATCGGCGTGCCGGCCCGGTCGAATTCGATCTGCAGCGTCTGCCGGGTCCTGACCACGTCGCCTTCGACGCTGCGCGAGGTCTCGAAGCTGCCGATCTTGCGGCCGTCGAGGAGCACGCTGAACCACTGGTCCGGCGCAGTTTTGGCCTGGACGAACAGCGGAAGCAGCAAGGCGGCGATGATTGCGAAACGAAACATGCGATGGCCAGGGTGGGAGATGGCCCATTGTGCCGCAGCCGCTACAATTGCGCGCGTCGCATTACCCTCAATCCGGAGCATGGTCGATGAAACCGTTTGGAACGCCGCATCGCGGCAGCGCGATCCGCGCGATGCTGCTCGGCTCGGGCGAGCTCGGCAAGGAAGTCGCGATCGAGTTGCAGCGCCTCGCCGTCGAGGTCATCGCGGTCGACCGCTATGCCGATGCACCGGCCATGCAGGTGGCCCATCGCAGCCATGTCATCAACATGCTCGACGGCGCCGCGATCCGTCGCCTGGTCGCGCTCGAGCAGCCCGACCTGATCGTGCCCGAGATCGAAGCGATAGACACGGCGACCCTGATCGAACTCGAGCGCGAAGGCGTCAACGTGATCCCGACCGCGCGCGCCGCCTGGCTGACCATGAACCGCGAAGGCATCCGTCGCCTCGCCGCCGAGGAACTCGGCCTGCCGACCTCGGCCTATCGTTTCGTCGACGGCGAGGCGGACTACCGGGCGGCGGTCGGCGACCTCGGCCTGCCATTCGTGATCAAACCGGTCATGAGCTCGTCCGGCAAGGGCCAGAGCCTGGTCCGCAGCGAGGCCGAAATGGCCGCCGCCTGGGACTACGCGCAATCGGGTGGACGCGCCGGCAAGGGGCGCTGCATCGTCGAGGGCTTCGTCGATTTCGACTACGAGATCACCCTGCTGACGGTTCGCCATGCCGGCGGCACGGCCTTCTGCGCGCCGGTCGGCCATCGCCAGGAAGCGGGCGACTATCGCGAATCCTGGCAGCCGCAGCCGATGAGCGACATTGCGATCGCCGAGGCCGAGCGTCAGGCCCGCGCGATCACCGATGCCCTCGGCGGGCATGGCCTGTTCGGGGTCGAGTTCTTCATCAAGGGCGACACGGTGATCTTCTCCGAAGTCAGCCCGCGCCCCCACGACACCGGCCTGGTCACCCTGATCTCGCAGGAGCTCTCCGAATTCGCCTTGCACGCGCGGGCCATACTCGGCTTGCCGATCCCGGCGATTCGCCAGCTCGGCCCCTCGGCCTCGTGCGCGGTTCTCGTGGAGGGCGATGGCAACGACATCGTCTACGCGGGCATTGCCGAGGCACTGGCCGAGCCGGACACCGGCCTGCGCATCTTTGGCAAACCCGAGGTGCGTGGCCATCGGCGCATGGCCGTGACCCTGGCCCGCGGCGAGACCATCGAGGAGGCGCGCGACAAGGCCACGCGGTCGGCGGCGCGAATCTCGGTTTCGGTCAGCTGACCTTTTGCGGCTCGTAGCGTTGCCAGAGCCCGCTGCGCAGGATCTCGATCGGGCGGAAGCGGATCTTGTAGTCCATCTTGAGGTGCCCGGCGATCCAGAAGCCGAGATAGAGATACTTGAGTCCGCGTTCGCGGGCGACTTCGATCTGCTTGAGGATGGCGAAGGTGCCGAGCCCGCGCGAGCCCTCGTCCGGATCGTAGAACGTATAGACCGCCGACAGCCCGGCCTCGCAGTAGTCGGTTACGGCCACGGCGAGCAGGCGCTGGTCCTTGCGCAGTTCGATGAAGCGGGTCGGACTCCAGTGGGTATGCAGGAAGCGCGAGAAGTCCTCTGGCTGGGCATCGTCCATGCCGCCGTCGGGGTGCCGCCACTGCAGGTAGCGGCGGTACAGGGCGAAACGTTCGTCGCTGAACCCGGCCGGCTCGATGCGGATCTCGAGGTCGGCATTGCGTTTCAGGCAGCGGCGCTGGGCGCGGTCGGCGACGAACGCATCGACCGGAATGCGGCAGGCGATGCAGGCGCGGCAACTCGGACAGTGCGGGATGTAGACGTGGCCGCCGGCGCGCCGATAGCCGCGCTGCAGGCCGAGTTCGTAGAGCTGGTCCAGCTGCGGCGAGCTCGGGTCGATGACGAGATTCTGGGCCGTGCGTTCGGCAAAATAACCGCAGGTATGCGGCAGGGTCTGGAACAGGCGGACGACATCGGAGCGCATGCCTCATTGTGCACCAATACAGGTGCCGCGGAGCAGGGCCGGACGCACGGAATGCAAAGAATGCTGAACAACGTGGCCCTCGCCCGGGGAAGCTCTTCCGGTCTCGCGAATCGGGTTCGCGAAGCGTGCTAGCGCATCAGGTACGTGCTGCCGATGAGCAGGATCACGCCGCCGATCAGGGCCAGCAGGATCATGCGGATGCGCATCGAGTTGGCCTTGTGCCGGCCAGGGTCGACCGGCGCGCGGGCGGCGGCCAGTTCGTCGGCGAAGCGCGTGGCCGGTTCGAGCCCGGCTTCGCGCAGGATCTCGCGGGCGCGGGTCTGGTCGTTCGAATCGGTCACCCAGACCTGGGCCCAGCCTTCGCTTTCACCGCGCTGGGTGTAGCTGAAGCGCTTCCACTGCCCGCCCTGCCAGTCGCGGCGGTTGCGGATCGTCGTCGCGATGTTCGCCGCGCTGAGCAGGGCGACGACGCGTTCGACGTTTTCGTAGCGGGGCGAGGTGTAGATCTGGCGCATGGTGTCTGGGTTCCGGGAGAGCGGGGCGCAGCAGCGAGATTGGGGCTTGGGGCAGCCTCGGTAAAAGTCAGCAGGCGCTGCGGATTCCGGTCTGCATCATCGGGCGTTCGTCGTTACTGGGCTATTTGGTGTCGTCGACCACGCGGATCAAGCCTTCCTGGGCGGTCGAGGCGACCAGCACGCCATCGCGGGTGAAGATCATCCCGCGGGCGAGGCCGCGCGAATGCTGCGCGCTTGGGCTGTCGCAGGCGTACAGCAGCCACTCGTCGGCGCGGAACGGGCGATGGAACCACATCGCGTGATCGAGGCTGGCCATGCGCACGTTCGGCTGCAGGTAGGAAATGGCGTGCGGGAACGTGGTCGTGCCGATCAGGTGGAAATCCGAGGCATAGGCGAGCAGCGAGCGATGCAGGACCGGGTTGTCGGGGACGCGGTCGACCAGGCGGAACCAGACGTTCTGGTACGGCGGCTGCTTGGTCGGATTGAGCTCGTTGCGCGGATGCACGTGGCGAAACTCGAACGGGCCGGCCTTGTTCAGCCAGCGCTTGCGCTTGGCCGGGATCTTGTCGAGTTCGTTGGCCGGCACGAGGTCGACCTGGGGCAGGTCTTCGGGCTTGGGCACCAGCGGCATCGGGAACTGGTGTTCGGCGCCCGGCTCCGGGGTCTGGAACGAGGCGGTCATGTTGAAGATCGGCTGGCCGTGCTGGATCGCGACGATGCGCCGCGCCGAAAAACTGCCGCCGTCACGGCTGCGCTCGACGCTGTAGATGATCGGCGCCTCGACGTCGCCGGCGCGCAGGAAATAGGCATGCAGCGAATGCGCATGGCGGCCGGCGTCGACGGTCTGCTGCGCCGCCGACAAGGCCTGGCCGAGGACCTGGCCGCCGAACACGTAACGCGTGCCGATATCGCGGCTCTGGCCGCGGAACAGGTTGTCCTCGAGACGTTCGAGCTGGAGCAGGTCGATCAGTTCGTTGACTATCGATGCGGACATGTCGGCATTCGGTCGAAAAAGGCGCGCCAGTATAGGCCAGCGGGTGCTGCAGCGCGTCAATCCGCGTTCAGGCTCACCCAGCGCGCGAGGCCGCATCGGCTGAGCACCTCGGTCCACGGAAACATCGGCCCGGGATCGAGTCGGCGCGGCAGCAGCACGCTCGGATCGTCGCTGGCCGGCTCGCGACGCCGGTCCAGTACGTCGTGCCCGGCGATCCAGTGCAGGCCGGGGAAGTGGCCGCGCAACTCGGCCAGCAGGGCGAGCAGGGCGTCGATCTGGGCGGCCGGGTACGCTTCGGTCATGAGCTGGTGGCGGCTATCGTTCCAGTCCGGATAGCGCCCGAGATTGACCAGCTCGATGCCGATCGAGCGCGGGTTGTAGCGGAACACGTGATGGGCCACGCGCAGGGCGCTGACGAACTGGTGGATGCTGCCATCCCGGTCGATGTAGTAATGCCCGCTGTTGCCGGTCTGCGTTTCGGGGTAACGGATGCGTTCGCCGTATTCGCGCGCGGTCGCCAGGTCCGGCAGTTCGGTGCAGTGGATGACGACCATGTCGATGTCCGTGGACAGGCGCGTCGCCAGGCGCGGCTCATAGGGCAGGGGCCAGTCGTGGATGCTCAGTTCGGTCATGGGCAGAGTTTCGCACGGGCAGGGGCGTGGGGTGGTGACGTTTGTTGGTGAGCGGTGGGGTGCGAAAGAGGGCGCTGGCTTCGAACGCCGTTCTCGCGTCGCCGCTTCGTTGTAGGAGCGCCTTCAGGCGCGATGCTTTTTCGCGCGATACCGAAGAGCATCGCGCCTGAAGGCGCTCCTACAAGCCGGCAGGGGCGCGACCCTGCGGCGCGGGCTTCGGTCGCCGTTCTCGCGTTGCCGCTTCGTTGTAGGTTGGCGGTGAGCGCATGCGAACCCCAACGTCGTGATTGGAGCGCGCGTGGAGACGGCGCGGGCTTCGATGGCCGGCCTTGCGTTTCCGCTTTGTTGTGGGGTGCGCTGGCGCTTGCTCCGACCTATGGGCTGCGTCGCCCCTGCACTGTAGGCGCCTTTAGCCGCGATGCATTTTCCGGGCGATACCGAAGAACATCGCGCCTGAAGGCGCTCCTACAAGGAGCGACGAAAAGGCGGGGTGGGTTCGATGGCTGTCGACGCATTTACGCATCGTTTTTGGTGCTCCATCGCCCCCACAAACCGGCAGGAGCGCGTGCGGGCGGCGCGGGTCTCCATTGCCGGCCATGCGTTGCCGCTTCGTCGCTAGTGTTAGCATCGCGCGTTTTCACGGAGCGGGTTTCATGAAGGGAACCATCATTCTTTCGCACGGGCTCGAGAGCGGGCCGCAGGCGACCAAGGTCAGCGCCCTGGCCCGGGTTGCCGAGGAACTCGGCTGGGCCAGCATCCGGCCCGACTACCGCGATCTCGACGCCTCGCGTGAACTCGAAGCGATCACCGCGCGCACCGCGCGCTGCATCGAGGCCGCGCCGAAGACCGGGCGCGTGATCTTCGCCGGTTCGAGCATGGGCGCCTTCATTTCCGGATTCGCCTCGACCCAGCGCGAATGCGAGGCGCTGTTCCTGATGGCCCTGCCGGTCGGCATCGAGGGCTATGCCTTCGACTACACGGCCGCTCCGGTGCCGACTGTGCTCGTGCACGGCTGGCGCGACGAGCTGTGCCCGGTCAATGCGGTCATCGAATTCGCTCGCGAGCGCAACGACACCCTGCACCTGGTCGACGACGACCATCGCCTGACCGCGCACGTCGACTTCTGCGCCGAAGCCTTCCGCCAGCTGCTGCTGCGACTGGACGCCTGATGGCGCAATTCTTCGCCACCTGCCCGAAGGGCATCGAGTACCTGCTGCGCGACGAACTGGTCGCGCTCGGCGCCAGCGATGTGCACGAAGCGCTTTCGGGCGTGCACTTCAGTGGCGCCCTGGTCGATGCCTACCGCGCCTGCCTGTGGTCGCGCCTGGCCAGCCGCATCTTGATGCCGCTCAGCGAATTCGCCGCGGCCGACGAGCAGGCGCTCTACGACGGCGTCCGGCAGATCGACTGGTCGCAGCACCTCGGCGTGGACGACACGCTCGCCGTCGACGCGGTCAGCAATGCGAGCCTGCTGCGCCACACGCGCTATCTCGCGCAGAAGGTCAAGGATGCGGTCGTCGACCAGTTCCGCGAGCGCGATGGCGAGCGCCCGGGGGTCGACCTCGAACGCCCGTCGATCCGCCTCAACCTGCTCCTGCGCAAGGATCGCGCCTTGCTCTCGCTCGACCTGTCCGGCACGCCCCTGCACCGGCGTGGCTATCGCGTCGGCCAGGGCGAGGCGCCGCTGAAGGAGAACCTGGCCTGCGCGATGCTGCTGCGCGCGACCTGGCCGGCCATCCATGCCGCCGGCGGCGCGCTGGTCGATCCGATGTGCGGCTCGGGCACCCTGTTGATCGAAGGAGCCCTGATGGCGGCCGATGTCGCCCCGGGCCTCAAGCGCGATTATTTCGGCTTCCTCGGCTGGCTCGGCCATGACCCGGCGCTCTGGGAGAGCCTGCTCGAGGACGCGCGAAAACGTGCCGAGGCCGGACTTCGCGCTCTGCCGGCCAAGTTTCATGGCAACGACCAGGATCCGCAGGTGCTCAACGAGGCCCGGCGCAATGCACAGCAGGCCGGCGTAGTCGGCTTCCTGCATCTCGAGCGGCACTCGATCGAGCATCTGCACAAGCCGGCGGACAGCGGCGACCACGGTCTGCTGATCTGCAATCCCCCCTACGGCGAACGCATCGGCCAGCACGAGGCGCTGGCGCCGACCTACCGCGCCCTCGGCGACCGCGCGCGCGAGGAGTTCAGCGGCTGGCGGCTGGCCGTGATCACCTCCGACGAGGATCTCGGCCGCGCCATCGGCCTGCGCGCGCACAAGCGCTACGTGCTCTACAACGGCGCCCTCGAATGCCGCTTCCTGCTGTTCGACCTTGGCGGCAAGGCGGCACCGCAGCCACTCGCCGAAAAGCCGCTCAGCGAAGGCGCCGAAGCGGTCGCCAACCGGCTGCGCAAGACCCAGCGCCACCTGCGCAAGCGACTCGAACGCGAAGGCGTTCACTGCTGGCGCGCCTACGACGCCGACATTCCCGAATATTCGGCGGCGATCGATGTCTACCAGGGGCGCGAGGAGTCGCGCCCCGAAGCGGCACCCTCGACCTGGCTGCACATCCAGGAATATGCCGCCCCGAAGGACATTCCCGAGCATGTCGCTTCGGCGCGCCTGGCCGAGCTCGTACGCGCGGCCGGCGCCGCCTTCGAGCTGCCGCGCGAGCGCATTGCCGTGAAGACCCGCTACAAGGCCCGCGGCGGCGGCAAGTACGGGCGCATGGATGACCGCGCCCGCTTCCTGCTGGTCGAGGAGGGCGGGCTTCAGTTTCGCGTCAACCTGTTCGACTACCTCGATACCGGCCTGTTCCTCGATCACCGCCCGGTCCGCGCGCGCGTCCGCGAGCTCGCGCGCGGCGCCCGTTTCCTCAACCTGTTCTGCTACACCGGCACGGCCAGCGTCTACGCTGCTGCCGGCGGGGCGCGGACCACGACCAGCGTCGACCTGTCCGGCACCTATCTGGAGTGGGCCGCGCAGAACCTGGCCCTGAACGGCTTCGCCGGCGACGCCCATGCGCTGGTCCAGGCCGATTGCCTGCAATGGCTCGAACACGAGCGCGGCGAATACGACCTGATCTTCGTCGATCCGCCGACCTTCTCGAACTCCAAGCGAGCCGAGGATTTCGACGTGCAGAAGGAGCATGCGCGCCTGCTCGGGCTGTGCGCCGAGCGGCTCGCCTTTGGCGGCCTGATCGTGTTTTCGAACAACTACCGGCGCTTCAAGCTCGACGCCGAGGTGGCCGAACGCTTCGAGGTGCGCGACATCGGTGCGGCGACCATTCCGTTCGACTTCACGAGAAATTCACGCATACATCAATGTTACGAACTGCAACCACGCGGATAATCGGCCCCGATTTCAGTCGCGATTCAGACTGCCAATCGCAAAGTGCAGGCGTTCGAGTAGAGGAGGCACCCGCCATGAACGTCCGTAACGTCAGATTCAGTGTGTTTTCCGCAGCGATCGCGCTGGTTCTGGCATTGTTCGTCGCACCGAGCGCGTTTGCCCGCGGCCACCATGGCGGTCACCACGGCGGTCACGGCAGCAACTGGGGCATCAGCATCGGCTTCGCCGGCCCCGGCTACAGCATCGGTTATTCAGATTGCCGTCATTGCGGCCGTGGCTATGTCAGCGGAAGCTTCTATGGCGGCTACTACGGTGGCTACTACCCGGTCGGCTATTACGGGCCGAGCTACTCTTCGAGCTACTACGACTACTACCCCAGCTACGGTAGCTCGTACTACTACAGCTATCCGGCGTATTATCCGTCCTATCGCCACTACCGGCATGCGCCACGCCGCGTAGTCCACTATGATGGCTACTATCGCGACCACGACCGTGGACGCGACCATCGCCGCCATGACGGATATCGCGGCGACAGTCGCCATCACGACCGTGACTACAGCCGTCATGACCGTGGCTACTCGTCGCGCGCAGCCTACTACGACCGCCGCAACTGACGGTCGCACCAGCAAAGGCCGGCACCAGTCTCGCACTGCTGTCGGACCCTCGGACCCCGCGGACATTTCCCCTGATTTCCGCGGGGTCTTCTTTTTTTCGGCATCTGTCATCCCGGCAGTGCAGCACTTATTGACACGCAAGGGTCCGGCTGCAGCCTGCCATCGGGCTCTGCGGGGCCTCCGCCACGCGTCGCGAATCGAGACGCCAGGCGATCCGCGGGGCTCGACCCGCGATCCGGGGACGATGACGGGCGCCTCGGCACCCATGCCTTCCTTCATTCTGGTTGAATTTGCTGCCCGGTGTTACGCTGCGGCCATTGCCGCCTGCGCGTACCGCATGGCGATCCATCTTCCGGTAGCCAGAATGTCAATGATCGACCCGCCATTGCGGGGCCACCCCGCCAAGGCGGATCGCTCCGCCGTCAACTGGACGTTTTTCCGGCAGTGGCTGAAGAATCCGCTCGCGATCGCGGCGCTTTCTCCGTCGAGCCGCCGGCTCGCCCGCGAGATGATCAAGCAGCTTCCCGAACACCCGGGGCGGGTCATCGAACTCGGCGGCGGCACCGGCGTGTTCACCCGGGCCCTGCTCGAACGCGGGGTGCAGCCGAACAACCTGCTCGTGGTCGAACTCAACGAGGAACTGCACCGGCTGCTGCGCGAACAGTTCCCCGAGGTCCATGTCGTCCGCGGCGATGCACGTGAACTGCAAACGATCATCGAGGACGCAGGATTCGCCGAAGCGGGCGGTGTCGACGCGATCCTCAGCGGCCTCGGCCTGCTCTCGATGTCGCGCGGCACCCAACGCAAGATCCTCGCCGCCGCCTTCAGCGTGCTCGGCCCGAACGGACGCTTCATCCAGTTCACCTACGGTCCGGCCAGCCCCGTCTCGCGCGAACTGCTGACCGAACTCGGGCTAAGCGTCCATCGCGGCGGCATCGCTTGGCGCAACGTGCCGCCGGCCGCGGTCTACGTATTCACGCGCAACCGCTCGACCTCGATACGCGCGGTACGCACCCACAAGCGCTGAAGCCGACGATCGCTGTTGAACCATTGTCGACCGCTTCGCCGCGGTGATCGCTTCGCCGAGGCCGGATTCGCCCCTTCTTGCACTTCGCGATCCGTTGGGTTTCCCCGTAAGCCCCAACGCCCCCTCACCGTCATCCCGGCGCAGGCCGGGATCCAGTGCCTTTAATTTCGCTCGCACGTTCGGCGGCGTTGGGCGGTGCAGTGCCGTAGGTTGGCGGTGAGCGCAGCGAACCCCAACGTTGCCATCGTCACCGATGCCGGGCCCGGCAACGCGCACAGGCGATCTCCCGGCACGTTGCCTCCTGCGTCCCGCACCTCGCGCCGCGGCGCGCATTCCGCAAGCGAAGATTCAAGGCCGTTTGGGTTCGCATTCGCTCACCCCCAACCTAAGCGAGTGCCGCCTCGCGCTTGAGTTCCTCGGCCAGGTCCTTGCCGAGCCAGCGCTCGATGCCCGGCCGTAGGTTGGCGGTGAGCGCAGCGAACCCCAACGTTGCCATCGCCACCGATGCCGGGCCCGGCAACACGCACAGGCGAACTCCCGGCACGTTGCCTCCTGCGTCCCGTACCGCGCACGGCGGCGCGCATTCCGCAAGCGAAGATTCAAGGCCGTTGGGGTTCGCATTCGCTCACCACCAATCTACGCGAGTGCCGCCTCGCGCTTGAGTTGCTCCGCCAGGTCCTTGCCGAGCCAGCGCTCGATGCCCGGCCGTAGGTTGGCGGTGAGCGCAGCGAACCCCAACGTTGCCATCGTCACCGATGCCGGGCCCGGCAACACGCACAGGCGAACTCCCGGCACGTTGCCTCCTGCGTCCCGCACTTCGCACGGCGGCGCGCATTCCGCAACCGAAGATTCAAGGCCGTTGGGGTTCGCATTCGCTCACCACCAATCTACGCGAGTGCCGCCTCGCGCTTGAGTTCCTCGGCCAGATCCTTGCCGAGCCAGCGCTCGATGCCCATGCGCAGCAGATAGATCAGCGGAATCAGGGCGACCGCGGCGAGCACCTTGTAGGTGTAGTTGACCGTGCCGACCGCCAGCCAGAGGTTCGTGCTCCAGTGCTGCGGGCCGATCACGAAGGCGATGTAGAGGACGACGAAGCTGTCGACGAACTGCGAGACGAAGGTCGAAACGGTCGCACGCATCCAGATGTGCCGTTCGCCCGTGCGCTGGCGAATCGAATGGAACACGCGCACGTCGATGAGCTGGCCGATCAGGAAGGCCGTGATCGATCCGGCGATCGTCCACAGGCCCTGGCCGAATACGTAGGCATAGGCCTTTTGCAGGTCGGGCACGCCGCTGTTGGCGGCCGCGCCGACCCACCACGAGGCCGGCGCCAGCGAGATCGCCGCGTAGGCGAACAGGAAGGCATAGGCAATCAGGCCGACCGCGAGCCAGGACAGGAAGCGCACGCCGCGCTGCCCGTAAAACTCGTTGATGACGTCGGTCATGATGAACACGATCGGCCAGAGCAGGGTGCCGGCGGTGAAGTTCAGCGAACCGGTCTGGGCGAACAGATTCCATTCGAAGGGCTTGAGGCCCAGCGTGTCCTCGAGGGCGAAGATCTTGACCCCGATGAACTCGGCGATGATCGCGTTGGCGATGAAGAAGCCGGCCAGCACGAGGAACATGCGCTGCGCGCGCGGTGCGGCCGAGGCCGCGCGCAGGTCGAGGGCCGTCGCGCTCATGCGTCGCCGCTTTCCTCGTCAGTCGCATGGCCGTTGCCGGGTCGCGATTGCAGTTCGGCGACCACTTCCTGCAGCTGCGCGACCAGGCTTTCGAGCTGCGCAACGCGCTCGCCGAGTCCGCCCGAGGCGCGTGCTGGCGTGTCGGCTTCGCCGGCCATCGCCGCGTCCATCGTCACCGGCCCGCACAACAGGTGCATGTAGCGGTCCTCGCGCTGGCCCGGCGCGCGATGCAGGCGCACGACCAGGGCCGGCATGCGCGAGGCGAGCCGGTCGAGCACGGTGCGCACTTCATCGGCATCCGGAAAGTCGGCCAGGCGTTCGCTGCGCGAGAACAACTCGTTGAGCGTCTGCGGACCGCGCAGCATGAGCAGGGCGAGCAGGGCGCGCTGGCGCGTGGTCACGCCATAGCCGTTCTCGAACCGATGCGCGTAGCGTGAGGCCCGCGCGCTGAGTGTGCCGGCAACCAGACCCTTGCCTTCGAGCTGGCGCAAGGCATGGCCGATTTCACCCGGTTCGTACGCGGTAGTCGGATCGCGGTTCGATTTCTGGTTGCAGGCGGCGACCACCGCATTGAGGGTCAGCGGATAGGCATCGGGAGTCGTCGCCTGCTTCTCGATCAGGCAGCCGAGGATGCGCGCCTCGATCGCCTCGAGTTCGATCAGAGCCAGGCCTTCGTCGGCCGGCAGGTCGTTCGGTTCGTCCATCACGGGCTCGTCTTGTCGGTCTTCTTGTGCTTCTCGAACCAGCCGATGATGTTGAGCACCTTGCCGATCATGTTGCTCGGTCGCTCGGCGATCCCGTGCGAGGCACCCGGTACGCGGACCATGGCGGTGTCGATCTTGCGCAGCTTGAGCGCCTGGTAGAACTGCTCGGCCTCGGACGCCGGCGTGCGGTGGTCGTCGTCGCCGACCATCATCATGGTCGGCGTGGTGACATTGCCGACATAGGTGATCGGCGAACGCTGCACGTAGTTCTCGGCGTTTTCCCATGGCGTGGTCGTGAACCAGTAGCGCGTGAAGAACGGATAGAAATCCGAGGTCAGCACGAAACTCGACCAGTTGATCACCGGCTTGACCGAAACGGCCGCGCGGAAGCGGTTGGTGTGGCCGACGATCCACGCGGTCAGGCAGCCGCCACCGCTGCCGCCGGTGACGAACAGGTTGTCGGTATCGATCGAGCCGAGCGCGATGGTCGCGTCGACCACGCTCATCAGGTCGTCGAAATCCTGGCTCGGGTAGGCGTTTTCGATCAGGTTGGCGAACTCGCTGCCGTAGCTCGTGCTGCCGCGCGGATTGGCATAGACCACGACATAGCCGGCCGCTGCGTAAAGCTGGATCTCGGGCGCGAAAGTCGGTCCGTAGGCGGCGAACGGGCCGCCGTGGATCTCGAGCAGCAGCGGATACTTCTTCGCCGCGTCGAAGTTCGGCGGGCGCACGACCCAGGCCTGGATGTCGCGACCGTCGGCCGAGGACTTGACCGAAAATTCCTGCATCTCGCCGAGGGTCAGGTGATCGAGCAGGTTGGCGTCGAGGTCGGTCAACACGCGGGACCGACCCGAGCGTTCGACCACGGCCAGGTTGGCCAGGCTCTTCGGCGCGCCGCGCGTGTAGGCGGCGCGGCCCGCGGCCGCCGAGAAGCTGGCCGAAGTGTAGGGCCGGCCGACCTCGGTACCGCCAAGGTCGTCGGCGACCGTTTCGATCTTGCCGCCGCTGGCCGAAATCCAGCCGAGCCTGGTGCGCCCATGATCGTCGTACTGCAGCCAGAGGCCACGGTTGCCGTCCCAGGCGATCGCCTGGATGCTGAGGTCGATGCCGTCGGTCAGCGAGCGCGCGTTGCCCGCATTCGCGTTGCCGACATAGACGCGACTCGGCTGGTAGGGATGGCGCTTGTCGTCGAAGCCGAGCCAGGCCAGCTGCTTGCCGTCGGCGGAAAAGGTCGGCTCGCTGTCGGGACCCTTGCGCTCGGTCAGGCGGGTCATCGCGCCGTCGCTGATCGCCACGCGATACAGCTCGCTGTCGAGCGGCTGGTATTCCCAGTCGTCATCGAGGTTGGCCGATACGATCAGCGCCTTGCCGTCGCTCGTCCATGCCGGCCGGCCATTGAAATTGTGCTTGCCGCTGGTGATCTGGCGCGCCGCGCCACCTTCGGCCGAGATCACGAATACATGCGTGTAACCGGGGTCGACATAGCCGCCGCCATCGATCCGGTAGATGACCCGGTCGATGACCTTGACCGGCGCCGCCCATTCGGCGCCCTTCGGCGCCTTCGGCATGGCCGCCATCTGCGTGTCCTCGGCCGGCACGCGCATCGTGAAGGCCAGCCACTGGCCGTCCGGCGACCAGCTCAGGTTGCCTGGCGACTGGGTCAGTTCGCTGATGCGCGCGGTCTGGCCGCTGTCCATCCAGTGCATCTGGATCTGCGCTGAACCCTCGCCCTTGGCGACGAAGGCGAGGCGCTTGCCGTCCGGCGACCAGACCGGATCGAACCCTACGGCGGCCAGCGGGCGCTGGTTGCGGCCATCGGCATCGATCGTCCACAGGCTGCTGCGCTTGCGGTCCTTCATGATGTCGAAGCCCATGCGCTGGTAGACGATGCGCTTGCCGTCCGGCGAGATCTGTGGGTTGTCCGCCCACTGCAGTGCGAACACGTCCATCGGCTCGAACACACGCGTGTCGGCCTGGCTGGCTGGGGCTGATAGTGCGGCGGCGGCAAGAACAAGGCCGGTGCAGGCGAATCGAAGCATGGTGTCCCCCGGTTGGCGTTCGAGCGCCCATTCTGGCGCGATGCGAACCGAAGGGCCAGCCGGACGAATGGCGCATTGCCGGGCCGGCGGTTAGGGTGTTGGGGCGGCGGGGGAGTCCTACGGTGGTTCTTGCGTTGCCAGTTCTTGTAGGTTGGAGGTGAGCGCAAGCGAACCCCAACGGCCTGATTGGAGCGCGCGCGGAGACTGCGTGGGCTTTGATGGCCGGCCTCGCGTTTCCGCTTTGTTGTTGGGTGCGCTGGCGCTTACCCCAACTTTCGGGACCATAGCGGCTCTCGCGTTGCCGCTTCGTTGCAGGAATTCGTTGTAGGAAGCGGCGTCAGCCGCGATGCTCTTGGCGCGCCGCGGCGAAAGGCATCGAGCCTGAAGGCTCTTCCTACAGAGAGCGTGTGGAGTGCGGCGCGGGCTTCGATCGCCGACCTCGCGTTGCCGCTCCGTTGTAGGCTCGTTGTAGGAGGCGGCTTTAGCCGCGATGCTCTTATCCAGCGATACCGAAGAGCATCGAGCCTGAAGGCTCTTCCTACATGGAGAGCGCGCGGAGTCCGGCGCGGGCTTCGGTGGCTGTAGCCGCGTTGCCGCTTCGTTGTTGGAATTCGTTGCAGGAGGCGGCTTCACCCGCGATGCTTTCCCGCATGGTGCCGAAAAACATCGAGCCTGAAGGCTCTTCCTACAGGAGGCGTGGTGGGCGCCGAGCGCGATTGGGAGGCGCGGGTTTCGATGGCTGCCTTTGCGTTGCCGCTTCGTTGTTGGCTTCCGCCGCGATGCTCTTGGGGCGTCATTGCGAAAAGCATCGAGCCTGAAGGCTCTTCCTACAAGGAGCGAGGCCTAGCAAGAGCGCTTCAGGCACGACGCGGGATAGGCGGTGCGGATCCAAATCCCCGCCTCAATCGCTCTCGAACCCATCCCTGAAAATGAACTCGCTCTGGTAGAGGACCGCGCCGCCGCCGGTGTTCGCGTCGCCGCCATCGTCGTGCTGGTAAGCGCCGATCGCGAGGTCGTTCTGGCCGTCGCCATTGAAGTCGCCGATCGCCATCGAAGCGCCGAACTTGTCATCGGCCGCCGGCGGACCGATGCGCAGGCTCGTGCTGGCGGTCAGGCGTTCCACGATCGAGGTGGAAATGATGGCCGAACCATTACCGCTGTGAAGCACCCAGAGCGCGCCGGCCTCGAGCAGGCCGTTCACGGTCTCCCGGCCAGAACTGATCGCAAGACTCTGCGTATTGCTGCGCAAGCGGCCGAGCTGGACGCGGTTGCCGAACTGAAGGAGCGGAATCGCGACCCCGCCCGGCAGGTCGGTCACCGAGATGAACTTGTTGGCGCCGGTGTTCAATCCGCCCGGGCCACCGAACATCAGGTGTACGGCGCCGGTCTTCTCGATGCCGCCGACGTCGGTAAGCGGAGCGCCGATGACGAGCCCCTGGTAGGCCTGTCCGTTGACCTTGCCTATGCTGAGCGAGGCACCGAAGTACGCGGCCAGCGGGCAACTGCCGAGCATGCCGGCCACGCCCGGCTGGAATGCCTGGGCCTCGAGCGTTGACAGGCCGAGGCTGGTCGAGCCCTTCAGGATCACGACGCCGCCCGCACGCTCGCCGGTATTCGGACAACTGCGCTTGACCACGCCGACAGCCAGATCATCGTCGCCGTCCGCATCGATGTCGCCGGCGGCCAGGGCATAGCCGTACTGGTCGGCATTGTCGGGCGTGAAGTCGAGCCCGTCATTGGATGAGGTAAACACACGGTCGCGCGTGCCGCTCAGGCCCGATGCCGAGCCATACACCACCTGGACCGCGCCTGCCGAGGCAACGCCAGGACTACCGGCTATATCCTTGCCCGGTATGCCGATGGCGAGGTCGTCGAAGCCGTCATCGTCGAAGTCGCCGCTGGCCAGCGCGTAGCCGAACTTGTCGCCGGCCTCGTCGACGCCGTTGTAGCCGAGCACGCCCTGGCGGATCAATGCCTGCACGGTCCAGTCGTCGGCCGCCGAGCGCCGATAGATATAGACCGTGCCGCCACCGCCCGGGTTGCTGGCACTGTTGCTGTCGCCAATCGCGATTTCGTCGACGCCATCGCCGTTGAAGTCGCCGGTGGCCAGAACGCTGCTGTAGTTCGGCGTGGCCACGGTCTTGCCGCTGAACCGCGACAACGGATAGGGCCCGCCGATCGAATACGACTTGCCCAGCAGCACGCGGAACCGTGCCGGCGAGCTCAATTCCGAAATGACCAGGTCATCGATGCCATCGCCATCGAAGTCCCCGTTCGCCATGCGAAAGCCGTAGTAGCTCTCCGCCGGGTCGGCATACGGATTGGCCAGATAGATATTCCCCTCGGTGCCGAGCTTGGTGTCGGCCACCGACGAAGTCGCGCCGGCAAGCGCGAGCAGGGTCGTTATGCCGGTTGTGACAATTCGGATGCACCAGGCCATGGATCGATCTCCTTTGTGAACGTCTGTGCCTGTCCACGGAGTTCGGTCGGCCCACGGGCCACGCCTGCTGCGGCAAGGGTGCAGCCCTGCGCCTTTGCGAATCCCCAATCCCGAATCCCGAATCCCGAATCCCGGCATTTGTGCGCCGTGTCTTTCATTCCCAGGGTCTTGGTGTCTAGACTCCGAGCCGACCGTGTCATGGGGCGGTCACATTGCGTGAGGCGTCCCGAATCGCCGGCAAACCCCGGCATGTCGACCGCGAGGGAACCAGGTGCAACCCACCGACATCAGTAACCCGAACTACTTCCATAAAGTCGTCGATTGCCAATGGGCCTGTCCGGCCCACACTCCAGTCCCCGAATACATTCGCTTGATCGCGGCAGGGCGCTACGCCGATGCCTACATGGTCAACTGGGAGTCCAACGTCTTCCCCGGCATCCTCGGGCGCACCTGCGACCGGCCCTGCGAACCGGCCTGCCGGCGCGGCCGGGTCGAGGAGAACAATGGCGAGAAACCCGAGCCGGTGGCGATCTGCCGGCTCAAGCGTGTCGCCGCCGACAACAAGGGCGAGGTCAAGGCGCGCATGCCGAAGCGCGCGACGAAAAAGAACGGCAAGCGCATCGCCTGCATCGGCGCCGGCCCGGCCTCGCTGACGGTCGCCCGCGACCTCGCCCCGCTTGGCTACGAGATCACCGTCTTCGAAGCCGACCAGAAGGGCGGCGGCTTCATGCGCACCCAGGTGCCGCGCTTCCGCCTGCCCGAATCGGTCATCGACGAGGAGGTCGGCTACATCCTCGATCTCGGTGTCGAACTGAAGGGCGGCCACCGCATCGAGTCGATGCGGGCCATGCTCGAGAAAGGCTACGACGCCGTCTTCGTCGGTTCCGGCGCACCGCGCGGCCGCGCCCTCGAGCTGCCCGGCTCGGAAGAAGCCTCGGCGCATATCCACATCGGCATCGACTGGCTGTCCTCGGCCTACTTCGGCCACGTCAAGTCGATCGGCAAGCGCGTGATCGTGCTCGGCGGCGGCAACACGGCCATGGACTGCTGCCGCTCGGCGCGGCGACTCGGTGGCGAGGACGTCAAGGTCATCGTGCGTTCGGGCTTCGAGGAAATGAAGGCCTCGCCCTGGGAAAAGGAGGACGCCGCCCACGAAGGCATCCCGATCCTCAACTACCTCGTGCCCAAGGCCTTCATCCACGACAACGGAAAGCTGACCGGCATGGCGTTCGAGAAGGTCCGTGCCGAGAAGGACGAACGCGGCCGCCGCAAGCTCGTCCCGACCGGCGAACCCGACCAGCATTTCGACTGCGACGAGGTGCTCGTCGCGGTCGGCCAGGAAAACGCCTTCCCGTGGATCGAGCGCGACCTCGGCATCGAATTCAACGAGTGGGACATGCCGGTGGTCGATCCGGTTACCCACCAGTCGAGCCTGCCGCACGTGCTGTTCGGCGGCGATGCCGCATTCGGTCCGAAGAACATCATCTGGGCCGTCGCCCACGGCCACGAAGCGGCCATCTCGATCGACCGCATGCTTTCCGGCCAGCCGACCAGCGAACGCCCGCCGCCCGAGGTCAAGGTGCTCTCGCAGAAGATGGGCATCCACGAGTGGAGCTACGACAACGACATCTCCGGTGACGAACGCTACAAGGTGCCGCTGGTGCCCTTCGCCGAAGCGCTCAAGAGCATCAGCACCGAAGTTGAACTCGGATTCGACGCTGCCACCGCCTGGAAGGAAGCCCAGCGCTGCCTCAACTGCGACGTGCAGACCGTCTTCACCGATTCCGCCTGCATCGAATGCGATGCCTGCGTCGACATCTGCCCGATGGACTGCATCAGCTTCACCACCAACGCCGACGAACCCGAGCTGCGCCAGAAACTCACCGCACCGGCCCTGAACCTGACCCAGTCGCTGTATGTCTCCGGCCCGCTCAAGACCCAACGCGTCATGGTCAAGGACGAAGACGTCTGCCTGCACTGCGGCCTCTGCGCCGAACGCTGCCCCACCGGCGCCTGGGACATGCGCAAGGTCCTCATCGAAATGACCCACGCCAACACGCCCCCATGCCCCGGCAAGCTCCGCAAGCAGGAGGCCGCGTGATGACCGTCCAGCCAGCCACCAATAGCCCCTCTCCCCGCGGGAGAGGGGTTGGGGTGAGGGTACGACCCGCGCAGCAATCCCGTGCCTCGCGACAAGACCGAACCCTCACCCGACCCTTCGGGCCACCCTCTCCCGGCGGAAGAGGGGAGATATGAGCATGACCCCCATCACCGCCACCAACGACTTCGTCATCAAGTTCGCCAACGTCAACGGCTCGGGCTCCGCCTCGGCCAACGAGATGTTCGCGAAATCGATCCTGCGCATGGGCGTCCCCGTAAGCCCGCGCAACATCTTCCCGTCCAACATCCAGGGTCTGCCCACCTGGTACGAAGTGCGCGTCAACGAACAAGGCTGGCTCGGCCGCCGTGGCGGCGTCGACCTCATGGTCGCGATGAACCCGCAAACCTGGGACGCCGACCTCAAGGAAATCGAAACCGGCGGTTATCTCTTCTACGACAACAGCAAACCGCTGCCGAAATCCCGCTTCCGCGACGACGTCACCACGATAGGCATGCCGCTGACCCACATCAGCAACGCCACCTACGAGGATCCGCGCCAGCGCCAGCTGTTCAAGAACATCATCTACGTCGGCGCCGTCGCGCAACTGCTCGGCATGGACCCCGACGTCATCGAAACCCTGATCAAGCAGCAGTACAAGGCCAAGGCCAAGCTGCTCGACGCCAACATCCACGCCCTGCATCTCGGCATCGATCACGCCAAGGAGCACCTCGACCCGATCGGCCTGCGCGTGCAGAAGGCCGACAGCGTCGGCGACCGCATCTTCATCGACGGCAACAGCGCCGCCGCACTCGGCTGCGTCTACGGCGGCGCCACGGTCTGCGCCTGGTATCCGATCACGCCATCTTCGTCACTGGCCGAGGCGTTCCAGTCCTACTGCCAGAAGTACCGCGTCGATCCCGAAACCGGCAAGAACCGCTACGCGATCATCCAGGCCGAAGACGAGATCGCCTCGATCGGCATCGTCACCGGCGCCGGCTGGAACGGCGCGCGCGCCTTCACCACCACCTCCGGCCCCGGCGTCTCGCTGATGAACGAGTTCATCGGCCTCGCCTATTTCGCCGAGATCCCGGTCACCATCATCGATGTGCAACGCGGCGGCCCCTCGACCGGCATGCCGACCCGCACCCAGCAATCGGACATCCTCGCCTGCGGCTACGCCTCGCACGGCGACACCAAACACGTCCTGCTGCTGCCCGAAGATCCGCACGAGTGCTTCGAGTTCTCGGCCCAGGCCCTCGACCTCGCCGACCGCCTGCAGACGCCGATCTTCGTCATGACCGACCTCGACATCGGCATGAACCAGCGCCTGTGCGCGCCGTTCACCTGGGACGGCAGCCGCGACTACGACCGCGGCAAAGTCATGACCGCCGAGGAACTTGAAGCGGGCAGGGACTTCGGCCGCTACAAGGATGTCGATGGCGACGGCATTCCGTACCGTACCTATCCCGGCACGCACCCGACCAAGGGCAGCTACTTCACCCGCGGCACCTCGCGTGATCCGTATGCGCGCTACTCCGAACGCGGCCCCGACTACACCTACAACATGGAGCGCCTGCTGCAGAAGTTCGACACGGCCAAGGCCATGGTGCCGCAGCCGATCCTGCGCACGGCGAAAAAGAAGGCGAGTTTCGGTGCCATCTACTACGGCTCGACCAGCCCGTCGATGGACGAGGCCATCAGCGTGCTCGAAGCCCAGGACCTGCACCTCGACACGCTGCGCATCCGCGCCTTCCCGTTCCCCGAATCGGTCCGCCAATTCGTGCTCTCGCACGAGCGCGTGTTCCTGATCGAACAGAACCGCGATGCCCAACTGCGCAGCCTGCTGATCAACGAGTTCGACCTCGACCCCGCCCGCGTCGTCAAGATCCTCCACTACGACGGCACCCCGATAACCGCCCGCTTCATCGCCCGCGCCATCGCCGAACACATGCGCGGCGCCAGCGTCACCGCCCACGCCTCCGAGAGAGTCGCATGAGCACCCAAGCACGGAAGTCTCAGTCCTGGCCCCTGCTCCAAAAGTGCCGTCGTCCCGGCGAAAGCCGGGACCCAGTGACTTCGTCCTCTCGTCAATCCTGCGGTTTTCAACAGCCGAACAGCTGGTCAAGCGGGAACCCAGCGACCCCCTTCTCCCGTCATTCCGGCGGAAGCCGGAATCCAGTTTTCCTAGGCGAATAGCAATGTCACCGAAAGCACAGATGCTGAGTGATCTGCATACCGAGCCAACCAAATGACCTACATCACCAAACCCAAGCTCCACCATCCAACCCTTCCAAAAAACGCGCTCTGCCACACCCGACGCGACTACGAAGGCAAAATCTCGACCCTCTGCGCCGGCTGCGGCCACGATTCGATTTCGGCGGCCATCATCCAGGCCTGCTGGGAACTCAACGTCGAACCGCACCGCGTCGCCAAACTCTCCGGCATCGGCTGCAGCTCCAAAACGCCCGACTACTTCCTCGGCCAGTCGCACGGCTTCAACACCGTCCACGGACGCATGCCCTCGGTACTGACCGGCGCCAACCTGGCGAATCGCGAGCTGCTCTACCTCGGCGTATCCGGCGACGGCGACTCAGCCTCGATCGGCATGGGCCAGTTCGTCCACGCCATGCGCCGCGGCGTCAACATGGTCTACATCGTCGAGAACAACGGCGTCTACGGCCTGACCAAGGGCCAGTTCTCCGCCACCGCCGATGAAGGCTCGATGTCGAAGAAGGGTGTCAAGAACACCGACTCACCGATCGACCTGATCGGCCTCGCCCTGCAGCTCGGCGCGACCTATGTCGCAAGAAGCTTCTCCGGCGACAAGAAACAACTCGTCCCGCTGATCAAGGGCGCCATCCTCCACCAGGGCGCTGCCTTCCTCGACGTCATCAGCCCCTGCGTCGCCTTCAACAACCACGCCGGCAGCACCAAGAGCTACGAGTACGTCCGCGAACACAACGACGCCGTCAACCGCCTCGACGTCATTCCGACCCGCGAAGAAATCTCAGTCGACTACGAACCCGGCGAAACCATCGAAGTCGCCCAGCACGACGGCTCAACCCTCCGTCTCCACAAACTCCACGCCCACTACAACCCCTGCGACCACATCGCAGCAACGAACTACGTGCAGCAGCATCATGCAAAAGGGGAGGTGGTGACGGGACTGCTGTATGTCGATCCGGAGCCTTCAGACCTGCACGAACATCTGGGGACTGTGGAGACACCGTTGAATCGGCTGGGAGTGGGGGAGTTGAGCCCGGGGCTCGAAATATTGGATAGGATTAATGGGGGGTTGAGGTAAGGGGTCGAAATTCTCTGCGAGTAGTTGACTCTGCCAAAGTCTTGTGTGGTTCCGGCAAGAAATCTGCTAGGAGTTCAGCATGCCTGTATGCCGAATTTGCCATCAGGACAGGAGTCGAGGAAACATCAGGTTCACAACGCCACGCATTAGAATATGCAGATGGTGTGTCAGCTTACTGAACCGTGCCGAATATTCGCCAGCAGACGCGAAGGAGCGGTTGAAGGCAAACTATCGGGATCGGGCGGCCATCGGTTTGATTGAGGATACAAACTCGGCCAGCCGCCACGTGGCAGGCCGTGCGCGAGCAAGACTGCTGAACTTCGACGCCTACATTGCCGAGCAGTTCCCAAGGTGGCTTGAAAGGCAGATCGAAGGAAACTCAATACAGTCAAACGGCGACGGTAGGCCGCCAAGCCCAGAGATTAAGCTGATCCGAGCCCACCTTAAAGGCTTGGTGCGGTTGCATCTGTCGTATACGAAGAGGCCACCAGACTGGGCAATGAAGTCCCTCCGCCTGAAGAATCGAGATGGCCTTGCCTGTAGTCGATGCAAGAATCCTCTCCCTCCAGACGAATTGCATGCGCATCACATCGTCTTTCGCAGTCGCAGTGGCGCGAACAACGCGACCAACTTGGTCGTGCTGTGCATTCCGTGCCACCAGCTGCAGCATGATCACCCCATTAGCCAATGGGGTGGCGAACCAGAAGGTGTGGATGAAAGTGAGGACGGTCTGTTTCTTGAAATTTACGACATAGCCCCAAATCCCGCTCTACCTGTTGAAATTGAGCTGCCGCAAGTCTTGGCGCTGCCGGTCGCTCCGGTATCGACTCCGCCCGCAACGTCTCCACCTCGGATCAGGCCACTACAGTTGGCAAGGAACCCCTTGTCACATCGTCGAGAAGTCCGGCTACCTCCTGTAGCGACTCAGCTAGCTCCGCAACTCATGTCGCTCCGCCAAGATAAGGATTCAGAGGCGGAGTACAGCGCTTGGACGGTGCTTCTTGACCTTGTCAACGTGCTCTCCTTGGTATTTGGGATGTTGCTCATCATCGGTGCTGCAGTGCTACTGCTCGTTGCCAGATGACCAAAGAAGTTCCGAAAATCAGAGGCGCGGTGTACGTTTATTGTGTTCAGAAAGCAGACTTTGATCTGGGTTTTCGCCATACATTCCATGAGTAACGACAAAGCTAAGTTCAGGAGGATGAGTAGGGAGCGTCGTGCAAGGCGTCGACACCGACTTGGGTACTGTGTTCGATGCTTTAGTCCGCAAGGAAGATATCCAGCTGGCACCCAATTTGTACACGAAGGCGTCTTTCACGCTGACGAAGAAGTGGTTTTCTCGCTGGTGAGAGGCTCGTCTTGGGAGCGCCTTGACTGCGATGTTCCGTACTCTGAGTTCAACTGGGCGCTTCCTCAAGAACTACGACTATGGGCGGCGCTGATGTTTTGCGAAAAGATCGGCGAACCTAGGATGTGTCTGTATCCGGTGACTACAGAACTACACTGGCTTGAAGTTCGCAATCTAGAAATGAACAACCAAACTGTTCAGAGAGTACGTAGGTTACTGCTCGAAGAGACTGAGTATACTTTAGACTATCCAAGCGCTCGACCAATGCAAGCGGGGCAACGCATTTTGCGCCGATTTGATCTTTTTGAAGACAAAATGTTTGCGCTTGATCGGCTTGCCTCGTTTTGGCTGGCTCTGGACAACTTTGACTACCTGATTCTGCGTGCAGCTCACGCGATGATCAAGTCAGACATGTTGACGCGTCATCGCGAATTTCGCGAGGAGGCAGTTATCGTGCTTTATATTGCGCTTGAAGCATCATTTTCGTACATAAAGGACATATTGATTCTTAAAGGCAATTCAAACCCTTCTGCTCATGATGTTGCTTTGTGGCTGCATGAAGAATTTGATGCTGACTGGGGCTTGGATCCATCGATGCCAGGTGTGGGGTATTTTTCCGAATTCTATGAAGATCGGATTATGACTATGCATCCTTCAAGTAGGTTCGGTGAAATGCCTTATGCGCCTTTGATGAATGACGACTACATTCATCTTCGTTGCGCTCTCCGTGAGATATTTGCGTATTTGGTCTCGGACGCGCACGGCGCCGACCGAATCGAACTACTCGCGAAGCACGGAGGCATGGGCAAGAAAGGGGTCAGATAAGCCGGATTCAACGGTAATCTCCCCACTAAATAGCTGACCCCAGAGGTGGAATTTTCTCTTGCATTTTCCGAGGAAGTTCCATGAAGAAGTCCCGATTCACCGACAGCCAGATCACCTCGATTCACTGAGCGGCTCAATAACAGGCTTGCCCATATACTGCCCCATTTTGCGTGATCGCTTGACAGATGCCTCCAGCTGGCACATTTGCATTTTGAAATGGCCCAAATCGTCCATATTGCGTGCAGCAAAAATGAGGCAGATTGCTCATATTAACGGCTGGTCCCTGCATTTGCGTGAAGCCTGATAGTGGCCCGTTTGGAGTATTGCAATAGCAAGGCGCGCCATTTTGGCCGGATGGGGCAATAAGACAACTACCGTACTGTGTAATGCATGCGAGCTGCGCATAGGATTGGTGTGAACAAAGGGCGATATACGTTATAGCAAGTGCAACAAATAATTTCATGACGTTCATTGTGCTCTCCCCTCAAGTGCGACTAATTGCCATTCAGGAAGTGGATCAATGTTCTTGATAGTCCGCATTTGTTGGTCGCTTTCGGAGGGCCAAGTTGCTGCGATGGTTGGTTTGGAATTCTTGTAGCTCAAGCGAAATGAATGGCTTGGAGGCTCGCTGTATATGACAGTTAGATCTGATTCAATTGGCTTTCCTAGGCCTCCCGGGGCATTTAATACGCCGAGTATTTCTGGAGTCGCTGTCAAAGTGAAGACGAATTTCTGCCCGATCCTGAATGGCGTATCTTGAGCGATCAAGAAGCTAAACGTACGCTTCTGTCTTTCAATTTGACTGTGAGCTCCCTGAATCTCGCGCAATACCATTCGCTGGTGGAATTCAGAGTTCAAATACGCTTCGTAGGGGATATCGGCGATGGAAACTTGGTATGTATATAACCTGGGTCTATTGCATTCGATCCACCACCAAATTGATACGCTTGCCGTAAGTAGTAGGCAGAGACCCATGCAGTAGAACCAAGCTCGGCAAGTATTTGCGTATTGAGTGTTTAGTGGCCGCCTGTTTGTTGCTGCAGAGTACCATTTATAAGCCATAACACTTAACGAAACAAATAATAAGGAGAAAAAATATGGTCCGAAGGCCTCGGCGATTCGAGATAGGGACTCAAATTCGTCGCTACTGGAGGGAATTTTCATCGTACATCTCCATCATCTTCAAGTCTTGTGGATCCACTATCGGTGACTAAGTGCTGTCTCTGTCTCCGTAGCCTCGGGCGTAAGTTCTAAGAGGCATGAATGAGGGGCTTTTCCTTGGTGGAAGCTGTTCCCAGCTTCTTGAATAGCGCATAAAGGGCTGGCCTGCTTGCTCCCACAAGATCCCTTTTTGGTTGGCCGACGACTATGCATCCGCCTGTATCCACGGCGGTATTGCTTGCATGGAGGCGGATTCCATCGATATTGGGAGTGATCAACAGCATTGGGAGTTGGCGATGGTGCCTTTCCGAAAAGGTGATGAGAACTTCATAAGATCCGGCTGGTATCGCTGTGACCCCCTTGATCTTGACTGGGCAAACCTTGTCTTCGGGAGTAAAGTGCTCAAATGTTCCGTTCGCGGTTTGTTCGTCGATTGTGGTCTCGGCAGTGAAGTCTGTTCTGCTCAGTAGCAGTTCCATGGGTGCTCCGCTGCGGCGGCGATGGCTTCTGTTGGCAGCCAAGAGTGTGGTTGTAGGCTCTTGATCGTGTTGGTGAGCGCGTTGTCATAGGAGTTACCGACGACGTCCAACTCAGGCTGCCGCGCCCATGCGAACGGCGTTTGGAGCACAAACCCGGTCCAAAGCCAAATGTATTCAAGTGCAGATCATATTGACGGATAGTCGCTGAGCCGCTCCCAGATCTATCGAACCACCTGCTGCTGACCCTTGGGCGGAACTTAGACTCACTTGGCGTTCCCTCCTCCCGAGAGAAGGAGCCCCCGGGGGTGAGGCGGTTTGCGATTGACCATCTTGTTAGCAAGTGATTCACATCTATTCAGCGCGTGAGGCAGTACCTACAGACACTTGCGCTCAATTCAAACTAGCAGCAGTGCCGCTTGAAACTGCACGTCCCCGTAGGGCGCCTTGATGCCGTTTTCGTGGCGAGCCATAGCGCGCAGCATGGCAATCAGCGTTGCGTCATCACCCACATCAACTTTTGCATTGGGCTCGACTTTTAGAGCGGTCGCGATCGCTTGGCTATAGCTTCCGACATCGTTGTTATCGCCTGCGGGCGCCCATCGCCCGATGATGTCGCGCGGCGTTGTCAATCCGTATATGCGCTTATAGTTGCGCAGGATCACAGCCATGGCCCGAAGACCCCATTCTGGTTCCTTGAACACGCAGAAGCTCTGTTCGCGAGCTTGGAAATCCGTCATCTCAGCGGGGTCGGACAAACCTCTCCAGCCGGCACCCGACACGCGGATGTTTCCGGGGTTGTTGTTCCTGTATCCCCGAGGCAGTGACTCAGCGACGTCCGCGCCACTAAAAACGTCGAGCGGAGCTCCCTCGAGACGCCCCTTCATTTTGCCATTAGGCAACAGCAGAATGCACTCGTCGGCGCGCATCTTGGGGTTTGAGAATATGCTGGGGGGCGATGCCCCTTCAGATGCTGGGACAGTTAGCCACCATGCATTCAACTCTTCGCCGAAAGCTTCGTCTTCGAATTTTTCGCCCGCTTCGTCGTTGTCGGCGACCTGCTTGCGAAAGCAACCCCAATGACACATCTCGTGCAACGCTTTAGCCAGGAGAAAGCGCCTGGCCTCCGGATTGCCGGCGGCCGTTTCAAACCGCTGCAGCACGTTAGTGCTCAATTCCACGCGCGCGGGAACTTCTGGGTCGAACTGGCCCCACACCGCGTCGCCGAGCGTGGAGCCGAATATCAATGGCGGGGCACCGGAAGGTTCGACAGCGTCACGCGCTTCGTATTCGTCCAAGTTCGAATACCGCTTGAAAGCGGCCCAGATGCTGGGCTCCGTCTCGTGGAGTTTAGGCAGCTGCGTATCGAGAAAATTGAAAGCCGCGGGAAAATATCCTCGCTGGATATTTAGCGTCTGAGCCATGTTGGGACTACCTCAGCATGAGTTGCGCAAGTTCTTCATAGAAACGCATTCGGTCGGGGTGCAGGTTGCTTCGCGCCACGCCTTTCGCGGCGAGCCAAACGTCTATCGCGCGCTCGGTTTCTACGTCCGGTATTCCGGTCACGCGCACAGACTTGCCCTCGCTGGCGAGCATGCCTTGTACCTTGCCAACGGTTTCGGCCGAAGGTGCGCTCCCGACGTAGGCCGATGGCGACGCAATTGACTTTAGAGAAGCCCGAGCTGCCTCCACCCGCCCTTCCATTGCCGACACAGGGCCGAAGTTGTTGCCCGAAGGCGGCTGACAGGCAAGCGCTGCCGCATCGGATGCAAGTGATTGCCCGAGCATGAGCATGCGCTCAAGGGATTGTCTCCGCGCATCGGTCAATGGCAGACGCGCAATCGAATCCTTGACTTCGCCCACCAGCACTACGGCCTGCTGGCTCACTGCATGTGCGCGTGATCGGAGCTCCTCCGTGGTGACGTCTGTTGTGTTGGTCGGAGACACGAGCTTGCCGGCGATGTATCCCCCATGGCTCACTAGGGTCAACAGCAACAGCGTCTGACCAATGTCGGGTAGCGCTGCTAAGTGCTCACCAGCTCGGCCGAGCGCGTCTCCAAGATTCGCTGCGTAGGTAATGATGCAAAGCGCAGTAATCATAAGCATCTGTGAGCGAGAGATATCAATCACCGCGGCATTTCCGACATCTTCGCCACGGATCAGGTCGGCGATGCGAGCGTCCCTCACATCGCCCTTCACAAGGATGCGCCCATTGGTCGTCGGCTCAACCCGCAAATTCTGGCTTGGAACAAGCGAGTCTCTGGTCTTCTCAAGTTCGTTTGCCGATGCGGCCTGGTCAGCTTTCCTGTTTAGGACGGTCGGCGAGGCAACCAAGCTTGTGATGCTTATGCCCATCAAAGCGAAGAGATTGACGTCCACCTTGATGTCCATCGGGTTTTGTGCTGCTCGAATTAGATTTGCGATGAAGACGACGTATAGCGTGGCAACAACCAGGACAGCCCACGCGCACATCTGCAGCCTTGAAAGGGAGTAGCGATTGCGCTCGTCGACGAGTGCGCCCCACGTCCGACCGCGAACCTCTTTGCCTGCAACCGCAACTAACGCAACGCAGCCGATGAGACAACTTGCCCAGGCTGCGAGCCGAGGCCAGTCGAATGAGGCGTTGCCGCGGCTGGCTTGCAGGCACAATACGGGCACGACTAGTGCTGCCAAGATGGCCAGCGTGCGAAGAGCCAGCACGGAAGCTTGAGTTGAGGAAGTTGAGTGCAGATTGGCCATGGCAGCTCAACCCGCCAGCCCAAGTGCATCGGCAACTGACTTCGTGAGTTCTGCCCGATCCTTCGGGATGGCATCCTCTGGAGCGCCTTGCTGCTTGAGGAACTCGTGCAATGCGGCATCGGTGATTGGGCCGGGGCAGCCGTCATCGGTCAGCGTCTTGTCCACCCCGCCGACCTTGATCGTCTTGATGTCTTTGTCTTCCAGCGCCTTCTTGACTGCCTGCTGCAGGACCTTCAACTTCGCATCCGGAGTGCAAGTCCCCGCTTTTACGGCCTCGCTCGTGGCCACCTTGGGTTTCTCCGCCGATTGCAGAGTTACTTGGAGCCGCTCACGTCCTTTGGCCGAGTCAGTGACTAGCACGGCGAATTCGCCCGCGACCGAGGTCGCTTTGGCGGTAATCAGCATCACGCCATTGGGCTCAATTCGCAGTTCGACCTGGTCGGCTGGGGGCGCCGCGCCGAACCAGCCCGCGCTGTACGAAGGCACGCCGCCGCTGACGAGTACGGTCTTCGAACTACCGGCCGTCACGACCACGCTGGCTGGCTCGACCTTCATGCCAATGCCTGATGCCGCCACATCGATCTTGCATGCTTGGAGTTCGGTGAGAGAGGGGCGTGAATTGACGAGGTCGATGATGTTCTGTGTGTCCTGGATATCGAGATTCAGGTCGGCGGCGAGCTCTTTCAGCAACTCTTCGTTGCCTGCCGACGTGGCCTTCACCTTGAGGCTGTCAAGCAAGGGCGTGGGCGCGAAGATTTTCTGTGCCGCAAGCGATGCCGCCAGCGTCTTGAAGTCCGGAGCGGCCCCAGCCTGTGCTCGCTGCACTTCAATTTGTACCCGCCGCACGACGCCGTATAGCTCACCGCCGGCGCGGTCTAGCAGCGTAAGGGCGGCGCGTGCGGCAGGAATTAGTGTCTTTGCGCGCGCCGATGCATCGCGCGCCTGAATGACGACCGGTGATGAGCTTCCAACGTTTTTCTTGAGTTCAGTGTCAATTTTCCCCGATAGAGAATCGAGGCTAGCCACTAAAGTATTCAGATCGGTGCGCCGAGTATAGGCCGCCTGCATCGGACTGGTGACGTCGAGCGCGCACTGCAGCGCGGCGGCCCCCTCGATATAGATGAGGCGCATCGGTCGCGGGTTGCTCCAGTTCTCCCCGGCGTAGAGGCCCGCACCCGCCAAGCCGAGGCCGAGCACGTGGTTTGGCGCGACGCTCCGCACCGCTAGATCGCCGCCGATTAGCCCTAGGCCGATCAGCCCCAAGCCAACGCTGCGCTCCTCACGCTGTAGCTTGTCGGCATTTTCCAGATAGCTTGACATCAGCGACTCGGCGATAGGCACCGCGTCAGAAAGTTTGCGTCCTCCGTCCTGAAACGTCTTGATCGAGTTCTCGGACGGTGTGGGCATCGTGAGCACAGTTGAACAAGCGCACAGGGTAATAGTTAGCACGGCTGGCACTAAGGCAATGATTCTTTGCATGGCACTTCTCCGTATTCCTGCGAGTGGGGCGATACACTGGTCCCGCCGCTATTGCTAACGATTATGAAATCTGAGAGCCGACGTTCGGTGTCTTGGGTGCAGTCCTGCATGCAATTCCGGAAGTGGAAGATCGACGAGTGGTCGTGCATCTTGAATCTATGCTCAGATCCAGACATGCCCGCTCTTTCTTTCTGCCCGTCGCTCTAGGGTTCTACTTCTTTTCGAACAGAGTCGTTCCTTGATTTGCGCATTTTCCCGCGTATGGCCGACCGATTTTCCTTTTCAAGCTCAGACTCCACTTCCCTGTCTTTCAGGAGCTTTTTAAAGCGCTGTTCTGCAGCACGTCGCAGCTCGGCATCAGACAACCGGCGCAGTGCCTGGCCCTTGCGTGATGACATAGCCTGTGCTGCTTGGTGTTTCGCCTTTTTCGTGGCTGCGTCTGGTGTGCCTTTCTGCAGGTTGGCCATGAACCAGAGCAGGGCTTCGCGCGATCCTTCGACGGGTAGCTGAGTGGCTACGGCTTTTGCTTTGGGCTTTGGCGGGCCTGAAATCGACGCGGGCGTGTCTTCGCGGGCGGTTGGCAGCTTGATCTCAGATGCGAAGCTGTTCGCCTGGAATACACCCGCTGACGGGTCCATGCGCTTTCCAAGTGGCGCTAATCTCCATTTTTCGCAGGCGTAGCGCAGGATGCTGGTGTGGTCGAAGGGCGTCTTGCATACGCCACGCTCGACCCACGGGGAGACCAGGATGGCCGGTACTCGGACGCCGAGGCGTGCGAAGTCGAATTCCTTGGTGTTTCCGTCGGGCGCGATTGTTGCCGGCGGAAAGACATGATCGAAGAAGCCGCCGTGCTCGTCGTAGGTAACGATCAGGAGTGTGGATTTCCAAAGCGCGTCGTTGCTGCGGAGGGCGTTGTAGACCTCCGCGATGAGTCGGTCGCCCGCCGCGACATCCGATGGCGGGTGCTGGTCATTCTCGTCGCGGCCGAAATAGGCCGGCTCGATGAAGACGTAGTCGGGAAATTCCTTCTCGGGCTTCTTCGCATCCTTGGCGAAGTTCCGGAATGACGAGTAGTGCGGGCCGAGGACGAACGACGGCAGCATGTGCGTCATGACGATGCTTTGAGGGATGCCATCGAAATAGATGCGCCAGTTGGTCTTGAAGTCTCCGAGTCGGTCGTAGATCGTGTCCTGGTTGTAGACCCGCATGTTCCCGGGGTGCTTTCGGGAGGGCATCAGCACGTGACCGAGGCTGGTGCCGCTGTGTGCGAAGAAGCGGTTGGTCCACGTAGGCCCGGGCACCGATGAGAACCAGTGGTCGCAGACCAGGAAGTTGCGCGCGAGTGCGTGCAGCGCCGGCAGGGAGTCGTCTTTTGGCTGCTTGCCCAATGGAAAGTAGGCCATCACCTGTTCGACTTGCCCGGGCGTACTTTCGCTGACGCCGTCAACGTCGAGGTAGGAGTCGACGAAGCCACCCATCGGCGAGGTCGCTGCATCGCCCAGCTGCTTCAGGACATCGACCACATCGTGAGCCGGATCCTTTTTCACCACGGCCGCGGCATTGGGTTTCTGTGGATAGACCTTGCCGGACTTGGACGACATGTTCTGGTAGACGGGGCCTTGCTGTGGGATCCCTTCGACATTGGGATAGATGCGTGTCGTATCGCCGAGCATCTGATCGAACGATCGGCTTTCCAGCATGAGCACGACAACGTGGCGAATTGGATCGTTCGCGAGGTTAGGCACGCTCTCGGTGACCAAGGCAAGCTGATGCTCCTGCTCCTTGGGCAAGGTGGCATCACCATGCATGCGCAGATAGCCACGCCCGGCCTGGTGCTTCTGCTTGATCTCGATGCGCCGCCGTGCCTTCCTGTCGTTGGCCGCGGCATAGGTATCGTGTTGCTGGGTCGTGGGGTCGAAGAACCCGATGTAGCCGCCCGGCGTGACTCCGAACGACTTGAGGGCCTGCTTGCCCTTCAGACGGCCCAGGAAATCATTGCGACCGCCAGTCTGCTCTTCGGTCGTGAAGTAGAGCGGCAGAACGAAGTTGGCGACTTCCACGCCGTCCAGCATGTAGGTTTGTGCCTGGACGGCATCGCACATCTCGAACCAGTGAAAGATCTGCCTGTTCGGATCATCGGGGTGGGGGCCTTGAACGAGCAGATTGCCCTGCGCGTCGCCCAGAAGCTCCAGTGCCTCATGCGACAACGTCACTGTCCAGTTTTCTTCGAGTTCCTCGCATAACTTGGTGAACACGAAGCCGTAGGGAATGCCTCGATTGTTCGCGTCGTGGTATCCGAGCGCGTTATCGACGTCCGCGCCATCCCACAGATAGATGATCGCGTCACCGCGGAGCTCAAGGACCTTTTGCTTGTCCGGAGTCTTGCTTGCAGAGCCCTCGAGCCTCAGCTTCGCGCCAAAGCTCCAATAGGGTTCGAAGTCGTAGGCGATCTGCTTGTTGATCGCGCGAATCGCGGCGTGGACTTCCTCGTCCTTGAGTGTCTCAGTTCGATTGACGATCGAAATGATCACGGAGAGCCCCCTGGTTGCGCCGCCGGCCAGCGATCGGAAACGATCGAAGGAGCTCGTGGTGCGCAAACCTAGGGGTTAAACCTAATTCAGCTTGCAAGAATGTGATAGCTGTCACTTCTTACAGCTTGTTTCAAGTTGACAGATGTGATAAGCGGCCTTGGTTTCCCGGCAGCGCGAATGAGCGCCATTGACGGGGGAGTGCCATGTGGCGCTCGAGTAAAACCGGATTGTCCTATTTGATGGGGACGGTTCACTCGTTGTTCGCGCCCGAGGCACGTGGTACGCGACTCTTGATTGCGATGGTTGATGGAGAGCTATGCCGCCTCCGCATGTCTCGCGGCGATATCAGTTCGGATGAAGCCGCCGCACAGCTGATTGAGCGCCTCGACTCGCTGACGCTAGCGCAGACGGGGATGTGCCAACATGCCACGGGCGACGCGCTGCCCTGGTAGAAAGGTCTCGCGCAGGATTCCTGGGCATGAGGTCGGTGGGACGGGAGCGCTTGGGATTGCAGCACAGCGTGCAGGCGAGTTGAACTTGCCCCGTTAGAACGGACGCCAAGAAGACGTGTTGATGTGCTATGCGGCCATCTGGTCCCGGGCATAGTTGTCCGGCGAGCGGTTACCGAGTGCCGAGTGTCTTCGCGTGGGATTGTAGAAGCCGTGGATGTAGT
>JAHCAR010000018.1 GCA_019634795.1 Dokdonella sp.
CGATCTGCACACAGGCAGGCGTCGTGACGACTTTGCTACTTGATCAGACCCTCCCTAGACTGTGGGACCGCCGAACGCTGGAATCCGCATGCGCCGCACCGTTTTCTACATCTCCGATGGCACCGGCATTACCGCGGAAACGATCGGACACAGCGTGCTGACCCAGTTCGAGGGCATCGATTTCGAGACCTTCCGGGTGCCCTTCGTCGATTCGGACGAGAAGGCCGAAACTGCCGCGAACCGGATCAAGGCCTGCCATGAACGGACCGGCATGCGCCCGATCGTCGTCAACACGATCATGGACCAGCGGCTCAGCGACACGGTGGCGGCCGGGGGCGGTCTCATGCTCGATGTATTCGCGCCGTTCATCGGGCCCTTGCAGGACGAGCTCGGCATGCAGCGCTCCTCGCGCGTCGGCAAGGCGCATGGGCTGACCAACTTCGCCGAGTACGAGGCGCGCATCAACGCGACCAACTACGCGCTTTCCCACGATGACGGCATCGACGTGCGCTACGACGATGCCGAGGTCATCCTGGTCGGCGTTTCGCGCGTCGGCAAGACGCCGACCTGCCTCTACATGGCCCTGCACTACGGGGTGAAGGCGGCCAACTATCCGCTGACCGAGGAAGATCTCGAGAAGCTCGAGTTGCCGGTTCGCCTTAGACCGTACAAGTCGCGCCTGTATGCCTTGAGCATCGACGCCCAGCGCCTGGCCCAGGTCCGCGAGGCGCGCCGGCCCGGTAGTCAGTACGCGACGCTTGCCCAATGCCGGCGCGAACTGGAACTGGCCGAGAAGCTCTACCGCCGCGACGGCATTCCGATGCAGAGCACCACGAACACTTCGATCGAGGAAATCGCGAGCAAGATCCTGGCCCAGCTCGGTATCGAAAAACACATGTTCTGAGCGCGGCAAGCGCGCTCTCGGACATCGTTCGGCGGGGCTGTCATGGTACCCCCGGCAGGGCCGCAGCAACAGTCTGGTCGGAAAAACTGCCGATGCTATGATCGGGCCATGTCCACCCTGGTCGCCCAACGCAAGGCGGTACTGCCCAGCCGGTTTTCCTGGCTGATGGGCATGCACGGCGAAAACTTCCATCGCCTGGCGCACCTGTTCGCACCGCAACGCCTGAACGCCGGGTTCTATCTGTCCTCGGTGGACGACCACCTCGATGTGCGCCTCGAGATCATCGAGCACCATCCGTACACGATCGATCTCGAGCTGACCTATTGCCTGCGCGATGCCGAGACCGGCGGCCTGGTGCCGTCGGCGCGGATCCGCATGTATCGCGATGCACGCATGGCCGAGGTGCTTCACTACCACGCCGACTTGCGCCTCGAGCAGGCGCTGGGTCCCTTGCCTCCGGCGCGAACGATCTTCGAACGGCGCGTGCGCAAGAGCTCGTTCCTGAACCGCTGGCTGGAATATCTGGCCGCGCAGGGCCATTCGATCGGCACGCTGATGCCCGCCCCGGGCGTTGCACCGAAGCCGCTCGAAGCGATCGCCTGAAACTTTCTCCCACCGAACGGCAGGCACAAAAAAACCCGCTTGCGCGGGTTTTTCTGTGAAAAGTGGCGGAGCGGACGGGACTCGAACCCGCGACCTCCGGCGTGACAGGCCAGCATTCTAACCAGCTGAACTACCGCTCCACATTTTTCGAGATGCGCGTCCTGCGCAATCCGCTATTCTCACCGATCAGGCCCGATTTCGCGAGCCGAATCGTCACTGGCGTCCCCAAGGGGATTCGAACCCCTGTTACTGCCGTGAAAGGGCGGTGTCCTGGGCCTCTAGACGATGGGGACGCATAGAGAAACCTGGTGGAGCCAGGCGGGATCGAACCGCCGACCTCTACAATGCCATTGTAGCGCTCTCCCAGCTGAGCTATGGCCCCGGGAGGCGCGAGAGAATAAGGAGTGTGGGGGCCAGCGTCAACACTTATTCTGCAGCCGGCGACATTTCGTCACGCCGGAGCGATCCGGATTCCTGTCCGGTCCGGCCGCGGCGCCTTGTGCGGCCTTCACTTTTCCGTGTTGGCCGCCGCGTCAGGACATCGGCGCTATGATGGCCGTTCAGTCCTGATCAGGAGATCCAAGTGATGCGCGAACTGAATAGCCTGATGGTCGCCTTGCTCATTGCCGCGGCCAGCGCCGTGCCGGCTGCTGCGCTTGCCGACGAATCCGCGCCTGCGGCCCTGCCGCGAACCGAGGCGCCCGCCGGCGTCGAGCTCTATTTCATTTCACCGAAGGATGGCGAAACGGTCGGCCAGGATGTGCACGTGCGCTTCGGCCTGCGTGGCATGGGCGTTTCCCCGGCCGGCATGCCGAAGGACCACACGGGCCATCATCACCTGCTGATCGACGTCGATGGCTTGCCGCCGCTCGACCAGCCGATTCCGGCCGACGCCCATCACGTCCATTTCGGTGGCGGTCAGACCGAAACCACGATCAAGCTCACGCCGGGCAAGCACACCTTGCAGCTCGATCTTGCCGACGCACTGCACATGCAGTTCGATCCGCCGATCGTCTCGAAGAAGATCACGATTACCGTGAAATAACGCGGGCGAACGCGCTCAGGGCGCGCGCCGCCGTGGCGCGCCGCCAAGCCGCTGTCGCCAGAACGCCAGCAAGGCGAGCAGGCCGGCGAGCGAGGCCGCAGTCCAGCGCCCCAGCCCCGGCACCGCGATCGGTGCCCTGATCTGCCCCTGCGTCTCGAACGCGCCGATGTCGGCGACGCCATCGAACTCGCGGGCGAAGCCGGCGCCGCGCTGGTCGGTCGACAGACCCTCCGGATTGGCGCCGCGGTCGATCGCGATGCTGCCCGTGCCGAGGGCGTGGGTTCGGGTCGGGCCGCCATAGTTGGCCAGGGGCAACAGGTCCGGATCGGCGTGCAGGGTGTCCGCGGGCAGCGAGAGATTGTCGCCGCTGCCGACGACCAGGTTGTGTGAGCCCGACACCGACAGCGGCATCAGGCTGTTGGCGTCGGTGCCGCCTGATGCTGCGGTGTTTCCGGCGACGATCGTGCTCTGCAGGGTCGAGGGCAGGGCATTGTTGATGAAGGAAATGCCGCCGCCGCTGGAGCCGGCGTGGTTGCCGGCGATGGTCGAGTTTTCGATCAGCACCGAGGTGCCCTGGCGGACACGGATTCCGCCGCCGTCGTCCTGTTCGGTCACGTTTCCCGAAACAGTCGAATTGCGCATGACCAGATCGCCTTCCTGGGTCAGGGCGCCGGCGAAGCGGATGGCGAAGTTGTCGCTGAAGGTCGAACGTTCGATCGTGCCGCCGTTGCGGGCAATGAACAGACCGCCGGCGATCTCCCAGTGCGAGAGCGGTGCGTTGTCCGTACCGATCGCCGAGTTTCCCGAAATCGTGCTGTCGAGGATGTCGACGCCGTAGGAGAATGCGCCGCCGCCATAGGCCGCGGTGCCGTTGGTCGGGTGGTCGCCGAACGCCGTGTTTCCCGAGATCGTGCTGTTGACCATGGTCAGGAAGCCCGACAGCACGCCGCCGCCATAGGCGCCGACTCCGACCGCCGTGCAGTCGCGGATGACCGCATTGCGCAGGGTCAGTGAGGCCCCGGTGGCCACACAGCCGCCAAAGCCGATGTCGTTGCTGACCGCCTCGAAGCGGCCGTTGGCGATGCTGAGGTCCTCGATCGTGAGGGTTCCGGACCCCGGGTGGAACAGGATGCGGTCCTGGTCGAGGCCGTCGAGGACCAGTGCGTCCGCGCCGGGGCCGCGCAGGGTCAGGCTGTCGAGCTCGATCTTGAGCGCGCCCTGGCTCAGGCTGATGCGGCTGCAGGTCAGCGCCGTGAGGTCGATGATGTCGCCGCTCAGGGCCTCGCCAATGCGCGTGCGCAGGCTTCCGGCCGAGTCGTCGTCCTCGCAGCTGCTGACTTGCAGGGTGGCGGGCGCTCGGCCTGTCACGACCGGCGACGGCGGCAAGCGCATCGCTTCGATGGCCGCGCTGAGCGGCGTGAGCTGCTCGCCACGCTCGTAGGGCAGCGGCCATTGCAGCGGAATCGCCGGGTAATCCGGAGCGGCCTGCTCGACCGCTCGCGCATGGGCCATGGCGATCACCAGGCTGGCCGCGAGCACGGTGCGTCCGGCGCGAATCGGGCGGGCGGGGCGGGCGGGGCCGGCATTCATCCGCTCATTCTCGCTGATTCCGGGGCAGGGTGTTCAAGCTTCCTTTGTGACGGGCGCCACTGCGTGCGCAATTCACTCGTGCGGGGAAAGGTCGATGGCATAGGTCGACATGCCATTGCCGTCGTCGGCGACCACCTCGACGCCGTGCAGCGCGGCGCGGCGCGCCAGATCGAGCTTGCCGCTGGCCGAATGGAAGACCAGCGGGCCCGCCATCGACAGCGGCGCGAAACGCCAGGGGCGATCATTGCCGTCCTCGCTGAAGCCCAGGTGCCCGCGCTGCCTGACCCAGTCGATGAGGATGCTGCGGTTCATGTCCGGGGCGTTGAAGACGATGTGCTCGGGGCCGGTTCCGGGGAAGCCTCCGCCGCCGCTGCCGCGATAATTGTTGGTGGCCAGGATGAAGGCCTGCTCGGGCCGCACCGGCTGGCCATGGTATTCGAGGGCCACGATCCGTTCGCCGACCGGCTTGCTGATGTCGATGACGTAGCGGATGCCGCCCTGGATCACGTCGAAGTTGAAGCTAGGTACCTTGCGGTTGACCAGTTCCTGGGGCGAGGCAAGGGCGGGGTCGATGCGGTTGAAATAGGTCGCCGATTTCTCGAGCCAGGCCTTCAGTTCGGCGCCGTCGAGCTTCACCGCCGTCAGCGTGTTCGGATATAGGTAGAGGTCGGCGGCACTGCGGATCGCCAGCGGCCCGGCGTCGATGGCGGTGAAGTCGGTCGAGCCGCCGAAGCCGAGCTTGAACGGGGCCGCAGCCGAGAGCACGGGCAGGTCCTTGAGGTCGGGCAGGTTTTCGGCGATGTAGCGGCGTACGTAGTCCAGCTGCGCCATGTTGATCGGCTGCAGTGCGGAAACATCGCCGATCGCGGCGAAGTAGGTCGTCATCGGAAAGTCGCTCTCGCCGATCGGCGAGGAGACGTATTCGACCGTGGCCTCGTGCTCGCTGTGCACCGCTTCGCCGATGGCCGGGTCGGCCGCAACCGTCGTGCCGTCCGCAGTGCGGATGTTGCGCACCTCGGAATGGGTTCCCTGTCGATCGATCTGCCAGCGCCCGTCGCGCCGCTCGAGGGCCAGTTCGATCACGCCGAGGCTCTTGCCCCACATGTTGGCCATCACCGCCGGCTTGCCGTGGATGAAGCCGAGCCGGTTGTCGACCTCCGGCATGTCGTTGAAGCGCGACTGGGCGTTACCGGGATCGGGAAAGGCCTGGTGCGAATGACCGAGCAGCAGCACATCGATGTCGGGCTCCTGGGCCAGATACCAGTTCGCGTTCTCCATCGAGTCGGTGTAGGCGCGTGTGTCGATGCCGCCATGCGACAGGGCGACGATGATATCGGCGCCTTCGGCTCGCAGCGCCGGCGCGTATTTCCGTGCCGCCTCGACGATGCCGAGGGTGCGCACCTTGCCTTCGAGCTGGAGGCGGTCCCAGAGCATGATCGGTGGCGGCGTGAAGCCGATGATGCCGATGCGGATCGGTACCTGCACGACCGTGCCGTCTGCCGCGTGCGCGCGTATCGAACGATCGAGCAAGGCGGTCGGCGGATACAGCGGTTTGTCCGTCGCCACGTCGATCACGTTCGCCAGCACCAGCGGAAAGGCCGGGCCCCGGCATCGATGGACCTTGCTGCCGCTGCTCGCGAGCGGTTGTCCGGTGACCTGCAGCAGGAACGGCAGGCCGTAGTTGAATTCGTGGTTGCCGATCGTCGCGCCGTCGTAGCCGATGCGGTCCATGGCCTTGTAGATCGCCAGCTCGCGGTCGCAGTCCAGCGGTTGTCCGCGTGCCTGCCAGTCGGCCAGCGCCGTACCCTGGATGGTGTCGCCGGCATCGAACAGCAGGCTGTTGTCGAACTCCTTGCGCGCCTCGTGCACCAGGGTCGCCATGCGCTCGAGGCCGAGCGAATCGTCTTCGGCCAGCTTGTAGTAGTCGTAGCTCAGGACGGTCGAATGGATGTCGGTCGATTCGAGGATGGCCAGCGTGGCACGGGTGCCCTCGGCGGCCGGAGCCGGTGCCACCGAATGGCTGGCACAGCCACCGACCAGCAGCAGGCAGAGCAGTGTTGCGAGTGCGTTCAATCGGTACGACATGAAGTGGGTATCCCGGATTGCATGGAGGGATTTTGCCGTCTTGCGCGTTTCATTTGTTCGAGGCACTGAGCATGCAGGCGCCTGAACCGGTCCGGACACCCAGGCGAAGGCAGCGCTGGCGCGATCTGCTACGCTTTGCGGCTTCGCAATCCGCCTATCTCCTGTCCATGACCGTACGCACCCGCTTCGCACCCAGCCCCACCGGTTTCCTGCATATCGGCGGGGCCCGCACGGCCCTCTACTGCTGGCTCGAGGCGCGCCATCGCGGTGGCGAGTTCATCCTGCGCATCGAGGACACCGATCGCGAGCGCTCGACCCAGGAGGCCGTGCAGGCCATCCTCGACGGCATGAACTGGCTCGGCCTCGAACACGACGAAGGCCCGTTCTACCAGACCCTGCGCATGGATCGCTACCGGCAGGTCGCCGAAGACCTGCTCAAGGCCGGCAAGGCCTACTACGCCTACGAGTCGAAGGAAGAAATCGAGGCGATGCGCGCCGAGGCCATGGATAAGGGGCTCAAGCCGCGCTACAACGGCTATTACCGCGATCGCAACGAACCGTATCGGGACGATCCGAACCGGGTGATCCGGTTCAAGAACCCGCAGTCCGGAACAGTCGCTTTCGAGGACAAGGTCAAGGGCCGCATCGAATGGAGCAACGAGGAGCTCGACGACCTCGTGCTGTTCCGCTCGGACGGCTTCCCGACCTACAACTTCGCGGTCGTCGTCGACGACATCGACATGCGTATCAGCGAGGTGATCCGCGGCGACGATCACGTCAACAACACGCCGCGCCAGATCAACGTCTACAACGCGCTCGGCGCGGCCGTGCCGGAGTTCGCCCACCTGCCGATGATCCTCGGGCCGGACGGCCAGAAGCTCAGCAAGCGGCATGGTGCGGTCGGCGTCATGCAGTACCGCGACGACGGCTTCCTGCCGCATGCGCTGCTGAACTATCTGGTGCGCCTCGGCTGGTCGCACGGCGACCAGGAAATCTTCTCGCGCGAGGAGATGATCGCCCTGTTCGACATCGGCAAGGCCAACCGGGCGGCCTCGCGCTTCGATCTCGAGAAGCTGTCCTGGATCAACCAGCACTACATCAAGAACGACGATCCGATCGAGCTGGTTCCGCATTTCGTCTGGCAACTGCGTGCCGCGGGCATCGATCCCGACAGCGGCCCCGAGCCGCTCGACGTGATCGTGGCCCTGCGCGAGCGCGCGCAGACGCTCAAGGAAATGGCCGAAAAGGCGCGCGTCTGGTACACCCCGCTCGAATCCTGGGATGCGGCCGCGGTCGACAAGCACCTGAAGTCGGCGACCGCCTTGCCGGCGTTGCGCGCCGTGCATGGTCGCCTCGGCGAACTCGGCGACTGGTCGGTCGAACAGGTGCACGACGCCATCGCCAGTGCTGCTGCCGACATCGGCGAAGGCATGGGCAAGGTGGCCCAGCCCTTGCGCGTCGCCATCACCGGCACCCAGGTATCGCCGTCGATAGACCATACGGTGTACCTGGCCGGCCGCGACGAGGCCCTGCGCCGCATCGACCGGGCCATCGCCAAAGCCGGCGGCTGACCCGATGGCGGCGATGCAGTGCACGCTCGGCGGTCTGGCCCAACTCGATACGGCCGATCTCGATGCGGTCATGCGCATGAACGAGGCCTGCCTCGCGATGCTGCTCGACCCCGTGCTCTGGGGCTGGATGCTCGGCGTCACGGTCGTCTGCATTCTCGGCGGCGCCCTGATCGGCTGGATCAAGGGGCGCACCCTGGCCGGCATCGTCTGGGCCGCGGTGCTCGGTCCGATCGGCTGGATCATCGTGGCCCTTTCGCCGTCCAGGCTGCCAACCTGCCCGGAGTGCGGCAAAGGCAATCCGGCCAGTGCCAAGGCTTGCCGCCATTGTGGCGTGAACCTCAAACAGTCGGCCGAGCGCACGGCCCGCTCCCGGCTCAAGGGCGCCGACAGCGGCGGCAGCTGGTAGCCGCCGAGGCCGGCCCTGGGCAGTGGTAAACTGCAGCGAGCGCCCCCAGATCCGTCTTCGACCATGGTACCGACCGCATCCCGAGCGCCCGCTGCGCACCAGCATCGTCACGACGCCAAGGCGTTCGTGCGCGACGTCTCGCGTGTCTGCGGGGAGCGTGGCCTGCGCCTGACCCCGATCCGCCTGCGCGTGCTCGAACTGCTGGCCGAGTCGACGGTTCCGGTGAAGGCCTACGACCTGCTCGACGATCTCAAGGATGGCCCCGGTGCCGCGGCGCCGCCGACGGTGTACCGGGCGCTCGATTTTCTGCTCGAGCACGGCTTCATCCACAAGCTCGAGTCGATCAATGCATTCGTCGGCTGCCATCACCCCGGTGAGTCGCACCAGGTTCCGTTCCTGATCTGCGACCGCTGCGCCAGCGCGATCGAAATCTGCGACGAAAGGGTTGCCGACCTGCTGACCCGACAGGCGCGCGACCGCGGATTCACTCCAGCGGGTCAGACCCTCGAGGTGCATGGTCTTTGTGCCGATTGCACGCGCTGAGCGTCGATCGCAACGATCGGTCTGGCCGGGCCTGATCCTGCCAGTTCGGATCGCTGATTGAGATTCGATTCGGTATGTTATATAGTAACAGCCTGCCGGCCTGGCAGGTGCTTCGTCGCGCTATTTCGGCGGCGAGCCTGCGCCCTGGCCCATTCCATATCGGATCGCTCGAGTCATCATGAATTCTGCCAGCAAGATCGCCATGGATGAAGGTCGCCCGCCACGATTGCCTGAAACCGGACTGGGACGGGCCGTCGACCGCTTCGGCGCGTTCGCATCGCTGCTCTGTGCCGTGCACTGCGCATTGCTGCCGGTGGTCTTCGGCGTGCTGCCTGCGCTGGGACTGGCTTTTTTGGCCGATCACGGAATCGAACGCGCATTCGTCACGTTCGCCATCATGCTGGCAACGATCAGCCTCGCCTTCGGCCTGCGCAAGCATGGCAGTTTCCGTGCCTTCCTGTTCCTGGTTCCCGGCATCGGCCTTCTCATCGCCGGCTTGCTGGTCGGTTCCTCGCACGTCGACGGCTGGCATGCGGTGATGGTCAGTCTTGGCGGCAGCCTGGTTGCCCTCTCGCACGTCATCAACATGCGCCTGAACCACGTGCATGGGCCTGCCTGCCGCCACTGAACGGCCTGTGATTGTGTAACCGTGACCGCCTTGCCTAGCATGGGCGGGCCGTTTTCACTTGCCGGAGCACCCCAACTGCACGCTCATCACGACCACGAACATGGCCGCCCGTCGGTCGCATGCGGGCATTCGCACGCCAGCGCTGCCGGGCACCAGGCACAGGGTGGCCCGGGCCGCGAGCGCCGCCTGCTGTTCGCGTTCGCGCTGACCTCGGTGACCCTGGTCGCCGAGGCGGTGGGTGGCTGGATATCCGGATCGCTCGCCTTGCTGGCCGATGCCGGCCACATGCTGGTCGATGCCGGCGCCCTGATGTTCGCCTGGCTCGGCGCCTATTTCGCCAGGCGGCCAGCCGACGCCTTGCGCAGCTTCGGTTACGCCAGGCTCGAAGTCCTGGTCGGCTACACCAACGCGCTGACCCAGATGCTGCTCGTGGCCTGGATCGTCTACGAGGCGGTCGGCCGCTTTATGCAGCCGGCGCCGATCCTGTCGGGCATGATGCTGGTCGTGGCCCTGGCAGGACTGCTGGTCAATATCTTCGTGCTGCGCGTCCTCGGCGGCCATGACCACGACGACCTCAACAGCGCCGCGGCACGCCTGCACGTGATCGGCGACCTGCTCGGCTCGCTCGGTGCGGTCGCCGCCGCAATCCTGGTCGGTCAGTTCGACTGGCTGTGGGCCGATCCGGCCATATCGATCCTGGTCTCGCTGCTGATCCTCAACAGCGCCTGGCGGCTGCTGCGACGTTCCGCCCATATTCTTCTCGAAGGCGTGCCCGAAGGTGTCAGGGGCGAGGTCGTCAAGAACCGGCTCGAAGAGGACATCGACGGCGTCCGCGAAATCCACCATGTGCATGTCTGGCAATTGAGTGGTGGCCAACGGATGGCGACGCTGCATGCGCGACTGGACGAGGGATATGCGCCGGACGCCGCGATCGCGAGCATCCAGGCCGGCCTGCGGCAGCACTTCCGGATCAGCCATGCGACCGTGCAGATCGACACCGAGCACTGCGACCAGGCCGACTGCGGGGCGGGCTCGTCGGGGCGGGGCGGCTGATTCGACTTGCGCTTTGCCGCCGCACTGCTATCCTTCCCGCCCTTTGTTTGCAGAATTTACCTAGAGGAATTCCGATGGGCCGTGGTGACCGCAAGACCCGCAAGGGCAAAATCGCTATCCGCAGTTATGGCAACGTGCGTCCGCACGCCGACAGCAATGCCGTCGCGGCCAAGCCGAAAGCCGCTGCCAAGCCGAAGGCGGCCGCCGCCAAGCCTGCGGCAAAGCCCGCTGCCAAGAAGGCCGCACCGGCGAAGAAGGCTGCTGCCAAGAAATCCGCCTGACGGCGCTGCCGGGCCGCTCCCGGTCCGGCAGGCGACGAGCCCGAACGAACCCCCGCGCTGCGGGGGTTTGTCGTTTCAGGGCAAGGCCGTTCGAAGCAGGGAAAGCTGTCCGGTCACGATGTGCGCGTCGGGATTTGCGATCCACGCTTCGGCGCGACGGCGGCCATGCTCGCGCAAGGCGGCGAGGAAGCTCATCGAGGTCTCGATATGCGAGCGCGTGCGGAATGCGTCGAGCGGTTCGCCGGGCTCGATCAGGTGGATGCGCGTATCCCTGATCCGCTGGCCGAGCCAGGTCCGCGGCAGGCCGCCATCGAGCGAGTTCTGCGCGATCGCGAGCGTGCGCAGTTCGCGCAGGAAGGCGCTCGAAAAACCCAGCTCGCTCATGCGCTCGGCGATCTTCGCCGGCGTGGCCGGAATCTCGGGCCGGTTCAGCGGCTGCACGAGGATGCCGAGGATGGTCCGCGCCTTGCCTTCGTAGATCAGCGGCTCGAGCACCGGATTGCCGGCCCAGCCGCCGTCCCAGTAGACCTCGCCGTCGATGGTGACCGGAGCGAACATCTGTGGCAGGCAGGTCGAGGCCAGCAGCGCGTCGATGCTAAGGCGGTCGGGGCCGAACATGACCAGCGCGCCATCGCGCACGCGTGTGGCAGCGAGGTGCAGCGGGAATGGGGCCTGTTCGCGCAGCCGATCGAAATCGAATGAGGCTTCGGCGATCTGGCGTACCGGGTTGAAGCCGAGCGGGTTGATCTGGCGCGGCGTGAAATAGCGGTGCAGGCTCTGCGCGGTCTTCTGCCCGACCTTGCTCTGAGTGCCGAAAATCCAGGCGGCGGCATGGGTATGCCCGGCAATCCGCGTCCACACCGAGTCGAGGCAGGCGCGCGCGCCCTCGCGTCCGCCATCCATCCAGCCCTGAGCCAGGGCCAGCGCATTGATCGCGCCGCTGCTGGTTCCGCTGATGCGTTCGAAACCGATGTCGGGCTGTTCGAGCAGACGATCGAGGACACCCCAGGTGAACGCACCGTGCGCGCCGCCTCCCTGCAGGGCCAGGCCGATCGAACGATTGGAAGCCGGAGGGGTGCCGCCCATGCGCCGGAACAGCATCTGCCTCAACCGACCCGCCGGAGGCCGCCGGCGACGACCCGGCGTGCCAGCGAACCGCCGATCCAGTAGCACAGGTCGACCGGAGCCTCGATGTCCCAGACGACGAAATCGGCGCGCTGGCCCGGGCTCAGCGTTCCGCGGTCGGCGAGGCCGAGGGCGCGCGCGGCATGCACGGTGGCACCGCGCAGGGCCTCCTCGGGAGTCAGGCGGAACAGCGTGCAGGCTATGTTCATGGCCAGGCGCAGCGAGAGCAGGGGCGAGGTGCCCGGATTCAGGTCGGTCGCTACGGCCATCGGAACCCCGTGTTCGCGCAGCGCCGGGATCGGTGGCAGCTGGGTGTCGCGCAAGGCATAGAAGGCACCCGGCAGCAGCACGGCGACGGTTCCGGCCGCGGCCATCGCGCGCACGCCTTCGAGGCTGGTGTGTTCGATATGGTCGGCCGAGAGCCCGCCGAATCCGGCGCTGAGCGCGGCCCCTTCTAGGTTCGACAACTGGTCGGCATGCAGCTTGACCGGAAGGCCGAGATCGCGCGCGGTGGCGAACACGCGGCGTGTTTCTTCCGGGCTGAAGGCGATCTTCTCGCAGAACGCATCGACCGCATCGGCCAGGCCGCTGCGTGCGACCGCGGGCAACATCTCCGTGCAGAGATGATCGACGTAGTCGCTTTGCCGATCGCGGTATTCGGGCGGCAGCGCGTGCGCGCCAAGAAAGGTCGTGCGCACGCCGATGCCGAGTCGGCTGCCGATGCGCCGGGCCACGCGCAGCATCTTCAGCTCGCTGTCGAGATCGAGACCGTAGCCCGACTTGATCTCGATCGTGGTTGCGCCATCGGCGAGCAAGGCCGAGGCGCGCGGCAGCGAGGCGGCGAGCAGGGCATCCTCGTCGAGCGCGCGCGTGGCTGCGACGGTCGCCGCGATGCCGCCGCCGGACCTGGAAATCTCCTCGTAGCTCGCGCCATTCAGGCGCAGGTCGAATTCGCGGGCACGGTTGCCGCCGAAGACGAGGTGCGTGTGACAATCGACGAGGCCCGGCGTGATCCAGGCGCCGGCCATCGATTCGACCTGGCCGCAGAGCTCTTCGGGCGCAGCAGGAAGAGCGTCCATGCGGCCCGCGAAAACGATGCGGCCGTCCTTCCAGCCAAGCGCTGCGTCGGTGATCGTGCCGAAGGCGACACCCTCGCACATCGTCGCCAGCCGGCAATCGGTCAGCAGGCCGTCCCAGTGCGTTGCAGTCGTGTTGGTCGTCATGCGCCGATTATTGCAGAGACGAGGGACGGGTCGTGCGCCGATCACGGCAAACGGCTGTCGTGGTGCTGCCGCAGCTATCGTCGAAGCGGCCGAGCATCGATAATCCCGGCATTGCCTTCTGGAGTCCGCTCATGAGCAAGACTTTTTTCCATGCCGAGAACGCGTGGTTGCCCGATGGCTGGAAGCAGGACGTCCGCTTCCATGTCGACGACGGGCGCTACCTAGCCGGCGCCCTGCTCGAGGTCGGACGCGATGTGCATACCGAGGCCGCCGAGAGCCTCGGTCGCTGGGTCGTGCCCGGCATGCCGAACCTGCACTCGCATGCCTTCCAGCGGGCGATGGCCGGGCTCGCCGAGACCCGCGGCGATCCGCAGGACAGCTTCTGGAGCTGGCGCGAAGTCATGTACGCCTTTGCCGGCCTGCTCGGACCCGATGACCTGCGTGCGATCGCCACCCAGCTCTATGTCGAGATGCTCAAGGCCGGATACACCCAGGTCTGCGAATTCCACTACCTGCACCACCAGCCGGACGGCCGGCCGTATGCCGATCCGGCGGCCATGTCGCTGGCCCTGATCGATGCCGCCCAGGAAGCCGGGATCGGTCTGACCCTCTTGCCGACCCTGTACATGACCGGCGGCTTCGACGGCCGCGCCCTGGTCGAGCGGCAACGCCGCTTCAGCCACGACGTCGACGGTTTCCTGCGCCTGGTCGAGCGCCTGCGCATGCTCGAGAGTTCGCACCTGCGCATCGGCGTCGCCCTGCATTCGCTGCGCGCGGTTCCCGAAGACGCGATGCGCGCCGTCCTCGACGGGATCGCTGCGCTGCCGCCTTCGCGCAGCGGCATGCCGGCGACGATGATCCCTATCCACATGCACATCGCCGAGCAGATCGGCGAGGTCCAGGATTGCCTCGCCGTGCGCAACGCGCGACCGATCGAATGGTTGCTCGATCACGCCCCGGTCGATGCGCGCTGGACCCTCGTCCACGCGACCCATATCGACGCCGGTGAACTGCAGCGTCTTGCCGCCAGCGGCGCGCTGGTGGGGTTGTGCCCGACCACCGAAGCCAATCTCGGCGACGGGCTATTTCCGCTCAAGGAATGGCTCGATGCCGGTGGCGAAATCGGCATCGGCTCCGACAGCCAGATTTCGGTGTCGCCGGTGGAGGAGTTGCGCTGGCTCGAATACGGTCAGCGCCTGCTGACCCGCCATCGCAACATCAGCGCCAGTGCGGCGCAGCCGAGTACCGGCGCGGCGCTGTTCGCAGCCGCGCTGGCTGGCGGCGCCCGTGCCGCGCACATGCCGGTCGGAAGTTTCATCGGCGGCGATGCGAGCCTGCCTTCGGTCGGCAACCGGGCCGACCTGCTCGTGCTCGACGAGCGCTCGCCACTGCTGGCCGGGCGGGGTCAGGCCCAGCTGCTCGACAGCTGGATCTTCGCCGGCAATTCGAACCTTGTCCGGCACGTCATGGTCAACGGCGAATGGGTCGTGCGCGATTTCCAGCATCGCGACGAGGCTCGGATCGCCGCGCGCTACCGGGCGGTCATCGCGCGGCTGCGGGTCTGACCGGGGCGGCCTCGCGCGGCGCCGCATCGATCAGCGCGTCGCTGACATGGGCCAGGTTGCCATCATTGGGCTCGGCGGCGATGCCGAGCAGGCGGGCCAGCAGCGGATAGACATCGACATTGTCGATCGGTGGCAATACGACCTGGCTCTTCAGATCGGGTCCGTGCGCGATGAACAACGCGCGCATGTCGGGATCGTCGATGTCGTATCCATGCTCGCCGAGCGAGAAGTGTTCCTTGGCGGCGACGCTGGCGTGGTCGGAAATCGTCCAGCCGTGATTGGCCAGGCAAAGCAGCGGCGGCACGCGGCGGTTGTGGCCGTAGTGGAAGCGCGCGGGCAATCGCGATTTGCGCCAGCAGCGCATGTGCTCGTGCGAGGCCAGCAGGATGGCCTCGGTATCACGCCCGTGCCCGCGCTTCGGCACGATGCCGGTCAGCACCCCGTAGCTGACCACCCTCGCATAGCGATCGGGAAGAATCTCGTCGAGATAGACGACGCGTTGGGGCGATGTCGCCGCCATGCCGTGGTCGGAGACGATGACGAGGTTGACCTTGTGCCCGTAACCGCGCTCGATCAGCCCGTCGAGCAGCCGGCGCACGGTGGCGTCGACGATGCGCAGTTCGGCATCGAGTTCGGGCGAGTCGGGGCCATAGTAGTGGCCGACGATATCGATCGTGTCGAGATACAGGGTCATGAAGGCGGGTCGCTCGCCGGCAGGCAGATCGAGCCAGTGCAGCAGGGTGTCGACTCGAGCGACGCCAGCCATCTTCTTGTCATAGGTCGACCAGAAGTCCGGGTGGCTGCCGTGCACGGGAGCTTCGGAGCCCGGCCAGAACATGATGCCCGAGTGCAGGCCGTGGCGCTTGGCCGTCGTCCATAGCGGAATGCCCTCGTTCCACCAGCTAGCGTTCTCCACGGCCTCGCGGTTCCACGAGGTGAATTTCTGTCCGGGAATGCGATCGTCTTCCATCGTGTTGGCGACGACGCCGTTGCGGTCGGGACGCAATCCCGTCACCAGCGCATAGTGGTTCGGGAACGTCAGCGAAGGGAACGACGGCCGCATGTACTCCGCGCGCACGCCCGAATCGGCCAGCGCGCGCAAGGTCGGCGTCTGCCCGCGATCCAGGTAGTCGGCGCGGAACCCATCGATCGATACGAGGATCAGTGGTGCCCTGGCCGGCGCGGCATCGCGGCGCGGCGCCATGCTGCATGCGCCGAGCAGGAGTATCAGTACGATCAGGAGATGTCTTGGAAGCAGCATCGGATCCGGACGGCGAACGACAGCCTTCGATTGTCGCCGATGCATGTGTCACTTCGTCAACACGCCAGGCGGCCGATCCCGCGGATAACCGCGATTCGGGGTTGGACCGACCCTCAGTCGTCGAATCCGCTCGTGAAAATGACCGCGGTCGGCATGGCGAACGGCGCGCCGATCGAGCCGGGGCTCAAGCTCGTTCCGCTCAGGACCTGCACGGGAGCGGCATTTCCGCTGGCCGAAAGGGCGAAGCTGACGACCCGGTTGTCGGCCGGATTGCCGTTCGCGCTGATGCCGACCATGAGTCGCTGCAGACCCGGGTCGATGCCTATTCCGGACGGATACTGGACCGAGGTGAAATCCAGTTGGGTCGCGGCAGCTTCGATCGTGTAGAGCGGGGCGTCGGCATTCGCGGCGGTGTCGGCAAAGACGCGGATCTGGGCGACGAAATTGACCGAGTCGGTGGTCGTGCTGGTCAGCAGATAAAGCTTGTGCTGGATGGGGTCGTGGGCCAGCCCGGCTGCATTGGCGGTGTGGATGCTCTTGAGCACGCGGGTCGGCGTGGCCTGGCCGTCGGCCGTGCGTGCATGGAAGACCACCTTGGACGCATAGGGCGGGTCGAGGTCGTAGTCGACCACGGCGAGCTCGTCGCTGTCGGGCAGCCAGGTCAGCGCAAGCGGGTTGTTGAGCTGGGTCGGGCTGCCCGGAATGCCGCCCCAGGAAATCGAGCGGATCCGCGGCACGGCATCGCCGTCGGCGTGCAGCGGGAAGGTATAGATGCAGCAGTTGCTGGCGATCGCGGCCAGTTCGTCATGCGCGACAATCGGCACGTTGGACCGGGTCTGGCCGAGAATCGGCGGATTGATCACGCGCAAGGGGGCGACGTCTCCATTCGCATAGGCCGGAAACACGCGTATCGCCTGGCCCCAGAAATCGGAAACGTAGAGCAGGTTTTCCGAGGGCTCGAAGCTCGCGCTGGCCGGACCGTAGAGCCCGGTGGCGGGTCCGCCAATTTCCCGGATCGGACTCGCGGGTCCCTGCGCCGTCGCCGCGAACTGGCGCAGCGGATGTGCCGAGGAGGCCCCCGGCGGGTAGCCGCCGATCATCAGCTCGGCGTGCGCAAGCAGGGGGATTGCCGAAATCAGCAGGCAGAAGGACAGGGCAGTGGAGGGGCGCATCGATCGGTCTCGTTCGGGAGTGGATGACGACCAATACGTAATTGCGCGGCAAAAACCTCAACGCAGGTGGCGACCAAGCCTGACATAATGAGGTTTTGATTGGTGCGAGAAGTCCGCATGTCCAAGCCCTCCCGAAACGACCCCACACGCAAAATCCGGGCGCCCCGTGGCAGCGCCCTCAGTTGCCGAAGCTGGTTGACCGAAGCCCCGTTTCGAATGCTGCAGAACAACCTCGATGCCGAGGTGGCCGAGAATCCTGCCGAACTGGTCGTCTACGGTGGCATCGGCAGGGCGGCGCGCAACTGGGAGTGTTACGACGCGATCCTTGCGGCGCTGCGTGAACTCGGCGACGACGAGACCCTGCTGGTCCAGTCCGGCAAGCCGGTCGGCGTGTTTCCGAGCCATGCCGATGCGCCGCGCGTGCTGATTGCCAATTCCAACCTCGTCCCGCATTGGGCGACCTGGGAGCATTTCAACGAACTCGACCGCAAGGGCCTCATGATGTACGGCCAGATGACGGCCGGCTCGTGGATCTACATCGGTTCACAGGGCATCGTCCAGGGCACCTACGAGACCTTCGTCGAGATGGGCCGCCAGCACTACGCCGGCAATCTGAAGGGCAAGTGGATCCTGACCGCCGGCCTCGGCGGCATGGGCGGGGCCCAGCCGCTGGCGGCCAGCCTCGCCGGCGCCAGCTCGCTCAACATCGAGTGCCAGCAGCGCTGCATCGACTTCCGCCTGCGCACGCGCTATGTCGACGAGCAGGCCTCCGATCTCGATGACGCCCTGGAACGGATCGCCAAGTACACGAAATCGGGGGAGGCCAAGTCGATCGCGCTGCTCGGCAATGCCGCCGAGATCCTGCCCGAACTGGTCCGCCGCGGGGTCAAACCGGATGCCGTGACCGACCAGACCAGCGCGCATGATCCTGTGCACGGCTATCTGCCGATCGGCTGGAGCGTCGAGCAGTGGCTCGACGAACAGAAGCGCAATCCCGACAAGGTGCGCGACGCGGCCAAGAAATCGATGCGCGTGCATGTCGAGGCGATGCTCGCCTTCAAGCGGCAAGGCATACCGACCTTCGACTACGGCAACAATATCCGCCAGATGGCCTTCGACGAAGGATGCAAGGATGCCTTCGATTTCCCCGGGTTCGTGCCGGCCTACGTGCGTCCGCTGTTCTGCCGCGGCATCGGCCCGTTCCGCTGGGTGGCCCTGAGCGGTGATCCTGAGGACATCTACAAGACCGATGCGAAGGTCAAGGAACTGATCCCCGACGATCAGCACCTGCACAACTGGCTCGACATGGCGCGCGAGCGCATCAGCTTCCAGGGCCTGCCGGCACGCATCTGCTGGGTCGGTCTCGGCCAGCGCCACAAGCTCGGCCTGGCCTTCAACGAAATGGTGCGCAGTGGCGAACTGAAGGCTCCGGTCGTGATCGGTCGCGATCATCTCGATTCGGGCAGCGTGGCCAGCCCCAATCGCGAGACCGAATCGATGCAGGACGGCAGCGATGCGGTCAGCGACTGGCCGTTGCTCAACGCCATGCTCAACGTCGCCGGTGGTGCGACCTGGGTTTCGTTGCACCATGGCGGCGGCGTCGGCATGGGCTATTCGCAGCACTCCGGTGTGGTCATCGTCTGCGACGGTACCGAGGCCGCCGACCGGCGCATTGCGCGCGTGCTCTGGAACGATCCCGGCACTGGCGTGATGCGCCACGCCGATGCCGGCTACGAGATCGCCAAGACTTGTGCGAAGGAACAGGGCCTCAAGTTACCGATGGCCTGAACGCTGGGCTTGATGGAAGCGGGGCATGTCGGCCGCCGCGGCTGGCCGTTCCAGTGTGCCCCGAGGTGCCGGCGATCGGGCTAAACCGTTTTGCGCCGCGTTGCATCCATGCTGCGGACAATCCACAGGGGGGGGAAATCATGCAGCTGCGATCAAGGCCGTTGAAGCGGGTCATAGGTTTTACAGGGATGTCGGCACTGGTTCTCGCGGCCATCTGTGCTGCGGCGGCAGAAAAGCATGCAGCCCCCACGCTGAAGGATGCGCTGGCTGGGGCCCGCGCGGCCCTGGTCATGTCCGACGCGGGTCTTTCCGGAGAAGGTGCCGCCATCCTCGCCAGCGCGGTCGGCGAGTCGCGATTCGTGTTGCTCGGCGAGGATCACTTTTCGCGCGAGATTCCGCGCTTCACGGCGATGCTCTGCGATCTCATGAAACCCGACGCCTATGCCGTCGAGGCCGGTCCGGATGCAGCACGCTTCGTGAGCTCGGTGCTGCGCAGCTCGACCCGCACGAAGCAGATCGCGGAGCGCGCGCGACGCTACCCCAACAGCATTGCCTTCCTTGATGTCGTCGAGGAAAACGATGCAGCTGCGCACTGCGCCGGGGTTTCGCGGAACCCGCGTTTCGCGCTGTGGGGGCTCGACCAGGAATTCCTCGGTGCGGCCGGAGCCCTGCTCGAGGCGATGTTGGCAACCGGGCCCGGACCGACTTCGCGCGCAGCGATTGCCGATTTGCAGGCCCGCGAAAAACTCGCTTCGGAAAAGGCCCGGGCGAGCGGTGATCCAGGCCCGCTGGTACTGCTCAGCGCGACGCCAGCGGATCTGAAGCCGCTGGCCGACGCCGTGAAGGCCGACGGCAACGACGCAACGCGCGTCCTGCTCGACGAGCTGCTCGTTTCGCGCCACATCTATCGACTCAATGCCGAGGGTTCGCCTGACTCGAACAGCGACCGGGCGCAGCTCTTCAAGCAGCATTTCCTGGCCGAATACGCTGCGATCAAGACGGAGATCGCCGCGCCGCGCGTCCTGTTCAAGTTCGGCGACAATCATTCCGGCAAGGGCTTCAGTCCCCTGCAGGTCCGCGACATCGGCAATTTCGTCGCCGAATTCGCGGATGGAGAGAAAGCGCGATCCCTGCATGTCATGGTATTCGGCGCACGCGGCAAGCATGGCGCCTTCGCCGGTTTCGACAAGCCGCTCAAGGCGGAGTCGTTTGCGATCGCCGATTACCCGGGCTATGGGTGGATTGAACCGGCAATTTCGGGAATGCTGGCCACCACGTACAAGGGCGAGGGCACGACGCTGACCCTCTACGATCTGAGGAAACTGCGTTTTCGCGGTATCGACATGCCCCCCGACTGGAAGCGCATCGTCTTCAGCTACGACCTCATGGTGTTGATGCCGGAAATCAGCGCTTCGACCCTGATCCGCTAACAATGGGCGTTGCTGGCTCGACGGTTCGATCGACGAGAGCAGGCATCGTCGCGGATGCGCGCCCTTGACGCGGTTCTTCGGCGCGCGAGTCGGCAGCGCGTTCTAGGGAGGCTCTGAACAAGTGGCACAACCGTCACGACGCCTGCCTGCGTGCAGATCGCGGCGCGCCAACGCAGACAGACTGGCCGTCTCGGCAACTGCTCCTGCGTTGCTCTACCTCCTGCATCCCTGCAGTCGTTTCAAGGCGGCGCAACAAAGAGCTGCGCGCAGGCAGGCGTCGCCCAAGCGATTGATTCAATGGAACACGGGTGGCGTCCAGAAGGCCCGCCAACGGCACCGCGCGGCTCGTCAAGGCAACCAGCCTTCACGTCGCCGCGCAGCACCTGTGGCGAGCCTTCTGAACGCCATGACGATTGCGCCACTTGTTCAGAGCCTCCCTAGCAAGGCGCCGGCGGCGCGAATCCACAGGTTCCAGTCGTGCTGACCAGGCATCGGCAGTACATGCTCGGTGGGCAGGGCAGGAAGCATCAGTGCGATCGGCACGCGAAACGGCTCTTCAGTCCCGTAGCCCTGCCAGACCGCGCGTGCGCGGACCGGGTCGTTCTGCCATTGCTTGAGCGTGCGCCAAAGCTCGCGCTCGAAGGTATCGGGGCCCAGCGCCTGGCGCGGTCCCGGTACCCACTTCGCCAGTCCGCTGGCGTTGCGGATTTCGTCCTGCAGGGCGGCCTCGCCAAGATACGGTGACAGCAGCACGATGCCGTCGACCTCACCCGGATGCTCGTGTTCGTAGAGGATCGCACCCATTCCGCCGAGCGAGATGCCGAGCAGCCAGATCTCGCGATAGCCGCGCTCGCGTGTCGGCACGACAACTTCCTCGTGCAGGCGCGCTGTCGCCCGACCCTGTCTGTAGAAGGGCAGGGTCAGACCGGTCAAGATCACGTCGGCGTCGGGCCAGTACCGCTGGATCACGCCGGCCAGGTTGCGTCGTTGCAGCGAATCGAGGTTGTCGCCGCGACCGGGCAGCACGATCACGGCACGATCGGCGGCTGATCGCGCCGCAATCCTTGCGGTCGGAATCGGACGCGTCACGTCGCCGCCGGCAGCGCAGCCACCAAGGCCAAGCACGAGCAGGACGCAGAGCATGACGTGGGGGATTGTCTTGGCCATGAGGTTCCTTGCTGCCAGTTGGGGTAACGACGGTGTCCGTCGATATTGATCGACATGAAGCCCATGCTGCAATCGGCGCGCTATCCACGATCCGTGCCGAAAGCCGCGGCTAGTTCGCGCTGGCCTCGCGGCGACCGCGCCACTCGAGGATCACCGTGACGATCAGCCCGAGCAGCAGCGGCAACAGGTAGTGCACGCAACGGAATGCGAGCAGCGCGGCGAGCACGTGGCCCTGGCCGAGCGTCGATCCGAGCGAGGCCAGCATGACCGCTTCGGTGACGCCAAGTCCGGCCGGGATGCGAACGACCAGACCGGCCACGGCCGACGCCAGCAGCGCGACGAGGACGAGCCGGTAGTCGGCATCCATCATCAGCACGGCGACCGAGGTAGCCGAGAGCAGCCAGATCGGAGCGGCCAGGGCCAACTGGATGCCGGCAGTGCGGGCGTCCGGCAGGCGCAGTTCGACGCCCCTGATTCGCCAGCGACGGCCGGCGCTGCGCCAGCAGAAGCCGAAATAGAGCAGCCAGGCGCAAAGCGCAGCGATGCCGGCTGCGCGCGCGGCGACGGGCGAGACCGGCCAGGCCTCTGGCAATGATCCGGGCAGCAGGACCAGGGCCGCGCCGAGTACGAACAGATAGCCCGACCAGTTGGTCAGAAGGTTGAATGCGACTGCCGAAGCCGCCTTCGCCGGCGCAACGTCGCGCGCAGTGTATAGGCGTATGCGCAAGGCAAGCGCGCCGACCGTCGCACCGAGAGTCAGGTTGCACGCATAGCTGGCGAATCCGATGGCACCGACCGTTTTGCGTGGCAACGTGATGCCGACTTTGCGAGCGGCCAGCCATTCGAATCCTGCATACAGCGTGTAGGTCGACAGACTGCAAATCGTAGCGACCGCCAACCGCGAGGGTGACAGGGCGAGCAGCGAACTGCGCGCATCCTCCCATTCCAGGTCGCGGGCAACCAGGAACAGCAATGTTGCGACAGCGAGGTAGAGACCCGCTACGCCCACTCTGACCAGCCATTTGCGCCGCGCCGTATGGGAACTTTCAGGCATGCCGGCGCTGCCCGGAGATATCGGCGCCGGCCCCTGATTCCGCTTCCGGCACATGTCTTGTCGTGATCGATGGCTCGGCATGGCCGCTGTCATCGCCCGATTCGGCATCGGTTACCGACGTCGGATAGTCCTCGGCAAGCTGGCGCGAATCGCGCGATACCTTGAGGATGCTGGCCCGGCTTGCGCTGAACGAGCGGGCGAAGCGCGGAAAGTATCTGAGGAAATGGAACAGCAGCACGCCCAACAGAGGCCTGAACCAGTGCCCGGCCGATGCGTCTTCCTCCGCGACTGGCCTGCACTGGTCATCCGCGAGCTTCTGCAACTTTTCATGAAGACGGCGATTGAGTCCTCGATCCCTGGCGACGATATTCGCCTCGAGATTCAGCCAGAGGCTGAGCGGATCGAGATTGCTGGATCCGACCGTGAGCCACTCCCCGTCGACCAGCGCGACCTTGCCGTGAAACGGGCGGGTGCAGTATTCGACGATTTCGACCCCGGCCGGAATGAGGTAGCGATACAGCGAACGCGTCGCTGCGGCGACGCTCGGCATGTCGGGTTCGCCCTGCAGGATCAGTCGAACCGAGACACCGCGCCTGGCGGCGTTGCGCAGTTCCCTGAGCAGGCGATAACCCGGAAGGAAATAGGCGTTGGCTATGACGATGCGGTTGCGTGCGTTGCGGATCGCTTCGCGGTATTGGCGCTCGATGTCGTGTCGGTGGCGGCCGTTGTCGCGTTCGACGAACGCAGCGCAAATGTCACCGCTCGTGTTGGCCTCGTCGTCATCGGCAGCTTCGCCGGCTGGCCGCTGCCCGACCAGCACGCGCGACGATCGAAGGACGTCGTTGACGACCGGGCCGCTCAGTTCGAGCGCATAGTCCTGTTTCGCCTCGCTGCCGGACTCGGCCAGATGGTCCTCGGAAAAGTTGATTCCACCGATGAATGCCACACGGCCGTCGACGACCACGACCTTGCGATGCAGGCGGCGAAACAGATTGGTCCGCAAGCCCATCAGTCGCCTGCGCGGGTCGAACACCTGGACGCGGACGCCGGCATCGACGAGGGCGCCGAGAAACCCGGCCGAAAACGAGGGCGAACCGTAGCCATCGACGATCAGGTCGACCGCGGCGCCGGCCTTTGCGGCCTCGATCAGCGCGCTACGCAACTGCTCGCCGACCGGATCCTCGAACAGGATGAAGGTCTCGACGATGACGGACTTGCGCGCGCTTCGGATCGCTTCGAACACGCGCGGGAAATACTCCTCGCCGTTCTCGAGGAGACGGGCCGTGTTGCCCTGGCGCCAGCGGATCTTCACAAGCTCACCTGCGAGTACAGAGGCACATGGTCGGAAAGATGCGGCCAGGGCGCGGTCTTGAGCACGTCGGCTTGCTCGATGCGAACGCCACGCACGTAGATGCGATCGAGCTTGAGCAGTGGCAGGCGTCCCGGAAAGGTCCTCGCGCTGGCCTGCGTCTGCTCCAAGAACACCTCGCGAGCGCCGATTCTCTCGAGCGTGCCGGTTGCGCGCTCGCGCCAGTCGTTGAAATCTCCGGCGATGATCAGGGCCGAATCCTGCGGAACCTGCGCCGCGACATGTTCGGTCATGCGCCCGAGCTGTTTCGCGCGGTCCTTCTCCTTGAGCCCGAGATGGACGCAGTAGGCATGCAAGTCACGATCGGCGGGAGGCACCCGGATCCGGCAATAGAGGATGCCGCGGCGCTCGACCCTGCGCACCGAGACATCGATGTTCTCGTACTCGACGATCGGATACTTCGACAACAGCGCATTGCCGTGGTCACCTTCCTGGTAGACCGCATTGCGGCCGTAGGCGAACTGTGGCCACATGGATTCGGCGAGGAACTCGTATTGTGGAAGTTCGGGCCAGCGTGACCAGCGACGCGCATGCCCCTCGTGTTCGCCATGGACTTCCTGCAGGAAGACCAGGTCGGCGTGGGTGCTGCGCACGGCGTCCCTGAGTTCGGGCAGGACGAATGCGCGGTTGAACGCAGTGAAGCCCTTGTGCGTGTTGATCGTGAGCACGCGCAATGCATGCGCAGCATCGTCGCGCATGCGGCGACCTGTTGTGGAGTCCACACCATCCATTCGTCTAGTTTCGCCGACCGATGATGAATTCATCGTGTCTCCGCAACGGCGCACGCGCCCAAAACGGGCCAGCCAGGGCACCAGGCTTGCTCCCGCCTGAACGTCCATCGCCCGCCTGTACCGAAGCGCCTCGGAATCCGGAGTGCGGAGCGGCCCCGCGCCTCGTCACGAAGCCGCAAGTACCTCGAGAAAGGATCTGCGCCAGTCACCGATGGTATGCCCGCGCAAGGTGTTGCTCATTGCCTGCCAGCGCAGCCTGCGTTCATCGAGCGGCATCGCCAGGGCGGTGTGGATCGCGTTGGAGGTGTCGTCCGCATCGTGCGGATTGACCAGCAGCGCCTCCGGCAACTCGCGTGCGGCGCCCGCGAATCGGGACAGCACGAGTACGCCAGGGTCCTCCGCGGATTGGGCGGCGACGTACTCCTTGGCGACCAGGTTCATGCCGTCGCGCATCGGCGTGACCAGGCCGATACGCGCGCTGCGATAGAACCCGGCGAGATTGGCCTGGTGGAAGCTCCGGTTGATATAGCGGATCGGCACCCAGTCCGGGTCGGCGTAGCGCCCATTGATCGCGCCGGCCAACTGCTCGAGGCGCGCGCGCAGTTCCTGGTATTCGGGGACGTCGCCGCGCGTGACCGGTGCAATCTGCATCATCGAAATCCGGCTGCGGTGCTGGGGATAGGTCTCGAGGAACCGGGCGAACGCTTCGAAGCGTTCGGGCAGGCCCTTCGAGTAGTCGAGTCGGTCCACGCTGATGGCGAGCGCGCGTCCGCTCAAACTGGCGACGAGGTCGCGGTGGGCCTTGCTGTGCATCGCCAACGCGGCATTTCGCGATATGAGCTCGGGATCGATGCTGATCGGGAATGCCTTGCAGACGAAACGACCACCGTCCGGTAGCGACAGGTTGCCCGAACCATCATGCGAAGCACCGAGTTCGCGCTCGCAATAGTCGGCCACGGCCTGCTGGTCCGATTCGGTCTGGGTACCGACCAGGTCGTAGGCGCCCAGGCTTTCGAACAGTGACCGGTGTTCGGGCAGCATCGTCAGCACGTCGGGCGAGGGGAACGGCACATGCAGGAAGAAGCCGATCCTCGACTTGATTCCCAGCCTGCGCAGCTCGCTGCCGAGCGGAATCAGGTGGTAGTCGTGGACCCAGATCGTGTCGTCGCTGCGCAATTGCGTCGCGAGAAGTTCGGCGAAGCGGCGGTTGACGGCGCGGTATCCGTGCAGGTTTTCGCGCCTGAAGTCGAGCAGGTCGGGGCGCATGTGCAGCAATGGCCAGAGCGTGCGGTTGGAGAAGCCCTGGTAGTAGGCCGAATACTCGCGCTCGTTGAGGTCGGTCAGCGCGTAGTCGATCTGACCGATGCGTTCGACGGAGATCTCACCGGGATCCTCGGCGATGACGCGACCGCTCCAGCCGAACCAGAGGCCACCGTGCTCGGCCAGCGCAGAATTGAGCGCCGAAGCGAGCCCGCCGGCGCGCGTCTCGCGCGGCTTGGAGACGCGATTGGAAACGATGACCAGTCGACTCATCGAATATCGCCCCATGCCCGGTCGGTCTGTGCAACGGCAGTCAAAGCAGTTCCTCCCAACTCCTTGAAAGGCGCATGGCTGAATTGATCAGGCCGACCATGGAATAGGTCTGCGGGTAGTTGCCCCAGAGCTCGCCGGTCTCGGTGGCGATATCCTCGGAGAGCAAGCCGAGCGGATTGCGGTGTTCGAGCAGGCTTTCGAACAGCTTGCGGGCCTGGTCGGTGCGTCCGGTCGCTGCGAGCGCGTCGACATACCAGAAATTGCAGACCGTGAAGCTCGTCTCGGGAACGCCGAAGTCGTCGGGCGCGATGTAACGGTACAGGTGACCGCTGCGTGTCAGCTCGCGGCCGATCGCATCGACGGTGGCGACGTAACGGGGATCGCTGGCGGATACGAAGCCCAGCTCGGCAAGCAGGAGCAGGCTGGCATCGAGGTGCTCGCCGTCGAATGCGTCGACGAAGTGTCCGCGCTTCGGGTCGATGCAGCGTGCCAGGATCGTTTCGCGGATCGTCAGCGCGCGCTGGCGCCAGAACTCCGCGCGATCGACGAGCTTCAGTTGCGCCGCGATGCGTGCGAGGCGGTCGCAGGTGGCCCAGCACATCGCACTCGAATAGGTGTGCACGGACTCGCGGCCGCGAAATTCCCAGATGCCGGCGTCGGGTTGGTCATGAGCCAACCAGGCCGATTCGCCGGCCGGCTCGAGCCAGTGGAACGCCGCGGCGTCGCCGGGGCGCGCCAGCCGCCGATCGAAGAAGAGCTGGGTGACCGCGAGCACCACGCTGCCGTGGACGTCGTGCTGTACCTGTCGCCAGGCGTCGTTGCCGACCCGCACGGGCCCCATGCCCCGGTAGCCGGAAAGGGCCGTCGCCTCGGACTCGAGCAACTCGCGCTCGAAGTGGATGCCGTACACGGGCGTCAGGGCCGTATCCGAGGCAGCGAGGTTGAACAGGTAGCGCGCGTATTCCTCCATGCTGCGGGTCGCGCCGAGCCGGTTCAGCGCGCGCACGACGAAGGCCGCGTCGCGCAGCCAGCAATAGCGGTAGTCCCAGTTGCGAACGGTGTGCGGCGCTTCGGGTATCGACGTGGTCATCGCCGCGACAATCGCGCCCGTGCCTTCATGCTGGCACAGCTTCAGGGTAATCGCGGCACGGATCACCGCGTCCTGCCATTCCGCAGGAATCGACAGATAACGCACCCATTCATGCCAGTATTCGAGCGTCGAACGCATCATCTGCCCGGCCAGTTGCGCCGGCTGCTCGGTGACCGGTTCGTCCTCGCCGATGATGAAATGAATCTCGCGGTCGAGCAGGAATGGAACCTCCTCGAGCAGCATCGGCAGCGAAGCATCCGTGGTAACGCGCAACACGGTCTCACCGAGCAGGTAACGAACGTGGTTGGAGCCGGACCTGCGTTCGGGGATGCGCTCGGCGTAGCCGCTGAGCGGACGCATTCGTATGCGGACTTTAGGGGTCCCCGAAAGAGGGCGGACGCTGCGCACGAAACCCATCGGGTGGAAGACCCGGCCGAACTGCTTGTAGCGCGGCGCGAAGTCGCGAACTTCGATGCTGCTGCCGTCGTTCGCGACCAGTTGCGTCGACAGCACCGCGCTGTTGTCGAGATAGCGCTGGGTGCCGTGACTGAAGCCTTCGAGCACGACCTCGAATTTGCCGGAGTCGGCAATCTTCGGTTGCAGCAGGCTGCAAAACGCAGGGTCGCCGTCGAAGGTGGGAAAGCAGGCCCAAACCATCGCGGCGCACTCGTCGATCAACGCGCTGACGGTGCCGTTGCCGATCATGCCGAGATTGAGGTTGCTGATTGCCGATGTCATGCCGGCGAGTCTCCCGCGGTCGTATCGAGATTGACGATCATTCGCCCGAGCCAGCGGCGAACCGAATTCGGATTGGCCAGCGCAGCACGCGCCGCGGTGGGTCGCCGGCTACCGACCACGACACTCGAACCGCCGAGGCGATTGACGCACTCGAATGCATGTTCGTCGGTGCGGTCGTCACCGATGAACCAGGGATTGCGTCCCTGGAACGGAGTCGACTCCATCAGTCGATGCAATGCCGTACCCTTGTCGACGCCGGCCGGTTTCAGCTCGATCACGCAGTTGCCCTGCTGCAACTCGAAGCCCGAACCGGAGATCCGCAGCAAATCAAAGGCCACCTGTTCCACTGATTCACGCTTATCCGGACACTGGCGGAAATGCAGCGCGATCGAAGATCCCTTGTCTTCGATAAGCAAGCCCGAGCGTGTGTCCATGCGATGATGCGCATGACGCAACGCGGCTTCGATGATCGGCCTGTGGATCGGAAGTTCGGCACGCTGCCCGTCGGCAGTGCGCCATTCCCCGCCGTGCAAGCCCGCTGCCGCGATCCTCGGGATTTGCACGATCGCATCGAGATCGTCGATGCCGCGACCGCTGATGATCCCGAGTGCGCCGTCGAGCAGGTCGCGGACATGGACGAGGATGCGGCGCAGTTCGTCGGGCAAGGCGACGCGCGACGGGTCGTCTGCGAACGGCACCAGGGTGCCATCGAGGTCGAAGAGCAAGGCGGCATTGCGTCCCGGGAGCGCGGGCTTTGGCAGGCGCTGATCCATCCGTCCATTGTTCCGTCAGCGCCCTGAACCTCGAATGGACAGGAGGCGCGACATCGCCAGCCCCATGCGAATCGCGCCGCCGCAGTCCCGTTCGCGGATGTCACGTGCGTTGGCCGCTGCGTCAGTGGCAGGCATGATCCAGCGTGCATTTTGGTGCCGAGGCTCGGCGCCAGCCGGTTGAGTTCGCTCGCTGCGGACACCATCTGCTCCGCGGGTCCCCATTTCGAGCAGCGAGGTCAACGTGTCCCGACTTTCCCGATTTCCGATTACGACGCGCTGGCCCGCACGTCATCCCGAGCGCCTGCAGCTCTACTCGCTGAACACGCCGAACGGGGTCAAGGTTTCGATCATGCTCGAGGAATGCGGGCTGGCCTACGAGCCGCATCTGGTCGACTTCGCCAAGGGCGATCAGCGCTCGCCGGAATTCCTGTCGCTGAACCCGAATGGAAAGATTCCGGCCATCATCGATCCCGATGGACCGGGTGGCCAGCCGCTGCCGCTATTCGAGTCGGGGGCGATCCTTGTCTATCTGGCCGAGAAGACCGGGCAATTCGTTCCGTCCGATCCCGTGGAACGCTGGGAAACGATTCAGTGGGTATTCTTCCAGATGGCTGCCGTCGGACCGATGTTCGGCCAGGTGGGGTTCTTCTACAAGTTCGAGGGCAGGGAATTCGCCGACAAGCGCCCGCTCGAGCACTATGTGCGTGAAACAAAGCGCTTGCTCGGCATCCTCGATGCTCGCCTCGATGGACGGCGCTGGATCATGGGTAACGACTTCACGATCGCCGATATCGCCCTGATCGGAACGGTACGCAATCTGATCACGTTCTACGATGCAAGCGACCTGGTCGGTTTCGACAGCTTCGTCCATGTCGGGTGTTGGCTCGAGCGCGCGCTGGAAAGGCCGGCCGTCCAGCGCGGACTCCTGATACCGAGTCGCAAGGCATAGCACGGGGCCTGGCGGCGCGGCTTGCCAGCCGGCGACAGCGGCTACGACCGGCCTTCCTCGCGCGCCATCGCAACGAGGTCGGTGACGCCGACGTCGATTCCGGCCTGGCTGAGCAGGGTCGTGACCTGGCCGCGGTGGTGGGTCTGGTGGTTGAAAAAATGCCCGACCAGCAATCCCAATTCGTTTTCGAAAGCCTGACCGGCCATCGTCGCGTAGCTCAAGGTGGAGGCGCAATCCTCGTCGGTCAGTTCCTCCGCGAAGGCGATGATGACCGCGTCCATCGAGTGACGGGCGGCTTGCAGGGCCGGCATGTCGTCATGCAGCGTTTGCCGCAACGAATCGGGTACCGGTATCGGCCTCATGGCTTGCAGGGAACGAAAGGCCCTTGGGTGAGCGGCGAAGCGTTTGAGCCAGATCGTATCGGCGACCATGATGTGGTTGAGCGTGCCGAACACCGAACCGAAAAACGCTCCGCGGTCCTCGCGTAGTGCCGGTACGCCCATCTGCAATGCGGCGGCGTAGACCTTGCCGTTCATCCACTGGTTGTAGCGGGACAGGAGCCTGAAATGATTGCTGATCGTCATCGTGTTGTGCCTGCAAGCGGGGTCCGGAGAGGGAGATCGAAAATGTGCATTTTCGAGATCGGCGCTCGCAAATGCCGATCGCTCTCATTGGCTCCATTTTGACACGTGGGGCGGAATTGCTCGCCAGAGGGGTGCGAAGGCGGGTGAAATCCCGGAGCGCAAATGGATGCCATGCGAGCGCCGTCGAGGCCGCCCGCGCAGCCGAAGCATGGCACTGGCGACGGCCTATTGCGGCTGCACGATCTGGCCGGCGCGCACGGTGAAACGGATGCGCGTGGTGTTGTGGATGTCGGCCAGCGGGTCGGCATCGAGGACGACGAGGTCGGCGACCTTGCCGACCTCGAGTGTGCCATGGCTCTTGCCGCGCCCGAGCGCGATCGCGCCGTTCTGAGTCGCCGCCATGATCGCCTGCATCGGCGTGAAGCCCGCCGCCTCGACCAGCAGAGCCAGCTCCTCGTGGGTGTGCGGCAGCTCGAAATCATCGCGCGGTTCGAACCAGTCGGTGCCGGTGGTCACGCGCACGCCGGCCTCGCGGGCAAGGCGAGTGGCCCGTGCTCCCCAATCGAACGCGGTTTCGGTCCAGTCCATCTTCGGGACTCCCGGATAGGACTGCATGGCCTTGTAGACATACAGCGTGGCGTCGAGGGTCACGCCGCGCTCGGCCATGCGCCGATACAGGGCGAGCAGGCGCGGATGGTCGGGTGCCACCGTTTTCCAGGGCCCCTTGGTACGCATCCGGTAGTCGCCGGGCACCTCGTCGACTGCCTCCCAGACCAGGTAGGGCGCATGCGCAAGCGAGCCGATGCCGGCCTCGACGAGATCGCCGGGCCGGGCCGGGAACACGGTGCCATGCGCCGTGCTGAGCATGCCCTGGCGTGTTGCTTCGTGGATCAGGCGCGTGGCGAGTTCGGGTGACAGGTCGCCATAGACCTTGGCGTTGGTCGCTCCGCTGCCTTTGGCCTCGGCGATGATCTGGCGCAGATCGCTTTGCTCGGTAACCACGTGCGCCCAGGCCGCCTGGCCCGGCGCACGACCGGTCGCCAGCTCGGCGGTCGGGCCCTGCTTGAAGATGTCCGGTCCACCCAGCATGGCGCTGAACACCATGTGCGGAACGATCAGTTCGCCGCGCCCGCCAGCGCGCTCGATTTCGGCCAGGGCGCGGGCGTCGCCACCGAGATCACGGACGCCGGTGATACCGGCCTTGACCGCACGCTGGAGGATGCGTTCGGCCTGGCGGTGCGCGTCGGGGAATCGGGCGACGTGGACGTGCGTGTCGATCAGGCCCGGCATCACCCAGGCGCCATCGAGGCCGATCCGGGTCCAGGTCGCGGTGGCTTCCGGCGTGGGCGCCTGGCCCGACGAGTCGATCATGACGATGACGCCGTCGCGCGCGATCAGGCGTTGCACAGGATGCTCCGCGGCGCCCGTGCCATCGATCAGACGGAAGTCGGTCAGTTCCAGGTAGTCGACGGCCGCTGCCGTTCGGGACGCGAACAGGGCCAGCAGGGCGGCCAGACCTGCGCCGGCGAGTGAGGCATTCATGCGCGTGCTCCAGCGATCGGGATGCCATGAGTCTTGCGTGGACACGGGTAGCGTTCAAGTCCCGCCGGATGGGGCGCCTGGCTGGCTCGGCCGGCGCGTGCCGGGCGCAGCAGACGAATCCGGATCCAGCCCTTGCGCCGGAATACGATCAGCAGGCCGATCGCCAGCGAGGCCATCGCGCTGAGCGCGATGAAGTAGCTCCAGTGCCATACCGGCCCGGGCATGAACTCGAAGTTCCTGCCGTGGTTCCCGGCGATGTCCCGGTGCGGAACCTCCTCAGTCGAAGTCACCCGCCGAAATGCTTTCTCCGACGGCGCAGCAGACCTATGCTATCCGGCACCATGGTTGCATTCGACGTGGCGCGATGAATCCTGAGGAAGCGAATTCGGCGACGCGGTTCCGTTTTCTCGGCGTTGATGTCGATGGGTCGGCGCGGCAGCTCGTGGTCGACGGAATCGAGGGCGCGGTGCCGCAACGGGTCATCGACCTGCTCCTGTTGCTGTGCAGGGAGCCGCGCCAGGCATTGAGCAGGGAATCCATCTGCGAACGACTCTGGCCGGGCAATCAGATCATTTCCGATGAGTCGATCACCCAGGTCATCTACCGACTGAGAAGCGCACTTGGACCGTACGCGAAAGCCGTTGTTACCGTGCGCGGCATCGGACTTCGACTCGATGCCGACGTCACCCCCGTTTCGTCCGCCGATGGCCCCCCTGCCGTGGAAGAGGCCGCGCCCGACGACTCGGCGGACCGCATGGGACCATCTCCGGACTCCGACAAGGCACGGCAGCGGCCGCATGGCCAAAGGCTTCGCGCGGCATCCTGGAAGGCCATCATCGGGGTGCTGCTTGTTCTCGTCGCTTCCATGCTGTGGAAGTACGGGCCGCCAGCTCAGTGGCTCCATCGTGAGTCGCCCATTGATGCCGAGCTCGGTCTGTTTCCGGAAAACATCCATGCGTCGAACGGCGAAACGCAAGCGCTGGTGTCGTCGGCGCTGAAGGCGGATGCGGTCGGCAATCGAGGACAGGCCCTGGTGCAGATGGAGGCCGCCCACGCCGGTGACCAGAGGAGCCCGTTTCCCGCCTTGATGCTTTCGATCTGGCGAGCCAACGCCGGGCAGATGGAGCAGGCGCGGCGCTGGCTGGACCTGGCCAAGGGGCGGGTCGCCGCAGTCGACGATGCCTATCTGAGAACGGTATTGCGCTGTGCAGAGGCTTCCATGCAGGAGGACATCTCTGCATCGATCAGTTGCCTCGGGGCGATGATCGCGCTGCGCCCGCAGGCGAGCGCGTTCCGACTGGCCAGAGCCCGACTGCTCATGCAACGTGGCCAACGAGCGGCCGCACTCGACGACCTGCGTCAGGTCGAGATCACCAATCTGGGCAACCGGCGTATGGAAATGGCCCTGATGGACCGGGCGTCGCTCGGCGATCTGGCTGCATCGCAGGCGGTCTTTGCGGCGATTCCGGAGGAGCCACAGAACCCGGCCTACTTCGGTGTTGCGGGACGGCTTGCCTACAGCGCCGGCGATTTGCATCGGGCACGCCAGGAATTTGCCAGGGCGGCCCGCCTCGGGATCGACCACAACCGATTCGAATGGGCGACCCAGGGGCAGATCCTTGCGGGTGTTCTCGCCGTGGCCGAAGGCGACGTGGCCGATGCGCAGGTCCGTCTCACCGACGCGCGCCAGCGCTTGCGCGACTCCAGCGAATTGCTGCGGGCCGCCGACGTCGATCTGCTGCTGGCCGAGTTGCAATTTGAATGCGGCGAGACCACTCAAGCCGGCACCCTGGTCGCCGAATCGATTGCGCTTGCACGACCTTCGGGCCAATGGGATTCCATCGCCTTCGCCGATCTCATTGCATTGCGCCTTGGGTTCCCGGATTCGGGATCCGATATTCAGCCACCTGCGGGCAGCATGGAGGGGCGCGGCGTCAGCGAATTTCGACGCGCGCGCAAGGCGCAGGCGCATGGGAATCGGACCGCAGCAGCACGGAGTCTGTTCGAGGCCCGGGTCGCCGGCATTTTCGATACCGCCTTCGCCGCCGAGGCAGAACTGCTGGGCCGCGAGCTGGGGGAGCCGGCCGCCGATCTCAAGCCGGTGGATCCTCCCAGCGTGCCGTTCGCCCAATTCGCCGGTCGCTGGGCCCTCGCGCCATCAGAGCGGCGCGCGAGTGGTTGCAAGGGCGGCTGAACGGATAGCGATTCGGCGCTCCGCGTCTCCGTTCATGCAAACGAGAGATGGTCATCAGGTTTCGATGAGGTAACGATCAGGCAGTCGGCAGCACAGTCGAAACACACTGTCTGGGCACGACGCGCCATGCTGGCGGGTCGGCCTTGCAGGAGATCGATCATGTTCAGACACCCTGTGCTTTTCGTCGTCATCGGGCTGTTGTTCTCGAGTCTCGCCCTCGCCGACCCGGCCATCCGCACCTATCCCGTTGGCAGGCTCTACAGCGAACAGATGGATGGCGTGCGCGGAACTCGCAACGCATTGCTGCAAAACCTCTCAATCGTCAATGAACACGAAGCGGATCTCGAGGTGGAACGGGTCGAGCTGACCCTGCTGCGCTCAGGCGAGCCGCTGCAGACGCAGTGGATCGGTCCTTCGGAGCTGCGTGCGATCGCCCAGGGCGGTTCGGCGCTGGCGAGGAGCGGCATGCTCGAGGCGGCCGATTTCCAGTTTCATTCGCAGCAACTGCTGGGCAAGGGCGTGGGCCTATCCGTAACCCCCCGGCTGACGGCAGGGACGGCGCTGATGCTCAACCACAGGATCTTCGCCTGGCGCGGGAAGGTCGATGCACTGCGAATCTCGGTGATGTTCAAGACCGGCGACGAGACGCGAACGACAAGTCACGAGATCGAGGTCATCGGAGCCACGCCCGCCATGCCGATGCGTTTCCCCCTGCGTGGGGCGTGGTACATCGGTGCGGCATCCAGTTTCCATACCGCGCATCGGTGGGCGGTGCCCGAAGAGTTCGCGCTGGATATCATCCGGCTCGGCGCGCAGAGCCGATCGTATTCCGGTGGCGGCCAGAACCTGACCGACTTTCATGCCTATGCAGCCGACGTCATCGCCGCGGCCGATGGCGAGGTTGTCTCCATCGCCAGCGACTATCCGGAATCCGCGATCGTCATCCGCCGAAGCGGCGAAACCGATGAGGTCTACATGCAACGCATCATCCAGAACCAGAACAGGCTGCTGGCGCAGGGCGCTGGCGCCGTTGTCGGCAACCACGTGGTAATCCGGCATGCCGAGGGGATGTATTCCTCCTACGCGCATTTGAAGACCGGGAGCGTCGTCGTCGCGAAGGGCGAGCGCGTAAAGGCCGGTCAGACCATCGGCAAGGTGGGCAATTCCGGAAATTCGACCGAGCCGCACCTGCATTTCCAGCTTTGCGACGGTCCGGAGCCGTTGAACTGCGCGGGCATACCGATGGACATCGCTGGCGTTCGGATCCTCATGGCCGATTCTCCGCGGCGTATCCAGGCAGGGGATGTGGTGTTCGCCGACTAGTTCGCATACGTCAGATCCAGCCCTTGCGCCTGAACAGGATCAGCAGGCCGATCGCCACCGAACTCATCGCGCCGAGCACGATGAAATAGCTCCAGCGCCAGGTCAGCTCGGGCATGAACTCGAAGTTCATGCCGTAGATTCCGGCGATGAAGGTCAGCGGCACGAACAGTACGGTGACGACGGTCAAGACGCGCATGACGTTGTTCAGGCGATGCGCGGAGACCGAAAGGTAACCGTTGGTCAGGTCCGCCGCGGTTTCATATTGCAGCGTGGACAGGCTGTGGAGTCGCTCGGCCTGCTCGAACAGATCGGTCAGCTGCGACGGCACGATGCCGCGTTCCTTCGGTCCGTGCGTGCGCAGGCTGGCAAAGCACTTCTCGTGATAGGCGCCGATGCGCCGCAGGCGCTTCAGTTGGCTGCTGAATTCCATCAGCTCGGCGAGCAGGCGGTCGCTCGGGCGCTGGAGGATCAGTTCCTCGATCTCCTCGAGCCGCGCCTCGATCCTGAGCAGGATCGGCAGGTAGCGATCGAGCACGCGGCGCAGGATCGAATAGAGGAGCATCCAGGCGTCGCTCGGCGCTGCATGATCGCCGGATGCCAATGCCGATTCGACTTCGGACACGCTGGCCGAGGGCTTGGCGTGTCGCGTCACCAGGAGGTTTCCGCGCCAGAACAGGGCGAGCTGGATCGTGCCGAACTTGACGTTCGTGCTGTTGGCATCGAAGCCGCGCATCAGCAGGAACGACCAGCCGCCCTCGAGATCCTCGTACTTGGGGGGATGGCGCACGCGCAGTGCATCGTCGACGGCGAGCTTGTCGAGACCGAGGCGGTCCTGCATGAAAGCACGGTGCGCCGCATCGTCGTCGCCGACCAGATCGATCCAGACGAGTCGATGCCCGCGCGCCGAATCGGCCGCGAATCGACCCGCGTCGAGATCCCGCATCGAGTCATCATTGTCGTTCCATGCGCTGATCCTGATCATGCGTCCTCCGCATCGCGCCGGGTCAACAGGTCGTCGTGTCGCTGCTCAGTGCCCTCGCGGTCGACGAGAGACCGATCGCGAGGCGCGCCGTCGGAGCGGGTCGTGCCTCGGAACTGCCGCGGAGCTCATCGTTCTAGATTCCATTCTGCAACATGGACCAGATTGCGCCACCGGCACCGGCCAGCAGAAGCGCAACGATCGGCAGGAAACTCGCCGCGAAGCCCAGGCTGCGTGATTTCGGGTCGCGGATGTAGGCACGGAAATAGAGGCTGCGACCGACCAGGTAGGTGGCGACCATGGCTGCCACGAAGTAGAGGTTGCAGTAGGTCGAGGCGATCCAGACGCCAGGAATCAGACCGATCAGGAGTTCCAGCGTATTCATCTGCACGCGGTGGTAGCGCTCGAAGATTTCATGGCCGCTGATGGCCGGGGCGGCAACACCGTAGCGTCCACGTGCCGATGCGACGAACAGGGCGAACGCGATGAACTGCACGATTGCGAGTACGACGAGCAGATTGACCAGGGCCATGGCAACTCCGGATGGTAGACGGGAATAACGCAGGTACGGACCTGGCGTGAACGGGAGGCGCAGGTCATGGCACAGGGTAGCGGCAAACCGTGTCCGGCGGCGAGTGCGCGCGAAGCCGGGCTACTTGCGCGCAAGCTCCAGTCTCAGGTTCGATGCGATCACGTCGCGCCACGATGCCGTGACCTTGGCGGTTTCGGCGAATTCGTCCCAGCGGCGCACGGCGTCGACGACCTCGGCGAGGATCGCTTCGGCCCGGCCGCGCTTCATCGATGCGCCGCGCGCGCATTCGCGGAAGTCTTCGACTCCGAAGTGTTCGCGCTTGCCGTTCATCGACATCTGGTGCATCGATGTCCAGACCCCGGCGGGGTTGTAGCTGTAGGTCACGTCGAAGGCCGGTGACAGCGACCAGCGGCCGTCCTTGTCCATCAGGAAGGCGATGTTCTTGACGTGGTCGTCCTGGTTGCGGGCGACGATATTGAAGGCCATGCGCCGGAACTGTTCCTCGGTGGCCGTCATCGGCAGGCCGAGTTGCCGGATCACCAGCAGGGCCTGCTCGTAGCTGTACGCGCCGGCCTGATTGAAATCGTAGTGGGCGAGGGCGGCCAGCGATTGCATGTGCAGTTTCGCGCCGCCTTCGCGGCGGTCGAAGCGACGGGTCATGAAGTGGCGGCGGCCGTTCTCCTCGAGCAGCCGACATTCGCTGATGTCGATGCCGGCGGCGCGTGCCATCAGAGAATAGGCGTATTCGATCGCGCCATAGCCCTTCGGATCCTCGAGTTCCTTGTCCTTGTTGCCGCTGACTCCGTCGAACTTGAGGATCCAGTAGCCGAAGCCAGGTCCGGCGGCGACCTGGCCGGAGCGCACCTCCCCGGTTTGCGGATTCCACGCGATCACGGCCTTGGCCCGGGCGCCGCCGGCCGAGGTGCCGACGCGCAGGATGTCGCGCAGGGCATCGGCCTTGTCTTCGTCGGCGAATGAATGATGCAGGTGGTCGCGTTGGGTCAATACTTCCGAGGCAAGCTCGACGAGCGCATCAATCTGAACCTTCTGCGAGGTTCGCGCCCGCGGTCCGCTGGCTGGCGCGAATTCCAGCGCCCCCATGCCACGCGCGCCGATGTAGCAGAGGCGCTCGACCGCATCGAAGCTGTCCGGCGTGCGCCCCTGGGTCGCCAGCCAGGCATCGATCAGCGCGTTGCCGAAGCGATCGGGCAGGGAGTCGGCGAGCAGGCCCGGCAGGCCGTGGAACGAGACCCGGGAGAGGTGCGGAAACGTATACACCTGCTCCGACAGGGGCATCATCAGCGGCGCGATCTCGATGCCGCTGCGCGCGAAGCCCGGGGTGTACTGGAACGCGGCCGTGACCTCGGGACCGTCGACCGAGACAGCCCCGATCGATCGGCCCCACAGTCTGACCTCGGCGACTGTTGTCATTGCTCATCATTCCATGACCAGCTCTTGCCGGGGTTCGCGGATTCACGTGTCGAGGAAGCGCGCTGGCGCTGCCGGCCCTGCAGCTTGAGCTGGTCGAGCGGACTTGGAGCGGGTGCGGGAATCAGCGCATCCAGGCCGGGTAGCAGTTCCAGGGCGCGCAGGATACGGACGAAGTTCGTCAGCTGGGTGGACTCTCCGGACTCGAGGCGCTCGATCGTGCGCTTGGAGACGCCTGCGGCCGTGGCCAGACCGGCCTGGGTCAGGTTGCGGTCGAGGCGGTGACGGCTGATGCGTTCTCCGATCGACTCGAGAACGCGGGAATCCGACAGGTTCGCCGTGAACGACATGAGTCACCTCCTGGGACGTAAGCGAGCGAGCAGAATTGCAGGATTCGCCCATGATGACGATTTATACCCCGGTTTATTGAGAAATTCAATTCGCTGAAAACGGCGAGTAAACGTGACAGGAGCCATTTATGCGCCAAATATGACGATTAACACTAAGAGTTCCTGGCGGCCAGGCAGCGCGCGGTGCCCTGCGGTCCCGCATCGGGCCGGGCGGACACTGCAGCGCTCTAGCGCTTTTCCCTGGCGGAATTCGTCAACCGGTCGGGCTGCGTCGCGTGGCGCCGACTGCGGCGTCCGATCGGGTACCCTGCAGCGGATCCGTGATCCGGCCGGAGCGAACCATGACCCAGCAGTTCCACGCCATGGCCCTCGTCGTGCGCGACTACGACGAGGCAATCGACTGGTACGCCAGGGTGCTCGGATTCGAGCTGCTCGAGGACACGCCGCGCGAACCAGGCAAGCGCTGGGTCAGGATGGCGCCGGCCGGCTCGCACGGTGCCTGCCTGCTGCTGGCCCGAGCGGCCAACGCGGAACAGTCCTCACGCATCGGCAACCAGACCGGCGGACGCGTCTTCCTGTTCCTGCATACCGATGATTTCGCCCGCGACTACGCGCGCATGCAGGAACACGGCGTGAAGTTCTGCGAACAACCCCGCTACGAGGAGTACGGCACCGTGGTCGTCTTCGAGGATCTGTACGGCAACCGCTGGGACCTGATCGAACCGAAGTCCGCGGGAACGCCCTGATGGGCTTCGTCCGCTGCCTGCGCGGCATCGCTTCGGGTGCCGAGTATTCCGCCGACCAGCCGATGAACCTCGATCCGCTGGATGGCCGCCCGGTCGAGATGGTCCTCGACCTTGAGCGGCTCGCCGCCGCCCGACCTGATCAGTCCTGGTACCAGCCGCAGCGCAAGGACATCTGGCGCTTCGGTGGCCTCATGGCGCTCGACATCGATCATGCGGTCGACGCCGCGTACATCGTCGCGCTCGGCGAAGGAGCGACCCCGCTGCTCGACTACACCTGCCATCCCGTCGCCGCCAAAGCCGGACTCGACCTCACGATCAAGGAAGAGGGCAAGGCCCACGCCGGCTTCGGTGCCAACCCCACGCAGAGCTTCAAGGACCGCGGCATGGCCATGGTGGTCGCCCAGGCACGCCGGCTCGGCATCGAGAGGCTGGCCGCGCCGACCCAGGGCAATGCCGGCGATTCGCTGGTCCACTACGCGCTGGCGGCAGGGCTGTCGGTGGTCGTGGCGATGCCCGGCGATACACCCGCGCCGATCCTCGGCAACGTGGCTGCGGCAGCACACCGGCATCCAGATCGAGTCATTCTGGAACTGGCCGGTCCGACCATTCGCGAGGCGGGCGCCCTGCTCAGGGAGAAGTACATTCCGCAAGGCTACTTTTCCGTGGCCACGTTCCAGGAGCCGGGCTGGCGCATCGAGGGCAAGAAATCGCTCGGTCTCGAGCTGGCCGAACCGGCAGCGGGTTCGACCCGCTGGAGTCTGCCCGACGCGATCGTCTATCCCACCGGCGGCGGCACCGGGGTGCTCGGCATGTGGAAAGCCTGGCAGGAACTCGAGGCACTCGGCCTGATCGACGGCCGCCGGCCACGCATGATCTGCGTGCAAAGCGAGGCGATGCCGCCGCTGGTGCGTGCCTTCGATGCCGGTCTGGCCGACACCACGGCGCAGTCCGGTGAGGGGACCCTGGCCTTCGGCCTCAACGTGCCGGCAGGCGTCGGCCACTTCCGCGTCCTCGAAATCATCCGGGCCAGTGGCGGGGCGGCGGTCGCCGTGGCCGAATCCGCCATCGCCGCCGAACTGGCCCGGGTCTGGCGCGAAACGCACTGGTGGATCAGTCCGGAGGGCGCCGCCTGCCTGGCCGCGCTGCCGCAGTTGCTCGACCGCGGCTTGCTCGGACGCGGCGATCGCGTCGTCGCCGTGAACACCGGGTCGGCCGAGAAATACCTGCCGGCCCTGCGTCACCTGCTGGACTGAGCGGGCCTGCTCAGGATGGGCTGGCGCGCCGGGCAATCCAGCGGTCGAGCTGGTTGGCGAAGGCCTGGCGATCGCGCGCGTGCAAGGTCGGCGGGCCGCCGGTATTGATGCCCGCACCGCGCAGCTCGTCCATGAAGTTGCGCATCGACAGGCGCTGCGCGATCGTGTCGGCGGTATACAGCTCGCCACGCGGATTCAGCGCCAGCGCCCCCTTTTCCAGGACCAGCGCGGCCAGCGGAATGTCGGCGGTGACGACCAGGTCGAGCGGGCCGACGCGGCGGACGATCTCGCTGTCGGCGACATCGATGCCGGCGCCGACCTGGATCGACTGGATGTAGCGCGAAGGCGGCGTGCGGATCCACTGGTTGGCGACCAGGGTGACCGGCAGGCGGGCGCGCTCGGCGGCGCGGAACAGGATGTCCTTGATCACGTTCGGACAGGCATCGGCATCGACCCAGATCCGGGCCGCCTCCGGCGCTGGCGCCTGCTCACTCAAGGATGTTCTTGGCCTCGGCCACGGCGAGGATTTCCGGTTGCACGGCCTCGCCCGGGCGGTTGATCAGCGGGTGAATGAACACGGCGCCGAGGATGATGACAACGCCGACATAGAATAGCGGCGTCAGCTCGCGTTGTTCGCCGAACAGAATCGCCGCCAGCACGATCGCGTAGACCGGCTCGAGATTGACCGCGAGCTGGGCGCTGAACGCGGTCATGTGACGCAGGGCGACCAGCGACAGGGCGAACGGCAGCAGGGTGCAGGCGATCGACAGGCACAGCAGCAGGATCAGGTCGCGGCCACCCGGCAGTTCGAAGATCGAGCCGGCAAAGGCCGGGAACAGCCACGGCATGACCGGCGCAAGCACGGTCAGGGCCAGGGTGCCGGCGCCGAGCTCGATGCCGGTCACGGTCAGGGCGTCGCCGTGTTCGACCAGACGCTTGTTCAGCGAGCCGAAGATCGCAACCAGCAGGGCCGATAGTGCGCCGACGACGATGCCGAGCCGAAACGAGTCCGGCACGCCGCCGACGACCAGGGCGACGCCGGGCAATACAGAAATCCCGAGCACGAGTTCGCGTCGGGAAAAGTGGCGATGGGCGAGCTTCGGTTCGATCAGGGCCGTGAAGGCCGTGGCCAGGGCGATACAGGTGGCCGCGACCGATGCGTTGGAAAGCTTGATCGCGCCATAGAAAGTCAGCCAGTGCAGGGCGACCAGCACGCCGATCCCGGCATAGGCCAGCACGAGCTTCGGCGACATCCTGCGCAGTCCGCGCCAGGCGCGCGGGATCAGGGTCAGCACGGCGACCACGAGCAACATGCGCCACCAGACCAGGGGCAGGGCCGGCAGCGAAATCAGCTTGCCGATGATCGGCGTGAAGCCCCAGAGCAGGACGCAGAAATGGATCTGGAACTGGGCCTTGGCGGCGGCGGACAGGGTGCTCAGGGCGGCGATCTCGGCGTGGGTTGATCGTGGGCGTGGGACGATGCCCGGTCGGCCGACAAGCATGCCATAGCATCCGTGCCGATGAACCGGTCCTGCGTGCGCGAGAGACCGAAATTCGGCACACTCGGATTCCACACTTGGGGAGATCGTCATGTCGATAGAGCTGCAGATGCTGGCCTGGTCCATCGTGCTCGGTCTCGTCCATATCGCCCTCGGTGCGACCTTCGGCACGATGCAGCGCGGACTGAAATGGAACGCCAGTGCGCGCGACGGTGTGCCGGAACCACTGACCGGCGTCGCCGGGAGGCTCGAGCGTGCCAACCACAATTTCCGCGAGACCTTCATGTTCTTTGCCGCCGCGGTCCTCGCCGCGCTGCTGGCCCATAAGACGAACTCGCAGACTGCCATGGGCGTGCAGATCTACTTCTGGGCGCGCCTGGCCTATCTGCCGGTGTACGCCGCCGGTATCCCGTTCCTGCGGACCCTGATCTGGGGCGTTTCGATCGCGGGCTTGCTGATGGTGCTGCTGGCCCTGTTCTGAGCCGGGCTTAGCTGCCATGTCCGCCGAACGCATCGAACTGAACGGCGGCAAGCCGGACCCCGCGGCGCTGGCCTGGCTGGCCCAGGTCAACTACGGTCATTTCACCACCTTGCAGGTGCAGCAGCGCGGCGCGCGCGGTTTCCGCCTGCATCTGCAGCGGCTCGCCGACGCAACGCGCGAGCTGTTCGGCAGCGAGCTCGATCTCGAGCGCGTGCGCGCGCATGTGCGAAACATTCTTACCGACCAGCCGGCGACCGTACGCATCACCGTGTTTTCGCGCCAGCTCGATCGCAAGCGGCTCGAAAGCCCGGTCGAGGTCGACATCCTGGTCGCCACCGGCGCACCCGCTACGCCGGCAAGCGCGCCACTACGCCTGCGCATTTGCGTGCACGAGCGCGTGCTGGCGCGGGTCAAGCATGTCGGCACCTTCGATCTCTGGTACCTGCGACGCCAGGCCCGCCTCGCGGGCTTCGACGACGCCTTGTTCTGCACACGCGAGGGCGAGGTCTCCGAAGGCTCGACCTGGAACATCGGCTTCTGGGACGGTATCGGGGTAACCTGGCCGAGTGCGCCGGCCCTGGCGGGCGTCACCCGGCAAGTCCTTGCGGCCGGCCTTGCCGAGGCCGGCATCGAATCCGCGAGCGCACCGGTGCGGCTGGATGAACTCGATCGTTTCCGTTCGGCCTTCATCGTCAACACCGGTTCCGTAGGCCCGCTGGTCGCGTGCATCGACGAGCGCGGTTTCGGGCTGGATGCCGAGTTGCCGCAACGGCTGCGCTCGGCCTATCTCTCGCAGCGGCTGGAGCCTATCTGATGGTGGTTGCGAAGCCACGCCGCCAGGCCATGCCGGCGCTGTGGGTGGCCTGGTCGAAACTTGTCCTTCAGTATTCGCGAGCTTGCGCGTGCAATGCGATGGGCTTCGCTGCTAGTGTGCGAGGCTGCCTACCGATTCAATTGCCCACTGCATGACATCGTCGCTGCTGTCGCTGCCGCGGATTGCCTTCAGCGCGACGCTGATTGCACTCAACACCATGATCCACGCGACCCCATTGCTGCTGCTGGCCGTGGTCAAGCTGGTGGTGCCTATCACCGGCTTCAGGGATGTCATTTCGCGGCTACTCGTGCGCATCGCCGAGAGCTGGATTGCGGTCAACAGCTGGCTCATGGCAACCCTCGGCCAGGTGCGCGTCGAGGTGGAAGGCTTGCAGGGGCTGCAGCGCCGTGGCTGGTACCTGGTCATCTGCAATCATCAGAGCTGGGTCGACATACCGGTCCTTCAGCAGGTCTTCAATCGTCGGATTCCGTTCCTCAAGTTCTTCCTCAAGAGCCAGCTGATCTGGGTGCCGGTGCTCGGTCTGGCCTGGTGGGCGCTCGATTTTCCGTTCATGAAGCGCTACTCGAAGGAGCAGCTCGCGCAGCGCCCGGAACTGCGCGGCAAGGACATCGAGTCGACGCGCCGTGCCTGCGAGAAATACAAGAAGCTGCCGGTGTCGGTGATGAACTTCGTCGAAGGCACGCGATTCACCGAGGCCAAGCACGACCGCCAGGCTTCGCCCTTCGACAACTTGTTGTTCCCGCGTGCCGGCGGAATAGCCTTCGTCCTCGATGCGATGGGCGACATCATGAACGCCGTGGTCGACGTGACGATCATCTATCCGGGCGGTCGCCCAGGCATCGCCGATCTGCTGGCCGGGCGCATTCGCGAGATCCGGGTCAAGGTGCGCACGTTCCCGATCCCGGCCAATCTTGTCGGCGGCGACTACGAGAACGACGCGGCCTTTCGCGAGCGCTTCCAGGCCTGGCTGAACGCGCTGTGGGCCGAAAAGGACGCGGCCATGAGCCTTGCCGCCCGGCCGGGCGAGGCCTGATCCGGGCGTTTCATTCAGCCGGGCAGGGCGGCGGTTTCAGAAGGCAGCCATTGCAGCATGTCCTGATAGAATAGGCGGCTTGACTGGCGTCCCGCACCCGCGTGCGGACGCGCCGAACAGACACCATCAAAGGCGCAGGTATTCCCATGGGCAGAGGCCCCAGCATCGAAGGTCGCAAGAACGCCGAGGACGCGAAACGCGGCAAGATTTTCACCAAGCTGATCCGCGAGATCACCGTCGCGGCACGCAATGGCGGCGATCCGGCCACCAACGCACGGCTGCGCATCGGCATCGAGAAGGCCCTTTCGGCCAACATGACCAAGGACACCATCGAGCGCGCGATCAAGCGCGGCTCGGGTGCCGATGGCGCGGACAACATGGAGGAGCTGCGCTACGAGGGCTATGGCCCCGGCGGCGTCGCCCTGATCATCGATGCCATGACCGACAACTCGGTGCGCACGGTGGCCGACGTGCGCCACGCCCTGTCCAAGCATGGCGGCAACCTCGGCACCAGCGGTTCTGTCGCATTCCAGTTTGCCCGGCTCGGCGAGCTGGTCTTCGAGACGGCCACGCCCGAGCGCGAGGAGAAGGTGCTCGAGGCCGCGCTCGAAGCCGGCGCCGATGACGTCGTCAGCGAAGACGGTCGCACGACCGTCCTCTGTGCGCCGGAGAATTTCGAGACGGTCAAGCAAGGCCTGGTCGCGGCCGGATTCGAGCCGCTCAGCGATGCGGTCGTCATGCGACCGGCGAACCGGGTTGCGGTTTCCGGCGAAATTGCCGAAACGCTGACCGACCTGCTCGACTGGCTCGACGAACTCGACGATGTCCAGGAGGTCTACCACAACGCCTTGCTGCCGGATTCGCAATGATGCGAATCGGGGCGAACGCTTCGTCGAACGAACAGGGAAACCATCCGATGGTACGTGCAATGGCTTGGGCGGGACTGTGTCTGCTGCTCCTGCTGGCGGGTTGTGCCCCGCAGTCGACGCGCCAATCCGATTTGCCGCGTCCACTCAAGATCGCAACCTGGAATCTCGAGCACCTGGCCGAAAAGAATGGTCTCGGTTGCCGCCCCCGCGAGGACGCGGACTATGCCGCACTGCGCAACTACGCGGGGCAGCTCGGTGCCGATATCATCGCTTTCGAGGAAGTCGAAAACATCGCTGCGGCGCGGCGGGTCTTTTCTCCCGATCGCTACAACGTCGTCATGTCGACGCGGCCGGACAGCGGGCGCAATGGTTTCTGCGGACACGACAGCACGGACGGTCCGCACATCCGCAGCCAGAGGATCGGCTTCGCGATCCGCAAGGGAATTCCCTATGTGCGCCATCCGGACCTGAGCGAACTCGCGCTGGGCAATCCCGACTTGCGCTGGGGCGTCGATGTCAGCCTGACCGGACCGCGGCCCCTGCGTTTATTGGCCCTGCATCTGAAAAGCGGCTGTTCGGCCGGATCCGATCGTGAGCCGTGCCCGGTGCTGTTCGGCCAGGTGCCCGTGCTTCGGCAATGGATCGCCGCGCGTCATGCCGAAGGAAGCGCCTTCGTGGTGCTCGGCGACTGGAACCGGCGCCTGGCATTGCCCGATGACCTGTTCTGGAAGCAGCTCACCGACGGCTTGCCAGCGGACGCCATGCTGGTCGACGCAGCCGAGGGCCGCGGTGCCACCTGCGTCCAGCGCTATCCGGACTTCATCGACCACATCGTCATGAATCCGGCGGCCGCCGCGCGGCGAGTGAACGGTTCGTTCGAGGAGTTCACCTACGGCGTGCCCGAGGACCAGCACCCCTCGGACCATTGCCCGGTTGCTGTAACGCTCGAGTAGCTATGAGTCGGGAGTCGGGAGTCGGGAGTCGGGATTCGGGATTCGCAAAAGCCGAGAATCGCCTCAGCCTGCTTTAGCTCTTGGCTTTGGCTCTTAACGAATCCCGAATCCCGAATCCCGAATCCCGTCGCTCCAACCAATCCCGAATCTCGAATCCCGCCGCTTCAGCGCTTCAGCATGTCCCTGAGTCCGGCAAACGGGTTGCTGGTTGCGGCAGCGGTCGGCGTTTCCGCGTTCGATGGGCTGCCACCGGTGTGGTCGATGTAGCGTGAGTGCTCGTTGTCGTGGCAATACACGCAGAGCAACTCCCAGTTGCTGCCGTCCGGCGGATTGAAATCGTGGTCGTGGTTGCGGTGATGGACGGTCAGTTCCTGCAGGTTGGCGCGAGTGAATTCGCGCGCGCAGCGGCCACAGACCCACGGATACATTTTCAGCGCTCGCTCGCGGTAGCCTGCCTCGCGTTGGGCGGCGTTGCGCCGCGCTTCGGCGACGATGCGATCGAGCTTGTCGTTGTCCATCTGCTCCTCCCTTTGCGCAATTGAATGCTCGCAGGAATGGGGGCGTCTGGCTACGGCCAGGAAGCGAAGGCAAGATGGGCCCCTTGCGGACCGCCACGAACGGATGCCGCAAGGGACCCGGGGCGATCCTAGTTCTCGAACTCGATCGGCGAGTCGAGGTCTTCACAGAAGTTCTGCTTGCTGGCTTCGCTGACGCTGCCATCAGCGAATTCGGCACGCATCCACTGCTCGCAGCCTTCGCCATCGGTGCTGTGGTCCCAGATCATGGTGGCGGTCTTGCCCGGGCCGATACCGCTGCCGACATCGAAATCGCCCCACTCGGACTTGTCCTCGGAAACCTGCAGGTTGACGATCCTGGAATCGGTCTTGTTGGCGACTACGAAATGCCATTCATCGGCAGCGTAGGCTTGTACGGTCATGAAACCGAATGCGGCGCAAAGCAGGGAGTTGCGGATGCAGGTGGAGATGGTCATTGAAACCTCGTTGCACGGGACTGGGGACGCCGTTGCGGGGACGGGCAGGATGGGCCAGGGAGGTCGACGACCGTTCATCGAGCGTCGTGCATCCGGACCTGGCACCAGGGTCTGGGTAGAGCAAGAACGGGGCCAAGTTGCTAACGCGCGTCCGGCCGATGCACGGCAGGCCTGCATGTCCGAATCAAGCAAAGCTCCGGTGTGCCTGCGGCATGTTCTGACAGTGGTGGCAGGTTGATATTCACGAGATTCAGGTACGCGGCATGCGGGCTGCGCCGCTCCCTTCGAATCTCGGTACGGGACTGACTGCAATGGCCTGCACGGGCAACTCGCACATGGCCATGTCGTTGGCGAGCGCCCATAATCGGCCTCAGCCATTCGACCTGCGAGGCATTCATTGCGTTCAGTCCCTGCAACAGGAGTCCGCTGGCGTGCGCTTGGCCTTTGCGCCGCCATGTTGCTGGGATTTCCGTCGGCGCATGCGCAGCCTGCCGCCGATGTCGTTACTGCCGAAGCTCTCGATGCGGATTCGATCCGTGCCCGCATCGACACGCTGAAGACGCAGACCGACATCGTCGCCGGCGACAAGCAACTGACCCTGGACAACCTGCAGACCGCGCTGGCCCGCCTCGAAAGCGCGCAAGCCGCGCGCAAGCTGGCCGACGAATACGCCGAAGCGCTCAAGCAGGCCCCGGCAAGAATCGCCGAGTTGCAGGCCGAACTGGCCAGGCCGCAGGAAACCGGCCCGCGCTCGCAAGCGGTCGATACCGATCCGGCTACTGCCCCGCTGCGCATGGCCGCGCTGCAGATCAAGGCTGTGTCATTGCGTACCCAGCGTCGTGCGCTCGACGAGACGCTGCGATCGATGGCCTCGCGCGAGCTCGATGCGCGGCAGGAACTGTCGGAGCTTCGCGCCCAACTCGAGAAACGACCCGATCCGCTGCCGGACGATGCCTCGCAAGTATTGATCGATTCGAACCAGATCAAGGACGACGCGGTGCGCCAGGACCTCTCGGCGCGTATCGAGAAGACCGAGCAGGAAATTCTCAGCCTGCCGACACGCGAATCGATCGCCTCGGCGCAGCAGCGCCTGCTCGGGCGCGAGCTCGACCTCGTCATGGCCGACATGTCGGAGCTCGGCAGGCGCATGGACGCGCGGGAGCAGGAGGAAGTGCGCAGCAAACTCGAGCAGGCCGAAGCCGTGGTTCGCGACACGGCCGGCAAGCCCGATGCGCTGATTACGCTGGCCAAGGACAATCTGGCCCTGCGCCGGTCGATGTTCGACATCGCCAACGAGCTGCGCAAGCTGTGGTCGACCAAGGATCGGCTCTACGGGCAACTCGAAGAGGTCGCGACCTCGCGCAAGAATGCCGATCAGATCCTCGCCTTCGGCCGCATCGACGAGGAGTACGGGCGCCTGTTGCGCGAAGTGGCCAAGAAGCTTCCGGGACAGGCGTCCCTCGATCACCGGATTGCCGAGCGCAGGAATGCAATCATCGACGCACGCGTCGGGCGCTTCCGCAGCGAGCAGCAACTCGCCCAGGCCGGCACCGGCGCGCTCGCGGCCAATCGATTCCTGGCCACGCATGATGTTGCCGAGTCGCCCGAGGTCATTGCCGCCACCGAAGCGCTGCTCAGGCAACGCCGCGATGCACTGACCGATCTGCGTGCCATCCAGGGCCGGCAGGTCGAGGCGCTCGACGAGCTCAACCAGCTCGAGGGGGAACTGCAGCAGCGCAGCCGTCAGTTGCGCTCGATGCTCGACCAGCGCCTGTTGTGGCTTCCGAGTTCAACACCGATCGGCAAGGCTTCGGCCCAGCAGGTCGCCGCCGGCTTCGGCAAGCTCGTGGCCACGGGCAATCTTGCCACCCTGTGGCCTGCGATTGGCAAGTCATGGTCGAGTCGGCCCGTTCGACCGATCGTGCTGGCTACGGTGGTGTTCGTTCTCCTGGTCATGCGCAAGCGCCTGCTCGGTCGTCTGGCATCGCTGGCGCAACCGGTCGGAACGCGATCGGACAGGTTCGGCCTGACCATCGGCGCATTGCTGGTCACGATCCTGCTTGCCATCCCGGTCCCGCTCGCCTTCGCCACCATCGGCCTGCTGTTCGTCCAGCCGTTCAGCCCGAACTCGTATGCCAGTGCGGTAGGCGCCGGGCTGAACAATGTCGGCATCGTGCTGTTCATACTGGGCCTGTTCCGCAACATGTGCCGACGTCATGGACTTTTTGTCGCACATTTCCACTGGGAGGCCCGCTCCGTACGTCGCCTCGGCAAGGCCCTGTGGGTGGTGAGCCTGGCGCTCGTGCCCGCGGTCTGGCTGAGCGGCGTGGCGCGCACCAGTGGCGACCCGGTGCTCAACGATGGCCTCGGACGCCTCGGCGTCCTGATCATTTCACTGGCACTGGCCGTATTCACCCATCGCGTGTTCCGGCCCAGCGGCGGCGCCATGACCGGCAGCCTCGATCGCAGCGGACTGCTCTGGCGCACCCGGCATCTCTGGTATTGGGCCCTGATCGCGACGCCCTTGGTCCTGGCCGGCATCGCCATGGCCGGCTACGCGGTCAGTGCCGGTGAACTGCAGGCCCGCATGATCACCTCGGGCTGGGTCCTGCTCGCCATCATCATCGCTTTCCAGATCGCCATGCGCGGGGTTGTGGTGGCGGGTCGCCAGGCTGCCTGGAGGCAGGCCGAATCGCGTCGGCTCAAACAGCGGGAAGAAGCGCTGGCCAACGCCGCCGCAGACACAGGCGGTGAAGGTGCGCCGGTGCTGCCGGACGATCCCGATATCGATGTCGTCACGGTCAGCCAGCAGACGCGCGGTCTGCTGCGAGCAGCCAGTGCCGTCCTGCTCGTCTTGCTGCTGTGGGGAACGTGGAGCGGCCTGATTCCGGCCCTCGGCATCTTCAACGACATCGTGCTCTGGTCGAGCGTGACCACGACCGCGTCCGGCCAGGTGGTCGGTGCGATCACCCTCGGTCACGTGTTGCTCAGCGTGGTCCTGCTCGGGCTCACGTTCTTCGCCGCGCGCAATTTGCCCGGCTTCCTCGAGGTGGTTGTGCTGCATCGCTTCGACATCGATGCCGGCACGCGATACGCCTATGTCACGATCACGCGCTACGGCATCCTCGCGATCGGTCTCCTGTTCGCCTTCAGCCATATCGGCGCGGACTGGTCCAAGCTGCAGTGGATCATCGCCGCGCTTGGCGTCGGGCTCGGTTTCGGCCTGCAGGAAATCGTCGCCAACTTTGTCTCGGGCATCATCATCCTGTTCGAACGCCCGGTCCGTGTCGGTGACCTGATCACCATCGGCGATACGGTCGGCACGGTCTCGCGGATCAAGATCCGCGCGATCACGATCACCGATCCGGACAACTTCGAAGTGCTGGTGCCGAACAAGGCCTTCATCACCGGAACGGTCAAGAACTGGTCGCTGACCAGCCAGATCACCCGCCTTGTGATCAAGGTCGGGGTCGCCTATGGCAGCGATGTCGCGCGCGCCCAGCAGATCATGCTCGATGTCGCCGAAGCCAACGAACAGGTACTGGAGACACCGGCGCCGATCGTGCTGTTCCTCGGTTTCGGCGACAGCTCGCTCGATCTCGAACTGCGCGTGTTCGTCGGTCGCATCGACCATCGCCTGTCGACGGTCAACAACCTGCATCTGGCCATCGACAAGGCCTTCAGGGAAGCCGGCATCGAGATTCCGTTCCCGCAACGCGACGTGCACCTGCACGGACTTGCGCCTGACGAGTCGAACAAAGCCGATCCGACGGATGCTTCGGAATCGGGTACGGTGACAGGTTCGAAATACTCGAAATGATGAGCCGACCCATCGCTTTATGTGCCAACCCTGATCCCCATCCAGCCCGGAGAATCGCATGAATACTCTGCTTCGATACGTCCTGATTGGCGCCGCGCTGTGCCTGCCGCTGATGGCCCAGGCCGCTGGCAAGCCCAAGGTCGAATTCATCAATTCCGACAAGGCCAAGGCGGCGGGCTATCCGTTTTCGCAGGCGGTCCAGGTCGACCACACGCTGTACCTGTCCGGCCAGATCGGCATCGATCCGGCCACCGGCAAACTCGCCGAAGGCGGGGTCGGCCCCGAGGCGCGCCAGGCCATGCAGAACATCAAGGACCTGCTCGCCGAGCACGGCCATTCGATGGCCGACATCGTCAAGTGCACGGTGATGCTGGCCGACATCAAGGAGTGGCCCGCCTTCAACGAGGTCTACCGCGGATTCTTCGACGGACGCTACCCGGCCCGCAGCGCCTTTGCCGGCAGCGGGCTGGCCCTCGGCGCCCGAGTCGAAGTCGAATGCATCGCCGTGGTGGACGGCCCACAAGGCGGCTCATGACATTGCGATCGATCCGCTTGACGCGAACGCATCGCAGCGAAGCCGAAGGATGCTTCTTGTATCCGTTCGTCCCGAGCGTAGCGCAGCGAAGTCGAAGGATATCCCGAGTATCCGTTCGACCTGAACCTAGCGCAGCGAAGTCGAAGGATACCCCCAGTATCCGTTCGTCCCCGGATCGCAGTCCGGGGCAGGCTCTGAGCGTAGCGCAGCGAAGTTGAAGGATATCCCGAGTATCCGTTCGACCTGAACCTAGCGCAGCGAAGTCGAAGGATACCCCCAGTATCCGTTCGTCCCCGGATCGCAGTCCGGGGCAGGCTCTGAGCGTAGCGCAGCGAAGTCGAAGGATATCCCCGGTATCCGTTCGCCCTGAACGTAGCGCAGCAAAGTCGAAGGATATCCCCAGTATCCGTTCGTCCCCGGATCGCAGTCCGGGGCAGGCTCTGAGCGTAGCGCAGCGAAGTCGAAGGATAGTCATGTCTCGTGAGGCAAGGGTGGATCAGCAATCTCCCTGTGGCGACACAGGCCATCGGTCAGCTGCCGGCTTCTTTCCACGGATCGTAGCTGCCGAACCACCACATGTGGCCCTCGGGGTCGCGGCAACTGTAGCCGCGGCCGCCGTAGTCGTTGTCCTTCAGCTCGTCGATGATCGTCGCGCCGGCGGCGAGCGTCATCGCGTAATGCGCATCGGGGTCGCTGACGATGACGCAGGGGCACTGGGTTTCGCGCCCGTCGATCTGGTCGGGCTGGGCCATGCGCCGGCCCCACTCGTTGTCGTTGGCCGTGCTGAGCATGATCATGCCGTTGCCGAAGGTGAGCTGTGCATGGGCGATGCCGCCGGCATCATCGGCGTAGACGCCGTGCTTCTCGAAGCCGAAGGCCTTGCACAGCCACTCGATGGCAGCCGGCGCATCGCGATAGCGCAGGGCAGGGATGATGGTGCAGACGGTGTTCATGGCGTAGTCGGACATGGCGATCTCCTGGCAGTGGCGAGCATGGGAAAATTCGTGGCGTCCAGTATCCGTGCTCCGCATTCCGATGGATTGTAGATTTCGGCAATGCCGCTGCGCTCAGGGGGAGGACAGGACCGTTTCGATCGGAACGTGTCGCGGGTAAGGCCCCACGGTCGACAGCCAGGCACCGGGCGCGATACCGGAAAATTCGCGAAACTCATGGACGAGATGCGACTGATCGTGGAATCCGCAGTCGGCCGCGACCGCGCTCCAGTTGATGTCGCCCCGCGCATGGGTACTGGCGATCACGTCGGCAAAGCGCTGCAGGCGCAGGAAGCGCTTCGGACTCACGCCGACATTTTCACGAAACAGCGAACCGAGGCGGCGAACGGATACGCCAGCGTAGCCGGCCAGCGCGGAAACGCTCTGCATGCGCGGGGCTCGCTGGAGCCCGTTGAGGGCGTGCGTTACCAGGTCGGGCAGCGCCGCTTCGTCGAATCGCTCGAGCAACCAGTCCTGCAACAGGCTGATGCGCCGCTGCGCCGAACCGGCCTCGAGCATTTGTTCGCGCAGGCGGTCTGTCGTCGTCGAGGCAAGGTCACCAAGATCCGTGTCGGCGTCGCGCAGGCGGTCCAATGGATCGCGGAAGAAGGCCCGTGCACCGCCTGGATGAAACTCGACGCCGGCGACGTCACACTGCTCGGCGGTATCGATGATGAAATGACGTGTACCAGGACCGACCAGCACCGATCCCGATCGTCGCTGGCAATGCCAGGCCCCTTCATGGCGATAGCTGCGCGTCTCGTCCTCGGCCAGGTTGATGATCAGTGAGGCGCCAGCCTTCGGAAGGATGCGTTCGAGGCCAAACGGCCGGGTCTCCATCGCACAATCCCAGATCATCGCCACATGCGCGGCGAGGCGACCGCTCGGCTGGATTGCGGTGAATGCCATGGCCATCCCTTCGGATTCAGGATTCGATCCACGCGATCCTAGCAAGCCGACCCCTGGTTCGCACCGGGCGCGAGCTGACCGGTCATGCCGGCAGGCCGTAGAATCAGGTCAGCACGGAATCAGAGCGGTCCGCCGAGTTCGGCATCCTTGAAACTGCGCGGACTCAATTGCCGGGTCATGCGATAGACGCCTTCGCGGACGATGCGGTTCATCCGGATATCGATGATGGTCGTCTCGTTCGGCGCGATCAGCGGCAGCAGGTTCGCGACATCGGCCTCGAGTTCGGCCATCCAGTATTCGACATAGTGCTCGCCATCGCGCGGCACGATGCGCAGTCCGTATGGCGGCCTCGGCACCAGCGCCTTGCGCGCGATTTCGCCCGGCTTCCTGCCCGGGATGGCTGGGCAGCCGGTCAGAGTGGCGTGATTGAGGAAGAACGAGAGGTTGCCCGAGCGCCTGTTCAACTGCCGATCGGCGAGGAAGTTTTCGGGCAACTGGTTGGGGTCGTGGTTCGGCCCGGCAGTCAGCAACACCTTGACGTCGGGTGCGCCGATGCCGCGCGAATCGAGCAGGCGAAAGACCACCATCGCATGCGGGTCGTGGATGTATTCGCGATCGGGCAGCACCGGCACGTGTTCGACCTCGAGCCGGTTGGCGACATCCTGGTGGGCGCTGTTCTCGCTTTCGAATTCGCCGCAGAGCTTTGCGTAGCCCGCGGCGTCCGAAATCGCAAGACAGCGCAGGATCGCATCGACCGTCGCATCCGTGGCTTCGTCGTTGCGCACGCCGCGCATGATGCCCATGGCTTCGCCCGAATGGGCCTTGCCCGGCACGATCTTGAAGGCGGTCCACGCCGAGCGCTTAGCGGACACCTTGGTCAGCGATCGCAGGCGCTTGCGCGCCGAAGGCAAGGCTTCGCCTTCGACCAGCGCGGGCTGTTCAAGCACGATATGCGTGGCATTGAGATTCGCCGCGGCCAGCCGGACCACGCCATCGGAACCGATTTCGCCGGTGTACGGATTGACGAAGTCGTAGAGCTTGCGGTCGATGGCATCGCCGCTCAGCACGAACTGGAACAGCGGTGTGGTCGATTCGACCAGCTTCAGGCGCGGATAGTCGTCGATCCAGCGCAGATTGAGTTCGCAGGATTCCGGGCTGCCGAGTTCGAGCCAGTCGAGTACGCCCTGGCCGGGCTCGACACCATTGAACCAGCTCTTGATCGCGCCGAGTCGCGACTTGCCGAGCTGGGCCAGCGCGGAACCGAAATTGGCCGGGGCCAACATCACCAGATGGCTCATCGGACATTCGGCCAGGCGCTTGGTCTGCAGATAGGTCCGGTCGAACCAGTCGCGGATCACCGGGCCGCCGGTCGAGTGCGTGATGCAGACGAATCGCCGCCCGGCACCCGCTTCGGCAAGCACGCCGGCCAGCGCGGCCTCGAAGCCGCGCGAAATATCCGGCAACCGGACCTCGTCGCGAAAGCTGATGTACTGGCCTAGGTACAGATGCTGCACATCGAGCTTAGGTCCGCCATTGCGCGCCGCCTCGGCCTTCAGGCGCGCCGGCAATCCGCCATAGGTGTCGGTATTGGTAACGCTCCAGCCATGCACGAAAAGCACGAGCAATGCAGCCATGATCGGACTCCTTGTCGATTTGCCGTGGATCGATACTCAGCGCCGCAAGATGCAACGGTCACCGTCAGCGGGCGAGGGACACCGCGCCGCAACATCGTCGCTCTTCCTGCTGCCGCCGGCGGGAAAAGTACTCGCGATTGCAGCATCTCCGTCTTCCTCCTTCTCCCGCTGGCGGGAGATGGTCCCGAAGGAGGATGAGGGAGGGCTCTTGACTCCGTCGCTCGTGACGATCTCGCTCCGCCCGACCACCCTCACCAGCCTGTCGGCAGCCTCTCCCGCCAGCGGGAGAGGCATTCCACACTGCAACCTCGCCGCGAGTCCCCTCCATTTTTCGCGGGAGACCACCACTTCTTCTCCTACTCCCCGCTGGCGGAAGACCAACACTTCTTCTCCTTCTCCCGCTGGCGGGAGACCAAACGGCAGGACTGCCGTTTTGCGCAGCGTATGCTGCCCGGAGGGCGAGCACCATGGAGGGTGCGAGTTCAGGTGCCCGAAGGGGGATGAGGGTGGGCTCTTGATTCCGTCGCCCGTGACGACCCCGCTCCGCCCGACCACCCTCACCAGCCTGTCGGCAGCCTCTCCCGCCCGCGGGAGAGGCATTCCACATCGCAGCCTCGCCGCGAGTCCCCAGCCTTTCGCGCGAGACCAACACTTCTTCTCCTTCTCCCGCTGGCGGGAGACCAAACGGCAGGACCGCCGTTTTGCGCGGCGTATGCTGCCCGGAGCGCGAGCACCATGGAGGGTGCGGGTTCAGGTACCCGCAGGGCGGATGAGGGTGGTACTCCGAACCTGCACAGCAATCCATCCCACCCTGCGCGTCAGCGATCACGCCTCAGGCATTTTCAACCGCTGCAATCAGCGAAGCGCGCTGCGCCGCATCGAGCATCGTCGCAACACCGGCCTTCAGATTGTCCGACTCGCGATCGGGTTTGCCGGTCGCCGGGATGACCACGGTCACAGCCGGGTCGCTGAGGGCGAAACGCAGGAACAACTGGGCCCAGGAAGTCGCGCCGACTTCGGCGGCCCAGCCGGGCAGGGCCTTGTCCTTGACCCGCGAGAACAGGTTGCCGTCGTCAAAATTGCGATTGGCCAGCACGGCGACGCCGAGATCGCGGGCCATCGGGAAGACGCGCTTTTCGGCATCCCGGTGCGTCACCGAATAGTTGATCTGCAGGAAATCCGGTTTCGACTCGGCCACTGCATCGGCGAGGTCGTCCTGCGCGCGATCCAGATAGTGGGTCAGGCCGACATAGCGCACCTTGCCCTCGGCCTTGAGTTCACGGGCCAGGGCCAGCTGGGTCTTCCAGTCGCCGAGGTTGTGTACCTGGAGCAACTCGACATGATCGGTCTGCAGGCGCTTTAGCGACGCATTGAACTGGGCAAGCCCGGCATCGCGCCCGACCACGCCCGACAGCTTGGTCGCAAGAAAGACCTTGTCGCGCATCTTCAGTTCAGCCAGCAGGTCACCGATCACGACTTCGGCCGTGCTGTAGGACGGCGACGTGTCGATCAGGCTCGCGCCCGCTGCAAGGAAACGCCTAAGCACCTCGCGGCGCGGATCACGCTCGGCGGCACTGCTGCCAATCTCGAAACTGCCCGAGGTGCCGAGGCCGATCACCGGGACCTGCTCGCCACTGGAGGGAATCCTGCGCGTTGCGATCGCGTCCTTCATCCCGGGCGCCGGCGTCGTGGCCAGAGCAAGCGGATTGTCGATCAGGGTGGCCGCGGCGGCGGCGATGGCGGTGCCGAGAAACTCGCGTCGATTGGTCATGGCTTCACCTTTCGGGATTTCAGGCTTCCATAGTGTGCCCGCCAGGCGCTCCCGGGCAAACCCTGTCCAGAACGAAGGCTTCATGCACCCGCCGTTCGGTGTTTGTCACGAATGCCGGGTTCGCAGCGAAGTAGCCCAGTTTCCGCCAAACTGGGACCATGCGGACTGCTCAACCGAGGACTTCCCATGAGCGCAACCACCCCCGATCTCTGCGATGCCAATCCCGATGAGGTACGCGTCGCCGATCCGATTTTTCGCAGCTACGGCGGTCGCGACTTCTTCGGTGGCCAGATCGTCACGGTCAAGTGCTTCGAGGACAACTCGAAGGTCAAGGAACTCGTCGCCACGCCGGGCAAGGGCAAGGTCCTGGTCGTCGACGGCGGCGGCTCGCTGCGCCGGGCCCTGCTCGGCGACCAGCTCGCCAGCCAGGCCGCGGCCAACGGCTGGGAAGGCATCCTGATCAACGGCTGCCTGCGCGACGTGCAAATCATCGCCACCCTCGACCTCGGCGTGCAGGCCCTGGCCAGTCATCCGATGAAAACCGAGAAGCGCGGTCTCGGCGAGGTTGACGTTCCGGTGACCTTCGCCGGCCTCACCCTTCTGCCAGGCGAATGGCTCTATGCCGATGCCAACGGCATCCTCGTCTCGCCCTCCGCCCTCGAGCGGACTCCACGGATGGGCTGATCCACTCCTTCTTCGCTGGCCAGGCGGAATTGGGCCGCTCTTGGGGCAAGCCGTTGCAGAGACCCGTTTGGCCGGTTTTGGTTGTTGAATCCTTGTGGATTTTCGGTCTATTGACGGCACCCATGGTTCGGAATACGCTTCGCCGCATATAGGACTTCTATAGGGGTATAGAAGTCGGCCCGGGTTCAATCCGCTTGTTCCCGGCGTGGATCGCCTTCCTCGAACGCATTGTTGATCGATCACGCCGAAGAGGGCATCGGGCCTCGGAGGCCGCTACGGCAGGACGCTGCAAAATGAAGGGATTCAATCATCGCGCTCGCGCTCGTGCGAGTGCTGGCTTTTGCGGTATCGGGCTCGAGGCCGTCGTGCAAACACCTTCTTTCCGGGTGTTGCTCAGGTCACTTCTGGCACTTTCGTGCTTCTGGCTTCCGGCGCTGGCCCTCGGTGTCGCGCCGGTCATCACCGGAATCGCGCCCACCATTGGGGCAGCTGGCACGGTCGTGGTCATCACCGGCAGCGGCTTTGGTGGAACCCCCCAGCAGAATACCGTGGAGATTGGCGGCCTGGCGCGAGTCATCGAAGCCTCATCGAATCAATTGACCGCCATCGTTCCAGCCAATCCTGCGAGCGGCAAGGTGAGAGTCACCGTCGATGGGGCGTGGACTCAGAGTGCAGACACCTTCGTCGTGCCGCCCGTGGTCGCCAACCTGAGCCCCGGTCGGGCATTGCCGGGAACGCCGGTCTTGATCAGGGGTAAGAACTTCAGTCCAAGCACCTCAGGAAACACGGTCAGATTCAATGGCATACCGTCGGCGGTGACGTCTGCAAGCACCATTGAGTTGCGGACCACGGTACCCGCCGGCGCGACTTCCGGTGTTGTCGAGGTATTCAATGGCGCACTGACCGGAACCAGCGCATGGCCTTTCGAAGTCCTGCCAACAGCCCTGAGCATCGATGGCTTTACGCCCGGCACCGGTCCGGTCGGCTCGACGATCACGCTGAAGGGAAATTATTTCGGCTCGACGATTTCGGCCAATCAGGTCTCGCTCAACGGTATTCCGGCGACCATTACAGCTGCTTCCTACACTTCGCTTTCAGTCGTCGTGCCGAACGGCGCCACCTCGGGGCCGCTTTCCCTGACTGTTGCCGGCCAGACGATCACTACCGGAAATTCGTTTCAGGTGACCGAGACGGGCACTCCGCTGTTGGCCGAAGGGCCAACCATTTCTGTGGCCATGCCCGCAGGGCAGTACGTGGATCTGCCGTTCAGCGCCATGGCCGGAGAGAATCTCGGCCTCGGTGTGACGGCAGTCGTGCAGGCGCCGGCTTCAAGCTCGAAGAAGCCTACCATCTCCGTGCTCAAGCCAGACAACACGGTATTCAAGACGCTGACGTGTGTTTCCTTTTGCGCGCTGGATCTCTCTGCCATGCCGGTCTCGGGTACCTACACGGTCAGGGTATTCGCCAACAATCCGACCTCGACATTGAGTGCTCAGGTCGCATTGACTCGGGCCATAGAAACCGTTCTCACGTCCGGACAGCCCGTTTCCCTGCATATGGATCGGGTCGGTCGCATTTCCAGAGTCCGCTTCGACGGGACGGCGGGTGAGAGCAGGGCGCTGGAACTGGTCCGAAGCACTGACCCCCTGGTGCGCATGAGCAATCGGGTCGAAGTACGGCGAGCCGATGGCAGCTATCTCTATTCGGAAGGCGCTGCGGTCTATTGCGCCAGCAATTGCCCAGGGTTCTATCTGTTGCAAAACTTGCCCGATACGAACACCTACACCTTGATCGTCCAGCAATCGGACGCCTGGAGCGAGGACCTGCAGGTCAAGCTGATCGAGCCCACGCCACTTGAGGTTGACGGTCCTTCCATTCCGGCACAGGCCAATTTTTCCTACCAGATGGGATTGTTTTCGTTTCCTGCTCTTGCCGGGCAGCGGCTCGATCTCGGCATCATCGTTCCCATATCGGCGAATTTCCTCACCAACGTCTTTTCCGGCAACTGGGTTCGGGTCAGCGTGTTCGATCCTCTTGGTAGCAGGGTTTCCGAAACACCCGCGTGTGAATCGCTGACCGGGCAATTCAATTCATGGGACTACTCCGAAGCCGGCTGCGCGGTCGCGATCAAGAACGTGCCTTCCGACGGCAACTACACGGTTGTCATCCGGGATATCCATCCATCGTTTGCGACCGTCGAACCGACCCGATTTGTCGCGACCGTTTCCACGCCCTACGTCGCTGCCACGTCCGTGGACGGTCCGGAAGTTTCGTTGAATCTGAACCGGCCAGGCCAGGCCGGGCTGGTGACCTTTGATGGCATCGTTGGCCAGAACCTCCAGTTCCGCGGCGGTGCCGACTACAACAATGCGGCCTACTTTCCATTAACGGCATACCAGCCCAACGCGGCCGTTCTGCTTGCGTTCCCTCCGGCGAGCACGTCGGGGGCGGTGGACCTTCCCACGCTGCCGACCACGGGCACCTACACGCTCGAAGAAAGTGCCCAGGGCAGGAAGATCTTTGATCGTCCTTTGCACATCCCGGTCAATATCAGCACGTTGCAGAATTGCGGCGAACGGGCAGGCGCGATCGCGACGATGACAACGTTCAATAGTGTCGTTCCTGCCCAGGTTGTTCTTGATTCGAACTTCACCGTGAGTGCCTCCGTCACTCCGAGCAACGGCGTCTGTGGCAATGCGGTCGGTACCATGAAGGTAACCGTGCAGGGCGTTGGAAACTTCTGCACCTACGAAGTGCCTTCGCAAAGCAGTTGTTCGCTCACCGCCACCCAGGCCGGCGTGAAAACCCTCAGCTTGCAGTTCATCCCCGCCGACACCACGATGTTCGCTACAAGCTCCGTGAACGCCAGCAACGCAGTTACCGTCGTCAAGAAGCCGGTCAGCGTCACCATCGTCAGTGTTTCGCCCGAGCCTATGGAAGCTGGGCAGTCTCTGACCACCGTTGTTGACGTCGTTCCGATGCCGAGTGCAACGCCGGCACCGACCGGCCTCGTGTATGTCAACGACAGCAGCGGCCGGAGTTGCAGCTTCAATCTTCCTGCAACCAGCTGCAGCATGATTGTCACAGTGGCAGGTATCCGGTCCCTTACTGCGACGTACTACGGCGATTCGATTTACTCTTCACTGGCGTCCGCTGCGGTACAGCATACTGTTCGGCCGCAGCCACCCACCATTACCCAGTTCACACCGACGTCCGGACTCGTGGGTTCAAACGTCACGATCACGGGTACTAATTTCCTCTCTCCGTTTGGGGGTACCTCCGTATCGTTCAATGGAACAGTAGCGGCCGTGTCTTCGGCCACGGATACTCGACTCGTCGCGGTAGTACCCAACACGGCCACTTCCGGCCCCATCCAGGTAGCAGTTGCCGACCGCTCGGTGACCACCGCTTCGAATTTCACCGTCACAATCCCGCCGCCGCCGACCATCACGAGTTTCACTCCGGCCAGCGGACTCTACGGTGCGAGCGTGACCATCAACGGTGCCAATTTCATCGGCAATACGTCAGGCAACATCGTTGCGTTCAACGGCGTTCAGGCCGCTGTCACCTCGGCGACGACGACCCGGATTATCGCCAAGGTTCCCAACTGGTCCACCACAGGGCGCATCACCGTATCCGTAGCCGGTCGCACGGCGACGAGTGCGACGAACTTTACGGTCACCTCCCCGTATCCCTCGCCCATTGTCGCTTCGTTTTCGCCGACCAGCGGCGTCGTCGGCACGCCGGTGACGATCACGGGCCAGGGTTTCACGACAGCCAGCGTTGCCGCCAATGGCGTCGCATTCAACGGCCGGCCCGCCTTTGTCACCCAGGCCACTGCCACGCAACTGGTCGCCCTGGTGCCGAGCGGCGCCACCACGGGCCCCATTTCCGTGACCGTGAATGGCCAGACGGGAACCAGCGCCGCTTCGTTCACGGTCATCCCGGCCGGTACCGAGGTCGCTGCCGTTTCGATAGCGTCCGTCGACGCCGAACCCTCGATCGCAGGCCAGTCTTTCACCATCCATATTGCCGTGACACCGGAATCCCCGACCGGGCCTACGCCGACCGGTTCGGTGACCGTCAGCGATGGCGTCTACGGGTGCCTGATCACCCTGCCGGCCACCACGTGCACCGCAATGCAGTCCGAACCCGGCGATTCCACCCTGTTCGCCTGGTACACCGGCGATGAGACCTATGCATCCGCCTTCTCGCCAGACTTCACCCACATCACCAATCCCGCCAATTCAACCGAAATCTGCGGATTTGCTCCAAACACCGTGCCCAACGATCCGCCAGGATTCGTCCCGATCACCCAGTTGAGCGGGGCTGTCTACACCGCCGGCCAGAGCCGGAACATCATCGGAACGGGCGCATTGAGTGTGACTTTCGACTCGCCACTTGACGGCGCATCGACGCCGAACGGAATCATTGATGTCGCGGGATCCTTCAATGGTCCGGTCAATACCGGTATCACCGTCAATGGACTACTCGCGCAGACAGTGAATGGTCGCTTCCTCGTGCCCAACGTGCGCTTGGCACCGGGAACCAACAGCCTCGAAGCTGTCGCAACGACCTTGCCCGGACTGACGGCCACGGCCTCGATTTCGGTCACGCGCAGCGGAAGCGAGCCGCCCGTATCGTTCCATGCCGAGCAAAATATTGGCATGGCGCCAAGCTTGATTCCGCTCGATCTGGATGTCGGCGAGGCACTGTCAGGCAGCAATCTGCAACGCATCCGAATCGATACCGACGGCGACGGCGTGTTCGACTACACCTATTCCACGCTTCAGCAGTGGCCGCCATCGTTCGCCTACCAGAAGCCGGGACTGTTCAAGGCGCTGGTTGAGGTCACCAGCAGCGGGGGGCAGGTTTACACCGCTTCGCAATGGCTACTGATTCGCAGCATGGCGGTCGAGCGGGGCGCACTCTGTGACATCTACGGTTACCTGAAGGCCAAGCTTATGCTCGCAGACTCCGTCGCATCGAGCCTCGCATTTGCAGCGTCGGTGCGTCCGGAATACCTGAACAGCTTCACCCAGATCGGTGCGGATCTCCCATCGCTCGCGCCCGAGTTGGGGACCATCGTCAGCGGCTTTGCCGGTCCCACCTATGCGGAACTGCTCGTCATGCGCGACAACCCGGACCAGACCCGCAATGGGTTCCACGTGCATATGGTCCAGGACGCCGATGGTGTCTGGCGAATTTCGGGGATGTGATTGCCATGAAGCGAGTACTGGTTGGGTTGGTGCTGATCGTTTTCCTGATCGTGGGAGCCTTCCTGCCACAACTGCCGGATCGCATTGCAACCCACATGCCGAAATCCGGTTTGGTGATCGATGCGGAAACGGGAATGCCGATGCCGAACGTCATCGTTATTGCGGCTGGATGGGCCTCGCAAGGGCCGGTGCTTTTTGGGCCCGGTGGCTACAACCCGTTGTATCGGATCGTGACTCAAACAGATGCGGAAGGCCGCTATCGGATTCCTGCTACCTGGGACGGGTTCTCGATAGGTGTTCCCGGCTTCAGTCCCCGGACGGGGTGGGCGATCACGGTCTTTCAGATGGGCTACGCGGTGGTAGGAGATGAAAAAGCATGGGAATTTGATGCGCGTGGCAGAGCAAATTTCCGCCCCGCTTCCTCAGTGGAAATTCCGCCGTATTCGTACAAGGACTCGATGATCGAAGTCGCGCCGATCCAGATGTACAAGCCAACGCTTACGTTGAAGCAAGCGGTTGTCTATTACGGGAAGGTCAGAGGTGCCGGAGGTCCTCACGACCGGTCCACCGATCCATGGGACCCGATCATGCGTGATCAAGGCTACCAGTTGCTGGCTCCATGGGTTTGCGCCTTGAATTCCAATGAATCCATGGATTGGACCACAACGCTATATCTGATGGATTTTTCTCCGGATGGAACCCAATCTCGAAAGTTGCTTGACGAGCTCGCACCCGGGTTTGTCGAATCCAGTTCGACTGAAATGCGAACAGTAGGTGCGGACATTGCATGCAAGCTCATCACAAATGGGAGAGGTGCGCCGTGAAACAGGGATGGTTGGTTGCATCGGTGTTCGCAGGGAGTTGCCTTGCTGGAAATTCTCTGGCGTTTGATACGCAGACACACGCGCTGATAACCCGGGTCGCGTACAAGAGATCGGAACTGAGCAAAAGCCCTGCTGCAAGTCCGCCAGGCAGTCCTGATCCCATTCCTCCAGAAGACAGGACGCTTTCGCATCGTCTCGGTTGGGATCGCCTTGGCGAATTTGACAGATTCCAGTTGTATTGGAACTCCGATCAACGATCTCGGTACTACAAGGACGGCGGGAACCATGGAGCATTCGACCAACTGACGGACTTCCCGGCGCTGTTCGAAAAGTGCCAAATGCGTGATTTCATCGAGCTCGACGACCGACCGCGACGTGAGCTGTATCAGCCGTACTTTTCGGACACTGTCGAGAGCAGGGGATATCCAACAATTCTCCCCATTCAAAACTGGCTGGTCCGAGGTGCGATTCGGGAAGATGACATGGGGGATGGCGCTGGATGGCCCCCGCTCCTGGGGGCACGGTGTGCCTGGGCCTGGTTCAACACGGTGGGCAGTCAGCAGGGGCAGTTAACAAGATCGCTGAGACACTTCTACGATCCGGATAGCGACCATGGACTGGTTGTCGCATTTGTATCGGAATACCCAAAATCGGTGGATTGGGCACTGGGTAATGCCGACAGCTTTGTCAGCCCCGCCGTTCCCGCCGAGGGTTCGGCAAGGAACACGTACAGCTATCTTGATGCCAGGAACGCCTACTGGTGGGCCTTGACGCGCCGACGCAGTATCGAGACGGGGTCTCCTGACACGGTCGCCAATCGTGATTCCGATGCGAAAGATCGGATGATTTTGTGGGCAACCATGTTTCGATCGTTGGGAAACGTTGTTCACCTGCTGCAGGATGCGGCCCAGCCTCAACACACGCGGCTCGATCCGCATTCGGGATTGGATCCGGCGCAACAACAGGCGTTTGAAGCTTATACGAATGCGCGAATACTCGGATTTGGGGATGCCGGTGAATTTGTTCGTGGATTCTTTTCGAGTCAAGCGGCCTCGGAATTGCCAATCCCGGATATGGGTAGTTATGGGATCGCCGAGCCAGTCATGTTTTCCATTCCGCTGCGATTCTTTACAACCCGAAGTGGACTCGGCGGGCCCCAGACCGCGTTTCTTAGTCGTGCCGGCATCGCGGACTACTCAAACAGGGGGTTCTTCACCGGTGGAACCCTTCCAGGTTCTGAATGGGTTCACCCTCACGATTATCCTCCGCGCGATTTTTCCTCCCCCGAAAGTGGCTACTGGGCTTTCGATGTGCCTTGCGAAGATGCATTCGAAGTCGATGGCCGGCTGCAAAGCGTGGTCTGCAAATACTTTACCCATGAAGTACCTGATGCGATCCATCCGGAGTACGCGCACAGTCAGGACGTACTCCCGCCTGGATTCAGTCTGCCGATGGCCCCCATCGCAGCCGATGGTATTTTTAGAAGGCATATGGCCGGTGGATATGAGGCGCAACTTCCGCTATTGACTTGGTCTCCCGCGGTGCTGGATACAATTGGAAACCTAACTATTCCTCGGGCCATCGCGTATTCCGCTGGCATGCTGGACTTCTTTTTTCGCGGTGAGATCAAGCTCACTTCGCCGCCCGAAGGCTTGTATGCGGTTGTCGATCAGGGCACGCCGCACCACGTCGCGAACGGTATTCCAATGGACGACGAGGGCCGCGTGTTCGGCTTCAAGAAGCTGAGGGTAGGGATCCGCAATATCACCAACGTGGATAGTAGTGGCAACCCGACACTCAGGGATGCCGGTTCAGGAGCGTTGGTTCCACAAACGATGCGCGCAGGCGTTGATGCAGCGGGCAATCCGACCGGGCGTCTCGTGGCGATTGCGCGCTATCACCGGAATCCCTGTTATCAGCGCGACCTTTCGGGTGAATACGTTGTGATGCCCTTCTCCATTTCCGGTATTCCCAATTTGACGGACATTCGCATTCCAAATGGGTGCGCCATTGCTGACGCACGCACGGCGTTTCAGGAGATTTCTGTATCGGCGCCGCTATTTGTCGATGCCGGCGGGAATCTGCCAGGAAGTCCTGCGGGCAACTCAAACCCCTGTCTTAATACCGGAAACATCAATACGGGCACTCATGGTGTCAGCGAAGCGTGCGAAAGCGAGTCAGTGTTGTCAGAGTTTGATTTCAGCGGGGATCCGATTCCGATCAATGCGACGGATCTATTCATACAGGTTGCGTATCGCGGTCCTCTGGGACTCGAAGAGGACGGTATAGCTGTAGGTATGAAAAATATTGACGAACCAAATTACATTTCGATGTGGAACGGAACCGATTGGTTTTATCGTGCGGGTGAATGGGTGCCGCCTGAAGATTATCCAGAACTGCCCCTGGGAGTCGAATGGGCAGAGACGCCAATTCGAAACATCACGGTATGCGTCGGCAATCAGACCATTGCTGTCCTTCCGGCTGGGCATGAAATTCTGCCGACCGAATTCATTCGCGTTGGCGTCTTGAGCGACGCCGTGTTCGTGCCATTTGGCATCGCTACCATAGTCGGCCGCTATAGCAACTTTCAGCGATTGGCTGCTAGTCGAGCCGTTCGTGAGTCCACAAGCGAGGACGCGACTGCGGCACCATACAGCCCGTTGCCATTTCTCTGGTTCGCGCGTGGGACTACGATGGGCGGGAATTTTTGGGCGCCATTTTTTGCCTATGGTGATGATCCAGAGGACCACACCATGCAGTCACTGGTACTACACCCGAATATTGGAGGAGCTTCACCAGGAATAGCAAAGGCGATAACTGCTGGCCTGGAAGTCGATTTGACCAGCTGCCAGCCGCGAAATCCGAACTAGGCAACGATTTTCGGGGTCGTCTCCTTCTTGTCGCGTCTTCTGCGCATGTGCCAGTGATTCAGTACGTCAATGCCGGTCGCCACATTCGGGGGTGTGGGTCTGTGGCCCGTATCATATTCGGGCTACTGATACTTCTTTTTATCGTGCCCTTGACGCAGCAAGTCCGGCTCTTTTCGCGACGCACCTGCCGATAGTCGGAAATGTTCCCGAAGCTGGAGCCGCCAAGGGATCTCCGAAGCGTTTGTGACCACTTCAGATCCATTCCTGTCGAACCCCGCAGTCAGCGGCCTTGCCGGTCCCTCCTATGCGGAATTGCTCGTCATGCGCGACAACCCGGACCAGACCCGCAATGGGTTCCACGTGCATATGGTCCAGGACGCTGATGGTGTCTGGCGAATTTCGGGGATGTAGATCGCAATGAAACGTCTAGTCGTTGTTCTGGCCATCATCTTCTTCTTGATCATCGCCATGTTTCTGCCACAAGTGCCCGGGTTTACCGTCACTCACATGGCCAAAACCGGACTTGTCGTGGATTCCGAAACGGGTAAGCCGATGCCGAATGTGATTGTGATTGCGTCGGGTTGGGCGTCGCAGGGGCCAGTCTTTTTTGGGCAGGCTTCATACAATCAGCTCTATCGCATCGTTACTCGTACCGATTCGGAAGGTCGCTACCGGATTCCATCCAATTGGGACAACTGGACGATCGCCGCGCCAGGATTCGATTACCAGATGGGATGGGCGATAACGGTATTCAAGACGGGATATGCCGTAGTGGGTGATGACGAAGCCTGGAGCTTTGATGGATACGGAAGAGCGAATCATTTTCCGCTTTCCGGATTGGTGGTTCCGAAATTTTCCGTCCGTGGCGGATTTGTTGAGGTTGAGCCTATCAAGGTGTACAAGCCCACGCTGAGCCTGGACGAAGCCGCCGTATATTACAGTGGCATAAAGAATGTTGGTCATCCACATCCATTGTCGACCGAAGTTGGCGACATCGAGATCCGCACAGAAGGATATGATTTGCTTGCTCCCTGGGTCTGCTCAACCGATCCAAGCGCAGAAGTCAGCTGGTCAGCTGTTGCCTCGCTCATGGGCTTTTCAGCCAATCGACATGAGGCCTTCAAACTCTTTGAGAAATTGGATCCTGGAGTCTCCACGGCCGGCGCCGACCAGATGCGGAAAACAAGCGCAAAAATTGCGTGCGAAGTGATTACCAGCGGAAGGGATCTGCCATGAAGACCGGATTCAGAACGGTGCTTGTTTTGCGGCTCCTTTTGGGGCGCAGAGTGCATTGGCGTTCTTGCTGGTGATGCGCGACAACCCGCACCAGACCCGCAATGGGTTCCACGTGCACAGGGTCCAGGACGCCGATGGTGTCTGGCGAATTTCGGGGATGTGATTGCAATGAAACGAGTACTGCTTTTCTTCGTTATCGTGCTGTTTCTGATAATTGCGTCCTGCATGCCGCAAATTCCCGCGCGCATGGCCACGCACATGCCAAAGACCGGTCTGGTTATCGATACCGAGACTGGTAGGCCGATGCCCCATGTGATTGTGATCGCGTCGGGTTGGTCTTCACAGGGCGGCGTATTGGTCGGAAACGGGGGCTACTCGACGCTTTACCGCATTGTCACCTATACCGACGATGAGGGGCGCTACGAGATTCCATCCACCTGGCTGGACATGGTCCTTTGGGTGCCCGGATTTAGTCCACGAGTTGGATGGGTCGTGACGGTTTTCCAGACCGGTTATGCGGTGGTGGGGGATGAGCGCGCCTGGGAAGCTGATTCGAGAGGGGAGATGAATCGCCAAGCATTGTCAGGCCTTGTCACTCCCTCCTATTCGTACAAAGGTTCATTTATCGAAGTCGATCCAATCAAAATGTACAAGCCCACGCTGACCCTGAAGGAAGCAGGTCACTACTACAGCGATTTGAAAGGAGTGGGCTTTCCGTACTTCGCTTCCGCGGAACCCGGTGACCTGGCCATCCGTAAAATGGGATATGCGCTATTTGCCCCATGGGTTTGTTCGCTTGATCCGGATACGGAACTGGATCGGTCGTCTTCGAACGGTGCGGTGGAGTTTGCAGAGGACCCAATCAATGCGATCGAACTTGAAAGAAAGCTTGCGCCGATTGGGCTTAGTCTCGACGTTGAAGACATTCCTCCAGCAAGTGCAGGGAACGTATGCAAAATCATTACCAATGGGAGTGGTGTGCCGTGAAGCGAAAAGTCGCTACAGCGACAGCGTCCGCCCACCATCGACCGGCACGTTGATGCCGTTAATGTAACCGGCTGCCGGTGAGGCGAGGAAGGCGATGACGCCGGCGATTTCGCTGGCTTCGGCGAAGCGGCGCAGCGGAACCGTGGCGAGCATGCCTTCGGCGACCTTTTCTTCGGTGTTGCCGGTGGCCTTGGCGCGGTCGGCGAGGATCTGGTCGAGGCGCTGGGTGCGGGTGTAGCCGGGCAGGACGTTGTTGACCGTGATGCCGGATGGCCCGAGTTCGGTGGCGAGCGTCTTCGACCAGCTCGCCATGGCGCCGCGGATCGTGTTGGAGACGCCGAGGTTGCGGATCGGTTCTTTCACCGAGGTCGAGATCACATTGACGATGCGGCCGTAGCCGCTGCCCTGCATGCCGGGCAGGACCGCCTGCAGGATGATCTGGGCGGCCATCAGGTGCTGGTTGAAGGCGATACGGAAGTCATCGAGCGAGGCGGCGTGGGCGCTGCCGCCCGGAGGGCCGCCGGTGTTGTTGACGAGGATGTTGACGGCGCCGTTGCTGGCGAGGGCTTCGACCTGGGCGCGCAGCGCGGTGTGATCGTTCATGTCGGTGGCGACGTAGCCGTGCTTTTGCGCGCCATGGATGCGCGGCAGTTCGGCGACGGCCTTCTCGAGGGCGTCGGCGGAGCGGGCGAGCAGGGTGACATCGGCGCCGAGGGCGGCGAGCTCATGCGCGGCGGCGCGGCCGATGCCTTGCGAGGCGCCGCAGACGAGGGCGTGTTTGCCGGTGAGTTCGAGATTCATTGTGGGTGTCTCGTTATTGTGGATGGCGGGAGCGCCAAAAGCCTTCCCTCATCCCCCTTCGGGACCTTCTCCCGCAGGCGGGCGAAGGAGCGAGTCTGCGTCGTGATTTCGGAAGAGTGAATAGTGCCATTCCGAACGGTGCGTGTCGTGAAAACCCTCTCCAGCCGGGAGAGGGCAGGGTGAGGGTTCGGGGGAGCTGTCTGGCTCGAGGCTTCGATGAACCCTCATCCGCCTACGGGCACCTTCTCCCGGGGGGAGAAGGGTTTTCACTGGATGCGGGCGAGCTTCTGGACCATCAGGGTCAGGAGTTCTTCGTCATCGTTCGAGTGCGGGGGTTCGACCGATTCGAGGTCGAAGCCCATCATTGCGGCGTCTTCCTCGTCGAGGCCATCGAAGGCGCGGAATTCGGCGTCGAGCAGGGCCATGCGCGCGTGTTGCTCGTCGTCGTAGCGCGGGCGTTCGCCGCTGGAGTCGAAGATTTCGGCGATGCCGGAATCGAGCACGGTCAGGCGCGCCCAGACCAGGGTGTCGCCGATGACGGCGACCCACCATTCGTGCTGCAGGGCTTCGTTCATGCCGGTTTCGTCGTGATCGTGGTTGCTCATTTCTGGATCAGCCGAATGCTTTCGAGGCGATCGCGGCGAGCCCGCCGATGACGATCGACCACGCGCCGATCGCGCCGAGGCGGGCGAGGCCGGTCAGTGACTTGTCGTGCAGGGCGCGGTAGCGGCGCGCCAGGTACCAGCCGAACGCATGCGGGCTGAACATGAATCCGCCGAGGCGCTCGCGTTCGGCCGGGTGATGGTCGCGCAGGTGCACGACGACCAGGATCCAGGTCATCAGATAGGTGGTCAGGCCGGCGACGAAGAAACCGAGGCCGAGCAGCAGCATGAATTCACGGGCGAGGGGCATCAGAACTCCGCATGGCCCGGGACGCGCGGATACGGGATCGCGTCGCGGATGTTGGCGAGGCCGCAGACATAGACGACCAGGCGTTCGAAGCCGAGGCCGAAGCCGGCGTGCGGCACGGTACCGTAGCGGCGGAAATCGCGGTACCAGTTGTAGTGGGCCGGATCGAGGCCGAACTGCTGCATGCGCGCGTCGAGCACGTCGAGACGCTCCTCGCGCTGCGAGCCGCCGATGATCTCGCCGATGCCCGGTGCGAGCACGTCCATCGCCGCGACCGTGCGCCTGTCATCGTTGAGGCGCATGTAGAACGCCTTGATCTTTTCCGGATAGTTGGCGACGACGACCGGCCGGCCGACATGTTCCTCGACCAGGTAGCGCTCGTGCTCGGTCTGCAGGTCGACGCCCCATTCGACCGGGAATTCGAACTTCTTGCCGGACTTCTTGAGGATCTCGACCGCATCGGTGTAGTCAATGCGCTCGAATGGCGCGTCGATGAAGCCTTCGAGTCGCGAGACGGCGGTCTTCTCGACGCGCTCGGCGAAGAAGGCCATGTCGTCCGGGCGCTCCTCGAGCACGGTCTTGAAGACGAACTTGAGCAGTTCCTCGGCGACGCGCGCGTTCTCTTCGAGATCGGCAAAGGCGATCTCGGGTTCGATCATCCAGAACTCGGCCAGGTGCCGCGCCGTGTTCGAGTTTTCGGCGCGGAAGGTCGGGCCAAAGGTGTAGACCTTGCTCAGGGCCAGGCAATAGCCTTCGACGTTGAGCTGGCCCGACACGGTCAGGAATGCGTCCTTGCCGAAGAAATCGCGGCGCATGTCGATCGCGCCCTTGTCGGTGCGCGGCAGGTTCATCAGGTCGAGGGTCGAAACGCGGAACATCTGGCCGGCACCTTCGGCATCCGAGGTGGTGATGATCGGCGTGTTGACCCAGCAGTAGCCGTTCTGGTCGAAGTAGCGATGGATGGCCGAGGCCAGGGTGTGGCGCACGCGCGTGATCGCACCGAACAGGTTGGTGCGCGGTCGCAGGTGGGCGACCTCGCGCAGGAATTCGAGCGAATGCGGCTTGGGCTGGATCGGATAGGTTTCCGGATCTTCGACCCAGCCGATCACTTCGATCGAACTGGCCTGCAGTTCGAAACCCTGGCCCTTGCCCTGAGAGGCGACCAGTTCGCCGCTGGCAATCACGGAACAGCCGGCCGAGAGGCGCAGCACTTCGTCGGCATAGTTGGCGAGGGTGTCGGGCGCGACCACCTGGATCGGATCGAAGCAGGAGCCGTCGCTCAGGTTGATGAAGGACAAACCGGCCTTGGAATCGCGACGGGTGCGCACCCAGCCGCGGACGCTGACCGGGGTACCGGCGGGCAGGGCGCCACTCAAGGCGTGTTTGACACTGACGACGGACATGCGTGACGTGCTCCGGAAATCGTGGATTGCCCGGTTCGGGCGCAGCGGTGGAAACCGCGCATGATAGCGGAACGTTCCCGGCAGTTGGCGCGGCCTGCTTGTTTTCCTGCGGTCGGATCCCGATATGCAGTCTGTGTCGGATGCTAGACTCGCCCCATCGAATCCCCAATCCCCAATCCCGCTCGCAAACCCCATGCCGATCCAGTTGACCGAAGCCGCCCTCAGCCGCATGCACGCGTTCCTCGCCAGGAACCCGGACGCGGTCGGCGTGCGTTTCGGCATCAGGAAGACCGGCTGTTCGGGTTATGCCTATACCGTGGACCTGGCCAATGCGGTTGCCGAGAACGACCAGGTCTTCGACCAGGACGGCATCCGGGTGCTCGTCGATGCCGAGGCCTTGCCCTTCGTCGAGGGCACCGAGATCGATTTCAGGCGCCAGGGCCTGAACGCCTCGTTTGTGTTCCGTAACCCAAACGCAACCGGCGAATGCGGGTGTGGCGAGAGCTTCACGGTCGACAGCCCGGCCTGAATCGACCCGGCTCCTGGTGATGCCTGGCAGCCCATGCGCTGCCACCCAGCACTGCGCCGACAGCGAATTGTCATCGCGCCGCCCGGCGGCATCTGCGCCCGATTTCGGGCCTTTTTATCGCAGCCCTGATCGAGCTATACGCCGTATCCCATTGATTTTGCTTGGATGCCGCCCTGTCGCATCGTTCAGAAACATCGGGTAGACTCATTTCCGCTGTATTTGCACGGTCGCGACGCCGTGGACCGATGCTGCGAAGATCCGATGATCCACCGCATCGCCCCCGCCGCTCTCAATCTGCATCTGCAGTGTGTGGTTGGAAGCCCTTTAGGGGTATTGGGCGTAACTAAGCAGTGGAGACATTCATGTCGGATCGTCAAGTCGGCACCGTCAAGTGGTTCAATGAAAGCAAGGGGTTTGGTTTCATCAGCCGTGAAAACGGCCCGGATGTGTTCGTGCACTTCCGCGCCATCAATGGAACGGGGTTCAAGACCCTGCAGGAAGGACAGAATGTGAGTTTCACGGTTGTGCAGGGCCAGAAGGGCCTGCAGGCCGAGGACGTCACCGCCGTCTGATTCAAATCGCTCGCACGCACAGATCGGGGTCGCGGCGCTCGCGTCGCGGCCCCGTTGTTTTTTCGGATACAGCAACCACGTATCTGCTTTCGTCACCTGCGAGGAATCAAGATGATCACATTGAACGTGCGTGGATTGCCGCGCAGCATGACCGAGACGTCGCTGAATGATCTGTTCGGAAAGTTCGGCCGCGTGCACAAGCTGAAGATGGCGATGGACCCGTTCAAGAACGAATGCAAGGGCTTCGCCGAGTTGGCCATGGAAGGGCACGAAGCGCGTGCGGCGATCGCCGGCCTCGACGGCAGCTTCCAGGACGGCGGCACCCTGCGCGTGGGACTCGCCAGCGCCCGCCCGGCTCGCGGCGGCCGCCGCTGAGCGCAGCCGCAGCCATCGGCTGATACTGCGGCCATGCACCTGACCTCGATCGTGCGAGCGCTATTCCGGCCCTGCGCGCCCGCGGCGTGGGTGATGGCGCTGGTTGCCTGCACGGCACAAGCGGCGCCTGCACCGCCAACGACTGCAGGCAAGGCCGAGTCGGCGGCCGCGCAAACGCCTCGGGCCGGGCTGATCCGTGGCTTTTACGAGCATCGTGAGGGCGGCCTGTTCACGGCCTGCGGCGAAACGTCGCGTCGCAAAGTGCACATGCCGACAGCACCCGGCTTCATGGCCGAGGCACTGGCCAATGCGGGCGACAAGCCACGCTTTCTGATCGCACGCGGAAACCTCGTGGGCCAAGACCAGGCCGAGATCCTCGGCCTCGACCTGATCACCACCGATGCCTTCGATTGCGATTCACGCCTCGAAGGCCTGCTCTATGCCGGCCGCGGCAGCGAATTGCTGTGGTCGCTCGAAGTCACGCCTTCCGCGATGACCTTCACGCCGGCGCCCGGCGCGAAGGCCGAAGTCTTTCCGTATGCAGCCCTTGTTGCCGAGGGCCAGACCCACGTGGCCGAGACCTTCGGCGTGCACGGCAGGCTGCGCATCGAATTGCGCGACGAGGCCTGCAGCGAGAAGATGACCGGCAGCGTGTTTGGTCACTCGGTGAAGATTTCGACCGCGGGCAAGACCTTTACGGGCTGCGCCTGGCGCGGACTGGCGGGCGGCTGAGCAGGCCATGGATGCCTCGGTGGCCAGCAGCGACATGGCAGGGCTCAAGCCGGTGGCCGTAGCGGTCACCGCTGGTGATGGGGCGAGATCCGAGCTGGCTGTTGTCTGTCCGTCCGCAGCGCGCGTCGGTGTGCTGTTTCTTCCCGCGCTCGGCGTCACCGCGCGCAAGTACGATGCCTGGAGCGCCGCGCTGGCCGAGCGCGGCATCGCCTCGGCCGTGCATGAATGGCGCGGCGCCGGGTCAAGCAGCGTACGCGCGTCGCGTCGCGAGGATTGGGGCTACCGGACCCTGCTCGAGGACGATATTGCGGCCAGCCTCGCGGCCGCGCGCGAGACCTGTCCGGGGCTGCGCTGGGTCATCGCCGGGCACAGCCTCGGCGGCCAGTTCGCCTGCCTGTATGCGGCGATCCATCCCGGCGAGGTCGCGGCCGCCGCATTCGTGGCCAGCGGCTCTCCGTACTGGCGCACGTTCCCGCCGCGCCAGCGCTGGCTGCTGCGCCTGGTGCCGCTGGCGGTCGGTCTGGTCACGTGGCTGCTCGGCTATTACCCGGGCCGGCGCCTCGGATTTGCCGGCGACGAAGCTCGCACCCTGATGCGCGAATGGGCACGCAGTTCGCGCGGCAGCTACGCAAACTATGTCGAAGGCGCCGACAGCGAGGCGCGCCTGGCCGCCTACGAAGGGCCGCTGTTCTGCACCCATCTGAGCGAGGACCGGCTTTGCCCGACGGCGTCGCTGGAATGGTTGCTCGGCAAGCTGCGCAAGGCACGTCTGACGCGCGTCGAGCTGACTCCTGCCGATTTCGATTCGGGCCAGGCCAATCATTTCTCCTGGCTCAGGGAGCCCGGTCCGGTCGCACAACGCATGGCGGAATGGATCGAACACGCGGATTCGCGGCACGCCTGATCCGGCGCCCCGGGAAGGCTCGGCAACATGGACATTTTTCTGGAGTTCGCATGGCCCTGTTCGACCCCTTGATTCTGCGCGACCTCACCCTGCGCAATCGCATCGCCGTCTCGCCGATGTGCGAATACTCGGCCATCGATGGCATACCGCAGCCCTGGCATCTGGTCCATCTCGGCAGTCGCGCCGTCGGTGGCGCGGCGCTGGTGATCGCCGAAGCCACGGCGGTCGAGGCGCGCGGACGCATTTCGCCGGTCGATACCGGTCTCTGGAACGATGCGCAGGCCGCCGCCTGGGCTCCGATCGCGGCCTTCATCCGCGCCCAGGGCGCCGAGCCGGGCATCCAGCTCGCGCATGCCGGGCGCAAGGCCAGCACTCAGGCACCGTGGGCGGGTCATGGCGCGGTTGACCCGGCCGATGGCGGCTGGGAACCCGTGGCGCCGTCGGCGATCGCCTATTCGACGGACTATCCGCATCCGGCCGAGCTCGATGCCGCCGGCATCGAGGGCATCGTCGAGGCGTTTCGCACGTCGGCCCTGCGTGCGCTCGACTGCGGGTTCCGGGTCATCGAGATCCACGCGGCGCACGGCTACCTGCTGCACGAGTTCCTTTCGCCGCTCAGCAACCAGCGCAGCGATGCATGGGGCGGCAGTTTCGAGAACCGTATCCGCCTGACCCGCGACATCGTTGCGGCCGTGCGTGCGGTGATGCCGGAAGGCTTGTCGCTGTTCGTGCGCATCTCGGCCACCGACTGGGCCGAGGGCGGTTGGGATATCGAGCAGAGCGTCGAACTTTCACGCATCTTGAAGGAAGAAGGCGTCGACCTCATCGATGTTTCCAGCGGCGGCCTCGTGCCATGGCAGAAGATCGCCCTCGGCCCGGGCTACCAGGTGCCGTTCGCCGCGCGCATTCGCCGCGAGGCCGGATTGGCCACTGGCGCGGTCGGCCTGATCACCGAGCCGGAACAGGCCGAGACGATCATCGCTTCGGGCGAGGCTGACCTCGTCCTGCTCGCGCGTGAGCTGCTGCGCGATCCTTACTGGCCGCGTCGCGCGGCGCGCGCGCTCGGCGCCGACATCGATGTGCCCCGGCAATATGCCCGTGCCTGGTGAACACGGCGCCCTGGCGCGTTAGAGTCGAAACTTGCATTTTCGTGGAGGCAGCGTCGTGGACCCGACATCGCATGTCCTGATTGAACCGAAGCTGCACGATCTCGGTGACGGCTTCGCGGTTCGCCGCATGCTGCCGTCCGCGCGACAGCGGACCGTCGGGCCGTTCGTGTTTTTCGACCATATCGGTCCGGTCGATTTCGCACCCGGCAACGCAGTCGATGTCAGGCCACATCCGCACATCGGGTTGTCGACGATGACCTATCTGTTCGAGGGCATCTTCAGGCACCGCGACAGCCTTGGCGTCGTCCAGGACATCCGTCCCGGCGCGGTCAACTGGATGACGGCGGGCAAGGGTGTCGTCCATTCAGAGCGCACGCCGGAGCCCGAGCGCTCGAGCGGGCACCGCCTGCACGGCGTGCAGTTCTGGGTCGGGCTTCCCGATCAGGACGCCGAGCGCGAGCCATCGTTTTCTCACCATGCGGCGACCGAGCTGCCGCAGTGGCCCAGCGCGGATGGCCAGGTCCAGTGCCGGCTGGTCGCCGGACAGGCATTCGGAAAGCATTCGCCAGTGCCGGTCTTCTCGCCGCTGTTCTGCCTCGACCTGCAGTTCCAGCCCGGCGCGCGTTTCGAGATTCCTGCCGAGTATCCCGAACGCGCAATCCAGGTGGCCGAGGGCGAGGTCGAGGTGGATGGCGAACGGCTGCCCATGCACGCAATGCTGGTACTGAGGCCCGGCGCAGTCGTCACCGTGACGGCGAGTGCGGCGGCGAGGTTGATCGTGCTCGGCGGCGAACCGCTGGACGGTCCGCGCTTCGTCTGGTGGAACTTCGTATCGGCCTCGCGCGATCGCATCGAAAAGGCCAAGCAGGACTGGATGGAAGGTCGTTTCGCCAAGGTACCCGGTGAAACCGAGTTCATACCCTTGCCCGAACATTGATCGTCGGCTTCCGGTTCTGTTGTCCGATGTGCCGTCGTATGCTGCCCGATAGCATGTGCTTCAATAGCGTCATGCAAGCTTTCAAAGGGCCGCGGTCAGCCTCCGCTGAACCGGACCTGCCAACCGGAGAACTGCCATGAGCCATCCTGCCACCGATCGCTCAGTCGAAAGACACTTCGCGAGCTTCCGCGAGTTCTATCCGTACTATCTGTCCGAGCACGAGAACAGGACCTGCCGGCGCCTGCATTTCGCCGGCACCTCGCTGGTCATCGGCGTCGTCGTCGCCGCCATCGTGCGCGCCAATCCGATGTGGCTGCTGCTGGCTCCGCTGGCCGGTTACGGTTTCGCCTGGGTCGGCCATTTCTTCTTCGAGAAGAACAAGCCGGCCACCTTCAAGCATCCGCTCTACAGCTTCATCGGTGACTGGGTGATGTACTGGGACGTGCTGCGCGGCAAGATTCCGTTCTGAGCGCATGCCCGGCAAGCAAGCTTCGCTCGTGAACGCGAACGCAGACGGCGTCCGCCTCGATGTCTGGCTATGGGCGGCGCGATTCTACAAGACCCGCAGCCTGGCCAAGCAGGCCATCGAGGGCGGCAAGGTCGAGGTCAACGATGCAGCGCCGAAACCGGCGCGTTCGGTGCACATCGATGATCGCATCCGCATCACGCGCGGCATCGAGCGTATGCAGGTTCGGGTCTCCGCGATCAGCAGCGCGCGCGGGCCGGCCACCCAGGGCCAGGCCCTGTACGAGGAAACGCCGGAGAGCCGGGAGGCTCGCGAAGCGGCCCGCGAAATGCATCGCCTTACCGGTGCGGAACTCGATCATCCGCCATCGCGCCCCGGCAAGCACTCGCGGCGGTTGCTGCGCGAGTTCAAGGAAGGCGGACGCTGATGGCGTAGTTGTGCGATCCGGGTGCCTGCGGATCAACGCGTCTGGTGGTGTTGCCCGGCCAGGATGAACTTGGCGAACGAGGGATACAGAAGCCGGTTGGCGTAGGCACTGATGTGGTCGCCATCGAAGAACAGCGGGTGATCGTCGCGAGCCGCCGTGCACGTCGGCCCCGGGCAGAGCAGGTCAAACGGATCCCAGACCGACGCATCGAGCGCGGATGCCAGACGATCGAGGCTGGCCACGACCGGGCGGCGGTAGTCCTCCATTGCGGACCGGGAGACAGACAGTCCGGCGGCGCAAACCGGGTTGCCTGCATTGAACACATCCGAACAGCGGAAGGCCGGAACGGGCAACAGCGGCTTGGGCGCCTCGAACACGATGCGCACGCCGGCATCGCGCAGCGTCCGGAGCTCGGTCAGCAAGGCGAGTTCTGCCTTGTGCCTGAGCTGCTCCGCCGACCTGCCCCGGAGTGAATCAAACACGTCGAATTCGCTCGGCATTCCATCCTGGTCGCTGAGCCGGTTAAGGCGCAGGGCAGCGAGAAAAACAACATCGCCGGGCTTCGCGGTCCGGGCGATGTCGGCAAGGATGGCCTTATGCTGCGCGACGCACGCCGCCGACTCGACGGGGCTGCGCAGGTTGGCGTAGCTGCAGCCGCTATTCGGGTAGAGCGTGACCGGTGCGCCCGTGCGCAGGACATACTCGCTGAGCAGGGTGACATAGCCCAGCGCGTGCGAGTCGCCAAGGGCGAACAGGGCAGGAGCGGGAGCGCCGGGCTCAACGGCGCAGCCTGTCCTTGCGTACACTCGCGAGCGGGCCGTGCCGTCCTGCCGTTTCGACTTGCTGACGATGCAGCCGGGTCTTTCCGGCAGCGATTTCAATGCCTCCGGATACCACTCGTCGGCATGGCGCATGACCGTGCTGAGCGAAACGACAGGCTTGCTCCTGACCAGCACGACGGAGACTGCAGCGCACGCCGCAATGGCCACAAGGCCGGCCGCCAAGACGCGGATTCTTGGCCATTGGCGCAATACAGGCGAATAGCGCAACGGCGCCTCGACCCAGCGATAGGAAAGCTCGGCGAGCACGACGGTGAGGACGACGGCCGCGAGCGCCAGCGGCCACGACTGGATGCCCGTAGTCCAGCGCAGCAGGACCAGGACCGGCCAATGCCAGAGATACAGCGAATAGGAGCGCTGTCCAATGGCGACCATGGCGCCGCTGGCCAGTCCGGCCGAGAGCAGCGAACGCGAATGCTCCCGCTGCACCAGTGCAAGCAGGCCCAGGGTCGCCAGCACCGGCATCCAGGCGCCCGGAAATGGAAACGCGCCAGGTGCGGAAATCCAGAACGACGCGCCGAGCAGGGCCAGGGCGAGCCAGGCACCGGCATTGGCGGTCCGGCGCAGGCGCATGCGAAGCGCATCCGAAGCGCTCCAGCGCGACAGGCCAAGAAACAGCAGGACACCCGATGCGAGTTGCCAGAAACGCGTGGAGATCAGGTAGAACGCGGCACCCGGATCGCGCTGTGCGCGCAGCCAGGCATCGCCAAGTGAGCAAAGCAGGGTCAAGCCGAACAGAGCGAGCGCCAGCTGGCGCCAGCGTCCGCCGCGTGTCCAGGCGAAGAACAGCAGAGGGAAAACCAGATAGAACTGCTCCTCGACGCCGAGCGACCAGGTGTGCGTGAACGGGTTGAAATCCGTCGATGGCGAGAAGTAGTCCGCGTGGTTGGCGGCCAGGTAGAAGTTGCTGAGGCCGACGAAGGCGAACAGGCCGGTCATGTCGTTGCTCGAGCTCAGCCACGCGGTCGGGATGAACAGGGCCGATGCCAGCATCGTGGCCAGCAGGCAGGCCACCAGCGCCGGCGCGATGCGCTGCATGCGCCGTGCATAGAAATAGGCCAGCAGTTCGCGCAGCCCGCCGCGATCCCAGCGACTCACCGAAGCGCTGACGACGAAACCCGAAATGACGAAGAAGACATCGACGCCGGCGAAACCGCCGGGCAGCCAGGCCGGACGCAGGTGATAGACGATCACCGCGATCACGGCGATCGCACGCAGACCGTCGACAAACGGCAGATAGTCGGCACGCGGTGAATGCGACAGCGTCGAGCCGGTGCGAGCCGTTCCGTCCGTGCTATCCATGCGCCTGCCGAACCTGCGCCCGCATCAGAGCATTTTCTTCAGACGATAGAGCGCTTCGAGGGCCTCGCGCGGACTCATCGCGTCGGGGTCCAGCGCACGCAGCGACTCTTCCACCGGCGAAGGCGCCGGCGGTGCGAACAGGCCCAGCTGCGGGGTGCCCGACTGCGGGACGGACGACGATTCGGGGCGTGCCGCCGCGTCCGATTCGAGACGCGCCAGGCGCGAGCGCGCTTCGGAAATCACCGGTTTCGGCAAGCCGGCCAGTGCCGCGACCTGCAGGCCGAAGCTGCGATTGGCCGGGCCTTCCTTGACCGCGTGCATGAAGACCAGCTGGTCGCCGTATTCGACCGCGTCGAGATGCACGTTGGCGATGCCATCGTGCTCCGCCGGCAATCGGGTCAGCTCGAAATAATGCGTGGCAAACAGGGTGAAGGCGCGGTTGACCGCGGCCAGGTGGCTGGCGCAGGCATGGGCCAGGGCGAGGCCGTCGTAGGTGCTCGTGCCGCGGCCGATCTCGTCCATCAGGACCAGGCTTTGCGCAGTCGCGTTGTGCAGGATGTTGGCGGTTTCGCTCATCTCGACCATGAAGGTCGACTGGCCGCGCGAGAGGTCGTCGCCGGCTCCGATACGGGTGAAGATCCGGTCGATCGGCCCGATCCGGGCGCTTGCGGCGGGAACGAAACTGCCGATGTGGGCAAGCAGGACGATCAGCGCGTTCTGGCGCATGTAGGTCGACTTGCCGCCCATGTTCGGGCCGGTCACGACCAGCATGCGGCGTGTCTCGTCGAGCTCGAGGTCGTTCGGCTCGAACGGCTCGTCGCGGACCTGCTCGACCACGGGGTGGCGGCCCCGCTCGATATGGATGCCGCTGTCCGTACTGAGCTGCGGACGTGACCAATCGAGCGCGTGCGCGCGTTCGGCCAGGCTGGCCAGGCTGTCGAGTTCAGCCATGGCGCCGGCCGCCGATTTCAGTTCGGCCAGGCGTTCGCCAAGATAATCGAGCAGGGATTCGTAGAGCGCGCGTTCGCGCATCAGCGATCGTTCGCGCGCGGAGAGCACCTTGTCCTCGAAGGCCTTGAGTTCCTCGGTGATGTAGCGCTCGGCACCCTTGATCGTCTGCCGGCGCGTGTAGTGGGTCGGTGCCTTGGCCGACTGCGCCTTGCTGATCTCGATGTAATAACCGTGCACGCGGTTGTAGCCGACCTTCAGGGTCGGAATGCCGCTGGCGGCCTTTTCGCGTTCCTCGAATTCGATCAGGAACTGGTCGGCGTGGGTCGCCAGTGTGCGCAGTTCGTCGAGTTCGGCATCGAAGCCCTCGCGGATCACGCCGCCATCACGCTGCAGCGCCGGCGGCTGGTCGACGATGGCCGCCTGCAGGTGCGAGGCGGTTTCGGCATGTTCACCGAGGCGCCCGAGCAGGCTTTCGATCAGTGGACTGTCCGCGCTGGCCAGGCGTTCGCGCAGCACTGGCGTGCGTGCGAGCCCGTCGCGCAGGGTCGACAGATCGCGCGGCCGTGCCGAACGCAAGGCGACCCGCGCGAGGATGCGTTCGAGGTCGCCGATGCCGCGCAGTTCATCGCGCAGCGGTTCGAGGCAGCCGCTGTCGATCAGCGCGCCGATCGCCTGGTAGCGGCGATTGAGGGTATCGGTGTTGCGCAATGGCCGGTTCAGCCAGCGGTGCAGGTTGCGTGCGCCCATCGGCGTTACCGTGGCATCGATGACACCGAGCAGGGTGTAATCACGGTTGCCCGAAGCGTGCACGTCGAGTTCGAGGTTGCGTCGCGTGGCGGCGTCGAGGGCGATCGTTTCGCCGGCGCTCTCGACGGCCAGCCCGGTCAGGTGCGGCAGGGCCGACTTCTGGGTCTCCTCGACATAGCCCAGCAGGCAGCCGGCCGCGCCGATCGCCAGCGACAGTCCGTCCGTGCCGAAGCCGGAAAGATCGCGCGTACCGAAGAAGCGGCAGAGTTCGCGCCGGCCCGTTTCGGCATCGAAATGCCAGGGCGCACGCTTGCGCAATCCGGGCAGGCAGGTCACCGCTTTCGGCCATGCGACATCTTCGGCTATCAGGCTTTCGACCGGCTGCAGGCGGGCCAGCTCCGCGGTCAGCGATTCGGCGTCGGCGACTTCGCTGAGCAGGAAACGACCCGTGGTCAGGTCGATCCAGGCCAGGCCATAGCCGTTGCTGCCAGCGGTGATCGCCATCAGCAGGTTGTCGCGCCGCTCCTCGAGCAGGGCCTCGTCGGTGACCGTCCCGGGCGTGACGATGCGCACCACCTTGCGCTCGACCAGGCCCTTGGACTGCGCCGGGTCGCTGACCTGTTCGCAGATCGCGACCGATTCGCCGAGCTTGACAAGGCGGGCCAGATAGCCTTCCGCCGCGTGGTAGGGCACGCCGGCCATCGGAATCGGCGCACCGGCCGAGGCGCCGCGCTGGGTCAGGGTGATGTCGAGCAGGCGTGCGGCCTTGCGCGCATCGTCATAGAACAGCTCGTAGAAATCGCCCATGCGGAAGAACATCAGGACATCCGGATGTTCCTTCTTTGCCGCGAAGAACTGGCGCATCAGCGGGGTGTGCTGGGAGCCGTTTTCAGCGCTCATGTGTTGTCGACAGGATCAGAACTTCCATGCGGCGAGTCTGCAGAAGGTTGGAGGTAGGGACGAAGCGTTGCCGGGCCAGTTCGGCGTCCGGCATCGGACAACGGGCTTCCTGAATCGGTCGCGAGATCCGCATGATCCGTGAAATGGAATTTTTTTTCATGGGGGATCGGCAGGGGCGACACCTTCCGCCTTGATTCGATGGGCGCTGGGCGGGTGCATAGTCGCATCCGGCGGAAGCGCGTCACTCATTGTGAGAGTCGATCGTCGGTCGGAGCGTCCGCCAGTCCGTAGTGCCGCCCACGCAAGATGGGCGGGCCTGGTCGGTGGAAACGGAAAGGCCCGTGGTTGGTGGCATTCATGGGTCGCTTCGGGCTGCCGGTTGCCTTTGAAAGCGACTCCACCTAGGCGGCAGATGTCAGGAAGGCCTGGGCGAATGCGTCTGCCGGCATCGGGCGGCCGAGCAGGTAACCCTGCAAGTGGTCGCAGCGCAACAGACGCAGCAGCTTCATCTGTTCCTCTTCCTCGACGCCCTCGGCCACGGTCTGCAGGGAAAGGGAATGGGCGAGGTTGATGATATTGGTGACCAGGCCCATGGTCTCGGGGCTCTGCGTCATCAGGGCGACGAAGGACTGGTCGATCTTGATCGAATCGACTGGCAAGCGCGCCAGGTAGTTCAGCGAGGAATAGCCCGTTCCGAAGTCGTCGATGGCTATCTTGCAACCGAGTTCTCGAACAGACTGAAGCACGGACATGCTCTGCCCGATGTCGTCCATGAGCAGGCTCTCGGTTACTTCGATGTCCAGCGGCTGGTTCTCAGTGTGGTCCAGGAGCAACTCGGTGCACTGCTCAATGAAGCGAGGATGGCGCAGTTCCCGCGAGGACACATTGACCGCTATGCGCAGGTCGGCGTAGTGATCACGCCAATGCAGCGCCATGCGCAAGGCTTCCCGCATCACCCAGCGCCCAACCGGAATGATCAGGTCGCTTTCCTCAAGGATCGGAATGAACTCCGCGGGCGAGATCGGACCGCGTTGGGGGTGCTGCCAGCGCAGGAGCGCTTCCGCACCGGCCAGTCGCTGGGTGGCGGCCTCGAACTTCGGCTGGTAGTACAACTCGAATTCGAATTTCTTGATTGCGCGCTTGAGTTCGTTCTCCAGGTCCAGTCGGCGTGCCGCGCGACCTCGTAGTTCCTCATTGAATACGTGAACGGTCGCGCCACGTCGTGCACCCTCGAGCATGGCCGCGAACGCGCTTTGTTCGACCGCTTCGGCGACATCGCCGTGTTCTGGTGCCAGCGCCAGCCCGCCGCGCAGGTCGATGCGGATTTCGCTGCCATCCAGTTCAAATGGCTGGCGTGCGAAACTCCGGATCAGGGCCTTGAGTCGGTTGGCTTCCGCATCCGTATCGCCGGTGGTCCGGTATGCCAGCGCGAAGGAGTCCGCCTCCGGATGCGCGACGATCGTCTCCGCATCGACCAGTTCGCGCAGACGTCGGCCGGTGAGCTGCAACAGCCGGTCGCCGAATGCCCGGCCACGCGATTCATTGACAGCGGCGAAGTGAGTGATGTCGACGACAGCCACGCACACGGAGCTGGTCCTCATCAATGCCTCGAGCTTGGCGAGAAACGCCAGGCGGTTGAGGAAACCGCTGACCGGATTGTGGAAGGCGAGGAATTCGAGTCGCTCGCTATTGGCCATGAACTCCACGGCGTGGTCGATTTCATCGGTCAGCCGCTGCAGCAGTTCGAGCTCTTCGTCGTCGAAGGCCTGGAATTCTCTTGCATAGAGGCACATTACGCCCCAGGGCGGACTTCCGATGGGCAATGAAGCCTGCGAACGGATGCCGAGGTTCGCCATCCGGGTGCGCCGTTCGGCGAGTATTCCGTCGTCGTTCTCGTAGTCGCGGATGATGACTTTTCGTCGTTCGTGCAGAGCGCGCAGTGCGGGACGGACTGCATCCGCCGTCGGCACGTCGTCATGCACCTGGGCCTGCCGCGCGATAAAGTCGATCAGCGCCGGATTTCCGAAGCTGTGGGTCAATCCCAAAGCGTGTCCATCGGCGGAGGATTGATAGATGCATGCTGCGGAAAACCCGCCTTTTTCGACCGCGACCTGGCACATCTTCCCCAGCAATCCATCTCGCGATCGGTCATGCAGGACGACGTTGCCCAGTCCACCCAATACGGAGTGGATTCGAGCGAGATGGCGGATCTGGGCCTCCTGATCGATTGCATCGGTAATGTCGCGATCGATGCCGCGATAGCCGGTCACGGTGCCTTGTTCGTCGAACACGGGCGCCGCGGTGCTTTCGAGCACTCGAATGCCGTTGTTCTGGTGGCGCCAGCGCAGCCTCCAGCTCTGCCATGGCTCGCCATGCTCGAGCAGACGGGGCAGTCGGCGCAGGGCCTGTTCGCGATCCTCTTCAAGCATCAGATCCAGCGCCTTACGGCCTAGGATCTGTTCCGGCGTGTAGCCGAGAATCGAGAACACGGCGCCATTCGAATAGGTCGTTCGCGTATCCAGGTCGCGTTCCCAGATCCAATCGTTGCTGCTTTCCACAATCGCACGGAATCGCTCCTCGCTCGCACGCAAGGCGTGCTCCATGCGTTCGCGGTCGCGGCGCGCCTCGGCGATGTCCAGGGCCCGGCCGATAGCGCCAGGAAGCCGGCGCAAATTGTCCTTGAGCACATAGTCGACGGCGCCGCTCTGCAAAGTGTCGATCGCGAGCTCTTCGCCGATGGTTCCCGATACGAACAGGAACGGCGTGTCGGGCGCCAGAGCCAGCGAGATCTTCAGTGCTTCCTGACCGCTGAAGCCGGGCATGCTGAAATCACTGAGGATCAGGTCAGGGTCGTACTCGACCAGTGCATTGCGCAGGCCCGACTCGCTGGCGACGCGTGCGTGTTCGAAGCGGCCGGGCAGTTCGCGCAGCGCGCGAAGGATCAGGTCGGTGTCCGCCTGGGAGTCTTCGACCAGAAGAATTTTCAGCACTGGGGATGCTCCGGCCACGTCCCGGTCAGCCCGGCGCCTGGTTGGCGATCATCCAGTACATGCCTACTTGTGCCACGGTTTCGGCGAACTCGTCAAACTCGACGGGCTTGACGACGAAGCTGTTGACGCCCAGTTGGTAGCTGGCCAGCAGATCGCCCTCTTCGCGCGACGAGGTCATCATGACGACGGGAATGGTGCGGGTCCTCGCATCCGATTTCATGCGCTTGAGCACCTCGAGTCCATCCAGTTTCGGCATCTTGAGGTCGAGAAGCACGAGCTTCGGGTGACCGTTGGTGCGATCCGCGAAGGTGCCCTCGCAAAAGAGATAGTCGAGCGCCTCGACCCCGTCGCGTACCCATTCGACGTTGTTCGCAATGCCACGGCGCTTGAGCGTTCGCAGGGTCATCTCGGCATCGGCCCTGGAATCCTCGACGAGCAATACTTCCACGTGCTGGTAATTCATCCCGGGTCCTCCCTCGTTGGCATTTCTCCATCCGCGTGATCGGCCACTGGCAGTTCCAGCGTGAACACCGCGCCGACTCCCGGCTCGCCTTCGGCGGCAATGCGGCCGCCGTGGCGCGTTACGATGCGTCGCACGATCGCGAGGCCGACGCCGGTGCCGTGGAAATCCTCATCCGAATGCAGGCGCTGAAACACACCGAAGAGCTTGTCGACGTAGCGCATGTCAAAGCCGACGCCGTTGTCACGAATGCGGTACCGAACCAGGGCTCCATCGCGCACGCCGGAGATTTCGATGCGGGCATCCTTGCCGCGTGGAGCGCTGTATTTGATCGCATTCGAAAGCAGGTTGACCCAGACCTGCCGCAACAGGACCGGATCCGCATGCACCATGGGCAGACCGTCGATGACCACGGTCGCTTCGTCGGCTTCGCTCGTTTCCCCGAGCACGCCCTCGATCAGCTTCCGCATGTCGACTTCCGTGCGTTGCAGGGGTTTTCGGCTCAGCCGCGAAAACGCAAGAAGGTCGTCGATCAGCGCACCCATTCGGCGCGCGGCAGCACTGATCTCGTCGAGGTAGCGTCGCGTATCCCCCTGCAGCTGATCGGCGGCATCCTCGTGCAGCATGCGTGCGTAGCCGTCGATATGGCGCAGCGGTGCGCGCAGATCATGCGAGACCGTGTAACTGAATGCTTCGAGCTCGGCGTTGCTCTGCTCGAGCTGGTTGGCGTTCGCGAGCAGGTCGGCGTGAAGTTTCTGGATCCGCTTCTCGGCCTCCTTGCGCTCGGTGATGTCGCCGATGAAGGCGTTGTAGGTTCGCGCGACTCCGTCGCCGAGGGGCCAGATCGTCATTTGCACCGGGAACTCGACACCCTCGCGGTCGAGGGCGCTCATTTCGATGTGCCGGTTCAGGACTTTTCCCTGGCTGTTCCCGGGGCCGGGCCGGCGAGCGAGTCCCTGCTCGTGCGCCGTGCGATATCGGTGAGGAATGATCAGCTCGGAAAGTCGCTTGCCGACGCATTCCTGTCGCGACCAACCGAACATCCTTTCCGCCGCGGAATTCCATTCGAGTACGTGGCCCGTGGCATTGATCGACACGAATGCGTCATAGGCCGTGTCCACGATGCTGCGAATACGCCCTTCGCTCTGCTTCAGTTCGGCGAACGCCTGTTCGCGTTCGAGTTCGACATGTCGTTGCCTGGCGTGCGACTGATCGAGCGAAAGAGCAGCGCGCAAGGTCAGCAATGCGCCGAGCACGATGACTGTCACGGTGTACAGGGTTACGCCGAGGTCGGAATCGAACAGCGCCATTTCTTCGCCGCGCACGCGAAGCCATCCGATCACGGTCATCAACAGAACCAGCCCGGGCAGCATCAGGCGCGACATGGTGCCGCCCGGGCCCGATCCCGTGACCAGGGCCATCCAGCCCGACTTCGAGCGCAGCGCGAGCACTCCCAGTGCGGCCAGCAGGAAAGCGAGGGCGGTGTGCAAGGCCATCGGAATGAAGCGTGGAAGGCCCGACATGGGGCCGATCTTGTACGCGTAGCCGAGCAAGGCGATCAGGGCGACGAGCGCGGCCGCCGCCGCGAGGTACTCGCTGGGACGGTGTCCTCGGCCCAGGCTCTGGTCGATGAACAGGATGGCCAGTCCGAGCAACACGAAATCGAACGCGGTATTCGGCGCCATGCGATTGGGCAGGCTCGTAGCATCGCTGGAAAGCTGGCCGGCAAACAGCCAGGTGTCGATTCCTGAGGACCAGCCGGCAATCGTTCCCCAGAGTTTGATGCCCCCGAGGGCGACCACGAGGGCCGCCATCCATTTCGCCTGACGCCTGCGCGGGGCGGGTCTGCCTTGCTCGCTCCACAGCAGCGCCGTGCCAAGCAGCATGAACAGCACTGCCGTCATCGGATTCATCGCCACCAGTCCCGGGGCGACGCGCTTGAGCCATTCCACGCCGAGGGTCCAGCCAATCAGGACCAATGAGCCGATGATAATCGCGAAGTACGCGGCGGCCGTGGCAAACCGGTCCGGAGTCCCTCGATCCGGAGTGGTTTCGTCAACCATCATGCCGGCTGTCCTCGGCGTGACTCGATGCGGGAAGGAGGCGGTGGTCGCAAAGAATCCCCGACGATGTAGCCAAAGCGTTGTGCTGCGCTCGACATTCCATGGAGGATCCCCGCTATCCGTCAGGACGTTCCGTGCCCGGCCATCGGGTACGCGACGCCAAGGGATGGTAATCCTCGAAAAGGATACATGCCATCTTAGTTTGCATGTTTGCATCGAGCAACTTCCGCGGGCAGTGATGGATCGCGGACGCCCGTGCGAGAAGTCGGCGGTCGATCCGGGCACTCGGGCACTCGCTGTAGCGCCTTGGGAGTCATGAGCCGGTTCACGGGTCGCCCGCCTCCCGTGAGGCTTCCCGAACCGCGCTGGCCGGCTCGACGTGCGCGACGCGATCGGCTAACGTCTCCCGTGCGAGACCACTCGCTGGAGAGATCCCGTGCCTTCCCACGAAGCTACCGATGATGCGCACCTCTTTGCCCTCGGCAATACCATCGCGGAACTGCTGATTTCGCACGCCCAGACGATCGTCACCGCGGAGTCGTGCACGGGCGGCTGGATCGCCAAGGTCCTGACCGATATCCCCGGAAGTTCGAACTGGTTCGAATGCGGCGTCGTGGCCTACAGCTACGAAGCCAAGGAAGCGCTGCTCGGTGTCCATCCGCAAACGCTGCAGCGCCACGGCGCGGTCAGCGAGGAAACGGTCGTCGAAATGGTCTCGGGCGCACTGGCGCGTTATGGCGCCGGGGTTGCCGTTGCGGTCACCGGTATCGCCGGTCCGGGAGGCGATACCCCCGGCAAGCCAGTCGGCACGGTATGGATCGGCTGGAAGCGCCGCGGCGGCTATGCCAGGGCCGAGCATTTCCTTTTTGCGGGCGATCGCGAGGCGGTGCGGCGCCAGACCGTCAGTGCCGCTCTCGACGGCGTGAGGCGAATTCTTACAAGCTGACGCGACGATTGGCTCTTCCGCCCGGCGCCCGCTGTGGAATAATCGAAGCCGAAGTCGCGCATTCTCAGGCCCTGAGAAACCCTGCCGACACGCTCCACTCATTGAACGACCAAGGAACCCCCGATGGATGACAACAAGCGCAAGGCGCTCTCCTCCGCGTTGAGCCAGATCGAGAAGCAGTTCGGCAAGGGTGCCGTGATGCGCATGGGCGATCGCGTCAACGAGGCGATTCCGACCATTTCCACCGGTTCGCTCGGGCTCGACATCGCACTCGGCATCGGCGGATTGCCGACTGGCCGCGTGGTCGAGATCTATGGCCCTGAATCCTCGGGCAAGACCACCCTGACCCTGCAGGTGATCGCGGCCTGCCAGCGCGCCGGTGGCACCGCGGCCTTCGTCGACGCCGAACACGCGCTCGATCCGTCCTATGCCGAGAAACTCGGGGTCAAGGTCGACGATCTGCTCGTTTCGCAGCCCGATACCGGCGAGCAGGCGCTCGAGATCGCCGACATGCTGGTCCGCTCCAATGCGGTCGACGTGGTCGTCGTCGACTCGGTCGCGGCGCTGACGCCGAAGGCAGAAATCGAGGGCGAAATGGGTGATACGCATGTCGGCCTGCAGGCTCGCCTGATGAGTCAGGCCCTACGCAAGCTGACCGCAAACATAAAGAAATCAGGCTGTTTGGTGATATTCATCAACCAGATTCGCATGAAGATCGGTGTCATGTTCGGCAGTCCGGAAACGACCACGGGCGGCAATGCGCTGAAGTTCTACGCCTCGGTCCGCCTCGATATCCGGCGCATCGGTGCGGTCAAGCGCGGCGATGAGGTGATCGGTTCGGAAACCCGGGTCAAGGTGGTCAAGAACAAGGTCGCGCCGCCTTTCCGCCAGGCCGAATTCGAGATCCTCTACGGCGAGGGCACCTCGCGCGAGGGCGAACTGATCGAACTCGGCGTGCAGAACAACCTGGTCGAGAAATCCGGCGCCTGGTACAGCTACAAGGGCGACCGCATCGGCCAGGGCAAGGACAACGTGCGCCAGTACCTCAAGGAGCACCCGGACATGGCCAACGAAATCGACAAGGCCCTGCGCGACAAGCTGCTGGTCAAGGGCGGCAACTCGCCGCTGCCGGCTGTCGAGGTCGAGGAAGCCTGAGTCGATCTGTCGCTGCCTTGGCCGCTGCCGGTTTCCGACCGCGGGGCAGGGCAGAGAATGCACCTGCGTTGGCCTGCGGTTCGATACGCTGATTCGTGGCCGATCCCATCATGAGCCGACGCAAGCCCGATACATCCCGAGAAAAGCCCAGCGCCTACAACAAGGCGCTGGGCCTGCTCGTTCGTCGCGAACAGTCCGAGCGTGAACTCAGGGCCAAGCTGAGCCGCGGCGGCTACGCCAGCGACGAGGCCGAGGCCGCGCTCGATGCGCTCAAGGCGCACGAATACCAGAGCGATTCACGGTTTGCCGAATTGCTGGCCCGGTCACGGGCCGCCAATGGCTACGGGCCGCGCCGCATCGCCGCGGAGCTCAAGTCGCATGGCATCGAGGACGCTGAAATCGCTTCAGCCCTTGCCGGGCTGGACTGCGACTGGCTCGATCTGGCCCGCCGGCAACTGCAGCGTCGCTACGGGCGCAAAACCGCCACCGAAGTCCAGGAACGGGCCCGCCGCGCCGCCTTTCTCTTGCGCCGTGGCTTCGATGGCTCCACAGTAAGCGTTCTTACCCGCGCCGACATCGGCGATCCCGGCGACGAGTTCGACTGAGAGCTCGGCATCGCGGACGTCGGTCGGCGTGTCCGCTATTCCTGGATTGATCCTTTTGATGAAAACCAGCGCCGAAATCCGTTCCGACTTCCTCGAATTCTTCCGCTCGAAAGGGCATCTGGTCGTTCCGTCCAGCTCGCTGGTTCCAGCCAGCGATCCGACCCTGATGTTCACCAATTCGGGCATGGTGCCGTTCAAGAACGCGTTCCTCGGCAGCGAAAAGCCGCCGAGCGCGCGCGTCGTCGACGTGCAGCGCTGCCTGCGCGCCGGCGGCAAGCACAACGACCTCGATCAGGTCGGCTATACCGCGCGCCATCACACTTTTTTCGAGATGCTCGGCAACTGGTCGTTCGGCGACTACTTCAAGCGCGAGGCGATCGTCTGGGCCTGGGAATTGCTGACCGAGGTCTGGAAGCTGCCGAAAGACCGCCTGCTGGTCACGGTCTACCAGACCGACGACGAGGCCTACGATATCTGGAAGGACGTGGTCGGCATCTCGCCCGAGCGCATCGTCCGCATCGGCGACAACAAGGGTGCGCCGTTCGCCTCCGACAACTTCTGGCAGATGGCCGATACCGGCCCCTGCGGTCCGTGCACCGAAATCTTCTACGACCATGGCGCGCACATCCCCGGTGGCCCGCCGGGGTCCCCGGACGAGGACGGCGATCGCTACATCGAGATCTGGAACCTCGTGTTCATGCAGTTCGACCGCGCCGACGACGGCAGCCTGTCGCCCTTGCCGGCACCCTGCGTCGATACCGGCATGGGTCTCGAGCGCCTCGCCGCGATCCTGCAGAAGGTCCACAGCAATTACGAAATCGACCTGTTCCAGCACCTGATCAAGCTCGCCGGCCAGCTGACCGGCACCGCGGATCTGGAAAACAAATCGCTGCGCGTAATCGCCGATCACATCCGCGCCTGCTCGTTCCTGATCGTCGATGGCGTGCTGCCGCTCAACGAAGGCCGAGGCTACGTTCTTCGCCGGATCATTCGCCGCGCGCTGCGCCATGGCTGGATGCTCGGCGTGCGCGGCGATTTCTTCTGGAAGATGGTCGCGCCGCTGTGTGAACTGATGGGCGAGGCCTATCCGGAGCTCGCGGGCAAGCGCGAATTCATCGAGCGTGCCCTGAAGGCCGAGGAAGAGCGCTTCGGCGAAACGCTCGAACAGGGCATGAAGGTGTTCGAGGACGTCGCCGGCAAGTCGGGCTCGGTCATCCCGGGCAGGGACGTGTTCCGCCTCTACGACACCTACGGATTTCCGGTCGACCTGACCGCCGACATCGCGCGCGAGCGCGGACTGGCGGTCGACATGCCGGGTTTCGAGGCGGCCATGGACGAACAGCGCGAGCGCGCGCGCGCAGCCAGCAGTTTCGAATCAAAGGGACAACTGCCTGCCGAACTGGCCAGTTCGTTGCCGCCAACCGCATTCAGCGGCTACGAGCACACCGAGGAAGAGGGCGAGCGCGTGCTCGCGATCGTGCGCGGTGGCCGTCGGCTCGAAGCGCTGGCGCCGGGCGAAGAGGGCATCGTCATCCTCGACCGGACCCCGTTCTACGCCGAGTCCGGTGGCCAGGTCGGCGATACCGGTGAGTTGTCGAGCGGGGCAGGACGCTTCGTCGTCCGTGACACGGTCAAGCTCGGTGGTGCCTTTCATGGCCACGTCGGGCGCTGGGAAGGCGCCGGCGAGCTCAAGGCCGCAGCCAATGTCCGTGCCCGCGTCGATGCCGATCGACGCCGCTCGATCGTGCTCAATCATTCCGCGACCCATCTGTTGCACGCGGCATTGCGCAAGGTGCTCGGCGAGCATGTGACCCAGAAGGGTTCGCTGGTGGCACCGGATCGACTGCGTTTCGACTTTTCCCATTTCCAGCCCACCGACGCCGCCGAGCTGCGCCGCATCGAGGACCTGGTCAACGCCGAGATCCGCGGCAATGCGGACGCGGAAATCCGCCACATGGGCTACGACGAGGCAATCGAGTTCGGCGCCATGGCCCTGTTCGGCGAAAAATATGGCGACGAAGTCCGCGTGCTGCGCATGGGTGATTTCTCGACCGAGCTCTGCGGCGGCACCCATGTCGCCCGTACCGGCGATATCGGCCTGTTCAAGATCCTCGGCGAGAGTGGCGTGGCCTCGGGCATCCGGCGCATCGAAGCGGTGACCGGTGCGGCCGCTGTGGCCCACGTCGTCGAGGAGGAACTGCGCCTGGCCGAGATCGGCAGCCTGCTTTCCGCGCAGGGTGCCGAGGTGGTCGACAAGTTGCGCCAGGTGCTCGATCGCCAGAAGAAGCTCGAACGCGAACTCGAATCATTCAAGGCCAGGGCCGCGAGCGCGGCAACGGCCGATCTCGCCGACCGTGCCGTTGAGGTGCAGGGCATCAAGGTACTCGCTGCGCGTGTCGACGGGCTCGATGCCAAGGCCCTGCGCGAGGGCATCGACGCGCTCAAGCCGAAGCTGGGGGATTGCGTGATCCTGCTGGCCGCCGGCGCGGATGGAAAAGTCGCCCTGGTCGGCAGTGTCGCGGGAAGTGCGCTGGGTCGGGTCAAGGCCGGCGAGGTGGTCGCCCATGTCGCAGCCGCGATCGGCGGCAAGGGCGGTGGACGACCGGACATGGCCCAGGGCGGCGGCAATGATTCGCCAGCCCTGGCCGATGCGCTGGCGGCACTGCCGCAGTGGATAGGCAGCCGACTCGTCGGCTAGGTCGCGGAGCCGAGTGCAGTGGCAGGAAGATAACTGTTGCCGCCGGAGCGCGAATGGCACTCGAGGCATCCGGTTTCATTGCGCACGGCAGACAGCTTCGCTTAGTATCTGGGGCGTCGTGTCGGACAGCGGTTTCGTGTGCGGTTGCAATGATCGGGCGTCGGCATGGCGAGGCTTCGAACACTGGGGGGAACGGGCCGCGAGGTCAGCTAGGGAGGCTGGTCTCGGTCCTCGGACATGACGCCAGGCTGCGTGCGGGCGAGTGCGCGTTTGGCTGCAAAACCGGACCGACAAGTTGGTTTCAAGGAGCAGACACTATGTTGATATTGACCCGCCGGGTCGGGGAAACCCTGATGATCGGCGATGAAGTGACGGTTACGGTTCTTGGCGTCAAGGGAAACCAGGTGCGAATAGGCATCAATGCCCCGAAGGATGTTTCCGTGCATCGCGAAGAGATCTACCAGCGCATCAAGCGCGAACAGAACCCTGGCGATGAGAGTTCCAGCGAGAGCAGCGAATCCTGAGCTTTACCGTAAGAGCCGTGGCAGGTATCCTTCGCGGCCCGCCGATTCTGCGGAATCGGCAAGCTGGCGCGAAGCGGCGCCAGTGCAAGTACCCGGAGAGATGGCCGAGTGGTCGAAGGCGCTCCCCTGCTAAGGGAGTATAGGGTCAAAAGCTCTATCGAGGGTTCGAATCCCTCTCTCTCCGCCAGATACAAAAAAAGCCCCCAAGCGGGGCTTTTT
>JAHCAR010000019.1 GCA_019634795.1 Dokdonella sp.
GTCCTCCAGCGTATCGCGCGCGGTCAGCATCAGCACGGGCACGCCGCTGCCCGCGTTGCGCAGGCGGCGGCACAGTTCGAGTCCGTCCAGGCGCGGCAGGCCGAGATCGAGCACGATCACGTCGAAGCCGCCATTGACCGCGCGATCGAGGCCCTGTTCACCATCGACGACATGGTCGACCACGTAGCTGCGGTGCTCGAGGAAGTCCCAGATATTGGCGGCGATGTCGCGCTCGTCCTCGACGATCAGGACCTTGAGTGCGCGCTGTGTCGGATCCGACGTGCTCATGAGGTGCGTTTGCATCGCGTACCGGTGGTGCGTGCCGGGATGTTGATTTCGCATCGGCCAGCACGTCACCGATGTCGCCGCGCATGTCGGGTCGGCATACGACACGCATGGGTCGCGAGGATTGTAGTCCATCGCGGGGCGGTCGATCGCCTCGCCGCAGATGCCCTGCCGGTGCGGCTCCGCCGCTTGTCGATCAGAGCATCGAATGCACCGACCCGGCCGCGCGCCGGCGTTTGCAACAGCGCGGTCGCGGACATTGAGTGGAAAGTCCGCTCGATAACAAACGGCTCAGAATTGTTCGAGGAACTTCAACCACGTCCGGCCCAGACTGGGTGGCGCTGCGAGTCGCAGCAAATCGTTGTTCGAATTTCCAGCGCCGACGCCCTATCCGATGCCGCAACGCGAATTTCAGCCAGGGGTCGCCGAATTGGGCCTGAGCTCCCGATCGACTGCACGCCCGTTCCTGGCCGGAGCTATCGAGACTTCAGCGGAGCGAGTCCGGCCGTGGCTGAGTATTCTGGTGCCGGTATTCAACGTGGCCGATTTCCTGGCCGATTGCCTGCATTCGATACGGGTGCAACTCCGCCCGGGCGTCGAAATCGTCATTCTCGACGATGCCTCGACCGATTCGAGCGCGGCCATAATTGGGGACATGCGACCGCGCTTCGGCAGCGCGCTACGCCTGCTCCGGCATCCGCGCAATCGCGGCCTTGCCGCCGCCCGCAACAGCCTGCTGCAAAGTGCCAGCGGCGATTACCTCTGGTTTGTCGATGCCGACGACATGCTGGCTGCGGGTGCCATCGACTCGTTGCGCACGATTCTCGACTCGGCAACTCCGGATCTGCTGACCTGCGATTTCCGGATTCACAGGGAGCGATTCCTGCTCAAGCACCGCTTGCGCGGAGAGACCCACCGACGCACGTTCGCGGGCCCCGCGAGACAACTGAGCACCGACCTCTCGACGCGGGTCCACGGCATCCTCCTCAACGGCCAGCTGCACGCCTGGTCGAAAATTGCCCGGCGCGATGTCTGGAGCCGGGTGCGCTTCCCTGAAGGGCGCTTTTTCGAAGACATCGTCGCGTTGCCGACGCTGCTCGAATCCAGTCGCAGTCACCTCCACGTGGCGGAACCCTGGGTGGTCTACCGGCAGCGCGACGGCAGCATTCTCTCGAGCATGAACGCGGACAAGATTCGCGATCAGCTGCACGCGCTGTGCGTGCTCGATGCGACAATGTGCAGGCGATGCGAGGAACTCGACAAAGATGCAATCTTTGCATTGCGCCACTTCATGCTGAAGAGCCACGCGTCGCTGGCTCGGCGCATCGCGGGCCTGAAATCCGCGGACGTCGCGGAGCTGGCCGGATTGTTGCGGAAGAGCCTGCTCGAACACTTTCCGGACGGTCTGTCCGCGATCCTGGGTCATTACTGCCGAAGGGGCTGGTTGCTGCGCGCCTGGCGCACCCGGGCATCGCTGCGACGCCTGGGGTCATGGGAATGGTGCTCCTCGTGACCGGGCCGGTCGCGGTGGCCGCCGCGCCGCACACTGCCGAGCAGTTCGCTCGCCAAGCCAAGCCGGTGCGCGTCCTGCATTTCGTCACCGGCGGTTTTTCCGGCGGGGCAACCCAGGTGGCCATCGCCTTGACCCGCGCCTCGCTGGCCGCTGGAGGACCCGTACAACCACTGTTGGTTCTTCGCAGCAAACTCGGCATCGACCCGGCGCGGATTGCCGGACTGCGCGAGCAGGGCATCCCGGTGGCCACCGTACCGCGATGGCCGCATTTGGCCACGATCCTGCGTCTCGCCTTGATCTGCCGATCGTTTCGTGCCGACGTGCTCATCGCCCACGGCTACAGCGAGCATCTCTGGGGGCGCTATGCGGGACTGCTCGCCGGAGTGAAGAATCTCGTCCAGGTCGAGCACAACACGCGCGAGCGCTACACGCCCTTTCGGCGGTTGCAGGCGCGCTGGCTGGCGCGACGCACGGCATGCTTCGTCGGTTGTTCGCAGGCGGTCTGCGATGCCCTGTTCAAGATGGGCCTGCCGGCCGAACGCATCATGGCGATTCCCAACGGCATCGGCCTCGAGCGGTTCTCCAGCGCGGAGATGCGACCGTTCAGCCTGCGCATTCCCGGCATCGTCATGGTCGCCCGCTTTTCCCGGCAAAAGGACCACGCCACTCTGTTGCGGGCGATCGCACTCTTGCGTGGGCGCGGACTGCGACCGCCGGTGGTTCTGGCTGGCGGAGGCAAGCGTGTCCATCGCGATGCTGCGCAGGCACTCGCCAATGAATTGGGTCTGTCCGGTCAAGTGAATTTCATGGGCGTCTGTTCCGACGTGCCGGCTTTGCTGATGGATCACCAGATTGCCGTACTGAGCACCCACCACGAAGGAATGCCGCTGGCCTTGCTCGAAGGCATGGCTGCCGGTTGTGCGGTGGTCGGCAGCGACGTCCAGGGCGTGCGTGAAGTGATCCATCACGGTATCGATGGAATGCTGGTCGCAGCAGGCGATCCCGCGCGGCTGGCGCTCGTGCTGGAGGGGCTGCTGAGGAATCGCGCGAAGGCCAGCGCGTTGGCAGCGAGAGCCCGTGAATCGGCAATCAGGCAGAGTGGCCTGGACTTGATGAATCGGCGCTACGAAAGCCTTTGCCTGAGCCTCGCAAGTCACCATCGGGTTGGCTCGGCCTAGGGAGGGTCTGATCAAGTAGCAAAGTCGTCATGGCGTTCAGAAGGTTTTCCACATGTGCTGCGTGGCGAAGTGAAGGCTGGTTGCCTTGACGAGGCGCGCGGTGCATGTGGGGAGCCTTCTGGACGCCACCTTTTCACCATCCAATCAATCGGTTAGGCGACGCCTGCCTGCGCGCAGATCTTTGTTGCGCCGACTTGAAAGACGGCCAGTCTGTCTGCGTCGACGCGTCGCGATCTGCACACAGGCAGGCGTCGTGACGGCTTTGCTACTTGATCAGACCCTCCCTAGCGATCTGCAGGCCTCCCGCGCGCCCGGCCTCGTTTCGGCGGCGGATTTGCCAGTCACGTTGGGCCTGCCCGGGTTGCCAGCGGTCGAATCGGGGCACGCGCCGCGCCTCCACCCGCAAGGCGAGGGGGGAACTTCGGCTGTTCGCGCCTTCCGGCGTTGCCCGGGTTCCCGCATACATGACGCGCTGGGGCACGCTACTCTTGGTCAAGGCCCTGTCCGCAAACGGGAACTACCGAGGAGCGTCATCGATGAGCAACCAGGCCGGCACGTCGCCGCGGCATCTCTATCTGTGGGTCCTGCTGGCCATCATTGCGGGCGGCCTGATCGGCCACTTCCTGCCCGAAACCGGGGTGGCCCTGAAGCCGCTCGGCGATGGCTTCATCGCCCTGATGAAGATGCTGATCGGTCCGATCATCTTCCTCACCGTCGTGATCGGCATCGCCGGGGTGGCCGACGTCAGGAAGGTCGGTCGGGTCGGGGTCAAGGCGATCCTCTACTTCGAAGTAGTCTCGACGTTCGCGCTGGTGATCGGCCTGCTCGTCGTCAACACGCTCAAGCCCGGTGCCGGCTTCAATGTCGATCCGGCCACCCTTGATGCCGATGCGGTGGCGCGTTATGCGAACCTGGCCGCCGAGCGCAGCGGCACGCAGTTCCTCCTCGACATCATCCCGAAAACCTTTCTCGATGCCTTCACCGGCAACGGTGACCTGCTCCAGGTGCTGCTGGTCGGCCTGCTGTTCGGCTTTGCCCTGATCGGCCTCGGCGAACGCGGCAAGCCCGTGCTCGTGCTGTTCCAGGACCTGTCGAAGGTGTTCTTCCGCATGATGGGCCTGATCATGCGCCTGGCCCCGATCGGCGCCGGCGGTGCGATGGCCTTCACGATCGGCAGGTACGGCGTCGACAGCCTCGGCCCACTGGCAAGACTAATGGGTAGTTTCTACCTGACCTGCGTGCTGTTCGTCGTGCTCGTGCTCGGCACGATCGCGCGTCTTGCCGGCTTCAGCATCTTCAAATACCTGCGCTACATCCGCGACGAGCTGCTGCTCGTGCTCGGCACCTCGTCGTCGGAGTCGGTGCTGGTGCCGATCATGGAAAAACTCGAGCGGCTCGGCTGCTCGAAGTCGGTCGTCGGCCTGGTCATCCCGAGCGGCTACTCGTTCAACCTCGATGGCACCAACATCTACCTGACCATGGCCGCGATTTTCATCGCCCAAGCGCTCAACGTCGAGCTGAGCCTCGGCCAGGAGCTGAGCCTGCTGCTGATCGCCATGCTGACCTCGAAGGGCGCCTCGGGCGTCACCGGCGCCGGCTTCATCACCCTGGCCGCCACCCTCACTGTGGTTCCAGCCGTGCCGGTCGCCGGCCTTGCCCTGATCCTCGGCATCGACCGCTTCATGAGCGAGGCGCGCGCCCTGACCAACCTCGTCGGCAACGGCGTCGCGACGATCGTCGTCGCGCGTTGGGAAGGCGAAATCGACCGCGAAACGCTCGCCCGCGAGCTCGATGCCGGGCCCGATGTCGAGCTTGCGCCGGCGCCGGCCGGCGAGGTCTGAGCCTGTGTGTGCAGGCCCGTCCGTCGCAACCGCTGGCGATCCGGATCGCGCGCCCATTCAGCGCAGGATCTCGCTCGCGTCGACCAGGACGATGTCGGTCATCATCGAAAGATAGGCGTGCAACCACGGCTTGTGCGAGGCGCCGATGATGACGAGCAGCTTCCTGCCGGGATACTGGCTGGCGACTTCGCGAATGTTCGCCACCTGGCGCAGATTGCGCGTTTCCAGCGTGGCGATCTGGGTACGTCCGGTCAGATCGGATTCGTCGCGCGGAAGCATGCGGCGAAGGTAGCGGTCGATGACCTCGGCGTCACGCCGGGCGTGGCCCGCATTGAGCATCCGGTAGGTCTCCAGAACCTGCTCGGGTGTGTTCAGGTTCCTTGCCGCGTTCTTCATCGGCAGGAAGCGCGGATCGTTCAGCACCTCCTGTACCCAAGGCTGCGCGAAGTAGGTCTCCATGTCGGCCGAGTGCGCGATCTCGACGTCATCGGCGCTGTGATCGTCGATCGGGTAGACGCGCGGCAATCCGAGTCGTGCGGCCAGGCGCGCGCCGATCAACTGCCCTTCGTTGCGGTTGCCGGCGAGCGCGTTCAATTGCTTCTGCAGAGGTGCCGAGATGCCGTCGGCCGCCATGCGCTCCCCGGGGGCGAGCTGCCACCATTGCACGAGCGCCGAGGTCGGGTCGCCGGAGGCGGCGAACAATGCGGCGAGATGGCGTCGATTCGCGGCGGTCGGCTGCTCCGGCCAGGTCGCGAGCGTCTTGCGTGCCTCGGCCTCGGCCTGCGGTGCGTCCATCTGCACGCCGGTGCTCGCCAACGCCGCCATGTCCATATAGCGCACCGCGTAGTCGGTGGCGACCTCAGGGTAGACGCGTCGATAGCGCCACAGCGCATCGATACTTTCGCCCGGTAGCGCCTCGATCATGATCGCGTCGGGACCGAACGCGGCGAGCCGGTCGAGTAGCGGCTTCAGTACATCGGGATCCCATTCCTTGGGGGTGCCGTAGAGGTGGGTCATGCCGAGCACGAGGACCCGGGTCAGATGCTTTACCAGAGGCTGGTAGTCACGCGGATCGAAGGGTTCCGCTCGCGAAAGAGGCGCAATGGCCAGGACCGAAACGACGAAAAGGGTGACGACCACTGCAGGGGCTCTCATGATTCCTCCCGAATCTGTCTCTGCGCCAGATCTCAGCGCGCGCGCGATACGATGGGAAACGAGCTGCGTCCGCGACTGCCGAGCAGGGCCGACGGCGTGCAGCCGAACGCGCGCCTGAAGGCGAACGTGAAATGGCTGTGGCTGGAGAATCCAAGGTCCACGGCGAGACTCGAGAAATCCCGGGAGAAATCGGCCAGGCGCTCCAGCGCACAGCGGAGCCGAACCTGTTCGCGGAACGCGTGCATGCGGAGGCCGCAGGAGGCGCGAAAAATGCGGCACAGATGCGGTCCACTGCAGTCGAGTTGGTCAGCGATCTCGCTCAGACTCCAGTTTTCCATGTAGTGGCGTGACAGCAGGTCCTTGGCCGCTTCCACCCGTTCGAGTGACCGACGCCGGTGCTGGCCGCGCTGCCGGCGACGACGCGACGGAGTCTCGCTGCAATACCTTGGATCGAGAAAGTGCAGGGCGAGGTTCGAGGCGAACTCCTCGGCGCCCAGTACATCGGGGGGCGAAGAATCCACGCACGATTGCACGAACCGGCGTTGCGCCAGATACACGCGCGCCGGACAGGGCGCGTGGCTGAGCTTGAACACGGCATCGTCAGCACTGGCCGGACTCGTGCCGAGTTCGCTCAGGACGTCGCGCAACAGGGCCTGCGATGGAGAGAACCAGTCGCAGCGATCGCCCTCGCTGGAAATGCGGCGGCGGGAGTAGCGCTGGTCGCGGTTGTAGAAGTTCGCGGTCGGCGGTGATGACACGAACGGCTCGCATCCCTCGTGCTGGATGCCGACGACCGTTCTCGGGAAGACGATCAGATAACCGGTCGCCGGCCCGGAGTTTGCGAACCTCGGGTGATCGGGCCGGGCGCGGAACTGGCCCACGGTCAGATGCTCACTGGCAAAGACAATGCGATCGAAGTCGGCGTCATGGAGAGGCTCGGCGTTCATCTCGCGGTGTGCGTTCCCGATTGATTCACTGGGTGTCGATGGTGGACCGACCGAATGTTGCCGTAAACGTGCCAGATTGCACAGGCGGACAGGCGTGGAGGAGTGCCGCAATTTGCGCAATTTCCTGATAGCTTCGGCATCAGACAATAAGTTAGCGTCGGTACAGATCGCCGTCGAAGCAATCGGCAGCGGCAGATGACGGCTCGATCCGAGCGGTCGAGCGCGCCGACGGGGTCGACAGGCCATCGGCAAAACACGATTCAGGGAGTTCGGACCATTGAACAGGCGCAGCAGGGCCGGTTGGTTGCGTTGCACATTGCAGATAGCGGCGGTGATCGGCATTGGTGTGATACACGGCACGTGCAGTGCATCGTCCGATCGCCATTGTCTGGCTCGCGACCTGCGCTCGGATGTACGGCTCGACAGGGCGGTCGACAGCATCGTCAACGCGGCGCTCGAGGACGGATTCTCCGGGCAGGTAGCCATTGCGCGGAACGATCGCCTGATCTACTCGCGGGCCGCCGGGTTTTCGGACAACGATCACGAAGTGCCGGTCACCGCGGCGACCCTGTTTCAGGTTTCCTCGCTGACGAAATATCTGACCGCGACCCTGGTCATGGCCGCGCTGGACCAGGGTCGCCTCGACACGGCCGATTCGGTCCGCAGCCTGGCGCCCGGCACACATCTTGCGCAGCACGACATCACGTTCGCCCAGTTGCTTTCGCACCGTTCCGGGCTCGGCTCGAGCTATGCGGCGGAGGGGCTCGCCGATGCCGACGCTGCGCTGGGTGCGATTGATCGGCAACCCTTCGATGCGGACCGAATCGGTCAATTCCATTACTCGAACGACGGCTACGATACGCTGGCCATCCTCATCGAGCGGCTCTATCGGCGCCCGTTCGAAGCGCTGGTCCGCGAAGAGGTGTTCGAGCCGGCCTGCATGCACCACGCGCGCCTTTGGGCGGACCTCGATGCGCGTGATCCGCGGCGGGTGGGCCAGCCGGTCGAGCCGATATCCGCAGGACTGTTCGAGCGCAACTACGGTTTTCTCGGCTCGATGGGTCTGCTCGTCAATGCCGATGACCTCGTCGCGTTCGAGGTGGCGATGCACTCGGGCCGTGTCTTGCGGCCTTCCACCTACGAGGAGCTGATCAGGCCACGCGTGCAGACTTCGATCGGCATGGCCACCTATGGCGCATTCGTCAGCCAGGTGCCCGGCATCGGCACCCGTATCGCTGCGCTCGGATCCGAGGACTGGGGCGACAATGCCATCCTGGCCGACTACCCGGACTGCGGCTTCGTCGTTGCCGTGGTCACCAGCAAGGGGCCGCTCGAGGTCAAGGGCGATCGGCTTTTTCGCAGCCGGATTTCATCCGCCATCGAGCCGCTGCTGGCCAAACGTTGCAGCAAGGGTCCGCCTGAGCCCGCGGCGAACACGAAGTTCGCCGGTGCGGTCGGTGCAAACGGTGGCCAGCGATGAACCTGCAAGCCTGCGACCTTGATGCAAAGCCTGCGCCTGACGCAATCCGCACCGTGTCGAAAGTGCGCGCAGCTGCGCTGCGAGTCTGCTGCGCGCTCGCAATGCTTGCCTTCGGCGCGGCTTGCGCATTCGCCGATGGAGTGCCCGCCGAGCGGTCCTTTACCCTGCCGGATACCCAGGTCGTCGATCTACCCAAGGCATCGAACGGCATCGACTACCAGCTCTATGTGCATGTTCCGCCGGCCTGCAAGTCCGTGGCGAAGAAATGCCCCGTCGTCTACATGCTCGATGCCGAGTATTCGTTCCCCTTGGCGGCCACCATCGTCACCCACCTGAGCGACCGCCAGCGAATTCCGCCGCTGATCAGTGTCGCCATCGGCTATCCCGACAAGTCGCACTACCATCTCGATCGAACGCGCGACTACACCCCGTTCTTCTTTGCCGAGGGCGGATACGGCGCGGAGATGCAGAAAGTCTCGGGCGGCGGTCCGGCTTTCCTCAAGGTCATCGAAGACGAGGTCATTCCATATGTCGAGAAGCACTACCCGGCGTCGGCCGAACATCGCACCCTGGTCGGCCATTCCTACGGCGGCCTGTTCGCGACCTATGCCTGGATCGATGCGCCATCCTCGTTCGAGAATTTCCTGATCGTCTCGCCTTCGCTGTGGTACGCGAACCGCAAGCCGTTGCAGGCCGTCGCCGAGGCGTGCCGGGAGTCGGCGTTTGCCGAAGAGCGCAAGCTGTTCCTGGCCGTCGGCAGTTTCGAGGAGCAACCGGAAAACAACCGTCGCATGGTCAGCGACCTGCGCGCGATGAACGATGAACTGATGCGCTGTGGCAAGCGCAAGGTCGCCAGCCGCATCGAGGTCTTCGAAGACGAGACCCACGCGAGCATCTTTCCGACCGCCCTGTCGACCGGCCTGCGTGCCTTCTATCAGTGAAACCGGAACGTACGCGATGACTGAGCTGACGAACAAACCGACTCAAACGCCAGATACGGAGAACCACCCATGCATCGACCCATCGCGAAGCTCTCATCGATACTGCTTGCGGCCAGTCTGCTCGGCGGGTTCGTCATGAGCGCGAATGCCGAGGAGGCCAGCAGCCCGGCCGCGCCAGCACGGCCCGACTGCAGTTCGGCCAAGCACCAGAAGCTGCGCATGCTGCTCGGCGAGTGGACGGTCAGCGAGGACGACAAGGTCGTCGGCCACAACACGCTGAGTCCGGTCTTCGGCGACTGCGCCGTGCGCGAGGAATGGAAATCAGCCGGTGGCTCGGACGGTACCAGCCTGACCTTCTACGACTCCCAGCTCGACATCTACCGGCAGACCTGGATCGACAGCCAGGGCATCGTCCTCGAGCTGAGCGGCGGATTCGATGGCGACAGCCTGGTCCTCGAGGGCCGGCGACCTTCGGTCCGCGATCCGCACACGAGCGTGCACCACCGCATCCGCTGGACGCCGAACGAGGGCGGCGGATTCCAGCAGGTCTGGACGGTCAGCACGGACGGCGACAAGACCTGGAAAACGATCTTCAACGGCCGCTACGCAAAATAGTCCGGTCGCAGTCCAGCCCGGTCATTTGATCGACCAGTCGCTCGCCAAGCCTGGCGCATGTCCTCGCCCGAATCCCGTCGGGCCATGTCGGATTGCGATCTCGCCGATAACCACCTGGCCGTTCACGATGTGAGGCGGCTGAGGCGCATTTGCCCGGTCGAGGCCGTGGACAGCCCCCGCGTCCGCTGCCGACCGGGAAATCACCGGTTTCGGCACGTGCCGATCAGGGCATGGCCGGAGCGACAGTAATCGTCGCGCCACGTGTTCGCGATACCGATGCATTGCCGTACATCAGTTCACCCACGGCGGGCAGGGCGGCGTAGCGTCCGGCGTGCGTGGCCCGCGCGTAGTAGTGGATCTCGTGGACACCGGGCGGAACCTGCTCGCTGAAGAAGCGCGCATGGCGGTCGTCGACATCCCGCTCGGCGAACCAGGGGCTGCCGACACTCGAGCCTTTCGGCAGCTCGAGATCGGTGGCGTTCGCCAGCTCGAGGTCGACCGCGCGCAATCCGCCGGGCAGGTCGTCCGATATCGCGACGAAGTAGCGCATGCGCGATGTCGACAGGCGCAGCGAAACGCGCACCCACTCCCCTTCGCGCACGCCCAGTGCGGATATTTCCTTCCAGGCATGCTCACGAATGACGCTGTAGTGGCGCTCGAGCTGAAACCCGACCGCAGACGGTGCGGAAGCTCGTGCATCGATGTCGTATCCGACCTCGGCGACCAGGCTGATCGGGTCGCTCGCGTCCGCGTCGGTGTGCGCGGTCAGCTCTGAAGGCCTGCGTGAAAGCGCGTGTGACCACGTTGCCATGGATTGACCTTGCGCGATTTCGAGGCGTGTCGACGCACCCGGCATCGACATTTCGACATGGATCGAAGCGTCGGTCGGCGACGGTGCGGGCGACGGGTTGGCGAATGCCATCAGGCACTGCGCGCGGGTCTGCGAGTCCATGGCAGGTTCGCCACCGCTGTAGAGATCCACGAATTCGCGTTGGTATTCGGCACGAAGCCCCGCCGCATCGTCGGCGTGATCGAGGTCGCGCAAGGTGTCGAGGACGACGCACTGGTCGAGCACGGCGGTTTCGAACGGGAATTCCGCGTCGCTGCCTGCGCCGATCGATCGACTCATGCCGCGGCGTGGCCCGGCGTGCCGGAGCGCATCGACGAGCGCATGGGTTTCCGTCGTCTTGAGCAAGCGGGTGGACAGTATCCGGGCAAGACGGGCGCGGCCACTCCAGCTGAGCCGATCGTGCGCCGACCAGAGCGCATCGAGCGTCCCGATCGGAACGGCGCCGGTTACCGATGCGGCGAAGGCGACCTCCTCTGCCACGAACCGATCGACTCCAATCCTTTCCACAAGTCGCTGATCGTTCAGTCGCGCCGCGAGTGCAGAACGAGCGGATTGCACGATGTCGGCTGAAGCGCCATAGCCCAGCGATTCGAGAAAATTCAATCCCTGGATCGAATAGGTAGTGAGCATCAGGTTCGGTGGCCTGTCATAGCGCTCATCGTCGACCGCCAGGAAATGGAAGTTGCCGTCGCTGTCCTGGTACTTCCCGGCATTCTGCAGCGTCGCATCGATGACCTCGCGCGCATCGGGCCAGTCGCTGTCGGCAAAGCCATAGCGGATGGCGACCGCGGCCGCGATCGCGCGACCGAGCATCGGTCCCCAGTACGGGTGGGCGTCGTCGCGCAATCCGGCTGCCCAGGTCCTGACCAGTGCCGCGGTACTCCGGCTTGTCACGACGCGAATATTCGGGTCGATGGCGGCGGCGGGAATGGTTGGCAGCTTGAGTCGCATGCCGCCTGCCGGGATCCAGCCCGCGACCGGAAGAGTTTCATGACGCAGGGTCGGAGACACCTCGATCGCCGCGACCACGCCGTGCTCGCCCTCGTCGCTTGCCGCGATGGCGCTGACCTTGATCCGGCCCGCCTCGCTCGGATTCGCAACGAGCGAAATCGATTGCTGCGCATTCGCTGCAAGGGTTCCGTTCCAGCGTCGGGCGGCATCGACGCCGGCCCCTCTTGCCTGCAGCCGAGCCTCGACGTGGACGTCATTGCGGCGCGCGCGGATGCTGGCGCGGAGCGTGGCCCGATCACCCGCAAACACGCGCGCCGGTCCATCGCTGCGCACTTCGATCGGCAGCGAGGCGCTGACCGTCGCCTCGGTCAGCGTGAACGCGTCGGCATCATCGTTCGCCCAGGCGAGGATGCGCCAGCGTGTGAGGTTGTCCGGCAATCGGATGTCGAATGACCGATCGGCTCCGGGTTTCATCACGATGTCCGATTGCCAGAATGGCGACTCCGAAATGGTTCGACGCAAGGCGGCCGAACTCGAGACCTCGGATGCTATTCGCCCGCGTGAGCGCTCCATCCCCACAGCCATATCGAACAGGTCGGCGGGTTTAGGAGTCGATCCCGACATGACTTTCGTGTCGAGACCCTCGCCAAGCGCAAATTGGTAGCCCGGCACGAAGACCTCCGACAAAGGCAAACCGGATTGCCTGCCAGGCTGCCGTTCCCACGCTCCGAGTCCGAACCAGAAAGGACGGTCCCACCTGTCGAGCCTTCCGAGCCACGCATCACCAGCGGGGTTCATCGCATCGGCGAGCGCTGGCGCGAGTGCCCGAACCGCATCGTCGACCACGCCCAATGTGACCTGCACGGATTCGGCGCGAGGATTGTGCAAGTGGACCTGGATGCGGTCGCCCGGCCTGACCTCGGTGCGATCGGTGTTGATCACGACGGGTGTCGGTGCGGGCGCCCCGGTAGGATGGATTTCCAGGCTCGCGATTTTCACCAGAGCGCCCTCGAATGCGCGGGGACCAAACGCCTCGTCGGCGGCATCGAGGACGACCGCCATGATCGTCACGCCGGGAACCCAGCTGCGATCGATCGTCAGCGGAATCCGTGTCAGCTCGGAATCGGCATCAACGGTCCAGTGCTTGAGAACCCGGGCATGTTCGACGCTGACGAGCACCCTGGCCTTCGCGAACGGCTGCCGCAGGTTCAGATCGATGGTCGAGCCGAGGGCCGGATGCGGGTCGAGCGTCGTGAGGCTGGCCGCGCTTTCGGTATCCGGCGCCGGTCGCGAGCCCTCGAGCCAGGCGTAGCGATTGATCAATGACGGGGCAGCGTCGCCGCTGCGTGCGACAAACCGATAAGTGCCCGAGTGGCGGGGCCGGAACGGGCAATGCGTCGGCTGGCCGGCCTCGACGCGGCAGTGCGCGACGGCAAGAAAGCGGGTTTCCTCTGCGCTGTCGTCGTCGAGGCGTTCCTCGATCTCGACATCAACCGAGGCATGCTCGATCGACTCGCCGGTCGCTTTGATGACAATCGCCTCGAGTTCCGGGTCCCGGTCCGGACCGAGCACCGCGGGTTTGACCATCAGGCCGACGAAGCGCGAGTAGCGACTGAAGGACAGGGCGGTGGTTGCGACCGTTCGAATGCTGGGAGAAATCGAAACACTCGCGCTCAGATCGAGTTTGCCGAATGGTATCGGGCGCCGCCGCGGTTCCTGCCCGGCGCGGGTCGCATCTGGTGCGCGCAACATGAGCGTGCGCTGGGCGTGGCCGTCGCGGTCGATCGACTCGAGCACGGGCTCCGCGTCGATCAGCGATTCGCCGGCGTCGCCGGCCGTATCCTGGAACGGATCGATGAAAGTGAACCCGGCGAAGCGCGGGTAGGCGCGTTCGAGCCGCATCGGCGAGAGCAGCGAGCGAAACTCCGCTCGGGCGCCGAGGGCAGGCCCGCCCGAGTAGTAGCCTGCCTCGGCATCGAGCTGGACCGGCTGATTTTCGAGGAGGATCGGCCGATCGGTCTTCAAGGCGGCCCAGAGCGCGTTGGCGTGATAGCTGGTCACGCGAAAGCAGGCGCCGAGCGCGTGGTCGGAATATCCGAGTGCGTCGTCGACATGGGCAAGGTTCGGAGAGAGGCAGTAGTCGCCGTCGTGAATCGTCGTCGGCAAGTTGAGCGAACCTGCGAAACTGCCAAAGGCATCGAGCGTCGCGTCAAAGGTCGTGATCGCCATCGTGTCGCCCCGACGTGTCAGACGAAGCTTGAACGGGCCCGCGTTCGGCAGTGGCCACAGATGGTTCCCGTTGCGCTGGCGAATCCAGACCCGGTAGCGCACGGGGTCGCCCGGACGATACAGAGGGCGGTCGGAAACGCCCCATAGGGCGACTTCTCCATCGTGGAGGACGTCGACGAATGGCTCGCCCGGGTCCAGCCAGGCCTTGCCGAGCGGGCTGGAAAACGGCATCACCGCACGTTGGCCCCGACGCGTCACGCGCACCAGCGAATAGCCGCGGGCGGCGTCCTTGCCGAGGTCGGAGAGATCGAACTGCGCGACACCATCGTCGCCGGTCTGCGCCGTTGCGACGACCGAGCTCGAATTCGGTCCGGTCAGGCGCAGCAGCTCGACCTTTGCATCTGCAACCGCGGTCGCGCCCTTCCAGTGCGTCACCCATACCAGGGCTTGATCGCGAGTACGGGCTGTCGTGACGTTGAACGCCGCATATGCGATCGCGTAGCTCGTCGGGTAATAGTAGAGCCTGGAAGGAAGATTCAGCTTTCCGTCGACAAGCCCGCCGTGACGCGCGATGTCCGCAAGCGGCAGCGGTGGCGATAGTCGAACGGCCATGTTGCGGGGGCTCTCGGCCAACGTGGCCGAGCGCGACCCGAACTCGCGACCGCCGATTTCCCTGATGTCGACATTGAGTGCCGGCATGTTCACCATCGAGATTGTCGGCGGCGGTCGGCTGCCCGGCAGGAGCAGCAGCCTTGGCGATTCCACGGCGAGCGATGGAATGAAATCGGTCGAGGTGACGGCGATGCGATGCGGCCGCAGGATTCGCGCTCCTTCTGCCGAGACCAGCGAAGATGGAAGGTCGAACGACAGCAGGCTGTTCGGCGCATCCGATACGAGGCTGGCAATGGCGGCGGGTCGACCGAGCTCCGTGACGGGCTTGCCGGACCATCTGGACGGTATTCCCTTGGCCGCCGCTTCGTAGCGCAGCCCGCGTGGGAGATGCGATCGCAACCATTCATTGGCAGCGGTCGACAACGGTTGCGAGAACCCCAGCGAGATCGGTTGCCCGGCAGGGCAGGCAATCGCGATTTCCTGGCTCGAATCGCCGGTCGCTGCGACGAAGCGAGGCCGAAATTGCGGAACGGCCGATGACGACGACGATCTGCCTTCCTGGTAGCCATCGCCGCAGGCGACGTACCGAAGCCCGAACACCTCGTTGACGCTTGCCCGAAGCAGGATCTCATCCTGCAGGCCGGGCAGCGGCCCCTTGCTCGAGCGCAGGCCCGGCTTGATCCGCAACGACAGTGCATGGGATTTCGAATCGGTAGGTCGATAGTCGATCCGCCAGAGCCGGTTTTCCTCGGCGATTGGAATTCCGCCAGACTCCGTTTGCGGTATCAGCCTGAACGGCACCTGTTGATCATCTTCGGCCAGGATCAGGGCTTTCGACAGCGCCATGGCCGAGACTGGAACGCTGACCCAGATGTTGATCGCCGGGACACCCGCCTCCCAATGGTCGATCACGGCACCTGCATCCGGAATTGAAGGTCGTTCGGTGTCGAAGACCCTGTCCTGCCGGGCGATCTCCCGGCCTTGCTGCGACCACAGCCCGCCGCGAATCGAGAGTCGGTAGCGCGTGGCCTGTTCGAGCGCAGCACCCTGCTCCCGATGGCAGGTCAATAGCGTATCGTCGGTCCAGGCCCAGCTGCAGTCGATCGGAGGAGTCACGACGATTGCGGATGACGAGCCGCTGCCGAGCCAGGTCAGCATCGGTTCGCTGAAGGTCACCTGCAGGAATGAGGAGCTTGCGTTGACCTCGGTGATCGTCGGTGCCGGAGGTTCGGAAGCGCTGGCTTGCAGGCAAGCGAGGGCGCAAGTCAGCAACGCTGCAATCCATCGCATTTTCGACATTGAGCCAATCTCCAGATCGCAGTATGGCAGCAAAGGTGCCTGCATGATGCACGCCGCAGTTGGACGAGGCCAGCCAACGCCAGCCGGAAGACATTCGAACGAGCCACGAACGGGCGACGCCGGTTGCGTCGACAAGTTCCCATCAGTGCGCGTGATCCTTGCTCGGGCGCCGGCATTTCAGGTTGTTCTGGACCCACGTTGGCGCAGAGAAAGGGATGCGGGATGGCGCGCTGGCACAGGTCGAGCAATGCCGGATGCCTCGGCTTGCAATTCATGACTGACCGATCGATCGGTCAGTATGCTTTGCGCATGCCGCCGTCCGAAACCCGCCAGGCCATTCTTTCCGCCGCGATCACGCTGATGGGGCGTGGCGGGGCCGGCGCGCTGAGTGCTGCGGCGTTGGCCGCCGAGGTCGGCATCAGCAAGGCCACGGTGTTCCATCATTTCCGCTCGATCGACGAAATCCCGGTCGCGGCGCTCGACCTGCTGACCGGCCTTCTGCTCACTGCAAGCAATGGCTCCAGTAGCGGATGATTCGGCGCGAGACGTTTCAGTGTCGCAATGGTCTTCGCCAAACGTGCATGAAGCAGTTCGCGTGATTCGGCATCGGCCCCCGGCGCCGCCCCATCCAGCATCAGTTCGGCATTGACCCAGGTCGCACCAAATTCTCCCAGCCATCCGATCTCCCGCTGTTCATGCCAGGCTTGGCGATGCGCTCGCAGCGCCGACCCGATGTCGCCCCGGCGCCGGTCCGCAGCACCTTGCAACAGCGTCAACTCGAGCCGTTCCGCGCCGACGATGCCACTCCGGGTGACCTGATCCAGGGCAAATTCGAGTTCCCTGTCGCCAGTCTCGGGATGTCCCGCCGCGGCAACCGCGACACCGTGCAAGCCGTGGGCGACCCAGCGTTGCACATGGGCGCCGCGGTCGTTGGCCACGTAGAGGCGCTCGGCTTCGGCCAAGGTGCCACCGGCGCTCTGGGTCAATCCGGCGGCCAGCTCGACCCGGCCACGAAAGGTCAGGGCCGCGGCGACCGTGACCGGGCTCGAAGTCTGGATCTCGGGAAGGGCGTGTTCGAGTCGCTGCAGGGCGAGCGGATAGTTGCTGGCGTAGTAATCCAGCGTCGCATGCAAGCGCTCGGTATTGAGCGGGCTCGGATGGCTGCCCCCAGCATGTCCACCCTGGCCGAGGGACTGCTCGGCGCGGTCGAGCAGCACCGCGGCCTCGCTAAAGCGGCCGAGCTGGATCAGGCATGCCGTGCGTCCGAACTGAAGGAATCCAAGGCGAGGATGCGCCGCGCCGTATCGCGATTCGAGCAAGCCGATGCCACGCGTGTAGGCGGCATCGGCTTCCTTGTATCGACTCAGGTTGTAGAGACCGGTGCCGAGGTTGTTGTAGTCCATGGCGAGGTCGGCGCGATGGTCGCCCGGTAGCGCCTCGCGCAAGGGGATGATCTCCCGGTACCAGCGCAGCGATTCGTCGACGCGGCCCTTGAAGCTCGCCAGCTTGCCCAGGCTGGTCAATATGGCGATATGAACGTCGGCCTGCGGGGCGCCCGCTCCGAGCCAGCGCATCGCTTCCTGCAGGTGCAATTCGGCATCGTCGATGCGGCCACGCTCGATCTCGATGCTGGCCAGCTCTTGGGCGAATTCGGCGTTTTCGGCACCGCTGGATCCGGGGTCGGACTGGCGCAGGGCATAGGCTTCCTCGAGCGCGGATACCGCCAGTTCGGTGCGTCCTCGATGCTTGAGGACGAGCCCGAGCTGACCGAGCACCGTGGCCCGCACGCTGGGTTCGTCGGCCAATTCGGTGCGCGCTTTCTCGACGGCGCGCTCGAGCACTTCACCCAGAGTGAAATCGCCCGAATTGGCGCTGCTGAAGCGGTCGGTCAAATCGAGCGCGGTCAGCAGGAAGTGGTTCGCCACATCGGCCCGATGTGCATGCAGACTGGTCAGCCGCGACTCGTGTATGCCGAAAGCCCCGGCCACGGCGAGGGCGATGATTGCGATCACCGACCCGACTGCGGAGGCGCGGTGTCGGCGGACAAACTTGGCCAGGCGATAATAGGGGCTGCCGCCGCCGCTGATCGGCCGACCGCCCAGGATCGCCTCGATATCGGCGGCCAGTTCGAGCACGCTGCGATAGCGCTCAGCGGGAGCCTTCTGCATGGCGCGTCCGATCACGCGATCGAGATCCGGGTCGAGGGGTCCCTGCGGCGGGCAGCGCCCGCTGCTGCGCGCGCGTTCCTGCGCACGAACCAGCTTTTGCGGCGGCTCGCCGAGGACCGCCTTGACCAGCGAGCCACCATCGGCGCGCAGGTAGGGCGAAACATCGGTCAGCAGGCGAAACAGCAGGCCGCCCAGGGCATAGATGTCGGTCGCCGTGGACACCGGTTCGTTGAGGACCTGCTCGGGGGCCGCATAGTCGAGCGTGAAAAGCTCGCCGTGGGTCTGTGGCTGCGCATCGGTGGCCTCGTCATCGAGCAGCTTGGAAACGCCGAAATCGAGCAGCTTGACCAGGCCCTCCGGGGTGACCAGCACATTGCTCGGCTTGAGGTCGCGATGGATGACCAGCTGCCGGTGCGCGCTGGCCACGGCCTGGCAGACCTCGATGAACAGCTTCAGGCGCGAGTCGACGTCGTAACGACGGTCACGGCAGTACGATTGCAGCGGTTCGCCGTCGATCCATTCCAGCACGAGGCAGGTGCCGACCTCGTCCGCGGAAAAGGCCTCGACGAATTTCGCGATGCGCGGGTCATCGAGGCGGCGCAGGGCGCGCTGCTCGTTCTCGGGAAACTTGGCGTAGTCGACCTGGTCGAGACCCGTGCGCAATACCTTGAGCGCGACGACCTGATCCGTTGCCAGGCTGCGCGCCTCGTAGACCTCGCCCATGCCGCCGCGACCGATCAGGGTCTCGATGCGGTAGCCGCCGATCGTTTCACCTTCGCGCCAGCGCAGCTTCTCGCGCTCCACGGTCGCGCGGACTTGCGGATGCGAGCCATCCAGGCGATGGTCGTCCGCAAGCAGCGGGCCGGCAAGGCGCAACAGGCAGCCACGGTCGTCTTCGGTCAAGGCCAGTCGATCCAGGGCCTGCACCCGATCCGTCGGCTCGAGAGAAGCCAGGTCGGCCACGTGTTCCTTCAATCGCGCCCAACGCTCTGCATCGATCGGTGGCGGCAGAGTCATGAGGGTTGCTCGGAAGGCGAAACTGCAGTGTCGACCTGCAGGCGAGGACTGTCCATCGAATTATCGCGGCCCGCGCCCCGGCTCGGAGCCCGGGCCAGTCCGCCCGATCAGGAGCCGGCCGAATGCGCGGCGCGCTTGCCCCTCTTGCGGCTCAGGGACAGTTGCCATCGTCCAGGCAGACGTTTCCGGCCATGTCGCGGACGACCGGAATCGACCATTGGGCAAGGGCGCCACCGCCGTTGTTGCCGTAGAAGCTGTTACGTCCGACCGCGCACACTCCCGAAGGTGTTGGAAAGCACCGTATCCCGAAGTTGCCGTTGTCGGTGAAGGTATTGTCGGTGAGCGTCGAGCCGTCACCGGCGAAGACACCATTGAACTGATTGCCGGCAAAGACGGACCTCGTCACCCGAAAATTCGAATAGACGTTGTTTGAGAACGTCAATCCGTCGCCAGAGTTGCGCGAAACCGTGCAATCGCTGATTTCAATGCTCGACTTCGAGGAATCGCCGATGATGGCCACGCCATACTGGTTCTCGGTCACGAGAAGGTGGTCGAAGCGGGTCCCGCTGTCGGTCGCGAATGAAACGATTCCGGCCTGACTGAAGCCCCGGATGACGCCGTTGTGCACGTGCAACACGACGGGGCCCGACCCAGAAATCTGCATGCCGCGTCCGCCCGTGGAGCCGCTGCAACTGGTGACTGGCGTACCGGCACAACTGCCGCCACCGTTCAGCACGTGTCCGTTCAGATCGATATCGACCATCGATGCCGAGATCTCGATGCCGTTTGTCGAGCTGCCGCCGGTCACATTCAGGTCGGAGGTCAGTTCGTAGGAGCCGGGCATGGTGATGGTGACCGGGTAGCCTGGGCTGTCGCCGCTGAAGCAGCCGGCGGCAGCGCAGGCCTGGTTGATTTCATAGTTTCCCTCGGCCGCCTGCACTTGCAGGCTGGCAAGCATGAGCAGGGCCGCGCCGGGCAGCCACGTCATGGCGCGCATCGTCGAATCGTGCATTGGAAAATCCTCGGGTGGTGTAGGGTCAATCGAAGTCATTGGCGAACAGAAAGTCGCTGACCGGGGCGGTGCCGAGACCGTCCAGGTTCGCGGTCTCCCAGCGGCCGGAGAAGGTGCGCAGGGCGAAGCGCTTGCTCCAGCTGGCGTCGGCCAGATGGATCTGCAGGACATCGTCGGCAGTAAAGCCGACACCGCCGACGATGCCGGCGGTGTCGAACGAAACCAGCAGGTCCGTATTCGTGCCGATCGCATCGATGGCATCGATATTCAGGTTGGCCGCCAAGCCGAGGGCGCTGGCGTCGATCAGCTTGCTGCCGAGGCTGCCGCCATTGACGAAGATGACATCGGCAGGGCGGTAGGTGATGCCGCCTAGGCTGAAGGTCGTGTCGAACGAAAGCAGCAGGGGACCGTTGCCGTTCCAGCGCCCGACACCGTCGCAGTGCACGCCCTTCGGGATGCCCGCGGCGGCCGCGTCGAAGGCCTTGATCCAGATGCCGGCATTGCTGGCGACCACGTCCGCGGGATCGAAATAGGTCCCCGAAACGCTGATGCCGGCGCCGAGCGCGAACAGGACGATGCCCGAACTGTCGATCTGGAAGTCGCCCAGGTTTGCCGTGTCGGGCAGGCCGGCGATGCGCACGCGCGCGCGCCGACCGTGGGTGTCGTCGATCACGTAGTCGCTGCGCCGGACAAGCTGGGTTGCGTCGATGAAAGTCGATCCGACGTCGGCCGAGTACTGTAGTTCGACGACCGTCGGTGTCTGCGCCGTGGCCAGCGTCGGTGCCAGTCCGAGCGGAAGTAGCAGCCCGGCGGTGATCAGCGCGGCAGGAGCCGTGCGGGCGATCCTCAACAGATTCAGGTCAGGCATTGCGATTCCAGGTGAAGGGGCAGGCAGGCCATCCCGGCGGTGATCGCCACGGCAGGCCGGAGAACGAAACCCTGCGCTGCCGATCTGGCGCGCGAACTGTCCCGTCGCAGCATCCAAACGCGAATGGGTTGTTAGGCTGGACATTGGGCCGCCATCCAGGATGGAGCAGGCAGGGAACCGGACCTGGAATCCGGCCGGGCGGCCGCCATGCCGGCGGCGAACGTGCCGGGACCTTCTTGCCGGCAGGGCCGATGTCCGACTGTCCCGCTCGAAGGCGTTTGAATCCGATGTGATTTCGACGGAACGCGCGATGAGAACGATCTACGCAACGGGTTGGCACGCTCTTGTCTGCGCCAGCGGAATCCTGTTCGCGTCGGCGGCCCTGGCCGACTGGCAACCCGTGTGGTCGACGCCATGGCAGCATCCCACGCCGTTCCACAGCGCCTCGCCATGGCGCGTGCGCGTCGCGGCCGATGGTGCCACTTTTGCCGTGGTCGATGCCGTGCATGATGGCCTTGCCCATATCGCGCTGATGCGTTTCGAGGACGACGGGCAATTCGCCTGGCTGCAGGAGCACGCCGCCGCCTCGGTCGCCGGAATCGCCTTCGTTGGTGCCGATCGGGTCGCCATTGCCGGCGATGATGGAAACGTCGGCGCGCCGATCTATATCCGCCTCCATGACGTCGCCAGCGGCGCGCTGATCTGGGAGCACCACGCCGCCGGCGGACGCAGCGTCGCCGATGCCGGGACCGATACGCCGCAAGTGGTCGTCGATGCGAGCGGAAACCTGATGGTGCTGGCCAGCGACCATGGGGACTTCGTTGTGATCCGGCTCGCCGCCGACGGCACTCCGTTGCCGACCTGGCGGCGCAGCGTCGATGCGTCGGCCGACGTGCTCGCGACCGCCCTGGTTGCGCTGGCCGATGGCGGTGTAGCCATCAGCGGGCGCGGACGCATCCTCGGCGGCGGCAACATCACGATCCGCCTCGATGCCCTTGGACAGGAAGTTTTCACCGACGTCGAAGTCGTCGGTCCATTTCCCTATGGCCCGGCCTTCCTCGGCGCCGACGGCGACGGCAACCTGGTCGTGGCCGCGGCGCAGGAAACCGCCAACGGCTCCCCGCTTGCCCAGGTCTGGAAGCTGTCGCCGTCTGGTCAGCGTTTGTGGACGCGCATCCTGCCGAATCCGCTGGGTCCGACCAGTGCCAGCAGCCCAGGCGGTTTCGCCCTCACCGCCAATGGCGATGCGCTGGTTGAACTGGATGAGGGCGCCGGGGCACGCTTCCGGGTCGTGCGTCTGGCCGCTGCCAGCGGTGAGGTCCTCTGGGATTCCCACGCTCCGATCGGCGGCACGCCGAGTACGATGGCTCTGGCGGCAAATGGCCGCCTTCTGGTCGGCGGCTCTGCGCCGATCGGTGGCGGCCACGTCAGGGGCCGAATCGTCGAATTCGATGCAAGCGGCGAGCCCTGCCGCGTCAGTATGGAAACCGGTGCCTTCAGCTCGGTCGCCGTCGCCCCGGGCGCGAAGGGTTGGGCCATGCTCGGCGCGACGACCTTCGTGCAGGGCCTCGGCAACGAAGCCTTCGCCAGCCGCTTCGACGCGGACGGGCCATGCAGCGCGGGTGATCCGCTGTTCGCCGATGGATTCGAGCCGATTGCGCTGCCGCAGGAGTAAGGGCTGCTTGTTCAGCCTGCCGACAACTGCATGAGCAGGAATGCGCGTGCGCTGTCCCAGTCCCTGCGCGCGGTCTTGTCGCTGATGCCGAGGAGTTCCGCGATCTCGAGAAAATTGAGTCCCGAGAAGAAATGCCACTCCACGACCTGTGCCGCGCGCGGATCCATCTGGCGCAGTGATTCCAGGGCCTGGTCGAGGGCGAAATAGTCGATGTCCTCGCCTTCGCCGGCCAGCGGCTCGCCTATCAGTTCGACGTGCGGCGCCTTGCCGCCGCGCTTGGCGGCCTGCTTGTCGCGCTGGTGGTCGAGCAGGATCTGGCGCATCGCACGCGCGGCCAGCGAATAGAAGTGCGCGCGGTCGTTGACCCGCGGCATACCGTCGTTGAGTTTGATGAAGACCTCGCTGACGAGGCCGGTCGGGCTCAGCGTTGCAGCGTCGATGCCGCGCCGCATCTGGCGCTGGGCGCTGCGCCGCAATTCCGCATAGACCATCTGGAAGGCGCGATCGTTGGCGCTGCTGTCCCCGGCCAGGCCAAGGTTGAGCAGGCCGGTGAGGCCGTCGGTCGAGGATGACTTGGGTTCCGGATCCATGCGCGAGTATGACACCAATGCCAAGGCGGACCTCGGTCGCACCTGCGCGAGGAAATCAGGGCACCTGCCGCACGTTACCCCCTGGAAACTGCGGAAAAAGGCTTCCGGTGCGAGGCAGTGGACGCGGCCCTTCTCCGGGATTTCGCGCGCGCAATTCGTTGCAGCCAGCCGTCGGCACGGCGGGCGCGCACGCGCAAAGGACCCTCGCCCGGCCATGCGGGACGCAGATCTGCCGATGCGGCAAGGTTGACCCGAGCGCCGGAATCACCCTCCGGGTGCGGGTCGCCTGCATGGTTGGCGATCAAGGCGCTCGCCAACTTCATTGAGTCCGTTTTCGCGGAAAGTAGCGAAAAACGCGGGAAAAGCTTAGATTTGCCCGGCCAAACGGCCATCGCTTCACACGGAGCGGTGCACTTAATGAGAACAGAGATAATGGCTACAAAAACCACTGCCAAGAAGAACATGAAAGCAAAAGCTGCTCCGAAGCCCGCCGCCACGGTCAAGCCGATCAAGGACGCGTTCGGCAAGTCCGCCCTGGTTTCGCACCTGGCCGAGCAGGCCAGCGTCGAGGCGAAGCACGTCAAGGCCGTGCTCGCAGCGCTCGAAAACACGGTGCTCGGCGCCGTGCACAAGAAGGGTGCGGGAACGTTCACGCTGCCCGGCCTGTTCAAGATCAACGCCGTCAAGGTTCCGGCCAAGCCGAAGCGCAAGGGCAAGAACCCGTTCACCGGTGAAGAGCAGGTGTTCGCCGCCAAGCCGGCCACCGTCAAGGTCAAGGTGCGGCCGCTGAAGAAGCTCAAGGACGCCGCCATCTGAGTTGCCCCGGGGTGTTTGCGTGGCGTTGCCGCGCAAACACCCGCAACGGCAGCCACGTCCACATGGCGCGCTCGAATCGGGTGCGCCTGTTGCGGGACTCCGCGGGGCCTATCGACAGCCGGTAGCGCCCCCGTCCGGTTGGAAGAAGGCGCCCGATATCGGTGCTACGGCGAGGTCATCCCGATGGATTGGAGCCAGGCGCCCAGCAGATCGGGCCAGCGCGTGATCGGGGATGCTGTGCGGCGTAGGCCAAAGGCGTGTCCACCCTCGATGTACAGATGCATTTCCGCCGGTACTCCGGCTTTCCTGAGCGCCGAAAAGTAGACCAGCGAATTCTCGACCGGGTCGACCGGATCGTCCTGCGCGTGCAGCAGAAACGTCGGCGGCGTCTTCCCGGTGACGACAATGTCCGGATTGAGCGCGAAATCCTTTTCCGGTACGGCAAGGTGTCCCGGATAGAGGACCACGGCAAAATCGGGGCGGCAGCTCTCCGCATCGGCCGCATCCACGGCGGGATACAGGCGCTGCTCGAACTGCGTGCTCAGGGCAACGGCCATGTGGCCGCCAGCGGAGAAGCCGAGCACACCGATCCGGTGTGGATCGATGTGCCATTCCGCAGCACGGTGGCGGACCAGCCCCAGTGTCCGCTGCGCGTCCTGCAACGCGGTCAGACAGTTCCGGTAGGGGCCGGACTTCGCGCACGGAACCCGATATTTCAGCAGCACGCAGGTCATGCCGCTGGAGGTCACCCAGTCGCAGGCTTCGCTGCCCTCGAGGTCCATGGCCAGCACGTTGTAGCCCCCGCCCGGGAACACGACCACCGCAGCCCCGGAACTGCGGTTGCGTGGTGGGTACACGGTCAGCGTCGGTTGCGAAACCTGCGCGACAAAGGTCCAGGGCTTGCCGGCGACCAGGCGCTTGCTCGCCGGCCCACTGGTTTCAGGTCCCTTGACGGCTTGCGCATGCGGAATCGCGCCGGGCCAGATCGGCAGCTGGGAATGGCCTGGCGAAGGTTGCCAAGCGGTTTGCGCAATGCAGGGAATGCCGGAGAACAGCAGGAGAACCAGAATGATGGTTGTACAGCCTGTTCGTCGAGCCATGGCCCCTCCCTGGTGATTGGGCGGTGCAAGGGTCTCTGCCCGCCTGGCGTCGAAGTATATTTGCCGGGACTCTCGACATCGATGAGGTCGCATCGGGCCCGCCCCGCGTTCGGCTGGGCCAATGCTTGCCCGACTGCGGCCTTGAGGGTGAGCGAGGCAAGCTCGACGGGCTATAGTGCGGAAATGATCGAGTTGCGCGACCCTGTCGCAGCCGATGCTCGTTTCGAAGGAATGGTCCGATGAGAACTCGTCTGTGTTGACTTACGTGGTTCTGCTGCTCGTGGCGGTCATGCTCGGTGCCCTGGTCGTGCAATTGAACCGGCGCGCGCGCCAGCGCAATTTCCGGGCCTACGCCGTTGCGGCGAACCGCACCCTGCAGCTGGAGTCCTGCGGCGGCATCAAGGCGACGAGCCATTACGAGTACCTGCTTGCGTTGGCGACGGCGCTTCGCACGCAGGCCGACCTGCACAACCTCGAATTGCGTCCGGGTGAATTCAGGCAGGTCGTGACCGACGCCATCGAAACGGCATACCTGCTCAAGCGGAATGCGGCGAGCAGCGAGATCGCACGCGGAACGCTCATGCTTTTTGCATCCTGCCTCGACCCCGTCATGAGCAAGTCGCTCTCCGGCGAAGTCACGGCAGGGGACGAGGCCCACTTCGTCGGCACCGCAGGTGGGCTGACCCTGCTCGCCAGCGCGGAATGGCATCCCGACTCCAACGCGGACCTGGTGACCTGCGCACTGTCGGAATGTGCGCCATCCAGAGGCATGATCGAGTACTGGCGCAGCACCGATCAGGCCCATCGGGACCAGGTCGAAGCGGCCTTCGAACGCGTCGTGCGCACGGCGCTGGATCCGGCTACGGCCACCTACGTCAGGCACAAGGTATTCGTCGACCCGCAGGAAGGCGCTCGCACGGCCGTTTGATATCGGGCGCGGATCGGACTCGTCGCCATGCGCTCTTGCGCGACCACGGCGTCACCGGCGCGAACCGGCAGGTTCAACAAGGCCGACGGGTGGCGTCCATTTCACGCTTGGCTTTACTTGCAGCCGAAACCCCACATCACCCGGGTTCGGCCGCTTGAGGCGAGCTCGCGAAAATTGGCTGCCGAGAGATGGCGCGCCCGGAGGGATTCGAACCCCCGACCACCGCCTTCGGAGGGCGGTACTCTATCCAGCTGAGCTACGGGCGCGCGGTGCGGAGCGCTTCGGGGCAGGGCGGCGAAGCCAGCCGCGGCCGAAGCGGGGCGCGATTATAGCCCAGCTCTGCGCGGGATCGCGAAAGCCGGGCAGTTCGGCGCGGGTTGACACGGCCGCCTCCCGCATCTGCGGGCCGAACCCTATCCGCGACCCTGGCAACGCGAGAGCGGGTGACCCGGCCACGACGAAGTGGCCCGAGTCGTGCCCTGCACGGGGTCGTTCGAGGGCCGGCACCGCTGTAGCTGCTCGTGCCGATATTCGGCTTCGTCCGCGACGGGTTCGGATCCGCTGCAGCGGATCAATCGCCGAGCAGGGCGGCCGCATGCGACGCGGCCATCCATTCCTCGTTGGTCGGTTCGACCGCGACCACGCTGGCACTGTCGGTGTTCGAGATGACCGGCGCGTGGGCGGCATTGGCGGCGGCATCGAGGCGGATGTTGAACAGGCCCAGTTCGGCGCAGACGCGTTCGCGGATCACTGCATTGTGCTCGCCGATCCCGGCGGTAAAGACGAGCAGGTCGATGCCACCGAGGATCGCGCCGAGCGCACCGATCTCGCGCACGATGCGGCGCACATAGAGATCGAGGGCCATCTTCGAGCGCGGGTTGGTCGCTTCGGTCGCGAGCAGCACGCGCGGATCGGAGGAGACGCCGGAAACACCGAGCAATCCGGATTCGCGGTAGAGCAGCTGGGCCATGCGCTGGGTAGTGAAGCGCCCGGTTTCCATCAGCGACAGGACCACGCCCGGATCGAGTGCACCGCAGCGCGTGCCCATCATCAGGCCGTCCAGCGCAGAGAAGCCCATGGTCGTGGCGACGCTGCGCAGGTCGCGCATCGCGCAGAGGCTGGCGCCGCTGCCTAGATGGGCGACCAGGGTGCGGCCGCGGGCCAGGTCGCCATGGCGCTTGCGCAGGGCGATCGCCTGGTACTCGTAGGAGAGTCCGTGGAAGCCGTAGCGGCGCAGGCCGCGCTCCCAGGCATCGTAGGGCAGCGGCAGCATCTGCTCGACCATCGGCACGCTCTGGTGGAAGCCGGTATCGAAGCAGGCGACCTGGGGCACCTGCGGGTGCGAGGAAAGCAGCGAATCGATCGCTTCGAGGATGAACGGCTGGTGCAGCGGCGCGAGCGGGATCAGGCGACGCAAGTCGGCCAGCACGCCGGCGCTGAGGCGGGTCGGCTTGAAGTAATGGCTGCCGCCATGCACGACGCGGTGCGCGACGGCATGCAGGCCACCGGCCGGGACGTGGCTCGTGATGACCTCGCGGATATGTTCGAGCGCGGCGTGGAACGGTCGTTCCTCGTCGAGGACGAGGGCGCTCGGTTGCGCTTGCAGGCTGTCGACATAGGTCGTCGAGGTTCCGCCGATGCCCTCGATGCGGCCGCGCCAGTACGGCTGCAGCGGCGGCTTGCGGTGGCCGGCATCGAACAGGGCGAACTTGAGGCTCGAGGAACCGGCATTGAGGACGAGGATGGAGGATGCGGGTCGGGTCATGGCGGATGAGCTCGGTAGTGCCGGGCGACGAGGACGGCGACCGCGCACGAGGCGATGCGCGTGTCGCCCGAGTCGGCACGGCTGGTCAGGATGATCGGCACGCGTGCGCCGAGGACGATGCCGGCGCTGGCCGCGCCGCCGAGGAATTCGAGCTGCTTGGCCATCATGTTGCCGCTCTCGAGATCGGGCACGACGAGGATGTCGGCCTGCCCGGCGACCGGCGAGACGATGCCCTTGATGCGCGCCGCGGCGATCGAGATCGCGTTGTCCATGGCCAGCGGGCCGTCGAGGATGGCGCCGGTGATCTGGCCGCGGTCGGCCATCTTGCACAGGGCCGCCGCATCGAGCGTCGCCGGCATGCGCGGATTGACCGTCTCGATGGCGGCGAGGATCGCCACGCGCGGTTCGTGAACGCCGATGATGCGGGCCAGGTCGATCGCGTTGCGCACGATGTCGGCCTTGGCATCGAGGTCGGGGGCGATGTTGATCGCCGCGTCGGTGATGATGAACGGGCGTGGATAGCCTGGGGTCTGCATCAGATAGCAGTGGGAGAATCGCCGCGCCGTGCGCAGGCCGAGCTCGCGGTCCAGCGCCGCGCCGATGAACTCGTCGGTGTGCAGGCTGCCCTTCATCAGCGCATCGACCTTGCCGGCCCGGGCCAGTTCGACCGCGCGTGCCGCAGCGGCGTGGCTGTGCCCGACCTCCTCGATCTCGACGTCGTCGAGATCGAGCCCGGCGGTCTTGGCGACCGCCTCGAGCCGCGCCCGCGGCCCGACCAGCATCGGCACGATCAGGTTTGCATCGCGCGCCTCGAGCGCCGCCGACAGCGATGCCTCGTCGCAGGGATGGACCACCGCGCAACGCACGGCCGGCAGGTCGTGCACCGCATCGAGCAGGCGGCGCACGCCATCGCCATCACTCAGGCGCACGTCGGGCAGGGTCGCGCGCCGGCGCACGATCTTTTCTTCCGGAGCGATCACGCGGGCCTCGCCGGCGATCACTTCGCGGCCGTCCTGGTTGATGCAGTGGCAGGCCAGGGCGAGCTCGCGGGTGGCCTCGTCGCGCGCGGTCACTTCGACCGAGATCTTCAGGGTGTCGCCGACCCGGACCGGGGCGAGGAAGCGCAGGGTCTGGCCGAGATAGATCGTGCCGGGCCCGGGCAGGCGGGTGCCGAGCAGGGCCGAGATCAGCGCACCACCCCACATGCCGTGGGCAATGACGCCATGGAATCGCGTCGACGAGGCGAATTCGGCATCGACATGCTGCGGATTGTCGTCGCCGGAAATGACCGCGAACAATTGCACGTCGCTGGCGGTCAGGCAACGTTCGATGCAGGCGCGATCGCCGATCGCGATCTCGGCGAAGGTGCGGTTGCGCACGTAGCGCAGGTCATCCTCGGGAAAGCGGTCTTCGACCGGCACGGGGGCCTCCGGCTTGTTGGTCATGGCGCGCGCATCTCCATGGGCCCGATCCTCGCCTCAATGCAGTCCGGCGTCCAGCGCGCGGAGGCCGAGCCGATGGCGCCAGGCGACTCGCTACGGGCCGACCCGCGCGGCCTCAATGGCACAACAGCACCGGCAGCGTGGCGTGCTGGAGTACGTGGCGCGTCGCGCCGCCGACGATCCATTCGCTGAAGCGGCCGCGACCGTACATGCCCATGATCAGCAGGTCGGCCGACAGCGCCGCGCATTCGGCAAGCAGGCGCACACCGGCTTCGTCGCTGTCGGCGCTGAATGCGCGGCTCTCGAAGGCGATGCCGTGGCGGGAAAGGTAGGCGTCTAGATCGAGCGGCGGTTTCCAGGCGACCTCGCGCGCGGCCCGCCGCTGTTCGCCTTCGAGCACGACGACGCGCCTGGCCTGCTTGAGCAATGGCAGTGCGGCGCGCAGCGCGCGGGTGGCCTCGGCCGATCCGTTCCAGGCGAACACGAGCGTGTCCAGTTGCACCGTTTCGACCGGCCCGGCCGGGACCATGATCGCCGGCAGCGCAGTGGCGAAGATCAGGCTGGCGATGTCGCTTGCCGACCCCCACGGGTATTCCGGATCGTGACCGAGCACGAACAGATCGTGCCACAGGGCGATATCCGCCATGGCTTCCGGCAGGTAGTCCTCGGCGACATGCCAGGCGGCATTGGTGACGCCGATCGAATGCGCCCAGGAGACGAATCCGTCGCCGCTCTGGCGCGCTTCGGCGGCGATCGCCTCGGCATTGGCGAGCACGGTCGAAACGAGGTCGGGCGTGCTGAAGCGCGGGATCGCCTGCAGCAGCGAGGGATAGACATAGGTGCCGGTGACTGCGGCACCGATCCGGGCCGCGAGCCGGACGCCGAATTCGACGCTGCTGGTCCGGCTGCGGCATTGGCAGGTGTTGATCAGGATATTCTGCATGGGACGCTTCCCGAGAAGTGAAACCGACTGACCACAGGCTACGGCCGGGTCGCCGCCGCTCGCCTGATCCAGATCAACTTCGGACAGGTTCGCATGAACCCGAAGCACAAGCCCGCTGGATGATCCAGATCAATACGGCGGCCGTGCGCGGCGCGGAAAATGGCGACATCTTGCCAATGGAGGCACACCATGAGCCGTACCGAAGCCGCCACACCCACCGCTCGCGACAGCGTCGAGCCCTACTGCTGGCGCGAAACCCTCGACAACGGGACCGTCGTCACGATCCGCGCGATCCGCAAGGAAGATGGCCCGCTGGAACGCGACTTCATCACCGGGCTCTCGCCGGAGACGCGGCGCATGCGCTTTCTTGGCCAGATCGGCGAACCGAGCGATGCCTTGATCAAGAGCCTTACCGATCTCGATTTCAGCCACGACATGGCCCTGATCGCGACCGTCGAGCAACGCGGCCGGCCGGTCGAAGTTGGCGTCAGTCGCTATGCGACCGGCGACGATCGCAGCGTCGGCGAATGCGCGATTGTGGTTGCCGACGACTGGCAGCATCGCGGCATCGGCACCTTGCTGATGCAGCGACTGATCGAGGTCGCCCGCGGCCGCGGCATGAAGCGCCTGTTCTCGATCGATGACGCGGAAAATGCCCAGATGCGCGAGCTCGCCGAGCACCTCGGCATCAAGCGCCACTTCGATCCGGGCAATCCGCATGAGGTCGTGCACAGTCTCGACCTCGACTGAGCGTCCGGCAAGAGGCTCCCGAGGGAGGCTCTGAACAAGTGGCACAACCGTCACGACGCCTGCCTGCGTGCAGATCGCGGCGCGCCGACGAAGACAGACTGGCCGTCTTTCGAGTCGGCGCAACAAAGAGCTGCGCGCAGGCAGGCGTCGCCCAAGCGATTGATTCAATGGAACACGGGTGGCGTCCAGAAGGTCCGCCACAGGCACCACGCGGCTGGTCAAGGCAACCAGCCTTCACGTCGCCGCACAGCACCTGTGGCGAGCCTTCTGAACGTCATGACGATTGCGCCACTTGTTCAGAGCCTCCCTAGTGTGGTGTCCCACAAATACCATCAAATAATTCCGGCGTCTTTCACGGCGATACTGCGTTGCTCGTCGTCGCCATAGTGCCCACTATGACTCCTCCTCGCGCCTTGTCTCGCCATGAAATCCATCCGGAATTTCTTCGCGTTATTTGCGGGACACCACACTAGCGGTCGCGAACGCCTGAAACATTTCTCCGGCACCCTCCTGCGGCCGCAATGTGCGGTCCGGGCGAGGGTGAGGCGTGCAGTGAAGATCCTGATGCTGTCGGATGTCTACTTTCCGCGCGTGAACGGAGTGTCGACTTCGATCCGTACGTTCTGCCGCGAACTCGTCGCGGCGGGACATGAGGTCGCGATCGTCGCGCCGGACTACGGCGGCAGCGCCGGGACGGACGAATTCGAGGTCGTTCGCCTGCCCTCGCGGCGCATCGCCTTCGATCCCGAGGACCGCCTGATCAAGGCCGGTGCCCTGCGCGCCGTGCTGCCGCGACTGGCCGCACGGCACTGGGACGTGATCCATATCCACACCCCGTTCCGCGCCCATCAGCTCGGCGTGCGCCTGGCGCGCCTGAGTGGGCGACCGACCCTCGAGAGCTACCACACCTATTTCGAACAGTACGTGGCCAACTACCTGCCCTGGGTGCCGAACCGGATCGGACGCTACGCCGTGCGCGGCTTCTCGCGACGACTCTGCGGCCAGGTCAACCACCTGCTCGTGCCTTCGCAACAGATGGCCGAGGTACTCGACGGCTACGGCATCAAGACACCTTCGACGGTCCTGCCGACCGGGATCCGTCTCGAGGAATTCGAGGGCGGCGACGGCGCCCGCTTCCGCCGCGAGCACGGCATCGGCGACGACGTACCGGTGCTGCTCACGGTCGGGCGCCTGGCCATCGAGAAGAACGTCGCTTTTCTGCTCGAAGTGCTGACCCGGCTGGTTCCGGAGTTTCCGCGCCTGCAGTTCGTGATCGCCGGCGAGGGACCCGATGCCGGCCGTCTGGCCGACCTCGTCGCGGCGCGCGGCCTGTCCGCCAATGTGCGTTTCGTCGGCAACCTCGATCGTCGCGCCGGCCTGCTCGATTGCTACCGCGCCGCGGATCTGTTCGTCTTCGCCTCGAGCACCGAAACCCAGGGACTGGTCCTGATCGAAGCCATGGCGCTCGGCCTGCCGATCGTTTCGACCGCCGTGATGGGCAGCGCGACGGTGCTGGCCGAGGCGCGCTGCGCCCGCATCAGCGCCGAGGATGTCGACGCATTCGCCGGCCATGTCGGAACGCTGCTGCGCAATGCGGATGAGCGCCGGGCCCTGGCCGCAGCCGGCCCCGCTGATGCCCGCGCCTGGAGCGCGCCGGCCCTCATGCAAAAGGCCGAGGCACTCTACCGACGCCTCGCCGATCAGGCTGGAGGTGCCGCCGAAACGGACCTGGCAGGACCCGGCCCGCGCGCCGCGGAATTGCGCCGGGACAGTCGCTGACGTCAGGTTGGAGTCACCGATTGCCGGCCCGTTGACGTGGATCAAGACGGGCAAGGCCGTCACGCGGCACGATGCGCCCATGGCTGCCCAGACTCTCATCCATCCCCAGCTCGCCCGCGCACCGGTGTTCGACGCCGAACTGATCGCGCGCTACGACATCAACGGCCCGCGCTACACCTCGTACCCGACCGCGCCACATTTCCATGAGCGCTTTTCCGAAGACGACCTGCGTAGCATCGCGCACGCCTCGAACGAGGACCCGATTCCGCGCGCGCTCTCGGTCTACGTGCATATCCCGTTCTGCCTGAGTCCGTGCTTCTACTGCGGCTGCACGCGCATCATCACGCGCGATCGCAGCCGCGCGGACGGCTATCTCGAGCATCTGCTGCGCGAGATCGAGATGACCGCGCCGATGTTCGACGCCGATCGTCCGGTCAACCAGCTGCATCTCGGCGGCGGCACGCCGAACTTCCTCGATGCCACGCAGATGCAGCGCCTGCTCGAAGGCCTGAAGAAGGGCTTCACGCTGTCCGATGCGCCGGATCGCGAGTTCGGCATCGAGGTCGATCCGCGCTACTGCGATGCGGACACCGTGCGCATGCTGGCCGAGGTCGGCTTCAACCGCATTTCGCTCGGCATCCAGGATTTCGACATCGACGTGCAGCGCGCGGTCAACCGCGTGCAGAGCGTCGAGCAGACGGCTGCGGTGATCGAGGCGGCCCGCAAGTACGGCTTCCGCTCGGTCAGCGTCGACCTGATCCACGGCCTGCCGAAGCAGACCACGCAGAAATTCGCGAAGACGCTCGAGCAGGTGATCGCCTTGCATCCGGATCGCGTCGCGACCTACTCGTATGCGCACATGCCGGAACGCTTTCGTGCGCAGAACCAGATCAATGCAGCCGACCTGCCCGACGCGGCCACGCGCCTGGCCCTGATCGGGCAGACCACCGACACGCTGATCCGGGCCGGCTATCGCTACATCGGACTCGACCATTTCGCCCTGCCCGAGGACGACCTGTCGCGGGCCCAGCGCCTCGGTACGATGCAGCGCAACTTCCAGGGCTACTCGACGCATGGCGACTGCGACCTGATCGGCCTCGGCATGAGTTCGATCGGTCACGTCGGGCGCAGCTTCCACCAGAATGCGCGCAGCCTCCAGGAATACTACGCGGCGATCGACGACGGTCATCTGCCGGTCAGGCGCGGCATGTTCCTGAGCGATGACGACCTGGTCCGCGCCGACGTCATCCAGCAGCTCATGTGCCATGGCGATCTCGACATGCAGGCCTTCGAGCAGCGTTACGGGGTGGCCTTCCGCGAATACTTCGCCGCTGAAATGCTGCGCCTCGCCGACCTGCAGAAGGACGGCCTGATCGACATCCTTCCGCACGGCCTGCAGGTGACCTCCCGCGGCCGCTTCCTGCTGCGCATCATCGCCATGTGCTTCGATGCCTACCTCGGCAACGGCAGTGCAGAGGGCGGGGCCAAGGCGCCGACCTACTCGAAAGCCCTGTAGCCTCCAGGGGCAGAAGAGCCGGGAGCCGGACCGCCAAAACAGTGCCGGAAATACCGGCTGGCCCACACGACGCGATGGCTGCCGGCATGCGACAATGTGGCGGCCATGTCGAGTCCGAGTCCGATCGTCAATCTGCGCGAACTGCGCCAGTCCTGCGCCGACTGCGCATTGAGCCAGCTGTGCCTGCCGGCATCGATCGGCGGCGACGACCTCGAGCGTCTCGACCATGTGGTCAAGCAGCGCGTGCCGCTTGAACGCGGCGACATGGTTTTCCACGAGGGCGCCCATCATCCGGCCCTGTACATCGTGCGCTCGGGCTCGCTGAAGACCTATACGACGCTGCCCGAGGGCGACGTGCAGATCCTCGGCTTCCATATCGCCGGCGAACTGGTCGGGCTCGATGGCCTGGCCGGCAGCGGCTTTCGCTCTTCGGCCGAAGCGCTCGAGCGTTCGAGCCTGTGCGAGGTGCCGTTCGAGGCCTTGAGCACGGTCGCGGCCAAGGTGCCGGGGCTGCAGCATCAGCTGTTCCGCGTCATGAGCCGCGAGTTCGGTCGCGAACAGCTGCACCCGGTCATGATGGGACGCAAGCAGGCGATGTCGCGCCTGGCGATTTTCCTGCGCAGTCTTTCCGAGCGCCTGCAAGGGCTCGGCCACGACCCCTACCAGCTCACTCTGAGCATGTCGCGCCAGGAACTGGCCAACTATCTCGGTTTGGTCATCGAAACGGTCAGCCGCCTGTTTTCGCGCATGCAGACGCTCGGCGTGCTCAAGGTCGATCGCCGCTACGTCCGCATCCTCGATCCCGCCGCCCTGGCCACGCTGGCCGAGAAGCCCGACGAAGATTAGAGCCGCGGACCCACAATTCCCGCGCGGCGGCCACCGAAGCCCGCGCAAGCCACCACGCTTCCCGTAGGAGCGCCTTCAGGCGCGATGCCTTCGTCTCCCTTGCATGGAGCATCGCGCCTGAAGGCGCTCCTACGGGCCAATCATCAAGGCAACAATGTGACCCAGGGTCCGCCGCGCCCGAACAGTTACGGCGCGCAATCGAACGGCAGCCAGCCGTGCAGCCACGGGGCGTGGCCGATCAGCAGCGGCGAGGCCAGGGTCAGGGCCGAACAGGCCAGCAGCACATAGCCGGCCGACTGGCGCAGACGCGGCTTCGAGGACAACTGCAGCAGGCGCGGTGCACCCCAGGAGGTCGCCAGCATCGCCGGCAGGGTGCCGAGTCCGAACGCAGCCATGACCGCAGCCGACTGCAGCGGCTGCGCACTGAGCGCGGCGACCAGCAGGATCGTGTAAACGAAACCGCAGGGCATCCAGCCCCAGACAGCGCCGAAGGCCATCGCGCGCGGCAGGCTGGTGACCGGCATCAGGCGCCGCCCGAGCGGGGCCAGTTTCGGCCACAGCTTCTTGCCCAGCGACGAACCGGGATCACGCAACACGCCGAGCATGACCAGGGCGGCCAGCAGCAGGGCCGCGGCGCTGGCAAAGCGCAGGGTCAGGCGCACGCGCTCGATGTCGAGCAGGGCGATCAGGGCGCCGCCGATCGTGCCGATCAGCAGGCCGGCCAGGCTGTAGGAAAGGATTCGGCCGAGCTGGTAACCGAGCAGCAGTGAGCGGCGCGGCCGGCCCTGGTCGTCCTTCGCCGTGGCCACCCCGAGCGCCATCGAAATGCCGCCGCACATGAGCATGCAATGGCCGCTGGCCAGCAGCCCGAGCACGAGTGCGGCGAACACGGTCAGCGAGCCGCTCACGGCGCGTCCTCTTCGCTGACGGTCTCCGCATCCTCGCTGAGCGGCGTCAGCGCCGGCGTATCGAGATCGTCGAACTGGGCATGGTTGACCGCCCAGAAGAAGGCCCAGACACCGACGCCGAGCAGGACCAGGCTGATCGGGATCAGCAGCAGGATGATGTTCATGCGGCGGCCTCGCGCACGTGCTTGCCGGTGGCCGGCGATGGGCCAGATGCCGCAATCGACGGACGCCGGCCAATGCGCAGCGAGTTGAGCACGACGACGATCGAACTGGCCGACATGCCAATCGCGGCCAGCCACGGCGGCACCCAGCCGAGCGCGGCCAGCGGCACCGCGGCCAGGTTGTAGGCCAGCGCCCAGCCGAGGTTCTGCTTCAGGCGCGCGAGCATCTCGCCGGCGATCCGGCGCGCCTCGATCAGGCTGTCGAGCTGGCTCGAGGCGAGCAGGATGCCGCTCGCCGCATGCGCCATCGCGCTGCCGTTGCCGATTGCGATCGCGACGTCGGCGCCGGCCAGCACCGGGGCGTCGTTGATGCCGTCGCCGACCATGGCGACCACGTGGCCGGCCTTGCGCAAGGCGTCGAGACGGGCCAGCTTGGCCGCCGGATCGGCCTTGGCCGTGCATTCGCCGATGCCGAGACGCGCGGCGATCGCGTCGACGCGATCCTGGCAATCGCCGCTGAGGATCTCGCAGCCGATGCCCCGGGCCTTGAGGTCGCGGATCAGGTCGATGACACCGGCGCGCGCCTGTTCGCCGACCGCGAAGCGCGCGATCTCGCCGTCTGCATCGGCCAGGACCAGCGCATCGGTGGGCGCGGAAGTCCTGTCAGGATCAACGCCCAAGGCGAAGTCCACGCGTCCGAGCCGATAGTGGACGCCATCGACCTCGCCCTCGACGCCGGCGCCGGCGATCTGTCGAAGTTGTGCGGCCGATCTTGCAGGCGCGGATGCCGCCATGCGACGCAGGGCCAGGGCCAGTGGATGCGTGCTGCCCTGCTCCAGCGCGGCAGCGATGCCGAGCGCGTCGTCGAGCGTACCGCGTGCGACCTGCACTCCGGTGCGCTCGAAGCTCGGTTCGGTCAGGGTGCCGGTCTTGTCGAAGACGAAGCGATCGGCTGTGGCCAGCGCCTCGAGCGCATCGGCATCGACGACCAGCACGCCGCGCTGGGCGAGCACGGCGACGGCACGGGTCAGCGCCGCCGGCACGGCCAGGGCGAAGGCACAGGGACAGCTGACCACGAGCACCGCCAGCGCGGCCGGCAAGGCGCGCGACGGATCGAACCAGGCCCAGGCCAGCGCGGTCAGCACGGTTACCGTGAGCACGCGCAGCACGAACCGGGCCGCCCGCGCATCGGCGATGCGGGCGAGGCGCGGTCGCTCGCTGGCTGCGTGGGTGACCATGCGCACGATGCCGGCCAGCACGGTGTCGGCGCCGATGCGGCGGACCTCGAGTTCGATCGGACCATCGATGACGAGGCTGCCGGCGATCACCGGCTGCCCGGGGTCGCGTCGAACCGGGGTCGACTCGCCGCTGAGCAGCGACTCGTCGATGCGGCAGGCCCGATCGCGCAAGAGGCCGTCGGCCGGTATCGCCGCGCCGCTGGCCACGCGGACGATATCGCCCGGTTCGAGTTCGTGCACTGCGACGCTGGCGAAGGCCGAGCCCTCGCGGCGCTCGGCCAGGGCCGGCTGCAGGCGCGACAGCGCATCGACGACGTCGCCGGCGCGATGTCGCGCGCGCATCGCGAGGTGGCGGCCGAGCAGCAGGAACAGCACGAACATGCTGACCGAATCGAAGTAGATCTCGTGGCCGCCGACCAGCACGCCGACCAGGCTGGCCAGGTAGATCAGGCCGATCGCCAGGGCCACCGGGGTATCCATCGAGAGACGGTGCGAGCGCCACTCGCGCAGGGCGCCCCGGAAGAACGGCTGCGCCGAATAGAGCACCACCGGGGTGGCGACGAGGAAGCCAAGCCAGCGGAAGAATTCGCGCACGGCCGGGTCGATGCCGTCGAACACGCCCGCATACAGGGCCACCGCCATCATCATCGCTTGCATCGTGCCGAGGCCGGCCACGGCCAGGCGCTTCATCGCGTCGCGCGATTCGCGCTGGCGCTGCGAGTCGATCATCTCGGCGGTCAGCGGGTGCGGCGTGTAACCGAGCCGGGCCAGCGCCGCGAGCAATCCGGAAAGGGCGACCTTGCGCGGATCGAAGTCGAGCACGACGCGCCGGGCCAGCGCGTTGACGCCGACCTCGAGTACGCCGGGCGTGCTGCGCATGGCGCGCTCGATCAGCCAGGCGCAGGCCGAACAGCGCAGGCCATCGACGAGGACGATCACCTCGGCGCGGCCGGGCGCCGTTTCGCGCACATGCAGGCGGCGCAGGGCCGGGCGGTCCCAGGCGCTGTAGTCGAAGCCGAGGTCGCTGCGCAGGGCCGGCTCGCTGCGCAGCCGGTAGTAGTCGCCGAGGCCGAGCGTGTCGATCCATTCGGCAGCGGCCTGGCAACCGGGGCAGCAAACCGCCCGCTCGCGGCCCTGCACGCGGGCGAGGATCACCGGGCTTGCCGGATTCGCTTCGCCGCAGTGAAAGCAGGCCGTCGCGTTCACGACGCCTGCCTGTGCTCCGTCGGTTTCGCCGCCTCGGTGGTGGGGGCGCGCTGGATCGGCGGGATGCGGCTCGGTCGCGGCACGTCGTTCGGCACCACGATGTGGGTGTCGGGGGTGCGGATCGCGCTCGACAGCAAGGCGAACGAGCCGATCACCATGGCGCCGAGCAGGACCAGCATCAGCCAGACCTCCGGTACCCGGTACCAGGCCATGGTCGGTGTTTCGTGCGATGCGCTGTTCATGGCGATTCCGGAGCAAAAAAGTGGGTGCTGCCGCGGACCAGCACCTTGCCCTGTGCGTCGACGACCGCCACCGAGATCGGCTGGCGACCGTGCACGGCGCCGCTCTCGGCGCGCAGGGTCAAGGGTAGCGAGAATACTTCGTTCGGAGCGAGGGTGACCGACGGCTTGCCGAGCATGCGCAGCGGCAGCTCGGTCTCGGTGCGCAACGAAAGCAGCATGTCGGCATCGGTCTTGTTGACCAGCTTGACGTTGTAGCTGTTCTCGATCGCGCCCTGGCCGATCGTGCGGAACAGGGCATTGCGGTCGTGCAGGACCTCGATGATGACCGAATCGCGCGCCGAAACCAGCCACAGGAACGCGCCGATCACGCTGGCCAGGATGCCTGCATAGATCAGGGTGCGCGGACGCAGGACCCGGCGCGGCTTGCCGACCAGGGCGTTCTCGGTGGTGTAGCGGATCAGGCCGCGCGGATATTCCATCTTGTCCATGACCGCGTCGCAGGCGTCGATGCAGGCGGCGCAGGCGATGCATTCGATCTGCAGGCCCTCGCGGATGTCGATGCCGGTCGGGCAGACCTGCACGCAGGCCAGGCAGTCGATGCAGTCGCCGAGCACGCGCTGCTGGCCGTCCGGGACCGTCTCGTCGAGAGGATTGCGCTCCACCAGCGACGCACCTGCAGGCGCGAATCGCTCGGCTGTGCGCTTGCGGTGCCCGCGTGGTTCGCCTCGGAGCGGGTCGTAGCTGATGACCAGTGTGTCGCGGTCGAACATGGCGCTCTGGAAGCGCGCGTACGGACACATGTACTTGCACACCTGCTCGCGCAGGAAACCGGCATTGCCATAGGTGGCGAAGCCGTAGAAGACGATCCAGAACGCCTCCCAGCCGCCGAGACCGCCATTCAACGCCTCGTGGCCGAGCTCGCGGATCGGCGTGAAGAAACCGACGAAGGTGAAGCCGGTCCACAGGGCGAAGACGATCCAGACGAACTGCTTGGCCGACTTGCGCAGCACCTTCTCGGCGCTCCACGGCGCCTTGTCCAGGCGCATGCGCGCGTTGCGATCGCCCTCGATCTTGCGCTCCATCCACAGGAACACCTCGGTCCACACGGTCTGCGGGCAGGCGTAGCCGCACCACAGGCGTCCGGCCAGCGCGGTGAAGAAGAACAGGCTCAATGCGGCGATGATCAGGAGCAGGGTCAGCAGGTAGAAATCCTGCGGCCAGAAAGTCAGGCCGAACACGTGGAAACGCCGCTCCGGCAGGTTGAACAGCACGAGCTGCTGGCCGCCGATGCTGATCCACGGAAACGCATAGAACATGCCGAGCAGCCAGAACACCGCCGCCGTGCGCAGGCGCTGGAAGCGGCCGTCGATCTCGCGCGGGTAGACCTTGGGTTCCTTGGCGTACAGGGAGCCGGTGGCGTCGGCGACGACGATGTCGATTTTGGACTTGTTGTTCATGATCGCGTCTTCGTGGCGCTGCGGTGCGCTTTTGTACGTTTGTGCATCGCTTCGCGGCGCATTCCTGGAGTAGAAGCAAAGCTTTCATTCGCCTCCGGCGAGCGAGTCATCCCGCGCTTACTGCAGGAAGCGCCTTCAGGCGCGATGCTCCTTCCGCACAATTCGAAGTCCGCGCCGTCGTCCCTGCCCTTCGACAGGTTCAGGACAGGCCGGACTTTGCCCGGGCAGGGAGCCAGCGCCTTGCTCTTCGCCTGCATGGACATCGCTTCGCGGCGCATTCTTGGAGCAGAATCGGAATCAGAAGCAGAGCTTTCACTCGCCTTCGGCGAGCGACCTACTTTCTCTTGCGTGGCCAAGAGAAAAGTAGGCAAAGAGAAGGCCACCCCAAAGCGGTGGTCTCCGGGCTCCTGCCCTGCGACTGCGCGGCAGGGCTCCGGGGGTTCGCTGACAGCACCTCCGTGTGCTGGCAGCGAACTGGGCGCGATCCCTCGCGCCCACCCTGCGGGCCTTTCCTGCGCCCAGCCGCCACCGCTTACGGGGCCCGGATAGCGCGCATCCTGCGCGCCAGAGCGAAGAGCAGGAGCCGAAGCCGAAGCCGAAGCCAGAGCCAGAGCCCCCCATCCGCCTGCGGCACCTTCCCCCGCTACGCGGGAGAAGGAAGAGAATGAGCCGCGGCCAGAGCAAGTGCGTCGAGACACCCTGAAGTTTGCCAGTGCGGGAATTTGCTTCGTCTTGGCTGCGCAGGAGGCGCAGTAATTGGGGCCCCTATGCAGTGGCGCAGTGGCGGAGGAAAAGCCCGAAGAGCCTGCCCCGGACTCGATCCGGGGGTGGCTCGCAGGGATGCGAGCCAGTTGGCTGCCAGTCCATGGATGGACTGTCAGCCAACCCCGGAGCCGCTGCGCGGAGTCGGAGGGCAGGATGCCCGGAGACCGCTGCATCGGGGTGGCCTTCTCTTGACTTCGGGCTCCTGCCCTTCGCCCTGCGGGCCGGCTTCGCCGTTCGCGCTGCTCCTGCAGCGCAGTGGTTACTTTCTCTTGGCCACGCAAGAGAAAGTGACTCGTTCGTCGAAGGCGAGTGAAAGCTCTGCTTCTGTTCTTGCTCCAAGAATGCGCCGCGAAGCGATATCCACCGAGGCGAAGGGCCAGGCCCTGGGTCCCTGCCCGCCCATGGAGGAAGGACAGAGTTTCGAAACGTGGGAGAAGAGCATCGCGCCTGAAGTCTGTTCTGATCGGGGTCGAAGGAGCGCTCCTGCAATGAGCGCGAATGGACGCGCTCGCTGCGAACGAATGGAGGTCTCCCCCGGCGCGAACACAACGAAGATCAGCCTGTCCCATCTCGACCCTTGTCCGTCTTTTTCGCCGGCAGCGGCGGCGCCACCAGCATCGCCGTGAACAGGCAGGCCGACAGCGTGCAGGCCCAGAACATGAAGAAGCCGATCGAGTAGCCGGTCATGCGCGAGATCTCGACATGGCGCCAGGTGATCGCGGCGAGGTCGACCGGGTCGACGATGGCGAAGAACATGATCGTCGCCACACCCGCCGCGAAGAACGAAGGCCAGACCACGGCGCCGATGCGGCGCACCATCGAGTCGTGCGGATTGTCCTCGAGCGGGCGCAGGGCGCCCGGCGGCGGGTGATAGGTGCTCATTCCTTCTCCTTCTCCTTCTCCTCGTGGTCATGCTCGGCCTCCTCGAATTCCCGCTCGGATTCGGCGGCTGCCTTGCCCTGGGACAGCACCCAGGCGGCGGCGAGGCGGGCGCGGTCTTCGCCGAGGATCGGTCCCCAGGCCGGCATCACGCCGGAGACGCCATAGAGGATCTTCCGCTTGATGCCTTCGAGGTTGGCGTCGCCGTGCAGCCAGATGTCGTCGGTCAGGTTCGGTGCGCCGAGCGCCTGGTTGCCCTTGCCGTCGACGCCGTGGCAGGCCGCGCAGATCGTTTCGAACTTGCTCTTGCCGGCGGCGGCCAGGCGATTGTCATGGGCCAGCCCGGACAGGCTCAGCGCGTAGTTGGCGACTTCCTCCACGCCATCGCCGGGCAGGGTCGCGCCCATCGGCGGCATCAGGCCGTGGCGGCCGTTCATGATGCTGGCGAGGACGGTCTCGGGCTCGCCGCCATACAGCCAGTCGCCATCGACGAGGTTCGGATAGCCCTTCGCGCCGCGCGCGTCGGAGCCATGGCAGGCCGCGCAGTTGTTGGCGAACACGTTGCGACCGACCTTGCTCGCGGCGGGATCCGTGGCCAGTGCGGCCAGCGGCTTGCCGCGGAAGCCGGCATACAGCGATTCGAGCTTGGCGTGGGTCGCATCGAGCTCGCTCTGGACCTGCTTCTGCGACGTCCAGCCGAGCGTGCCGGCGACGTTGCCGAGTCCGGGGTAGAACACCAGGTAGCCGAGGGCGAAGATGAAGGTGAGGATGAACAGCCCGAGCCACCAGCGCGGCAGCGGATTGTTCAGCTCCTCGAGGTCACCGTCCCAGACGTGGCCCATCGTTTCGCCGACCGGCTTGTCGTTGACCGGCTTCGACGAGGCCGTGGCCAGCAGCAGCCAGGCCAGGCCGATGATGTTGATCGCGGTCAGCGCGATCACGTACCAGCTCCATGCTCCGTTCATGCGTCTCGCTCCTGTTTCGGGGCGTGTGATTCTTCGAGGGGCAGGTTCGCCGCTTCATTGAAATCGGGCTGGCGACGACGGCTCCAGGCCCAGGCCCATATGCCGATGAAGGTCAGCAGCAGGATTGCGGTGAGGATTCCGGAAATCATGGCGCCTTCTCCTGGCTGGCCGTGCTTGCCGGAACGCTGCGCCCCTGCAGGAAGGCGATCACCGCATCGAGCTCGGTCTTGCCGACCACGCTGTCCTTGATGCTGGCGAAATCGGCCTCGGTATAGGGATGACCCATCCAGGCCAGCGTGCGCATCTTCTTCTCGACCAGCGCTGGATCGACCAGCGACTCGGTCAGCCACGGATAGCCAGGCATGTTCGACTCGGGCACCACGTTGCGCGGATTGATCAGGTGGACGCGATGCCAGTCGTCGGAATAGCGACCGCCGACCCGGGCCAGGTCAGGGCCGGTGCGCTTGGAGCCCCACAGGAACGGGCGGTCGTAGACCGATTCGCCGGCGACCGAGTACGGGCCGTAGCGCTGCACTTCCGAGGCCAGGGTGCGGACCATCTGCGAATGGCAGCCGACGCAGCCTTCGCGGATGAAGATGTCGCGACCGGCCAGCTGCAGCGGCGGGTAGGGCTTCACGCCCGGTGCCGCTTCGACGGTCTGCGCCTGGAACATCAGCGGGATGATCTCGACGAGGCCGCCGACGGCGATCACGAGGACGATCAGGATCGCCATCAGGCCGACGTTCTTTTCGATGGTTTCGTGTTTCATCGTGGCGTCTCCTCAGGCGTGGGCAGGCGCGGGGACGCGCACGACGGGAATTTCACGGGCCGGCAGGCAGGTCTTCCAGACGTTCCAGACCATGATCAGCATGCCGCTGAGGAACATCAGGCCGCCGACGAAGCGGGTCACGTAGTACGGATAGGTCTGGCGGACCGATTCGACAAAGGTATACGTCAGGGTGCCGTCGGGATTCGTCGCGCGCCACATCAGGCCCTGCATGACCCCGGCGATCCACATCGCGGTGATGTAGAGCACGATGCCGATGGTGGCGATCCAGAAGTGCGCATCGATGGCCTTGATCGAGTGCATGCGTTCGCGCCCGAACAGCTTCGGCAGCATGCTGTAGACCGCTCCGATGGTGATGAAGGCGACCCAGCCGAGCGCGCCGGAATGGACGTGGCCGATGGTCCAGTCGGTGTAGTGGGAGAGCGCGTTGACGGTCTTGATCGACATCATCGGCCCCTCGAAGGTCGACATGCCGTAGAACGACAGCGAGACGATCATGAACTTGAGGATCGGATCGGTGCGCAGCTTATGCCACGCGCCCGACAGGGTCATCATGCCGTTGATCATGCCGCCCCAGCTCGGCGCCAGCAGGATCAGCGAGAACACCATGCCGAGCGATTGCGCCCAGTCCGGCAACGCCGTGTAGTGCAGGTGGTGCGGGCCGGCCCACATGTAGATCGAGATCAGCGCCCAGAAGTGCACGACCGAGAGGCGGTACGAGTAGATCGGCCGCTGCGCCTGCTTCGGCACGTAGTAGTACATGATGCCGAGGAAGCCGGCGGTCAGGAAGAAGCCGACCGCGTTGTGCCCGTACCACCACTGGACCATCGCATCGACCGCGCCTGCGTAGATCGGGTAGGACTCGGTCAACGAGACCGGAACCTGCAGGTTGTTGAAGATGTGCAGGACCGCGATGGTCAGGATGTAGGCGCCGAAAAACCAGTTGGCTACGAAGATGTGGCGGATCCGGCGCTTGGCGATGGTGCCGAAGAAGACCACTGCATAGGAGACCCAGACCAGGGTGATCAGGATGTCGATCGGCCAGATCAGCTCGGCATATTCATGGCTCTGGGTCAGGCCCATCGGCAGGGACACGGCGGCGGCCACGATGACCGCCTGCCAGCCCCAGAACGTGAAGGATGCGAGGCGATCCGAGAACAAGCGCACGTGACAGGTACGCTGGACCACGTAATACGAGGTCGCGAACAGGCCGCTGCCGCCGAAGGCGAAGATCACCGCATTCGTATGCAGCGGCCGCAGGCGACCGTAGCTGAGCCAGGCGATATCGAAGTTCAGCGCGGGCCAGGCGAGCTGGGCGGCGATGAACAGCCCGACCAGCATGCCGACCACGCCCCAGACTACGGTGGCGATCGTGAACTGGCGGACGACTTTGTCGTTGTAGGTTTCCACGGTCTGCATAGCATCCCCATTGTTTCTGGCATGGCGGATTGTGCAGGAGCCGAGGACACGGCCCATTGACGTCGATCAAGTGCTTGCCATGCCGCGGCAGCTTGCCACAGGCCGCACGGAATAGCATCGAGCGCTTGACCTGGATCAGGGCGGATTGGTCTGCAGGCGACGATGCTGGTATACAAGGTAACCACCATCTGCCAAGGGGATGATCATGAAGCAGTCACTGTATCCGATGCTGTTGGCGGCGCTGCTGATCGCCGCGTGCTCGCCCACCACCGAGGCGCCGCCGGCAAAGGCGCAGAGCGTCGCCGATACCGGTGGCTCCGCCCGCGGCGACTTCGGACCGCCCCAGGGCGAGCCCGTGCACGCCGTGCTGACCAGCCCGCCGCAGGTGCCGCCGGCCACCGGCCGCAGCGCGCCGGCCAAGGTCATCGTCGAACTCGAGGTGCGCGAGCTCGAACTCGAGATATCCGAAGGCGTGCGCTATACGTTCTGGACCTTCGGCGGAACCGTGCCGGGCAGCTTCATCCGCGTACGCCAGGGCGACACGGTCGAATTCCACCTGAAGAACCACCCCGATTCCAAGATGCCGCACAACATCGACCTGCACGGCGTGACCGGGCCGGGCGGCGGCGCTGCCTCAAGCTTCACCGCGCCGGGCCATGAATCGCAGTTCACCTTCAAGGCTCTCAACCACGGCCTCTTCGTCTACCACTGCGCGACCGCCCCGGTCGGCATGCATATCGCCAATGGCATGTACGGCCTGATTCTGGTCGAGCCGCCCGAAGGCTTGCCGAAGGTCGACCACGAGTACTACGTCATGCAGGGCGACTTCTATACGGTCGGCAAGTACCGCGAGAAGGGCTTGCAGGCCTTCGACATGCAGAAGGCGATCGACGAGAACCCGACCTATGTGCTGTTCAATGGCTCGGAAGGCGCGCTGATCAACGACAAGGCCCTGCGTGCCAATACCGGCGAGACCGTGCGCCTGTTCGTCGGCAACGGCGGCCCGAACCTGGTCTCGAGCTTCCATGTCATCGGCGAGATCTTCGACAAGGTCTGGTACGAGGGCGGCACGCACTACCAGGAAAACGTGCAGACCACATTGATTCCGTCCGGCGGCGCGATGATGGCCGAGTTCCATGTCGAGGTGCCGGGCAGCTACGTGCTCGTCGACCATTCGATCTTCCGCGCCTTCAACAAGGGCGCGCTGGCCATCCTCAAGGTCGACGGCCCGGAGAACAAGACGATCTATTCGGGCAAGGAAGTCGATTCGGTCTACCTCGGCGACAAGGCGGCCAGTCTGACGCCGGTCTCCACCGCGCGCGAGGCCGCCATCAGCGGAACGCTCACCCTGGAACAGCAGATCGCTGCCGGCAAGGCCCACTTCACCGGCACGTGCTCGGTCTGTCATCAGGATTCCGGGCTTGGCATTCCGGGTGTGTTCCCGCCGCTGGCCAAGTCGGATTTCCTGGCCAAGGATCCCGAGGCCGCCATCAAGTACGTGCTGAATGGCTTGACCGGAAAGATCACCGTGAATGGCAAGGAATACGACTCGGTGATGCCGCCGATGAGCCAGCTCAACAACGACGAGATCGCGAATATCCTGACCTATGTGTTCAACAGCTGGGGTAACCAGTTGGGCCAGGTCAGTACCGAGCAGGTGGCCAAGGTACGGGGTGAGACCCCGCGTGCCGAGGGCGCGGCACACTGAGATGGATCGAAAAGGCTCCAGCGTGAAGGGTTCGGCCGGCCGCCACGGGAAGTGGCTGGCCGCAACCCTGTTTGTCGCCCTCATGTCGATGCCGGCCGTGGCTGCGGATTATGTCGATGTGCCGGCCGGGGCCTTTCAGTCGGTCCTGCCAACCGCCGATACGCCCCTCGATGTCAGCGTCGCTGCCTTGGCCATGCGCAGCGAACCGGTAACCAATGCCGAGTTTCTCGCCTTCATTTCCGCGCATCCAGAATGGCGACGCGACCAGGTGCCACGCTTATTCGCCGAATCCCGCTATCTCGAACACTGGCCGACAGCCAATTCGATCGATGCTGGCCAGGCCCGTCAGCCCGTGGTCAAGGTCAGCTGGTTTGCAGCCCAGGCCTTCTGCGAATCGGAACAGGCGCGCCTGCCGACCTGGCACGAGTGGGAGTACGTTGCCGCCGCCGACGCGACCCGACGCGATGCGCGCGCGGACCCGGCATGGCGCAACCGCATCCTTGGCTGGTACGAACGCACCTCCGGCGGCGATCTGGCACAGATCGGTGGCGACGCCAATGCCTACGGCGTGCGCGACCTGCACGGCCTGGTCTGGGAATGGGTCGACGATTTCAATGCGCTGTTCATCAGCGCCGACAACCGCAACCAGGGCGATCCGGACCTGCTCAAGTTCTGCGGCGCCGGGGCCCTGTCGATGCAGGATCGCGACAACTACGCCGTGCTGATGCGCATCGCCATGCTGTCCTCGCTCAAGGGTGCCGACGTAACCGGCAATCTCGGCTTCCGCTGCGTGCGTCCGGCCACGGAGAAATCGCAATGATCAGACATGCGGCCTGGTTTGGCCTGTTGCTGTGCCTTGGCATTCTCGCGAATCCGGCTCCGGCGCTCGCTGCGCCATCCAGCGGGCTGCCCGGCGACTCTGTCTACCAGCTCGACCTGCCCCTGCTCGACCAGGACGGCAAGGCCATGGCTTTCGCCAGCCTGCGCGGCCGGCCCCGGTTGATCACGATGTTCTATTCCTCGTGTCCGTACATGTGCCCGCTGATCATCGACACCGCGCGCATGACCGAGCGTGAGCTCGATGAGGCGCAGCGGGTGAAGCTGGCCGTGCTGATGGTCAGCTTCGATACCGAACGCGACGATCCGGCGGCGCTCAAGGCGCTCGCCGAGAAGCGCAAGATCGATACCGGGCGCTGGACCCTGGCCCGCACCGATGCCGGCAACGTGCGCAAGCTCGCCGCGATCCTCGGCATCCAGTACCGCCAGCTCGACGATGGCGATTTCAACCATACCAGTGTGCTGATCCTGCTCGATGCCGAGGGTCGCGTGGCGGCTCGCAGCGAGGTCATGGGCAAGACCGATCCGGCCTTCGTCGATGCGGTCCGGCGAGTGCTCGCGGACGGTGCGACGCACTGAGTCGCGATAGGCGCAGCCGCCCAGCCAAACCGGTGTTCCCTGCCACCCTGCATCGATCGTCGCGGGGCGATGCCGCAGTGTGTAGCGCCTCTCCCGCCGACGGGAGAGGGAAGAGATGGTGGTGCCCCATTTTGAAATGCCTCTCCCGCTAGCCGGAGAGGCTGCCGACAGGCTTGTGAGGGTCGTCGGGCGGAGCGGAATCGCCAGGAGCGCAGATCAAGAGCCCCTCATCCGTTGTCCGGGCACCTGAACTCGCAGCATCCATGGCGCTCGCCCTGCGGACAGCATTCGCGGCGCAAAACGACAGTCCTGCCGCATTGGTTTCCCGCCAACGGGAGAAGGAACGAGCGGGGAGGCCGCAGTGTGATGCGCCTCTCCCGCTGGCGGGAGAGGCTGCCGACAGGCTGGTGAGGGTGGGCCTACGGAGCATCATGCAAGAACCGGCGAACCAGAAGCATCACCCTCATCCCCCGTTTGCACGCAGCCGCCCCGTGCGTCGTGAAGTTCACGATTATCCCGATCCTGCGTATCATCCACCTGGCTTGTGTGACCGGTGCAGTCCGGCGCGCGAGCACCCAGGCACGTCATCCCGACGTGATGCGGAAGGTGGTGATGAGCAGCATCAGGACGATAGGCCGGTTTGCTCCGCCTGATCCCGGCAACGGCGACGGCGATGCCCTGCATTTCTGCTCGACCTGTGCCTTCGGCGAGGTCTGCCTGCCGGGCGGCTACGACAAGCCGGCTCTGAACGAACTGCATTGCCTGGTCGAACATGTCGGTCCTTTCCACGCCGGCGATCCGGTATTCCGCAACGGCGACCGCTTCGAATCGATCTTCGCAGTGCGCGCCGGTACCGTGAAGACGTCGCTGGTCGACGAAGAGGGCCGCGAGCAGGTGCTCGGCTTCCACCTGCCGGGCGAGATGATCGGCCTCAACGCGATCCATCCGGCGCGTTACCCCTGCGATGCGATCGCGCTCGATACGGTCTATCTGTGCCGATTCTCGTTCCCTGCACTGGCCACCCTGGCCACGCGCATGCCCGGCATCCAGCAGCAGCTGTTCCGCCTGCTCAGCGCCGACATCGGCAAGGCCGCCCTGCTGGCCGGCGACTACAGCGCCAGCGAGCGCATGGCCGCCTTCCTGATCCTGCTGGCCGACCGTTTTGCCGCCCGCGGTTTTTCGCCGACGCGATTCCGCCTGAGCATGTCCCGCGGCGATATCGCCAACCACCTGCGCCTGGCCGCGGAAACGGTCAGCCGGGTCCTGCGCCGCTTCCAGGACCAGGGCCTGATCCGTGTCGACGAGCGCGATGTCGAATTGCTCCAGCCTGGCGAGCTGCGCCAGAGCGCGCGCTGTATCCTGCATCCCTGATTCCCTGCACCCGGGAACGCTCCGCGCACGCCCCCTTCCCCGTAGGAGCGGCTTCAGCCGCGATGCTCTTCGTTGGGTATTCGGCACAGAAGCATCGCGGCTGAAGCCGCTTCCTACAGTAGAGTCCGCGAGCAGCGTGCCTTTCGGAAGTATCGCGGGCCGGCTTGACCCAGGTCAGGGCCGGAACCGCGGCGTCTGTCGAGAATGCGGCAACGTCCTCGATGGAAAGGCTCATGTCCACCACACGTCGTCTATGGATCGCACTGGGGCTGCTGCTCGGCACCACCTTTGCGGTATTGCTCTGGATGGGCAGCGAGATCCACCGCCTGGCGCCGCCACTACCCGAGCGCGTCGTTGCCGCTTCGGGCCAGGTCCTGTTCACGCGCGCCGAGCTCGAGGAGGGCCGCCAGGTCTGGCAATCCTTCGGTGGCCAGCAGCTCGGCTCGGTCTGGGGCCACGGTGCCCTCGTCGCCCCGGACTGGAGTGCCGACTGGCTGCACCGGGAGTCGAGCGAACTGCTCGACCTCTGGGCAAGGCGCGACTACGCGGCCGCATACGCGAATCTCGGCGAACCGGAAAAGGCTTCGCTGAAGGCGCGCCTGCAGGCCGAGATGCGCAGCAACACCTACGATGCGGATGCGCAGACGATCACGGTATCCAACGATCGCGCGCTGGCCATTTCGAACGTGGCTGCGCACTACGTGAGCCTGTTCAGCAACGATCCGGCCACGCAGACGCTGCGCGAAGGCTACGCGATGCGCAACGACACCGTGCCGGACCTCAGGCACCGCCAGGAACTCGCCGGCTTCTTCTTCTGGACCAGCTGGGCCGCGGCGACCAATCGCCCCGACAGCACGATCAGCTACACCAGCAACTGGCCCTACGAGCCGCTGGTCGGCAACTCGCCGACGCCGGGCTCGTTCATCTGGACCGTGTTCAGCGTGCTGTTCATGATCGCCGGCATCGGCTTGCTCGCCTGGCACTACGCGGTCTGGCACAGCAAGGAGCCGCACCTGGCGCCGCCGGCGAAGGATCCGCTGGCCGGGATCACGGTGACGCCGTCGATGCGCGCCACCGCGAAGTATTTCTGGGTCGTGCTGGCCCTGGTGCTCGTGCAGATCCTGCTCGGCGCGATCACGGCGCACTACCAGGTCGAGGGCCAGCAGTTCTACGGCTTCGAAATCTCGCAGATCCTGCCGTACTCGCTGACGCGCTCCTGGCATACCGAACTGGCCGTGCTCTGGATCGCGACCGCCTGGCTGGCGACCGGCCTCTACATCGCGCCGGCCGTATCCGGGCATGAGCCGAAGTTCCAGCGCCTCGGCGTCAACATCCTCTGGGTCTGCCTGCTGATCATCGTCGTCGGCGCCTTCGCCGGCCAGTGGTTCGCGGTCATGCAGAAGCTAGGCCTGGCCAACAACTTCTGGTTCGGCCACCAGGGCTGGGAATACGTCGACCTCGGCCGCTTCTGGCAGATCTTCCTGTTCGTCGGCCTGTTGCTCTGGCTCGGTCTGGTCGGGCGCGCGCTGTGGCCGGCGCTCAGGCGCAAGGACGAGATGTCCTCGATCGTCGGCCTGCTGTTCCTCTCGACGATCGCGATCGCGCTGTTCTACGGCGCCGGCCTGATGTGGAGCGAGCACACCCACATCTCGATGGTCGAGTACTGGCGCTGGTGGGTCGTGCACCTGTGGGTCGAAGGCTTCTTCGAGGTGTTTGCGGTGGCCGTGATCAGCTTCCTGTTCGTCAAGCTCGGCCTCGTGCGCGGCAAGACGGCGACGGTCAACGTGCTGTTCGCGACCATCGTGTTCATGGCCGGCGGCGTGCTCGGCACCTTCCACCACCTTTATTGGAGCGGCACGCCGATTTCGGTGCTGGCGCTAGGCGCTGTGTTCTCCGCGCTTGAGGTCGTGCCGCTCGCGGTGGTGGGATTTGAGGCCTACAATCGCTCCAAACTCGAAGGCCAACAGGCGTGGGAGCACGCCTATCGCTGGCCGTTTCGCTTCTTTGCGGCGGTGCTGATCTGGAACCTCGTTGGCGCCGGCTTGCTGGGCTTCCTCATCAACCCGCCGATCGCGCTCTATTACATGCAAGGCCTCAACACCACGGCCACGCACGGCCATGCGGCCCTCTTTGGCGTCTATGGCATGCTGGGGCTCGGGTTAATCCTCTACTGCATGCGCGGGCTAACCAACCCGCATGTATGGAACGAGAAGCTGCTGTCGATCTCCTTCTGGAGCCTCAATATCGGCCTCTTCATGATGACGTTCCTTTCGCTGCTGCCGCAGGGCCTCTGGCAAACTTATGTTTCATTTAATGATCATTACGCCGCCGCGCGCTCTGCGGAACTTATGCATCATCCGATGATGGAGGCGCTGGTCTGGGCGCGTGTGCCCGGCGACATCGTGTTCGCCTTCGGCGTTGGCGCGTTTGCACTGTTTTTCGTGCAGGCTTTTCTTGGCAAGCGGCGCGGAGCGGCGGCGTGATCGCCGCGCGTGCCGCCGAACCCACCTCCTGCTTGCCGGGATGCATTTCAGCACCGTTAAAGGTGAGGTCGAATTCGGTTAGTCTGGCGCCTTTGGCCCGACCACTTGAATGT
>JAHCAR010000002.1 GCA_019634795.1 Dokdonella sp.
CTGGCAATGGCAGTTGTTGGTCTGGTGGGTTTCGGTGCCGCTGGCGCAGCCATGGCGCAGTGCCCGGCCAGCCTTTCCCCGCCGTGGAGCCTGGTTTCCACCCTGCAGGGCACTGCGAGCAGCGTCACCGGCGGTTATGACAGCACTTCCTGCCGCCTGCAAACTGCCCTGAACCAGAACGGCTCGACCGGCTCCAAGGCGTTCGTTCTTGACCAGACGCCGGCCAACGAGCAGCGCTATCGCGCACAGTTCATCGTTGATGTCTCCGGCCTCTCGCTTACTCAGGCCAATCGGAATGTGATCGGTTTCTCCGTGCTCGGCGCCTCCGCTCCGGCTGGCGGCACCAGCCGTATGCTGTTCGCAACCCTCACCGGTAACGGGTCGGCGTCTATCCTTCGTCTTTCCGTCGGTGATACCGCGCAGGTCAGCCAGTACCAGCAGGTCGATATCCCGCTGCCGAACCAGGCTGGCGCAAATCGCATCGAAATCGACCTCGTGGTTGGCAATCCGGGCTCGATCAAGTATTGGGTGTCGAACGTGTCGGCCAGCACAAGTGAAGGTAGCCCGACGGGCTCGATCGCTACGATCACCAACAATGGGTGGACGGGCGTCGATCAGGTCACGCTGGGACTGGTGAACGCCAATACGTTCTACCGCCAGAACTTCGGCAATACCAACTTCGTCTATTTCGATCAGTTCGATTCGCGCCGTCAGACGTTCATCGGCCACTAATCTAAGAATCTGTTTCGCAATTACCTTGGAGTGACAACATGAAGAATATTTTGGCGTGTGCGATTGCGATGGCGGGTTGCGTCGCGGCTGGATCGGCTCTTGCTCAGACGTGTACTGCCAGTGCAGGTGCGATTCCGCTCTCGGGCCCGAACAGCCTGACGACTCCGATTACCAACTTCGACACCTGCGGCGTGACCAACCAGCTGGGCGCGATGTGCAGCTCGGCGACGACGAGCGCGGCCACCGATGCCATCTGGTCGGTGACCTTGGGTCCGGGTGCGATCGGCGGCGCAACGCCACCCGAGCAGAACTTCGTTATTTCGACGTCGAGCGGCACCTATGACATGTATGTTGCCATCATGCAGGGTAGCTGCGCAGATTCCGCGCCTTGCCCGCGTGAGGTCGACTCGGCTCCCGCCGGCGGCACGGAGTCCATCTCGATCGACGGACTTGCGGCCGGCCAGTACTTTCTCGCTGTGACCTCGTTCACCGCTGGACAGTGCGGCCCGGTGACGATCGCCGTTCCTCGTCTGCCGGTTTCCCTGCAGAATTTTTCCGTCGAATAAGCGATACGCCTGAGTTGAGGAAATTGAGCCCACGTGCTTGCCACGTGGGCTTTTTCATATGCGAAATATCATCGTCTTCTTGTTCATTTGCGGTCAACTTTTTTCCGGTTCCTCGGTCTGTTCGGCCGCCGCCCCGGCACCTGTGCATGCAACAGGCACATTTGAATTCGCGGGCACGGAGGTTGGACAGACCTATCCCTTCGCGAAGGTGCATGCCGACATCGTCGGCAGAAATTTGTCCGAAAAATCTCTGCAGATCGAGCGAATCGTACCGCGAGATCCGAGTGGGGTATTGATCCGTTTTACCCCCAGCCTGGTGAAAGCCGGTGAGTCGTTCAGTGCGGGCTTGGACCTTACCCTGAACGAGACGCTCGGACGTTTCGCCCATTATTTCGACATCTATGCACGGGGCGAAACCGAGCCGGTGGACGGATTCGTTGTGCGTGGATTCGCCGACTGGCTGGTCTCGCCGAGCGGAACCGATATCGACTTCGGGACCTTCGACGTGTCAAAGGCGGTAACTAGGGTCATTCCGATTGAAGTCAGGCCTGGAGTGTCGGTTCGCCTCGTCGGGATCGAGAAGCCAAGCGCCTACTTCAATGCGCAGGTCGTCCAGGATGGAAAGGCTCTGCAGCTTGCGAGCCGTGAAGATGCGCCATGGTCGAGCTTCGATGAGAACCTGCTAGTCAAGACGGACAGCTCACTGCAACCGCTCGTAGCGTTTCGTCTGCGCGGGCAGGCTCGGGGCAAGGTAGTGCCGAGCCTAGATCCGCTGGATTTCGGGTTGCTGCGCGAGGGTCAGTCGGCCGAACTGATCGTGGTCCTCAACGACGTCAGTGGTAAGCCGCTTGAGGTCGGCGAAGTCACTGCGAAGAGCCGCATGAAGGTGGAGACCTCGGTGACAGATTGTTTGCCGGTCAACCCCTCGTGCAAGAACCTCAAAGTTCGCTATCCGCCCATGAACATGCTCGGAACGACCGGAGGCGTTCTCGAGATCGAGTTGCCTGATTACAAGCACGATCTCTACGTTCGCTTTGGGGCGATCGGCATCGGCAAGAACACACAGATACGCAGCCTGGCCGATGATTTCAAGGCGGCGCAGGAGGATCAGAAATCGATTTCTTCCGTGCTGCGATCCTCGGTTGCAAAGGCACCCGTCACCAAGGCGGTTCCTGCCACTATGAGCACGCCGGAAGGAACGGGGCCGCTGCTCAAATGGCAAGTCACCAACGAGTACGACATCTACGGCTATGAAATCTATCGCAGCGACGCCGAAAGCGGCCCATATGAGCGCGTGAGCGAGAAGATCATCGAGCGCCTGGAGGGCGACCCCGAAGCGGGTTCGATCTACCAGTGGCGCGACAACTCGGCCAAGGCGGGACAGACCTACTGGTATTACATCGACATCGTATATAACAGGGGCCGCAAGCAGCAATTCACGAGCCCACAGAAGGTCGTCGCCAAGTAGCCTTCGCGAAGGTCAGGTCCACCGATCGGACCGGTGGCTTGGTCATGTCACGTTACACCGTCGACACCATTGCTAACGTTTGTCGGGAATACTTCGCAGCCGGACGGTGCAGCTAAGGGCGTGCCATCCGTCGACAACTAGCCTGCTCATACCAGTCGCCGAGCACGATGCGCTCGGCGGGCTGGTTGTCGAGTTCGAATGCGTGGATGGCTGGGCGGTGGGTATGTCCGTGGATAAGGCGGACGACGCTGGCGTGTCGCATGGCTGCTTCCACGGCCCTCTGATTGACATCCATGATGCCGGCATTGGCTTCGCTGCCGGTATGGCGTCGGCTTTCCGCCCGCGCCTTGCGGGCAAAGGCTTCGCGCTCCTGCACGGTCTGTGAGAGGAACTGCCGCTGCCATTCGGCTGATCGCGATTGGCTGCGAAAGGCCTGATAGGGCGCGTCGTCGGTGCACAGGCTGTCGCCGTGCATCAGCAGGGTCGGTGTGCCGTAGAGGTCGATGACCGACGGATCGGGCAGCAGGGTCATGCCCGCTTCGCGGGCGAAGCGTTCGCCGAGCAGGAAGTCGCGATTACCGTGCATGAAGAAGCACGGGCGTCGGGCCTCGCGCATCGGCTTCATTGCTGCGACGAAGCGCTTGCCGACCGGATCGTCGGCGTCATCGCCGATCCAGGCCTCGAACAGGTCGCCGAGTATGTAGAGGGCGTCGGCGTGGACGGCCTCGTCACGGATGAAGGTTTCGAACTGGTCAAGGATCGCCGGTCTTGCCAGGTCGAGGTGCAGGTCGGAGATGAAGAGCGTGGTCATCGGGCTTGACGGGCGGCTTGGTAAGACAGGATCAAGAGCCAGAGCCCCTCATCCCCCTTCGGGACCTTCTCCCGCCGGGCGGGAGAAGGAACAACATCGGGCTTTGTCGGTGGGTTTGCTGTGTGCGCGACTGTTGCCCGCTTGGGCAAGCAATTGACGCATCTCGTGAGGAATATCGGTGCGAGCGATCATATTGCCAGGGACGAGGCAATTGCGTGGAAAGCCCCTCATCCCCCTTCGGGACCTTCTCCCGCATGGCGGGAGAAGGAACAGCATGGATCAGGGCAGGAGTTCGATCTTTTCGATGACGACGTCGGTAGTCGGGACGTCGCTGCGGAATGGGCCTTTCGGACCGGTCGGCACGGCCTTGATCTTGTCGACCACGTCCATGCCGGAAACCACCTGGCCAAATACCGCGTAGCCCCAGGTTTCCGCGCGCTCGTCGCTGACGTAATCGAGGTTGCGGTTGTCGACGAGGTTGATGAAGAACTGCGCGGTGGCCGAGTTCGGATCGGGGGTGCGGGCCATGGCGATCGTGCCGCGCTTGTTCGACAGGCCGTTCTTCGCCTCGTTCGGAATCGAAGGACGCGTCGGCTTCTGGCGCAGGTCAGGGGTGAATCCGCCGCCCTGGATCATGAAATTGTCGATGACGCGGTGGAAGATCGTGCCGTTGTAGAAACCGTCCTTCACGTACTGGAGGAAGTTTTCGACGCTTTTCGGCGCCTTCTCGGCGTTCAGTTCGACCGTGATGTCGCCCATGTTGGTCTTGATCAGTACCTTGGGATTCACCGTGGGCGCGGTCGTGGCCGCGACTGGCGGCTTGGTTGTCGGTTTCGCGGCGTCGGATTGAGCCGATGCGCCGACCGGCAGGAACAGGGCCAGGGCAAACGGCAACAGGGCGCGGAGGGTGCAGGATCTGGGGATGCGCAGCATGGTCGTAGGGCCTCGCTCGGAAAAGAGTCTCTACATGATAAGGGTTCGCCCCTCCGGCGAACACTACAGGCCGCGTGCTGCTGCTGATAGGGAGAACAACGGTGGCCGGATGCTCCGATCAGGCGGCGACTTCGCGACTCGCCGACTTGCTGACCTGCAGCTTGATGTCGATCTGCTTGAGGTAGTCCCGCTCCTGCTCGAGATCGATTCGGGTCAGCGGATGGTTGTCGAGCCAGGCCGCCGGCAGCTCGAGGGTCAGCTGATTGCCCTCGGCGGCCAGGTTGATCCGCGGTAGCGTGTCATCGCTGCGCGCGCGGTGCAGAAGGACGGAGAGGCGCAGCAACGCGGTCAGCCGCTGGGTCACCGGCTGCATGCGTGGCGGCAGGTTGCGCATGCCCTCGCCATCCGGCCGTCGCCGGTGCGAGCGCAGGATCGCGGCGAGTTGCTGTTGCTCCTGCCGACTGAACCCGGCCAGATCCGAATTGGCCATGATGTAGGCCCCATGCGCGTGGTGCTGGCTGTGCGCGATGGCCAGGCCGATTTCGTGGATATGGCTGCACCAGTTGAGGATTTCCTGTGCCGGAACATCGAGTTGCCAGGGTTTCTTCACCTGATCGAAGAGCATGGCCGCGGTTTCGCTGACCCGGGCGGCCTGCGCGATATCGACGCCGTAGCGTTCGGCCAGCGCGCCGATGCTGGTGCTGCGCGAATCGGTGTGCAGCGCGCGGCCGAGCATGTCGTAGAGCAGGCCTTCGCGCATGGCCGTCTCGCAGACGTTCATCTGCTTGAGCCCGAAGGTATTGAAGATCGCATCGAGAATGGCCACGCCGCCGGCGATGACCTGGACCCGGTCGCTGGACAGGCCCGGCAGATCGAGCAGGTTGCTGTTGCCGACCTTGAGCAGTGTTTCGCGGAGAATTTCGAGCGAGGTCGCGCTGATGCCCTGCTCTGACCAGCCATTCGCCTGCACGATGCTGCCGATCGCCTTCATGGTTCCGGATGAGCCGATCGCCTGGCTCCATCCGCGCTCGCGATAATGCGCACCGAACTGCTGCAATTCGACGGCAATCTCGGTTTGCGCCTGCTTCCAGCGGCGCGCGGTGATTTTTCCGTCCTCGAAGAAGCGCAGGGTGCTGGCGATGCAACCGACCTGCAGGCTCTCGCGCTCCAGCGCCTCGTAGCCGCGGCCGATGATGAATTCGGTACTGCCGCCGCCGATGTCGATGACGAGGCGCTTCTCGTCGGTCAGGGGCAAGCCGTGGGCGACGCCCTGGTAGATCAGGCGCGCCTCCTCGCGTCCCGAGACCACTTCGATCGGGTGGCCCAGGGCGGTTTCGGCGGGCAGCAGGAACGATTGCGGGTTGCTCAGCTGGCGCACCGTGTTGGTCGCCACGGCGCGTACCCGACCGGTCTTGAAGCCGGACAAGCGCTGGCCGAAGCGGGCCAGACACTTGAATGCGGTTTCGCGCCGTTCGGGCGTCAGCGAGCCATCCTTCTTCAATCCGGCTGCCAGGCGCACGCTTTCGCGCAGGCGGTCGATCACGCGCAGTTCGCCATGCGTGTAGCGGGCAACGACGAGGTGGAAGCTGTTCGAGCCGATGTCGGCAGCGGCGATCAGGTCGCCGTCGCGGATTTCATCAGGGAGCTTCGCGCGCTTCACGAGCAGAGTTTTTTCAGCAGGGTGAGCTGGGCCGAGTGCGGCTTGTCCTTGCCGGGCTGCATGCGCGTGTAGCTGCCGTCGGATTCGAGGATCCAGGCCTGGGTGTTGTCGGCAAGGTAGTTCTGCAGCGATTCCTTGTACACGCGCATGGCCAGTTTAGGATCGCGGATCGGAAAGCAGGTTTCGACCCGGCGCAGCAGGTTGCGATCCAGCCAGTCGGCGCTGGAACAGTAGATTTCAGGCTTGTCGTCGTTCTGGAACCAATACACGCGGCTGTGCTCGAGGAAGCGCCCGACGATGGAGCGTACCCGAATATTTTCGGAAACGCCGGGGATGCCCGGGCGCAAGGTGCAGGCGCCGCGGATGATCAGATCGATCTGCACGCCGGCGCAGGATGCGGCGTAGAGCAATTCGATGACGGCCGGTTCATTGAGGGCATTGATCTTGGCGATGATGCGCGCCGGCTTGCCGGCCCGGGCATGTTCCGTTTCGCGTTCGATCTTGGCCATCAGTCCCTTGTGCAGGGTGAACGGTGAGTGCAGCAGGTGCTTGAGCTTGATGATCGGGCCGAGCCCGGACAATTGCAGGAACAGCAGGTGGGCGTCCTCGCCGATCTCGGGATCGGCGGTCATGAGGCCGAAGTCGGTGTAGATGCGCGAGGTGATCTGGTGATAGTTGCCGGTCGACAGGTGCACGTAGCGGCGCAATCCGCCGGCTTCGCGGCGCACGATCAGCAGCATCTTGGCATGGGTCTTGTAGCCGACCACACCATAGACCACCTGCACGCCGGCTTCCTGCAGGCGATTGGCCAGGCGCAGATTGGCTTCCTCGTCGAAACGCGCGCGCAGTTCGACGACCACGGTCACGTCCTTGCCGAGCCGGGCCGCCTCGATCAGATGGTCGACCAGTTGCGAATCGGTCCCGGCGCGATACAGGGTCTGCTTGATGGCGAGCACGTCGGGATCGAGACTGGCCTGCTTGACCAGTTCGCTGACCGTCACGAACGACTCGAACGGGTGGTGCAGGAGAATGTCGCGTTCCCTCAGCGCCGCAAACAGGCTGTCGCCTTCGACGACGACTGGGTGCACGCGCGGCACGAAGGTCGGGAACTTCAGGTCGGGGCGATCGATCTGGTCGTAGATGGCGACGCTGCGGCTGACGTTGACCGGGCCCTCGCAGAGGTAGACATCGTGGTCGGTCAGTTCGAAGTTCTGTTCGAGCATGCTGGTGATGGCGCGCGGACAGTTCGAACCGACTTCCAGGCGCACAGCTTTCGCGTAGCCGCGCCCGCGCAGCTCGTCGCGCAGGGCCAGGGCGAGATTCTCGACCTCTTCCTCGTCGACGAACAACTCGCTGTTGCGGGTCACGCGGAACTGGTAGGAACCCTTGACGTGCATGCCGGGAAACAGCTCGTCCATGAACTCGTGCAGGAGGTCGGAAAGAAACACGAACGAGGTACTGCCATCGGCAATTTCGTCAGGCAGGCGGATGATGCGCGGCAGCGAGCGCGGTGCGCGCAACAGGGCCATGTGTCCTTCGCGGCCAAAGGCATCGCGGCCTTCGAGGACGACCGCGAGGGTCAGGCTCTTGTTCAGGATGCGCGGGAAAGGATGTGCCGGATCGAGACCCAGCGGGGAAAGGACCGGCAGCGTTTCGTTTCGGAAATAGCCCTGCAGCCAGCGCTTCTGCTTGACCGTCCAGGCATCCCGGGTCAGGAAGCGGATGCCCTCCTTCTCGAGTTCGGGGAGCAGGGTCTGGTTCCAGAAGGCGTACTGCTTCTCGACCAGCAGCAGTGCGCGCTCGCGGATCAGGCCGAGCACCTCGGTGATGGCCATGGCATCGGCGCGCGGCTGGCCTTCACCGAAGGCATGATGGTGCTTGAGGACGGCCACACGAACCTCGAAGAACTCGTCGAGGTTGGTGCAGGAAATGCACATGAAGCGCAGGCGTTCGAGCAGCGGGTTGCGCGGGTCCTCGGCCTGGGCCATGACCCTGAAATTGAATTCGATCTGGGCCAGCTCGCGGTTCAGGTAGAGAGACGGATCGCTGAAGTCGCATGCGGCCGGTACTGCCCCTGGCCGGTCCGGGCCCGGATTGGTCACGCCCCCCGCCGTTGTCACGGGGACACCGAGTTCGACCAACGACGAATTCATGTCACGACTCCTCGGATACAAGCTCCGGCAACAATAACTGCTCTGGATTGAAAACACATGAAAAGGTGCTGCCTTTTCCGGGTTCGCTTTCGATTTCCAGATGCGCATCGTGCAATTGCAGGACGTGCTTGACGATCGAAAGGCCGAGGCCGGTGCCGCCGGTCTCGCGCGAGCGGCTGGTCGAGACGCGATAGAAACGCTCGGTCAGGCGCGGCAGGTGCTGCGGCGAGATGCCGTGCCCGGTGTCGATCACGCTGAGGCGACCGCCCTGCGCGCTGCTGGTCCAGACGATGCGGATGCGCCCGCCGACCGGGGTGTAGCGCACGGCATTGCTGACCAGGTTGGAAAAGGCGCTGTACAGGTCCCGCGATGAGCCCTGCAGGTCGTGCGGGCCCTCGATGCTCGCCGAGATCGTATGGCGGCCGCGACTGAGTCCCTCGGCATCGCGATGCAGGGTCGTCACCAGCGGCCGGATCGCGACGCGCGACATCGGCAGGGTTTCCTCGGCATCGAGACGAGAAAGCGTGAGCAGGTCCTCGACGATCTGGGTCATGCGTCGCGACTGGCTGCGCAACTCGCGGATGATCGATTCGAACTCGGGGATCTGCTCGGGCTCGATCAGGTCCAAGTAGCCGTGCACGACGGTCAGTGGCGTGCGCAGCTCGTGCGAGACGTTGGCGACGAAATCGCGGCGCATCTTTTCCACCCGCAGCAGCTGGCTGACGTCGCGCACCAGCAGCAGGGCATGGCCTTCTGCATAGGGGATCAGGCGCAGGCTCAGGTGCAGGTCGGCATCCTTCGGCGAAGTGACGTCGGACAGCGGATCGACGCCACCGCCTTCGATCCAGGCCGCGAGGCCCGGGATGGCCACGGCATCGACCAGGCGCTGGTCGAGATCGCGCGGGTAGTCGATGCCGAGCATGCTGCCGGCGGCCGTGTTGAACCAGCGGATCCGGTAGTCGGCGTCGACCGCGACCAGGGCGTCCGGCAAGGCCACGGCGGCATCCCGGAATGCGCGCAGGAGTCCGAACAGCTTGGTCCGGCGGAGTGCGGCGCTTCTTTTCACACGTTTGACGAGAAGCGGTAGCCGGCACCGCGCACGGTCTGCACGTAGCCGTCCATGCCGTGTGGCGCCAGGGTCATGCGCAGTCGACGGATGTGCACGTCGACGGTCCGTTCCTCGACGTAGACGCCGCCGCCCCAGACATGATCGAGCAGCTGGCTGCGCGAATAGACGCGCTCGGGATGGGTCATGAAGAAGTGCAGCAGGCGGTATTCGGTGGGGCCGATCGGCACGACCTGGTCGCCGGCGTGGACGCGGTGCGCGGCGCTGTCGATGCGCAGGCCGGCGATTTCGATGACGCCCTCGGTGTCCTCACCATGGGCCCGGCGCATCACGGCGCGGATGCGCGCGACCAGCTCGCGTGCCGAGAAGGGCTTCACCACGTAGTCGTCGACGCCGGCATCGAGGCCGTTGACGCGATCGGTCTCCTCGCCGCGCGCGGTCAACATGATGATCGGGATGTCGCGGGTCAGGTCTTCGCGGCGCAGGCGCCGGGCCAGTTCGATGCCGGTCATGCCCGGCAGCATCCAGTCGAGCAGGATCAGATCCGGAATCTGGTCTCCGATCGATGACTGGGCGCTGCGTGCATCGGCAGCATGGATGGCCTCCATTCCGGCCTTGCGAAGTGCGAATGCCACCATGTCGCGAATGGACGGTTCGTCTTCGACGATCAGCACGCGTTTTTGCACGAAATCCCCGCAGATGGATCCCGCAATGGGCTCCTTGTGACAGCTTTATTGCAACCGAGGAATGTTACGTCGCAATGACATGTCCGGACACTCCTGGTTGGGGCAACGCAGCGATGTCGACAGGCCGATGCGATTGCCGCTGGTGTCATCGGGCTCCGTTTCGCGACGCTCGCGCTTGCGGATGTCGAGCACGATCGGCGTCATCGCCGTGATTCGCGCGTCGACGCGTGCACGCTGGTAGTAGGTCAGGTTTTCCTTGCTGGCCAGGGCCTTGAGCTGGTTCAGCGCATCTTCGGCGCGGCCATTCAGGAAGGTCCATTCGGCGTAGGCCTCGGCCGCGCGGATCTTGTCGCCGCCCAGTTCGCTGGCGCGCGCGAAACTGCGCTGCAGGTCGGGATCGTCGGGATAGCGGCCAAGCAGCGGGCGCACCAGGTCCTGCGCACGTTGCGCCGATTTTGCGTCGGCACGGGCGAGCAGCGCGTCGGTGAAGGCGAGGGCAATCGCGCGATTGCCGGGGAAGTCGTTGCTGAGCCGTTCGAAGCGCCGGAATGCCGCGTCCCTGTTGCCGGCCTGGTCCTCGGCTTCGGCCATGCCGAGCTGGAATGCGGCGGTTTGCGGATAGTCGGCGACCAGCCCGGCGAATTCCTCGACCGCGGCCTGAGGTTGCCGCGCCCGGATCAGGGCCAGCGCGTGGCCGTAACGATTGGCCGACGTGCTCGCCGCCGGTCCGCGCTTGCGCTCGTCGGCGTAGTAACGAAGGATGCCATTGACCGAGTCCGCGTTGAGGGTTCGGGCCCGCTCGCGCATCAGTTCGAACTGGCTGCTCTGCAGCGGACTTGCTGCCGATGCGCTGGCCGACCTCGGCGACGGAGGCAGGGCAAGGTTCAGTGAAGCTGTCGCATTCGCGACCGGTGCCACGGTCACGGTCTTGCCGATGTTGGCCGCCGCCGCTTCGGCGACCGGATAGGTCTGCTCGAGCTGCACTGCGCGCGCCTTGGCATCGGCGATCCGATTGACGTCGACCGGATGGGTGCGCAGGAATTCCGGCACGTCGATGCCGTTGACGCGCATCACCCTCTGCATGGTGGCGAAGGTCTCGGCCATCGCCAGTGGCTCGAAGCCGGCCCGGGCCAGGCTCTGGATGCCGACCCGGTCCGCCTCGATTTCGTCGTAGCGCGTGAAATTGATCGCCCGCTGCTGGATCAGCGAGATGCCGCCCATCAGTGCTGCCTGGCTCGCGTCGTCGCTCCGGTTGGCGGTGGCGACCAGGGCGCCGAGCATGGCCAGGGCAATCGGCAGGGCGGTCTTGCGCGAATCCTCGAACGCGCGCAGAAGGTGCTGCTGGGTCACGTGGGCGATCTCGTGCGCGATCACCGCGGCCAGCTCGTCTTCGCTGCCCATGGCGTTGATCAGCCCGACATTGACCCCAATGTAGCCGCCTGGAGCGGCAAATGCGTTGATTTCATTGCTGCGCACGACGAAGAACGTGAATTCCAGGTCGGGTCGGTCGCTGACCGAGACCAGCCGGTAACCCAGCGCGCTGAGGTAGTCGTTGATCTGCGGATCGTCGAGCACGTAGTTGTAGGCGCGCATCTCGTGGAGCATGGAGGCACCGTAGGCCTTCATCTCCTCGGGGGACATGGCGCTGGCGGCGGAACTGCCGATATCGGGCAGGCGCACGCCCGGCTCGCTGGCGCCGGCGAGTCCGACGCAGGCGGCGGCCAGCAACGCAGGCAGCCATTTCAGCTTGTGCATGGATTCACGGCTCCTCTCGGGTCAGAGCACGGCATAGTGTAACGCCGGCTACCTTAAGCCGACGTGATATGGAACGGCCTCGGGCATACTCCCGGCATGCCCGGGGCGATGCCCGGCGACCGTCGTCGATCCTTCGGCGCAGTCCTTGCGGGAGTCGATCGGCGTTCGCTGGCTGCACGCAATGCCTCGTTGGCGGGACAAATTCGGTATCCAGGATGCGGAGTGTTTGCATGGTTTCTGTAGAAATGTTCACGACGGCGGTTTGCCCCTACTGCGTGGCGGCCAAGAATCTGCTCAAGCAGAAAGGCTTCGACTACACCGAGATCCGCATCGACACGGACCCTCTGCGCCGGGACGAGATGCTGTCGCGAACCGGTGGCCGCCGCTCGGTTCCGCAGATTTTCGTCAACGGGGTCCACGTCGGCGGCTTCGAGGATCTGGTGGCCGCGGATCGCAGCGGAAAGCTCGCCGAAATCACTGCCGGCGGCAGCGACTGAAGTCAGTCCGGCAACCTGACCAGGCGAGCCGGCTTGCCGTCGGCGGCGAGACCCGACAGCCGGTCCAGTCCGACATGATCGAAATCCGCGAGGATGCGTGCGCCTTCGGCCAGCGAGCAGAAGGCCGGCGTCGGGTGGCCGCCGACGTCGTCGAGGCGGCACTGCAGGGTCAGGCCGGCGGCGCGCTCGCTGAGACTGAAGCTCTCCGCGTCGGCCGTGACCAGGTCAGCCAGGTCGAGTATGCGGGCCTGGCGGGCCTCGCCAATGACAAGGACCCACTGGCCCTGCCAGGCAGCGCCGTTGCGTTCGGTTTCGAAGGGCAGCCTGAGCAGGTTCAGGGCCTGGATGTCGAGTCCCCGGTCGGCGCCCGGCCGCGGCCGGACCAGCCAGGCCTGGGCATGGGCCGGGCCGAGGAACTGCAGGTTCAGCGACGGGCCCGGTTCGGCGCGCGGACCGCCATTGGGGCCGGCAAACGGCTCGTCCCCGCCGACCATGCGCAGCAGCGGAACATGCGCGATGTTGCCCGGCATGCGGGCACTGCCGAAGTACCAGACCGGGGCGCCGGCCTCGTAGCTGAGCAGGGTCACCGCGAGGTTTTCGCCCTGTTGCTCGATCGACAGGCCGCTGCCGGCCAGCGATGGCTCGAGCTCGGGACTGGATACCGACCACCAGAATCCGCTTTCCGGTCGTGACAGGGTGTCGTCCCAGCCCGAGTGCAGCAGCCTGAACCCGATCGGCAGGCTGCTGCCGTCCGATTGCAGGAGAAACAGGCGCACCTGGAAGGTGCCGAGGGCAAGTTGACGCAGGCCCGCTTCGCGTGCCGGATTGACCCTCAGGCGCAATGGCGTGGCGGCGTCGGTGCATTGGCGGCCCGATGCACGCAGCAGGATGTCGATGTTCGTCCCGTCCAGGGTGGAACGCACGACCTCAGGCAGGCAGGAATCCGGCCACACGGTCTCTACCACGAGGTCCGGCGGCCACTGCGGGGCTGCCGGCGAGCTGCTCACCAGGCGAAGCTCGAGGTCTTCGTCGACCCGTTCGCGCGCCGGACTCGGCGAGCACCATGAGGCGACGACGAGAATCAGCGCCAAGGGCAGCCAGAGCGACGTTCGGCGGATGCTGGCCTTGGCCTTGGTTGTGCGATGCACGATCATTTTCGGATAATGCGCGCCCTTTGCCGACTTCGGCAAGCCAGAAACACGGAGCACAGAGCCGATGAGTCAGACAATTGCCGTCATTCGAGGCGACGGGATCGGCCCGGAAATCGTCGATTCGGTCGTGCGTGTGCTCGATGCGCTGCAAGTCGGCTTCGAATACGACTTCGTCGAAGCCGGAGTCTCGGCACAGCAGAAATCCGGCGAGCTGTTGCCGCAGGCGACGATCGACGCGATCGCACGTCACCGGGTTGCCCTCAAGGGCCCCTTGATGACCCCGATCGGTGGTGGATTCAGCTCGCTCAACGTCGAATTGCGCAAGCGCTTCGACCTGTACGCCAACGTGCGCCCTGCGATCACGTTTCCTGGCACCCGCTCGCGCTACGAAGACATCGACATCATCACGGTCCGCGAAAACACCGAAGGCGCCTACGGGTCCGAAGGCCAGACCCTTTCCGAGGACGGCGAGGTCGCCCAGTCGCTGATCCGGAACACGCGGCATGGCTGCGAGCGCATCGTTCGCTATGCCTTCGAGCTGGCCCAGCGCCAGCGCCGGCGCAAGGTCACCGCCGTGCACAAGGCCAACATCATGAAGACGACGTCGGGCCTTTTCCTGAAGGTCGCCCGCGACGTCGCCAGGGAGTATCCGGACATCGCCTTCAACGAGATGATCGTCGACAACACCTGCATGCAGCTGGTCATGAATCCGCAGCAGTTCGACGTGATCGTGACCACCAACCTGTTCGGCGACATCATCTCGGACCTCTGCGCCGGCCTGGTCGGCGGACTCGGCCTCGCCCCGGGCGCCAACATCGGTGCCGACGCCGCGATTTTCGAGGCCGTGCATGGCTCGGCGCCGGACATTGCCGGCAAGGGCATCGCCAATCCGTGTGCGCTGCTGCTCGGCGCCGCGCAGATGCTCAGCCACCTCGGTCTTGAAGACGAGGCGAGCCGCGTGCGCGAATCGATCCGTTCGACCATGCAGGCCCGCGACCGGCTGACCCCCGACCTCGGCGGCAGCGGCACGACGACCAGCTTCACCGATGCGCTGATCGAGCGCGTCAGGGGCGCCTGACCTGCGGCAGCGGCCGGGCGCCTAGCTGGTCGAGCACGACCACGTCGCCCTTGCCGGGACGGTAGGCCAGCGCCAGGGCCCGCGCGACAAAGTCGATGGCCGCTTCGGTGGCTGCTTCTAGCCCCGATCCGCGGGCCATCCCGGCCGCGATGGCCGCGGCCAGCGTGCAGCCGGTGCCGTGGCCTTCGACGTCGATGCGCGGATGCGTGAACCAGCGCGCTTCGCCGCTGCCGAGCAGCAGGTCATGGACCTGCGGGCCGGCCAGGTGACCGCCTTTCAGCAGCACGGCAGGTGCGCCGCGGGCGCGCAACGCCCGGGCGGCCTCCAGCATGTCGGCACGGCTCCTGATGCGCTCGCCGAGCAGTTCCTCCGCTTCGGGAAGGTTCGGGGTCAGCAGATCGGCGCGGGCCAGCAGGTGGCGGCAGACGGCAGCTGCAAGCCGGCCGCGCGACAGCGCCGCGCCGGTAGTGGCCACGAGTACCGGATCGACGATCAGGACGATGCCCGGGCGCGTGGCGAGTGCGTTGCCGACCGTTCTCGCCAGACTTGCCGTGCCGAGCATGCCGGTCTTGATCGCGGCGACCGGGAAGTCCTCGAGAACGCACTCGATCTGGGCCCGAACGATGGCCGTCGGCAGCACTTCGATGGCGTCGACACCACGCGTATTCTGGGCGGTGACGGCCGTGATGGCGCTGAGCCCGTGCACACCGAAGGCGGCAAAGGTACGCAGGTCGGCCTGGATGCCGGCACCGCCGCCCGAGTCGGAACCGGCGATGGTCAAGGCGATGGGCGGGGCGGTTTGCGCTGCGGGCATGGGTGGTAGTGTTGGTTTCGTGCAACAAATGCGGGCCGCTGGGGCAGGCGAAGTGCCCTGGAGATGCCGCAACGGCTGCGGTGAACAAGCCGAAAAACATCTGTCTGGACAGCGCTGTTGCGCGCTTGACCCGGTGTTGCTTTTCCGCCAATATCCGTTCCGGATTAGAACACACCCCTTTCCCCAACCGCAGCAACAGGGCAATGCAGCGGGCAACAACAGCGACAGCAGCAGGTTTGATGGGAGCGCTCGGCGTGATGCTGACGCTCCCTATTTCCTTTTCGGCCATTGCGGCGCCTGCTCCGGGCGTGTCGCAGCCGCTCGCCATTGCCCCGTCGACAGAGGCTGGTGTCCCCCAGCGCTGGCGCAATTATGCCCTTGCCAGTATCACGCCGAGGTTTTCCTGGGCGCCGGTCGTGCAGGCTGCGCCACCCCAGGTCACCGATGATCCGGCCAGCGAACCGGCCTTCGTCTCGTCCATCAACGTCTTCAGCCGATCATCCGGCGCCACCCTGAATCTCAGCGTGGCTCATTCGCTCGTCGACGGGCGCGCGCCGGCCCTCGCTGGCCCGCGGCTCGATGTCCGCTCGGAATTGCCGGGCAGCGGACTGCGCCGGACCGTGATCGCGCCTTCCTTTGTCAGCCGGTGGGGCGAGAGCGGCATGTTCGGCGTGACGGCGGTGCTCGCCTACCAGCGATTCGTCAGCCTCGGCATGGGCGAAAGTTCGCTGCGCGAGGGTGTTCCGCTGTGGCCTGTCGTGCCGGGCGAATCGTCCTACGGTGCAGGTCTGCGCATGGATGTCGGCGACCGGCTGACCAACCGCCTGAGCTGGGGCGCCGCCTATCAGACGCGGGTCAACATGGATGCGCTGAATTCCCTGCGTGGTGTCTATTCCGACCCCGGACAGTTCGACATTCCGTCGAGCGCGAGCGTCGGCATGAGCTACGCGCTGACGCCGGCGCTGAGTTTCGACATCGGCGTCCAGCGCGTGAAATACAGCGAAGTGACGCCGTTCACCAGTCCGGCCCTGCCGAGGCGTTTCCTGGCCCTGCTCGGAACCGGTGCCAGTCCGGTGTTCGCCTGGCAGGACCTGAGTGTCTATTCGGCCGGCTGGACCTGGCGCGATGAGAGTTTCGGCAATTTCGAGCTGCGCTACACCACGCGCCAGCAGCCTTCACCGACATCGAAACTTCTGCGCACCGCGCTGGAGTCGACGCCGGCGGACCACACGATGGCGTTCGGTTACTCGCGCGCGACAGGCGAACGGTCGACGCTGAGCCTGCAGGCGGTCTATTCGAGCGCGCCGTACTTCCTTGGCCTGCCGAACTACCGCTCGGCCGATCGTGTCACCGGCAACCAGGTCGAGTACGAGGCGGCCTGGGCCTTGCGCTTCTGACAGCGGAAACGGCGCCCATCAACGCCGTTTTTCCCGCAAGCGCCCAAGGGCCAGCAACGAAACCGCAACGCGCAGGCCGCTCATTGCCGAGCGCCCCGAGCATCGCGGCCGAAGCGGAGCACGCGGTCTGCCAATCCCGGCTCCCGAACCGCGAACATTTGCAATCAGCGCAGGGTCCGTAACCGGAGGCGCGGGTCTCGGAGCCGCCCTGACTGTTCAATCAAGGTTGCGGGCGGGTGTGAGACCCGCCCGTACGACGAGCCTTTCTGCAATTGCGAATCCCGAATCTCGAATGACATGCCGCATCCTGCGGCTTGCCCTGCGGGCCAGCTTCGCTGTTCGTTCCGACATCCTGTCTGCACAGTCCGAATCCCGGCCTTTAGAGCACTTCCGAGGCGATGTCCGCCAACCTCGAGCGTTCGCCGCGGCGCAGGGTCAGGTGCGCGGAGTGTTCCCAGTTCTTGAAGCGGTCGACCGCATAGGTCAGGCCCGAGGTCGTCTCGGTCAGGTAGGGCGTGTCGATCTGTTCGACATTGCCGAGGCAGATGATCTTCGTTCCCGGCCCGGCGCGCGTGATCAGGGTCTTCATCTGCTTGGGCGTCAGGTTCTGCGCTTCGTCGACGATCACGTAGCGGTTGAGGAAGGTACGCCCGCGCATGAAGTTCATGGCGCGGATCTTGATCCGTGAAGCGAGCAGGTCGTTGGTTGCGGCGCGGCCCCAGGCGCCACCTTCCTGCGGCGAGGTCAGGACTTCGAGGTTGTCGGTCAACGCGCCCATCCACGGCGTCATCTTTTCCTCCTCGGTGCCGGGCAGGAAGCCGATGTCCTCGCCGACCGATACGGTGGCCCGGGTCATGATGATTTCGCGGTAGCGTTGCTGGTCCATGACCTGGGCGAGCCCGGCAGCAAGGGCGAGCAGGGTCTTGCCTGTGCCGGCGGTACCGAGCAGGCTGACGAAATCGATCTCGGGATCCATCAGCGCATTGAGGGCGAAGTTTTGCTCGCGATTGCGCGCCTGGATGCCCCAGACCGTGTGCGAGCCGCTGAAGTAGTCATCGACGATCTGCAGGATCGCCTTGTTGCCATCGAGGCTCATGACACGCAGTTCGACTTCGTTGTCACCGGGCAGGTAGAGGAACTGGTGTGGATGCCAGTCCTCGTCATCGGCCATGCTCACCTCGTAGTAGGTGTGGCCGCGCTCGGACCAGGAGCGCAGGTCGGAGTGGCGCTCCCAGAAGTCGGCAGGAAGTTCATTGTGGCCTGCGTAAAGCAGGCTGAAATCGTCGAGTGCGCGATCGTTTTCGTAGTCCTCGGCGGTAATCCCTGCAATCGAGGCCTTGATGCGCAGATTGATGTCCTTGGTCACCAGCACGACCGGGATTTCCGGGTGCGATTCGCACAGCGAGACAATCGAGGCGAGGATCAGGTTGTCGGGAAGATTGCGCTTCTTGCCGTTTCCGTTTTCATTGGCCTGGGTCTGGAATCGCAGTCGGCCGATCTTCGGATTCTGGTCCAGGCGCAGGCCCTGCGGCAGGCGCAGGTCGAGGCCGTCGGGGATCTTGCGGGCGGTGTCGTTCTCGATCAGCTCATTGATGAAACGGCTGACCTGGCGGGCATTGCGCGAGACTTCCGACTGGCCTTTCTTGGCGGCGTCGAGTTCCTCCAGAACGGTCATCGGAATGAAGACATCGTGCTCCTCGAAACGGAACAGCGATGTCGGGTCGTGCATCAACACATTGGTGTCGAGCACATAGATGCGTTTGCCTCGGGTCATGCACGAGCCTCGATGGAAAGGGGTGTCCGGCCGCAGCAGGCGAGCCTGCGGAAATATTGGGTGGAGCAGGGAGTTCCGGCGATCACGCGGTTGCGACTTGCTCCAGCACGGCCTCGGCGTGACCCGGCACCTTGAGTCCGCGCCACTCGGCGCGCAGGACACCTTCGGGATCGACCAGGAAGGTGCTGCGCACGACGCCGAGATGGCGCTTGCCGTAGAGCACCTTTTCGTGGATCACGTCGAAGGCCTTGCACCAGGTCTCGTCGACATCCGCAACGAGCGGGAAAGGCAGGCTCTGCTTCTCGCGGAAGCGGGCGTGCGAGGCGACCGAATCGCGCGAGACGCCGATGATCTCGCAGTCGAGTTTGCGGAATTTGCCGTGCAGGCGCTTGAAATCGAGGGCTTCGTTGGTACAGCCGGGCGTGGCATCCTTCGGGTAGAAGTAGATGACCACCCACTTCCCGCGCAGCGACTTCAGTTCGAGCTTGCTGCCGTCATCGAGGGTTCCGTTCAGGGCAGGCAGTCGTTTTCCGACGCGGATCGTTGTCTTGTCGCTCATCTGATGCTGACTTGCTCCATTCAGAACTTCATGGGGTCCATGATGGCATCGAGATTCAGGCCATCGCAAAACTCGAGGAAATCGTCGCGCAACGCGGCGAGGTGCATCGTGTTCGGAATGCCGATCGTGATCTGCGCCGAAAACATGTCGGCGCCGGTCTGCATCGCCCGGTAGCGGGTCGAGTGCAACTGTTCGATGTTGATGTTGTGTCCGGCGAAGAATTCGGCCAGCTGGCAGAGGATGCCGGGCTTGTCCGCCGCGATCACCTCCACCACGTAGGGCAGGAACGTGTTCTGCTGCTGCTTGGCGCTGGTGCGAAAATGTGTCAGGCGCAACTCGCCATCCCGATCGAGCTTGGCCAGCGCGTTTTCGAGCTTGGCGATGGCATCCCACGAGCCCTGCGCGAGGACCTGTACGCTGAGTTCGGATCCGAGTGCCGCGACCCTGGCCTCGGCGACATTGCACCCGCAGTCGGTAACGCGCTTGCTCACGGCGAACAGGGGAGAATGTTCGGGCACGGCAAAGACGCTGATCAGCAGGTGATTGTCGTTTGCGGCAGGGCGTGGCGAGCGCTCGCTCAAGGGCTGTTTTCCTGCCTGCTTCACGGTTGCAGAGGTAGGGCGGACAGACTGAACCGGCACGCCCTTCCGTGCAGATGATCAATGGCAATGACCCGCTTCGACTGCCTCACACATTCCATCCTGCAATCCTCGTGGTCATGCTGCTGCCGCGGAGGCCGGGACCTGTGCGCGACCTGACAGGCATCCGGGCAAGCTTCGGTTGCAGGATACTGGTCGCCCAGTGGGGTCGCAAGGGAATGCGGAGCAGCGTCCGCGGCGGCCCGGTCCGTCGATGGACTTCCTTCGGTCTTCACCCTAACATTCCGCGTTCCGCACGTGCCCTCCCAGTCCATCTTGAATCTCTCCGGAAGCATATGCGCGGTGGCAACGCCATTTCGGGTCGCCGACGACGCGCTTGACCTCGAAGCCATGGGTCGACTGATCGAATACCAGCTGCAGGCTGGTACGCGCGGTCTCGTCATTGCCGGCTCGACCGGCGAAGGCGCGGCGCTCGAGGCCGCGGAGTTTTCCGAACTGGTCGGGTTCGCGGTGCGCAAGGTGGCCGGTCGCGTCCCCGTGCTCGCCGGCACCGGCCTGCAATCAACGCGCAAGACCATCGCCCAGACCCGACTCGCCTCCGCTGCCGGCGCCGATGCCGCCCTGGTCGTCACGCCGGCCTATGTTCGACCGACCCAGGACGGCCTCTATCGGCACTATGTCGAGGTGGCAGAGAACGGAAGCCTGCCGGTCATGCTCTACAACGTGCCCTCACGCTCCGCCTGTGACCTGCTGCCGGAGACGGTGGCGCGGCTGTGCGCGCATCCGGGCGTCGTCGGCATCAAGGAAGCGCGTCCCGAGGTCGAACGGATGAACGAGCTGCTGGGTCTGAAATCCGCGAACTTCTTGATTTTTTCAGGCGATGATCCTACCTGCGCGCGCGCGATGTCCTCGGGTGCCGACGGGGTCATCTCGGTAGCCGCCAATGTCGCACCGGCGGCCATGCAGGACCTGTGTCTCGCTGCCGCCGCAGGGCGCGGTGAGGAGGCAGCGAACGCCGATCGCGCGCTGCGGGGACTGTATGATCTGCTCGGAGTGGAACCGAATCCGATTCCGCTCAAATGGTGCCTCGAGCAATTGGGCTTCGGTGCCAATCATCTGCGACTTCCGCTGGTCCCGCTGGGCGCGGCGTATCATGCGCAAGGCAAACGCGTGCTTTTCGAGCTCGGCTTGATCCAATCGGCGCAGGCCCAGGCCTGATCCGACTCCATGACTACGGAACCAAGAAAGTGAACAGAACGATTTCCATTGCTTTCGGCGCCATTGCCGCGCTGACCCTGCTTGGCGGTTGCAGCTACATCCGCTCCAAGTTCGGCGCCGGCAAGAACGACGTCTACCGGAACAGCTCGCAGACCCGGCCGCTCGAAGTGCCGCCGGACCTCGATGCTCCGAACCGGAGCGGTACCCTCGTCATTCCCGAGCCGAGTGCGGCGAATTCCGCAGGGGTCGTCGATACCAGCGCGCCTGACGTGGACATTACGCCGAATGCGGCGCCGCCGCTGGCAGCCGCGGCAACTGTCGGTGGCGACGGGCTGCAGATTGCCGATACGCTTGCAAATACCTGGCGACGCGTCGGCCTGGCCCTCGAGCGCTCGGGAGTGGCCACGATCCAGTCCCGCGACGAGGCCACCCGCAGCTACGACATCCGCACCACCGGCGTGACCACGCAGTCTCCGGGCTGGCTCAAGCGCGCCGTGACTCTCGGCATGGCGGGCGACAAGAAGGTGACGACGCCGGTCAACCTGCGCGTACGCGTCAGCGGCACCGATGGCGCAAGTTCGGTCCTCGTCGAGGGTGCATCGACCGCCTCGGACATGAATGCCGCGCGGCAGGTGCTGGAGACCCTGCGCCAGCGCATGAACTGATCGCGGACGTCGATCGTGCCCGGTTCGCAGCCGTGGCGCCGCGGCCGATCGGGGCTCAGCGTTCGAGCAGCTTGAGCTTGTCCGGCTTGCCTTCCCACTCCTTGGCGTCCTCCGGTGCATCCTTGCGCTCGGTCAGCACCGGCCAGAGCCTCGACAGATCGGCGTTGAGCTGGATGAATGCCTCCTGGCCGGCCGGCACGTCATCCTCGGGATAGATCGCGGTGATCGGACACTCCGGTTCGCAGAGAGTGCAGTCGATGCACTCCTCCGGATCGATGACGAGGAAGTTCGGCCCTTCGTGAAAGCAGTCGACCGGGCAGACTTCGACGCAGTCGGTGTATTTGCACTTGATGCAGTTTTCGGTGACGACGAAGGGCATGGGTCGGGCCGTTTTGCTGGAATGCGCGGCCCGTTGCCGGGGCCGCCGGATTCCCGTCTTGCGGGGCGTTCGCACCCGGTTTGGCGCTCCCTACGAGGTTCGAACTCGTGTTCCCGCCTTGAGAGGGCGGTGTCCTGGACCACTAGACGAAGGGAGCGGTGTTTGGGACAAACCGCACGGGGCGCGTAGTATAACGAATTCCTAACTGGCTACAATTGCCGAGCGATGCCTTTGAACCCTACTGTGATCACTGAATGAACCGGACCGCATCGCCTGCACTGGAAGCCGATTCCGACCCCTCGAAACTCGTTCCGCGCATCATTCCCCGCGCCGAACATGGCATTTCGCGCAAGAACATCTCCAACGGCGCGCTGCGCGTCCTGTACCGGTTGCACGAATCCGGGTACAAGGCGTTCCTCGTCGGCGGCGCCGTACGCGACCTGCTCCTCGGCGGCCACCCGAAGGATTTCGACATCGCCACCGATGCGACGCCCGAACAGACCCGGGCGCTGTTCCGCAACTGCCGGTTGATCGGCCGCCGTTTTCGCCTCGCACATGTCGTGTTCGGCCGCGAAATCGTCGAAGTGGCGACTTTCCGCGGCATCGGCGAAGTCGGCGACAGCGACCGCCACGTGGTCGACGGCCGCATCGTCCGCGACAACGTCTACGGCAGCATCGAGGAAGATGCAATCCGCCGCGACTTCACGATCAACGCGCTCTATTACGACATCGCCGATTTCAGCGTGCGCGACTACGTCGGGGGCATTGCCGACCTGCAGCAGCGCACGATGCGACTGATCGGTGATCCTGAGCAGCGCTACCGCGAGGATCCGGTACGCATGCTGCGCGCGGCCCGTCTCGCGGCCAAGCTCGATTTCACGCTTGCCGCGGAAACCGAAGCACCGATCGCCGAGCTGGCGCCGCTGCTGGCCGATGTCGCGCCGGCGCGACTGTTCGACGAGTCGCTCAAGCTGTTCCTTTCCGGGCACGGTCTCGAAAGCCTGCGCCGCCTGCACAATCTCGGCCTGCTCGGACAGATCTTTCCGGCCACGGCAGCCGCGCTGGCGGGTCCCGAAAGCGCACGCTTCGGACGCCTGCTCGGCTACACCTTCACCAGCACCGACGAGCGCATCCACAGCGACAAGCCGGTGACCCCGGCCTTCCTGTTCGCGGCGATGCTTTGGGAGCCGGTGCGCAGCCTGGCCGATCGGCTGATCGCCGATGGCACCGATCCATCGGTGGCCTGGACCGCGGCGGTCGACCGGGTCATGCACCAGCAGGCGGCAAGAATCGCCATTCCGAAGCGCTTCGCGATCGCCATGGAAGAAATCTGGTCCTTGCAGCCACGCTTCGAGCAGCGCCAGAAGAAGCGCGTCATGCGCCTGCTCGCGCACCCCAAGTTCCGCGCCGCCTACGACTTTCTCGTGATCCGCTCGCATGACGAGCCCGAGCTCAAGGCGCAGGTCGAGTGGTGGGCCGAAGCGCAGGCGCTCGATTCGCAGCACCTGACCGAAAAGCTCGCGACGACTCCGGTCGCGCAGGCCGACTCCGAGCCCGGAACGAAGCGCAAGCGGCCACGCCGGCGCAGGCGCAAGCGCGGCGGTACAGCTTCGTCGGGCGATGCCGCGGAGTCGGCATCGGAGTGAGTGCGGTCATCGCCTACATCGGGCTCGGCAGCAACCAGGAAGATCCCGCACGACAACTGCAATCCGCATTTGCCGCCTTGTCGAGCTTGCGCGAAACACGGTTGCTGCGGCAGTCCGGGGTCTATCGCACCCCACCTTGGGGACTCGCCGAGCAACCCGACTTCCTCAATGCCGTCGCCGAGCTCGAAACGCGGCTTTCCGCGCGCGAATTGCTCGATGGCCTGCTCGATATCGAAAGGCAGGCAGGCCGCAGGCGCGAAGGGCCGCGCTGGGGACCACGTTCGATCGATCTCGATCTGCTCGTATATGCAGGCTGCCATATCGACGAGGACGGACTGGCCATACCGCATCCGCGCATGGCCGAACGCGCGTTCGTGCTGCTGCCGCTGGCCGAGCTGGCACCGTCGCTCGAAGTTCCGGGAATCGGCGTGGTCGCACGGCTGCTCGAAGGCATCGATGCGACAGCCTGCACGCGGCTCGATTGAACGGGCCGCGAGGTCCGTGCCGGCACTTGCAACCGGTGCTGATCGATCCGCCCGAGCCGGGTTAGGATAGTAGCTCGATCCCGACTGTCCGCCGGACCTGGCTCGCCGGCTCAAACTTCCCCATTCCCATGTATTCGAATTCGACAAGCGCCCCCGATCGCGCGCCGCTCACCGTTCCCGCCTTGCAGCAGCGCAAGTCCGGCGGCGACAAGATCGTCGCCCTGACCTGCTACGACGCAAGCTTTGCCGCGCATCTCGATGCGGCGGGCGTCGATGTGGTCCTGGTCGGCGATTCGCTCGGCATGGTGGTCCAGGGCCTGGCCAGCACCTTGCCGGTATCCGTCGACGACATGGTCTATCACACCGCTGCCGTGGCCCGCGGCATGCGCGCCCCGCTGCTGGTCGCCGATATGCCGTTCATGAGCTACCGGGACGTAGCCACCGCCATGACCACCGCGACGCGTCTGCTCGCCGAGGGTGGCGCGGCCATGGTCAAGCTCGAAGGCGGCGCATGGACGCTCGAAGTCATCGAGGCGCTCGTGGTCCGCGACATCCCGGTTTGCGCGCATCTCGGCCTGACCCCGCAGTCGGTGCACAGGCTCGGCGGCTACAAGGTCCAGGGCAAGCTGCCGGCGGAAGCGGCGCGATTGCTTGCCGATGCCCATGCGGTGGCCGGCGCCGGTGCGCAGCTGCTCGTCCTCGAGTGCGTGCCGACGGCCCTGGCCGAACAGATCACGCGTGAAATCGCGATCCCGACCATCGGCATCGGTGCGGGTCCGGCATGCGACGGCCAGGTTCTCGTGCTCTACGACATGCTCGGCATCACGCCGGGCCGGCGACCGCGGTTCAGCAAGGATTTCCTGCGCGGCCACGATTCGATCGACGCCGCGCTGGCCGCCTATGTGCAGGCCGTGCGCCAATCGACCTTCCCCGGCCCCGAACATACCTACTGAGGCGCCCATGCAGCTTTTCAGCAAGGCGGACGAACTTCGCGCCTGGGCAGGCGAGCGGCGGCAGCGCAAGCAGCGCATCGGCTTCGTGCCGACCATGGGCAACCTGCACGCCGGGCACCATTCCTTGATCGACCTTGCCCGCGAACGTTGCGATGCCGTCGTCGCCAGCGTGTTCGTCAATCCGACCCAGTTCGGCGCCGGCGAAGACTTCGCGCGCTACCCGCGCACACCCGATGCCGATGCGAAAGGACTCGAGGCGCATGGATGCGATGCGCTGTTCCTGCCCGAAGTCGATGCGATCTATCCGTTCGGTGCAGGCGAGGGCGTCCGCGTTCGCGTCGCGCAGCTGGGAGAGATCCTCGAAGGGGCCAGCCGGCCTGGCCATTTCGATGGCGTGGCGACCGTGGTCGCCAAGCTGTTCAACCTCGTGCAGCCGGATCTGGCCGTGTTCGGCAGCAAGGACTTCCAGCAACTGCTGGTCGTGCGCAGGATGACGGTCGACCTTGCCTTTCCGATCGCGATCCTTGGCGCGCCGATCATTCGCGAGCCGAATGGCCTGGCCATGAGTTCGCGCAACCAGTTCCTCGATGCGCGACAGCGCGAACAGGCCTCGGTCATCCACCGGACCCTGCTGTGGATGCGCGATCGATGGCATGGTGATGGCCGGCCCCTGGCCGAGATCGAGAGTGAAGCCCGCGACCGCCTCGGCGAGTCCGGCCTGCTGCCGGACTATGCCGTGATTCGCCGCAGCGAGGATCTCGCCGAGCCGGCGCCGCGGCAGTCCACCGGTCTGGTTGCGCTGATCGCCGCGCGCCTCGGCAGTGTGCGCCTGATCGACAACCTGCAGTTCGACGACTGAGCGGTCGCGCGATCCGCGCCGCTGAACCCCGGCCGGGCGCACTCCAGCCCGCTTTGGCACCAGATTGCGAGCCCTGAATGAGGGGCTCGGGCCGGATGCGAGTTCTTGTGTGACGTGTATGGCACTTCGCAACGAGTTGTGGTACCGTTACAACCGTCCTCGGGGTTTTCGCAACGCGTTCAGTTGCAACCTCGTGGCCACCAGGGCGCATTGCAGGTAGTCGTCACTCCAATTGAACCCTCGCGCGGACAACGCTGCGAGGGTTTTTTTTGCCCGTTGATCGCGGTTCGCCTGGCATGCCTGCCGATAAAATCGTTTATTAACAAACGGTTATGGGCGGCTCCCGGTTGGGCTGATTGCCTGCTGCAAGGGCTGGTTTGAGGTGGGCGCCGGCGGCATCGGCGCATCGCGATCCAGGGGCAGGGTGATTTCAGGTTGTTGTGTTTGTGCAACAAGCCGGTGCGCCGCCGATGCCGGGAATCCGCCGGATCGCCCATGACCGCTGCGTTGCCGAGGCCGCTTCGCGATCAGGCGGGCGCGGCCGCCCCGACCTGCTTGTCGGCCTGTTCGGCCAGCGCCCACGCCACGTGTTCGCGAACGATCTCGGCAGGATGGTGCCGGCGCTGCTCGAGGGCTGCCACGGTCGCTGCGGAATAGGGCGCATTGCCGAGGGCCACGGCGATGTTGCGCAGCCAGCCGACATGACCGGTGCGCCGGATCGGCGAGCCCTCGGTGCGCCTGAGGAACTCCGCTTCATCCCATTCGAACAGTTCGATCAGGGTGGCGTCGTCGAGGTCGTGGCGCGGACTGAAATCGGCCTCCACAGTCGGCGTGGCGAACTTGTTCCATGGACAGACCAGCTGGCAGTCGTCACAGCCGAACACGCGGTTGCCCATGGCCCGCCGCAACTCGAGCGGAATCGGCCCGCGCAGTTCGATGGTCAGGTAGGCAATGCAGCGCCTCGCATCGACCTCGTAGGGGGCGACGATGGCCTGGGTCGGACAGATGTCGAGGCAGCGCCGGCAGGTGCCGCAATGGGCGCTGGCCGGGGTGTCGAGCGGCAAGGGCAGGTCGGTGTAGAGCTCGCCGAGAAAAAACCACGAGCCGGCATCGCGGTTGATCAGGCAGGTATGTTTACCGATCCAGCCGAGACCGGCATCGCGGGCCAGCGCCCGTTCGAGCACCGGCGCCGAGTCGACGAAGGCGCGATAGCCGAACGGCCCGACCCGTTCGGCAATGCGATTGGCGAGCTTCTGCAGGCGCGTGCGCATGAGCTTGTGGTAGTCGCGGCCCAGTGCGTAGCGGGCCACGTAGGCACGCTGCGGCTCCGCGAGCACATCGAAGCCGGGCCTCGCCTGGGCAGGAAGGTAGTCCATGCGAACCGAAACCACGCGCAGCGTGCCGGGCACGAGCTCTTGCGGGCGGCTGCGCTTGCTGCCATGGCTCGCCATGTAGTCCATCTCGCCGTGCCGCCCTTGCCGCAGCCAGTTCAGCAGATGCGTTTCATCGGCGCCGAGTTCGATGCCGGCGACGCCGAGCTGCTGGAAGCCGAGCGCGGTGGCCCATTCGCGCATCTCGGACAGCAGAGCGGAGAAATCGACGGCGGACATGGGCCTGGATCTACCTGCGCTATTCGTTCGAGCGGCCGACAAGCATAGAGCGTCCACCGATATAATCGGAACATGGCCTCGTCATCGCGCAGCACGAATCTGTATACGGTCGAGCAGGTGCGGCGCATCGACCAGGCTGCCATTCGCGATGGCGGCCTGCCCGGAACCGAACTCATGCAACGCGCCTCGACTGCGGCCTTCGCTGCACTGCGCCGGACCTGGCCACAGGCGCGCAAGCTGCTGGTGATCGCCGGCAGCGGCAACAATGGCGGTGATGCCTTCCTGCTCGCGCGACTGGCCTGGCAGGCGCAATGGGAAGTGCATGTGATCGCGCTCGGCGAGCGCTCCGGCGGCGATGCGGCGGCGGCGCGCGAGGCCTGGACGCGTGACGGCGGTCGCATCATCGTCGCCGACGAGCAGACCCAGTTTCCCGATGCCGACGTGCTCGTGGACGGCCTGTTCGGTACCGGCATCACGCGCGCTCCGGGCGGTGTCGCGGCCCACCTGATCGAAGCGATGAACGCATTCCGCGGAGGGCGCCTCGCGCTCGACGTGCCCTCCGGCCTGGACGCGGACAACGGAATCGCGCCCGGCGCCGTGCTCCGCGCCGACGCCACGGTGAGCTTCGTCGGCTGGAAGCGCGGCCTGTTCACGGCCGATGGGGTCGATTGCTGCGGGCAGCTCGAGCTCGATTCGCTCGGCATCCCGGATCCGATCTTCGCCGGCATCGGGCCCGATTGCCAACTGCTCGAAGCGGAATTCGCAAACGTGCTTCCTCCACGAATGCGCAATGTCAACAAGGGCCGTTTCGGCCACGTCCTCGTCATCGGTGGCGACATCGGCATGCCGGGCTCGGTGCGCCTCGCCGGCGAGGCCGCGCTGCGGATCGGCGCCGGGCTGGTCAGTGTCGCCACGCAGGCCAGACACGTCGGAATGGTCGTCGGCACTCGGCCCGAACTGATGGCAATGGCGGCCGACGGACCGCAATCGATCGAGGCCCTGCTCGGTCGTGCCGGCGTGCTCGCGGTCGGTCCGGGCCTCGGCCAGGGGGCCTGGGGGCACGCCCTCTGGGACAAGGCCCTGCGCGCAGGCAAGCCTCTCGTGCTCGATGCCGACGGGCTCAATCTGCTGGCCCGCGATCCGCTGCCATTGCCCGCGGCGACGGTGCTGACGCCGCATCCGGGCGAGGCCGCCCGCCTGCTCGATTGCGATACCGCTGCAGTCCAGGCCGATCGCTTTGCGGCCGCGCGCGCGCTCGCTTCGCGGTATGCCTGCGTGGTCGTGCTCAAGGGTGCCGGCAGCCTCGTTGCCGATGCCGAAGGCCGTCTCGCCCTGTGCCCATTCGGCAACCCGGGCATGGCCAGTGCCGGCATGGGCGACGTGCTGACCGGCGTCATCGCCGGTTTGCTCGCGCAGGGACTCGGCGCCTGGGATGCGGCCTGCCTCGGCACCGTGCTGCATGCCCGCGCCGGCGATCGCGCCGCTGGCCCGAGGCCGCGCGGAATGATCGCCAGTGACCTGTTCGAGGCGCTGCGCGACGTCGTCAACGGCAGTCCGACGTGAGCGGGGAGTTCGCGGCGAGCGGCATCGACGAGCCGACCCTGGTCGGCCTGGCGCGCCGCCTGGCAGTACCACTCGGCGCCGGCGGCACGGTCTACCTGCGCGGCGACCTGGGCGCCGGCAAGACCACCTTTGCGCGTGCGCTGCTGCAGGCACTCGGCGTCGGTGAGCGGGTCAAGAGCCCGACCTACAGCCTGATCGAGTCGTATCGAAGCGGCGATCTGCGCGTGCACCATCTCGATCTCTACCGCATCGCCGATGCCGATGAACTGGAGTGGCTGGGCCTCGGCGATCTTGTCGACGGTCCGAGCCTGATCGTCGTCGAGTGGCCCGAGCGCGCATCGTCCGGATTGCCGGCTGCGGACCTCGAGATCGAGCTGCGGCATGCCGGCGACAAACGCGACCTGCGGATGACCGCGCACGGCAGCATCGGAGAGCAGGCCCTACGCGAACTGCGCTCGGAGCATGCCGGTGAGGCCGAAATCTCTTGATCGATCGCTTAGGAATGTCACGCATATTGCGGATTTGAAAAGGAAAAGACTTGAACTTCATGGCCGTTTTGCGCTTGAATGCGCTTCCATGGAGAGGCCCTTGCCCAACTTGACCCGGTTTGCCCTCGCGCTGACATGGGCGATCGCCGCGTTTTCAACGGCGCAGGCGGCTGAAATCAAGGCCCTGCGCATCTGGGCCGGCCCCGAATACACGCGCGCCGTGTTCGATGTCTCCGGACCGCTCGACTACCGCCTGTTCGACCTCGCCGACCCGGAACGCCTCGTTCTCGACATCAAGTCGAGCAGCTTTGCCGGCGACTACAGTGCCGCCGAGGCCAATGGCCTGCTCAAGGCGGTGCGCAGCGGCCGCCAGGGCAAGGACGACCTGCGCGTGGTCTTCGACCTCGGCGAAGGCGTGCGTCCGAAGAGCTTCCTGCTGCCACCCGCGGAAAAGTTCGGTTACCGGCTCGTCCTCGACCTGTATCCGAAAACGCGCGTGGAACCGGTCAAGACCGTGGCCAAGCTGCTGCCACCGGGCACCTCGCGCAATGTCATCGTCACCGTAGACGCCGGCCATGGCGGCGAGGATCCCGGTTCGATCGGCGCCACCGGCTCCCGCGAGAAGGTGATCACGCTGGAAGTCGCACGCGAACTCAAGCGCCTGATCGACAAGGAACCGGGCATGAGCGCGAACCTGACCCGGGACAGCGACTTCTTCATCCCGCTCGAGCAACGCTACCAGAAGGCACGTGACGCCAAGGCCGACCTGTTCGTCTCGGTGCATGCCGATGCATTCACCAAGAGCGAGGCGCGCGGCAGCTCGGTCTGGGTGCTGTCGCCGCGTGGCGCGACCAGCGAGGCGGCACGCTGGCTGGCCGACAGCGAGAACCGTGCGGATCTGGTCGGCGGCGTTTCCCTCGACACGCGCGACGATACCCTGGCCGCGGTCCTGCTCGATCTCTCGCAGGGCGCCACCATGCAGGCGAGCAATGCCGTCGCCTCCCAGGTTCACGCGGCCATGCGGCGGGTCGGCCCGACCCACAAGAACCATGTCGAACGCGCCAACTTCATCGTCCTGCGTTCGCCCGACGTGCCGTCGATCCTGGTCGAGACCGCCTTCATCTCGAACCCGGCCGAGGAGCGGCGCCTGAACAATCCGGCCGAACGGACCAAACTGGCCGAAGCCATCCTCGACGGCATCCGCAACTATTTCCGCTCGACCCCGCCGCCGGGCACCTGGTTCGCGCTCGAGAGCAACCGGGCCAGGGCCAGTCGGCACGTGGTCACGCGCGGCGAGTCGCTCAGCGCCATCGCCGCGCGCCACGGCACCTCGGTGGCGGCCTTGCGCAGCGCCAACAAACTGGTCCAGGACAGCGTCCGCGTCGGCGACGTGCTCGAGATTCCGCAGGGCTGATCCGCTTCGACCAGCGTGCGGACGCGATCGAGCGATCCGCTATCATGCGCGATTCCGTTCCGATCGCCGTCCGCATGTCGCGCATTCGCTCACTTCCCCCCGAACTGGTCAACCAGATCGCTGCCGGCGAGGTCATCGAGCGCCCGGCCTCGGTGGTCAAGGAACTGGTCGAGAACAGTCTCGATGCCGGTTCCCGGCGCATCGACATCGACATCGAGGCCGGTGGCTCGCGCCTGATCCGGATCCGCGACGATGGCGGCGGCATCGAGGCCGACGATCTCGCGCTTGCCGTTTCCGCGCATGCGACCAGCAAGATCGCCAGCTTCGAGGATCTCGAACGGGTCGGCACGCTCGGTTTCCGCGGCGAGGCCCTGCCTTCGATCGCATCGGTCTCGCGCTTCGCATTGACCTCGAGGACGGCCGCCGCGGAGAACGCCTTCCGCATCGAAGTCGATGGCGGCAAGCCGCATGTCCAGCGCCCGGCCCAGCATGGGATCGGCACGAGTGTCGAAGTGCGCGACCTTTTCTACAATTTGCCGGCGCGACGCAAGTTCCTGCGCGCCGAGCGCACCGAGTTCAACCATATCGACGACCTGGTCAAGTCGATTGCGCTGGCCCGGCCCGGCGTGGAATTCCGCCTCAGCCACAACGGCAAGGCGGTTCGCCTGTTCAAGCCTTCCGCCTCGGAGGACGAAGCTGCGCGCCGGGTCAGCGAAGTGCTCGGCGACGAATTCCTGCGCAACAGCCTGCGTGTGGGCCACGACGGTGCCGGCATGGTCCTGTCCGGCTGGGTCGGATTGCCGACCGCGTCGCGCTCACAGGCGGATCAGCAGTATTTCCATGTCAACGGCCGGCTGGTCCGCGACCGCGTGGTCGCCCATGCGGTCCGCCAGGCCTATGCCGACGTGCTCTATCACGGCCGTCACCCGGCTTTCGTGCTGTTCCTCGAACTCGATCCGCAGGGTGTCGACGTCAACGTGCATCCGGCCAAGAGCGAGGTGCGTTTTCGTGAATCGCGGCTGGTCCACGATTTCCTCTATCGCAGCCTGCACGAGGCGCTCGCCGATGCGCGTGCCGGTGCCGGGCCGATGGCCGATGCCGGTGTCGCTGCTGGCGGTGCGGAAGCGGCTCGAAGCCCGCTGTCGATGGCGAGGAACCAGTCCGGCATCCGCTTCGGCGTCGGCGAACCGCTGGCCGACTATGCGGCCCTGTTCGGACGCAACGTGGAAAACAGCGCGAATGCGACTTTGCAGGGCATGCCTGCGGCCGGTCAGCCGGAGTCCGATACGAGCCAGATACCACCGCTCGGTTTTGCGATTGCCCAGCTGCACGGCATTTTCGTGCTTGCCCAGAATGCGCACGGCCTGATCCTCGTCGACATGCACGCCGCCCACGAACGGATCACCTACGAACGCCTCAAGCGCGACCAGCAGGGCGAGGGCATCCGCTCGCAGATGTTGCTGGTGCCGATGGCGATCGCGGTCAGCGAGCGCGAAGCCGCGATCGTCGAGGAACAGACCGGGCGCTTCGCCGAACTGGGCTTCGACATCGTCCGCAGCGGTCCGCAGGGCATCACCGTCCGCCGCGTGCCTAGCCTGCTTGCCGGCGGCGATGTGGCCCAGCTCGTGCGCGACGTGATCGCCGACCTTGCCGCCCATGGTTCGACCACGCGGGTCGAGGAGGCCGGCAACGAGCTGCTTTCGACCATGGCCTGCCATGGCTCGATCAGGGCCAACCGACGCTTGAGTTTGCCCGAGATGGACGCACTCCTGCGCGAGATGGAAATCACCGAACGTTCCGGCCAGTGCAATCATGGCCGGCCTACCTGGGTGCAACTGTCCCTGCAGGAACTCGATCGCCTGTTCCTGCGTGGACGCTGAGCGCACCCGGCATTCCCCGAAGAAGGAAACCCCAGATGCTGATGACCAGTTTGCTGATGGCCGCGAGCCTGTCGGGCGCGCAGCTGATTGCCGCCGACACGGGTGACGACTACACGCGCGAGATCGAGTCCTGGCGGGCAGGGCGCCTCGAGCGCCTGCAGTCGCCGACCGGATGGCTGTCCCTGGTCGGTCTGGAATGGCTCAAGCCCGGTCGCAACACGGTGGGCGCTGCCAGCGACAACGACATCGTCATCGCCGGGGCGCCGGCCCATCTCGGCAGCGTCGACTGGGAAGGCGACAAGGTCAAGATTGCCCTCACGGCCGATTCGGGTGCCCTCATCGATGGCCAGCTCCTCGGCAGTGCCGAGATGCTCGACGACTCGCACGAAAAGCCGACCACGGTTTCGTTCGGGACCACGCGCTTCTATCTGGTCGACCGCGCTGGCGGCAAGAAGGGGCTCAGGATCAAGGACAGCAAGGCCGAGACGCGCACGCATTTCCTCGGGCTCGATTACTACCCGGTCGATCCGTCCTGGCATATCGAGGCGCGCTGGGTCGCCTTCGATCCGCCGCACACGCTCGAGATCCCCAACGTGCTCGGCACGATCGACAAGATGACCGTGCCGGGCAAGGCCGTGTTCGAACACGAGGGCAAGACCTTCGAACTGCTGCCGGTCCTCGAGACCGAGGATGCCGACGAGCTGTTCTACATCATCGCCGACAAGACCTCGGGCAAGGAAACCTACGGCGCCGGGCGCTTCTTCTATTCGGCGATGCCGAAGGACGGCAAGGTCGTGCTCGATTTCAACAAGGCCTACAACCCGCCGTGTGCCTTCACGCCCTACGCGACCTGCCCGCTGGCGCCACCGGAAAACCGCATGCCCGTCGCGGTCCGCGCCGGCGAGAAGAAGTACCGCGGCAGCAAGCACTGAGGGCATCGACCGGCATGCCGGTCCGGGCGCAAGAGTCCTCGATACGACTCGCCCCGTGAGTTACTTGCCGGTGAATTCGGGCTTGCGGCGCTCGAGGAATGCGCGGGTTCCCTCGCGCATGTCGGCGGTCGTGCAGCACAGGGCGAATGCCTTGCTCTCGTAGTCCATGCCTTCCTCGGCGCTGCATTCGCCGCCGACCAGGACGGCATCGAGGATGCCGGCCAAGGCGTGCGGAGCGGACGCGGCCAACTGGTCGGCGATCGCCTCGATTTCCTGGTCGAGGCGGTCGGCCTCCACGACCCTGGCGAGCAGGCCGAGCTGCAGCGCGCGCTCGGCATCGACCGGTTTGCCGAGCAGGCACATCTCGAGGGTGGCGGCGCGACCGGCCAGGCGCAGCAGGCGTTGGGTTCCGCCGAAGCCGGGCAGCAGGCCGAGGGTGATCTCGGGCAGGCCCAGGCGTGCCTTGTCGCTGCCGATGCGCAGGTGGCAGCACATGGCCAGCTCGAGTCCGCCACCGAGGGCGAAGCCCTGGATGCGCGCGATCACGGGTTTGCCGAGCAGTTCGATGCCGCGCATCATGCGCTGGCCGGCGCGCGAGAACTGCTGCGCCTCGACCGGGCTGAATGCCTCCAGCTCGGCAATATCGGCGCCGGCGACGAAGGCCTTTTCGCCGGCACCGGCGAGGACCACGACGCGGACCGAGTCGTCGTGGCGGGCCTGATCGAAGGCGATCGACAATTCGTTGATGGTCTCGCGATTCAGGGCATTGAGCTTGTCGGGGCGATTGATCGTGAGCGTGCGGATGGCGCCACGATCAGCGCTGATCAGGTTGCGAAAGGCCATGGAAAGGGTCCCGGTACGGATTCATTCAGAAAGAGGGCGGATGATAGCAAGGCCCCGGGGGGCGAACTTTCGCCGCCCGGCGGACTCTGTCTGGACTGCCCCGCGCGATCCGATTGGAGCTCCGGCAGAGCTCAGGTACACTGATCGGCCTTTTTTGGGCCGGTTTGCGCGCCGAGCCGGGCCTGCGCAGTTCACCTATCCGTTTCAGATTCCTTCTGGAGGCAGCATGAAATTTGGTTTGTCACTCGCCATGGTGGCGTTGTTTGCAACAGGGGCCGCCCTGGCTCAGGACACGACGTCCGAGAAGGGCAAGCTTTCGTATTCGATCGGCTACCAGATCGGCAAGGATTTCACCGATCGCAAGATGGATGTCGACATCAACACCGTCATCAAGGCGATGCAGGATGCCTATGCCAAGCGCAATCCGACCGTTCCCGAAGACCAGATGCGCGAAACGCTGACTGCGTTCCAGACCAAGATGATGACCGAGGCCAAGGCCGAGTTCGACAAGGTCGCCAGCGCGAACAAGGCCAAGAGCGCCCAGTTCATGGCCGAGAACAAGACCAAGAAGGGCATCATCTCGCTGCCGTCGGGCCTGCAGTACCGGGTCATCGAGGACGGCAACGGCAAGAAGGTCGGTCCGACCAGCGAAGTCACCGTGCACTACCGTGGCTCGCTCTCCGATGGCCTCGAGTTCGACAGTTCCTTCGCCCGCGGCGAGCCGGTCAAGTTCAAGGTCAACGAAGTGATCAAGGGCTGGCAGGAATCGCTGTCGCGCATGAAGGTCGGCGACCACTGGCAGATCTTCGTTCCACCGGACATGGCCTATGGCGAGCGCGGCCAGCCGCCGCGGATCGGCCCGAACCAGGCCCTGGTCTTCGACATCAAGGTCATCGATTCGAACTGATCGGCTGATCAAGCCCGAAGCGAACGCCGCGGCTTGCCGCGGCGTTTGCATTTGCAGCGGCCGCGGCGCGGATCAGAGGAAGTCGCGCATTTCCTCGAGCGCACGCTCCATGTCGAGCTTGATGCGATTGATGATGCGCATGGCCGGCTCGGCGCTGGCCTGGTCGGAGTCGGTCGCGGCGGCGGCGAAATTGGCCTGGCCGCGGCTGACCGTGTCGGCGTCCTCGTCGGCGACGAACTGGGCCAGGTAGACATAGCCCTGGCGCAATCCCTCCTTGACTTCGGGGTGTTCGGGACCGAGTTCCCTGAGCAGGGTCAGGATCGCGAAGCGGATCGATTCGCGCGTATGCGGCAGCAGGCTTTCGGGCAGGCCGTAGACTCCCGGTTCGACCTGGGACAGGACCTTGCCATAATCGCTGACTACCTTTGTCGCCATTCCAAGCATGCCTGCCACCAGCAACCCGAATCACCGCTAATGTAACAGCAGCCCGCCGCTACCCGACAGGATCGAACTCGCGCATGCAGATCAGTTTTCCCCAACCGGTTCTCAGTCCTTGCATCGGCATCTGCCAGCTCGGCGACGATGGCCTCTGCATCGGTTGCCTGCGCAGCACGAACGAGATCGGACGCTGGCTGGCGATGAGTCATGCCGAGCGCGAACATCTGATGATGGTGGTCCTGCCCCGACGCGAAGCGGAAAAGTCATGAGCGAGCACGCCGACCTGGCCCGTTTGCGACGCGCTGTGCGCGCGCTCGCCGATCCGCCGCAGCCGCCGGGCTGGAACGCCAACGAGTTTCCCGAACTGTGGTCGGAGAATCCGCCGCTGCGGCCGGCGGCCGTGCTGCTGCCGGTGGTCTGTCGCGGCGATGCATTGAGCATGCTGTTCACGCGACGCAACGAGTCGATGCGCCAGCACGCCGGCCAGATCAGCTTTCCGGGCGGCGCGATCGATGCCGGCGACAGCGATGCGATCGCCGCCGCGGTGCGCGAAACGCGCGAAGAGACCGGCATAGGGCCCCACTTCATTGACGCATTCGGCTACCTCGACTGCCTCGACACGGTTTCGGGATTCTCGGTCACGCCGGTCGTTGCGACCGTTCGCGACGGGTTCGAACTGGCGCCCGATCCCGGCGAGGTGGCCGAGGTGTTCGAGGTGCCGCTCGATTACATCCTCGAACCGGGACGCATGCGCCGCTCGGAAATCCTCTGGCACGGGCGCGGTCGAGAAATCTTCGAGTTCGAATTCGCCGGCAAGCGGATCTGGGGAGCGACCGCGGCTATCCTGCAAAACCTGCTGCGCCGGATGGAGGTCGCCGAATGAACAGCGGAACCCTGATCGGACCCGGGGAACTGGCCGCATTGGTGGCTGCCGGGGATGCTCTGGTCATCGACTGCCGCAAGGTCTTCGATCCGCCGCAGCGTGGTCGTGAGGCCTATGCGGCGGCGCACATCCCGGGTGCGCTGTATGCCGACCTCGACACCGATCTTTCGGATCTGTCGAAGAAGGATCTCGGTCGCCACCCCTTGCCGGACGAAGCGGCGTTTTCCACCGTGCTGTCTGCGTGGGGCTGGCATCCGCAGCGGATCGTCGTCGCCTACGACGATGCCGGCGGTGCCCTCGCCGCAGCCCGCCTCTGGTGGATGCTGCGCATCGTCGGCGCACACAGCGTGCGCGTGCTCGACGGCGGCTATCCGGCCTGGTGCGAGGCCGGCCAGGCAAGCACATCGGTCGTGCCGATACCGACGCCCGGCAACGTGAAGGTCCGCTTCGACGCCAGCCAGCTGGTCGGCTTCGAAGCCTTGCAGGCCGGTCTGGCCGATGCCTCGCTGCGCCTGCTCGACGCGCGCGCGGCGCCGCGTTATCGCGGCGAGGTCGAGCCGCTCGATCGCGTCGCCGGCCATGTGCCCGGCGCGTTGAACCGCCCGTTTACCGACAACCTCGATGCCAGCGGCCGCTTCAAGCCGCCGGCGCAGCTGGCTGCGGAATTTGCCTCGCTGATCGCTCCCTATCCACCGAGCGCCGTCGTCCACATGTGCGGGTCCGGCGTGACCGCCTGCCACAACCTGCTGGCCATGGAACACGCCGGAATGCCGGGATCGCGACTGTTCGCGCCCTCCTGGAGCGGCTGGCTCGCCGATCCGCGGCGTCCGGTCGAAACCGGAGCAGGGCCCGTGGCCGGAGCCGCCACGACCCGCTGAGCAGGGCTGCGGCGGCCGAAAGCGCCCACTGCCGCACAACGATCTGTCATCGGTTTGGCCCTATACTGCCGGTGCGTCGTTCCCGGCGCGCCGCATGAGACGAGGTTGACTTCACCTTGAGTACGTCCGAAACACGCGTCCGGCCGCGCCGGGCAGGAAACACCACCGCCGCCAGGAAGGCGCCGGCCAGCCGCAAAACCGCCAGCAGCAAGAAGGATCCTGCCAGGTTGCCGGCCAAGTCTCCGGCCCGGGCCATGCCTGCGGCGAGCAAGCGGACCCCCAAGGCTGCCAGCAAAGCCGCTACCCGGGCAGCGCCGAAGAAGGCGCCGGCAAAGACGCCGCGCAAGCGCGTCAAGCCCGACCTCGGGCAGGATGTCTACGCGCGCCTGCACGGCGTCGTGACGACCGCGCTCGAGGACTTGAAAGCGCGTGACACCCGCGAGATCGACGTCCGTGGCAAGACCTCGGTGACCGACCTCATCGTCGTCACCAGTGGCACCTCGACCCGGCACGTCAAGTCGATCGCCGACGAAGTCGTGCGTTCGGCCAAGAAGATCGGACTGCCGCCGATCGGCGTCGAAGGCCAGCGCGAAGCGGAATGGGTGCTGGTCGATCTCGGCGACATCGTCGTCCACGTCATGTTGCCGCGCACGCGCGAGTTCTACGGCCTCGAGCGCCTGTGGACGGTGGGCGACGAGGATCACCCGGAAGTGCTCGCAGGCTGAAGCGGGAACGGCCATGCGCATGCGCCTGATATCGGTCGGCGAGCGCATGCCGGCATGGGTCGCCGAGGGATTCGCCGAATACCGCAAGCGGCTCTCGCGCGAGCTGCCGATCGAACTCGTCGAGATTCCGCTCGGCAATCGCGGCAAGGGACGCGACCCGATGCGTGCCATCAACGACGAAGGGGCCGCCGTGCTCTCGGCCCTCGGCGGCGATACCCATGTGGTCGCCCTCGATGGCGCCGGCAAGACCTGGAGCAGCGAACAGCTGGCGACGCAGCTCGCCGCCTGGCGCATGCAGGGCCGTGACCTGGCGATCCTGATCGGCGGTCCGGACGGCCACGCACCGGCCGCACTGGAGCGCTCGCAGCAACGCTGGTCGCTCGGACCCCTGACCCTGCCGCACATGCTCGTGCGCCTGATCGTCGTCGAGCAGCTTTACCGGGCGGCGACGATCCTCGCCGGACATCCCTACCATCGGGCCTGAATGAGGCCGGCCGTCCGCCGTGCCGGTGCCAATTCCGCCTCGGCCTGTGCCGCCGCACGATGGCACGGTGATCGGCAGGCGGAAATGGCAGAATCGACACGCCGGTCCACGCAATCGAATCCATGATCTATCTTGCCTCGCAATCGCCGCGCCGCCGCCAGCTGCTCGAACAACTCGGCATCAGCTTCGATGTGCTCGACGTCGAGATCGACGAAGTCCGTGCCGAGGGCGAGCCCGACGTCGAGTACGTGAACCGGGTCGCGCGCGAAAAGGCCGGGGCCGGCTTGATCCAGGTGGTCGCGGTGCCGGGCGCCCTCGTGATCGCTGCCGATACCGAGGTGGTGCTCGATGGCGAGGTTTTCGGCAAGCCGCGCGACGCCGCCGATGCCGCAGCCATGCTGGCCCGCCTTGGCGGCCGCACCCATCGCGTCATCAGCGTCGTCTGGTGCGTCGGCGCGGCGGCCGAGGATCACGCCGTTTCGATATCCGAAGTCAGCTTCGCCGCCTTCGAGCCGGGCCAGATCGAGGCCTACGTGGCCACCGGCGAGCCGTTCGGCAAGGCCGGCGCCTACGCGATACAGGGCCGTGCGGCGGCTTTCGTCAGCCACCTCAGCGGCAGCTATTCCGGGGTCATGGGCCTGCCCTTGCACGAAACTTCACAATTGCTGCACCGATTTCAGCGAAAATGGATGTCCAATGCGGGTTCGCCGCCGCCCTGAACCCGCACCCACCGCGCTTTCGGCATTCGACAGACGCGGTCCCGCCAGCTATAAATCGCTTCAACTCCTGCCTACAAGTTCTTGTCGTGACCGAAGAAATTCTGATAAACGTGACTCCGCGCGAGACCCGCGTCGCGCTGGTCGAGAACGGCATGCTGCAGGAAGTGCATATCGAGCGCGCGAGCCGTCGCGGCTATGTCGGTAACGTCTACAAGGGCAAGGTCAGCCGGGTCATGCCCGGCATGCAGGCGGCCTTCGTCGAGATCGGACTCGATCGCGCCGCGTTCCTGCATGCCTCCGACATCATCCGCCCGCATTCGACCCTGCTCGGTGAAAACGGCGAGAGCACGCCGTCGCCAACGCCGCCGATCAACGAATTGCTGCGCGATGGCCAGGAAATCGTGGTCCAGGTGGTCAAGGACCCGATCGGCACCAAGGGTGCGCGACTGACCACGCATCTTTCGATTCCTTCGCGCTATCTGGTCCTGTTGCCCTACAGCACCGTGCTCGGCGTTTCGGTGCGCATCGAGGACGAAACCGAGCGCATGCGACTGAAGGAAATCCTCGCCGAATCGATCGGCGAGAATCCGCTCGGCTACATCGTGCGGACCAATGCCGAAGGGCAGACCCGCGAGGCTCTCGCCGAAGACATCGACTATCTCGGCAAGCTCTGGCATTCCCTGCTCGAACGAATGGCCGCGGCACGCGTCGGCACGCGCGTCTACGAAGACCTGCCGTTGGCCTTGCGCGCGCTGCGCGACCTGATGCGGCCATCGATCGAGAAGGTCCGGGTCGACTCGCGTGAAACCTTCGAAAAGGCGGTCGAATTCACCAGCCAGTTCATGCCCGATCTGGCCGATCGCATCGAGCACTATCCGGGCGAGCGCCCGGTCTTCGATCTGTACGGCATCGAAGACGAAATCCAGCGGGCCCTGCGCAAGGACGTGCCGCTGAAGTCCGGCGGCTACCTGATCGTCGACCAGACCGAGGCGATGACCACGATCGACGTCAACACCGGCAGTTTCCTCGGTACGCGCAACCTGGAGGAGACGGTCTACCGGACCAACCTCGAAGCCGCGCAGTCAGCGGCGCGTCATCTGCGCCTGCGCAATCTCGGCGGCATCATCATCATCGACTTCATCGACATGACCGACGAGGAGCACAAGCGCCAGGTGATCCGCCAGCTCGAGAAATCGCTGGCCCGCGATCATGCCAAGACCACGGTCTACGACATGTCGCCGCTGGGCCTGGTCGAAATGACGCGCAAGCGCACCACCGAGAGCCTCGAGCGCCAGCTCTGCGAGCCGTGTCCGGCCTGCAGCGGGCGCGGCACGATCAAGACCGCCGAAACGGTGACCTACGAGATCTTCCGAGAAATCACGCGCGCGGTGCGCCAGTTCGACGCCGAAAAGCTGCTGGTGCTGGCGACGCCGGAAGTCGTGGCACGCATCCTCGACGAAGACTCCACCGCAGTTGCCGAACTCGAGGAATTCATCGGCAAGACGATCCGTTTCCAGCCCGAAGAGCACTATTCGCAGGAGCAGTTCGATGTGGTGCTGCTCTAGCCGGGATCTGATCCATCGGCACGGAGCTCGAAGCGTGCCGCTGCCGGGAACCGGCCTGGCGTGCCCGACGCGCATCGGTCCGGCCCGATGACCGTGTTTCGCCGGCGTCTGCGCAAGCTGCGATTCTTCCTGCAGGCGGCGGTCGTTACCCTGATCATCACGGCGGCCGTGCTGGTCGGCTTCGCCCAGCTCGCCCTGCCGTGGCTGGCCGACAATCCGCAACGCATCGAAGGCTGGCTGTCGCAGCGGCTCGGGCGCCCGGTCAGCATCGGCCACGTCGGCAGCCTGTGGACGCGGGCCGGGCCGCGCCTCGTGTTCGACGACCTGCGCATCGAAGCCGGCGCAGGCGGCGGATCCGCGTTGCTGTTGCCGCGCGCCGAGCTGGCCTTGAACCTGTATGCGGCATTCCAGCGCAATCGGGCCTGGAACGAATTTCGCCTGGTCGGACTGGACCTCAGCCTGGTCCGCGGCGCGCAGGGCGAATGGCATCTGCGCGGTATCGATGCGAGCAGCAGCACGGGCGGTTCGATGGGCGCGCTCGGCGCGGTTGTCCTGGTCGACCTGAAGCTTTCGGTGGTCGACGAGCAGCGCGATCTCAAGCTCGATCTGCGCGTGCCGGAATTGCGCGTCGTCAATCTCGGCAACATCACCCGCATCCTCGGCCAGGTCGGCAGCAAGAATGCCGGTGCATCGCCGCTGACCCTGGTCGCCGACGTGGACACCGCCGAACGCTCGGGGCAATTGTACGTCGGTGGTCGCAATCTCGATCTGGCCGAGCTCGCGGCCGGCCATTCGATCGGCGGGACCCGGATCGTCTCGAGCAACGGCGACATCGGCATCTGGAGCAACTGGCACAAAGGCCGGATCGAAGACATCTGGACCCGGCTCGCACTCTCGGCAACCGTGCTCGAGGCGACCAGCGAGGTGCGGGTGGACGACCAGGTCGCGGTGATCCCGCGCAGCGCATTCGACGAGCTCGGCATGACCGCCCACTGGCAGCGGGTCGGGCAGGGCTGGACGCTCGATGTCGCCGACGCCACCTCGACCCGCCAGGGCGTCGCCAGCGCGCCGGCGCGATTCACCATCCAGCGCATGGACGGGCCGGACGCACGCTACCAGGCGGCCGGGAATGCCCTCGATTTCTCGGCCCTCGGCAGCCTCGGCATGCTCTCGACGGCCGTCCCCGACGCACTGCGCCACTGGCTGTACCTGGCCAATCCGCGTGGCACCCTGAGCGCCATCGAACTGCGCTGGGACGCGGCGGACGACTTCGATGTCGACGCGCTGGTATCGGCGTTCGGCTGCCGCGACGCCGGCGCCATCCCCGGCATCGAACCGCTCGATTTTCGCCTGACCGGCGATGCCGGCGCCCTGCTCATGGCGATTCCGCGACAGGCAACCCAGGCACGCTATCCAAAGGTATTCCGCAAGCCCTTCGACTGGACCGCGTTCGGCGGCGACGTGCTGGCCTGGCGCGATGGCGACGGATGGCGCGTGCAAACGGCACAGGTTTCGGTGGAGGCGGCCAACTATGCGGTCGACCTGCGTGGCGGAATGGACGTGCAGGGCGACGGTTCGCGACCGCTGCTCGATCTTTCCGCACTCGTGACGCGCGGCGATGTCGAGGCCGCCAAGCTGTTCTGGACCGTCAACACGATGCCGCCCCATGCAGTCGACTGGCTCGATCGTTCCCTGGTCGCCGGCAGCGTGACCCGCGGTCGCGCGCTGGTCCGCGGCGATCTCGACAACTGGCCCTTCAATGACGACACCGGCCGCTTCGAGGCGCGCGCCGACCTGCACGACCTCGAACTGGCCTACCTGCGCGACTGGCCGAGCGGCGACAAGCTCGACGTGGTCGCCCGCTTCATCAACAACGGCATGCAGGCGCATGCCAGCAGCGGCCGCTCGATGGGCGTTGCGGTCGACAACGTCGAGGCGACCATCGCCGACTTTCACGAACCGGTGCTGGAGCTGGCGATCGATGGCAAGGCGCGCGGAGCCGACCTGTTGAGTTACCTGCGCGCGACCCCGATCGGCACCCACCATGCCGCGTACCTGGCCGGCCTCGGCATCGGCGGCCGCGGTCGTGTCCATGTCGATATCTCGGCGCCGCTCAAGGCCAGCGAAAACACCACGTTGCAGGGGCGCGTCGAACTGGACGACGCGGATCTCGACGAGTCGACCTGGGATCTGCACTTCAAGCAGGCCAGCGGCCTCGTGCGCTTCGACCGCACCGGCGTGCTCGCCGAGCCGCTGGCCGCCCGCTATGAAGATCAGCCGGTCAGCCTCGGCATTGCCATCGGCAGTTCGGCATCCGATCCGGACAATGCCTTCGAGGCTCGCCTCGACGGCATATTGCCGGCGAGTGTCGTGTTCGCGCGCGCCAGCGACCTCGCGCCGGCCATGCCGTATTTCCCGGGGCAGGCCAACTGGCACGTCGACCTCGCGATCGGGGCGGAACAGGGGGCCGCCAGCGAGCGCAAGCGGTTGCGCCTCGCAAGCGATCTCGAAGGGGTGGCGATAAACCTGCCGGCGCCGCTCGCGAAGGCCGCAGCCACGAAGATGCCGTTTTCGCTGGAGCTGCAGATGCCGCCACTCGGCCAGCCGTTCACGGCCTCGCTCGGCGATGTCGTGCGCGTGCACGGCCGCCTGCCGGGGCCAGCCAGCCCGCTGGCGGCGCGCCTCGATCTCGGCCCGGGCAGCGCCACCGAACCGCCACCCGAAAAGGGCGTGTTCGTTGCCGGGCATCCCGCGACCGTCGATGCGGATGGCTGGATCGCGCTGTTCACCGCTGGCGGCACCGGAGGCGATTTCCTCAATGGCATGGCCATCGATGTCGACGACCTGCGCATGGCCGGCCGCTCATTTCCCGGCCTGCACATCGATCTGGAACCGCAAAAGGAGGCCACCTCGATCCGCGTGCGCGGCGAGGCGCTCGAAGGCGAACTGAGCGTCTCGACCGTCGACCTCAACCGGCGCGGAATTACCGCGCAGATGAAGCACGTGCGCTGGCCCGACCTGCCGGCTGGCGACGAAGGCGCGCCGGCGCCGCTCTCTGGCGTCGCCCCGGCGACTTTGCCACCGCTGCACTTGTGGGTCGGTGAACTGCAGTTCGGCACTTCGAATTTCGGCGACACGCGGCTGGAGTCCTATCCGACCGCGAACGGCATGCGCATCGACCTGCTCGAATCGAAATCGGCCAACCTCGACATGCGGGCGACCGGCGACTGGGAAGGGCCGGCTGGCGAGAACCGTTCGCACCTGGTCATCGACATGACCGCCAAGAGCCTCGGCAGCATGCTCGACACTTTCGGCTACGAGGGCATCATCGAAGGCGGCCAGACCTTCGCCCGCATCGATGCCACGTGGCCCGGCGCACCGACCGCATTCGCCCTCGCCAACACCAACGGCACGCTCGATATCGGCGTCGAGAACGGACGCATCCTCGACGTCGATCCCGGCGCCAGCGGCCGACTGTTCGGCCTGCTATCGCTGCGCGAGATCCCGCGCCGACTGTCGCTCGATTTCAGCGACCTGTTCAAGTCCGGCATGAGCTTCAACTCGATCAAGGGCTCGTTCGTCCTCGCCGACGGCAACGCGACTACCCATGACCTGGTCATCGCCAGTCCGGCGGCTGACATCACGATCAGCGGGCGGACCGGATTGCGCGACAAGGACTACGACCAGGAGATGGTCGTCGTGCCACGGGCCGGCGTGGCCTTGCCGGTCGTCGGCGCGCTTGCCGGCGGCCCGGTCGGTGCCGCGGCGGGCATCGTCGTACAGACCCTGATCGGCAAGAAGCTCAATCACGCGGCACGTTCGCGCTACCGGGTCACCGGCAGCTGGGAGAAACCGGTCATCGCCTTGATCAGCAGGGAGTCTGCGAAGGAGTCCGCCAGGCAGCAGGGGAATCCTGCCAGCGGCACGCCGGCGACTGCGGAGCCTGCGTCGGGACCTGCGCCAGGCGCACCCGGCACGGCGCCGGCGAACCCCGACGCCGATTCCGCCGGTGATAGTGGGCAGGCAGCTATGGCAGGCAACGTGGCGGCGCCCGACCAGGCCTCTGCTGCGCCGGAGCCAGTGCCTGCGCCACCCGCGCCGGCCGCAGCGGACGAAAAGCCTGCCGAAAGGCCATCTGATGCTGCGCCGCCGAAACAGGATGAGCCCGATCCGCAGACCGGTGCGCGCACGCGCCGAGGCTGAGCCTGGCCACGAGGCGATGCCGGATCAGATCCGCGAGTAGCTCCACGACTGCATCTGGCCGTCGCGATAGGGCATGACGCCGTGGAAAGTGCGCGGATCGGCATCGAACACCAGTGGCAGGAAGTGGCGGTCGCCCTCCCATAGCGGCAGATCGAGGATGCGATCGAGGGCGACCCATTCGAGGCGGCCTTCCTCGTTGCTATCGGGCGGCGTGCCGTTGTAGCGTTCGATCAGGAATACGAAGCCGAGCCAGTCCTCGCCCTGCTTGCCGAAGCCGGGCCAGCTGATCGTGCCGCGCAGGCTCATCCGGGTGCACTCGATGCCGGCTTCTTCAAGGATTTCGCGACGCATGCAGGTCACAACGTCTTCGTCGGGATCCATCTTTCCGCCCAGGCCGTTGTATTTGCCGAGGTGCTGGTCGTTGGCGCGGGCATTTCGATGCACGAGCAATACCTGTGAGCGGTCCTCGGAAAGCACGTAACCAAGGGTCGCGACGATCGGGGTATAGGGCATGGGAACGATGTGTGCTTGAAGTGATCGGCCATTTTCGCAGATTTGGCGCCGTTGTCCGGTCTTGCCTCGCAGCCGGTCCGTGCCTGCACGCTCGACAACCGCGGCGCGCAGGCATGGAGACTTGCCCGGTTTCGGAGCGAGTGCGATTCGCCTGCGAAATCCATTGTCGTGAGTGAGTCGGTCTCGGCGCGTGCGGCCACCTGGAGTGGCATCTTCGCGATCCTGCTGTGGTCCTCGCTGGCCCTGCTGACCGTCGCCACGGCCGCGCTGCCGGCCTTCGAGGTGCTGGCCCTCAGCTTTGCCATCGGCGGCGCCAGCGCGCTGTGCATCCCGGTCGCCGGTGGCGGGCGCCTCGCGGCCCTGCGCCAGCCGTGGCCGGCATTCGGACTCGCCGTTGCCGCGCTGTTCGGCTACCACGCCCTGTACTTCATCGCGTTCCGCCATGCGCCGGCGATCGAGGTCAACCTGATCAACTACCTGTGGCCGCTGCTGATCGTGGTCTTTGCCGCGTTCCTGCCTGGTGCGCGCCTGCTGCCCGCGCAACTGGGCGGAACCCTGCTCGGCCTGATCGGCGTGGTGTTCATGCTCACGCGCGGCGAAGGACCGCGCATCGAGGCCGCGAATCTGCCGGGCTATCTGGCTGCGCTCGGCGCGGCACTGACGTGGTCGAGCTACTCGGTCCTCAATCGGCGCTTTCAGGCCGTGCCGAGCAGCGCGATCGGTGGCGTTTGCCTGGCGGTGGCGCTCATTGCCGGGCTTTGCCACCTGCTTCTCGAGGACACGGTGATGCCGGCACCCCGGCAATGGCTGGTCCTGGCCCTGATGGGACTCGGCCCGGTCGGCGTGGCGTTCCGGCTCTGGGACCGCGGTACCAAGCACGGCGACCTCGCCCTGCTCGGCACGCTCTCGTATGCGGCGCCCTTGCTTTCGACCCTGCTGTTGCTGTGCAGCGGCCGGGTCGAGGCGCACTGGAGCCAGGGCCTGGCCGTGGTCCTGCTGCTGGCCGGCGCCTGGCTCAGCCTGCGCGCATCGATGCGCAGCCGCACCGCGCCGCGCTGATCCGGTTCAGCCCTTCGGCGGATGCGCGCGTTGCGCGGCGGCGAAGGCCTCGAGCTGTTCGGCGGTGGCTTCGCGCTGGTGGCGCGCCTTCCAGTCGGCGAACGGCTCGCCGTAGATGCGTTCGCGCGCCTCGTCCTTGCTGATGTCGAGGCCCCGTTGTTCGCCCGCTTCTCGATACCAGTCGGCCAGGCAGTTGCGACAGAAGCCGGCCAGGATCATCAGGTCGATGTTCTGCACGTCCGCGCGCTGGCGGAGGTGTTCGAGCAGCCGGCGGAACGCCGATGCCTCGAGTTCGGTGGTGATGTCGCTCATGGAACTGCTCCGCTCGTTTGCGGGCAATCCTAGCATCCCGTTTGAGCGTCCTTGGCCGGACATGGATAATGCGCGGTCTTCTCCGGGAGTCCCGATGGGCGCACGTCTGCTGGACGGCAAACGCATTGCCGACGAACTGCTCGATCGCCTTGCCGCGCGCGTGCGCGATCGCATCGAAGCGGGCAAGAGCCAACCCGGTCTCGCCGTGATCCTGGTCGGCGACGAACCGGCCTCGGCGGTCTACGTGCGCAACAAGCGGCGTGCCTGCGTGCGCGTCGGATTCTCGTCGATGGCCTTCGACCTGCCCGGAGACACGCCCGAAGCCGAGTTGTTCGCGCTGGTCGAGCGCCTCAACGCCGATCCGGCCGTGCACGGCATCCTCGTGCAGTTGCCCTTGCCCGAGCATGTCGATGCCAATGCGCTGATCAACCGCATCGATCCGCGCAAGGACGTCGACGGCTTCCAGGCCGAGAATGTCGGCCGCCTGGTCCTGCGCCAGCGCGGCCTGCGTCCGTGCACCTCGAAAGGCGTGATGACCCTGCTCGCGCACACCGACCTGCCGGTGCGCGGCAAGCATGCGGTGGTCGTCGGCGTATCCAACCATGTCGGCCGGCCGCTCATGCTCGAACTGCTGCTGGCCGGTTGCACGACCACGGTTTGCCACCGCTTCACGGTCGGGCTGGCCGATTTCGTCGCCGCCGCCGACATCCTCGTCGTCGCGGTGGGCCGCCCGGACCTGGTCAGGGGCGATTGGATCAAGCCCGGTGCGATCGTCATCGACGTCGGCATCAACCGGCGCGAGGACGGCAGCCTGACCGGCGACGTCGAGTTCGCCGCGGCTGCCGAACGCGCCGCCTGGATCACCCCGGTGCCGGGTGGCGTCGGCCCGATGACCGTGGCCACGCTGATGGAAAACACGCTCGAGGCGGCCGAAACCTTCTTCGATCCCGATTAGCCCTTACACTCGGCCACCGACAAGCGTTCGTGCTGAGCGTAGCTTGCGGCAGCAAGCGAAGTCGAAGCACCGACCCGGGCAAGCCTTCGACTCCGGGCCCAAGGGCCTACGCTCAGGGCGAACGGTCATCGATTGGCTGAGCGTTGAGGCTAATCAGGTTCACCGATCGAAATCCGGGCGGGATCCGCACTGACCTGATCAGCCCTGAAATTCAGCCACCGACAACCGTTCGTGCTGAGCGTAGCTTGCGCCAGCAAGCGAAGTCGAAGCACCGACCAGGGCGACCCTTCGACTCCGGCCCTACGGGCCTACGCTCAGGGCGAACGGTCATCGTTTGGCTGAGCGTTGAGGCTAATCAGGTTCACTGATCGAAATCCGGGCGGGATCCGCACTGACCTGATCAGCCCTGAAATTCAGCCACCGACAACCGTTCGTGCTGAGCGTAGCTTGCGCCAGCAAGCGAAGTCGAAGCACCGACCAGGGCGACCCTTCGACTCCGGCCCTACGGGCCTGCGCTCAGGGCGAACGGTCACCGTTTGGCTGAGCGTTGAGACCAATCAGGTCTTCGCTTGAGCGGCGCTGGACTGCCGGGAATGGCGGGGCAGGGCCCGGAAACGATAGAATGGCGGATCGTCCCGCCGCCCCGCTCGCCCATGCGTCTACTCGCCGAAGCCCTGACGTTCGATGACGTCTACCTCGTCCCCGGTCATTCCGTCGTCCTGCCGCGCGATGTCGATACCTCGACGCGGCTGACGCGCGGGCTCAACGTCAATGTGCCGATCATCTCCGCCGCGATGGATACGGTGACCGAAGCCCGGCTCGCCATCGTCATGGCCCAGTGCGGCGGCATCGGCATCATCCACAAGAACATGAGCCTCGACCAGCAGGCCGCCGAAGTGCGCCTGGTCAAGAAATTCGAGGCCGGCGTGATCCGCGATCCGCTGACTGTCCGCCCCGACACGACGATCCGCGAAGTCATGCGCATCACCCGCGATCACGGCATCTCGGGCGTGCCGGTGGTCGACCGCGAAGAGCTGGTCGGCATCGTCACCAGCCGCGACATGCGCTTCGAGAAGAAGCACGACGATCCGGTCAAGAACATCATGACCCGCAAGGACCGCCTGATCACGGTCAAGGAAGGCGCCAGCGAGGACGAAGTGCTGGCCCTGCTGCACAAGTACCGCATCGAGAAGGTGCTCGTCGTCAACGACGCCTTCCAGTTGCGCGGCCTGATCACGGTCAAGGACATCCAGAAGGCGCGCGACAATCCGCACGCGGCCAAGGATGCCCACGAACGTCTGCGCGTCGGCGCCGCAGTCGGCGTCGGCGGCGACACCGAGCGTCGCGTCGCCGCCCTGGTCGAAGCCGGCGTCGACGTGATCATCGTCGACACCGCGCACGGCCACGCGCAGTCGGTCATCGATCGCGTCGCCTGGGTCAAGAAGAACTTCCCGAACACCCAGGTCGTCGGCGGCAACATCGTCACCGCCGATGCCGCGCTGGCCCTGCGCGACGCCGGAGCCGACGCGGTCAAGGTCGGCGTCGGCCCAGGTTCGATCTGCACGACCCGCATCGTCACCGGCGTCGGCGTGCCGCAGATCACCGCGATCGACCTCGTCGCGAATGCGCTGAAGGACGAGATTCCGCTGATCGCCGACGGCGGCATCCGCTACTCGGGCGACCTGGCCAAGGCGATCGCGGCCGGCGCATCGACGGTGATGCTCGGCAGCATGTTCGCCGGCACCGAGGAGTCTCCGGGCGAGGTCGAACTGTTCCAGGGCCGCTCCTACAAAAGCTACCGCGGCATGGGTTCGATGGGTGCGATGGAGAAAGGCTCGAGCGACCGCTACTTCCAGGATGCCTCGGATCCCGAGAAGCTCGTGCCGGAAGGCATCGAGGGGCGCGTGCCGTACCGCGGCCCGCTGCGCAGCATCATCCATCAGCTGATCGGCGGCCTGCGCGCCTCGATGGGCTATTGCGGCTGCGCGACGATCGAACAGATGCGCACGCGCCCGCAGTTCGTCCGCGTCACCAGCGCCGGCGTCCGCGAAGCCCACCCGCACGACATCCAGATCGTCAAGGAAGCGCCGAATTATCAGTTGAGTTAGGAGCCGGGAATCGGGAATAGAGAATAGGGAATCGCTTTTCCTTCTCCCCTCGGGAGAAGGTGCCCGCAGGGCGGATGAGGGTACGCAGACCTATCGAAAGCGAAACGCCGCAGGAACTGCATCCTTCCGTTTCCCGATTCTCCATTCTCAACTCCCGGCTCAAGTGGGGAACAGGGAGTCGTAAAGCTCCAGTGGCCGTGGCCGTTCTGAAAGAGGCGAGTGCAATGCATGGTGTCGAAGGTGGGCGCGAGGCAGATGGCTCTGACCATTCCCCATTCCCCATTCCCCATTCCCGGCTTCACGACGACAAGATCCTGATCCTCGATTTCGGCGCGCAGTACACGCAGCTGATCGCGCGGCGCATCCGTGAAATCGGCGTGTATTGCGAGATCTGGGCCTGGGACCATGATCCGGCCGAGATCGCGGCCTATGGCGCGAAGGGCATCGTGCTCTCCGGCGGGCCGGAGTCGACCACCGTGCATGGCGCGCCGCGGGCGCCGCAGGAAGTGTTCGATTCGGGCCTGCCGATCCTCGGCATCTGCTACGGCATGCAGACCCTGGCCGCCCAGCTCGGTGGGTCGACCGAAGCGGCCGATGCGCGCGAATTCGGCCACGCCGAGGTCGAGGTCGTCGCTCGCGACGAACTGCTGCATGGCCTCAACGATCATCCGGGAAAGCCGCCGCGGCTCAACGTCTGGATGAGCCACGGCGACCACGTCGCCACGGCACCACCCGGCTTCGTCGTCACCGCGCGCACCGACCGCATTCCGGTCGCGGCAATGGCCAACGAGGCCAAGCGCTGGTACGGCGTGCAATTCCATCCCGAAGTCACCCACACGCGCCAGGGCGAAACCCTGCTGCGCCGTTTCGTCGCCGAAATCTGCGGCTGCCGCACGCTGTGGACGGCGGCCAACATCATCGACGACCAGATTGCGCGCGTGCGCGAGAAGGTCGGCAGCGACGAGGTCATCCTCGGCCTCTCCGGCGGCGTCGATTCATCGGTCGTCGCGGCACTCCTGCATCGTGCGATCGGCGAGCAGCTGACCTGCGTGTTCGTCGACACCGGCCTGCTGCGCTGGCAGGAGGGCGACCAGGTCATGGCCATGTTCGCCGAACACATGGGCGTCAAGGTCATCCGCGTGAATGCCTCGCAGCGCTATTTCGAGGCGCTGAAGGGCGTCGCCGACCCGGAAGCCAAGCGCAAGATCATCGGCAAGCTGTTCATCGAGATCTTCGACGAGGAATCCTCGAAACTGGCCAATGCGCGCTGGCTGGCCCAGGGTACGATCTATCCCGACGTGATCGAATCGGCCGGCAGCGGCACCGGCAAGGCGCACGTGATCAAGAGCCACCACAACGTCGGTGGCCTGCCGGCGCACATGAAACTCGGCCTGGTCGAGCCGCTGCGCGAACTGTTCAAGGACGAAGTGCGCCGGCTCGGCGTCGAGCTCGGCCTGCCGCGTGCGATGGTCTATCGGCATCCGTTCCCGGGCCCGGGCCTCGGCGTGCGCATCCTCGGCGAAGTCAAACCCGAATACGCCGAGTTGCTCGCCCGCGCCGACGCGATCTTCATCGAGGAACTGCGCAAGGCCGACCTCTACGACAAGACCAGCCAGGCGTTCGCCGTGTTCCTGCCGGTGAAATCGGTCGGCGTGGTCGGCGACGCGCGCGCCTACGAATGGGTGATCGCCCTGCGCGCGGTCGAGACGATCGACTTCATGACCGCGCACTGGGCCCATCTACCCTACGAATTCCTCGGTACGGTCTCGAACCGCATCATCAACGAACTGCGCGGCATCTCGCGCGTGGTCTACGACATCAGCGGCAAGCCACCGGCGACGATCGAGTGGGAATGATTCCGCGTCTGGCACAGCCAGGCACCTGATGGCATGAAATGCCGCTAAGCCCGCGTAATTGCGGGCTTTTTTTTGTTTGTGTTTGGCACGATCTGGCAACGGGAGGAAGCGCCAAGCACCGTTTGAGCATGGCATTAAAGCTGGTATTATGGTTTGGCGATGCCATGATTGATGCCGATACCATGCTGCGTTCTTTTGTGTGTTCATGGTATTAATATTCTATAAGTTACTGTTTCGTAAGAAAAAATACGATAAATTCGAGATTTTTTCAGCATGGTATCGGAGACGAAGAAGGACAAGGTACATGCTGACCGATACCAAGCTGCGCAATCTCAAGCCCAGGGACAAACTCTACAAAGTGAATGACCGGGAAGGTCTCTATGTGGCAGTGACTCCAGCCGGCTCCATCTCGTTCCGTTACAACTACTCAATCAACGGTCGGCAGGAGACCATCACCTTTGGGCGTTATGGTGTCGGTGGCATCACCCTGGCCGAAGCCCGCGAGCTGTTGGGTGACGCCAAGAAGATGGTTGCGGCGGGCAAGTCGCCGGCCAAGGAGAAAGCCCGAGACAAGGCGCGGGTGAAAGATGCAGAGACGTTCGGTGCCTGGGCGGAGAAGTGGCTGCGTGGCTACCAGATGGCCGACTCCACCCGCGATATGCGCCGCTCGGTTTATGAGCGTGAGCTGAAGCCGAAATTCAGCAATCAGAAGCTGGTGGAGATCACCCACGAAGACTTGCGGGCGCTGGCTGATGCCATTGTTGAGCGAGGCGCACCGGCCACCGCCGTTCATGTGCGTGAAATCGTGTTGCAGGTATTTCGCTGGGCCATCGAGCGTGGGCAGAAGGTCGAAAACCCGGCAGAACTGGTGCGCCCAACAAGCATCGCTCGATTCGAGCCACGTGACCGAGCGTTGACGCCAGAAGAAATTGGGCTGATGTACCAGTACATGGAGCGAGTGGGCACAAGCCCAACAAACCGTGCGGCGGCCAAGCTGTTATTGCTGACGATGGTGCGCAAGAGCGAGCTGACCAATGCGACCTGGAGCGAGATCAATTTCAGCGAAGCGTTGTGGACGATTCCAAAGGAGCGGATGAAACGCCGTAACCCGCACCTGGTATTTCTGTCCCAGCAGGCTCTGGATATTTTCATTGCCATGAAAACCTTTGCCGGTGGTTCCGACTTCGTTTTGCCATCACGGTACGACTCGGATGCGCCGATGAGCGCTGCCACACTTAACCAGGTGCTGACGCTGACTTACAAGGCGGCGCAGAAAGATGGGAAGTCACTTACCAAGTTCGGACCGCATGATTTGCGGCGCACAGCCAGCACGCTGTTGCATGAGGCCGGCTACAACACCGACTGGATCGAGAAGTGCCTGGCGCACGAGCAGAAGGGCGTGAGGGCTGTCTACAACAAGGCTGAGTACCGCGAGCAGCGGGCGGCGATGTTGCAGGATTGGGCCGATATGATTGATGAGTGGACTTCGGGAGGCAGTAAGGGTTGATGTTTTTGCTATCTTTGATAGCATTGAAGTTGATGCCGTGAATTTATAAATAAGGCCGCCATTGGCATCGGGCAGGTCAATTACCGATTAGCTGCTTCGCGCAGCTACTCGATGAATAGCAACTATTCATTTGAGAGGTATTGACCCATGCAAAATATAAAGACCCTCATCAACAGGAAGAAGCTCCTGGAGATGATCCCGCTTTCGACACGAACAATTTATAACCTGGAGCAGCGAGGGGATTTTCCACGCCGTATCGCGTTAACCAGTAGAAATGTCGCCTGGGATTTGTCAGAGGTCGAAGAGTGGATTGAGGCACGTAAATCATCGGGTGATCAAGCTGCGCGACCTGGCCCTATAGAGGGCTAGTTATATGGCTCTTGATCTTATGGCGGCTTTCACGGAATTGCCGCCACCCATTGATTATGTTCTGCCTAATATGGTTGCTGGCACTGTTGGTGCTCTTGTGTCGCCTGGTGGGGCTGGTAAATCCATGTTGGCCCTTCAATTGGCTGCACAGATTGCAGGCGGGCCTGATTTACTTGAAATAGGCGAGTTTCCCACCGGGCAAGTGGTCTATCTGCCTGCTGAAGATCCACCGGCCGCTATTCACCATCGTCTGCACGCCCTTGGGGCACACCTCAGCGCAGCGGAACGGCAAGCCGTGGCTGATGGTTTGCTCATTGAACCCTTGATCGGTAAATGCCCAAACATCATGGCTGCTAGCTGGTTCGATGCTCTCAAACGAGCCGCTGAAGGTCGTCGCTTGATGATCTTGGACACTTTGCGGCGCTTCCACATTGAGGAGGAGAACGCTAGCGGGCCGATGGCGCAGGTTGTTGGGCACATGGAGGCCATAGCCGCTGATACAGGCTGCTCCATTGTGTTTCTGCACCACGCGAGTAAAAGCGCAGCCATGATGGGGTCGGGCGATCAACAGCAGGCCAGTCGTGGATCGTCCGTACTGGTTGATAACATCCGTTGGCAATCGTACCTATCCGGCATGACGCAAGGCGAGGCCGAGATACTGGGGGTCGATGATTGTCAGCGTGGGTATTTTGTCCGCTTTGGCGTCAGCAAGGCCAACTATGGCGCACCTTTTCAAGAACTCTGGTTTAGACGGCACGACGGCGGCGTGTTGAAGCCTGCTGTACTGGAGCGGCAGTGCAAGGTGAAAAGGAGACAGCGTGAAGAAGCCTAAGCATGACCTGACCCACGTCCGACATGATCCCGCGCACTGTTTGGCACCTGGCCTGTTCCGCAGCCTCAAGCGTGGCGATCGCAAACGCTGCAAGCTGGACGTGACCTACACCTTTGGCGAGGACGAATCCATGCGTTTCGTCGGATTCGAACCTCTCGGGGCCGATGATATGCGTCTTTTGCAAGGCATCGTGGCCCTTGGCGGCCCGAACGGCATCTTGCTAACCCCGGAACCGACCAGTGAGACGGGGCGACAGCTACGGCTATTCCTTGAACCCCGTTTCGAAGCCATTGAGCAAGACGGCTTGGTGGTTCGTGAGAGCCTGACCAAACTGCTCTCAGAAACGGGCATGACGGATAGCGGCGACAACATCAAGGCGCTCAAAGCCAGCCTGCTGCGCATGTCGAACGTCACCATCCTTGTGACGAAGGGACGGCGGCAAGCCGCGTTCCACCTGATGAGTCATGCTTTTGACGAGACGGACGGCAGGCTATGGGTTGCCCTGAATCCGCGTATTGCCGAAGCGATCCTGGGGCATCGTCCATATGCCCGTATCGACATGGCGGAAGTGCGGGTGCTACAGACTGATCCGGCACGGCTGATGCACCAACGGCTATGCGGCTGGATCGACCCCGGCAAATCCGGGCGCGTGGAACTGGACACGCTTTGCGGCTATGTCTGGCCAGATGAAGCCAATGCCGAAGCTATGAAAAAACGCCGTCAGACTGCCCGGAAGGCACTGGCCGAACTTGCCGCCGTGGGTTGGGTAGTGAACGAATACGCCAAGGGAAAATGGGAGATCAAGAGGCCTGGCCCCACGGCAACTGCACCCGTTTACCGTCGTAACGTTCCCTTGTTACCGTCGTAACGCTCCCCTTCTGCCGTCGTAACGTTCCCCGTCCCAATTTGGAAAACCCAGACGGTGCGCTGCTTTGCGGGCAGTTTGGGAAATCCATCCAAGATTATCTAAAGATAATCCATCATGCGCGGTGCAGCTCGCGCCTTGAGGGCGCGTTCTGACCTTGCCAATAAAGCCCTGGCGGGCTTTATCAATCGGCCATAGGCCGATGGTTTAACGCCAAGAAGAGAAGGCGGCTTCAGTGGCCGCTGAAACGCCTTGTGAGAGGGGAAAACAACCCGGAGTCCCTTATTCCATGAGCTGAAGCAGAATCTGCGTCTAACGGTGCTGGAGGGCCGCTGTGTGCACTTGTAGTTATCTGTACTGAAACCTTGGCTCGAAACGTGAAATGGCTAAGCAGTGCCCATTCGTTCGGTAAGAATAATAAGAAGATTATTATTCTTATTATTACCAAGCAGGAATGAGCCGTGTGTGTTGGACGCCCATAACCAGTAACCTGCGTGAAGGTGTCAACATCAGGAAAGGTTGCCCCTCAAGTATCAATACGTCGCCTTAGTGGTATGACGGGAGGGGAGGCAAATTTCTTGTGTTCATTGACACTTGAGGGGCGGGTTATGCCCTTCTTTTTTGGCGTCCAACTCGCCCCATCGGGGCGAATGGTTTGTGTCGATTGTTGGCATTTTAGGTTCCGATTTAAAGCCGATTGAGCAGCGATTTTGAAGCGACTATGTCGATTGCAGGCCGATTTGGTGACGATTACGGTTATGTTGCCAAGAATCGGTGTTTGTTTGACGATAAAACGCTTTACGTTCGATATGCGCTAGATTTTCAATAGTGGGTGAAATGCGGGCAGGATGGGTGAAGTTAGCTAACCGGCAAGCCGGTTATCTATCTTCACTGTCCCTTATTCGCGCCGGGGGCACTCAACGGGAATCCTGCCCTGCGGGGCTGATCGGCTACCGCCGGTTGCAAGAGTATAGGTCTTGCTATTTTTAATATCTTTGATAGCATGGTTGTCGGGTACACCAAAAGGGTATTGATATGGCAAATGTGCTTATCAGGAATTTACCCGCCGAGGTGCACCGTGCGTTGAAAGTTCGAGCAGCGCTCAACGATAGGAGCACCGACGCGGAAATACGCGAAATACTGACGGCGGCAGTACAGCCGCTAGAGCTTGAAGAGATTGGCCGGGAAGTTGGCTTGTCCGAAAGCGATAAAAAAACAGAGTAGTTTTACGTTTGTAAGTCCGGGCCTCAGCGCCAAGGGCAATACCGATCAGCTAGTGGCGTAGCTCTTCGATGAAACGTTGCCGAGAACAAGCACAACGCTTGGTCAAGGCAATGCCTTCTTTTCATCGACGGAGTACGACCATGAAGTCCAAAATTTTAGCGGCTAAAAAAACCGCTCTAGCCGTTGCACTCGCAACCGGCTTTATCACCACTACCACCGCCCCTGTGCAAGCTGGTATCCCCGTCATCGACGGCGGCAACCTGGCCCAGAACATCATGACGGCCATCGAGTCGGTGGCGCAGACGCTCAAGCAGATTGAGCAGTACCAGACCCAGTTGCAGCAGTACGAAAATCAGCTCCAGAACACGATGGCCCCAGCCGCGTATATCTGGGATCAGGCGCAGACTACGATCAACCGGCTGATTGCCGCGCAAAACACGCTGGCCTATTACGAGAACCAGCTAGGCAGCCTGGATCGTTACCTGGCCAAGTTTCAGGACGTGGCCTATTACCGCAGCTCGCCATGCTTCAACGGCAGCGGCGGATGCACGCCGGCCGAAAAGGCAGCGATGGAAGAGAACCGCCGCCTGGCGTCAGAGTCGCAAAAGAAGGCCAACGATGCCCTGTTCCAGACCGTTGCCGACCAGCAAAAGGCTTTGAAGGATGACGCCCGTACCCTGGAGCGGCTGCAAGGCGCGGCCCAGGGTGCAACTGGCCAGCTACAGGCCATCGGCTACGCCAACCAGCTCGCCAGCCAGCAGGCCAATCAGCTCTTGCAGATTCGCACCATGTTGACCGCCCAACACAACGCGGAGGCAGCCCGGATTGCAGCAGAACTCGATGCCGAGGCGCGAGGTGATGCCAGGGCCGAGCAAATGCGTACCTGGACGTTTCGCCCGAGTCCGGCAGACAACTACTAGGGAGGCGGTGAGATGAAAAAAATCTTTTTTACTACCGCGGCTACGTTGCTGTTGTTGGCTGGATGTGAACAGGAAAGGATGCCCGAACCAAATGCGGCGACGTGTGCCCCCGATGCGTTCCAGGCAGCACTGAATGAAATGCGCAGCGAAGCGAACCGAGAGGCCTTTACCGAGGAATGCAGAGCATTCCAGAAGGCCAAGCAGATGCGTCAGTGGGAGTTCAAGCCCAGCCCTAAAGATGATTATTGAGGTGGTCGCCATGAGAAAGAAAATTGCTCTAGGTGGCTTGATGATGGTCGCCACAATGGTGCTGGCTGAACCTGCAATGGCGCAGGAGCTAAGTAGCAGCGGTGTTATGAATGATGTGCTCAAGCGTTTTCATGATGCTGCCGCAACATGGGGGCCAGCTATTGAGTCCGCTGCATCGCGTTTGTTCTGGACGCTGGTTGTGATTTCGATGGTCTGGACATTCGGCATGATGGCTTTGCGCAAGGCCGACATTGGCGAGTTCTTCGCGGAGTTCGTTCGCTTCACGATCTTCACCGGCTTTTTCTGGTGGTTGCTGACGAATGCGAACCAGGGCATGAATATCGCCGGTACGATTGTTCAGTCATTGCAAACTCTGGGCGCGCAGGCGGGGGGACTTTCCAATAGCAATCTTGGGCCCTCCAGCATCCTTGATCTTGGTTTCGAGTTATACAACCGCACAGTACAGGCCACCTCGGAGCTGGGATGGCGGCAGATGGCAACTGCTCTGGTCATGGAGCTAATGGCCCTGGCTGTTTTGTTTGTCCTGGCGTTGATTGCGGTCAACCTGTTGCTGTTGCTCGCATCAGCCTGGATTCTGTTGTATGCCGGTGTGTTCTTCCTTGGCTTTGGTGGAAGTCGTTGGACTTCCGACATGGCGATCAATTACTACAAGACCGTGCTGGGCCTGGCCGCACAGCTTATGGCAATGGTGCTTCTGGTTGCGATTGGCAAAGAGTTCATCAATCACTACTACACGCAAATCAGCGAGAACATGGCATCCCAGGAACTGGCCGTGATGTTGGTTATATCGGTCATCTTGCTTTTCTTGGTCAACAAAGTTCCGCCGATGATTTCTGGTCTTGTGTCTGGTGGTGGTATTGGCGCAGCCGGTGGAATTGGAAACTTCGGTGCGGGTGCGGCAGTTGGGGCGGCGGTGACGGCGGCCAGTATGGCAACTGGCGGCGCTGCCCTGGCAGGTAAAGCGGTTATGGGTGCCGCAGCCGGTGCAGCCGGAGGTGCAAGTGCACTCCAAGCGGCTTTTCAGAAAGCATCAGCGAGTATGGAAACCGGCGGTGACATGTCCAGCATGGGGTCAGTTGTCAGCAGTGGCGGAAACGGTGGTGGTGAAGCGGGTACTGCTGGCAGTAGCCCATTCGCCCAAGCGGCTGGCTTTGGTGACAGCGGCAGTAGCTCAAGCGGTGGCGGCTTTGCCAAGGCCGCGAAGCTGGCCACAGGCACGGCCTCCGAGTTAGCCAAGGGTGTCGGCTCTCAAGTGAAGCAGGGATTCCAGGAGCGAGTGAGCGAAACCACAGGCGGAAAACTGGCTGCTTCGATACGCGAAAGCATGGAGCCGAAAGAAGCAAGCCAATCTGGCCAGTTCGAGGGCAATAGCTTGGGCGCCGATTCTGGCCCAGATAGTAACGAAGTCAGGAGTTAGCACGATGACGACATCAACATACATGGCCGCATTGGCGGCCCTGGATGAAGCGCCAAGGGAAGAAGTCAGCCAGGTATTTATTTCGCCGCTGGGTGATCAATCGACCGAGGTCGATGCAGAGACAGAAACAGCCGCTTTTGTATCACGGCCAGACCCTATGAGAGAGAGCGAAACTAAGCCGATAAGTATTGAGGTTAATGGCGGCAGGAATGAGCGGTCAGCATTCGCGGAGGCGGCGGGGCTGTACCTGTAGGCGCACCGGGCTGGCCACAACCAGCCCGGCACTTTCAATCAACACCTACTGGAGAGGTGAATTATGACAACACAACATATTATCGAACCAGGGCAAGCAGTGCATCAAGCAGCGGCTATTCTTTCTTCTTTGGAGTACATCAACCAAGCGGAAGCGCGGAGCCTTGGGCCATTGGCCGAAGCCGTCGCTAATGCTTTTATGGTGGTGTACTACCAAGCTGAAACGGGCCGGGCGACACAGGCTGATTTTCAAGAAGCAATGAACGCCTTGCGCCAAGCGTGCAGCTAATGACGAAAGGGCGGCCACTCGAACTGGCCGCCTTTTTCAATCTTCACTGTTTGGCCATTCCCGACCCACAGACGGCGCATCCATCCATTCGCGTTCCTCCGGCGGCAGCGGGTAAGCCCCGGATGCTTCCGCGTCGGCCAGTAGTTCGGCCAGTGTGTAGCGCACCCGACCAGTGGAAACGGCGCGGGCCGGGTCGGCCTTCTCATGCAGCCTGTTCTCTAGGTTCTTTGGGTCTGTCATCGGGCGACCTCAGCAAGCATGGATACTAGGTGTTCCAGGTCAGTGATCGAATGCGCCAGGAAGCGGCCGGCGCGGCAATCTGCAATCATTTCCTCAGTTTTTTCCTACTCATGTTCAACCTCGTTCGTACCAGCTCTTCGAGCGATTCACCACGCGCACGACCAGCAGCATCACCGGCACTTCGACCAGGACGCCGACCACGGTTGCCAATGCAGCGCCGGAGTGCAGACCGAACAAGCTGATGGCGGCCGCCACGGCCAGCTCGAAGAAGTTGCTGGCACCGATCAGGGCCGAAGGACAGGCGACAGAGTGCTTTTCCCCCGCCCGCTTGTTCAGCCAGTAGGCTAACCCGGAATTGAAGAACACTTGAATCAAGATCGGCACGGCTAGCATGGCGATCACTAACGGCTGCCGGATGATGGCCTCGCCCTGGAAGGCGAACAGTAGAACCAACGTCAGCAGCAGCGCGGCCATCGACCACGGCCCGATCTTCTGCATGGCCCGTTCAAAGGCGGCCTGTCCTTGCTTGAGCAGATGCCGCCGCAAGAGCTGCGCCAGGATCACCGGCACGATGATGTAGAGCACGACCGAAATCAGCAGCGTGTCCCAAGGCACCGAGATCGAGGACATGCCCAGCAGCAGGCCGACGATGGGCGCGAAGGCCACGATCATGATGGCGTCGTTCAGAGCCACTTGCGAGAGCGTGAAAAGCGGGTCGCCGTTGGTAAGGCGGCTCCACACGAACACCATTGCCGTGCAGGGCGCGGCGGCCAGCAAGATCAAGCCCGCGATGTAGCTGTCCAGTTGATCGGCCGGCAGGAACGGAGCGAACACTTGTCGGATGAACAGCCACCCCAGCAGGGCCATCGAGAATGGCTTGACGGCCCAATTCACGAACAGCGTGACGCCGATGCCGCGCCAATGCTCTTTGACCTGGTGCAGCGCCCCGAAGTCGATCTTGACCAGCATCGGGACGATCATTACCCAAATCAGCAGGCCCACCGGCAAATTGACCTGGGCCACTTCCATGCGGCCTATGGCCTGGAACACGTCAGGAAGGCCCTGGCCGAGCGCAACACCGGCGACGATGCACAGGGCCACCCACAGCGTCAGGTAACGCTCGAAGCCGCTCATCGGGGCCTGGCGCGGCTTCGCGGCGATGGCCTGTGCGCCGGCGCTCATGCTTCCTGCTCGGTCTTGCCGATGTTCGCCAGCTCGCGCTTGATGGCCGTCTGGTCAAGCATTTTGAGAGGCAGATTCACGAACAGGCGGACGCGGTTCATCATGTGCCGGAAGGTTTGTTCGAAGGCCCGGCGCTTCTCGGCGTCAGTGCCTTCGACGGCGGCCGGGTCTTCAAATCCCCAATGCGCCGAGATCGGCTGACCAGGCCACACCGGACACATTTCGCCGGCGGCGTTGTCGCAGACGGTGATGATGAAGTCCATCTTCGGTGCGTCGGGCGTGGCGTACTCGTCCCAGCTCTTGCTGCGCAGATTCTCGGTCGGGTAATTCACCGACTCCACCTTTTCGACGGCGAAGGGATTGACCTTGCCGGTTGGGTGACTGCCGGCGCTGTAGGCGCGGAAGCGCCCTTGCCCCATCGTGTTGATGAGAGCTTCGGCCATGATGCTGCGCGCCGAATTGCCGGTGCAGAGGATGAGGACGTTATAGATTCTTTCGGTCATGATGTTTCGCTTTCTGGTAGTGGCTGGGGAGCAATGGCGATGGATGAAAGATCGGTGGCCTCGTCGATGACGTGGCCGGCCGCTTTCCGTTCGGAATAGCGGTCTGTCAGTGCTTCACGGTGCGGCCGTACCAGCGCCGTGAAGCGCACCAGTTCTTCCATCACATCGGCTATTCGGTCGTAGTACGGCGAGGGCTTCATGCGGCCCGCCGCGTCGAACTCTTGGAACGCTTTGGCGATACTCGACTGGTTCGGAATGGTGAACATTCGCATCCAGCGGCCGAGCAGACGCAAGGTGTTCACGGCGTTGAAGCTCTGCGAGCCGCCGGATACCTGCATCACGGCCAGGGTGCGGCCTTGGGTCGGCCGGATGCCGGCCATTTCAAGCGGCAGATGGTCAATCTGCGCCTTCATGACACTGGTAATCTGACCGTGGCGTTCCGGGCTGCACCAGACTTGTCCCTCTGACCACTCGGACAGGGCGCGCAGCTCCTTGACGGCCGGGTGATCGTCGCTTTGCACTTGATCGGGCAACGGCAAATCGGACGGGTCGAAGATGCGTGTTTCTGCGCCAAAGAATTGCAGCAGCCGGGCCGCTTCCTCGACGGCCAGCCGTGAGAACGAGCGGGCGCGCAGCGAGCCATACAGCAGCAGGATACGCACCGGCGGGGCGTCGGGTGCCAGCCCGAGCGCCGGGCGCTCGATGGCAAAGGATTTGTCCAAAGCGGGCAAAGAATCGGGGTCGGAAAGATGGCGAAGTCTCATGCCAACACCTTCCCGGCTTCCGTGGTGCAAGACAGGTTGCACACCTGGCCGCCGCAGCAGTTTTCCGTGAGAAAGGCCACCAGGTTAGTGGCCGTCGAAAAGTTCGCCTCGTAGATCACAAATCGGCCTTCTTGCCGCGACGTGACCATGCCGGCGTGTGCCAGCTCTTTCAGGTGGAAGGATAGCGAAGACGGCGGGATGCCGGCCGCTTCGCTGATTTTTCCGGCGGCCATGCCGGCGGGGCCGGCCTGGACGAGAAGCCGGAACACCGCGAGGCGCGATTCTTGAGCGATGGCCGCCAGGGCGGCTACAGCATTTATCGTTTCCATGTTTCAATAATAGTCGAAATATGGAGTGTGCTCAATAGCTCATTTAAGCTGTAAAAATGAGCTAGGCGCATTTAGATCGATATGTGATAAATTGGCCTGCCAGTTTAAGATGGGTGCATTTGAGTATGCCCAAAGGAGCCCGCAAGTATGCGCAGGACGAAGCCAGTAGCCGCGCCGATGGTGGCGCGGGTCTATCTGCGCGTCAGCACCGACGCGCAGGACTTGGAACGCCAAGAGGCGATCACTACGGCCGCGAAGGCCGCCGGCTACTACGTCGCCGGCATCTACCGTGAGAAGGCATCCGGCGCACGCGCCGACCGGCCTGAGCTGCTGCGCATGATCGGCGACCTACAGCCCGGCGAGGTGGTCATTGCCGAGAAGATCGACCGCATCAGCCGCCTACCTTTGCCCGAGGCCGAGCGCCTGGTGGCCTCGATACAGGCCAAAGGCGCACGCCTGGCCGTCCCTGGCGTGGTCGATCTATCCGACCTGGCGGCCGAGGCCCAGGGCGTCGCCAAGATCGTGCTGGAAGCCGTGCAGATCATGCTTTTTCGCCTGGCCTTGCAGATGGCCCGCGACGACTACGAGGACAGGCGCGAACGCCAGCGCCAAGGCATTGAGTTGGCCCGCCAGGCCGGGCGGTACAAGGGCCGCCGTGCTGATCCGAAGCGCCGCGCCCAAGTTGTCGCGCTGCGCAAGTCCGGCTACAGCATCAACAAGACCGCCGAGCTGGCCGGGTACAGTGCGGCCCAGGTGAAACGGATATGGGCCGAGGTCAGCCAGGCCGAAGCGAAGCAGCACGGCGCGTTCGTGGAGGACGCATTGACGGAAGCCGATGCCCTGGCCGCTGTCGGCCAGGATGAGCGCCAGGAGGAAAGGGCATGAAGAAGCCGAACCAAGACGACGAGCCGTTTTTCATCACCGAGGAGATTGCGGCCGAAATGATCGCCGGCGGCTATGAGTTCGAGCTGCCGCCCATTCCTTGCACCATCCGCCTACGCGACGTGCTGGAGCGCATGACCGATGCTGAGCTAGCATTGCAGCCGGGCGAGATCGCCGACCAGGAGCGTGAACGCTGCCGGCGCAAGCCGTGTTCAACCTCATGATCTGGTCATGGTATTTTTCATGGCACTGAGCCTGATAGTTCTTGCAAATTGTTGTCACTAAAGGGTTTTGTGTGCTTGTTTACAATCGAGTGGGAGTGACGGGCACTGGCTGGCAATGTCTAGCAACGGCAGGCATTTCGGCTGAGGGTAAAAGAACTTTCCGCTAAGCGATAGACTGTATGTAAACACAGTATTGCAAGGACGCGGAACATGCCTCATGTGGCGGCCAGGACGGCCAGCCGGGATCGGGATACTGGTCGTTACCAGAGCCACCGACCCGAGCAAACCCTTCTCTATCAGATCGTTGACGAGTATTACCCGGCATTCGCTGCGCTTATGGCAGAGCAGGGAAAGGAATTGCCGGGCTATGTGCAACGGGAATTTGAAGAATTTCTCCAATGCGGGCGGCTGGAGCATGGCTTTCTACGGGTTCGCTGCGAGTCTTGCCACGCCGAGCACCTGGTCGCTTTCAGCTGTAAGCGTCGCGGTTTCTGCCCGAGCTGTGGGGCGCGGCGGATGGCCGAAAGTGCCGCCTTGCTGGTTGATGAAGTACTGCCTGAACAACCCATGCGTCAGTGGGTGTTGAGCTTCCCGTTTCAGCTGCGTTTCCTGTTTGCCAGCCGGCCCGAGATCATGGGGTGGGTGCTGGGCATCGTTTACCGCGTCATTGCCACGCACCTGGTCAAGAAAGCGGGCCATACCCACCAAGTGGCCAAGACGGGCGCGGTCACCCTGATCCAGCGTTTTGGATCGGCGCTCAATCTGAATGTTCACTTCCACATGCTGTTTCTCGACGGTGTGTATGTCGAGCAATCCCACGGCTCAGCGCGTTTCCGCTGGGTCAAGGCGCCGACCAGCCCAGAGCTCACCCAGCTGACGCACACCATCGCCCACCGGGTGGGTCGCTATCTGGAACGGCAAGGCCTGCTGGAACGGGATGTCGAAAACAGCTATCTGGCCTCGGATGCGGTGGATGACGACCCGATGACACCCCTGCTGGGGCACTCGATCACTTACCGTATCGCTGTCGGTTCACAGGCGGGGCGAAAGGTGTTCACTTTGCAAACTCTGCCGACCAGTGGTGATCCGTTCGGTGACGGGATTGGCAAGGTAGCCGGGTCCAGCCTGCACGCCGGCGTGGCGGCCAGGGCCGATGAACGCAAGAAGCTCGAACGGCTGTGCCGGTACATCAGCCGCCCGGCGGTATCCGAGAAGCGGCTGTCGTTAACACGAGGCGGCAACGTGCGCTACCAGCTCAAGACGCCGTACCGGGACGGCACCACGCACGTCATTTTCGAACCATTGGATTTCATTGCAAGGCTGGCCGCCCTGGTACCGAAGCCCAGAGTCAACCTAACCCGCTTCCACGGGGTGTTCGCACCCAACAGTCGGCACCGGGCGTTGGTCACGCCGGCAAAACGGGGCAGGGGCAACAAGGTCAGGGTGGCTGATGAACCGGCAACACCAGCACAACGGCGAGCGTCGATGACATGGGCGCAACGGCTCAAGCGTGTTTTCAATATCGACATCGAGACCTGCAGCGGCTGCGGCGGCGCCATGAAAGTCATCGCCTGCATTGAAGACCCTATAGTGATCAAGCAGATCCTTGATCACCTGAAGCACAAAGCCGAAACCAGCGGGACCAGGGCGTTACCCGAAAGCCGGGCGCCACCGGCTGAGCTGCTCCTGGGTCTGTTTGACTGACGAGCCTGAAGGCCAACGATACCAATCAAAATGCTGCGTTCACAGCGCCGCGGCAGGGATCCGCCGTGCTGGTTGTCGGAAAAGGAGCCGCTAGTGGGAAAGAGGAGGGTAAATTTTCAGCGTTGCTGGCTCCCCGTCAGCCGGATTGGGTTGCATCGCAGGGGTGTCGAAAGAGTCAACTGCGGTCCAAAGCTGTTGGACTTGGGTGAAAAGGGCGTTTATTCTTCCTATACGTTGTCGGCAGCGGGCCAAAAAGGAATACGTCCATGCCCATCGAGGTGAAACCGGCTGTGAGCGCGGGTTCAAGCATATAGCCCGACAGGCGCGTATCCTTGCCGATCACGACACGATGGCGGTGGTCACCGCGACGAAAGACACGGCCAGCCGCCATGCCGACGCGCAAGGCGGTTTCCGCCGTCATCGCGCCTTCGTTGGCTTTGCCACGAATACCGTCTGTGCCGAAATATTTGCGCACCATAAGGTCGATTATCCTGTCGTCGGGTCGCCCTCAAAGGGGACATGCCTGCTGAACCGCGAATATAGAGAAATATCCCGAATGTGCAGTTAACGAATTCTTGCGGTTTCTTTCAGCGCCGCCAATACCGCCAGCCCGTCGCGCAAGGGGCGCGGCTCGTGTGTGCGGATGAAGTCAGCTCCACCTGCGGCGGCGGCAAGCTCTGCAGCGAGTGTCGCGGCCCCGACATCCCCCGGACCACGGCCTGTGAGCGCGCGCAGAAAGGATTTGCGCGAAACAGACAGAAGCACCGGCAAATCGAAGCGCAGCCGCAATTCATCGAACCGCGCCAGCACCGAGAGCGAGGTTTCGGGAGCAGCCCCCAGAAAAAACCCCATGCCGGGATCAAGGACAAGGCGGTTGCGTTTGATACCGGCACCCGTCAGCGCCGCGATGCGCGCGTCAAAGAACGCCGCAATGTGATCCATGATGTCGCCAGCGGGTGCCTCGCGCCGATCTGCCTGCCCGTCTTGCACCGAATGCATAACGACGAGTTTGGCAGATGATTTCGCCAATTGCGGATAGAACGCAGCGTCTGGAAAACCGCGAATATCATTGAGATAGGCCACACCACGCGACAAGGCATAGGCTTGCGTCGCGGGTTGATAACTGTCGAGCGAGACGGGAATGCCATCTGCCTTGAGCGCGTCCAGCACCGGCGCGATACGCGCGATTTCTGTGTCGGACGAAACAGGCGCGGCGTCGGGATTGCTGGATGCCGGACCGAGGTCGATCACATCTGCCCCCTCGGCCATCAGCTTACGCGCCTGCGCAATGGCTGCGTCTGGCGCCAGATACCGGCCTCCATCGGAGAAACTGTCCGAGGTTATGTTGACGATGCCGAAAATGATGAGCGATTTATTCATGGGGGCTTCTATAATAATAATAATCGAGCATGAGTCTCATACGGATGCTCGGGTCGAAAGGGAATCCCCAGGCGAGTAACCTGTTTGCGGTGATCCATTAGCTGCAGGAGCAGAAGAGCATACATCTGGAAGCAAAGCCAGGAAAGCGGCCTATGGAGCTGTGCGGCAGCGCTCAGTAGGCAATTTTTCAAAATATTGTTAAGCCTTTTCTGAGCATGGTATTTTTCATGGTATTACCAATTAGCAGGAAAATAAGCCATTGAATATAAAAGATAAAAATGTCTTGTTTACAATAGAGTGGGAGTGACGTGCGAGAAGCGGCACCACCTCTAGCCGGATTCGGCGCGGACGACGAGCGCTGGATGCGGCGTGCGCTGGAGCTCGCCGGGCACGCCCGCGACGCCGAGGATGAAGTGCCGGTCGGGGCCGTGCTGGTCTTGGGCGATCGCGCGATCGGCGAGGGCTGGAACCGCAACATCACGCTCAATGATCCGAGCGCGCATGCCGAGATCGTGGCCTTGCGCGCAGCCGGTACGGCGGTGGGCAATTACCGGTTTCCCGGGGCAACCCTGTACGTGACCCTCGAGCCCTGCGCGATGTGCGCGATGGCGCTCGTGCATGCGCGCGTGTCGCGGGTCGTCTATGCGGCGACCGATCCGAAGACAGGTGCCGCGGGCAGCGTCTTCGACACGCTCGTCTCGCCCCTGCACAATCATCGCATCGAGGTCGCCGGCGGATTGCTGGCCGATGAGGCGGCGGATCTGTTGCGCGTGTTTTTCCGCAGCCGGCGCTGAACCAGGCCGGGGCAGGTCAGTCGATCGGGCGGCGGAAATCGAGATCGTAACGGGTGCCGCCAGTCAGCGAGTGCAGGCGCATGTTGGTGATCCGGATCGGTGCGCCGGGTTCGAGTTCGGCGGCATTGGAGTCGGCCATCTCGCTTGGATCGATCATCGTGACGCCGCCGCTGCCGATCACCTCCATGACGTTGTCGGGGCCGATGATCGCCACCGTCGAGGCATCGATGCCGACGCCGAGGGCGAACGGATTCAGCGCCAGCGCGGCGAGCAGTCGGCCGAGGCGGTCGCTGGCATGGCCGCCCTGGTCGATCAGCACGCGGTTGGTCAGGCCGAGGCCCGGCGCCAGCGATGCGCTGCCGACCCGCGGCGTCGGACCCTGGGTGCCGGAGGCGAGCATGTGTTCGCAGAGTACGGCCGCGCCGGCACCGATCCCGCAGACCGGCATGCCGGCCGCATTGCGCTTGCGCAACAGCCGGGCCAGGGTGGTGCCACCGATCAGGGTACTCAATTTGAGCGGCTGCTCGGCATACAGGATCACCATGTCGGCCTGCTCGACCAGATCGAGCAGCTGGCGCTGTTCGGCGCTGGCGCGCGAGGTCAGGGCATGCCGATGCAGCTGCGAACTGCCGGCCGCGGTCAGCATGGCCTCGAGTTCGATGTCGTCGTCGTCGGACTGGTCTGGCGCCGAAACCAGAACCAGGCGTGGCGAGTCGCCGACCATGCCGATGATGCGCGCCAGCAGTTGCGGCGTGCGCTGGTTCGACGGCAGTTCGCCGCAGGCGATGATCGAGCCACGGTTGCGTTCGGGGGCGAGTTTGGCGGGCACGCGGTCGCTTCCTGAAGGGGAACCCGATACTACACCGCAGATCCGGACATGTATCGGGATCGAGTCCGACAGCGCTTCCGGGCAATGCGGGCAAGAGCATCGCGCGTGAACGCGCTCCTACGGAAGGCGGCGATTGCGTGACGCGGGCTTCGTGGGCGGGCGATGGGCGGCCGCTTCATTGTAGGAGCAGCATCAGCCGCGATGCCTTTTCCCGCAACATGGCCAACAGCATCGCGCGTGAACGAGCTCCTACGGAGGGCGGCGATTGTGTGACGCGGGCTTCGTGGGCGGGCGGTGGGTGGGGCGGGCCTTGAGGGTAGACGGAGAGGCGAAGTCGATGGCGCCTGTCGGGACACCCGTTTCACTGGCTCGCGCGTGCGACCTTGCTCGAGGTTTCGCGGCCGAGCTGCTGCGACAGCCAAAGTCCGGTCTCGACCAGCTTGTCGAGGTCGATGCCGGTAGCGATGCCCATGCCTTCGAGCATGTAGACCACGTCCTCGCTGGCGACGTTGCCGGTGGCGCCCTTGGCGTAGGGGCAGCCGCCGGTGCCCGAGACGGCGCTGTCGACGACGGCCACGCCCTCCTCGAGGCAGGCCAGCACGTTGGCCAGGGCCTGTCCGCGGGTGTCGTGGAAATGCACGGCCAGGGCCTGCATCGGCACTTCGGCCGCGACCGCGAGCAGCATCTCGCGCGCCTTCTTCGGCGTGCCGATGCCGATCGTGTCGCCGAGCGAGATTTCGTAGCAGCCCGCGGCATGCATGCGCCGGGCCACGCGGACGACGTCGGCCAACGGCACTTCGCCCTGGTAGGGACAGCCGAGCACGGTCGAGACGTAGCCGCGCACCCGGACCCCGTCGGCGTTGGCGCGTTCGAGCACGGGGCGGAAGCGCTCGATCGATTCGTCGATCGAGGCATTGATGTTCTTGCGATTGAAGGCCTCCGAAGCCGCGCTGAACACGGCGACTTCGCTGGCGCCGACCGCACGGGCGCGCTCGTAGCCCTGCTCGTTGGGCACCAGCACCGGATAGCGGATGCCGGGCCGCTTGCGGATCGCGGCGAAGACCTCGGCGGCATCGGCCAGCTGCGGTACCCACTTCGGGCTGACGAAGCTGGTCGCTTCGATCATGCGCAGGCCGGTTTGCGAGAGACGATCGATCAATTCGACCTTGGTCGCCGCCGGAATGATCGTCTTCTCGTTCTGCAGGCCGTCACGCGGCCCGACCTCGACGATGCGCACGCTGGCAGCCTGGGCGCTCACGGCTTGGCGGCCTTGCGCCTGGCCGTGCGCTTGCGCTCGTAATCATCGAGGCTGAGCGGGATCTTCTTGACCTCGGCGCCGGGCTTGGCTTCGAACAGGTCGTACTTGCGCAGGATTTCGAGGATGCGCGCGCGATCGCCCTTGACGTAAACGTGCAGGTCGTTCTTGCTGCTGTCGATGGTGCCTTCGAGATCCTTGTCGAGGATGCGATGGGCGACGCGCGTGGAATCGATGCTGTAGATCTTCATGCGCTCGCCCTTCAGTTCGTAGCGGGCGAGGTAGAAGGATTTTTCGGGTACCGGATCGACGCCATGCACGGGCTCGACCTTGACCACGCCCGAGAGCTGGTTGTCGGCGACGACCAGATAGTCCTTGCCGTGGTCATGCACGAAGTTCAGCGGAATGTGGATCAGTTTCGGCGGACCGTCCTTCTCGGGGCGCTCGATCATCTGGAACTGGCACTCGGGATCGACCAGGAAGGCCAGTTCGTCGGGCTCGTCCTTCGATGCGCTCTCGGAGGCGTCGACCCAGAGCCCCTTCCAGCGTGCGTCGCAGGCTTCGATGTGGTCGCCCGGCGGCGATTCGAATCGGGTCTCGGTGCAGGCGCCGAGGGCCAGCAGCAGGCAACTGCCCAGAACAAGTTTCAGGTTCATTCGCTCGCCTCCAGTCGGACCAGCACGGCATCGGCTTCGACGAAATCGCCGTCCGTCGCCTGCACCGCTTCGATCGTGCCGGCGCGCGGCGCTTTCAAGGTCAATTCCATCTTCATCGCTTCCATGACCAGCAGTTCCTGGCCTTCGCTGACGACCTCGCCGATCGCCACCTTGACCACGACGACGCGTCCCGGCATCGGCGCGGCGACGCGATCGCTGTCGACATCGGCGCTGCCCACGAAAGCGAAGGCCGGCGCATGTTCGAAGCTTTGCCGATGGTCGCCGTCATGGACCGTGATGCGGGCGCCGTCGACGAACACGCGGTAGCGGCGCGCGACGCCGTCATAGCGCGCGCTGAGCCAGCCGTCGCGCAGACTGGCCCCGCTCACCTCGATGGTGGCATCGGCGCTGCCGAGGCGGTAGCTGCCGGCGGCGCCATGGGCCGAGACCTCGGCGCGCTCGCTGCCGCACTGCAGCGCGATGATGCGCTTGCCCGGATGGCCGAGCCGCCAGCCGTCGGCGCGTCGCCACGGCGAATGCGGATCGCCGCTGGCGCTCGCCCAGGCGAGCGCCTGGGCTTCCTCGTCGAGCAGCGAGACGACCGTCGCCGCGTGCAGCAGCGAGGTCTGTTCGGGTGACATCCGGTCTTCGCCATCGGCACCATCGATGAACTCGTCGAGGTGGCGGTCCAGATAGCCGGTGTCGATCGTGCCGTCGACGACGGCGGGGTGGCGGGCCAGCCGTTCGAGGAAGGCCACGTTCGATTTCGGGCCGACCACATCGACGTCGGCGAGGGCCTCGCGCAGACGCTGCAAGGCCGATGCGCGGTCGGTGTCCCAGACGATCATCTTGGCGATCATCGGGTCGTAGAAGACGCTGACGTTGTCGCCTTCGACGACGCCGGAATCGATGCGCACGTGCTGCGATGGCTGCGGCAGGCGCAGGGTCTCGAGCGTGCCCGAGCCGGGCAGGAAGCCCTGGTCGGGGTCCTCGGCATACAGGCGCACCTCGATCGCATGGCCGTTGGCCGGAATCGACTTGTTGCGGATCAGCGAGCCGGGAAGGGCGTCGCCGGCGGCCACGCGCAGCTGCAATTCGACGAGGTCGAGGCCGAGCACCATTTCGGTCACCGGATGCTCGACCTGCAGGCGCGTGTTGATTTCCATGAAATAGAAATCGCCCTGCTGGCCGACGATGAACTCGACCGTGCCGGCGTTCGTGTAGTCGAGCGCACGCGCGGCGCCGATCGCCGCCTCGCCCATGCGCGTGCGCAGTTCGTGGGTCAGGAACGGCGAGGGCGTTTCCTCGAGCACCTTCTGGTAGCGGCGCTGCGCCGAGCACTCGCGCTCGTTGAGATGGACGATGTTGCCGTGGCTGTCGCCGAAGACCTGGAACTCGATGTGGCGCGGCTTTTCCACATAGCGCTCGAGCAGGACGCGGTCGCGGCCGAAGGCGTTCTTCGCTTCGCGCTGGCAGGAGGCCAGGTTGGCGGCGAAGTCCTCCGTGCTGCGCACGATGCGCATGCCCTTGCCGCCGCCGCCGTAGGCGGCCTTGATCATCAGCGGGAAGCCGATGCGCTCGGCCTCGCGGGCGAGCAGGCCGGGATCCTGGTCGTCGCCGGTGTAGCCCGGCACGACCGGCACGCCATGCGAGGCCATCAGGTCCTTGGCTCCGGCCTTGGAGCCCATCTTGCGCATCGACGTGCCAGATGGGCCGATGAAGACGAGTCCGGCGGCCACCACCGCATCGGCGAAGTCGGCGTTCTCGGAGAGGAATCCGTAGCAGGGATGGATGGCCTGCGCGCCAGCCTTCAGGGCCACCTCGATGACCGCGTCGCCGCGCAGGTAGGATTCGGCCGGGCGCGGCCCGCCGATCGGGAACGCGATGTCGGCCTGGCGCACATGCTGCGCGCCGGCATCGGCCTCGGAGTACACCGCGACGGTCCGGATGCCGAGCCGGCGACAGGTGCGGATCACGCGGCAGGCGATTTCTCCGCGATTGGCGATCAGGATCGTGTTGAACATGTCGGTGTCATTGGCTGGAATGGGTTTGCCGGGCCGCGCCCGGACAGGATCGGACAAGCGCCCCATGGTAATGCGGATCGCGGATCGGCCGCTGGACCGTCGCGGATTCGCAGCCGGAGCAATGGCGCACGCTCAGCGCTCCGTGGCCCAGCCCGGTGCGCGCTTGTCGAGGAAGGCGCCGAGGCCTTCCTGGCCTTCGGCCGAAACGCGCAGGCGCGCGATCAACGCGGCGTTTTCGGTGTCGACGGCTTCGGCGCTGCCCGGCGTGATGCCGGCGACGCGCAGGGCCAGCTGCTTGGCCTCGGCCTGGGCCAGCGGTCCGCACTTGCGCAGGAAATGCAGGTTGCGCTCAACCGCCGCGTCGAGCTCTCCGGCGCCGACGCACTGGTGCAGCAAGCCGATGCGCAGCGCCTCCTCGGCATCGAAGACTTCGGCGCTGACGAACAGGCGGCGCGCCTGGCGCAGGCCGATCGCGGCAACGACATAGGGCGAAATGACCGCCGGAACGAGGCCGAGCTTGGCTTCGCTGAGCGAGAACTTGGCGCCCTCGACGCCGATCGCGATGTCGCAGCAGGCGATCAGGCCGACACCGCCACCATAGGCGGAGCCATTGACCCGGGCCAGGGTCGGCTTGGGCAGGAAGTTGAGCGTGCGCATCAGGCGCGCGAGACGCAGCGAGTCCTCGCGGTTTTCCGTTTCGCTGGCGGAGGCCATGGCGCGCATCCAGTTGAGGTCCGCGCCAGCCGAGAAGGTGCTGCCGTCGCCAGTCAGCACGACTGCGCGGACCGCATCGTCGGCCGCGGCGGCCTCGAGAGCCGTGGTCAGCTCGCCGATCAGCCGGTCATCGAAGGCGTTGTGCACGGAGGCGCGATCGAGACGGATCTCGCAGCTGCCGTCTTGCCGGGAAATGCGGATCGAATCGCTCATGCCGGGATTCCAGGTGGGGAACCGTGATCATAGGCGGTAGGCGCCCGTTCCTGTACCCAGGGAGCCTCTGGACGCGCCCCGTTGCCATTCGAAGCGGTTGCCGGGGCGCAGGCAGGCGCGGAGATGCTCGTACCGCGGGTGCCAAGGCTCGCGCGGACACATTGCCGCGGAAATCGCCGGATTGACGGGAACGGCGTATAATGCGAACCATTCTTATTCGTCGTGGTCTTTACATGCGGTTGTCAGAGCTGGCTCAAGGGTCCGATGCCGTGGTTCAGGAAGTCGAAAACGTGACCGAAGGGGATCCGATCGCGCGTCGCCTGCGCGATTACGGCTTCGTGCGCGGGGAGCCGGTCAGGCTGGTCGGGCGTGGCCCGATCGGCGCCGACCCGCTGCTCGTGCAGATCGGCTTCACCCGCTTCGCCCTTCGCCGTGCCGAAGCCGCGCGCGTGATCGTCGAGAAGAGCGCGTGAGCGAAGCGGTCGCCAGCCTGCGTCTCGCCCTGGTCGGCAATCCGAATTGCGGCAAGACCGCGCTGTTCAATCAGCTGACCGGCGGCCACCAGAAGGTGGCCAACTACGCCGGCGTGACGATCGAACGCAAGGAAGGTCGGTTTCGCGGCCCATCGGGCCGGCAGTTCCAGTTGCTCGACCTGCCCGGCGCCTACAGCCTCGAGGCGGCCAGTCCCGACGAAGTGATCACGCGCGACGTCTGCCTCGGCCATTTCCCGGGTGAGTCGGCGCCCGATGTGATCGTCTGCGTCGCCGATGCGACCAACCTGCGCCTGCATCTGCGCTTCGTGCTCGAGGTCCGTCGTCTCGGCCGGCCGATGGTGCTGGCCCTGAACATGATGGACGCCGCGCGCCGGCGCGGCATCGTCATCGATGTCGGCAAGCTCGAAGCGGCCCTCGATATTCCTGTCATCGAGACGGTCGCCGTGCGTCGCGGCGGAGCGGCCGAGCTGGTCGCGCGCCTCGACGGCGATCCGCCGGCGCTGGCGAGGGCCTCGGACAGCGGCGACCTGCACGCCGACGTGCGCGCGATGATCGCCGACGCGGTGCGCATGCCGCGACGCACCGCCGAGATCGACGACGCGATCGACCGCGTCGTCCTGCATCCCGTGCTCGGCCTCGGCCTGCTGGCCCTGATCATGTTCCTGATCTTCCAGGCCGTGTTTTCCTGGGCCGCACCGCTGATGGATGGCATCGACGCCGGAATCGGCGCGCTTGGCGGCTGGGTCGGCAGCGGGCTGGCATCGATGCCGCTGCTGCAGAGCCTCGTCGTCGATGGAATCTTTGCCGGTGTCGGCGGCGTCCTCGTTTTCCTGCCGCAGATCCTGATCCTGTTCCTGTTCATCCTGGCCCTCGAGGAATCGGGCTACCTGCCGCGCGCAGCGTTCCTGCTCGACCGCCTGATGTTCAAGGCCGGCCTGACCGGCCGTTCGTTCATTCCGCTGCTGTCGAGTTTCGCCTGTGCGATTCCGGGCATCATGGCCACGCGCAGCATCCAGGATCCGCGCGATCGCCTGACCACGATTCTGATCGCACCGCTGATGACCTGTTCGGCGCGCCTGCCGGTCTATGCGCTGCTGATCGCCGCCTTCATCCCTGCGCGCACCGTCGCCGGTGTCTTCAACCTGCAGGGCATCGTTCTGTTCACGCTTTACGCGGCCGGCATCGTCAGTGCCCTGGCCGTGGCCTGGGTGGTCAAGCTGGTCCGCCGCGACAAGAGCGAACACGCCCTGCTCATGGAGTTGCCGTCGTATCGTCTGCCGCATCCGCGCGACATCGCGATCGGATTGTGGGAGCGCGCCATGATCTTCCTCCGGCGCGTCGGCGGCATCATCCTCTCGCTGACCGTCATCCTCTGGTTCCTGTCGACGTTTCCGGGCGCGCCTGCCGGCGCCACCGAACCGGCCATCAACTACAGCTTCGCCGGCCAGCTCGGCCATGGCCTGCACGCGCTGTTCGCGCCGATCGGATTCAACTGGCAGATCTGTATCGCCCTGGTACCGGGACTGGCCGCGCGCGAAGTGGCGGTGTCCTCGCTGGCGACCGTCTACGCGCTGTCCGGCGACGGTGATGGCCTGCAGGCCATCGTCGCCAGCCAATGGTCGATGGCCACGGCGTTTTCGCTGCTGGCCTGGTATGTGTTCGCACCGATGTGCCTGTCGACCCTGGCCACCGTTCGCCGCGAGACGAACTCGTGGCGGCAGGTCTGGATCATGGCCGGCTACCTGTTCGCGCTGGCCTATCTTGCCTCGCTGCTGACCTACCAGATCACCCGGATGCTCGCTCCATGAACGCCGCGCTGATGCAGAACCTGATCGTCACGACAATCGTCACGCTGAGTGTCGGCATGGCCGTGCGACGTCTGCTGCCGGCGCAGTTCCGGCGCCTGCAGGCTGGACTCGCGCATGCCCTCGGCCAGCCCCGGCGCAATCGCCTGGCGCGTGCGGTTGGCCACTGGCTGCAACCGGCCGAGGCGCGCAGCGGAGGTTGCGGCAGCGGTCTCGGCTGCGGCAGTTGCGGCGGCTGTGGAACGTCGGCCTCGCCTGGTGATGCGATTCCGTTGGTCATCCGCCCGCGCCAGACCGCGAATACCGCGAAGCACTGAGCCACCTTGCGCCCGGCAGCGGCCGGCAAACCCGATGCGAGCCGCCAGCGCGGCAGGTTAGACTCGCCGGCATGAAGACCTACACGCTGCATCAGGGCAGCACGCCACTGCTGATCAGCCTGCCGCACGACGGCGAAGCGATTCCGGATGAGCTGCTGCCGCGACTGACCGCTTCGGCGCGACGCGTGCCCGACACGGACTGGCATGTCGCGCGGCTGTACGCGTTTGCGCGCGACCTCGGCGCCTCGATGCTGGTGCCCGAGTATTCGCGCTATGTCGTCGACCTGAACCGGCCGCCGGACAATGTCTCGCTGTATCCGGGCCAGAACACGACGGGACTTTGCCCACTCGTCGAATTTTCCGGGGCGCCGGTCTATCGCGAAGGCGAGGAACCCACGGCCAGCGAGATCGAGGCGCGCGTCGAGCTGTACTGGCGTCCCTACCACCAGGCACTGGCCGGCGAGCTCGAGCGCATCCAGCGCGAACATGGCCGCTGCGTGCTCTGGGAAGGCCATTCGATCCGCAGCATGGTGCCGTTCCTGTTCGAAGGCAGGCTGCCCGATTTCAACCTCGGCACGGCCGCCGGCCACAGCTGCAGCGCTGGCCTGCGCGATCGGCTCGTCGGCGTGCTCGAGGCACAGGCCGATTACAGCTACGTCGTCGACGGGCGCTTCAAGGGCGGCTACATCACGCGTCACTTTGGCCGTCCGCAGCAGGGCATCGAGGCGGTTCAGCTCGAGCTGGCGCAGGTCAACTACATGGATGAGGAATCGTTCCTGTTCGACAGCGATCGCGCGAGCGAAACCCGGGCCGTGATCCGGCGCCTGCTCGAGGCTGCGCTGGAACCCGGATAGCGGGGCTGCCGACCAGTGACGCAATCGTAATGGCGTTACGAGCCACCCTGGTGGACCCGGCGCTTCCGCCGCGGGCGCAGACGAACAGCATGGCCGGCCTCCTGCTGGCCGCGTTCGGTGCGATCGCGTTTTCCGGCAAGGCGATCATCGTCAAACTGGCCTATCGCCACGGTGTCGATGCCGTTACCTTGCTCGCCCTGCGCATGGTCGTTGCGCTTCCGTTTTTCCTCCTGCTCGGATTTTGGGCCTCGCGTCGCGCGCAGCCGCTGCATGCCGGCGACCTGCGCCGGATTCTCGTGCTCGGCGGACTTGGCTACTACCTCGCGAGCTTCCTCGATTTCGCCGGGCTCGCCTATATCACGGCGACGCTCGAACGACTGATCCTCTACCTCAATCCGACTCTCGTCCTGCTGATCGGCTTCTTCGCTTTCAAGCGGCCGGCCACGCCGCGGCAACTGTTTGCCCTGCTGGTCAGCTATGTCGGCGTGGCCCTGGCCCTGGCCCACGACGCGGCGATCGGCGGCAGCCGGATCGCGCTCGGCAGCCTGCTCGTATTCCTCAGTGCCCTGAGCTACGCGCTGTACCTGTTCGGCAGCGGCGAAATCGTCGCCCGCGTCGGGGCCCTGCGCCTGACTGCCTATGCGAGCACGGTCGCCTGCGTGCTGTGCATCGGCCAGTATCTGCTGCTGCGCGATCCCGCATCCGCCTTTTCGCTGGATGCCGAGGTCTGGTGGCTGTCCCTGCTCAACGGCACCCTGTGCACGGTCGTGCCGGTGCTCGCCGTAATGATGGCGGTGGCCCGCATCGGCTCGGCGACGACGGCCCAGATCGGCATGCTCGGACCGGTCTCGACGATCGTCCTGAGCTGGCTCGTGCTAGGGAGGCTCTGAACAAGTGGCGCAATCGTCATGGCGTTCAGAAGGCTCGCCACAGGTGCTGCGTGGCGACGTGAAGGCTGGTTGCCTTGACGAGCCGCGTGGTGCCTGTGGCGGGCCTTCTGGACGCCACCCTTGTTCATTGAATCAATCGCTTGGGCGACGCCTGCCTGCGCGCAGCTCTTTGTTGCGCCGCCTTGAAAGACGGCCAGTCTGTCTGCGTCGGCGCGCCGCGATCTGCACGCAGGCAGGCGTCGTGACGGTTGTGCCACTTGTTCAGAGCCTCCCTGGGCGAACCGATGGGGCCGTGGCAGGTCGTCGGTACCGCGCTCGTGCTGGCCGGCGTCTTCGTCGTCTCGCGCTCAGGAAGCTGAGGGCTTCGCGGCTGCCGGGGTACGCGGCAGGAACCAGGCGAGCAGGCCGATCGCGGGCAGCCAGGCGCAGATCCGGTAGACCGTCTCGATGCCGACATGGTCGGCAAGTTCGCCGAGCACGGCGGCGCCGATGCCGCCCATGCCGAAGGCAAAGCCGAAGAACAGCCCGGAAATGGTGCCGGTGCGGCCCGGCACGAGTTCCTGGGCGAAGACCAGGATGGCCGAGAATGCCGAAGCCAGGACCAGGCCGATGACGACCGTCAGCAGCGTCGTCCAGAGCAGGTTGGCGTGCGGCAGCAGCAGGGTGAATGGCAGCACACCGAGGATCGAGGCCCAGATCACGTAGCGCCGGCCGATGCGGTCGCCGACCGGTCCGCCGACGATCGTGCCGGCGGCGACCGAGCCGAGGAACACGAACAGGTGGATCTGCGCGCTCTGCGCAGAAAGGCCGAACTTGTGCATCAGGTAAAAGGTGTAATAACTGGACAGGCTGGCCAGGTAGAAATACTTCGAGAAGATCAGCAGGCCGAGCACGAGCAGGGCCAGCGCGACCTGGCGCCGGCTCAGCACGCTGCCGGTGCGGCCGCGGGCCGCGGTGCGATGGAGGTGCGGCAGGCGCAGCCGGTACCAGTGGCCGATCCGGGTCAACAGGATGATCGCGATCAGTGCGGCGAGGGCGAACCAGGCGATGCTGGTTTGCCCGCGCGGCATGATGATGAACGCGGCGAGCAGCGGACCAGTCGCCGAACCGACGTTGCCGCCGACCTGGAACAGCGACTGGGCCAGCCCGTGCCGGCCGCCCGAGGCGAGCCTGGCGATGCGCGAGGATTCGGGGTGGAAAACCGCCGAACCGGTGCCGATCAGGGCCGCGGCCAGCAGCAAGATCGGGTAGCTCGGAGCCTGCGAAAGCAGGAGCAGGCCGGTCAGGGTCGAACCCATGCCGAGGGCCAGCGAATAGGGCTTCGGGTGGCGGTCGGTCAGGCTGCCGATCATCGGTTGCAGCAACGACGCGGTGAACTGGAAGGTCAGGGTGATCAGGCCGATCTGGCCGAAGTCGAGGGCGAACGAGGACTTCAGCAAGGGATAGATGGCCGGCAGCAGCGACTGGATCATGTCGTTGAGCAGATGGCAGAAGCTCAGGCTGGCGAGGATCGGGAAGGCCGTGGCGGCCATATCCGGGCCGGATTCATCGTGCAGGGCTGGAGCGACGGCTTCGCCGGGAGTCGACATGGGGAAGTGCTTGATGCGTAGTGAGTGGTTCGCACGCGTCAGGTGCTGGCGCGTGAACGGGTAGGGCCTGGTCGGCTGCGCAGCGCATTATCGACGAGATTGCCGGCTGCGCCCAGTGCGCGGCTCGCCGCGCGGAGGTCGCGGCTGCATGCGTCGACACGGGACCGCAAATAGAGCATGTGCTCCAGCGGCGGCTGCTATTGGTGGCCATCGGTGGAACCTGTCCGCCACGGAACGAACGCGCCATGCTCAAGTCCCTCCCGATCCGGGCTGCGGATCTACGCGCCTACAACCGGCTCGCGATCGACGCGACCCTCGCCGTCACCGACCTGCTCGAGAACATGCACCACAATATCTCGAGGCTGCCGGGCATATTCGCGGCGCCGACGACCGAGCCGGCCCGCGGCATCACCGGCTTCGTCTATCGCAGCATCCGCGGGGTCACGCGCAAGGTCGGCGTCGGCATCGACGCGGTCCTGCGCTCGGTCACGCCCGAGTCGGCGCCTGATTCATCGCTGCAGCGCGAGGTCCTGCTGGCGGCATTGAACGGCGTGGTCGGCGATCATCTGCTGGCCACCGACAATCCGCTGCGCATCACGATGAGCCTGCGCCGCGACGGTGTCCCGCTCGAGCTGACTCCGGGCGCGCTCTCGGAAACGATTGCGCAGCCGAGCGGGCGCATTCTCGTGCTCGCCCACGGCCTCTGCATGAGCGACCTGCAATGGTGTCGGCGTGGCCATGATCATGGCGCTGCGCTGGCCGCCGACGCCGGCTTCACGCCGGTCTACCTGCACTACAACAGTGGCCTGCACATCTCGACCAACGGGCGCGAATTTTCGGCCCTGCTGGAAGCGCTCGTGGCGGCCTGGCCGGTCGCGGTCGAGCAATTGGTCATCATCGGCTACAGCATGGGTGGTCTGATCGCACGCAGCGCCTGCGAGGCCGCCCGGCGCAGCGATCGTGCGTGGCTCGGCCATCTGCGCGACCTGGTCTTCATCGGCACCCCGCATGATGGTTCGCCGCTCGAGCGCACCGGCAACCGCCTCGACGCGCTGCTCGGCGCCAGCCCCTATACGGCGGCCCTTTCGCGCGTCGGCAAGCTGCGCAGTGCCGGCATCACCGACCTGCGCCACGCCAACCTCGATGACAGCGAATGGCTCGATCACGACCGCTTCGCCGGGCAACTGCAGCGGCGCCAGGCCCTGCCGCTGCCCGAAAACGTACGCTGCCATGCGGTGGCCGGCTCGCTCTCGAAGAGGTCGGGCGCGCTGGCCGAACGCCTCGCCGGGGACGGCCTTGTGCCGCTGTACAGCGCCCTCGGCCAGCATCGCAGCCCGCGCCGCAATCTCGGCCTGCCCGAATCGCGACGCCATGTCGCCTATGCGACCAGCCACCTCGGACTGCTCGACAGCCCCGAGGTCTACGCCCGGCTGCATGCCTGGCTGAACCCGGCGAACCGATCCGAAGAGCAGGCCGAAACCGCCGGATGATTCCGGCGGTTAACGGTCGCGCAGTGGGCCTTGCTGCGTTCAGCCGATTGCCGCGAGCATGGCCTCGGCACTGGAGACGCGGAACTCCCCGGGCGCCTCGACCTGCAGCACCTTGACTACGCCGTCCTCTGCGTAGAGGGCGAAGCGCTTGGCCCGCTCACCCATGCCGAAGGCGCTCGCGTCGAACTTGAGCCCGAGCGCCTCGGCGAAGGCCCCGTTGCCGTCGGCGAGCATGGTCAGGCCGTCCGGAACGCTCTGCTGCTTGGCCCAGGCGTCCATGACGAAGGCGTCGTTGACCGACATGCAGGCTACATCGATGCCCTTGGCCTTGAATTCGTCCATCTTCTCGACGTATCCGGGCAGGTGCTTGGCCGAGCAGGTCGGCGTGAACGCGCCGGGGACCGAAAACAGCACGACCTTGCGGCCCTTGAACAGTTCGTCGGTGGTGACGGCCTGGACGCCGTCCTTGAGGGTATTCAGGGTCGCCAGCGGGATCTTGTCGCCTACGTTGATGCTCATCGGCATTCCTCGGGTGGGGTGGGAAAGGGCGCCCATCATACGATGCCTTGGCCTCCGGGCAGCCCGACGCGGACCACTTGAAACGCCTGCAGCCAACCCTACTTTCTGGGCAAGGCGGTGACAGGTCACCGCAAGCAAACAGAGGAGCACGAACATGAGCAATACCAGCATTTCGCCGTGGAGTGTGGGGAACGGGTTGCAGCGCGACCTGCACCAGGTTTTCGACCGTTTCTTCGCCAGCAGTGAAGACGCCGACCAGTCCAACGTGGTCACCAGCCAGTGGGCGCCGCGCGTGGATATCCGCGAGGAGGACAAGCGTTTCGTCATCGTCGCCGACATTCCGGGCGTTGATCCGGCCAACATCGAAATCAACATGGACAAGGGCATCCTGGCCATCCGTGGCGACCGCGTGTCCGAATTCACCGAAAACACCGGCAAGTTCACCCGCGTCGAGCGTTCGCACGGCACCTTCCACCGGCGTTTCGCCCTGCCGGACAGTGCCGATGCCGACAACATCAGCGCCACCGGCAAGCACGGCGTCCTCGAGATCGTCATTCCGAAGAAGCCCGAGTCGACGCCGCGCCGGATCACGATCAATTGCTGATTCGGGGGCCAGAGTCGTCATAATCGACGGCCTGCGGCGGAAACCCCGTCGCAGGCCGTTTTCTTTTGGATCCGACAGCCCATGCAGTTCAAGGACTATTACGAAACCCTGGGCGTGAAGCCCGACGCCACCGATGCCGAGATCAAGCGTGCCTACCGCAAGCTGGCGCGCAAGTACCACCCGGACGTCAGCAAGGAATCCGGTGCCGAGGACAAGATCAAAGCGGTCAACGAAGCCTACGAAGCGTTGAAGGACGAGGATCGCCGGCGCGAGTACGACCAGCTCCGTGCCGGCGGCTACCGCGCCGGCGACGAGTTCCGGCCGCCACCGAACTGGCAGGGCCATCACGGCGGCGGCGATGGTGGTTTCCACGAGACCGATTTCAGCGACTTCTTCGAGTCGGTGTTCGGGCGTGGCGGCGGCGCCCGCGCGCACGCCCACGCCGGGCCGCGCCGCGGCAGCGATCTGCAGGCAAGGATCCAGATCGACCTGCAGTCGGCCTTCACCGGTGGCCGCGAGCGCATCACCCTGCGCGATCCGGTCCAGGGCGAACGCACGCTCGAGGTGAAGATTCCGGCCGGCATCGAGCCCGGGCGGCAGATCCGCCTGAGTGGCCAGGGCAATCCCGGTGTGCGCGGCGGCCCGGCCGGCGACCTCCTGCTCGAAGTCGGCGTGCGCGAAGACAGCCAGTTCCAGCTCGATGGCCGCAACATCGTCTCGGTGCTGCCGATTGCGCCCTGGGAAGCGGCGCTAGGCGCGACCGTGACCGTTCCGACCCTGGCCGGTGACGTGGAACTGCGCGTGCCGGCGGGATCGGACAGCGGTCGAAAACTTCGTCTACGCGGGCGCGGCTGGCCAGGCAAGGAACCCGGCGACCAGATCGTCGAGCTGCAGATCCGCACGCCCAAGGCCGAGACCGACGAGCAGAAGCAGCTCTACCAGCGCATGGCCGAGGCGTTTGATTTCAATCCCCGACGGTGAAGCGGGAATGGAGAATGGGGAGTGGGGAATGGGCTCAAGCGGAACAAGCGACCGTCCGGCACTTCAGGCTCCCCTGATCACAACCAGCTGAGCGGCTGAAGCCAGATCCAAGGGACCGTTGGACGTCGGGCCAATCCCATTCCCGATTCTCCACTCCCCATTCCCGGCTACTACGGCATATGCTCGTTGATCGCCTTGATCAGCTCTTCCTCGTTGATCGGCTTGGTCACGTAGGTCTTGGCGCCCTGGCGCATGCCCCAGACACGATCGGTTTCCTGATCCTTGGTCGTGACCAGGATGATCGGGATGTGGCTGGTCTTGGGGTCCTTGGCCAGGGTCCGCGTTGCCTGGAACCCGTTGAGGTTCGGCATGACGACGTCCATCAGGATGAGATCGGGCAGCTCGCGCTTGGCCGTCTCGACTCCAGCCGATCCGTCTTCGGCAGTGATCACCTCGTGACCGAGCTTCTCGGCGATACGCTTGAGGCCGATCAACTGCGAAGGTGAATCGTCAACGATGAGTACTCGCGCCATATCTAGTTCCGTAATCCCCTGGGTGCCGGCTGGCTCCTGCATTCTAAACAGGACTTGGCCGCGCGACCAGCGAAGGCCGTCAGGCAATGCGAACGAGGCTGCGGCCAAATGACCCACCCTCGAGCATTTTCGAAAAAACGCCTTGAAGTTCGTCGAAACCTATCTCATTTGTCGCTATCTTGTCGAGATGCGCCGGCTTCCAGTCGTCTGCGAGATGCTGCCAAAGGGCATCCCGGATATCGCGTGCGGTGCCGGCGGAGGCGATTCCGAGCAGGCTGACCCCGCGGATGATGAAAGGCATGACGGTGGTGGCCAGCTCGATGCCGCCGGCATTGCCGCAAATGGCAATGTTCCCGTAGGGCTCGATGACGCGGGTCAGGCCGGCCAGCATGTCGCCACCGACATTGTCGATGGCCCCGGCCCAGTGTGCCGTTTCGAGCGGTCGCTGGCCCCAGAAGAGATCCTTGCGCGCGATGCATTGGCGGGCACCCAGCTCGATCAGGAAGTCGAACTGGTCGGACTTGCCGGTGATGGCGTGCGCCGTGTAGCCGGCCCGGCTCAGGATGTCGATGGCGAGCATGCCGACGCCGCCGGTCGCTCCGGTCACGACGATCGGCCCCATTTCGGGCGTCTGCCCGTTCTGTTCCATGCGGAATAGCGAGAGCGCGGCCGTGAATCCTGCCGTGCCGAGTATCATCGATTCACGCAGGCTGAGGCCGGTGGGAAGTGGAATCGCCCACTTCGACTCCAGACGTGCGTATTCGGCGTAGCCGCCATCGCGCGTTTCGGAAAGGCCGCAGCCAGTGCACAGCACCGCATCGCCCTCCTTGAATGCCGGATCGCGCGATTCCGCGACATAGCCGGCGAGGTCGATACCGCCGTTGAGCGGAAACCGGCGCAGGATCTTGCCCTTGCCGGTCCCGGCCAGGGCGTCCTTGAAGTTGACCGAGGAGTAGGCGACCTTGACCAGAACTTCGCCGGGCGATAGTTCGCTGGCAGTCATTTCCTCGATGCCGGCACGGTAGCCGTCATCGTCGTTGTGGATCCGGAAGGCTCGAAACGTCGGGTTCATGGGCTGCTCTCGTTCTTTCGTCCACGCGCATGCGCGGGCTTTCCCCTAGGGTAACTGCTGGCGGCGAATTCGGCGCGTCCGGTACCCGGCGATCGGCGCCGCCGGGAATCCGCTGACGCCTTCATATCCCGGGCTGATGCCGACGTCATTCCCTCACGGTTGCGCGGAGGCAGCCTGAATCGCCGTCCTGCCAGCACAGTTCAGCCTGCGCCGGGACGAGGTGAGGAAGCGTGCGACTTCCGGCGATGAACCCTATCGCCCGACCGTCATTGATCCACAAGGCTCAGCACGGGCATCCGGTGTCATGTCGGCTCTTCCCTGACGAGCGAGGTGTACAGGTCGCGCCATTCGGGATTCGATTCCTCGATCAGGCGGATCTTCCATGCGCGTCTCCATGCCTTGAGGGCCTTTTCCCGCTGGATGGCAGACTCCATGGTCTCGTGAAGCTCATACCAAACCAGGTCATGGACGCGGTAGCGCCTGGAAAATCCGTCCACGAGATCGTTGCGATGTTGGAAGACCCGCTTCGGGAGGTTCGAGGTAACACCCACATAGAGCGTTCCGCGTTGGCTGCTGGCGAGGACGTAGACGCAGGGTAGGCGTTCGCGCATCAGGGTGTGATAACCGGGTGGGTCGCTTGCAGGAGTTCTTGCTGTGCAGCGTCCGCTGCAGATCCGATCTTGAGGATAGTAGTGGAGGATTCCGGATTCGTACAGAAGATCAAGATGGATTCCAGCCTGCGCTGGAATGACGTGAGGAAAAATGTGAGTTCCAGCAATGGAGCCTGCAGGCAGGCACACTTTAAGGTTCCGCAGCGCTTCGTAGCCGGCTCCTCTTGGCGAGCAGGCCCGGATCCACGGCTGTCGACCACAGCTGCAAGCGGAAGTCTGCGGAACGAATGCCCTCAACGCCCACACCACCTCTCGTCATTCCAGCGCAGGCTGGATTGTGCAGGCAGGATGCCGGAACAGAACATACGCTCCGCGAATGGCCCGGAGGACACGCTGCGGCGGCAGAAGCCTGCGAGCCCGTGCCCGGCACGAGCACGATGGTCGCCCCTATCGCCTCACCGTCATTCCAGCGCAGGCTGGAATCCATTTTGACTTTCGAGTCGGTGGACTCTTGCCAAAGGTCGCGGACCTTGCCAGTAGGCCTCGAACGCCTGCCATCCATGGCCTGTCCGGGATGAGCGCATCGCTTTGGGCTCTGGATCCCGGATCGACGGCCATCCATGGCCTGTCCGAGATGAGTCCATCGCTTTGGCTCTGGATCCCGAATCGACGGCCATCCATGGCCTGTCCGGGATGAGCGCATGGCTTTGGCTCTGGATCCCGGATCGACGGCCATCCATAGCCTGTCCGGGATGAGCGCATGGCTTTGGCTCTGGATCCCGGATCATCGGCCATCCATGGCCTGTCCGGGATGAGCGCATCGCTTTGGCTCTGGATCCCGGATCGACGGCCATCCATGGCCTGTCCGGGATGAGCGCATGGCTTTGGCTCTGGATCCCGGATCATCGGCCATCCATGGCCTGTCCGGGATGAGCGCATCGCTTTGGCTCTGGATCCCGGATCATCGGCCATCCATGGCCTGTCCGGGATGAGTCCATCGCTTTGGCTCTGGATCCCGGATCGACGGCCATCCATGGCCTGTCCGGGATGAGTCCATCCTGGACTCAATTGGCTTTGTGGATGGCGCGCTTGTCGACGGCGAGGGCGGCTTCGTGGACGGCTTCGCTCAAGGTCGGATGGGCGTGGCAGATGCGCGCGAGGTCCTCGGCGCTGCCCTTGAATTCCATCGTCACCACGGCTTCGGCGATCAGTTCGGAGACCAGCGGTCCGACCATGTGCACGCCGAGGATGCGGTCGGTTTCGGCGTGGGCGATGACTTTCACCTGGCCTGCGGTCTCGTTCATCGCCACGGCGCGGCCGATCGCCGCGAACGGGAACGAACCGGTCCGGTAGGGAATGCCTGCCTCCTTGACCTGCGCTTCGGTCTTGCCGACCCAGGCAATTTCCGGTTCCGTGTAGATGACCCATGGCACCGTATCGAGATTGACGTGGCCGGCCTTGCCGGCGATCAGTTCGGCCACGGCGATGCCTTCCTCGGAACCCTTGTGGGCCAGCATCGGGCCGCGCACGCAGTCACCGACCGCCCAGATGCCTTCGACGCCGGTCCAGTTGTGTTCGTCGACCTCGACGCGCCCGCGGTCATCGAGCCTGACCCCGGTATCGTCGGCCAGCAGGCCCTTTGTCGCCGCCTTGCGACCGACCGCGACGAGCAGCTTGTCGACCTCGAGGGTCTGCTCGCCCTTGCTGTCGGTATAGGTCAGGGCCACGCCCTTCTTGCCGACCTCGGCCTTGGTCAGCTTGGTGCCGAGGCGGATGTCGAGGCCCTGCTTCTTGAACTCGCGTGCGGCGACCTTGGCGATGTCCGCATCGGCGGCGGCGAGGAAGTCGGGCAGGGCTTCGAGGATCGTGACTTCTGATCCGAGGCGCTTCCAGACGCTGCCGAGTTCGAGTCCGATGACGCCGGCGCCGATCACGCCGAGTCGCTTCGGTACCGCATCGAAATCGAGCGCACCGGCATTGTCGACGATGTGCTTGCCATCGAACTTCGCGAACGGCAGTTCGATCGGCACCGAACCGGTGGCGATGATGACGTTGGTCGCCGAGTACTCGGCGGTCTTGCCGTCGCTGTCCTTGACCGAAACGGTACGTCCGGCCTTGAGCGTCGCGAAGCCCGGAATCGCGGTGACCTTGTTCGACTTGAACAGCTGCGTGATGCCGCCGGTGAACTGTTTGACGATCTTGTCCTTGCGTCCGACCATCGTGCCGACATCGATCTTCGCGTCCTTGGCACTGATGCCGTGGGCCTCGAAGCCATGGGTCAGGTTGTGGAACTGCTTGGACGAATCGAGCAGCGCCTTGGACGGGATACAGCCGACATTGAGGCAGGTGCCGCCGAGTGCGGGCTTGCCGTCCTTGCCGACGAAGTCGTCGATGCAGGCGGTCTTCAATCCGAGTTGTGCGGCGCGAATCGCGGCCACGTAGCCGGCCGGGCCGGCACCGATGACGATGACGTCGTATTGTTCGCTCATTTCATTCGCTCACATCGGGAATGGGGAATAGGGAATGGGGAATGGGAAGGGCGAAGCGGGAACGCTTTAACCATTCCCTATTCCCCATTCTCCATTCCCGGATGTTGCCCGGCATCACATGCCGAGCAACATCCTGTGCGGATTCTCGAGCTGGTTCTTGATGTCGACCAGGAACAGCACGGCGTCCTTGCCGTCGATGATGCGGTGGTCGTAGCTGATCGCGACGTACATCATCGGGGCGGCGACGACCTGGCCGTTTTCGACCACGGCGCGTTCCTTGATCGTGTGCATGCCGAGGATGGCGCTCTGCGGCGGATTGACGATCGGCGTCGAAAACAGCGAGCCGAAGGTGCCGCCGTTGGTGATCGTGAAGGTGCCGCCCTGGAGGTCGTCGAGGGTGATGCCACCCTCGCGGGCGCGCTTGGCGAAGTCGATGATCGCCTTCTCGATGTCGGCGAAGCCCATGTCCTGCGCGTCGCGCAATACCGGGGTGACCAGGCCTTTTTCGGTCGACACGGCGATCGAGATGTCCTGGTAGCCGTGGTAGATCACGTCATTGCCGTCGACCGAGGCGTTGACGATCGGATGGCGCTTGAGCGCCTCGGCGGCGGCCTTGACGAAGAAGCTCATGTAGCCGAGCTTGACCCCGTGGGTCTTCTCGAACTGCTCGCCGAGCTGCTTGCGCATCGCGGCGACCTTGCCGAGGTTGATCTCGTTGAACGAGGTCAGCATGGCGATCGAGTTCTTCGACTGCATCAGGCGTTCGGCGATCTTGGCGCGCATGCGCGTCATCGGCACGCGTTCCTCGGGGCGTTCGCCCGGGGTCGCGCGGGCAGGCGCGGCCTTCGCCGGCGCCGGTGCCTTGGCATGCTTGACCAGGTCTTCCTTGGTCACGCGACCATCGCGGCCGGTGCCTTCGACCTCGGCCGGATCGATGTTCTCTTCGGTGGCGACGCGACGACCGGCCGGGGAAAGTTCCTCGACGCCCTTGGCCGGCTTGTCGCTGCCCTTCGCTGCCTCGGACTTGTCGGCCTTCTTCTCGTCCTTGCCGGTGTCTTTCTTCTCTTCCTTCCTGTCGCTCGCGGCGCCGGTTGCGCCTTCCTCGATGATGCCGAGCAGTTCGCCGCTGGTGACCGTGGCGCCTGCTTCCGCGCTGATCGACTTGAGCACGCCATCGGCCGGTGCCGGCACTTCGAGCACGACCTTGTCGGTTTCCAGGTCGACGAGGTTTTCGTCGCGCTTGACCGCGTCGCCGGGCTTCTTGTGCCAGGTCGCGATGGTCGCGTCGGAAACGGATTCGGGGAGGACCGGAACTTTGATTTCTAGGCTCATGGATGCTGTCCTGGGGCGTGCTGACGCGTCAGTTGATTTCGGAGTTGAACGAGTATCGGGGCGGTTGTCGCGCTATTCCAGAGCGTAGTCGCTGCTGATCGGCGAGACCAGCGCGAGCTCGACCAGGGCGGCCTGTTCGGCCAGATGCCGGCCGAGGTGGCCGCAGGCCGGCGCCGGCGAACGCGGCCGACCAGCATAGGCAACCGTGTGCCTGTCCGCGACCACGGCCTGGAAATGGTGCTTGATCTGATACCAGGCACCCTGGTTCATCGGTTCTTCCTGGCACCAGATGACTTCCTTGGCGGCCGGGTACTTGTCGAGCTCGGCCTTGACCTCGGTGCGCGGGAACGGATACAGCTGCTCGACGCGCAGGATCGCGACGTCGCTGATTTCGCGCTTGGCCGCTTCCTCGACGAGGTCGTAGTAGACCTTGCCGGCGCAGAACACCACGCGCTTGACCTTCTTCGCGTTCTTCGCGGTCAGGTCGGGAATGACGAGGTGGAACTTGCCATTGACCAGGTCGTCGAGCGACGACACCGCCATCTTGTGGCGCAGCAGCGACTTCGGCGTCATCACGATCAGCGGCTTGCGTGCCGCGCGCAGCATCTGCCGGCGCATCATGTGGAACATCTGCGCCGGCGTGGTCGGCACGCAGACCTGCATGTTCTCGACCGCGCACAACTGCAGGTAACGCTCGAGGCGGGCCGAGGAGTGCTCGGGACCCTGGCCCTCGTAGCCGTGCGGGAGCAGCAGCACGATGCCGCAGAGGCGCCCCCACTTCGCTTCGCCCGAGGAAATGAACTGGTCGATGACGACCTGGGCGCCGTTGGCGAAGTCGCCGAACTGCGCTTCCCAGATCACCAGCGTGTTCGGCTTGGCCGTGGCGTAGCCGTACTCGAAGGCCATCACCGCCTCCTCGCTGAGCAGCGAGTCGATCACCTCGACGCTGGCGTCGGCGCGGATGGTCTTCAGCGGCACGTGGTGCGAGCCGCTCTTCTGGTCGTGCATGACCGCATGGCGGTGGAAGAAGGTGCCGCGTCCGGCGTCCTGGCCGACCAGGCGCAGGTTGTAGCCGTCGGCGATCAGGCTTCCGTAGGCGAGATTCTCGGCGAAGCCCCAGTCGATCTCCTGCTTGCCGGCGGCCATCTTGTCGCGGTCGGCATAGATCTTGGCGACCCGCGAATGCAGGGTGATGCCGGGCGGGACGCGCAGCAGTTCGGCGTTGACTGCGCTCATCGACTTCTTGCTGATGCCGGTCTCGACCACTTCGAAGATATCGTTGGCCAGGTGCTTGGACCAGTCGACGCCGTGCGGATCATGGTAATCGGCATCCACGCCCGGAATCGGCGCGCCGGCCTCGAGCAGCTTGCGGTAGTCGTCGACCATGGCCGTAGCATCGTCGGCGCCGAGCACGCCCTCGGCGACCAGTTTCTCGCTGTAGAGCTCGCGCAGTGGCTTGCGCGCACGAATCACCTGGTACATCAGCGGCTGGGTCGCGGCCGGTTCGTCGGCTTCGTTGTGGCCGTGGCGGCGGTAGCAGACCAGGTCGATGACGACGTCGCGCTTGAACTTCTGGCGGTAGTCGAAGGCCAGCCGCGAAACGAACAGGACCGCTTCCGGATCGTCACCGTTCACATGGAAGACCGGCGCATTGACCATCTTCGCCACGTCGGTGCAATAGAGTGTGGAACGCGCATCGTGCGGATTCGAGATCGTGAAGCCGACCTGGTTGTTGACGACGATATGCACCGTGCCGCCGACGCAGAAGCCATTGGCCTGGGACATGTTGAAAAGTTCCATGACCACGCCCTGGCCGGCGAAGGCGGCGTCGCCGTGGATCAGCACCGGCACGACATGCTCGCGCTCGCTGTCGGCGCGATGGGTTTGGCGCGCGCGCACCGAACCGGCCACGACCGGGTCGACGATCTCGAGGTGCGAGGGGTTGAAGGCCAGGGCCACGTGCACGGTGCGGCCCGGGGTGCGCACGTTGGCGCTGAAGCCCATGTGGTACTTGACGTCGCCGGAATGGGCCGGATCCTCGGAGTGCTCGAAGCGGCCCTCGAACTCGTCGAACAGTTTCGACGGCGGCTTGCCGAGGATGTTGACGAGGACGTTGAGGCGGCCGCGATGGGCCATGCCGATGACCATGTCCTTGAGGCCGGCACTGCCGCCCCGGCGCAGCATTTCGTCGAGCATCGGGATCAGGCTGTCGCCACCTTCGAGGGCGAAGCGCTTCTGGCCGACGTACTTCGTATGCAGGTAGCGCTCGAGGCCATCGGCCTGGGTAAGCTTGCCGAGCAGATGCTTTTTCTCGTCAACGCTGAGGCCGAAGCGGCCGCCGGCGCGCTCCATCTTCTCGTGCATCCACTGGCGCTGGCTGGCATCGGAGATGTGCATGAACTCGACGCCGATCGTGCTCGCATAGGTGGCCTTGAGCAGGGCGATCAGGTCGCGCAGCTTGAGCCGCTGCGGACCCGAGAGCGAGCCGGTGTTGAATTCGGTGTCGAGGTCGGCGTTCGAGAGGCCGTGGAAGGCGAGTTCTAGATCGGGCGCGGCCGGTCGCGGCAACAGGCCGAGTGCTTCGAGCTCTTCCTTGCCGTAGGTGTTGGCCAGGTCGAGCGGATCGAGGTTGGCGGCGAGATGGCCACGCGAGCGATAGGCGGTGACCAGCTTGAGCACGCCGGCCTGCTTCTGCGCCTCGACGTTGTCGACGGCCGAGGACGCGCTGCGCCTGTTCGGGCCGCTGCGCTGGGCCGCCTCGATGCGGGCGATCACCCCGGAATGGGCGACCTCGCCGTTGGCGCGTCCCTTCAGCGAGCTGAAGTAGGTGTTCCAGGAAGGCGCGACCGTGCGGGGATCATCGAGCCAGCGCTCATAGAGCTCCTCGATGAAGGCTGCGTTGCCGCCAGACAGGGCTGACGTGGTCCGGAACTGCTCAAGTAGGGTCGAAGAAGTCACGCGGGCTCCGTGAAGGCGGGGAGGGCCGGATTGGGTTTCCAGGAGCCTGTCGCACTTTGCTCGGTCGGGCTGCGAATCCGTCTGTGTGGTTCATGTTTCTGCCGCTTTTTGACCCGTAGCCCCACCATGGGCCTGCAAATCGTCAAAAATCTGCCCTCACACAGCCGAATTCTCGCCTCGACCAGGAAAGTCCAACAGACACCTGGGCGCTGGGCTTGATGCGCGTTCGGACGAAATCTCGGCGGGCCCGCGCACAACCTCAGGATTATAGCCAACGACGCCGGCGATTGCTGCATTGCGGCAGGGTTTGCCGGGGATTTCCGGTCGCTGGTTCAGCTGATGGACATGCCGCGGACCGGGCCACCGCCGGGACCTGGCCCGGATCGCCGCTCAGATCTCGAGGCGACGCATCTCGCTGCAGTCCTCGCTGCGTTCCCAGACCGCATTGAAGGCGTCGTGCAACTGGGCCCTGCGTCCGGGGCCGTAGGTGCTGCCCTCGCCATCGAAGCGGCTGGCCAGCGGTCGCTCGAACCAGGCGCCGCGATCGCTGATCAGGTAGCTGCCAGCGTACTGGCGATCGACCTCCTCGACCGGCGTGCGGAAGGCGAAGATGCTGGTCAGGCGTTGCGACAGGGCAACCAGGCGATGGCCGTCGGCGCGGGCGCGGACCGGTTCGAGCACGAGGATGCGGATGCGCATCTGCGCCTCGCCAATGGCGACCCGCCGGAAGGCGTCGAGCAGCTCGGCATGTTCGAACAGATCGGGATCGAGGTCGCGCGTGAACAGACACAGTTCGCGGCGCGCGGTGGCCATCACCGCGAGCATGGCCGCCCGCGCGGTTTCCCGGTCGCTGCTCGCCAGCGCGATGGCTTCGATGCTGGCGAGCGGTGCGGATGGACGCCGCTCGTCGGGCTCGAGATCGATGCGCATGTGCCGATGGGCGATGCCGCATTCGTCGAATTCCTCGCCGTAGGCGACGAACCCGGCGCGTTCGTAGAAAGCCAGGGCGTGGCTCTGGGCATGGATTTCGATGCGCTCGAAGTGGCGCGCCCGGGCCAGTTCGAGGAGCACGCGCAGCAGCGCTTCGCCGACGCCCTTGCCGCGCCATTCGCGCAGCACCGCCATGCGCCCGATGGTGCCCTTGGGGGTCAGCCGGCCGGTCCCGATCGGGTTTCCCGAGGCGTCGCGCGCCAGTACATGCTGGGATTGCGGATCATAGGCGTCCCACTCCTCGTCTTCGGGCACCTGCTGCTCGAGGACGAAAACCTCGGTGCGCACGGCGCGCAATTCGGCCATGTCGGCAGGCCAGGTGGCCGGTTCCACGGTGAATTCGGCGTTGATCATCGCTTGCTCCGGATGCGTCCGAGGGCCAGGTGGCCGGCGTTGAGCAGGGCCAGCAGCAGGTCGAGCGTCGGCGTTTCGAGGGTGCCAAGTTCCGCCACGGTCAGCGGATCGCGCCGGCACAGCCGCTCGGCCAGCCGGCGCGTGCAGTGGAAGCTTTCACCAGCCACGTACAGCGTAGCGCCGCTGCGCGCCTTCGACCATGCGAACCGCGACCATGGATTCGCCTGCAGGCTCTCACCTGCCTTGAACCTGCGGGTGAACTCGGCCGCACTCAAGGCCCGGGCCGGCGGCAGCGCCTCGTGGGCGGCGCGGTAGCGCGTGATGAAGGCGCCGAACCAACCACGCAGCAGGGACGCATCGACCGCCAACGAATCCCGCAACGTCGATTCGATCTTCTCGAGGGCCTTGTCGTCGATTTCCCCGGTCTTCTTCGCCGGCGCAATGCCCGGATCGGCATAACGCACCGACTCGCCGAGTCGCTCGGCCACGAAGCCGGCGAAGTCGGCGACCATTTCGCCGACCGACGGCGCGCGCATGCCGATCGAAAAGGTCAGGCACTCGCCTTCGGCGACACCGTGGTGCGGAACGCCGGGTGGCAGATAGAGCATGTCGCCGGGCTCGAGCAGCCATTCGTGCGTGGGCCGGAATTCGCGCAGCAGCCTCAGTTCGACGTCGTCGCGAAACGCGGTCGGGGCGGCGCGATCGGTGCTGATCTGCCATCGACGCCGGCCCTGGCCCTGGAGCAGGAACACGTCGTACTGGTCGACATGGGCGCCGACCGAGCCGCCGTCCTCGGCGTAGCTGACCATGACATCGTCGATGCGCCAGCTCGGCAGGAAATCGAAGGGCTCGAGCAGGGCCGCGACGTCGGCATCCCATTTGTCGACATCCTGCACGAGCAGGGTCCAGTGCGAGCGCGGCAGGCTCGCGAAGTCGGCTTCCTCGAACGGGCCTGTACGCACCGTCCAGTGGTCGCTGCGCGGATCATGGACGACGAGCCGCGACAACGCGAATTCCTCGCAGGCGAGTCCGCCGAGATCGTCGCCTGTCAGAGGGCTCTCGAAATCCGCGAAAGCACGGCGGATCAGCAGCGGCCGCTGCTGCCAGAAGTCGCGCAGGAAGGCCTGCGGCGACATGCCGAGCGGCGATCGGGCGCTCGCGGTGACTTCGATCACGGCGTGGCCTGCCCGCGCTCCCTGGCCAGGCGCGCGCCGAGACGCGTCGCCGCCGATTCGGCGTAGCGCTTGCACGCGCCGGCATCGACCAGTGCTTCGGTTGCCGACGGGCCGATGCGCGCGAGCAGGCCGCTCGCGCCCGGGTGCGGCGTCATGAGGATGTCGCAGGGCAGGCCGGCGACCGTCTCGAACGCCGCCCGGAATGCGGCGACGACATCGTCGTGATCGCTGAATCGGTAGCTGTCGCGTGATACCGCGGTCAGGCTGTCGGCATAGACGAGCGTGTGACAGGTTTCGCCTTCGCAGGCGTTCCAGGTCCAGCTCGTCGAGCCGGCCGTGTGGCCCGCGGTGGCGTGCGCGGTCAAGCGCAGGTCACCGAGCGTCACCGATTCGCCGTCGGCGATGCGGCGCACGTGCGCAACCGCCGGAAAGCCTTCGAGAATGCCCGATTGCGGATCGGTCTCGTCGTTGCTGCCGCGCTCGAGCGCCGTCGCGGCCGGCTCGCGCGCGACCACCGTCGCGCCGGTATCGTGCTGCAGACGCGCGAGTCCGCCGATGTGATCGTAGTGTTCGTGCGAATTGACGAGGTAGCGGATGTCGGCGAGGCGAAATCCGAGTGCACGGATGTTCGCCTCGATCGCCGGTGCGGCGGCATCCGTCGCCGCGTCGATCAGGATGTGTCCCTTCGGCGAGGTGACGAGGATCGCGCTGATCGTGCAGGTGCCGACGTACCAGGTGTTCGCGAAAATGTGGGCCGGGCGGGTCGGTTCGCTCCAGCCGGCATCGGCCGGGCACGGTCCCGGTGTCGCGGTCGGCGCCGAACCGTTGGCGGCGAACAGCGGTGAGACGGCGAACAGAAGGACGATCAGCGACAGGCGTGACGGCACGGGCGGTACTCCATCTCGTTGGCGTGCCCCGGTCGCTTGCCTTGAGCGGACCACGACCGATTGCAGGTGCGGATGGCGAACGACATTGACTTGCGTCGCCGCCTTCGCAAGGGTGCGATCAGATCGCTCGCGCGAGCCGCTCGGCGAGGCCGACATAGCTGCCCGGGGTCAGCTCGAGCAGGGACTGGCGAACCTCGGCCGGCAGATCGAGCGACTCGATGAACACGCGCATCGATTCGCGCGTGATGCCCTGGCCGCGCGTCAGCGCCTTGAGCTGTTCGTACGGGTTCGGCAGGCCGTAGCGGCGCATGACCGTTTGCACGGCTTCGGCCAGCACTTCCCAGCTCGCATCGAGATCGGCCTCGAGTCGGGTCGCATCGACCTGCAGCTTGCCGACGCCCTTGGCCAGCGAATCGAGCGCGACCAGGGTATGCCCGAATGCCGTGCCGAGCGCGCGCAGCACGGTCGAGTCGGTGAGGTCGCGCTGCCAGCGGCTGATCGGCAGCTTGGCCGCGAAGTGCTCGAACAAGGCATTGGCGATGCCGAAGTTGCCTTCGGCGTTTTCGAAATCGATCGGGTTGACCTTGTGCGGCATGGTCGAGGAGCCGACTTCGCCGGCCTTGAGCGACTGGCGGAAATAGCCGAGCGAAATGTAACCCCAGACGTCGCGGGCGAAATCCACCAGCACGGTATTCGCGCGCCGCGTGGCATCGGCGATCTCGGCGATGCAGTCATGCGGCTCGATCTGGGTCGTATAGGGATTGAAGGCCAGCCCGAGTCCCTCGACGAAGCGCTGCGCGAACACCGGCCAGTCGACATCGGGGTAGGCGACGACATGGGCGTTGTAGTTGCCGACCGCGCCGTTGATCTTGCCGAGCAGGTCGACCGCGGCGATCTGCCGGCGCTGCCGGCGCAAGCGCGCGACGACGTTGGCGATTTCCTTGCCGAGGGTGGTCGGCGAGGCGGTCTGGCCGTGCGTGCGCGAGAGCATCGGTTGGCCGGCAAGGGCGTGGGCCAGGTCGGTCAGGCGCTCGTCGAGACGGTCCAGCGCGGGCAGCAGCACGCGGTCGCGCGCGTCGCGCAGCATCAGCGAATAGGCGAGGTTGTTGATGTCCTCCGAGGTGCAGGCGAAATGCACGAATTCCCTGGCCGCGGCCAGTTCCGGATGCGCGGCGATGCGCTCCTTGATGAAGTACTCGACGGCCTTGACGTCGTGGTTGGTCTCGCCTTCGATACTCTTGATGCGCTCGCCATCGGCTTCGCCGAAGGAAGCTGCGATGGCCTCGAGGGCGGAGCGCGCTTCGGCCGTGAACGGCGGGACCTCGGCGATGCCCGGTTCGTCGGACAGCGCGATCAGCCAGCGGATCTCGACCAGCACGCGGCGCTGCATGAGGCCGAATTCGCTGAAGATCGGACGCAGCGATTCGACCTTGGTCGCGTAGCGGCCATCGAGCGGCGACAGGGCAAGCAGGGGCGGGCTCATTTCGGATTCTGTCCAGTGGCAACGGGGCGGTGGGGTTTGACCGTGATCGCCTGGGCCCGGGCGCCCTTCATCGTGCGCACGGTCAGGCTGAAGCCGTCGAAGTCGAGCGACTCGCCCTCGGCCGGCAGGCGTTCGAGCCGGTGCACGATCAGGCCGCCGACCGAGTTGACCTCGTCGGGCGAGTCGATGTCGAGATCGAGCAGGCGCTCGAGCCGGTAGATCGGCATGCTGCCCGGTATCGTCAGCGAGCCGTCCGGGCCGCGCTGGGGCGCGTGCCCGGGCGTGCTGCGGTGTTCGTCCTCGATGTCGCCGACGATGATCTGGACGACGTCGAAGAGGGTGAAGAAGCCGACCACGCGTCCGCTGTCGTCGGTGACGAGGGCGAATTGGGTGCGGCCGGTACGGAAGCGGCGCAGCATCTCGAGGATCGGCGTGTCGAGCGGTACCACGATGGCCGGCCGCAGCAGCGGGACCATGTCCTCGATCTCGCCCTTCTCGGCCATCGCTAGGAGCAGGTCCTTGACGTGCAGGATGCCGCGCACGGTTTCGAATTCGGCATCGAACCAGGGGTAGCGGCTGAACTGCGACTTGCGGATCTCGGCCAGGACTTCGGCCTGGGTCTGGCCATCGTGCAGGGCGCCGAGCTGGTCGCGCGTGCGCAGCAGATCGCCGGCGACCAGTTCCGGCAGGTCGAGGGCGTGGCTCATCATCGCGAAGGTCTCGCTGGAATCGCGCACGGCCCGGTTGGCATGCAGGATCAGCTTGAGCTCGTCGCGCGAGTAATGGTGCTCGTGGCCGCTGGTCGCATCGAGGCCGAACAGGCGCAGCATCCAGTTGGCGCTCTCATTGAGCAGCCAGATTGCCGGATACATGATCCAGTAAAAGACATAGAGCGGAGTAGCCGTCCACGCCGACATCTGTTCGGGGCGGCGGATCGCCAGCGACTTCGGTGCCAGCTCGCCGAGCACGATGTGCAGGAACGAGATGATCGTGAAGGCGATGATCACCGAGATGACGTGGACGGTATCGGGTTCGAGTCCGCCGAAGCGGTCGAACAGGGGGCCGAGCAGGCCCGCGAAGGCCGGTTCGCCGATCCAGCCCAGGGCCAGGGAAGACAGCGTGATGCCGAGCTGGCAGGCCGACAGGTAGGCGTCGAGGTGCTCGTGGACGCCGAGCAGGATGCGGCCGCGCCAGCCGATCCGTTCGGCGAGACCGACCGCCTGGGTGTGCCGCAGCTTGACCAGGGCGAATTCGGCTGCGACGAAAAAGCCGTTGAGGACGACCAGCAGGAGCGCTGCGAGAATGTAGAAAACGTTGGCGAACATCGCTCGAGCGAGAGTCTTCGGGCAGCGAAGTCTAGCATTCGATGCCGACCCGCCGGGCCTGCCCGGCCTGCAAGTGGCCCGCTGGGCGCGACGTTCTGCCGCCCCGCGTCGTCCTTGATCGGTTCGGGCCGGGGCAAACCTGCCCGCACCCCGGGGCGCGGCCGACACCGGCTATAATCGCCGACCCTTCCTTCCGACCAATTCCCAGGATCCAGCGATGAGCGACTTCCGCACCGAACGCGACAGCATGGGCGAGCTCAAGGTACCGGCCAATGCGCTGTACGGCGCGCAAACCCAGCGGGCCGTGCAGAACTTCCCGATTTCGGGCCTGACCATGCCGCGCGAGTTCATCCGTGCGCTGGGCCTGATCAAGTCCGCTGCGGCCCAGGCCAATGCCGATCTCGGCCATCTCAAGAAGGCCAAGGCGAAAGCGATCCGCAAGGCTGCCGAGCGCGTGGCCAAGGGCGAGTTCGACGCGCATTTCCCGATCGACGTGTTCCAGACCGGCTCGGGCACATCGTCGAACATGAACGCGAACGAAGTCATTGCCCATGTGGCTGCCGACGCCGGCACCCAGGTGCATCCGAACGATGACGTCAACAATGGACAATCCTCGAACGACGTCATTCCGACGGCGATCCAGGTCAGCGCCGCGCTGATGGTCAGCGAGCAGCTGCTGCCGGCCCTGACCCACCTCAAGGTGACGCTCGACAAGCGTGCAAAGGAGCTGAAGAAGGTTGCCAAGACCGGTCGCACCCACCTGATGGACGCAATGCCGGTCACCTTTGGACAGGAGCTCGGCTGCTGGTCGGCCCAGATCGGCTCCAACATCGCCCGGCTCGGCGACGCGCTCGGGCGTGTGCGCAAATTGCCGCAGGGCGGCACCGCCGTCGGCACCGGCATCAACGCCGATGCGAAACTCGGCGCCAGCATCTGCGCGGAACTCACGCGCATGACCGGAGTGCGCTTCGAGGCCGCCGGCAACCTGTTCGAGGGCATCAGCAGCCAGGATGCCGCAGTCGAGTTGTCGGGACAGCTCAAGACGCTAGCGGTGGGGCTCATGAAAATGGCCAACGACCTGCGCTGGATGAACTCGGGCCCGCTTGCCGGGCTCGGCGAGATCGAATTGCCGGCGCTGCAGCCGGGTTCCTCGATCATGCCGGGCAAGGTCAATCCAGTCATCCCGGAAGCGCTGGCCATGGTCTGTGCGCAGGTCATCGGCAACGACACGACGATCACGATCGCCGGCCAGAGCGGCAACTTCCAGCTCAACGTGATGCTGCCGGTGGTTGCGCTGAACCTGCTGCAATCGATCGAAATCCTGGCCAACGCCTCGCGCGCGCTGGCCGACAAGGCCATCGCCGGCTTCAAGGTCCGCGAGGACACCATTCGCCAGGCGCTCGACCGCAATCCGATCCTGGTCACCGCGCTCAATTCGGTGATCGGCTACGACGTCGGCGCAGCGACCGCCAAGCAGGCCTACAAGGAGGGCCGTCCAATCATCGACGTCGCCCTCGAAACAACCGGCCTGTCGCGCAAGCAACTCGAAACCCTGCTCGATCCGATGGCCCTGACCAAGGGCGGCATTCAGGGTGGTTCGGCTGGCGGCTGAGCGGTCCAACCGAAGGATTTGAGAGCCTGTTGTCGTTCGTCGGCGCGATTTCGGCGTGATTCTTGCTAGAGACCGGGGCGCCAGCGTGGCCTATGGCACATGTCGGATTCCGCCAGACAGCACAGCGTTGCAGAAATGATTTCCCGAAATGGATGGATAGTGGAGTGATTCAGATGAACAAGCGTTTTCTCCTGTTGTTGGCGTTGCTCGCCAGCAGCGCCTGGGCGCAGCAGAACACCGACATCAGTGCGGAACAGTTCACCAGCGGCGATGCCAACGCGAAACTGTCGGCCCTCGGCCGCCAGGCGGCCGCATCGGGCAAGCGACTGGTCGTGACCGCACCGCAGCACTGGCACGCGCAGATCGCGGCAAAGATCCGTGCCGGTGGCAACGCCGATGTCGTACTCAAGGACGGTTTCTATGAAACGGTCCTGGTGCGCATCGAGGACAAGGCGGCGGAACCGGCCAAGCCGGAACCGAAGCCCGAGCCGCCGGTCAAGGCCGAACCGAAACGCACGCCGCCACCGGCCCGCGCCGAGACCCAGCCGGCCCCGCCGCCCCCGCCGGCGCCAGCAGTCGAAGCGCCTGCTCCGGCACCTGCTCCGGTTGTCGAGCGTGCGCCGCAGACACCGCCTCCGGCAGCCGCTCCAGTGGCGGAACCGCCGCCCGCTCCAGTTGAAACTGCTCCACAGGCCGCCCCGGTTGCCGCGACAGCAGCCAGCGAAGCGCCTGCGGCGACGGTCGACCCGTCAGCGCCGGTCATGCTTGAGGCAGCGGAGCCGGGCGACACCGATCCGGTCCGGGCGACGCTGGAAAAACGCTACAACGAGGGCAAGCGCATTACCGAGCTGGTCGAGACCGGGGCGTTGCGACGAGGCGATCTGATCTACACGGCCAAGGGCGCGGCAGTCGTTGTCCGGCGCGAAGGCAGCCGCCTCCTGCGCTTCTGGCTGGTTGGCTCGCTCAACCTCAACCAGATCGGCATCAGCAACGAAGGCGTCAACAAGTACAAGGTGTTGAACAGCAAGCTCGACTGATTGCCGGTTCGGGCGATGCGCTCGCCCGGATCAGAGCCTGTTCGGTCTACTGACCGAACCGTGGAACGCGAAGGGCCCGGCGCTGTCTCCAGCGCCGGGCCCTTTTGTCATGCGGATCAGTTGGAAGTTTCGATGCGCGAGCGGCGCAGCCAGATTGCCGCGACGATCAATGCCGTGCCGACAACGGCGCCGACCCAGACGCCCGGCGTGGCCAGCAATCCGTAGACATGGGACGGGCTGAAGACTTCGAGCATGTCGTCACCGCGGAAGGTATTGCGGGTGAAGCGGAACCTCTCGCCGCCGTCCTCGAGCCACCAGCCCGGCATGATGCCGAACAGCAGGCGCGAGATGACATCCTTGTAGAGGAATTCCTTGCTCAGGTGCGGCAGGCCCATCAGGCCGATCCAGCTGTTGGCGATGAAGGCGAACAGCGGGACCAGCACCGCCCACAGGAACGGCTTGCTGCGTGCATAGGCCGACCAGAACAAGAGCCAGCCGACGGTCGGCAGGGCCACCAGCGCATCGACCGGCAGCGTCAGCAGGAATCGCCAGAACAGGCCAAGCGTGTGCGAGGCGCCGATCGCGGGCAGCGGATTGATGCCGTGCAGCAAGGCCCAGATGCCGACGATGACCAGCAGCACGATGTAGGCAACGGTGGCGATGGCCATCGAAATCAGCGGAGCCAGCAAGACCGCGGCGGCCACCTTCGAGAGCACCGTCGAGGTATCGGAAACCGGCAGCGACTTCCAGAACAGCACGCTGCGGTCGCGGCGGTCGTCGTACAGCGCGCCGAGCAGGTAAAAGAACACGACGAAGAAGAAGACCACGCAGAGCAGGCCCGCCAGCGCGACATAGGCGACATCGAGGCCGGTACCGGCATGGACGAAATCGCCGCTGCTCATGCGTTCGGAAATCTCGCGCCACGGAATGCCGCCGTTGACCTGGATGCGTGAAGCCGCGCTTTCGGCGACGACGATGCCGAGCAGGGTCAGCAGCAGCATCACCCCGCTGACCCAGATGGGCGCCCAGTAGAAGCCACCCTTGTGCTCCCAGTACTCGCGTTTGACCAGCCATCCAAACGTGTTCATGCGTAGGTTCCTTTCATGGTGGCGACGAACAGGTCGACGATGCTCGGCTTGTGCATCTCGCCCAGCCCGGCGAGGCGCGAGCGGTCGACCCCGTCAAACAGGAAAATCGACTTACCGAAGATCTGCCGTTCGCTGAGCGGATTCAGCGCACGCGCCGCTTCGGCCTTGTCGGGATTGACCATGATCTCCGAATAGCGCTCACCGACCTCGTCCATCGACGCATCGAGGACGATCTTGCCGTCGCGAATGAAGATCAGGTCGGTCAGGATGTGCTCGACTTCCTCGACCTGGTGGGTCGTGACGATGATCGTCTTGTTTTCGTCGAAGTATTCCGAAAGCAGGTTTTCGTAGAAGGTCTTGCGATAGAGGATGTCGAGGCCCAGGGTCGGCTCGTCGAGGACGAGGACCCGCGCATCGATGGCCATGACCAGGGCCAGGTGCAACTGCACGATCATGCCCTTGGACAGTTCACGAACGCGCATGTCCTTCCGGATCTTGGTGTGGCCCAGGTAGGCTTCGCATTTCTCGCGCGAGAAGCGCGGATGCACGCCGGCGACGAAGTCGATGGCCTGGCCAACCCGGATCCAGCGCGGCAGCACGGCGACGTCGGCGATGAAGCAGACCTGCTCCATCAGCTTGGGTCGGTCGGTGCGCGGATCGAGACCGAGAACCGACAGTTCGCCCTCGAATTCGCTGAGGCCGAGGATGGCCTTGAGGGCCGTGGTCTTGCCGGCCCCGTTCGGACCGATCAGGCCGACGATGCGACCGGCCTCGATCTCGAAATCGACGGCATCGAGGGCGATGGTGGTTCCGTATTTCTTGCTCAGTTTTCGCGCGTGGACGACGGCACTCATTGCGAATTCCCCTCGTGGTTCGGTGCGTGCTTGATCAGGGTTTCCAGATCGAGGCCCATGCGTTCGAGACGGGCGTACAGCGGCGGCCATTCCTCGGTCAAAAAGCGCTCGCGTTCGGATTTCAGCAGGGCGCTCCGCGCCCCTTCGGTGACGTACATGCCCAACCCTCTTCGTTTTTCCACGAGGTTCTCGTCGACGAGTTCCTGGTAAGCCTTGGATACGGTGATCGGATTGATCTGGAAATCCGCTGCGACCTGGCGAACCGAGGGCAGCGCATCTCCCTGCTTGAGCACACCGTCGAGGATCATGGCCACCACGCGGTCGCGCAGTTGGCGATAGATCGGTGTGTTGTCGTTCCAAACCATGCTCATCGGCTTATTCCTTGATTGCGCGTGGCAGCAACTTGCCAAAAGAATAGTAGGGCATGTCCAGTCGCACATGAGGCAGCGCCGGTATGCCGAGGGCCAGTGTGCTGGCGGATGTCGAGGCCACGAGGAATTCGCTTGCCGGCTCGACCTGCGCCGGTGCGTCAGCGCGCACGATGACGACCGGCAGCGTCGGAATCTCGACCGTTGCCCGAACCATCACGGTGGGCAATGTCGGGATGACTTCAGCGGGCCGCACCGCGGCAACGTTGGCGACCGGCGACGCCGATTCCCCGGTGTTCGCGCCGGCCAGGCCCAGCGCACCGACGACGGCGGCAATGGCCAGGGCCAGCATCAGGCGGGTGTGGATCATGCGGTACATGGCGACCTCCCTGAGGTCATTTGATGAGTTAGTGTTGTAGGCAACTATAACACCTAAACTGGGGGTGTCAAGGGGGGAGGGGAGTCGGGAATGGGGAATGGGGAATGGGGAATGGGCAGATGCAAAGGCCCAGAGCGCGGCGTCTCAGCAGGAGAAGGGGAGGGATCGCTTTGCCAGTAGGGTCCGAGGAAGCTAGGCTGGATCCGTCGGCAGGCCGCTCCTGCCACTCCCCATTCCCGATTCCCCATTCTCCTCAAGGAGCCCAATCCATGCCCCGCATCCTGATAGCCCTGTGTCTGCTTGCAGCCAGTGCCGCCGCGCACGCCTGCAGCGACCTGCTGTCCGCCGAATTCCGCCCGCTCGCCGGCAAGGAGAAGGTCGATCTCTGCAAGACCTATGCGGGGAAGGTGTTGCTCGTGGTCAACACGGCGAGCAAGTGCGGATTCACGCCGCAGTACGATGCGCTCGAGAAACTGCATGCGACCTATGCGGATCGCGGTTTCGCCGTGCTCGGCTTTCCGTCCAATGATTTCGCCGGCCAGGAGCCGGGCACCGAGGCTGAAATCAGGGAGTTCTGCACGCTGACCTACGGGGTCAAGTTCCCTATGTTCGAGAAGGTCCACGTCAAGGGCGAGAACGCCGATCCGTTCTACCGGAAGCTCGCCGCTGCCTCTGAAGGCCGGGCCCCGACCTGGAACTTCTACAAGTACCTGATCGACCGCGACGGCAATGTCGTCGCCGACTTCGCCAGCAAGGTCAAACCCGACGACAGGGCGCTGGTGGCAAGGATCGAGGCATTGATCGATGCCTCTGAAGAGGGTTCCGGCAGCGTCAAACATTGACAGTGCGTCTTCACTGGGCGCGCTTGCCGTAATGTGTGCGGGCAGCACAAACGCATCGTCAATTGTCGTGCGTGGTCCGCACGCGCTGCTTCAGGCTGTTCCCGAGGTCCGTGCGATGTACGTGCGCCGTTTTGCGAAGGACCTGTCGATCGTCCGAGTTCAGTCAACCTGCGCATTCGCATGCAGCTCGCTTTTCGTAGGAGCAGGCTTCAGCCGCGATGCTCTTGGTATGCCGAGCGAGAAGCATCGCGGCTGAAGCCGCTTCCTACAGCGGCGATCCGCTGGCAGGTGCGGGTCGGGACTCGCTTCTGCAACTCCCCATTCCCCATTCCCGAGCCTAAGCCACCGGTCGGATCAGCCCCAGCGCCTCGAGCTTGAGCACGATCTGCTGCACGGCCTGGTCGGGCGGGAGGCTGGTCGTATCGATGCGCATCTCGGGGTTCTCGGGCACTTCGTAGGGATCGCTGATGCCGGTGAATTCCTTGATCTTGCCGGCACGGGCGAGGGCGTAGAGGCCCTTGCGGTCACGACCTTCGCAGGTCTCCAGCGGCGTCGAGACATGGATCTCGACGAACACGCCGCCGGCGCTGACGTTTTCGCGGACGATCTCGCGCGAGCCTTTGTACGGCGCGATCGGCGCGCAGATCGCGATGCCGCCGTTCTTGGTGATCTCGGCCGCGACGAAGCCGATGCGCTGCACGTTGAGATCGCGGTGCTCCTTGGAGAAGCCGAGCTCGCTGGACAGGTTCTTGCGCACGATGTCGCCGTCGAGCAGGGTGACCGGACGCGTGCCGAGTTCGAGCAGGCGCACCAGCAGCGCGTTGGCGATGGTCGACTTGCCGGAGCCGGAAAGGCCGGTGAAGAACACCGTGAAGCCCTGCTTGTGGCGGGCCGGATGGGTCCGGCGCAGTTCCTCGATGACTTCCGGATAGGTGAACCAGTCCGGGATGTCGAGGCCTTCCTGCAGGCGCCGGCGCAGTTCGGTGCCGGAGATGTTGAGGACGGTGTCGCCGTCCTGCACCTCGTCGGCCGGCATGTACTGCGCGCGTTCCTGCACGTAGACCATTTCCTGGAACGGCACCATCGTGATGCCGAGCTCGGCCTGGTGTTCGGCGACCAGGGTCTGGGCGTCGTAGGGGCCATAGAACGGCTTGCCTGTGCTGTCGGCGCCCGGGCCGGCGTGGTCGCGGCCGACGATGAAATGCGTGCTGCCATGGTTCTTGCGGATGATGGCGTGCCACAGCGCTTCGCGCGGCCCGCCCATGCGCATGGCCAGGTGCAGCAGGGACAGGGTCGTGGTCTGGTCGGGGTAGTGGCGCAGCAGCTTCTCGTAGCAGCGAACGCGCGTGTAGTGGTCGATATCGCCGGGCTTGGTCAGGCCGACGACCGGATGGATGAGCAGGTTGGCCTCGGCGATCTGCGCCGCACGGAAGGTCAGTTCGAGGTGCGCCCGGTGCATCGGGTTGCGCGTCTGGAAGGCGACGATGCGCGACCAGCCGAGCTTGGCGAACAGCGCGCGCAGTTCGGCCGGTGTCGAGCGCAAGTGACCGAAATCGTAGTGGCGCGGCAGCTCGAGGCCATGCAGCCTGCCGCCGATGTAGACCGGATGGCTGCGTTCGAGCAGGTGACTGACGCCGGGGTGCTTGCGATCGGTCGTGCCGAAGACCTTCTCGGCTTCCAGCGCGCGGTCGGGCTGCCAGCAGTCCTCGACGTCGAGGATGGCGAGGACGACGCCCTCCGGGTCGCGCAGCGCGATCTGCCGCGCATCGCCGATCGCGTCGGCGAATTTCTGGTCGACATCGAGGGTGATCGGCATCGGCCACAGGCTGCCGTCGCTGAGGCGCATCTGGTCGCGCACCGACTCGTAGTCGCCGCGGACCATGAAGCCGCGCAGCGGGGAAAAAGCGCCGGTCAGCAGCATTTCGAGGTCGCACAGCTGGCGCGGAGTCAGATCCCACGAGGGCAGGCCGCCGGCGGCGCGCTTGAGTGAATCGACTTCGGCAGCCGGAACCAGGCCATCGACGAGGTGGCCACCATGGGGAGCGATCAACTGGGACATCGAGTTTCCTGGCTTTTGGGTAACGGGACGGCACCGGCCAGCCACATCTTCGGATCGACGTGAAGCAGGCGCCGGACTGGGGTTCCGGCCTGCGGGTCGAACACGGGTGGAGCGCGGCACTTCGGTGATAAAGGCCGCGGGGGCAGTGTCGGAGCGCGGGGATTATAAGGCCTGATGCATTCTTGTGTGGCGCGCGCAACGGACAGTTCGGGTGCTAGGGGAAAGACACGATGGTCGCGCCGATGCATTGCCGGCCGGCGCTGCGATGAGGCCAAGCCCGTTTCGCTCGGGCAATGACGGATGCCCGAAAGCGCGGCCGGATGAACAGAAAATCGCGGATTGTTCAGGAGAATCAGGGAACCCGCGCGCCGCTTCGCGATCTCAAGGGCCAGCAGGGGCGTCAAAATGCAGGGGGCCCAGGCAAAGAAGCCGGTGTTTGCCATCAAAGGCGAGCACCGCCACAATATGCGGCCCGCTTGCCCCACGGTTTCTGTCGGGCGGCCAGCAGCCGTCCTCAATCGTTTTACCCAGGAGCTCTCATAAATGACCCGTTTCGTCCGCAAGACCCTTATCGCCATGGCGCTGACCACGGCATTCGGCGCCGGCAACGCCCTGGCTGTCGATGCTTCGCTGAAGACCGAGAAAGACAAGGTCAGCTACATGGTCGGCGCCGACGTCGGCCGCGGCCTGACCCAGATCAAGGACGAGCTTGATCTGAAAATCGTCATGCAGGCCATGCAGGACGAGTTCAACGGCGGCAAGACCATGATGACTCAGGAAGAGGGCCAGCAGGTCCGCCAGGAATTCATGCAGAAGCTCCAGGCCAAGCGCGTCGCCGAAGAGAAGGTGGCTGCGGAGAAGAACAAGAAGGAAGGCGATGCCTTCCTCGCCAAGAACAAGGCCAAGCCGGGCGTGAAGACGACCGCCTCGGGCCTGCAGTATGAAGTGATCAAGCAGGGCACCGGTCCGAAGCCGAAGGAAACCGATACGGTCAAGGTCGACTACACGGGCACCAAGATCGACGGCACCAAGTTCGACAGCTCGATCGATCGCGGCCAGCCGGCCACGTTCCCGCTGAACGGCGTGATCAAGGGTTGGACCGAAGGCCTGCAGCTGATGCCGGTCGGCTCCGAGTACAAGCTGGTCATCCCGGCCGAACTGGCCTACGGCGAGAATGCGCCGCCGACGATCGGACCGAATGCGACCCTGATCTTCGACGTCAAGCTGATCTCGATCGAGACCGGTGCGGAAAAGCCTGCACCGGCCGCTGCCGAGAAGAAGTAAGTCTTAAACCTGCTGCAAACCAGGGGCGTGCCGCAAACGGCACGCCCTTGGCGTTTCTGGGGGCGTCGAATGCGCGCAGGCCAGCGCGCCAGGGCCATCGTGGCCGGACTGGGCAAGTGCGGAACCTGGCGGCAACACGAGGCCGCCCGCGAGAATCAGGAGATCAAGAGATGCGCGTTGCAATCTTTGGGACCGGCTATGTCGGACTGGTCACCGGAACCTGTCTGGCCGAAGTCGGCAACGACGTCATCTGCGTCGATGTCGATGCACTCAAGGTGGCACGCCTGGAACGTGGCGAGATTCCGATCTTCGAGCCCGGCTTGAGCCCGCTGGTCGTCGACAACCATGCGGCCGGCCGACTGCACTTCACCACCGATGCCGAGAGCGCCATCGCCCATGGCGAGATCATCTTCATCGCCGTCGGCACGCCGCCGGAAGAAGATGGCAGCGCGGACCTGAGCCATGTGCTCGACGTGGCCCGGACCATCGGCCGCGCCCTCGAGCGCCCGGCCATCATCGTCAACAAGTCGACCGTGCCGGTCGGCACCGCCGACCGCGTGCGCGACACGATCGCCGCGGAACTGGCCCAGCGCGGGGTCGAGGTCCACTTCGACGTCGTTTCCAATCCGGAATTCCTCAAGGAAGGCGACGCCGTGCAGGACTGCATGCGTCCCGATCGCATCATCATCGGCAGCGACAGCGCGCGCGCGATCGCGGCCCTGCGCACCCTGTACGCGCCGTTCAACCGCAATCACGATCGACTCGTGCTGATGGACGTGCGCTCCGCCGAGCTGACCAAATACGCGGCGAACGCCATGCTCGCGACCAAGATCAGCTTCATGAACGAGATCGCCAACATCGCCGAGCGCGTGGGTGCCGATGTCGAGCAGGTCCGCCTCGGCATCGGTTCGGATCCGCGCATCGGCTATCACTTCATCTACCCGGGCGCCGGCTATGGCGGCTCGTGCTTTCCCAAGGACGTCAAGGCGCTCGAGCACATCGCGCGCAGCCAGGGCTACGAGCCGCGCGTGCTGAGCGCCGTCGAAGCGACCAATGCGGCCCAGAAGGAACGCCTGTTCGCGCTGCTGGGCAGCCATTTCGGGGCGCAGCTGAAGGGCCGCACGATTGCCCTCTGGGGGCTCGCCTTCAAGCCGAATACCGACGACATGCGCGAGGCGCCGAGCCGGACCCTGCTCGAGCAATTGTGGAGTGCCGGGGCGCGCGTGCGCGCCTACGATCCCGAGGCCCACGACGAGGTGCGCCGCATCTACGGCATGCGCGAGGACCTGCAGTTGTGCGACTCGCAGTACCAGGCGCTGGAGGGCGCCGACGCGCTGGTCGTGGTCACCGAATGGAAGGCCTTCCGCAGTCCGGACCTGGGCCGGATTCGCGAATTGCTGGCGACCCCGGTCATCTTCGACGGACGCAACATCTTCGACCCGCAGGCGATCGAATCGGCCGGCCTGGCCTATTACGGTATCGGTCGCGGGCGCAGTGTCGCGCGCTTCTAGGCCGGGTCCGGGCAGCCGGCGCAATTGCCACCTTGGCCGGCTGCGCGCTGGCCGCGGCGCACGACCGGAACCTTCCGGGCTGTACCTCGCTGGCGGCCGTCGCTAACATCGCCACCTCCGTCCGATCCGCCGGATCGACGAATCTCCTTCCCGAACGTAGATCCCTCGATGGAAAAGAAACGAGCTTTGGTCACCGGCGTCACCGGCCAGGACGGGGCGTACCTTGCCGAGCTGCTGTTGTCCAAGGGCTACGAGGTGCATGGCCTCAAGCGCCGCGCCTCCTCGTTCAACACCGAACGCATCGACCATCTGTATCGCGAACTCGATGAATCCGGCCCGAAGCTGACCCTGCACTATGGCGACCTGACCGATTCGACCAGCCTCATGCGCGTGGTCCAGGAGGTCGAGCCGCACGAAATCTACAACCTCGCCGCGCAGAGCCATGTCGCCGTGTCGTTCGAGGAGCCCGAGTACACGGCCAACGCCGACGGTCTCGGTACCCTGCGCCTGCTCGAAGCCATGCGCATCCTCGGCATCCAGGAGCGTTGCCGCATCTACCAGGCCTCGACCTCGGAACTGTACGGCCTCGTGCGCGAGACGCCGCAACGCGAGTCGACACCTTTCCATCCGCGCTCACCTTATGGCGTGGCCAAGCTGTACGCCTACTGGATCACCGTGAACTACCGCGAGGCGTACGGCATGTATGCCTGCAACGGCATCCTTTTCAACCACGAGTCGCCGATCCGCGGCGAGACCTTCGTCACGCGCAAGATCACGCGCGGACTGGCCCGCGTGATCCATGGACTACAGCAATGCCTGTACCTCGGCAACCTCGATGCGCGGCGTGACTGGGGTCATGCCCGCGACTACGTCGAGGCGCAATGGCTGATCCTCCAGCAGGACTCGGCGCACGACTACGTCATCGCGACCGGTATCCAGCATTCCGTGCGCGAGTTCGTCGTGCTGGCGGCGCGCGAGATGGGCGTCGAGATCGAGTTCCGCGGGCAGGGCGCCGACGAGGTCGGCGTGGTCGCCGACATCCGCAACCCGAATGGCCGCATAGAGCGCGGCGACACCCTGTTGCGTATCCATCCGCAGTACTACCGCCCGGCGGAAGTGGAAACCCTGCTCGGCGATCCGACCTTCGCCCGCGAAAAACTGGGCTGGACGCCGAAGACGAGCTTCGCCGAGCTGGTTCGCGAGATGGCCACGGCCGATCACGCCCTGGCTGCCGGCGAAGTCGCCGGAACCCTCGGTGCCCGTCACGGCCGCCATCTGATCGAGAGCCTGCCGAATCCATGAACTCGCTCGAGGAACGCCTGACCGAGCTCGAAGTGCGGCTCGCCTTCATCGATGACGCGGTGGCTGCGCTGAATGCGGCCGTGGCCATGCAGGATCAGTCGATGCTCGGCATGCGCGACGCCATCGACCGCCTGCGCAGCGACCTGCTCGGCCTGCGCTCGACGCTCGGCAATGACGCCGGCAGCGAGCCGCCTCCCCCTCACTACTGACCGCTAGCCCGGACTATTCATGAAATACACGCGCCCTCGCTTGTTCCTTGAATCCACGCGGCTTTCCGCTCATTCGGCGATAGAGCCCGCTATCCCCTCAATCGCGAAAACCCGCGTGAATCCAAGGTCCTGCGCGATCATCGCGCGTATTCATGATTAGTCCGGACTAGCCGACCGCCATGGCCGATTCACTCCGAGATCAACTGCTGAAAAGCGGACTGGTGCAGAAGCTCAAGGCCGAGGCGCGGGAGACGCGTCCGGCCGAGCGCGCGCAGCGTCCGGCCAAGGCGAAGCCGCGCCCGGACCGCAGGAACGCGCCGAACAAGGCAGCAGATACGCGCAGCCAGGAGGAAATTGACCTCGCGCGCGCCTACGGGCTGCGCGAGCGCGCCGAACGCGAGCAGCGTGCCCGCGAAAAGAAAGACGCCGAGCGGCGGGCGAAGGAAAAGGCCGAGCGCAAGCAGAAACTCGCCGCGCTGCTCGACGGCAAGGCCCTCAACAAGGCCGACGCCGAGATCGCCCGGCACTTCCCGCACGGCGAGAAGATCCGCCGCGTCTACTGCACGGCCGAGCAACTCGTCGAGGTCAACGCCGGCCAGATGGCCGTCGTCCAGTATCGCGGACGCTATCTGCTGGTCGCGCGTGATGTCGCCGAGCAGGCCCGGGCGATCAGCCCGGAATCACTGGTCCTGCTGTGCGATCCCGATGCACCAGCGGAAGATGACATTCCCGACGACCTGATCTGGTAGCGGTTGCAGCCTGACCGATATCGCGCGGATCGACTCCGCTCAGAAGTCCATGAAGTAGCCGCCGTTCACCGGGATGTTGGCGCCGGTGATGAAGCCGGAATCCTCGTTGCAGAGGAACTCGACGACGCGGGCTATTTCTGCGGGTCGGCCAAGCCGGCCGACCGGAATCTTCGCCACGATGTCATTGCGCACGACCTCGGGCACGGCCATGACCAGGGCGGTTTCGCAGTAGCCCGGCGAGACGCTGTTGACGGTGACGCCTTTCCTGGCAACCTCGCGGGCCAGGGCCATCGTGAAGCCGTGCATGCCGGCCTTGGCCGCCGAGTAGTTGGTCTGGCCGAACTGTCCGGTCTGGCCGTTCACTGACGAGATGTTGACGATGCGGCCGAAGCCGCGCTCGGTCATGCCGTCGATCAGCGCGCGGCAGGTGTTGAAGACGCCGTCCAGGTTGACCGTGATCACGTCCGACCATTGCTGCTCGGACATCTTGCGCAGGCTCGTGTCACGGGTGATGCCGGCCGCATTGACCAGGATCGACACGGGCCCATGCCGGGACTGGATGTCGGCGAGGGCTGCCCCGCTGGCAGTGTGATCGGAAACGTCGAGCGGTTCGAACACGATGGCGTCGGCGAAGTCGGCGACTTCGGCCCTGAAGGCATCGATCCGCTCGGCGCGCGCGGCGAGGTCGGCGGCGATGACGCGCTTGCCGGCGCGGGCCAGATGGCGACAGATTTCGGTTCCGAGGCCGCCGATACCGCCGGTTACGAGGGCCACATGTTGCTTGCTTTCGGACATGGTCGGCGATGCATCCTGTCGATTCGGACGCAACGGTCACGGCTGCCGATCGCGCTGGCAGTTTGCCTGTGGGTCCGGGGGAGGGGATTTGCTGCGGGAGGTCTCAGGTCTTGCTGTCTTTCTTCGGCTTGGCCGGCGCCGCGCCCTGGCGGGCCTTGGCGACCGCATCGGTGAGGAATCCCTGCTGCACCGTTTTCCATGCGTCCATGTTGCGTTCGGTCATGTCGTTGAGCATCGACCAGGGCGTGCGCCCCATGATGTTGTTCAACTGGCTGCGGAACTGCTGCTGCTGGTCGAGGAAGACCTGCAGGCTCTTTTCGAGATAGCTGCCCATGAAGCCCTGCAGCGAGTCGCCATAGAAGCGGATGATCTGCGAGAGCAATTGGGTGGTGAACATCGGCTGGCCGCGATCCTCGTGCTCGGAGATGATCTGCAGCAGCACGGAGCGGGTCAGGTCCTCGCCGGATTTGGCGTCGCGGACCTCGAACTGTTCACCATCGACGACCAGCTGCCGAACCTCTTCGAGCGTGATGTAGCTCGAGATCTCGGTATCGTAGAGTCGACGGTTCGGATACTTCTTGATGATGCGGGATTCGGCCATCCAGCAACGCTAACAGATCGTGTCGCGGCGCACCAGTTTTATGCTGCGCAGCATCGAAACCGGGCTTCCCGGGCGGGCCAGGCGGGCTGTGGGGGCCGGCAACAGCGGGCCGGGGCGGGCCCGGCCCTGGCCCCGGCAATGCTGCAGCACGGTGGATGCACGGGCGGCTTGCACCGTCCCGGCCGTCACCAGCCCATGTAGTGACCGCCGTTGATGGACAGATTGGCACCGGTGATCCAGGAGGCCTGCTCGGCGGTCAGGAAGCCGACCGCGTAGGCGATTTCCTCGGGCTCGCCGAGCCGGCCGACCGGAATCTGGGCGGCGATCTTGGCGCGCACGTCCTCGGGCACGGCGCGGACCATCTCGGTCAGCACATAGCCCGGCGACACGGTGTTGACCGTGATGCCGAATTTGGCGTTTTCCTGGGCCAACGAGATCGTGAAGCCGTGCATGCCGGCCTTCGAGGCGGCGTAGTTGGCCTGGCCGTATTGCCCCTTCTGGCCATTGATCGAACTGATCTGGACGATGCGCCCCCACTTGCGTGCGCGCATGCCGTCGATGACAGGACGGGTCACGTTGAAACAGGAATTGAGGTTGGTGTTGATCACTTCCTGCCACTGCAGCGCCGACATCTTGTGGAAGGTGGTGTCGCGGGTGATGCCGGCATTGTTGATCAGGATGTCGATCGGACCGAGCTGGCTCTCGACATCACGGACCATGGCTTCCGACGAGGCGACATCGGAGACGTCTCCGGCGGCCAGCGCAAACTCGAATCCGTCGGCCTTCTGTGCGGCCTGCCAGGCCTTGGCCTTGCCCTCGTCGCGGTAATTGGTGGCGACCCGGTGCCCCGCTTGCGCGAGGTGTCGGCAGATGGCCGTGCCGATGCCGCCGATGCCTCCGGTTACCAGCGCTACTCGTGCCGTCATGCTGTTCTCCTCTCCAGTGGTGAAATTCTTGGGCGCGCAATGGCGTCGTCCGGATTGTGCCTGTCGCCCTGTTATTAGTCCTTCCGCAATGCGACATGCGTATTGCGATCGCGTGGAATCCTGGCCGGGTCGAAGCGTGCCGCGGCATCGTGCAGAAATTCACCGACCATGGAGTGTGGCGACGCCGCCTGGCCGAGAAAGGCGAGGGCCGCGCGCAGCGCGGGCAGCGGGTCGGCCGCATCGACCGGTCGGGCCCGGTCGTGCTTGCTGAGCTTCCGCCCCGAAGGCTCGAGCACCAGTGGCAGGTGCAGATAGGCCGGCGTCGGCAGACCCAGGGCCCGCTGCAGATGGATCTGGCGTGGCGTCGAATCGAGAAGGTCGGCGCCACGAACGACCTCGGTGATGCCCTGTTCGGCGTCGTCGACGACGACCGCCAACTGGTAGCTGTAGCAGCCATCGGCGCGGCGCAGGACGAAGTCACCGACGCTGCGAGCCAGGTCCTGGATCTGCGTGCCGCAGACGCGATCCTCGAATGCGACCACGCTGCTGCCGACGCGCAGGCGCCAGGCCGGAACACGGCCGTCGGCCGCTGCGGAGACGACGCAGTCGGGCGGATGGATCCCGCCGAACGGGGCGAGGTCGGCCCGGCTGCAATGGCAGGGATAGGCGAGATTGCATTCGCGCAAGCGCTGCAGGGCCTGCGCATAGATCGCCGAGCGTTCGCTCTGCAGGACGACCGGCTCGTCGGACTCCATGCCGAAGGCCGCCAGGGTTTCGAGAATGTCGCGGGCGGCCCCGGCGACGACCCGGGTCGTGTCGACGTCTTCCATGCGCACGATCCAGTGGCCGCCCCGGGAACGTGCGGACAGCCAGCTGCCGAGAGCGGCCACCAGCGAGCCGAAATGCAGGCGGCCGGTCGGCGAGGGCGCAAAGCGCCCGCGAGGGCCGCGGTCGCGAGTTGGAGCGGGGATGCGGACGGGAACCTGGTTCACGGCCGGCGGTCAATAGGCATGGTCTTGCGGTCGACTTGAATTCGCGGGCAGTCTACCCAAACTTCCCGATGCCGAATGCCGGACCCCACCCTGAACCCTGAGCGAGAAAGCCATGCGTCGAGTCCTCCTGTTCATCGCAACGAACCTGGCCGTGATGCTGCTGCTGACGATCGTCGTCAAGCTGTTCGGCATCGACACCTACACCTATTCGCGGACCGGCATCAACTTCAAGGGCATCCTCGTGCTGTCCGCCGTGATCGGCTTCGGCGGCTCATTCATTTCGCTGGCGATGTCGAAGTGGGTGGCCAAATGGCAGACGGGTGCCCGGGTGATCGAAAACCCATCGAATCCAACCGAAGCCTGGCTTGTCTCGACCGTGCGCCGGCAAGCCGAGCGCGCCGGTATCGGCATGCCCGAAGTCGCCATCTACGATGCGCCGGAAATGAATGCATTCGCGACCGGTGCGAGCCGCAACAGCGCGCTGGTCGCGGTCAGTTCGGGCCTGCTCCAGCAAATGAGCCGGGACGAAGTCGAAGCGGTGCTGGCCCATGAGGTCAGTCACGTCGCCAATGGCGACATGGTCACGATGACCCTGCTCCAGGGCGTGCTCAATACCTTCGTCATCTTCCTGGCGCGGGTCATCGGCACCGTGGTCGATCGCGCAATCAGCGGCAACCGCGACAGCGGCGGTGGCGGACTGGCCTATTTCGCCATCGTCATCGTCCTGCAGATCGTGCTCGGCATGCTCGCCTCGATCGTGGTCATGGCGTTCTCGCGCTGGCGCGAGTTCCGCGCCGACGCCGGCAGCGCCCGTCTTTCGGGCAAGGACAAGATGATCTCGGCCCTGTCCCGGCTGGCCCAGGGGCACGGGGAAAACAACCTGCCCAAGGCGATCCAGGCCTTCGGTATCGCCGGTGGCGGCATGCGCAAGCTGTTCTCGAGCCATCCGCCGATCGAAGAGCGTATCGCTGCCCTGCGCGCCGGCGCCTGAACCGGCGGCAACGCCCCGCAGAAACGAAAAAGTCCCGCATCGCGGGACTTTTTTCTTGTGCGCCGAACCGGCTGGTTTCCTGATCAGGTGCCGCCGAAGTCGTAGGTCATGACCTGCTCCGGCTCCTGCAGGAAGTTGCCCTGGACGAAGTTGATGCCGCAGGAGAACAGGATCGACATGCTCGCCGCGTCCTCGACGAACTCGGCGATGGTCAGTTTGCCGGCGTTGTGCGCCTGCTCGCACATGGCCTTGATGCGCTCCTGGTTTTCCTTGCTCTTCGGCAGCTCGGCCATGTAGCTGCGATCGACCTTGAGGTAGTGCGCCGGGATGTGCTTGAGCAGCTGGAAGGAATTGAGTCCGGAACCGAACTGTTCGAGGGCGAAGCCGCAGTGCAGTTGCTCGAGTCCGCGGACGAAGGCGCGCGCCGGTTTGAGGTTGGTCACGACCTTGCTTTCGGGCATCTCGAAGACGAGGGCGTCACCGCGCTGGCGCGCATTCTTCAGCTGCAGCGCGACCCAGGGCAGCAGGGTCTGGTCCTCCAGCGATTGCGGGGCGAGCTTGATGAAGAAGGTGGTCTTGCGCCCGCCCTGTTCGCGCTCGGCGAGGGCGCGGATGGCATTGGCGATGACCCAGCGATCGAGCTGCGGCATCAGGCCGTGCTGTTCGGCGATCGGCATGAAGAAGCCGGGCAGGATCTCGCCTTTCGGTCCCTTCATGCGCAGCAGGATCTCGTAGTACTCGCCTTCGGCACCCTGCAGGCTGATGATCGGCTGGAAGTAGAGTACGTAGCCGTCGTTGCCGAGCGAGTCCTTGATCAGCTTGAGCCAGTGGCGGTTCTTCTCGGCATCGGCCTTGTCCTTGGCCGCCGGGTCGAAGACGCGGGCCATGTTGCCGCCTTCGGCCTGGATCGCGCGCAGGGTCACCGAGGCCTGGTCGAGCGCGGCGTTGCCGTTGGCGGTCTTTTCCCCGATCAGGGTCGCGGCGACGCTGATGGTCAGGTTGATCGAGTTCTTGCCGACTTCGAAGATGCGCTCCTCGAAGGCCTTGCGCAGCGTTTCGGCAAGCTGGCCGACCGCTTCGGCGCTGCGATCATGGACGAGGATGCCGAACGTATGTTCGCCGAGGCGGCCTGGTATGTCGTTTTCGAGCAGATGCCGGCGCAGCAGGTTGGCCATGTCGCCGAGCAACAGGTCGGTGTTGCCGAGGCCGATGCCGTCGAGCACGGTCTTGTAGTTGTCGAGTTCGAGCAGGATCAGCGCCTGTTCGGTCTTGCCCGAGGCCGCCGCCGCGGCAGCGCGATCGAGCTCGGTGGTCAGGTACTGGCGGTTGAACAGCTCGGTGATCAAATCCTTCGAGCGCAATGCGTCGAGTTCCTCGGCAATACCCGGATCGGTCGCCTGTTGGCGGAACACGATCTGCTGGCAGGGCTCGCCTTCGTAGATCGCCTCGGCGAATTCCATGACCGCATCGAAAATGGTGCCATCGCCGCGCTGGGCCTTGAGATTCAGCTTCTGCGGCGGACGTTCGCCCTTGGACAGGCGCTTGAGCAGGGACTTGAAGTCCTCGGCATCGTCCGGCGCGACCATGTCGAGGATCGACATGCTCTCGATGTCCTCGAAATCCTCGTAGCCGAAGGTTTCAAGGTAGGCCCGGTTGGCGCGCACGTGCATGCCCTCGTGGACATAGGCGATCGGATCGCGCGAGGAATCGAGCAGGTCGCTGCAGCGACGCTCGGACTCGCGCAGGGCGTTTTCGAGGCGGCGCACGCTGCGTCGCGTGGTCAGCGCCTCGAATTCGCGGCGCACGATCATCTGCAGGTGGTCGGCGCGTCCCTGCAGGGCCAGTGCGCGCGCGCCTTCGCGAAAGGCCTCGACCACGGTGGCATCGTCCGGTTTGGCCCCGTAGGCGATCAGGGCGATGTCCTTGCCGGTGCGGTTCATGGCCTCGGCCGCCTGGCGCAGGGGCAGGTCGCGGCTGACCAGGTTGGCCAGAATCAGATCCGGAGTCTGGCGTTCGAGCAGATCGTCGAGCTCGGCCTCGTTGGCCGCCCGCGAGGGACGCACGGCAATGCCGCCGTTGCGCAGCATGCTGATGATCTGTTCGGCCTCGTCGGCCGAGTCCTCGATCAGCAGCAGCTTGATCACATTGTCTGGTTTGGTCATGGATTACGCGCTTTCAGGGTGGTGCGCTCGGCACGGCCGGCCAGGGTGCGAGCCATGACCAGGTCGGAAACTTGTACCGGAATCACTCGGGCATTTCCATACTCGGGCGGATTTGCCGGGAAATTCATGTCCGTACCGGCGCCTTGCTGGGGGCTCCGGCCACTTCCCGGACCAGGCGTGGCACCAGATAACCCGGAAGGCGTCCGCGCAGGCCGTCCATGAGCTGCCGGGCGCGCTCCTCGCCGACCTCGAAATGGGCTGTTCCGCGCACCCTGTCGAGCAAGTGCAGGTAGTAGGGAAGCACGCCACAGTCGAACAGGCGCTCGGACAGTGCAGCCAGCGCGTCCACGCTGTCGTTGACCCGGCGCAGCAGGACCGACTGGTTGAGCAGGATCGCACCTGCTTCGCGCATGGCCGCGCAGGCGTCGGCGACCGACGGGTCGATCTCGTTGCCATGGTTGGCGTGCACGACGACGACCTTCTGCATCGGCAGGCGCTCGAGCCAGTCGAGCCATTCGGCGTCCACGCGCTGCGGCAGCACGATCGGCAGGCGCGTGTGGATGCGCAGCCGGCGGACATGCGGCAGGCCGGCCAGGGCCTCGCCGAGCTCGGCCAGCTTCGGCGTCGACAGCGACAGCGGGTCGCCGCCGGAGAGGATGACTTCGCTGATCGAGGTATCGCCCCGCAGCTGCTCGATGGCCGCGCCCCAGCGCGCGCTCGCCGCGGTCTGCTCGGCATAGGGGAAGTGGCGCCGGAAGCAGTAGCGGCAATGGATCGCGCAGGAACCGGTGGCGATCAGCAGGGCACGGCCGTGGTATTTCTGCAGGACGCCGTGCCCGGTCCGCGCGGCCAGGTCGCCGACCGCATCGAGGCTGAATCCCGGGCTCTCGAGGAGTTCGCCCGCGCCCGGCAGTACTTGCAGCAGCAGCGGGTCGTCCGGATCGCCATGGCGCATGCGCGCCACGAAGGCCTGCGGCACGCGCAAGGCGAATCCGGTGTCGGCCGGGGCCAGCAGGCGGTCCGCGTGCCGGCCGAGGCCCAGCATGTCGAGCAGGGCCATCGGCTCGGTGATCGCCTCACGCCACAGGCGCTGCCAGCCGGGTCCGTCGTTGCCGGACCGCGATGCAGGAATATGGGAGAAAAGCGGGCTTGCAGGTATCATTGTCGATCGGTCGCGGAAATTCCGCCCAGCGAATTCCCCATTCTAGCCGCTTTGCACGGGCGGCTATCCCTTTATCTACAGGAGCGCTCCATGGCTACACATGGAATGAACGACGTCAAGAACGGCCTCAAGATCATCGTCGACGGCTATCCATGCACGATCGTCGACACCGATTTCATCAAGCCCGGCAAGGGCCAGGCCTTCACCCGGGTCAAGTACCGCAACCTCAAGACCGGGCGCACGGTCGAAATGACGATGAAATCGACCGACACGGTCGAGGCCGCCGATGTCCTCGACACCGACATGGAATACCTCTATTCGGACGGCGAGTTCTGGCACTTCATGCACCCGACCACGCACGAGCAGATCGCCGCCGACGAAAACGCCGTCGCCGATGCGGCCAAGTGGCTGAAAGGCAACGAAATGGTCATCGTCACGCTGTGGAACGGTGCGCCGCTCAACGTGACCCCGCCGAACTTCGTCGAACTGCAGATCGTCGAGACCGATCCCGGCGTTCGCGGCGATACCTCGGGTGGCGGCGGCAAGCCGGCCAAGCTCGAGACCGGAGCCGTGGTTCGCGTTCCGCTCTTCGTCAACCAGAACGAAGTGATCAAGGTCGACACGCGCACCGGTGAGTATGTCGGTCGGGTCAAGTGATGCGGGCCGGATGACGGCTCCGCAGGCCGTCGACCTGCTGATCGAGGCGCGCTGGGTCATCCCGGTCGAGCCGCATGGCACGGTCCTCGATGCGCACGCGGTCGCCGTCGATGGCGATCGCATCGTGGCGATCCTGCCGATTGCCGAAGCGCGGCAGCGGTTCGCGCCACGCGAGCGTGCCGAATTGAGCGAACACGCGCTGATTCCCGGCCTGGTCAACGCCCATGTGCACAATCCGATGGCGCTGATGCGCGGACTTGCCGACGATGTGCCGTTCGCGGTCTGGCTGCAGGAGCGGATCTGGCCGGCAGAGGCCAGGGTGATGGGGCCGGAATTCGTCCGCGATGGCATCGAGCTGGCGATCGCCGAGATGATCCGCGGCGGCACGACCAGCTGCAACGAAAACTACTTCTTTCCAGACGTGCAGGCGGCGACCTACCGCAAGCATGGTTTCCGCGCGCGCGTCGGCCTGCCGGTGATCGAGTTTCCAACCGCCTGGGCACGCAGTCGCGACGAATATTTCGACAAGGCGCTGGCCGTGCACGACGACCTGCGCGACGATGCCCTGATCGGCACGGCCTTCGCCCCGCACGCGCCGTACACGGTTTCCGACGAGAGTTTCGAACGCATCCACCTGCTTTCCGACCAGCTCGACCTGCCGGTGCACCTGCACCTGCACGAGACCGCCGGCGAGATCAGCGACAGCCTGCGCGACTATGGCATGCGTCCGTTCGCGCGGATCAAGCAGATCGGCCTCGTCAACGAGCGCCTGATCGCCGTGCACATGACCCAGCTGACCGACGCCGAGATCGCCGAGTGCGCGACTCGCGGCGTGTCGATCGTGCACAACGTCGAGTCGAACATGAAACTGCTCAGCGGATTCTGTCCGGCCGAGAAGATCCGTCGGGCCGGGGTCAATCTTGCACTCGGCACCGACGGTTGCGCCTCGAACAACGATCTCGACCTGTTCGGTGAAATGCGCAGCGTGGCCCTGGTCGGCAAGCTCGTCGCCAACGACGCCGCGGCGCTCGATGCGGCCAGCGTGCTGCGGGCGGCCACCTACGGCTCGGCGCGGGCGATGGGCTGGAGCGAGCGCATCGGCACGATCGAAGTCGGCAAGCAGGCCGACCTCGCCGCGGTCCGGCTCGATGCGATCGAGACCCAGCCGGTCTACAACGTCGTGTCCCAGCTCGTCTATGCCGCCGGTCGCCACCAGGTCAGCGATGTCTGGATCGCCGGCGTACGCAAGCTGCGCGATCGCGTCCTTGGCGGATTCGACCTGGCCGAACTCATCGAGCGGACCCGGCGCTGGCGCGATCGCATCGCCACGGCATGAAACGATGAGCACGGGCAACGTCAATCCGGCCGAAGTGGCCAAGTTCGAACGCCTCGCCAGCCGCTGGTGGGACAGCGAGGGCGAATCGCGGCCGCTGCATGATCTGAATCCGGTCAGGCTCGGCTATATCGCCGAACGCGCGGTGCTCAAGGGCGCCCGCGTCGTCGATGTCGGCTGCGGCGGCGGCCTGCTCAGCGAGGCGATGGCAAGCGCCGGCGCGGACGTGGTCGGCATCGATCTCGCTCCGGCCGTGCTCGAAGTGGCCCGCCTGCATCTGCTCGAAAGCGGGCTCAAGGTCGACTATCGCGAAACCGGCGCCGAAGCGCTGGCGCAGACGATGGGCGGCGAATTCGACGTGGTCACCTGCCTCGAGATGCTCGAACATGTGCCGGATCCGGCCAGCGTCATCCGCGCCTGCGCCGATCTGCTGCGTCCCGGCGGCCGCCTTTTCGTGTCGACCCTGAACCGCACGCCGCGATCATTCGCGACGGCCATCGTCGGCGCCGAGTACGTCATGCGCCTGCTGCCGCGCGGAACCCATCACTACGCCCGCTTCATCAAGCCTTCGGAACTCGGCGCCGACCTGCGCGCGGCCGGCCTGGTCCTCGAAGACCTGCGTGGCATCGGCTACAACCCGCTGACGCGCAAGGCCTGGCTCAGCGATTCGGTCGCCGTCAACTACCTGGCCTGCGCCGTCAAACCTGCATGAGTGCAGCATCGGCCGTGCAGGCTGTCCTTTTCGACCTCGACGGAACCCTGGCCGACTCGGCCCCGGACCTCGTCGCGGCACTGGCCACGCTGTGCGCCGAAATCGGCCGCGCCGAACCGGATCCGGTCGCGGTCAGCCGGGTCGTCTCGGCCGGCGGTCGCGCGATCCTGCGCTGCGGCCTGCCCGGCATCGACGAGGCGCAGGTCGAAGCCTTGCTGCCACGCTATCTCGATCTGTATGCGGCGCGTGGCAATGTCTCGACCCGACTCTATGACGGCATCGACGAGGTCCTGAGAGATCTGGAAGGGCAGGGCATCGCCTGGGGCATCGTCACCAACAAGGTCGCCTGGCTGGCCGCACCCGTGGTCGAAAAGCTCGGCCTGGCCCGGCGCTGCGGTGCGCTGGTCGCCGGCGACACCCTGGCCCGGCGCAAGCCCGATCCGGATCCGGTCCTGCATGCCTGCGCCCTGCTCGAGGTCGATCCGTCGCGCACCCTGTTCGTCGGCGACGACCTGCGCGACATCGAAGCCGGGCGCGCCGCCGGCACGCGCACGATCGCCGCAGCCTGGGGCTATCTGAATGGCGGCGACCCGGCCGACTGGGGTGCGGACGCCATTGCGGCCACGGTAGCCGCGCTGCCCGCGGTCTTGCGTCTGGATTAGGGTCGTGAGCGCCGAGGCATTGTCGAGTTTCGAGGCGAAGTGGGCGCTGGCCCACCCCGAACTGCCGCTGGCCCTGCGTTTCGCGTCGCTGTCTCAACGCCCGCTGATTTCCGCGCTGGCCTGCCTCGGCCATGAAATCGCCCACGCCGCATTCCGCATCGATGAGCCCGAGGTCGCCAGCAGCAAGCTGCACTGGTGGCGTGAGGAACTGGCCGGTCTGCCGGCCGGCCGTTCGCGGCATCCGCTGACCGGTGTCCTCGCCGGGCATGCGCCGGCGCGCACGCTCGGCGTCGAAGCCTGGCTCGCGATCGTCGAGGCGGCCATGGCCCTGCGCGAGGCCGGTCCGGCCTCGACCCTCGATGAACTGCTGGCTCGTTATCGCCATTTCGATCTGCCGCTGGCGCGGGCCGAGGCGACGATCCTCGATCGCATCGACGTCGAGGCGACTGCGCAGGCCATGAGCCTCTCGCGGGCCCTGCATGAAGCGATCCGGCTGCGCGAAGCGCTCGCCGGCAGCAGCCTGCCGCTGCCGCTCGACCTGCTTGCCCGGCATGGCCTTTCGCGCGCCGAACTGGGCCGCGCGCATGCCGACCGCGACGCTGCCCTGCGCGATCATTTTGCCGCCCTGGCGACGGTCATGGGCGCCGCAGACCGCGATCGCCTGTCGGCCCTCAGCGCGATAGGCCTGCATGCCGGGCGTCAGCGTGCGCGGCGCGCGGCGCGAGCACGGGATCCGCTCGCCACGGTCGCCCGTGACCTCGATCGCCTGCCGCTTTCGAGCGCCTGGGCCGGATGGCGGGCGGCACGCCGCCTGCAAGCCCGGGCCTGATCCCGTACCCTGTGCGGCCTTGATCGGGGCCGCGGTCCACCCCACATCGTCGTCTCGGTGTCGGAAATCCGCGGCACCGAGCCGGTCAAACAAGCGGACAATCCAGATGACGACAACGCCAAACACCGCACGCGTGATGCCTGATATCGCCGCCGAGGCCGATGCCGGCAATGCCGGCCAGCTCGACTGGGTCGGCATGGACGAAATCGCCGTGCCGGTCCGGCTTGCCGGCGGCAATGGCGACATCGTGCAATCACCGGCGCGCGTGGCCGCCCACGTCAACCTCAAGCGTGCCGACGTGCGCGGCATCCACATGTCGCGCCTGTACCTGCATGTCGACCGGCACCTGTCCAGTGAGCCACTGACCCCGTGTTCGCTGCGCCGCCTGTTGCGCGATTTTCTCGAATCGCATGCCGATCTGTCGGACCGCGCGCGGATCAGTGTGCGCTTCGACCACATGATCCGGCGCGCGGCCCTGGCCAGCGACAACAGCGGCTGGAAGACCTATCCGGTGGTCATCAACGCGAGCATGCAGGACGCTGCGTTCGCCTTCGAACTCGAAACCGAGGTCCTTTATTCGAGCACCTGTCCGTGCTCGGCGGCGCTCGCCCGGCAGCTGATCCAGGAGCAGTTCGAAGCGGACTTCGGCAAGGACGGGCCGCTCGATCGTGGCGCCGTCCTCGAATGGCTCGGCAGCGAATCGGGAATCCGGGCCACGCCGCACAGCCAGCGCAGCAGCGCGCGCGTGCGCGTGCGCCTGGCCAGCGGTTTCGAATTCCCGATCGTCGACCTGATCGACCTCGTCGAGAACGCGCTGCAAACGCCCGTGCAGACGGCGGTCAAGCGCGAGGACGAACAGGCCTTCGCCCTGCTCAACGGCCAGAACCTGATGTTCTGCGAGGACGCCGCGCGACGCATGCAGCGCGCCCTCGACGGCGACGAGCGCATCGTCGACTTCTGGCTGCGCGCGGCGCACCTCGAAAGCCTGCATCCGCATGATGCAGTCGCCTACGCGACCAAGGGTGTCGAAGGCGGCTACAGCGCCGACAGCGCTCTCTGACAGAGCCTCACGCGTCCGCCCCGATGTGTTGATCCGCGGCAGCCATTGCGGCTGCCGGCAACGGGCGATGAATGCGAAACACTTCGTCGGCTCTTGCGTGTCCTTCTACCGCTGGCGGTACGCTTCGTTGACGACCGCCCGGCCCCTCAGTATTTCTTGCGCGGCTTGTCGTGGCCACCGCCGCTGCGGGCGAAGTGCTTCGGTTTGGCACCGGTTCGCGGCGCTCGCGGGCCGCGTTGGCCGGTCGCTTCGTCGCGCTCGCCATGCGGCTCGCCGGCGGTGCCGCGGCTGATGCGCAGGCGCTGACCGGCAACCCAGGCCTTTTTCAGGTGCTGGAGGATTTCCGGGGGCATGCCTTCGGGCAGGTCGACCAGGCTGTGATCTTCGCGGATCGTGATGCGGCCGATGTGCTTGCTGTCGAGCTCGGCTTCGTTGGCGATCGCGCCGACGATGTTGCCGGGCTTGACCCCGTGCATGTGACCGACCTCGACGCGGAAGGTTTCCATGCCCGGCTCCGCTGGCCGGTGCTCCGAGGCGGCGTGCGCGCGCGGTTCGCGCGTTTCGGGCACGCGCTTGCGACCGTCTTCGGCCGGATTGCTGAAGGCTTCCGTGCGCGCGGCGCGCGGATGCGGCGGACGGTCGGCGCGTGGCCGTTCGCTGCGCTCGGCGCGGTGCGGCCGCTCGTCGCGACCGCGCTCGCTGCGATTGGCGAAATCCTTGCGCTCGCGGCTCGCGGTCGGGTCGAACTCGCGCCGCTCGGGCTTGGCCTTGGCCTCGAGCAGCAAAGGCTTGTCGCCCTGGGCCAGACGCGCCAGGGCTGCCGCGATCTCGATCGCCGGCACGTCGTGTTCGGCCTCGTACTGCTCGATCAGGCTGCGGAACAGTCCGAGATCGCTGGCCGCCAGCGCCGTGGTGATGCGGTCCTTGAAACGCGTGATGCGCAGGTCGTTGACCGTCTGCACCGAGGGCAATTCCATGATCTCGATCGGCTGGCGCGTGGCGCGTTCGATCTGGCGCAGCATGTTGCGCTCGCGTGGCGTCACGAACAGGATCGCATCGCCCTCGCGACCAGCGCGGCCGGTGCGGCCGATGCGGTGCACGTAGGACTCGGTGTCGTAGGGAATGTCGTAGTTCAGCACGTGGCTGATGCGCTCGACGTCGAGGCCGCGCGCGGCGACGTCGGTGGCGACGAGGATGTCGAGCTTGCCGTCCTTGAGCTGCTGGATCGCGCGCTCGCGCTGGGCCTGGGCGAGGTCGCCGTTGATCGCGGCGGCGGCGAGTCCGCGCGCCTGCAGGCGTTCGGCCAGTTCCTCGGTGGCGACCTTGGTGCGCGCGAAGATGATCATCGCATCGAACGGTTCGGCCTCGAGGATGCGGGTCAGTGCGTCGAGCTTGTGCATGCCGCTGACCAGCCAGTAGCGCTGGCGCGTCTTCGCCGCCGTCGTGGTCTTCGACTTGATCGTGATCTCGACCGGCTCGCGCAGGTGGGTCTGGGCGATGCGCCGGATCTGGGTCGGCATGGTCGCCGAGAACAGGGCGATCTGGCGGGTCGGCGGGGTCTTCTTGAGCACCGCTTCGACATCGTCGATGAAGCCCATGCGCAGCATTTCGTCGGCTTCGTCGAGGACGAGGCAGGTCAGTTCGGAAAGATCGAGCGAACCGCGTTCGAGGTGATCGATGACGCGGCCCGGCGTGCCGACGACGACGTGCACGCCGCGGCGCAGGCCAGCGAGCTGCGGACCGTAGGCCTGGCCCCCGTAGATCGGCAGCACGTGGAAGCCCGGGATATGCGTGGCATAGCGCTGGAAGGCTTCGGCGACCTGGATCGCGAGCTCGCGCGTCGGCGCCAGCACGAGGGCCTGCGGCCTGGTCTTGCGCAGGTCGAGCCGGTTCAGGATCGGCAGGGCGAACGCGGCGGTCTTGCCGGTGCCGGTCTGGGCCTGGCCGAGCAGGTCCTTGCCGTCGATCAGGTGCGGAATCGTCGCCGCCTGGATCGGCGAGGGCGATTCATAGCCGACTTCGGCGAGGACGCGTTGCAAGGGCTCGCTCAGGGCGAGTTCCTTGAAGGTGGGTATGGCGGGCGTGACGTCGGTCGCCGTGCTGGACATGGGGAATACTCGATGCGCCGACGGCCGGAATCCGGCAGGCCAGCGGGGAAGGAAGGGCTGCCATTGTAACGATTTGGCGGCAGCCCCGCGCATACGAGCCGATCCCGCAGTGCCCGCGCTAGCGAACCATTCAGGATTTCCCGGGGTGCTTGCCGCGCCCCGAACCGGATTTGTTGCCGCCGCCGTCCTCCTTGTTGACCGTGGCCCAGGCGCGCTTTTCGGCTTCCTCCTTCGATACGCCCTTTTCGAGATAGCCCTCTTCGATGTGTTCGGCCTTGCGCTTCTGCTTGTCGGTATAGGCGGACTTGTCTCCACGGGACATGGCTTGCCTCCTGGTTGCGGACGAGCCCCTATCCTGCCTCGGCAGTGCTGACTCCCCGGGTAACAGATGACTCCTTTAATCGTAGATAAATCAGTAGCTTGCTTGCCTCGAGCTTGTATCGCCCGGCGACCGCCCCCATACGGGGTGATCTTCCCATCCGCTGAACCCGACGATATGAGCGAACTGATTGTCCAGGCCGAAAACCGTCTGCTCCGGCCCGGCGGGCTGGCGGCCTCGGATCTCGATCGCGTGTTCGCCCGCCTCATGACCCCGGCCGTCGACCACGCCGACCTGTATTTCCAGCATTCGCGCAGCGAGTCGTGGATGCTCGAGGATGGCCTGGTCAAGGAAGGCAGCCATTCGATCGAACAGGGCGTCGGCGTACGTGCGCTGTCCGGTGAAAAGACCGGGTTTGCCTATTCGGACGACATCGTCATGCCGGCCCTGCTCGAAGCGGCCGGTTCGGCGCGGGCCATCGCGCGCTCGGGCAACGATGGCACCGGCCGCCCGCTGTCGACGATCGCGGCGCGTCCGCTGTATCCGGCGATCGATCCGATCGACACGATGTCGAGCGGGGTCAAGGTCGCCTTGCTGCGCGACATCGATGCCTACACGCGATCGCTCGACGCGCGCGTGCGCGAAGTGATCGTCAGTGTCTCGGCCACGGTCGACACGATCCTCGTCGCCGCCTCGGACGGTACACTGGCCGCCGACGTGCGCCCGCTGGTGCGCTTCAACGTCCAGGTCATCGCCGAACAGAACGGCCGTCGCGAGACCGGCAGCGCTGGCGGCGGCGGCCGCTTCGGACTCGACGAGCTGTTCGCCAACGAACGCGCGCAGTCGCTGGCCCGCGAGGCCGTGCGCTCGGCCGTGGTCAACCTCGAAGCGGTCGATGCGCCGGCCGGCAACATGACCGTCGTGCTCGGGCCGGGCTGGCCCGGCGTGCTTCTGCACGAGGCGATCGGGCACGGCTTCGAGGGCGACTTCAACCGCAAGGGGACCTCGGCGTTTTCCGGCAGCATGGGCCGGCGCGTTGCCGCGAAGGGCGTGACCATCGTCGATGACGGCACCCTGGCCGGGCGTCGCGGCTCGCTCAGCGTCGACGACGAAGGGACGCCGTCGAACTGCACCGTGCTGGTCGAGGACGGCATCATGAAGGGCCTGATCCAGGACAAGTTCAATGCGCGCCTGATGGGGGTCAAGCCGACCGGTAACGGTCGTCGCGAATCGTTCGCCCATCTGCCGATGCCGCGCATGACGAATACCTACATGCTGGCCGGCGACAGGGATCCACAGGAGATCCTGCGCTCGGTCAAGCGCGGCCTCTATGCGGTCAACTTCGGCGGTGGCCAGGTCGACATCACCAACGGCAAGTTCGTCTTTTCGGCCAGCGAGGCCTATCTGATCGAGGACGGCAAGGTGACCCGCCCGGTCAAGGGCGCGACCCTGATCGGCGCCGGTCCCGAGGTGCTCAAGCACGTCTCGATGATCGGCAACGATCTCAAGCTCGACCAGGGCGTCGGCGTCTGCGGCAAGGACGGACAGAGCGTGCCGGTCGGAGTCGGCCAGCCGACCCTGAAGATCGACAACCTGACGGTCGGCGGAACGGCGGCCTGAGCGCGCTCAGGCGGAGGCGGATGGATCCGATGCGGCCTGCAGTTCGCGCAGCGTGCGAAACAATTCGCGTGAGGCGCGCGGCGGTTTCTGCTTCTTCGCTTCGCTGTTGGCCTGGCGGATCAGGTTGCGGAAATGTTGGCGGTCCGCGCCGGGATGCACGAGCAGCAGTTCGTCGAGCGCACTGTCGCCCTCGGCGACCAGGCGGTCACGCCAGGCTTCGAGCTGGTGCAGCGCGGCGGTCTCGCGGTTGGATTGCTGGCGGTCGCTGTCGAGCACGGTGCGAACGGCGGCGATTTCCTCGTCTTCGAGGCGCCGCAACAGCTTGGCCAGGTACTGGGTCTGGCGTTTGCGTGCGATCGGCTGCGGAATCGCGCGGGTACGGCGGACCTCCTCGATCAATGCGGGTTCGAGCGGAATGCGGACCAGCTGGGCGTCGGAAAGCGTGGCCAGGGTCTCGGCCATCTTGAAGATGGCCATGGCCTCGCGACGCAGCTGGCTACGGCTCGGGCCATCGAAGGCATCATCGGTTTCATCGTGGGACATCGGCAATCTGCAGGTAGGGGCCCGTTCGAACGGACAGGGCGCAGGCAATGGATCCAGAGGATAAGGCGTGAACCAGGCAATCACCAATCGCGACGACAGTATCGCCGAGCTCGACCGGCTGGCGACGCTGACCGAGGACGTCCTGCGGCGCTGCCGCAGCAAGGGTGCCAGTGAAGTCGATGTCGGCGTCGGCGTCGACGTCGGCCTCGAAGTCAGTGTGCGCCTCGGCGAGGTCGAAGCGATAGAGCACACTCGCGACCGCGGACTCTCGCTGACCGTCTATTTCGGCAAGCGCAAGGGATCGGCGAGTACCGCCGACCTCAATCCGGATTCGATCGAGAAGACCATCGATCACGCCTGCGCGATCGCGCGCCACACCGAGGAAGACCCGTGCAACGGGCTGGCCGATGCGGACCTGCTCGCCCACGACTTCCCCGATCTCGATCTCTGGCATCCATGGGACATCACCACCGAGGAAGCCACCGACCTGGCGCTGCGCTGCGAGGCGGCTGGCCGCGCCTTCGATCCGCGCATCAGCAATTCCGAGGGCGCCACCGTGCAGGTAGGATCCTCGCTCGCGGTCGGTGCCACTTCGAACGGCTTCTTCTCGCGCGAGCGCGACACCCGGCACATGATTTCCGCGGCCCTGCTGGCCGAGGACGCGTCCGGCATGCAGCGCGACTACTGGTACGAGTCGGTGCGCTGCGCCGATGATTTCCCCGACGTCGAATCGATCGGTCGCAAGGCCGCCGAACGCACGGTCGCGCGCCTAGGCGCACGCAAGCTCGATACCCGGCAGTGCCCGGTGCTGTTCACGCCGCCGGTGGCGCGCAGCCTGATCGGGAACTTCCTTTCGGCGATCAGCGGTGGCGCCCTGTACCGGCGCGCGAGTTTTCTCGTCGATCACATCGGCAAACCGGTCTTCCCGGAATTCGTGCAGATCGTCGAGCGTCCGCATATCCGGCGCGGCCCGGGATCGGCTGCGTTCGACATCGAAGGCGTGGCCACGCGCGACTCCGACGTGGTCAGCAACGGTCGCCTGGCCCGTTACCTGCTCGGCAGCTATTCGGCGCGCAAGCTCGGCATGCGCAGCACCGGCAATGCCGGCGGCGTGCACAACATCATCGTCAGCAACGGCGACGAGGATTTCGCAGCGCTGCTGCGACGCATGGGCAGCGGACTGGTGGTCACCGAGCTGATGGGGCAGGGTGTTTCCCTCGTCACCGGCGACTACTCGCGCGGCGCCAGCGGATTCTGGGTCGAAAATGGCGAGATCGCCTACCCGGTCGAGGAAATCACCATTGCATCCAACCTGCGCGAGATGCTGGCGAACATCGTTGCGGTCGGCAGCGACGTCGATCGACGTTCGCATGTCATGACCGGCTCGATCCTGCTCGATCGCCTGACCGTGGCCGGGGCATGACCTCCTGCCCTTGACTCGCCGCCGCGGCGATCCCACTGTGATCATGCAAGTTGGGTAATGGAGAACACGCATGAACGTCGAAGTCGAACCGCAGGTCCCCGTGCATGACGACGTCGCGCCGGTCGGCGACGAGCGCACCTGGGCGCTGCTGGGCCATCTTTCCGCATTCAGTGCCTTCATCGTGACCGGCCTCGGCTGCGTACTGGGTCCGCTGATCATCTGGCTGATCAAGCGCGACACCCTGCCGTTCGCCGGCGATCAGGCGAAGGAAGCGCTCAACTTCAACATCACCGTGCTGCTCGCTGCGCTCGGGCTCTGGATCATCACCATCATCACGCTCGGGCTCGGCCTGCTGCTGACGATTCCGCTCGGGCTGGCCCTGTTCGTCTACTGGATCGTGTTCACGATCATCGCCGCGGTCAACGCCAACAATGGCATCCGCTACCGCTATCCGTTCACGCTGCGCCTGATCAAATAGGTCCTGCAGTCGCTCGGCCCGGTCGGCCGCCGGTCAGTTCGGGCGGGTCTGTGGATGGCTCGGCCGAGGGCGTCTGCCCTCGCTGGATTGTCCGCCCGTCGGTGTCGGGAATGGGCTGCGCCGGCAGGAATCGAGGTGGCGAATTGAGACGGCGCGGCGTGAGACGCGGTTTCGTCTTCCCGTGACTTTCTCCGGGTGACGCTGGTTGCCCTGGCACGTCATTGCCCGCAGTCGCAAGACGCAGTGAATACATCCCGCACGAATTCCCGGAAGCTCCAGGCGGATCTTGCTTCATGCGTTGCCATCCCTGGGGTTCTGTGTTCACCTTTCCAAAGTTGGCGGTTGTGGGCCGGGCTGCACGTCTGCTGACCGGCGGCCCGGGACGATGAGGGCATGCCAACTTGAGTGTCGCCGCGGTCGTTGCTGTGATGCCGAGGCATCGGTGGCCAATCGCAGCCTTGCGCATCGACCCCAGTGGGGCGGTTGCGGCGGCCGCCTGTTTTCTCCGAGAATCACCGCTTGGCGAATACGAATGGGAAAAGGAGACCACATGTTTCGTAACTTGATGGCGGCGCTGTTGTTCGTCCTGTTGCTGGCCGGCTGTGGAATGCAGTACAAGGCCGTCCGAGTGAATGCCGATACCGGTTATCTGGGCAGCGGTGAGATGGCCGAAGTCCTGACCAGTAAACAGGTTTCGCTGTCAAAGTTCGACGGGACGATCTTTGTTTCCGGAGGGCAGTATCCGATCGAGCAAATGCGTGAGCTCGGAATCTTCAAGACCGTGCTCGACTCGGATGATCTTCAGAAGATCGTGATCCAGAACAACCTGCAGGACAAGATCCAGACACTCGGTGAGCCCATCGGACTCAGCAACCTCTACCGCCTCTACAAACCCTACCTCTGGATTCATTTCAAGCGGCTCAACGAAGGATCGACGCATAAGTGGCAGTTGATCGTGACCGATCCGGAGTCGTTGAACGATTTGTTCATCTGCCAGACAAGATTCAATGAGTGGACCAGTCTCAACATCAACGACGAAAAGATGCTGCATCCGCTCTTCAACGCGCTGATCGCCTGGACCAAGACCAATGGCACCTGACCGTTGCTGCGCCCGCTCGGAATCTGACTGGAATCAGGATTCGCGTTCGGCGATGAATCGGGCGAGATCGCGTAGGTCGGTACCCCGTTCGCCGAGCGGGGCAAGCATGCCGATCGCTTCCTCGGTAAGTTCGGCGAGCAGTGCCGAGGACGCATGCAGGCCCAGAATCGCAGGATAGGTGGGCTTGGACTGCGCGGCGTCCTTGCCGAGGGTCTTGCCGATGCGATCGACCTCGCCTTCGACATCGAGGATGTCGTCGCGAATCTGGAAGGCCAGGCCGATGCAATGGCCGTAGCGTTCGAGGGCAGCGAGCATGGACGGATCGCTGCAGCCTGCAGCCAAGGCGCCGAGGCGCACCGAAGCGCGGATCAGGGCGCCGGTCTTGTGCACGTGCATGCGTTCGAGGTCATGGACACGGAGAATCTTGCCGACCGCGGCGAGGTCTAGGGCCTGGCCGCCGGCCATGCCTTGCGAACCGCAGGCATGGCCGAGCACGCGCAGCATCTCGAGGCGGGTCCGTGCGTCGATGCCGGCGATCGAGTCATTCGCCAGCACCTCGAAGGCAAGGGCCTGAAGCGCGTCGCCGGCAAGTATCGCCATCGCTTCGCCGAACTCGATGTGGCAGGTCGGGCGCCCGCGGCGCAGGTCGTCATCGTCCATGGCCGGCAGGTCGTCATGGACCAGCGAATAGGCGTGGATGATCTCGACTGCCACGGCGCAGGCATCGAGGCGTTCGAGAGGCGCGCCGAAGGCGCTGCCGGTGGCATAGACGAGCAGCGGACGCATGCGCTTGCCGCCGCCCATCACCGCATAGTGCATGGCCCGGTGCAGTTCCACGGGTGGTTGTTGCACGGCCGGCAGGGCGCGGGCCAAGGCCGTGTCGGCATGGGCGGCGAACGCGCGCAGCGTCGGCGTCAGTTCGATGGCGGTCTTGGAAGGATTGATGGCGGATTCCTGCGCGGACGTCGGGGCATGTCCGCGTTTGACGATGGCCGGTGCTACGGCGTGTCGGGTTCGAAGGGCTCGGCCGACTCCGGCTTGCCCGGATCCAGCAGTTGCCTGACCCGCAGTTCGGCCTGCTCGAGCGCGCTCTGGCAGTTGCGGTAGAGGGCGACGCCACGCTCGAACGACTTGAGCGATTCGTCGAGCCCCATTTCGCTGTCTTCCATGCGCGCAACGAGCTTCTCGAGCTCATCGAGGGACTGCTCGAATTCGGCGACCTTGTCGGGGCTTTCGGGACTGGTGGCGGACATGCGGCGAAGGCTAGCCTGCCGCCATCAAGCGGTCAATGCATGGTTCCAGCGCAACTGGCATTTAAGCCGGGTGAACAGCGAGCGTCCCGAATCGCTGAGCCAGAGGTCGCCGACGCCGAGAAGCTCGCCATGGTCGTCGAGAACGATCGGAATCCTGCCGCGTTCCCAGGGTGGAATGCCGGCCTCCTGGAACAGATCGCGCAATTCGCGGCGGTGTGTTCCGGCAGCGAGCCGCAGGGCCTCGCCGCCACGGCGAAAGCGCACGCGCAGGCGCAGGTCGTCCGTCAGTGGCCGGCTTTCTCCGTCCGCGCCGGCGAGGCTCAGGGTGCCGAGCGAAGCCGGCAACTCGAGCACGCTGCCGTCCCATTCGTGCTCCCAGTCGGCGGTCGGCACGTGCAGCGGGCGCAGTGCATGCACGAGCGCGCGATAGCGACGCAATTCGGCACCGGGCCAGCGGATGCACGGCAGCTTGTCCTCGCCGGCTTCGGCCAGTTGGCGGACCAGCTCGGCGACCTGGTACTGATTCGGCTCGGGCAGGTCGATGCTACGCAGCCAGCGCCGCAAGACCGGGTCGCGCAGGGCTTCGGGCAGCTCCAGCCAGTCGCGATAGCGCAGCGTGTTCGGGTCCAGTCCCTGCACACGCGCCAGGGCACGTGCCGATTCGGCCTCGATGAAATCGGCGGCGGCACGCACCCAGCTCGCGCTCTGCACGATGCTGGCATCGGCATCGGGCCAGCGCGCCCGCAGGCGCGGCAGGATGTCGATGCGAAGAAAGTTGCGGTCGATCAGGGTGTCGGCATTGCTCGGGTCGCTGATCCAGTTCAGCCGCTGCGCATCGGCGTAGCTGCGCAACAATGATCGCGAAATGCCGAGCAGCGGCCGCCAGGCGAGGAAATTGCCGAGTCGCCGCAGCGTGCGCATGGCGCCGAGACCCTCGGGACCGGCACCGCGCAGGAGCTTGAGCAATACCGTTTCTGCCTGGTCGTCGCGATGGTGCGCGAAGGCGACGATTTCGTCGTCCTCGAGCGCGGCCCGCAGGGCGGCAAAGCGGGCCCGCCGTGCCGCGGCCTCGAGGCCATGGCCGGCACGTTCGACCTCGGTGCGCAGCACGGTCAGGGGCACGTCGCAATCGGCGCAGGTCTGGGCGCAGCGTGCCGACCACTGCCCGCTGTCGGCGTGCAAGCCGTGATCGACGTGGATGGCGCGCAAGCCACGTGCGCGCGCCTCTGGCAGGCTGCCCAGCAGATGCAGCAGCACCGAGGAATCGAGGCCGCCGCTCAGGGCCACGGCGATCGGGCCCGGCGGCAGCGAGCCCAGCGCGTTGCGCAAGTGCTCGCGCAGTCGACCGGGCATGGCGGGTCTCAGGGCGCCCCGAATCGGCGGCGATTTTGCCGGGTCAGTTCCATGAGCAGACGACCTTGCCGCAATGTCCCGATTCCATCAATTCGAAGCCCTTCTGAAAATCGTCGATCGGAATCTGGTGGGTGAGCACCTTCTGCAGCGGAAATCCGCTGAGCACCATCTGCGTCATCTTGTACCAGGTTTCATACATGCGGCGTCCGTAGATGCCCTGCACGGTAAGGCCCTTGAAGATGATCTTGTCCCAGTCGACGCCGGCGCCACGCGGCAGGATGCCGAGCAGGGCGATCTTGCCGCCGTGGTACATGCACTCGAGCATGTCGTTGAAGGCGCGCGGGTTGCCGCTCATCTCCATGCCGACATCGAACCCCTCGATGTGCAGGTCCTTGACCACGTCGAGCAGGGATTGCTTTGAGACGTTGACGACGCGGGTCGCGCCCATGTCGGCGGCGAGCTTGAGGCGGTAGTCATTGACGTCGGTGACGACGACGTTGCGCGCGCCGACGTGCTTGGCGATGCCGGCGGCGATGATGCCGATCGGGCCGGCGCCGGTGATCAGGACGTCCTCGCCGATCAGGTCGAATTCGAGCGCGACATGCGCGGCATTGCCGTAAGGATCGAAGAAGGCGGCCAGCTCGGACGGGATCTGGTCGGGGATCGGCCACAGGTTGGAAGCCGGGACGGCGACGTATTCGGCGAACGCGCCGGCGCGATTGACGCCGATGCCGACCGTGTGCGGGCACAGATGCTGCTTGCCGGCACGACAGTTGCGGCAGACGCCGCAGACGATGTGGCCTTCGGCGGAGACGCGCTGGCCGATCTCGTAGCCGCGCACACCGGGCCCGATCTCGACGATGCGGCCGACGAATTCGTGGCCGATCACGAGCCCGGGCTTGATCGTGCGTTGCGACCACTCGTCCCAGAGGTAGATGTGCAGGTCGGTGCCGCAGATCGCGGTCTTCTCGAGCTTGACGAGGACGTCGTTCGGTCCGATCTCGGGCAGCGGCACCTGTTCCATCCAGATGCCCTTGGCCGCTTCTCGCTTGACCAGCGCCTTCATCGTGTTCGACATGTCCTGATACCTGAAAAACCGGAGCCGCATTATACGGGTTCGGCGGCGACCCACGGCTGCCCTGGCGGGCGGGTCGTTCAGGCGGCCATCACCTCGGCGGCGTTTTCAGGAAACCGGCAGCTGGCGGGCTTCGACGGCCGGCTCGCCCAGCCGAAGCAGGTCGATGACCGCCTCCTGGGTCATCGAGCGATGGAAGTGGAAGCCCTGCAGGCGATCGCAGCCGGCCGACTGGAACCAGGCCAGCTGCGCCGCCGTCTCGATGCCTTCGGCGACGACTTCGAGGCCGAGGCTGTGGGCCAGCGACAGCATGGCGCGCACGATCGCCGCATCGCGCGGATCGATCAGCACGTCGACGACGAAGCTGTGGTCGATCTTGAGTCCGTCGAAGGGCAGCTGGCGCAGGTGCTTGAGCGAGGAGAAGCCGGTGCCGAAGTCGTCCAGCATGACGCGAACGCCGAGGTCGCGCAGGCGGTCGATGCTCAATGCCGCATGCTCGGGGTGCCCGAGCGCGATCGATTCGATGATTTCGATTTCGAGGCAGGCTGCGGCGAGGCCGGTGCGCTCGAGCAGGGAATGGATCATGTCGGGAAACGAACGGCGCTGGAAGCTGTAGGCCGATACGTTGACCGCCACCGTCAGTGCCTCGCGGTCGGGTCGCTGCCACTTGCGCGCGCAGATGCAGGCCTGTTCGAGCACCCAGATGTCGAGCGCCTCGACCAGGCCGAGTGGCTCGAGCTGGCCGATGAAGGCGTCGGGAGCGAGCAGGCCACGTTGCGGATGCTGCCAGCGCACCAGCGCTTCGAAGCCGCAGATCTCGAGGCTCCAGCCATCCAGGATCGGCTGGAACTCGAGCACGAATTCATTGCTGACGAAGGCGGTCCGCAACTCGGACTGCAAGGCCAACCGGCTGCGAGCGGCGGCATCGAGGTCGGGCGCATAAAATCGATAGCGCATGGCGCCCTCGGCCTGTGCGCGTGCACGCGCCATCTCGGCGCAAGACTGCAGGGCATCAGCGGTGACCGCATCCTTCGGCGCCAGGGCGACGCCGACGCTGGCCTCGAGGGCAATCTCGCGGCCGTTCCAGAACACCGGCAAGGCCAGTGCGGCAAGCACCTTTTCGGCGATCCGCTGGGCGATCGTCTCGCTGCCCACGTCGGCGCCGTGCAGGGCGATATGGTCGGCACCCGGTCGCGCCGCGACCATGCCGTTGGCCCGGGCCACTTCCTCGATCCGTTCGGCGCTGGTCGCCAGGGCGATATCGACACCGTCCATGCCGGTGGCAACGGCGATGTTGCCGAGGTTGTCGAGGCGCACGAGCAGCAGGGCGGCCCCGTTCGGGTGCTGCATCTGCTGGCCGAGATGGCCGAGCATCTGCGAGCGGTTGGGCAGACCGGTCAATTGGTCGAACAGGCGCAGGCGTTCGGCGGCATCGGTTGCGCTTTCGGCGCGGTCGCGTTCGTTCTCGAGCAGCCAGATGACGAGGCCGTAGCCTATGAAGAGCTGGGTGATCAGGCTGAACACGTTGGTGAACTTGGCCCAAGGCCAGTTGCTGCCGCCGCTGGCGACCAGGGCGTAGGAGGAAAATACGTGCAGCTGGTCGAAGCCGTACAGGGTCAGGGCGACCGCGGTCAGCTGCTGGCCGAGCCGTCCGCGCGGCCAGACCCGGGCGATCGCGATCCCCATGCCGAGCGCGGCCAGTCCGGTGATCAGGTAACGCAGTCCGACGCGCAGGAAATGCCGTTCCTGGGCGTATTGGGGATCGAATGCGAAGGCCAGGCCGCTGAGAAGTCCGAACAGGCCGGCGAGCATCAGCGCCTGTCCGATCTGCATCCGCGTCCAGCGCCGGGTCCGCCAGATCGCCATCGTACCCATGATCAGGGCCGCCACCTGGGTGTAGGCGGCAACCAGTGACAGGCAGGAGAGTCCGAGACGGAAAGGATGCCCGGAAGGCATCGCGCTCATGAGCATCCAGGAAGCGCCCGAAGCGGCAAGATAGACCGACAGCGACAGGAAGCTCACCGACCACAGCAGCAGGTGGTCGCGCCGGAACAGGCGAAAATAGTGGGCAAAGACGATCGCCTGGGTCAGGGCGACGAGCGACCCGACGAAATACACCACCAGGTCGAGGATCGACCAGTCGTTCATTGAGTAGTGCCCGCCCTTGCGCTCGCAGACGGGTATGTGAGCCTAGTGGAGGCGCATTTGTCAAAGATTTTGCCGCGAAGTATCGAATGCACCGGTGACTGGCCGTGACGCATCGGCCGGCTGATGCCGCCATGCCTGGGCGGCGTGGACTAGAATCGCCCGATGAATCGCGAAGACAGTCGACCGCGCATCATCTTCCTGATGGGGCCGACCGCTTCGGGCAAGACCCGGCTCGCCTGCGCTCTCGCCGCGGAACATCGGTTTGACCTGGTCAGCGTCGATTCGGCCCTGGTTTATCGCGGCATGGATATCGGCACGGCCAAGCCCGATGCGCGGGAACTGGCCGAACACCCGCACCGGCTGATCGACATCCGCGATCCCGACCAGCCCTATTCGGCGGCCGACTTCCGCGACGATGCGCTCGCGGCGATCGGCGAGATCGTCGCGGCCGGACGGGTACCCCTGCTGGTCGGCGGAACCGGCCTCTACTTCCGCGCGCTGGAGCGCGGGCTGTCTCCGTTGCCGCAGGCCGATGCGGTTCTGCGCAACGACCTCGCGGAGGAGGCCGCCCGTCTCGGCAAGGCGCACATGCACGAGCGCCTGGCCCGTCTCGATCCGGTCACGGCGGCGCGACTCGACCGCAATGACAGTCAGCGCGTGCAGCGCGCGCTCGAGGTCATCGCGCTGAGTGGCAAGCCGCTCTCGATCCAGCACGGCGAGGTTCGGTCCCGATTGCCGTATCGGGTACTCAAGCTGGCCCTGCTGCCGCGCGATCGGGCGCCGCTGCATGCGCGCATCGCGGCCCGCTTCGACGCCATGCTCGAGGTCGGACTGGTCGACGAACTGCGCAGATTGCGTGGCCTGGCGAGTGTCTCGGCGGACCTTCCATCGATGCGCGCGGTCGGTTACCGGCAGGGCTGGGCCTACCTCGACGGCAGGATCGGGCTCGAGCAGTTCCGGCTCGATGCCATCCACGCGACCCGGCAGCTGGCCAAGCGCCAGATCACCTGGCTGCGCTCCGAACTCGATGCGCGCCTGCTCGACCCCGACGCGGCGGAGGCCCCTGATCGACTTGAAAGGGCGGTGCGGGACTTTCTCGGCAGCTGAGTCGAGCCCCTGCCCGAACATTCTCTTCGGGCGCCCGTTGGTTTAAGATCAAGCCCTGTGTTCCGGGGCGCTGCGCGTTCGATCCCCGGCCCTGGCAGGGCCGGCTCGAATATGGCGCAGGGCTTTTTTCCCGGTTCGGGGCGAGGCTTCAGGAGAATAATAATGTCCAAAGGACAGTCACTGCAGGATCCGTTCCTCAATGCGCTGAGGCGCGAACGCGTTCCTGTCTCGATCTACCTGGTCAATGGCATCAAGCTTCAGGGTACCGTCGAATCCTTCGACCAGTTCGTCGTCCTGCTGCGCAACACGGTCAGCCAGATGGTCTACAAGCACGCCATCTCGACCGTCGTGCCGAGTCGAAACGTCCGCATCAGCGGCAGCGAAGAAGCCGACGCCGGCGATACCCACGAATCCGAGTAAACGAACTGTTCGATCGATCAAAAAAAGGCGAACGTGCCCTGCTGTTGCAGGCGCAGCCGCCCGGGCAGCACGATCCGGCGCTGCTCGAGGAATTCGCGGAACTCGCGCGCTCGGCAGGCGCCGGCGTGGTCGGTACGCTCAATGCGCGACTCGACAAGCCCAATCCGCGCTATTTCGTCGGCACCGGCAAGGCCGAGGAGCTGAAGGCGCAGAAGCAGGCGCTCGACGCCGACCTGATCCTGGTCAACCACACGCTGAGTCCGGTCCAGGAACGCAACCTCGAGAAGTTCACCGAGTGCCGGGTGGTCGACCGCACCGGCCTGATTCTCGACATCTTCGCCCAGCGGGCACGCTCGCATGAGGGCAAGTTGCAGGTCGAACTGGCCCAGCTGAAGCACCTTTCGACGCGCCTGGTCCGTGGCTGGACCCATCTCGAACGCCAGCGCGGCGGTGCGATCGGTCTGCGTGGTCCTGGCGAGACCCAGCTCGAAATCGACCGCCGCTTGCTCGGTGCCCGCGTCAAGCAGTTGCAGAAGCGCCTCGACAAGGTCGAAGTGCAGCGCGCCCAGGCGCGCCGTTCGCGTGAACGCAGCGCGCTGCCGCTGGTAGCCCTGGTCGGCTACACGAATGCCGGCAAGTCGACCCTGTTCAACGCGATGACCGGAGCCGGCGTCTATGCCGCCGACCAGCTCTTCGCCACGCTCGACCCGACCTTGCGGCGCATCGACGGACTCGAGTGCGGGCCGATCGTGCTTGCCGATACCGTGGGCTTCATCCGCGACCTGCCGCACGACCTCGTCGCCGCCTTCCGTTCGACCCTGGCCGAGGCGCGCGAAGCGGATCTGCTCCTGCATGTCATCGATGCCTCGGACCCCGAGCGCGATACGCGCGTCGCCGACGTCGAGCGCGTGCTCGCCGAGATCGGCGCCGCCGACCTGCCCCAGGTGCTGGTCTACAACAAGATCGACCGCTTGCAGTCCGATGTGCCGCGGACCGAGCACTTCGAACGCGACGGACCCCTGCGGGCCTGGGTCTCGGCCCGTGACGGCATCGGCATCGAATCCCTGCTCGAAGCGGTCGGCCAGGCCCTGGCCAGCGAGCGCGTGCACCGGACCCTGCAGGTGCCGGCCAGCTCGGGACGCCTGCGCGCGAGGCTGCACGAACTCGGCATGGTGGCGTCCGAACAGGCCGACGAAAGCGGCTGGCGCATCGAGATCGACGCACCGCGTTCGCTGATCGAACCATTGTTCGGCATGCCCGGTGGCCAGGGCGCATGGTTGAAAGGCGCCTTGCTTGCCCCGACTGAAGGGGCTACCTACAATCATCCGGAAGATTCGCATCCTTGAAGCGCCCCCGCGGCAGTCCCGTCGCGGCTATCCTTCGGCAAGGCGCTTGGCATCAGCTCTCCGTCCCCGGCGCATGGTTCCCCCCGGAATTGGCGATCGAGTGGCGCGGCAGGGTCCACACAGGAATGGCTCAATGGCTTGGAATGAACCCGGTAGCGGCAAACAGCGCGATCCATGGAAAGACAATGGGGGCGGTGGAAAGAACGATCTCGACGACGCCATCCAGCGCATCAAGGACACCTTCGGACGGCTGTTCGGCGGTGGTGGTGGCGGTGCCTCGGGTGGCGACCGCGGCCGCAACGGAGGCGTCCTGCTCGCGATCATCGGCCTGCTGATTGCCTGGGTCCTGTTCGACTCCTGGGTCCAGGTGAACGCCGGCAAGGAAGCGGTCGTGCTGCGCTTCGGCCAGTATGCGCGAACCATGCCGCCGGGCTTCAACCTGAAGTGGCCGCGCCCGATCGAGAGCGCCACCGAGGTCAACGTTCAGGAAGTGCGCAATATCTCGGATACCGTGCGCATGCTGACGCGGGACGAAAACATCGTCCAGGTCGAGTTCAACGTCCAGTACGAAGTCGCCGATTCGACCCTGTTCCTGTATGCAACCCGCGATCCGGATCAGACCCTCAAGCAGGCCGCCGAAAGCGCCGTGCGCGAGGTCATCGGCACCAGCAAGCTCGATGCGATCATGCCGGACCAGCGGGTCGAGCCGCTCGAGGGCGAAAAGCCGGTCGCCAATCCGAGTGCAGAACTGGCTCAGCAGGCGAAGAAAGTGCTCCAGCAGACCCTCGAGCGCTACCACGCCGGCTTGCAGGTCAATGACCTCAACTTCCAGAACGTGCGGCCGCCACAGGAAGTGAAGGATTCCTTCGACGACGCGATCAGCGCCCGCGAGGACCGCCAGCGGGCGAGCAACATCGCCGATGCCTATGCCAAGCGGGTCGTTCCCGAGGCACGCGGCGAAGCGGCACGCATCCTTGCCGAGGCGCAAGGCTACAAGGCCGAGCGTATCGCCAGGGCCGAGGGCGACGCGCAGCGCTTCGACCTGATCGCCAGCCAGTACCGGGCGGCCCCGGAAGTGACGCGCAAGCGGCTTTATATCGAGACCATGCAGCAGGTCGTCAGCGGCACGCCCAAGGTCATCGACTTCACCGGGGGCAAGAACCTGTTGCAGATCCCGGTGCCTGCGGCCGGCTCAGCGCCGCCGGCCGCCGACGCTGCGGCAGCCATGAGCGCTGCCGAATCCGACAAGGGAGGCCACTGACATGCGCCCGATCGTGAGCATCCTCATCGCCGGCGTGATCCTGCTGGCAATCAATTGCGTGTTCATCGTGCGCGAAGGGCAGACCGGCATCCTCCTGCAGTTCGGACGCATCGTCGAATCGGGTTACAAGCCCGGCCTGCATTTCAAGATTCCGCTGATGCAGCAGGCGCTGCGTTTCGACAGCCGCCTGCAGACCCTCGATGCGGCCGCCGAACGCTACCTGACCTCGGAGAAGAAGGACGTCAACGTCGACTTCGTGGTCAAGTGGAAGATCTCCGATCCGACCCGCTTCTATACCGCCGTGGCCGGCGACCAGGATCGTGCCCAGCAGCGACTCGCGCCGACGGTCAAGGACGGCATGCGCACGGCGATCAACTCGCGCACGCTCAAGGATGTCGTATCGAGCGCGCGCTCGGACCTGACCGATACCCTGGTCGAGAATGCCAACCTGAAGACGCGCAATCTCGGCATCGAGATCATCGACGTGCGCATCAAGCGGGTCGATCTGCCGGAAGCCAGTTCGGTATTGCGCTCGGTTTACGAACGCATGCGCTCGGAGCGCAAGCAGGTCGCCGACGCGCTGCGTGCGGAAGGCAACGAGGCGGCCGAACGGATCCGTTCGGATGCCGATCGCCAGGTCCAGATCATCAAGGCCGAGGCCTATCGCGAGGCCCAGACCGGGCGCGGCGAGGGCGATGCGAAGGCCGCCGAGATCTATGCCTCGGCTTATGGCAAGGACGCGGAGTTCTATGCGTTCTATCGCAGCCTCGAGGCCTACCGTGAAGCCTTCCAGGCCGACAACGGCGTGCTCGTCCTCGATCCGAAATCCGAGTTCCTGCGCTACCTGCAAGACAGCAAGTAGGCACGGCATGCCGGTCGAGCTCGTTTCGGCGCTGTGCCTGGTCGTGGTCATCGAGGGGCTGTTCCTGTTCGCCGCCCCCGGCGCCTGGAAACGCATGGCCGAGCGCATCCAGCAGATCGACGAGCGCACCCTGCGCATCGTCGGTGGAATCATGATGGGCTGCGGCCTGGTGGCCTTGAGGTTGGTGCATTAGGAGACGGGAATGGGGAATGGGGAATGGGGAATCGGCAACAGCAGGAGCGGCTTTGGAATCTGCTTGAACCATTCCCTATTCTCCATTCTCAATTCCCGCTCCATCCACATCGCCCCAATACGGGGTCCGCAAACGAACAAGAGAACATCATGGGTAATTCGGTAGTAATTCTGGGTGCGCAGTGGGGGCGATCCGGGAGCTTTTGCCTGATGCGTTGAAGCGCATCAGGCACCCGGAGCGCGCCGCAGGCAGGATGCCGGAGGCCGGGTGACTTGGTGAGCGATGGATCGCGAACCTAGTCACTGACATCGCCCCAATACGGGGTCCGCAAACGAACAAGAGAACATCATGGGTAATTCGGTAGTAATTCTGGGTGCGCAGTGGGGCGATGAAGGCAAGGGCAAGATCGTCGACCTGCTGACCGAACGGGTCGGCATCGTCGCGCGCTTCCAGGGCGGCCACAATGCCGGGCACACGCTCGTCATCAATGGCAAGAAGACGGTCCTGCACCTGATTCCCTCGGGCATCCTGCGCGACGGCGTGCAATGCCTGATCGGCAACGGTGTCGTGCTGTCGCCGGCCGCGCTGCGCAAGGAAATCACCGAGCTCGAGGAAGAGGGCGTCGAGGTCCGCTCGCGCCTCAAGATCAGTCCGGCCACGCCGCTGATCATGCCCTACCACATTGCCGTGGATCAGGCCCGCGAAAAGGCATCGGGGGCCAAGGCGATCGGCACGACCGGACGCGGCATCGGTCCGGCCTACGAGGACAAGGTGGCCCGGCGCAGCATCCGCGTCGCCGACCTCATGTATCCGTCCGAACTGCCGGAAAAGGTCCGCACCGCGGTCGACTATCACAACTTCATCCTGACCCAGTGGCTGAAGACCGACGGCGTCGACTATCAGATGGTGCTCGACGAGGCGCTCGAATACAGCGAATACCTGCGCCCGATGATCGATGACGTCTCGACCCTGCTCTACGACGCACGCCGGCGTGGCGACCATATCCTCTACGAAGGCGCACAGGGTGCGTTGCTCGATATCGATCACGGCACCTACCCCTACGTGACGTCCTCGAACACGACCATCGGCGGCGCCCTAGCCGGGACCGGCGTCGGCGCCAGCGACATCGATTACGTGCTCGGTATCTGCAAGGCCTATGCGACCCGTGTCGGCGGCGGGCCGTTCCCGACCGAACTCGACGATGAAATGGGCGAGGCGCTGCGCAAGCGCGGCAACGAGTTCGGCGCCAGCACCGGACGGCCACGCCGCTGCGGCTGGATCGACCTCGTCGCCCTCAAGCGCGCGACCCAGATCAACGCGATCAACGGCCTCGCCATCACCAAGCTCGACGTGCTCGATGGCCTGCCGACGATCAAGGTCTGCATCGCCTACGAGTATCGCGGCAAGCGTCGCGACCTCGCGCCGCTCGATGCCGATGGCTGGGACGAGTGCAAGCCGGTCTACCTCGAGTTTCCGGGCTGGGAGGAACCGACCTCGGGCGTGCGCGAGTGGAACCAGTTGCCGGCGGCGGCGCGCGCCTACCTGCGCGCGGTCGAGGAGCTGTCCGGCTGTCACCTGGCACTGGTCGCCACCGGCGCCGATCGCGACGACACGATCATCCTGCGCGATCCGTTTGCCTGAGTGTGGCCGGGATTGGGGATTGGGGATTCGGCAGGGCAGATCCGGCGTGACCGGGCACCCTCGGTAGCGCGAATCACTGATTGGCTCGCCCGAATACAATGGCGCGTACCGGACGCCGAGACATGGGCGAAAAAAAACCGCCTTGCGGCGGTTTTCTTTCGATGTGGTGCCCAGAAGAGGACTCGAACCTCCACGGGTCGCCCCGCTAGCACCTGAAGCTAGTGCGTCTACCAATTCCGCCACCTGGGCAAATCCCGGCGCGCTGTCGCCACCGGGGGCGCGAAAGATACGTGGGCCATGGCAGACTGTCAATGATCCAGCGCGCACAATGACTCCGAATTCATCGCTGGTCGATGAATCCGCCTGAACTCCAGGCTCCAACCCTGCCCAGCGCAGGCACGAAACAGGACACGTCCCAGTGCGAAAGAAAACTTCCGGAACTCCCAAGACCGGACCGAAAAAGACCGCGAAATCCAAGCTGCCGCCGTGGATGCCGCAGAGCGCGGCAGCCTCGCCCCAGGCCGGAAAGCGCGGCGGCCCGGGCAAACCAGGCAAGCGCGGATCGGCTGCCGGTCACGGATCATCGCGGCCGCAAAGGCCCAGCGACCCGTTTGCCCAGCGCGAAGCGCAGCGCTACGAACGCCCGATTCCGAGCAGGGAGGCGATCATGAGCCTGCTCGCCGAACAGGCGTCCCTGCTCAAGACCGAGGCCGTGGCTGCCGCCCTCGGCCTGCGCAGCGAACAGGACATCGATGCGCTGACCAAGCGCCTGGCGGCCATGGTTCGCGATGGCCAGTTGCTGCAGAACCGTCGCGGCGGCTACGGCGTCGCCCAGAAGCTCGACCTCATTCCCGGCGTCGTCATCGCCAATGCCGAGGGCTTCGGTTTCCTCAAGCCCGATGAGGGCGGCGACGACCTGTATCTGTCGCCGGCGCAGATGCGCACGGTCCTGCATGGCGATCGCGTGCTCGGCAGCGTGGTCGGCGTCGATCGGCGCGGTCGCCGGCAGGGGGCCATCGTCGAAGTCCTCGAACGACGCCCGTCACGCCTGGTCGGGCGCGTCATCGTCGAGGACGGCCTGACCCTGGTCGCACCGGACGACCGGCGCGTCCACCAGGACATCCTGATCCGGCCAGGCGATGACAAGGGCGCCCGCGCGGGGCAGATCGTGATCGCCGAGATCAGCGATCCGCCGACCCAGCACCGCGGACCGATGGGGCGCATCCTCGCCGTACTCGGCGAGCGCCTGACCCCGTCGATCATCGTCGAGATGGCGATCGCCAGCCACAACCTGCCCAATGCCTGGCCCGAGGCGGTCACCCGCCAGGCCGCCGAGGTCGATCCGCAGGTGCTGGCCTCCGAAATCAAGGGGCGCGTCGACCTGCGTGCGCTGCCGCTGGTCACGATCGACGGTGAGGATGCGCGCGACTTCGACGATGCGGTCTATGCCGAGGCGAACGCACAGGGCTTCCGTCTGATCGTCGCCATTGCCGACGTCTCGCACTATGTGAAGACCGGCAGCGTGCTCGACGAGGAAGCCTACCTGCGTTCCACCTCGGTCTATTTCCCCGGTTTCGTCGTGCCGATGCTGCCGGAGACGCTGTCCAACGGAATCTGTTCGCTGAATCCCAAGGTCGACCGCCTGTGCATGGTCTGCGACATGCAGGTCGATCGCGCCGGCGAGGTGGTCTCTTCGAAGTTCTACGAGGCGGTGATGCGCTCGCATGCGCGCCTGACCTACACCCGGGTCTGGGAGGCGGTTGGCGAAAGGGATGCCGATGCGCGCGCCGAACTGGCCGACCTGATGCCGCGTCTCGACAGCCTGCACCAGCTCTACAAGCAGTTGGCCAAGGCTCGCCAGAAGCGCGGCTCGATCGATTTTGAAAGCACCGAAGTCAAGTTCCGCCTGGCTGCCTCGGGCGAGGTCATCCAACTCGGCTCGGAGCCGCGCAACGACGCCCACAAGCTGATCGAGGAATGCATGATCGCGGCGAACGTCGAGGCGGCGAAGTTTCTGCTCAGGAAGCGCGTCCCGGCCCCGTATCGCGTGCATGAGCCGCCACCGGCGTCGAAGTACGATGACCTGCTCGAGTTCCTGCGCGAGTTCAAGCTCAAGCTTCCGCCAGCCGGCGAGGTCAAGCCTGCCGATTTCGCCGCGTTGCTGCGCAAGATCCGCAACCGGCCGGACGTCAGCCTGATCGAGTCGGTGATCCTGCGCTCGCAGAGCATGGCCGTCTACCAGCCCGAGAACACCGGGCATTTCGGCTTGGCCCTGGATGCCTACGCGCACTTCACTTCGCCGATCCGCCGCTATCCGGACCTGCTCGTGCACCGCGCGATCCGCTATGCGATCACTGGCGGCAAGCCGGCCAGCTATGTCTATTCACCGACCCAGATGTCGTCGATGTCGGTGCACTGTTCGCACAATGAGCGCCGCGCCCAGGAAGCCGAGCGCGACGTCGACGAGCGTTACAAGTGCGCGTGGATGGAAAAGCACGTTGGCAGCGAGTTCGACGGCGTCGTGTCGGGAGTCACTTCGTTCGGCTTGTTCGTCGAACTCAGCGAATCGAAGATCAACGGTCTTGTGCACATCACCCAGTTGCCGAACGATTACTACCACTTCGATCCGAAGCGCCACCTGCTCAGTGGCGAACGCCGGGGCCTGTCCTTCCGCCTCGGCGACCCGGTCCGCATCCAGGTATTGCGTGCCAGCCTCGAGGATCGCAAGATTGATTTTCGCCTGGTTGCCGAACAGGCATCGACCAAGGGGCATCGCTAGTCCTTGTCGCACCTGCCTGCGGCGCCGGGGTTGCCGTGCGCTGCAGGGCCTGGCGTCGTCATCGCAGGTCTGTCGCGCCGGCGGCTCGAGTTGCAAATTTGCAGACGCTGCCGGGTTTGGGTCATCGGTCGGGAGGGTGGCTGCGTATGAGCAAGCACATGTTCGAGGCGTCGTTGGTCGAAGGACGCGACAACGAAATGGCGAAGTGGGTCGGCGAATGGCAGTGCACCACGCGGGTCTGGTTAGAGCCCGGCAAGCTCGGCAAGCTCGGCGACGAGGTGCCGATCCGTGGCCGCATTCGCAGCACCCTCGGTGGACCTTGCCTCGTGCACGAGTACGAGACCCGGTTCATGGGTGAACCGGAGCAGGGCAGCGCGCTGCTGACCTGGCACATCGATCGCCAATGCCATGAATGCGCAGGGATCGACAGCGCGCATGGCGGGACCCGGAACCTGTGTTCGCAAGGCACTCGCGATCAGGGTCGCTTTTCGGTGCTCGGAAGCTGCGACGGCCGCGACGGCGATCCGCCATGGGCCTGGCGTACCGAGATCGATGTGCCCGATCAGCATCATCCGGGAATCGTCGCCGTCGACATTTCAGTCGAGGGCGAGGAACCCAGGGCCACCGGGATCGCCCATGTGCGACTGCGCGGCTGGTCGGCCGCGTCGCAAGGCGTCACACTGTGCATTGACCCCGCAAATGATTTCCGATGAGCACTGAATTGCTGTTTGGTATCCATTCGATCGAAGCCGCGCTGAACTACGATGCCGGCAACATCGCCGAACTCTATGTCGAGTCCGGCCAGCAGAATCCGCGCGTGCGCGATCTCGCCGAGCGCGCGCGCGACATGGGCATCAAGCCGCATGCGCGCGATCGTGCGGACCTCGACCGCATGACGGGCGGGGCGCGTCACCAGGGCATCGCCGCCATGTACAAGGCGCCTCCGCCACGCAACGAGAGCGAATTGCCCGCCCTGGTCGAGGGCGCCGGGCAGGAGGCCTTGTTCCTGATCCTCGATGGGGTCACCGATCCGCACAATCTGGGCGCCTGCCTGCGCAGCGCCGAGGCGGCCGGTGTCACTGCGGTGATCGTGCCGAAGGACAAGGCCGTCGGCATCACGCCGACGGTTCGCCGCGCATCGGCCGGGGCCGCCGACCGCGTGCCGTTCTTCGCCGCAACCAATCTGGCGCGCAGCCTGAAGGTGCTCAAGGACGCCGGCGTCTGGCTGACCGGCTTCGCCGGCGACGCCACCCAGTCGCTGTATGCCGGCGACTTCAAGGGTCCGGTGGGTATCGTCATCGGCAGTGAAGGGGAGGGCATGCGTCGCCTGACCCGCGAAGCCTGTGACTTCGTTGCCCGCATTCCGATGCGCGGCAGCGTCGAGAGCCTCAATGTGTCGGTCGCTACCGGGATCGTGCTCTTCGAGGTCCTGCGCCAGCGATCATCGTGAGGGAGGGCTGGATATGCGCATGCCCGGACTTGACCTGTTGCGGATTGTCGCCGGCCTCGCCCTGATCGTCTGCCACGGTGGGTACTGGCTTGCACCGTTCCGGTTTCCGGACACACTCTGGATGCTGCTCGGACACATGGGAGTCGAGCTGTTCCTCGTCTCTTCCGGGTTCCTGCTCGCCGAGCGTGCGTTGCGGGCGACCCCGCCGCCCGCCGTTGCGCAGACATGGCTGAAGACGCTGCTGCGCCTGTGGCCACTGTATGCGGTGTTCCTGTTCTGCAACCTCGCCCTGCTGCCGGCCGACTCCGGGCGACCGCCATTGATTGCCTACCTGACCCTGACCCAGAACCTCGCCTGGCCCCACCCGCGATTTTTCGGCGAAGCATGGATCGTCACGGCGGCTGCGATGGTCGCCCTGACCGTCACGATCACCTGTCGCATGCTGCGCCTGTTGGGGTTCCGCACGGGATTGCTGGTGATTCTCGGCTTGCTGCTTGCCGGTCATGCGCTGCGCGGCCTGCTGGTGGCGCTCGGTGATCCCCCGTTCGACGAAGGCGTGCGCAAGATCCTGATCGCACGCCTGGACCTGCCGTTCTATGGCGTGCTCGTGGCCTGGCTCTGGGTTCACCGCTACGCGGCCATCATGCGCTGGCGTGGATTGCTGGCCGTGATGTCGCTCTGCATGCTCGTGGCCACGGCGACGGTCCACCTCAGGGTCCCGCTCGACACGTCGCTGGCGGCCCGGATACTCCTGTTCCCGCTGGGTGATCTCGCCTGGGCGGCACTGTTGCCCTGGGTGTGCTCGATCGACATGCGCGACGCCATCGCGAAGCCGGCAAAGGTGATCGCGGCCAGCGCCTACTCCGGACTGCTGACCCACATGACCCTGCTTCGTCTCGCCGATACCAGGGGCCTGTCGATGACCGCGACCGAACCCGCGACCGGCGTGCTGCTACTCCTGTCCTACGTGCTGCTCTCGGTCGGAGTGGCCCTGCTGGTCAGTCTTGCGCTCGACCGCAACGCGCTCGATCTTGTTGGCCGCCGATTCGCGCCGGCGGCGGAACATGGTGTGCCAGTCGCGGAACGGTGACAGGGTTGCCCTGAGCGGGCCGTTCAGGTCTTCGGCCGAATGCAGCCCCGTAGCCGGGTATTCCCCCTTCCGGGGCCTGCAATAGGTGCCGAACACGAGGTCGAAAACGGGAAACAGCGAGGCGAAGTTGCGATCCTTGTGCTGCGGTTCGACCGAATGGTGGATTCGATGCCACTGCGGCCCCGCGATGACCGGAGTCAGCGGGCCGAGCGGCAGCCGGATGTTGAGGTGCACGTAGTAGCCGACCAGCATCATGGCGCTGGCGATCCAGCCGACGGTGACCGGCTTCTGGTCGAACAACAGGCCCATCGGCAGCAGGATCAGCCAGATCCGCAAGGGTTCCTCCAGCCAGTGATGGCGCAGCGTCGTGGTGATGTTCACCGACACTTCGGAATGATGAAGTTTGTGCAGCGGCCAGGCGATCGCGAGCGTGTGCTGGGCTCGGTGGAACCAGTAATAGAAGAAATCAAAGATGAAGAAGAACGCGAGCGCCTGCAGCACCTGCCAGCCGGCACCGTCCGGGAAGGCCAGTGGAATGGCGAGGCCGTGCGCGCGGACGATCGGCTGCATCAGGGCCATCAAGGGCGGCAGGATCAGCGTATTGAGGAAGATGACAAACGCGACGTAGCCCAGGTTGAAGGCGATGTGGCGAAGCGGCTGCTTGCGCTGTGCCGGCAACAGTCTCTCGATCAGCAGTCCGATCAGAAAGACGACCGCGACGATCTTCAGGTTCACCCAGGACTGGGCAAATGCGTCGGCGAGTCGTTGCATGAAATTGGGTGTTTCCTGTTGGTGGGCATGCATTCCCTGCGCGCCACGGGATGCCATCGCGCATCGTTGCGCCGCCGGAATTATAGCGCTGTGCCGGAGCGTCGTCGCAGTTCCGTTGGATCGGCGGACGCGACGCCAGGTCTGGCCTTGAGCACTCTCGAAGCCTTGCCGTGAGCGCGAAGCGGTGCACGAATCGGACGCGTGCGCGACCGCCAATACTTGTCTGTGCTGGCTGAACAGGACAGACTCGTCCTTGCAGTCACAGGGGAACAGGGAATGATTCGAATCGTCCTCATCGACGACCATGAGCTGGTGCGCACGGGATTCCGCATGATCCTCGAGCAGCAGGCGGACATCGAGATCGTGGGGGAGGCGCCGGACGGGGAGCTCGGCCTGGCCCTGCTCAAGAAGCTGAAGCCCGACCTGGCCCTGGTTGATGTGCACATGCCCGGGGTCAGTGGCATCGAGGTCACTGAACGCGTGCGCAAGCTCAAGCTGAAGACGCGCATCGTGATCGTGACGATGGTCAGCGAGTCGCCGTTTCCGCGTCGCCTGCTCGAGGCCGGCGCCAGCGGCTACATCACCAAGGCCTGTCCGTCACCGGAGCTGCTGCGCGCGGTGCGCCAGGTCGCCGACGGTCGGCGCTACCTGGCTCCCGGGATCGCCGAAGCCATGGCGCTGGAAATCGTCGATGGATCCGGCCAGTCACCGTTCGAAAGCCTGTCGACCCGCGAACTCGAGGTCGCGCTACTGCTCGCGCGCGGGCAGCCGATGCCATTGATTGCGGAACGGCTCAGCCTGAGCAGCAAGACCGTGGCCACTTACAAGTACCGCCTGTTCGAGAAACTGGCGATCGACAATTCGGTCACCCTGGCGCACATGGCGGGTCTGCACGGCCTGCTCGATGCCAAGGGCACGGGTTGACCATTCCAGTTGCTGGAGAGGCTTGTGTGCGAGACGCGACAGCATGCGCCGTCGCGTCTCGCGCTCATTTCACGATTCGTCGGCCGGCGACTTTTCAGCGTTTTCCTTGACCGGCTGTTTCACGGTCTTTTCGGCGGGCGCGGTCGAAGTGCCTGCCTCGGGGCTTGTCGCAAACGACTTCGCCACCTCGGCAGCGACCTGCGGCTGCATGGCGAGGATCGGCGACGGCGCCGTGATCGGCAGCTCCGAGCGGCTACGCGACGCGCCTGAGGGAACTGAAAACAGGTCCTGAACTGGCGCCGGACCCTGCGCTCGAGCTGGTTGCGTCGCGGGCTTGGGCTCGGGCGTGCTTGCTGCGGCCGATACCGGAGCAGGTGCCGGCGCGCGAACCGGAGCGGCCGTCTGCATCGGAGCAAGCGTCTGTTCCGGTGCCGGCGTCCGGGCCGGAGCCGGAGTCTGCGCCGGAGCCGAAGTCTGGGCCGGAGCCGGAGTCTGCGCCGGAGCCGAAGTCTGGGCCGGAGCCGGAGTCTGGGCCGGAGCCGAAGTCTGCGCCGGAGCCGAAGTCTGGGCCGGAGCCGAAGTCTGGGCCGGAGCCGAAGTCTGGGCCGGAGCCGGAGTCTGGGCCGGAGCCGGAGTCTGCGCCGGAGCCGAAGTCTGCGCCGGAGCCGAAGTCTGCGCCGGAGCCGAAGTCTGCGCCGGAGCCGAAGTCTGCGCCGGAGCCGAAGTCTGCGCCGGAGCCGGAGTCTGCGCCGGAGCCGGAGTCTGCGCCGGAGCCGCAGTCTGGGCCGGAGCCGAAGTCTGCGCCGGAGCCGAAGTCTGCGCCGGGGCCGAAGTCTGCGCCGGGGCCGAAGTCTGCGCCGGGGCCGAAGTCTGCGCCGGGGCCGAAGTCTGCGCCGGGGCCGAAGTCTGGGCCGGGGCCGAAGTCTGGGCCGGAGCCGAAGTCTGGGCCGGAGCCGAAGTCTGGGCCGGAGCCGAAGTCTGGGCCGGAGCCGAAGTCTGCGCCGGGGCCGAAGTCTGCGCCGGGGCCGAAGTCTGCGCCGGGGCCGAAGTCTGCGCCGGGGCCGCCTCGTTCGATGCCGGCTTCAATTCGGTCGAAGGCGATGCCTGCCTCGTCGTTCCTGACGTGGCATCGTCTGCATCGCTTGTCTGGGCCGCGGACCTGTCGCCGCCCTGCGCGGCATCCTTCCTCGAGCGGCCGCCTCGGTTGCGGTTGCCGGTATTGCGATGGTCGGCATCCTCGTCGTCGAATTCCTCATGGGCGACCCGGGCCTCGGCAACGCCAGCTACCGCAGATGCGGCACTGTCGGAATCGGCGTCGCCCTTGCGGCGGCGACGGCCTCCGCGGCGACCGCGGCGACGCTTGCTGCTCGAACCGCTGCTGTCGGCCGTTGATGGCGTGGTGTCCGTGGCAACGCCGGATGTCCCGGCACCCTGCAACTTCTTTTCCTCGGCTACCGAATCGGTCGGGGCGGCCACCGCCTGCTCGGCTTTCGCTGCGGGCTTCGGACGAGCCGGTTGCGCGGCAGCAGCCGGTTGTGGCTTGCGACCGTCACGCGGAGTCCGTTGCGCGGAATCGCCGCGTTGCGATTTCTGTTGCTGCGACTTGCGTCCATCGCGCGACTCGCCGCGACCGCCTTCCTTGCGCGCCGAGTCGCCGCGTGATCCGCGGGCCTGCGACTGCGGCCGTTGTCCACCACTGCGCGCGTCGCGGGACTCGCGCTGCTCGCGTCCACCCTGGGAGCCGCCCTGACGGGTGGCGGGGGCGGCTGTCTTCGCAGCCGGGCCGGCGCCGAACAGGCGACCGAGCCAGGCCATGAAGCCGCCGCTTGCGGGCGCAGGCTTTTCGGCCTCCGGTTCGACGACCACCTCGGTCTTGACCGGTGCGGGGCTGGCCGGCACGACCCGGCTCACCGCCGGCTGCTCGGGTTCGTCGCCGGGCTGGGCGAGCTGTGGCAGTGGCGTGGATTCGACCGGTGTCAGGCGCTGGTAGCTCGGCTTGGTGTCCTCGCCGACATCGGCGGCACGGATACGCTCGATGTGCAGGTGCGGGGTCTCGAGCTTGTCGTCGGCGACGACGATCAGCTGGACTTCCTGGCGCTGCTCGATCTCGCTGAGCTGGCGGCGCTTCTCGTTGACCAGGAAGTTGGCTACGGCGGGCGGTGCCTGGACCAGCACCTGCCCGGTGTTTTCCTTCATCGCATGTTCTTCGACGAGGCGCAGTGCGGACAGCGACAGCGACTCGACGCTGCGGATGCGGCCATGGCCGTCGCAACGCGGGCAGACGATCTGGGTCGCTTCGCCGAGCGACGGACGCAGACGCTGGCGCGACAGTTCGAGCAGGCCGAAACGCGAAATGCGACCGATCTGCACGCGTGCGCGATCGACGCGCATGGCGTCCTTGAGCTTGTCCTCGACCTCGCGCTGGTGGCGCGGGCTGTCCATGTCGATGAAGTCGATGACGATCAGGCCGCCTGCGTCGCGGATGCGCAACTGGCGGGCGATTTCCGCAGCGGCTTCCAGATTGGTATGGAACGCCGTTTCCTCGATGTCGCTACCCTTGGTCGCCTTCGACGAGTTGATGTCGATCGCGGTCAGCGCTTCGGTCTGGTCGATAACGATCGAGCCGCCTGCGGGCAGGCGCACGGTGCGCTCGAACGCATTTTCGATCTGCGTCTCGATCTGGAAGCGCGAGAACAGCGGCACCGTGTCCTGGTACAGCTTGAGCTTGCGCAGGTTGTTCGGCATGACCTGCTGGACGAACTCGCGGGCGTCGTTGTAGAGCTCCTCGTGGTCGATGAGGATCTCGCCGATGTCGTTGCGCAGGTAGTCGCGCAGGGCGCGGATGATCAGTTTCGATTCCTGGTAGATCAGGAACGGGGCCGGGCGCGACGTGGCCGCCTCGGCAATGGCTTTCCACAGCTGCAGCAGGTAATCGAGGTCCCACTGCAGTTCCTCGGCATCGCGGCCCATGCCGGCGGTACGGATGATCAGGCCCATTTCATCGGGCAACTGCAGTTCATCCATGGTGTCCTTGAGGCTCTGCCGGTCCTCGCCTTCGATGCGTCGCGAGACGCCGCCGGCACGCGGATTGTTCGGCATCAGCACGAGGTAGCGGCCGGCCAGGCTGATGAAGGTGGTCAGGGCCGCGCCCTTGTTGCCGCGTTCTTCCTTGTCGACCTGGACGACGATGGTCTGGCCTTCCTTGATCAGCTCGCGGATGCCGGCCTTGTTCGGATCGACGCCTGGCGTGAAGTACTGCCTGGAGATTTCCTTCATCGGCAGGAAGCCGTGGCGCTCTCCGCCGTATTCGACGAAGCAGGCTTCCAGCGAGGGTTCGACCCGGGTGATGCGGCCGAGATAGATGTTCGACTTCTTCTGTTCGCGGGAGGGGATCTCGACGTCGAGATCGAACAGGGTCTGGCCATCCACGATAGCCACGCGCAACTCTTCACGCTGAGTTGCGTTGATCAACATGCGCTTCATTGTAGTGATTCCTTCGCAGGCTCTCGAACCGCTGCCGCGCGTGAACGCGCTGCCCGGAGGCTTCGCGCCGCGCGATCCGACTGGACCGGAGTACCGGCCGCGGGAGCGCCTGATCTTGTTAAATTGCCGACGCTTTCCGGGCGCCAGCGCTCATTTGGTGCATGCGATTCCGGCGACCCTTTGCCACCGCAAAGGCGACAAGCAATCTCCGATTCGAACCGTTACGATGTCCGGGCTTTTCGAACCTGCATACCCCTCAACCTGAGATCGGGCACCAGGGCACGGACGGACGTGACGGACGAATGCGCCTAGATAATGTCTCCGGCTCTCGGAATCGAGGGCCGGATGACGGCGCGATACGCCGACGCAGTGTAGCAGTCGACTCCGGATTTATTCAATGAAGACACGCACTTCGGGCAACTTTGCAGAAGCCGTCTTGGCTGGCTCCGATCTCTGGGGCAGGGCCGGATTGGCGCCGTTCAGGCCGTTCGGGATGGCTGTCCGGGGCCATTCGCGCGGCTCCCGCGTGGCGGAGTCCGCCCATGCGACCTGAGGTGCAACTCGTCAAGGTTGACGAGGACCGTGACGGGCAGCGTATCGACAACTTCCTTTCCGGACGCCTGAAAGGGGTGCCGCGCAGCCTTGTCTACCGGATCCTGCGCACCGGGGAAGTCCGCGTCAACGGGCGCCGGGCCAAACCCGATACGCGCCTCAGCGCGGGTGACGAAGTCCGCATTCCGCCGGTTCGCGTGGCTGAGCGCGGGGAGCCCGAACGGCCGGCCAGCGGACAGATGAACCGGATCGAAGAGGCGATCGTCCACGAGGACCGCGAGTTCCTGGTCCTCGACAAGCCCAGTGGCGTGGCCAGCCATGGCGGTAGCGGAATCAGCTTCGGCGCGATCGAACTGCTGCGCGCATCGCGACCCAGGGACAGCCTGGAACTGGTCCATCGACTCGATCGCGATACCTCCGGCGTGCTCGTGTTCGCACGCAAACGTTCGGCCCTGACCGCGCTGCAGGCGGTCATCCGCGAGGGTCGGGCGACCAAGCATTACCTGGCCCTGCTGCATGGGCGCCTGGAGCAGGCCCGCATCACCGTCGACCAGCCCTTGCGCAAATCGATCCTGCAGGGCGGCGAACGCATGGTTCGCGTCGATCCGTCGGGCAAGCCGTCGGTCTCGCACCTGATCCGTCTCGAGTCGTTTGCCGATGCCACGTTTTGCGAGGTCGCCATCGAAACCGGTCGAACGCATCAGATTCGCGTGCATGCCGCCCATGTCGGCCATGCGGTCGCCGGTGACGAGAAATACGGCGAACGCGCATTCAACCAGGCCATGCGCAAACATGGCCTGAAACGTCTGTTCCTGCACGCGGCGCGCTTCGAATTCGAAATCGGCGAGCGGCGCTACGCGTTCAGCGCGCCGTTGCCGCCGGAGTTGCGAAAGGTGCTCGATTCGCTGGACCCATCCTGATCCGGCTGCAGGCCGCTACCCGGCGTCGACAGACGCGCTGGCGAAGGCAGGATCAGGAACCCCCGAGCAGGAAGAATCGCGCGCTGACTTCGGCCGAGTGCAACCATTCCCTCGGCAGGGACTGGGTCAGCAGCAATCCGCAGGCGGCATGCGCGACCATGTTGGCCAGCAGGGCACGATGGCGCTGCCAGTTCCAGACCCAGATCAGCCCGGCAACGAAGGTCAGCTGCATGAGCATCGCGTTGGGTGCGTGCAACAGGCTGAAGACCAGCGCTGCACCGAGCAGCCCCCAGGCGGGGGAGCCGAGCACGCGCTCGAATCGTTCGGCGACGATCACGCAGATCAGAAATTGCTGGATCGCGGCCCAGGCGGCGTAATGCAGGATTCGCGATGGCTGTGGCAGCTGCCCGGGCAGTTTGCCGTCGGTCATGTAGAGGACGACGCCAAGGGTCAGGGCAAACGAGCCGAGGGCCACCCACCAGCCCCGCTTGAGCGTTCGCGCCGAGGGTTGTGCCGGCGCGCCACCGAACAGCAGGCTCAGGGCAAACAGCAGGGTGATCGCACAGGCGGCCAGGTGCAATGGATCGATGTCGTCGCCGATGAAGCCGCCGACGACCAGGCCCAGCGGCACGGCCGTGACACCGATCAATTCGAGCAGTGCACGCAGGCGATAGTCGAGTGGCGGGCGCAGCCTGAGCACGAGCAGCAGCACGGTATAGATGCCGAGTAGGGTCGCGGGCAGCGCGACGGACGCGCGCTTGTCAGGCGTTGCCTTCCAGAGTCGCGCCTGAGCGGCGACGCGCGCGAAGTCGCCGCTGGCGACGATTACGGCATCCGGCATTGCGGCGACGATCTTGTCGCGCGCGACGAGAATCTGTTCGACGCGTCCCTCGAAAGGCAACTGCAGGACTGGCCAGGAGTCATGGCGACTGTTCAGCGCGACGCGTGCCAGGGCGCGATCGAAGGCGTGCGACTCGCGCGGCGAAGGCAGCAGCGGAAGCTCGAGCTGCTCGAGTGCTTCGACCGTGATCGGCGAGGCCGGCCTGGCCTCGACTTCGAGCAGGGTCAGGCGCGCAGGCGACGGCAGTTCCACGCGCAAGCGCAGCATCGCTGCCCGCGTCGGCGCCGCGGCCGGTTTGCCTTCACAGGCCCAGCCGAGACGATCGAGCGGCATGCTGATGCGGGACTCGGCGGCGCCGAAAGCCGTGCCCGTGCTGATGCAGAGCGGCCCGTCGAGGTTCTCGCGGGCGAGGAACGACAGCGTGCCCGGCTGCTCGGCATCGAGTCCGATCTCGAACTCGGAGAACCGGTCCAGGTCGATTGCGCCGGCGATGACGAGGCCGATATCGACCGGTTGCCCGGACGAGCGTACGCGAAAGCCGTTCGCCACGAATGCGGCGTCGTCCGATCCGAACGCGCGTGCGGCGACGATGTCGGCAGGCAGCCGTGGCGACCAGTGATGCGGCGTTCCAGCATGGACCAGCGCGCCGAGGGTTGCCGCGGCGGTCTCATCAAGATGACGGCGAAGCTGGAACCGGGGCAGTTGCACGAGCACGACCACGGCGATTACCGCCGTGGTCAGGAATACGGCGGCATGCGCGAGCTTGCGTGCGGCCGAAGTGCCGCTGTCGCGCTCAATGCTGGCCAAGGAGGCTCTCTACCCGGGCCGCACAGATGAAATCGTTGAGGGAAAGCCCGCCGACATCGTGGGTCGAGTAGTGCAGCTCGCAACTCGGATAGCTGACCTTGAAGTCCGGATGATGGTCCTCGACATGGGCAATCCAGGCGACCGCATTGACGAAGGCCATGGTGCGGTGGAAGTCATCGAAGCGATAGGTCTTGTCGATGCCCTTGCCGTCGGCGCTGAGGATCCAGCCGGGCAGATGGGCGAGATAGCGCTCTACTTCGGCAGCCGCCAATGCATGCTCCTCGCCTTTGCGTGGCGTGCAGTGGGCGCTGGCCAGTTCATCGGGTTTCATGCGGCACTCCGGGGCGACGATGGGACTGCCAAGTATAAGTGCGGATGCACGAAACACGATTGAGGACTAGAATGGTGCTGATTAAACCGGACGGCAAGGCCATGATCGAGTTGAGTGAATCCGCCGCGGAACATTTCCGCGCCCTGATCGAAAGCCAGAATTCCCCTGGCCTCGGCATACGCCTGCGCGCGATTGCGCCCGGAACGCCGCAGGGCGACTGCCAGCTCGAGTTCTGCGAACCGGCGGATCTGTCCGGAGACGAGTGGGAGATCGAGTGCAGCGGCTTCTCGCTGTACGTCACGGCCGACAGCGCGCAGTTCCTCGACGGCGCCAACATCGATTTTGCGCGCGACGCGACCGGTGGCCAGCTCTCGATCAAGGCCCCGAAACTTCGCGGCGCGCCACCGGACGAGAACGCCAGCGTGGTCGAACGCGTGCGCTACCTGATCGACGCCGAGATCAATCCGCAGTTGGCTTCGCACGGCGGCCGCGTGAGCCTGCGCGAGATCACCGCCGATGGCATCGTCGTTTTGCAGTTCGGCGGTGGCTGCCACGGTTGCGGCATGGTCGACGTGACCCTGCGCAACGGCATCGAAAAAACGCTTTCCGAGAAGATTCCCGAGGTGACCGGCGTGCGCGATGTCACCGATCACGAAAAGGGCCAGAAACCCTATTACGAACGCAAGGCGGTCTGAACGACGAAAAAAATCCCGGGCTGGCCGGGATTTTTTTCAATCGTGACTCGCGATTTGCTGCAGTGGATGCCGTTATTTCGGCTCCATGTGCCCGTGCAGGTCGTCGAGCTTGCCGGGCATGGCCGAAAAGTACGCGGCCAGGTCGAGGATGTCCTGGTCCGAAAGCTTCTCGACGTAAACCGCCATGATCGGATTGACGCGGCCGCCGTCACGGTATTCGTGCAGGGCGCGGGCAAGGTAGTCGGCATACTGGCCGGCAAGGCGCGGATAGATCGGCGCGGTCGAGTTGCCATCGGCGCCGTGGCAGGCCTGACATGGCTGGGCCAGGGCCTTGCCTGCAGCGGCATTGCCGGGCGTGCCGGCGAGGGCAGCGGTCGAGAGCGAGGTCAGGGCGAGCAGGGCGAGGGAAGCGAAAGGCTTGATCATGGAAATCCTGTTCATCACTCGACTCACTCCGCGCTATTGATGCTGGAAAGGAAGGCGGCGATATCACGGATATCGGCATCGCTCATGCTCTCGCCCTGGGCGCGCATGGTCGGGTGGTTGCGCGCGCCATTCTTGTACTCGGTCAATGCGGCGACGATGTAGTCGTAGTTTTGACCGCCGATGCGCGGCACATGGTAATTCGGGTAGGCATTCTTCCAGCCGGTGATGCCGTGGCAGCCGGTGCAGGTATAGGCCTTGAGGCGGCCTTCGACGGGATCGCCCTTGGTCTCCTGGGCAAAAACCAGGCTGGCGGGCAACAGGGCAAGGACGAACAGCAGCGCTCGGGTCATCTCGAAGGTTCCGGATCCGGCTGAGTGGGAAAAGGGGGTCAGTGGCAAGCCCCGGAGTATAGCGAGTTGCCGCGTCGAGGTCAGCGGTCACTCCTGCGGCGCAGCGGCGCACACCGGTCAGGCCAGCGGCGCGCGATGGCGACGTCGATGCGGATCCGACGGGCCACGGCCGGCGCCGGCGACAGGAGATCGGCGGCCGGACTGCGGGCGCGTGACTATTGGCTCAAGACAGGCACCGACAGGCTGCGTAGGCTGCGCGGACAGAATGGCGGAAGGCTGCCGGGGTCCGGTGGGGGCGACGGCTGCCGTATCGAACTTGCAGCGCTCATTCCTGTGTGCCGCCCTGTGCGAGGCAACCAGACGCGTTCCCGACGTATCCATGACTGCACGGCCTGAGGCCAGGGGCTTGCCGTCCTATAGTGTTATGGTCTAGTATAACACCATGTCAATTAGAGGCTGCGTAATGCGCTCATTTCCCAGCGGTTTTCGGCTGCGCTTCCCGGCGCATCTATTCCTTGGTCTGGCAATACTGACCCAGATGGCCTCCTGCGGCGGTGATCACGGCGGGGCCAAGGCCGAAGAAGCGGCTGCCGACACCTCGGTACCGGTGGAAGCGGTGCCGGTTTCGCGTCGCTCGATCAGTGCCAGCTATTCCGGCACGGCCACGCTCGAGCCCGAGAGCGAAGCGCAGGTCGCGGCCAAGGTCAGTGGCGTCCTGCTCAAGCTGCTGGTCGAGGAGGGCGACCAGGTCAAGGCCGGGCAGGTGCTGGCCAAGCTCGATGACGAGAATCCGCGGCTCAACGTGGCCAAGGCGCAAGCGACCCTGCGCAAGCTCGAAAACGACTACCGCCGATCGAGCGAGATGTTCGAGCGCAAGCTGCTCAGCGTCGAACAGAACGACAAGATCCGTTACGACCTCGAAACCCAGCGCGCGACCTACGACCTCGCCCGCCTCGAGCTTTCCTACACAGATATCGTGGCCCCGATCAGCGGCGTCATTTCGCGCCGCCTGGTCAAGGTCGGCAACTTCATCCAGGTCAACCAGGCGCTGTTCCAGATCGACAATTTCGATCCGTTGCTGGCCGTGCTCAATGTGCCGGAGCGCGAACTGAACACGCTGCGTGCGGGCCAGCTCGTCAACATGCGCGTCGATTCGATTCCCGACCATGTGTTCGAGGGGCGCATCCAGCGCATCAGTCCGGTGGTCGATTCGACGACCGGCACGTTCCGCGTGACCTGCGAATTCCGTGACGCCTCGGGGCGCCTGAAGTCCGGCATGTTCGGACGCCTCGAGATCGTCTATGCCAAGCATGACGACGTGCTGACCATTCCGCGCGCCGCCCTGATCGAGGAAGACGGCGAAACCGCTGTGTTCCAGGTCGTGGCCGGCTCGAGTTTGAGCGCCGAGGACAAGGAAAAGCTGATCAAGGCGAAGCAGGATGAGAAGAAGGATGACGCGAAGAAGGCCGAGCCCGGCAAGGACAAGCCGCCATTGCCGGCGTTCGTCGCCAAGCGTCGCCTGATCAAGGTCGGCTACGGCGATTCCGGCTTCGTGGAGATCCTCGACGGGCTCGAAGAAGGCGATCGCGTCGTCACCCTCGGCCGCTCGGCCGTGCGTGACGGCACCGCGGTGCAGGTGCTGGAGGGCGTGCAGTGAACATCGTCGACTTCGCCACCCGCCGGCGTGTCACCATCGGCATGACCACCCTGACACTGGTCCTGTTCGGGCTAATCGCGCTGTCCGGGCTCAAGGTCAACCTGTTGCCGGATCTGTCCTATCCGACCCTGACCGTGCGCACCGAGTACGAGGGCGCGGCGCCGATCGAGATCGAGAACCTGATCTCGCAACCGGTCGAGGAAGCGCTCGGCGTGGTCAAGAACGTGCGCAAGATCCACTCGGTCTCGCGCACCGGCCAGTCCGACGTGATCCTCGAGTTCACCTGGGGCACGGACATGGAGCAGGCCAGCCTCGAAACGCGCGACAAGCTCGACATCCTGAGCCTGCCGCTGGAGGCGAAGAAGCCGATCCTGCTGCGCTTCAACCCGTCCACCGATCCGATCATCCGGCTCGGACTCAGCGGTTCGGGCGCCGCTGCCGGTTCGAGCGAGGCAGAACTCAAGCAGCTGCGCCGCTTCGCCGACGACGAACTGAAGAAGCGTCTCGAACCAGTCGCCGGCGTCGCCGCGGTCAAGGTCGGCGGCGGCCTCGAAGACGAGATCGACGTATCCCTGGACCAGCAGAAGCTGGCCCAGCTGAACCTCCGCGTCAGCGACGTCGTCGACCGCCTGCGCAACGAGAACGTCAATGTCTCGGCCGGGCGCATCGAGGAAGGCAGCCAGCGTTACCTCGTGCGCACGATCAACCAATTCTCCAACCTCGACCAGATGCGCGAGATGCTGGTCAAGGTCGAGAACGGCGTGCCGGTCCGGCTCAAGGACATCGCCGATGTGCGCCAGGGCTACAAGGAACGCGAAGGCATCGTCCGCATCGACGCGCACGAGGCCATCGAACTGGCGGTGTACAAGGAAGGCGACGGCAATACCGTGGCCGTGGCCAACGCCGTCAACAAGGCCCTCGAAAAACTCAAGTCGACCCTGCCGCCGGGCGCGAGCCTGACCACCATCGACGACCAGTCGGTGTTCATCCAGCACTCGCTCGACGACGTCCGCAACGACGCCCTGATCGGCGGCACGCTGGCGATCCTGATGATCTTCTTCTTCCTCGGCCATGGCCGCAGCACCTTCATCATTTCGCTGTCGCTGCCGATCTCGCTGATCGCCACGTTCTTCTTCATGGGCCAGGCCGATCTGAGCCTCAACGTGATGTCGCTGGGCGGCCTGGCACTCGCCACGGGCATGGTCGTCGACGATTCGATCGTCGTGCTCGAGAACATCGCGCGGCTGCGCGAGGAAGGGCATTCCATCCTCGATGCCACGGTCAAGGGCGCCAGCGAGGTCAGCATGGCGGTGACCGCATCGACCCTGACCACGGTAGCCGTGTTCTTTCCGCTCGTGTTCGTCGAAGGCGTCGCCGGCCAGCTGTTCCGCGACCAGTCGCTGACGATCACCTTCGCCATGCTCATTTCGCTGGTCGTGGCGATGACCCTGATTCCGATGATGGCCTCGCTGCAGGGGCGCTCGCCGCTGGCCTTCCGCGACGAGCCCCCGAAAGCGCCGAAGCCGCTGCCAAGAAACGTGCTGCTGCGCGTTCCGGTGCGCATCCTGCGCGCGATCGGCGAGGGCCTGTTCCAGATCCTGCCGCGCCTGATCGTGGTCGTCGTCGGATTCGTGGCCAAGCTGTTCAACTGGACCATCGGCGCCGCGCTGCGCTGGATCGGCCGACGCGTCGTCGGCACCTATGACCGTTCCGCGCGGCTCTACCACCGCATGCTGCCCGGTGCGATGGATCGGCCGTGGCTGGTCCTCGGTACCGCGGCGCTGGCCTTCGCGATCAGCATCGCTATCATCCCCAGCCTCGGCATGGACCTGATCCCGAGCCTGGCCCAGGGCCGCTTCGAGACGACCATCAAGCTGCCACCCGGCACTCCGCTGGCCGAGACCGATGCCCTCGTCACCCAGATCGAGCGCCAGCATGCGCGCGATCCGAACATCGCCTCGATCTATGGCGTCGCCGGAACCGGCACCCGCCTCGACGCGACGCCGACCGAATCGGGCGAGAACATCGCGCGCCTGCTGGTCACCCTCAAGCCGGGCTCCGGCGATCGCGAGGAAGCCGCGGCCATGAATGCCTTGCGGGCGACCCTGGCGACGCGCTCGGACGCCGAGGTGAAGTTCGCGCGGCCGGCACTGTTCAGCTTCTCGACGCCGCTGGAAATCGAGATTCGCGGCTATGACCTCGATGCGCTGACCACGGCCGGCAAGAAGCTCGGCACGCTGCTCGGTGAATCCGATCGTTTCGCCGACATCAAGTCGACCGTCGAGGACGGTTATCCGGAAGTGCAGATCCGCTTCGACCAGGACCGCGCTGCCGCGCTCGGCCTGACCACGCGGCAGATTTCCGACGCCGTGGTCACCAAGGTCCGCGGCGAGGTGGCCACGCGCTACAACTTCCGCGACCGCAAGATCGACGTGCTGGCCCGTGTCCGCGAATCCGACCGCGCCAGCGTCGAGGACATCCGCAACCTGATCGTCAACCCGGGCGCCGACCGCCCGATCCGCCTGTCCGCGGTGGCCGAAGTCACCGCCAGCGAAGGCCCGAGCGAGATCCACCGCGTCGACCAGGAGCGCGTCGCGATCATCTCGGCGAATCTGCGCCATGGCGATCTCGGCAGCGCGGTCAGCGAAGTCAGGTCGATCCTGGCACGCACGCCGCTGGCCGCCGGCGTTTCCGTGCACATCGGCGGGCAGGGCGAGGAGATGGACGCCTCGACCCGCTCGATGCTGTTCGCCTTCGGCCTCGCGATCTTCCTCGTCTACCTGGTCATGGCTTCGCAGTTCGAATCGCTGGTCCATCCGTTCGTCATCATGTTCTCGATCCCGCTGGCTCTGGTCGGCGCGGTGCTCGCGCTCAAGCTGACCGGTACGCCGATATCGGTGGTCGTCTTCATCGGCCTGATCATGCTGGCCGGCATCGTGGTCAAGAACGCGATCGTGCTGATCGACCGCGTCAACCAGCTGCGCGAGGAGGGTCACGCCAAGCGCGAGGCGATCATCCTCGCCGCCGAATCGCGCCTGCGTCCGATCGCGATGACCACGTTGGCGACCCTGCTCGGATTCCTGCCGCTGGCGATCGGTCTCGGCGAGGGCTCGGAAGTGCGCTCGCCGATGGCGATCACGGTTATCGGCGGTCTCGCCGTGTCGACCCTGCTGACCCTGGTGGTCATCCCTATCGTCTATGAACTGGTCGACCGCAAGCCCGATGCCTATTACGTCGAACGCGCGGCGCGCAAGGCGAGCAAGGTCGCGGGTGACGATGCGACGCCGGATTCGGCGGTTTTGGCCGAGGCGCACTCGTGAACTCGGCGCTTCGCTCTGTGCCTCGTGTAGGAGCGCCCCTTGGACTGGGCTCAGGACAGGCTTCAGGCGCGATGCTTTCGCGCAGGGTGCAACGTTTGAAATCGTCGTCCCGGCCCTTCGGCAGGCTCAGGACCGGCCGGACTCTGTCCGGGCCGGGACCCAGCTCCTCGCTTCTTTCTAATCTGGACATCGCTTCGCGGCGCATTCTTGGTGCAAGGAGCAAGGCTTTCACTCGCCTTTGGCGAGCGAGTCACTTTTCTTTGCGTGCTCAAAGAAAAGTAACCAAAAGAAAGAGCACCCCGATGCAGCGGTCTCCGGGCATCCTGCCCTGCGACTTCGCGCAGCGGCTCCGGGGTTGGCTGACAGTCCATCCCTGGACTGGCAGCCAACTGGCTCGCATCCCTGCGAGCCACCCTTCGGGCCTTTTCTCCGCCACTGCGCCACTGCATAGGGGCCCCATTCACTGCGCATCCTGCGCAGCCAAGACGGAGCGGCTTACTGCACGCTCCAGTTTCGGCTTTGGCATTGGCTTTGCTCTTCGCTTTGGCGCGCAGGATGCGCGCTACAAGGGTCCCGTAAGCGGTGGCGGCAGGGCGCAGGAAAGGCCCGCAGGGTGGGCGCGAGGGATCGCGCCCAGTTCGCTGCCAGCACACGGAGGTGCTGTCAGCGAACCCCCGGAGTCCTGCCGCGCAGTCGCAGGACAGGAGTCCGGAGACCACCGCTTTGGGGTGGCCTTCTCTTTGCCTACTTTTCTCTTGGCCACGCAAGAGAAAGTAGGTCGCTCGCCGAAGGCGAGTGAAAGCTTGGCGGTGAATCCACTCTGGTTGCGCAACGACCACCCAAAGCGAAGTGACTCGCTCGCTCAAAGGCGAGTGAAGGCTTTGCACTTTGAATACGTCGCGAATCGGGTTGGCGGTCCGGATCAGTCCAACCTTCGGTTGATGTCGCTCGCGCGTCAAACCGTTGTTCTCGCGAAACCGACAAGAAGAATTCCCGGAGTCCACCCATGACCCTCGCCGAACTCAGCCTCAAGCGCCCGGTGACGGCGGTCATGTTCTTCGTCTCGATGACGGTGATCGGGCTGCTCGCGGCGTTTCGCCTGCCGCTCGAATACATGCCCGACATCCAGGCCCCGTTCCTGTTCATCGACGTGCCGTATCCGGGCTCGACGCCGGCCGAGATCGAGCGGACCATCGCGCGTCCGATCGAAGAGGCGCTGTCCACGCTGACCGGCATCCAGTCGATGAATTCGAGTTCGCGTGCCGACGGTGCGCAGCTGTTCCTCGAGTTCAAGTGGGGGCAGGATGTTTCCTCGAAGGCGGTCGAGGCGCGCGACAAGATCGATGCGATCCGCGCCGATCTGCCCGACGACCTGCAGCGCTTCTTCGTGTTCAAGTTCTCGACTTCGGACCAGCCGGTCCTGCAGTTGCGTATCTCGAGCGACGGCGACCTTTCCAATTCCTACGAGCTGCTCGATCGCAAGCTCAAGCGTCCGCTCGAGCGCCTGCCGGGCGTGGCCAAGGTCACGATCCAGGGTGTGGCGCCGCCGGAAGTACAGATCGAACTGTCCTCGGATCGGCTGAGCGCGCACAACATCAACCTCAACGACCTGGCCAAGTCGCTGCGCGAGGCCAATTTCTCGACTTCGGCAGGATTGATCCACGACGGCGGCATGCGCTATCGCGTGCAACCGCAGGGCGAATGGCGGTCGCTGGACGAAATCCGCAATCTCGTCATCAACGATACCGGCCTGCGCCTCGGCGACGTCGCCGACGTCCAGCTGCGACCGGCGCGGCTCGACTACCAGCGTCGCCTCGACCAGCGACCGGCGGTCGCCATCGACATCAGTCGCGAGCGCAGCGCCAACCTGGTCGAGGTCGGCCGGGTCGTGCTGGCCGAGGTGGCGCGGGCGTCGAAGGAGCCGGAACTGAAGGGCCTGACCCTCTATTTCCTGCAGAACCAGGCCAAGGGCGTCACCGATTCGCTGCGCGAACTCGGCAAGGCCGGCATCGAGGGCACGGTGCTTTCGGTCCTCGTGCTGTTCTTCTTCCTGCGCGACTGGCGCGCCACGGCGATGGTGTCGCTGGCCATTCCGATCTGCTTCGTGATCACCCTGGGCTGCATGTACTTCTTCGGCATCAGTCTCAATATCCTCTCGATGATGGGCCTGCTGCTGGCCGTCGGCATGCTCGTCGACAACGCCGTGGTCGCGGTCGAGAGCATCTACCAGTATCGCGAGCGCTACCCGGACAAGCCCTGGTACAGCGCCGTGGAAGGCACGCGTGCGGTCGGTACGGCGATCACGGCCGGAACCCTGACCAGCATCATCGTGTTCCTGCCGAACGTATTCGGCGAACGCACGCCGATCGCGATCTACCTGACCCAGGTGGCGATATCGATGGCGATCGCGCACATCGCGTCGTGGCTGGTCGCGGTCAGCCTGATTCCGATGCTCGCCGCCAAGCTGCCGCCGCCGAAGTTCATCGGCCGCGAGAATGCGGTCACGCGCCTGCAGCATCGCTATGGACGCCTCGTCGACTGGTCGCTGCGCAATCGCGGCAAGACCATGCTCGGCCTGCTCTGCCTTCTGCTGCTGAGCTTCGTGCCGATGTCGCAGACCAAGTCCGACATGTTCCCGGCTGGCGACACCCGTGAAATGCAGTTGCGCTACGAGCTCAACGGCAACTACCGCCTGCCGCAGCTCGAGCAGTCGGTCAGCAAGGTCGAGCAGTACCTGACCGAGCACAAGAAGGAATTCGAGATACGCAACATCTACAGCTATTTCGATGAGCGCGGCAATGCGCAGACCAATATCCTGCTGACCGAAGACGACGATGCGATTCGCCCGGCCAGCGAGATCATCGACGACATCCGCAAGGGCCTGCCGAAGCTGGCCATCGGGTCGGTCAGTTTCGACCGCAATGGCGGCAGCAACAACAACGGCATCAAGCTGTCCCTGGTCGGTGATTCGACCGACGTCCTGCGCGATCAGTCGGCTACCGTGATCGCCGTGCTCAGTCGCGTCCCGGGGCTGCACGACGTGCGCCTGGTCGAGAACTCGGAGGAGCGCGAAATCGCCGTGCACATCGACCGCGAACGTGCCCGCTACTACGGGTTCAGTGCGGCGGACGTCGCTCAATACGTCTCGATCGCGCTGCGCGGTGCGCAGCTCAAGGACTTCCGCCGCGGTGATACGCAGATCCCGACCTGGGTGCGCTTCCAGAATGCCGATGCGCAAAGCATCAACGACATGTCCGACTACAAGCTGCGCGCGCCGGATGGCAGCCAGATTCCGCTGATGGCGATGGTCGACGTGCGCACCCAGGGCGCGGCCTCGACGATCCAGCGCGAGAACCGCCAGACCTCGTTGCAGATCCAGACCAACCTGGACAGTGACACGACGTCCGACGAGGCGCGCAAGCGCATCGAGACGGCGATGGCCAACGTGTCGCTGCCGGCGGGCTACCGCTGGACCTTCGGCACCTCGTTCCGTGATGCCGACGAAACCGGCCAGCGCATGATGTTCAACATCATCATCGCCCTGGTCCTGGTCTACGTGGTCATGTGCGCGATGTTCGAGTCACTGATCTACCCGGCCGCGATCATGACCACCTTCATCTTCTCGGTGTTCGGCGTTTTTTGGCTGTTCTGGATCACCGGTACCACGTTCTCGTTCATGGCGATGATCGGCATACTGATATTGATGGGCGTGGTCGTGAACAACGGCATCGTCATGCTCATGCACATCAACCAGCTCAGGCACGAGGGCCTGCTGCGGACCGAAGCGCTGGTGCGTGGCAGCAAGGACCGCCTGCGACCGGTGCTGATGACCATGGGTACGGCGATCCTGGCCATGGTGCCGCTGTGCATCGGCACCGTGCAGGTCGGTGGCGATGGCCCCCCTTACTTCCCGATGGCGCGCGCAATCGTCGGCGGCCTGATGTTCTCGACCATCGTCACCCTGATGGCGCTGCCGGTGATCTATTCGCTGCTCGACGATGCACGCCTGTGGGTGCGCAAGGTCGGCAGCGACGGCCGCGCAGGCAGGCTGCTGCGGCAGCGTCCGGTCGCCTCATCGTGATCCTGGGTCGAAGCAGCGAAGGAAAGTACCGAACGCGCTTGCCCGGTGCCCGTGGCGCTCGCCGGCTTGCACCCGACCCGGCTTACTCGCCGGGTTCGGGCTTCTCCGCTTCATCGGCGTCGGCATAGATCGCCACATGCGCCTTGCCGTCCGCGCCGATCCAGGCGCGGAACATGCCGTCGGTGTTGAAGGGCATGGCCATGTGCCCGTCGGCGCCGAGGACGATCGCGCCGCCATTACCGCCGAGCTTGGGGATGTCCTTGTTGATGACCTGTTCGGCGGCCTCGGCGAGTGCTTGCCCGAGCAGGCCGACGCGCATGCAGATCGAATGCGCGGCCACCGTGCGCAGGTAGAACTCGCCCCATCCGGTCGCCGAGACCGCACAGTTCGCGTCGGCATAGGTGCCGGCCCCGATCACCGGCGAGTCGCCGATGCGCCCGTAGCGCTTGTCGGTCATGCCGCCGGTCGACGTGCCGGCAGCCAGGTGCCCGTTGCGATCGAGGGCGACCGCTCCGACCGTGCCGAAATGCTTCGCCGTTTCGAGGTCGGCGTGGGCCATGCCGGCCTTGTCTTCGGCCAATGCCTTCTGCAACTGCTGCCAGCGCCGCTCGGTGCGGAAGTAGGCGGGATCGACGAGGCTGATGCCGCTTTCGCCGGCGAAGGCTTCGGCACCTCTGCCGGCCAGCATGACATGGGGCGATTTCTCCATCACCGCACGGGCGAGCAGGATCGGGTTGCGCACGGTGCGCACGCCGGCCACGGCGCCGGCCTTGAGGCTGGCGCCGTCCATGATCGCCGAGTCGAGTTCGTTGTGGCCGTCATGGGTGAATACCGCTCCCTTGCCGGCATTGAAGTTGGGGTCGTCCTCGAGCACGGTGATCGCCGCGGTGACCGCATCGAGGGCGGGCTTCCCGGCCTTGAGCTCGGCGTAGCCGCGATTGACCGCTGCGAGCAGGGTCGCGCGCACCGCCTTCTCGATCTCGGGCGTCATGCTGGCGCGGATGACTCCTGCGCCACCGTGGATCACGAGGGCGGGCTGGCGCGGCGCTTCGGCATGGGCCTGCGCACAGAGCAGGAGCAGCACGGGCAGGCCGAGCCGGTTCAGTCGATTCATCGGATTTCCTCCGTATTCAAGGCGGCCCGGACGGGCCGGGCTGATCAGGGTTGCCTGGCTGCCTCGACCGCGCGCATCACGCGCAGCAGGTTGCCGCCGAGGACGCCACGAACCTGATCCTCGCTGTAGCCCTCGCGCAGCAGGCGCTCGGTGATCTTCGGCAGGCTCGTGACATCGATCATGCCGCTGACCCCGCCGCCGCCGTCCCAGTCGGCGCCGAGGCCGACATGTTCGGGTCCGGCCACCTCGAGGATATGCAGCATGTGCTTCATGTAGTCTTCGAACGTTGCCTTCGGCGTCGGGTATTTCGCCTCGATCTCGCGGTAAAGCTGCATGGCCTGCTTGCGCCTTTCTGCGCTCAGTGCGGCACCGTCCTCGATCATTGCGAAGAAGCGGTCGACCTCGGCATCGCGCTCGGCGTTGTCCGGCACCTTGATCAGAAACTGGTTGACCGAATTGACCTGGATCACGCCGCCCGTCGCGGCCAGCTTGCGCAGCCGCGCATCGTCGATATTGCGCGGATGGGCGTTGAGCGCGGCCGATGCGGTGTGCGAGAGCACCACCGGCGTCTTCGAGAGCTCGACGACCTGGTCGAATACGGCGTTGCTGGCATGCGAAAGATCGATGATCAGGCCGAGCCGGTTCGCTTCGGCGACCAGGGCCCGGCCCTTGTCGCTGAGTCCGTTGAATTCGGGGCCGCCCGGATTGGTCGAGGAATCGGCGAAGTCGTCGTTGGACGAATGGACCAGGCCGAGCATGCGCAGGCCCAGGTCATAGTAGGCGCCGAGCAGGCTCGGGTCGCTCGCCAGTGGCGACGCGTTCTCCATGCTGATGTAGACGATGCGCTTGCCGGCCTTCTTGATGCGTGCCGCATCGTCCGCGCTCAGGGCGATCTCGAAGCGGTCGGCATTGGCGGCGACCATCTCGCGGATCTCGACCAGCCGCTTCAGTCCGAAGTCGCGCGCCGCCCGGTTGCCGGCCGCCGTGCGCTCGCCCTGCGGCGTGTAGATCACCCAAAAGCCGCCATCGAGTCCGCCCTCGACCATGCGCGGATAGTCGACCTGGGAGAAGTCCGCATCGAAGCTGTGGCGGTCGCCGATGCGCCAGTCGGGGCGCGCGAACAGCATCGGCGTGTCGAGATGGGTATCGAGCACGATCGCACTGTTGTGCAGGGCCGTGGCGCGTTGCTCGAGGGTTTCGGCTGGCGCAGCCAGCGCGGGTCGGAGCAGAAAAGCACAGAGCAGCAAGGCGATGGCGGTTGATTTCATGGTCTGAATGGCTCGAGGCATCGGTGTCCGATGACACCACAGCGGGCATTCGACGGCAATGCGCGGGGCCGGGCTAGTACCTTGGTCCCGATGACAGGGCATTCGCCAGTTGCTACGGTGGCGGCATGAACAGAACGGTCATTCACGGTTGCGGCGTGCTTGCCGCCTTGATGCTCGGCGCGTGCGCGAGTGCGCCGCGCGGTTTGGAGAAAGCGGTCATGTCCGACGGGCTCGTCAGCGGGATCAGGGTCACCCGACACGAGGGCGCCGACGACCTGCTCAGCGCCGGCCTCGGGCTCGCGGGCTTGCGTGGGCCGGCGCCGGCCTTCGTCGATGCCCAGGCGCCGACCCCGGCCGAGTTGCGGCGTCGGGCGATCTACACGAGCTGGCGCGGCATCGCCGACCTCGGCCCGCTCGGCGGCTATGGCGAGATCTACGGTGGCGTGCCCGTGGTCAGCGGGCGCGAGTTCAGCGCCTTCGCGAAGCTGCCCGAAGCGCGCTCGCCGCATCGTGTCCTGTTGCAGGTGCCCGACCTGTTCGATCGCGACAAGCGCTGCGTCATCGTCGCCCCTTCCTCGGGGTCGCGCGGCGTCTACGGCGCAATCTCGCTGGCCGGCGCCTGGGGCCTGCCGCGCGGCTGCGCCGTGGCCTACACCGACAAGGGAGCCGGCAGCGGTTATTTCGACGTCGCCAGCAACACCGGCGTCAGCCTCGATGGCACGCGCGCCGAGCGCGGCACCGCAGCGCTCGAATTCGCGCCCGAGGACGATGATGTACCCGGCCCGCTCAATGCCGTGCTGGTCAAGCATGCACATTCCGGCGACAACCCGGAGGCCTCGTGGGGACGCCACGTCATCCAGGCCGCAAGGTTCGCCCTGCACGCGCTCGACCAGGCCTTCCCAGACCAGGCGCCTTTCACCGCCGGCAACACGCGCATCATCGCCGCGAGCCTGTCCAACGGTGGCGGTGCCGTGTTGCGCGCCGCGGAAAACGACGCCGGCCTGCTCGATGGCGTGGTCGCGGTCGAGCCCAATATCCTCGCCGGCGAGGGCGGGCGCAGCCTGTACGACTACGCCACCGAAGCGGCCCTGCTGACGCCCTGCGCGCTGCTCGAGTCGCGCTTCGACGAGACGCCGTTCGCGCGTGTCAACGGCGCCCATCCGCCGGCCTGGGTCACGCGTTGCGCGACGCTGCACGAGCGCGGCGAATTGATCGCGGAGGATTTGCAGACCCAGGCTGCCGAAGCACTGGCCCGCCTGCATGTTTCGGGCTGGACCGACACCGCGCTGCGCAGTGTCGCGGCGAGCACGGCCCTCGATCTCTGGCGCGCGGTCGCGGTGACCTATGCCGCGGCGTATGCGCGGACAGGAACGGGCCCGATGCCCTGCGGCTATGGCCTGGCCGGCATGGACCCCGGCGCGGCCCCGCGACTCTCGACGCCTGCCGAGCGCGCGGCGTGGTGGTCCGACGCTTCGGGCATTGCACCCGGCGCCGGCGTGGGTGTCGTCGATGGCATGGCGACAGGCAAGGACGCGAGCTGGCCCGGTGTCGAGTGCCTTCGTCAGTTGTGGAACACGAAGGACGAGCCTGGCCAACGCCTGGCCACGGGCGTAGAGGCAACCCGTGCAGCATTGCCACGCGCCGACCTGCCGATCATTATCGTGCATGGCCAGGCCGATGGCCTCGTGCCGGTCGCCTTCAGCACCGATCCCTATGTGCGCTGGCTCGAGGCCCATGAGCGTCACCCGGTCCTGTGGCGGGTCGCGCATGCCCAGCACTTCGATGCCTTCCTGGCCTTCCCGGGATTCGGCGACCGGCACGTTCCGCTGTTGCCGTTCGCCTACGCGGCCCTGGACCGCATGTGGGCGCACCTGTTTGCCGGCGAGGCCTTGCCGCCGAGCCGCGATATCGCGACCACGCCGCGCGGAAGCGGTCCGCTTGGTGCGATCCAGCTGGATATTCCCTGAGCGCAGCGTCCTGTGCATCTCATGTCCCACGGGCGCCTGTCAGGGCGGGCTGAAGGGCGACGATTCGCCGCTGTAACGCGCGCACCGCTATCATGTGCGGCATGCGGCGACCGTGCCGCCCGCTGACCCGAATCGGAGATCGCGCCATGAGCGAACCGCTGGATGTAGCCCAATGGGCAAAGAACTGGGAGGCGATGGCGCGTCAGGCGCAGGCCGCCCTCGGCGCAAACCCGGGCCAGGCACCCTGGGGTGTCGGCTCCGCGAACGCCGGCTGGGCCGATGCGCTCGGCAAGGCCAATCCGTTTGCCGATGGCAAGCAGCAGAACGAGGCCATGGAGCGCATGCTCAGTGGTGCCCAGGGCTACCTCGGCATGCTGCAAAGCCTGGCCGCTGCTGCGGCCGGCCAGAGCGGTGGTGGTGAGAGTCTCGCCGACGCGTTCCGCAACGGCCTGTTTCCCGGCGCGTTTTCGTCTTCGACGATGGGCAATCCGATGGCCGCCGCGATGCGCGGACTGGCCGGATCAGGAGCGCGCGGCTTCGACCAGATGATGGAGCAGTTCGCCGCGGCGGCGGGACCGATGTTCGACAAGGCCCGTGGTGCCCTGCACCAGCCGGCCTTCGGTTTCCTGCGCGAAAAACAGGAAAACCTGCAGAAGACCGCGCAGGTCTTCATCGACTACCAGGAGCAGAGCGCACGCTACGACCGTCTCATGCTCAAGGTCGGCGAGCAGAGCTTCGCCCGCTTCCAGCTCAAGCTCGCCGAGCGCGAGGAGCCCGGTCGCCAGATCGAATCGGCGCGCGCCCTGTACGACCTCTGGATCGATGCGGCCGAGGAAGCCTATGCCGAGATCGCCCTGTCCGAGGAATTCCGCGAGGTCTACGCCGCCGTGGTCGATGCGCAGATGCGCGTGCGCCAGCAGGTGCAGGGCGAGATCGAGCGCTACTGCAACGAGCTCGGCATGCCGACGCGCAGCGAGGTCGACAGTATCGGCCAGCGTCTGCAGGCCCTGCGCCGCGAGTTCCGCAACCTGCACGAAAACGACGCCGGACACCAGGCGCTGCTGGCCGAGATCGAGGTCTTGCGCAACGAGGTAGCGGCACTCAAGTCGCAGCCAGGCGCGCATGCCGGCAGCGCCACGACCGCCGCACCGGCACGCGCAGCCAGGTCCAGCACGCCCAGGACGTCGAAAAAGGCCAGGCAAGCTGCAACCAGTTCCACGCGTGGCAAGAACGCTGGCAGCAAGGCCGACGCTGCGCCGACGCGCGGCGTCGAGAAGGGCGAAGGCAAGGGCAAGCGCACGCAGGACGCGCAGTCGGTGAGCCCGACAGTTGCCGGGCCAGTGAAGGCCAAGCCGTCCAAGGCCAAGACGCGGCGCAAGCCGGTCGCCACGTCGAGCGCCAAGCGTCGGGCCAAGCGCAGCCGCTCGGAAGCCGGGAAATCGGTGGCTGCGGCCGGCGCCGCAGTGAAATCGACAGCGCAGGGAGGCGGCAAGGGCAAGCCGAAGGGCAACAGCTTCGCCGCCAGCATCGCGCGGTTCGCGCGCAAGTCGAAGACGGCAAGCGCCGGCCATGTCGCGCAATCGCGCAAGGTCGGATCCGGCAAGCGTGGAGGTGACCGCTGATGGGCCCGCTCAATATCGCGGCATCGGAACTGTTCGAGGAAGCGGTGCGCTTCCAGAGGAAGATGAGCCGCGGTGCCGAAGTGCTGCGCACGCTCGATGACGTCGATTTCGGCATCACCCCGAAAGACGAGGTCTACCGCGAGGACAAGCTCGTCGTCTATCGCTTCCGCGGCGAGAAGAAGCCGACCGCGAAGACGCCGATCCTGATCGTCTACGCACTGGTCAACCGGCCCTACATGGTCGACCTGCAGGCGGACAAGTCGCTGGTCCGCAACCTGCTGGCCCAGGGTGAGGATGTCTACCTGATCGACTGGGGCTACCCGGATCGCGCCGATCGCTGGCTGACTCTCGACGACTACATCAACGGCTACATCCGGCGCAGCGTCGACGCGGTGGCGAAACATGCCGGCGTGGCGAAGATCAACCTGCTCGGCATCTGCCAGGGCGGCGCGTTCTCGCTGTGTTTCACGGCCATGCATCCGCACAAGGTCAAGAACCTGATCACGATGGTGACCCCGGTCGATTTCCACACCCCAGACAACATGCTGTCGAACTGGACCCGCAACATGGACGCCGACCTGTTCGTCGACACGATCGGCAACGTGCCGGCCGACCTTATGAACTGGTGCTACCTGATGCTCAAGCCGATGCGCCTGCTGCAGCAGAAGTACGTCGGCATGGTCGACATCCTCGACAACAAGGAAGAGCTCGAGAATTTCCTGCGCATGGAAAAGTGGATTTTCGATTCGCCCGACCAGGCCGGCGAGGCCTTCCGCGAATTCATGCGGGACTTCTACCAGGGCAACAAGCTGGTCAAGGGTGGACTGTCCATCGGCGACCGGACCGTCGATCTCGGCAGGATCACGATGCCGGTGCTCAACATCTTCGCCGAACAGGATCATCTGGTTCCGCCCGACTCCTCGCGCGCGCTGCAGGCCGCCGTCGGCAGCAAGGACTACACCCAGATCGCGTTCAAGGGCGGGCACATCGGCATCTACGTGTCCGGTCGTGCCCAGCGCGAGGTCCCGCCGGCGATCCACGACTGGCTCAAGGCACGCAGCTGACCGATCCGGCAGGCAGGCGCCGACAGGCCGCCTGCCTCGCAGTGCCTGGTGTGACCTGGCTGGGCGCGCAAGCGTCGATGAGCGGGCGCGTGCCAGCCCAGCCGGGGCCCGTGGCTCCGACAGGATAGAATGCGACACCCTCTCACTTGGTGCCGCAGCGCAATGAACGAAGTCCTGTTCAACATCCACAGCATCGGCGTGACGCCCTGGAAGCTGATCGGCTATTGCGGCGTCCTGCTCTTCACCAGCCGCTGGTTCGTGCAGATGTACGCGACCAAGAAGCTGCGCCGCGTGCACATGCCACGGGCGTTCTGGTGGCTGTCGATCCTCGGCAGCCTGATGCTGGTCAGCTATTTCACCTTCGGCAAGAACGACTCGGTCGGCATCCTTTCGAACGCATTTCCGGCCTTCGTCTCGATCTACAACCTGGTCGTGGACCTGCGCCATCGCCGCGAGTGGAAGGAAAGCTGAATGGATGCACCTGGGCCGGCTTCATGCCAGAATCCGCCCGGCCAGGCGCCCGCCTGGCGATCATCCTCGGGGAGAGGCAAGCATGGAAAATCGTAGCAGTGCACCGGTCATGTCGCTCGGCGACTGGATCATCACCTTCATTGTCCTTGCAATTCCGCTGGTCAACATCGTCATGTTGTTCGTCTGGGCTTTCTCGAGCGGAACGAATCCGAACAAGGCCAACTTCTGCAAGGCCTACCTGATTCTTGCCCTGGTCGCCATCGTGCTGTTCTTCATATTCGGCGGCATGGCCTTCATGTCGGCCATGAGCGGCGCGGGTTCATCGGGAATGTAGTTGTCGGCGCGCCTGCCGGATCCGGCAGGCGCGTCACCCCGGCCTCGGATGCTCGCTACTCCGGATCGTAGTCGAGGTTCGGGGCCAGCCAGCGCTCGGCCTCGGCAACGCTCCAGCCCTTGCGCCGCGCGTAGTCCTCGACCTGTTCGCGTGACAGGCGGCCGACCACGAAGTACTGGCTTCTCGGGTGCGAGAAGTACCAGCCCGAGACTGCCGCGGTCGGCAACATGGCGTAGCTCTCGGTCAGCGAGATGCCGGTGTTTGCGCTCGCATCGAGCAGCCTGAACAGGGTGGCCTTTTCGGTGTGGTCGGGGCAGGCCGGGTAGCCCGGCGCGGGCCGGATGCCCTGGTAGCGCTCCGCGATCAGCGCATCGTTGTCGAGGGCTTCGTCTGCCGCGTAACCCCAGTAGTCTCTGCGTACGCGCTGGTGCAGGCATTCGGCGAAGGCCTCGGCCAGGCGGTCGGCCAGGGCCTTGAGCAGGATCGCCGAGTAGTCGTCGTGTTCGCCTTCGAAACGGGCCACGTGGGCATCGATGCCGAGCCCCGCGGTGACCGCGAAGCCGCCGATCCAGTCATCGATTCCGGAATCCTTCGGCGCAATGAAGTCGGCCAGGCAGAAATCGGGGCGTTCGACCGGCTTGTCGACCTGTTGGCGGAGGAAGTGCAGGGTCAAAATCGTCGTGCCGTCCCCGCCAAGGACCTGCACGTCGTCACCGCTTGCGGTCGCCGGCCACAGGCCGAACACGCCGCGGGCCACCAGCCATTTCTCCGCTACCAGCCGATCGAGCATGGCCAGGGCATCGCGATGCAGCTCGCGGGCCTGCGCGCCGACCACGGCGTCGTCGAGGATCGCCGGATAGCTTCCGGCCAGTTCCCAGGCATTGAAGAACGGCGACCAGTCGATGAACGGCACGAGTTCGGCGATCGGAAAATCCTCGAGCACGGTGACCCCGGTCTTGCGCGGCTGCGGCGGTCGATGCTGGTCCCAGTCGCCGTCGAAGCGCTGCGCCCGGGCCTTCTCCAGCGTGACCAGGCGCCTGGCGTCGCCGCGGCCCTTGTGGCGTTCGCGGATCTCGGCGTAGTCGGCACGGATCTTTTCCATGAAGGCGTCGACCATGTCCTTCGAAATCAGCGACTGGGCGACGCCGACGGCGCGCGAAGCGTCCTTGACCCAGACCGTCGGCGAACGGTAGTGCGGCTCGATCTTCAGCGCGGTGTGCGCGCGCGAGGTCGTGGCGCCGCCGATCAGCAGCGGCAGGTGGAAATCCTGGCGCTGCATCTCGCGGGCGACATGGGTCATTTCCTCGAGCGACGGCGTGATCAGCCCCGAGAGTCCGATCATGTCGGCATTCTCGGCACGTGCGGTGTCGAGGATCTTCTGCGCCGGCACCATCACGCCGAGGTCGATGACCTCGAAGTTGTTGCAGCGGAGCACGACGCCGACGATGTTCTTGCCGATGTCGTGCACATCGCCCTTGACCGTGGCCATGATGATCTTGCCGTTCGACTTGCCGGCGTCGCCGGTGCGCAGCTTCTCGGCTTCGATCCAGGGCAGCAGCCAGGCCACGGCCTTCTTCATGACGCGCGCCGACTTGACCACCTGCGGCAGGAACATCTTGCCGGCGCCGAACAGGTCGCCGACCACGTTCATGCCGTCCATCAGCGGGCCTTCGATGACGTCAAGCGGACGCGTCGCTTCGAGCCGGGCTTCCTCGGTATCGGTTTCGACGTAGGCATCGATGCCGTGCACCAGCGCATGGGCAAGGCGCCTGGCCACGGGCAGGCTGCGCCAGGCGTCCTTTTCCTCCGCATTGCCGGCGGCCGGGTCGCGGCTGCCGCGCTTGTAGCGCTCGGCGATCTCGAGCAGGCGCTCGGTCGCGTCGCGGCGCCGGTTCAGGACCACGTCCTCGACGCGCTCGCGCAGTTCGGGATCGAGATCGTCGACGATCGGCAAGGCGCCGGCGTTGACGATGCCCATGTCCATGCCGGCGGCGATCGCGTGATAGAGGAAGACTGCATGGATGGCTGCACGCACCGGCTCGTTGCCGCGGAACGAGAACGAGACGTTGGAGACGCCGCCGGAGACGTGGCAATGGGGCAGGCTGCGGCGGATGATCCGGGTCGCCTCGATGAAGTCGACCGCGTAGTTGTCGTGTTCCTCGATGCCGGTGGCGATGGCGAAGATGTTCGGGTCGAAGATGATGTCTTCGGGCGGGAAACCGACCTCGTCGACGAGGATCCGGTAGGCGCGCGTGCAGATCGCGACCTTGCGCTCGCAGGTATCGGCCTGGCCGTCTTCATCGAAGGCCATGACCACGGCCGCGGCACCGTAACGCAGCACCTTGCGCGCCTGTTCGCGGAACGCCGCCTCGCCTTCCTTGAGCGAGATCGAATTGACCACGCCCTTGCCCTGCAGGCACTTCAGTCCGGCTTCGATCACCGACCACTTCGACGAATCGACCATGACCGGGATGCGTGCGATGTCGGGTTCCGAGGCGATCAGGTTGAGGAAGCGGACCATCGCCGCCTCCGAATCGATCAGGCCCTCGTCCATGTTGACGTCGAGGATCTGGGCGCCGTTTTCGACCTGCTGGCGGGCCACTTCGACGGCATCCTCGAAACGGCCTTCCTTGATCATCTTGCGGAACTGGGCGCTGCCGGTGACGTTGGTGCGCTCGCCGACGTTGACGAAGTTGAGCTGCGGCGTGATGACCAGCGGTTCGAGGCCCGACAGGACCGTGTGATGCGATGTCGCGGTCATGCGGCCAGGTCCCTGACCGGCAGGCGCCGCGGCGCAAGGCCGCGCACCGCATCGGCAATGGCGCGGATGTGCGCCGGAGTCGTGCCGCAGCAGCCACCGACCAGGTTGAGCAGGCCCGAGGTGGCGAATTCGCGCAGGGTCGAGGCCATTTCCTCCGGCGTTTCGTCGTATTCACCGAACGCATTCGGCAGGCCGGCATTCGGGTGCGCGCTGACGAAGCTGCGGCAGACCCGGGCCAGGGTTTCGACGTGCTCGCGCATGTCGGCCGCACCGAGCGCGCAGTTCAGGCCGAACGCGAGCGGGCGGCTGTGCGCAAGCGAAGCATGGAAGGCTTCGGCGGTCTGGCCGGACAGGGTCCGGCCCGAGCGGTCGGTGATCGTGCCCGAGATCATGATCGGCAGGCGTCCGCCGCGTTGCTCGAAGACTTCGCCGATGGCGAACAGGGCGGCCTTGGCGTTCAGCGTATCGAAGATCGTTTCGACCATGAGCACATCGGCACCGCCGTCGATCAGGCCTTCGGTGGCCTCGCGATAGGTTGCGCGCAGTTCGTCGAAGCTGGTATTGCGGAAGCCCGGGTCGTTGACGTCGGGACTGATCGAAGCGGTGCGGCTGGTCGGTCCGAGCACGCCGATCACGAAGCGCGGCTTTTCCGGCGTCTTCGCGCTGTAGGCATCGCAGGCGGCGCGGGCCAGCCGCGCGCCTTCGCGATTCAGCTCGTAGACGATGTGTTCGAGGTGGTAGTCGGACTGGCTGATCGCGGTGGCGTTGAAGGTATTGGTTTCGACGAGGTCCGCACCGGCGTCCAGATAGGCCTCATGCACGCCGCTGATGATGTCGGGGCGGGTCAGCGAAAGCAGGTCATTGTTGCCCTTGAGGTCGTGCGAACAGCCCTCGCCGTGCGCGTGGCCGGAATCGTGGCCGTCGACGAAGCGCTCGCCGCGGTAGTCGGTCTCGTCGAGGCGATGGCTCTGGATCATCGTGCCCATGGCGCCGTCGATGACCAGGATGCGCTGGTCGAGCGCACGCTCGAGCATCTCGACACGCTGCGGATGCAGCCAGGGCAGGGGCGCGCTCATGGCTTGCGTGCCAGCAGGGTGAGCACTTCGAAGTGCGGGGCCTTGCTCTCGCGCGTGATGCGCTCGCACTTGAGCACCTCGAGTCCGGCGTTCTCGGCGAAACCGCGCAGGTCGGCCGGCCGGAAGCCGAGATTGCGATGGTCGAAGGGCTCGACCGCGCCGTGATGGGCATGCTTGCCGAGCGTCGCGGCGAGCAGTCGACCGCCCTTGGCCAGCACGCGCGCAGCCTCGGCGACGACGGTAGCCGGCTTTTCGCTGTAGGTCAGGGCATGCATGAGCAGAACCAGGTCGAAGCGCCTGCGGCCGAGATCGAGGGCATGCATGTCGCCGGTGACGACTTCGACATTGGCGAAGCACTTGAGCCGTTCGCGCGCGGCCGTGACCACGCGCGGGCTGGCATCGACGCAGACGATCGAGCGCGCGCGCGGCGCCAGCAGTTCGGCGAGGACACCGTCGCCGGAGGCAATGTCGAGGACATCGCCCGGATCGACCAGTTGGGTCATGGCGCGGGCCAGGGTTTCCCAGGTGCGACCGGGCGAGTAGTGGCGTTCCATGTCGCCGGCAACCGTGTCGGCCCAGCCCTCGGCGCGGGCGCGCTTGGCCAGCACCCCGGGCAGGCGGTGTTCGTCGTCCCGCAGCAGGGCGTCGTCGACGGCCTCCTTGAGGGCGTGCAGGAGGGCACTCTCGCGTGGCGCGAGTTCGCCGTTGAAGCGGTAATAGGACGACACCCCGGCCCGGCGGTCGCGGACCAGGCCGGCTTCCTTGAGCTTGGCCAGGTGGGTCGAAACGCGGGGCTGGGCCAGGCGCAGGATCGCCGACAGTTCGGCCACGGTCAGTTCCTCGCGCTCGAGCAGGGCCAGCAGGCGCACCCGGGTCGGGTCGGAAAGCAGCCGGAGCAGGGCGGAGGTGGCAGTCAGATCCACGTATTATCCTTTCATCTTGATCAAAAGATGGAAGTGCAGCGTAGCCAGACCTTGCGACGGCGTCAACGCGGACCCGATCCGTGGGCCCTGCGTGTGCCCAGCGGGCTTTTTGTCGCTGGCGGGCGGAAATCCGTCCGACGCGATAAAATCGCCGGCCGCCCCACGCTGCAAAGGATGACCCATGGATTTTCGCTTCAGCGACGACCAGCTCTCGATCCAGTCCATCGCCCGCGAGTTCGCGCAGAAGCGCATCGCGCCGGTTGCCGCGGAGCTCGACGCCTCGGGCAAGTTCCCGCTCGAGAACATCCGCGAGATGGGCCAGCTCGGCCTGATGGGCATCGAGGTTCCGGTGGAGTACGGCGGCGCCGGCATGGATCCGGTCGCCTATGCCCTGGCCATGATCGAGATCGGCGCCGCCGACACCGCGCATTCGACGATCATGTCGGTGAACAACTCGCTGTACTGCAACGGCATCCTGCAGCACGGCACCGAGGAGCAGAAGCAGAAGTACGTGCGTGCGATCGCTTCGGGCGAGCACATCGGCGCCTACGCGCTGACCGAACCGCAGTCCGGATCCGACGCCTCGGCCATGCATACCCAGGCATCGAAGAACGCGGATGGCGACTGGGTCATCAACGGCAAGAAGAGCTGGATCACCTCGGGTCCGGTGGCCAAGTACATCATCCTGTTCGCGATCACGACGCCCGGCATCGGGGCCAAGGGCATCTCCGCCTTCATCATCGACACCGATCGCCCCGGTTTCCATGCCGGCAAGGTCGAACCGAAGCTCGGCATCCGCGCCTCGGCCACCTGCGAGATCGAATTCCACGATTACGTGTGTCCGGCCGCCGACATGCTCGGTCCGCAGGGCAAGGGTTTCGGCATCGCCATGGGCGTGCTCGATGCCGGTCGCATCGGCATCGCCTCGCAGGCGGTCGGCTTGTGCCGCGCGGCCTACCAGGCCAGCATCGCCTACGTGCAGGAGCGCAAGGCATTCGGCCATGCGATCGGCTCGTTCCAGATGATCCAGGCCAAGATCGCCGACATGAAGTGCCGGCTCGATGCGGCCGAACTGCTGACCCTGCGCGCGGCATTCGCCAAGGGCGAGGCCGACCGCACCGGCGGCCGTTTCAGTACCGAGGCGGCCGTGGCCAAGCTGTATGCCTCGGAAGCGGCGATGTGGGTGACCCACCAGGCCGTGCAGATCCATGGCGGCATGGGCTATTCGAAGGAAATGCCGCTCGAGCGCTATTTCCGTGATGCCAAGATCACCGAGATCTACGAGGGCACGAGCGAGATCCAGCGCCTCGTCATTGCGCGCAACGAGACCGGTCTGCGCTGAGGCCGGAAGGCCTTCCGGCATCGGCCAGGCGACGGCGAGGGCGCTTGCGTGGGCCGGCCGGGATTTCGGGGCGCAGGGTGGCTGTGCTCAGCTGGCCTTGCTGGTGCTGCCGAAGCGCGAAACGCTGGCCAGTGACAGCGTGGTCCTGGGCTCGGTTTTCGGATGCAGCACCTCGGCCAGCATGGCCCGGTCGCGGCCGCTGTTCTTGGCCATGTAGAGGGCATTGTCGGCATTGCGCATGAGTTCCTCGGCCGACTTGCCGTGTTCGCCATACGTTGCCACGCCGATCGAGACGGTGACCTGGCCGAGCGACAGATTGCGGTGCTGGACGTCGAGGTTGCGTACCGCAGTGCAGATTTCCTCGGCGCGCAACAAAGCCTGCTCCGCATCGGCCTCGGGCATCAGGATGGTGAATTCCTCGCCGCCATAGCGGCAGCTGACGTCCTCGCTGCGCACGGTGCGCGCGAGCAGGGCGCCGAACTGGGAGAGCAGCGTATCGCCGGCTTCGTGCCCGTGAGTGTCGTTGAAGCGCTTGAAATGATCGACGTCGAGCATCAGCACGCTGAGCGGCAACTGGCGGCGTTCGGCGCGCTGGATCTCGCGCTCGAACGAAGCCTCGAGGTAGCGCCGGTTGAACAGTCCGGTCAGAGGATCACGCAGGGATTGGGTCCGCAGCGTGTCCTGCAGGCGCAGGTTGGCCATGGCCAGGGAGATCTGCTCGCTGGCCGCGATCGCGATTTCGCGATTCTCCGCACTGATGTCCTCGTCGCTGGTGACGGTCAGCACGCCGAGCATCTCGCCCTGGGCAACCATCGGTACGCAGAGGTGGCGCCGGTCGCCGTGGATGCCCGTGTCTGCGTCCGAATGCAGGTGGCGGCAGGTAAACGACGGCAGCGTTCCGGTTGCCGGATGGATATGGCCACGGCGCAGTGCCCAGCAGTCATTGGGCGAAAACACGAGGTTGTCGGCGGCAATGCCTGTGCCCCAGGCGGCGATCGGCTCGAGCAGGTTTTTCGAGGCGTTGATCAGGCTGATCGAACCGGAGGTTTCCGAGAGCAGATGCGGCAGTGAAATCTGCAGGCTGCCGGTGGCCTCTTCCATGCTGCGGCAACCCTGCAGCATCTCGCCGAGTTCCGACAGCTGGCGCAGGGTCCGGGCCAGATCCTGCGACTTGTTGAGGCTCGTGGTCAGCTCGACATTCGCCGATTTCACGCGCGCATCGCTGATCAGGCGCCGGCGCTCCTCACGCAGCAACGCGATCAGGGCCAGGCTCAGGATCAGCAGGCAGACCAGGACGGCGCCGGTGGTCAGCATCGTGGTCAGGCCGGCCTTTTCCTCCATGCGTTTCTCACGCTGGGCCAGCAAGGCGTCTTCGTTGCGAATCATGGACTTGCCGAGCGCATCGATGCGATGGTCTTCGTCCAGCGAACGGGCGACGTGGAGGGATCTCCGCACGGCGTCGATGCCGCCCGTGGCGTACTGGGTCAGAACCGCATTGATGCCATCGATGCGCTGCTGGATCACGTCGCGCAACTGGACAGCGTTGGCTGCCTGTTGCGGGTCGTTGGCGACCAGATCGGCCAGGCGCTCGCTGTGCTCCATGGCGCGCGGAAAGTCGCGGTAGTAGTCCTCGAGCCGCTCGAGCTTGCCGGAGATGATGTAGGCCCGCTGGCTGGCCTCGATATCGTGCAGGGAGGCCAGGGTCAGGGTGATTTCCTGCTTGACTTCGAGCGAGTGCGTGACCCAGTGGTTGGTGGCGACGAATTCGCCCACGGCCCGGTAAACCTGCACGGCGACGGCGGCGAGGATCAGGGCGAGGACCAGGAACGAGGCGACCAGCCGCTGGCTGTATCGCCGGTTCCATGCGCTTGCCGCGCCAGAGAGTCGGGTACCGCTGGGTTTCATGACTCGCTCGATTCCAGGGGGAATGCACTGAAGGAAACTGCAAGCTGCGTGCCAGTGCTCTGCGCAAGGTGCGGATTTTGCCAACTCGCGCAGATTCCGGGATAAAAAGCTCGATGAAGTTCACAAAGTTACCGGTGTATACGCATGCGGACCCTGCCGGCGAGCGGGACAGGCGGGGCCATGCGTCTGCCTGAACAGCCGGTTCAGCGCCGGAAATGACAAAACCGGCGTGTCTGCTGCCGCGGCCCTAGCGTTCGGGAATGACCCGCCCATGCCGGTGCAGGGCAAGCTCGAGGCATCGGCAGGGTCGGCCGAGGCGCCGTGTCGAGCCAGCCGCAGGAGGCAGGGGAAACTCCGCCCGTGCCGTGCTTGCGCAGGCCGGGCCGTTCCGTGCGCGGAGGCTCGCGAGCCCCCGCCGCGGTGGATTCCGCATGGGGTGGAGCGTATCCTCCGCGCCCACCGCCACCGACCCCGAAGAATCGGAATGAATGCCCAAAGCGTTGCCAGCGAATCCAAGCGTCTCGAGCCGATCCTGAACCAGATTTCCAGCCAGGGCGGTGCCGCCCGCCAGCGCGATACGCAGGCTTTTGCTGCCCACTTCTTCCGCCACGTGCCGGCCGACGACATCGGCGGGCGGGATCCTGCCGAATGGGCACGGATCGCCCAGTACATGTTCGAGTACTTGCGCCAGCGCACGCCGCATACGGCGAAGATCCGGGTCTTCAATCCGCAGGCCGCCGAGGAAGGCTTCGACAGCAGTCACACCATGATTGCGATCGCCACCGATGACATGCCGTTCCTGGTCGACTCGGTCTCGATGGCAATCAACCAGGCGAGTCTCGCCACGCACGCGGTCATCCATCCGATCTTCTGTGTCGAGCGTGATCCGGGCGGCCATATCCTGGCCTTCGGCGACGAACAGAGCGGCCGCGGCGCGGCCGAGTCGGTCATGCTGTTCGAGATCGAGCGGGTCAGCGACGCCAATGAGATAGAGGCATTGCGCAAGAACATTGCAGCGGCGGTCGAGGACGTGCGCGCGGCGGTCTCTGACTGGCCGAAGATGAAGGCGAAAATGCTCGAGATCGCCGACCAGCTGCCGACCCTCAATCTTCCGTTCGACCAGGCCAGCCTCGACGAGGCCCAGGAGTTCCTCAAGTGGATCGCCGACGATCACTTCACCTTCGTCGGCTATCGCGAATACCGCGTGGTCGAGGAAGGTGGCGATGAATTGCTCAAGCCGATCGAGAACACGGGTCTCGGCATCATGCGCGGATCCGAAAAGGGCTTTCCGGCGCGCTCACTGAAAACCCTGGCAGCCAGCGATCTCGAGAAGTCCGGCTCGGTCGGCGCCCTGATCCTGACCAAGACCAACTCGCGTTCGCGCGTGCACCGGCCCGGTCACATGGACTACCTCTCGGTGCTCGGCTTCGACGCGAGCGGCAAGCCGGTCCTCGAACAGCGTTTCCTCGGACTGCTGACCTCTTCGGCGTACATGACGCCGCCGCGCCAGGTGCCGCTGCTGCGCAAGAACTACGACACCATCCTGACCCGCTCGGGGCTCAAGCGCGACTCGCATTCGGGCAAGGCGCTGCGGCACATCCTCGATACCCTTCCGCGCGACGAAGTCTTCCAGTGCTCGACCGACGAACTCTACGAGATCGCCATGGCCGTGCTCGACCTGCGCGAGCGCGCACGCACGCGCCTGTTCGTGCGACGGGACCGCTACGGCCGGTTTTTCTCGATGCTCGCCTATGTGCCGCGCGACCGCTTCAATACCGAAGTGCGCGAGCGTATCGAGGCCATGCTCAGGGACTATTTCCGCGCCGAACGCATCGACTCGACCGTACTCCTCGACGAGTCGCCGCTGGCCCGCGTGCACATGATCGTGCGTCCGAATCCGGGTGAGCGCCCGGCCTGGAACGTCGCCGAGCTCGAAGCCAATATCGCCGAGATCGTGCGCAACTGGCACGACGACCTGCGCGAGATCCTCGTCGCCAGCCACGGCGAGGAGCGCGGCAGCAAGCTTGCCAACCGCTACGGCAAGGCCTTGCCGGCCGGCTACATCGAGAAGGTCACGCCGCAGAACGCGGCTGCGGACGTCGAACTGGCCGCCGCCCTGGCCGATGCCGATGACATCCAGCTCAACCTGTACCCTTCGCAGAAACAGGATGGCGTGCTGCACTTCAAGGTGTTCCGGCTCGGCGCCGACATCACCTTGTCCGAAGTCATCCCGCTGCTCGAGAACCTCGGTCTCAGCGTGCTCACGGAGAACCTCTACGAGATCCGCAACAGCGGCAACGCGATCACCATCCAGGACATCCTGGTCCGGCCCGGTCGCCTCGCCTTCGACCTGAAGAACGTGCGCGACCTGTTCCAGGTGGCCTTCGAGCGCATCTGGCGCGGCGATGCCGAGAACGACGGTTTCAACAAGCTCGTGCTCGCCGCCCAGCTGGACTGGCGCCAGGTCAGCATCCTGCGCGGCTACTGCAAATACCTGCTGCAGACCGGCGTGCCATTCTCGCAGGCCTACATGGAGCAGACCCTGGCCAACTATCCCGACATGGCTGGCCTGCTCGTCGAGTTGTTCGAAGCCAAGTTCGATCCGCATCGCCTCGACGCCGGCGAAGAATTCATCGAGGAAGCTCGCAGCCGCCTGCGCGCCGAGATGGAGACCCTGATCCCGGCCCAGTCGCTGACCGACAATCCCGGATTGATCGACGAGCTGATCGCCTGCCGGGACCAGCCGCGCGACACCCAGTGCCGGGTCATCGCTTCGACGATCAACACCCTGCTCGGCCGCGTCGCCAGCCTCGACGAGGACCGCATCCTGCGCAGCTTCAGCGCGGTGATCCGGGCCACCTTGCGGACCAACTATTACCAGCGCGTCGATGGCAAGGCGCACGAGTACACGAGCTTCAAGTTCGATCCGTCGCAACTGAGCGAACTGCCGAAACCGCGCCCCTACCGCGAGATCTTCGTCTACTCGCCGCGCGTCGAAGGCGTGCACTTGCGCTTCGGCCCGGTCGCGCGCGGTGGCCTGCGCTGGTCGGACCGGCGCGAGGATTTCCGCACCGAGGTGCTCGGCCTGGTCAAGGCACAGATGGTCAAGAACACGGTCATCGTACCGGTCGGTTCGAAGGGCGGATTCTTCGTCAAGCGACCACCGGCCAGTGGCGAGCGCGACGCCGTGCTGGCCGAAGGTGTGGCCTGCTACCGCATGTTCATCAACGGCCTGCTCGATGTCACCGACAATCTCGTCGAGGGTGATCTCGTCCATCCGCAGGACGTGATCCGCCACGATGATGCCGACCCCTATCTGGTCGTCGCCGCCGACAAGGGCACGGCGACGTTCTCGGACATCGCCAATGCGGTCAGCGCCGAGCACGATTTCTGGCTCGGCGACGCCTTCGCCTCGGGCGGCTCGGTCGGTTACGACCACAAGGGCATGGGCATCACGGCGAAAGGCGCCTGGGAATCGGTCAAACGGCATTTCCGCGCCATGGGTCGCGACAGCCAGAGCGAGGACTTCACCTGCGTCGGCGTCGGCGACATGTCCGGCGACGTGTTCGGCAATGGCATGCTGTTGTCGCGCCACATCCGCCTGGTCGCCGCGTTCGACCACCGGCATATCTTCATCGACCCGAATCCGGATGCAGCCAGTTCGTTCGCCGAGCGTGAACGCATGTTCAAGCTGCCGCGTTCGTCCTGGGCCGACTACGACGCGAAGCTGATTTCGGCAGGGGGTGGCATCTATCCGCGCTCGGCCAAGACCATCGACCTCTCCGCCGAAGCCGCGGCGGCACTCGGCATCGATGGCGGCGCCCAGAAGCTGACTCCGAACGAACTGCTCACGGCGATCCTCAAGGCGCCGGTCGATCTGCTCTGGAATGGCGGCATCGGCACCTACGTGAAGGCCGCCAGCGAAACCCATGCCGATGCCGGCGACCGCGCCAACAATGCGATCCGCATCAACGGCGACGAACTTCGCTGCAAGGTCATCGGTGAGGGCGGCAACCTCGGCATGACCCAGCGCGGACGCATCGAGGCAGCCCAGAATGGCGTGCTGCTCAATACCGACTTCATCGACAACTCGGCCGGTGTGGATACGTCCGATCACGAGGTCAACATCAAGATCCTGCTCAATGATGCGGTTCGTCGCGGCGAGATGAGCGTCGAACAGCGCAATGAATTGCTGCGCGAGATGACCGACGAGGTCGAGCGCCTGGTCCTGTTCGACAACTACCGGCAGAACGAGGCGATCAGCATCATGGAGCGCATGTCGGTGTCACGGCTCGGCTCCAAGCAGCACCTCGTGCGCACACTCGAGGCGCAGGGTCTGCTCGACCGCCAGATCGAGTTCCTGCCGAGTGAAAAGGAGTTTGCCGAGCGCAAGGCACGGGGTGTCGGCCTGACCCGACCGGAACTCGCGATCCTGCTGTCCTATTCGAAAATCGTGATCTTCCAGCAGCTGCTCGATTCCGACGTGCCGGAGGATCCCTATCTTTCCAAGGAACTGCGTCGCTACTTCCCGGAACCGCTGCGCGAGCGCTTCGCCGAGCACATGGAGCGGCACCGCCTGAAGCGCGAAATCATCGCCACGGCAGTGACCAACTCGATGGTCAACCGCATGGGCGCGACCTTCATGCTGCGCATGCAGGAGGACACCGGACAATCGCCCGCGGCCGTCGCCAAGGCCTTCAACATCGCCCGCGAAGTGCTCGATGCGCGCACCCTGTGGGCCGAGATCGAGGCGCTCGACGGCAAGGTCAACGGCAACGCCCAGATCGATGCGAACCTGGCCATCTGGAGCCTGCTGCGCACGATGACGCGCTGGTTGCTCAACCATCCCGGCGAAGTCCACGACATCGCCGCGGCGGTCGAGCGCTACGAGCCGCCGATGCGCGAACTGCGGGCCCGCATCGACGCAGTGACCAGCGCCGCCGAGAATGCCGTCTTCGAGGCCGGCCGCGCCCAGTGGATCGAGCAGGGCTTCCCGGAGCAGCTGGCCGATCAGCTGGCCCACCTGCCTTCGCTCGCTTCGGCCATGGACATCGCCCTCGTCGCCCAGCAGAGCGGCCACAGCGTCGTCGACGTGGCTTCGGTCTTCTTTGCCGTCGGCGAGGCCCTGAACCTGAAGTGGCTGATGGAAAAGGTCGAGGACCTGCCGGTCGAAACGCGTTGGCATGCGCATGCGCGCGGTTCGCTGCGCGACGAACTGCTCTCGCACCAGCGCGCGCTGGTCTCGCAGATGCTGGCCTTCGAATGCGCAGGCGAGGGCGCCCATCGCGTCGCTGCCTGGATCGGTCGCGACGATCCGACCCTCAAGGCGCTGCTCAGCACGCTCGCCGACATGCGCAGCCAGGTCGTCATCGACTATCCGATCGTCTCGGTTGCGGTGCGCCGGCTGGCGCAGCTGGTCTAGGCTGTACGGGCGGGATCCATCGGGTTCCGCCCGTCTGTTAGAGTCGGGGCCTGCTGCGGGGCGCAGCGCCAACCACGCGGGGTGACAAGGTGACTCAGCGCATCGCACTGGTGGCGAGCCATGGCCCGGAGGCCCAGGCCGAGCTGGCCAAGCTCAAGGAACGCTATGGCGACGTCGCGCCGGAAGAGGCCGACGTCATCGTGGCCCTCGGTGGCGACGGCTTCATGCTGCGTACCCTGCATCGCCACCTGAGCCTCGGCAAGCCGGTCTACGGCATGAAGCTCGGTACGGTCGGATTCCTGCTCAATCCGTTTCATGCCGATGACCTGCCCGCGCGGATCGCGCGCGCACAGCCGACGGTCATGCGCCCGCTGGCCATGCACGCCCATTCGGAGTCCGGCACCAGTGTCGAGGCGCTCGCTTTCAACGAAGTCTCGCTGCTGCGCCAGACCAAGCAGGCGGCGCACATCCGCGTCTCGCTGAATGGCGTCGTGCGCATCGAGGAACTGATGTGCGATGGCGTCCTCGTTGCAACACCGGCCGGGTCCACGGCCTACAACCTGTCCGCGCACGGCCCGATCCTGCCGATCGGCTCGAAGCTGCTGGCGATGACGCCGATCAGCCCGTTTCGCCCACGACGGTGGCGCGGCGCCGTGCTGCCGGAGACCACCGAAATCAAGTTCGAGATCCTCGATCCCTACAAGCGTCCGGTCAGCGCCACGGCCGACTCTAGCGAGGTGCGCGATGTCGTCGAGGTGGTGATCCGCGAGTCGACCGAGCAGACTGTGACCCTGCTGTTCGACCCTGAACTCAACCTCGAGGAACGCATCCTCAAGGAACAGTTCACGGTCTAGGGGGCGGTCCTAGTCAGGAGCCACAACTTCCCTTAGAGTCCGGGGTTGGCCCGCATCGCGGGACGTCTGCCCATGGAACGGGCCAACTCTTGGGGGAGTTTGCCGATGACCGTTCCATTCCTGCGCATTGCACCCTTGGCCCTCGCTTGCGCGGCCGCCATGGCTCCGGTTGGCGCCGCCGAGATCGAGGCCGGACTGCGTGCCGAGGCACAGCGGTCCGGCACTGTCGACAGCCTGATCGTGCTCGCTGCGAAGGCGCCGAAAAACCTGTTGCGCAGTGAAGGAAACTACCTCGAACGTCGGCGCAACCTGGTCGATACGCTGAGGGCGACGGCCGATGTGAGCCAGGCGGATCTTCGCGCATGGCTCGACGCGCAAGGCATCGCCTATCGTCCGTTCTGGATCGTCAACATGATCGAGGCGTCGCTGACCGCGGGGCAACTCGATGCGTTGGCTGGCCGGGAAGATATCGCCAAGATCGAGTCGAATCGGGCTTACAAGCTCAAACAACCGGTCGAGAGCGGCCCGTTTCCCAAGTCTCAGTCCGAAGGTTCAGCGGAAGGGCCGGAATCGGCCGCACCTCAGGCTATCGAGTGGGGCGTCAACAAGGTCCGTGCTCCAATGGTCTGGGCTGCCGGATATACGGGCCAGGGCGTCGTGATTGCCGGACAGGACACCGGCATCCGCTGGACGCACAACGCGATCAAGTCCAAGTACCGCGGCTGGAACGGAGTGATGGCGGATCACAACTACAACTGGCACGACTCCATCCATGTCACCGGAAGCTCCTGCGGTGCCGATTCGCCGTTTCCCTGCGACGATCACGGCCATGGCAGCCATACGATCGGCACAATGGTCGGCGATGACGGCAACGGCAATCAGGTCGGCGTGGCGCCTGGCGCGAAATGGATCGGCTGCCGCAACATGAATTCCGGCGACGGTACCCCGGCAAGGTACAACGAGTGCGCGCAGTGGTTTCTGGCACCGACCGACCTGAGCGGAGCCAACCCGAACCCCGATCTGGCGCCCGACGTGATCAGCAATTCCTGGGGATGTCCGGCCAGTGAAGGCTGTACCGCGGGTGATGAAATCCGGCAGGCGATCGAAAACCTGGTCGCAGGCGGTATCGTTTTCGTCGTCGCGGCGGGCAACGGTGGCTCATCCTGTGGCGGCATCATCGACCCGCCGGCGATTTACGATGCATCGTTCACGATCGGATCGATGACCTCGAGCGATACGATGTCGAGCTTCTCGCTGCGTGGACCGGGCCTGGGTTCATCAAGCACCAAGCCTGACGTCATCGCACCCGGTTCGAACGTGCGTTCGATCAACAATTCCAGCGATTCGGGCTACATGACCATCAGCGGCACCAGCATGGCAACGCCCCATGTGGCCGGCGTGGTCGCGTTGCTCATGTCGGCCAATCCTGCTCTGAAGGGCGATCCAGCGCGGGTCGCGCAGATCCTCAGGGATACCGCGGTACCGATCAGCGATTCGCAGGTCTGCGGAGGTGTCCCTGCGACTACGTATCCCAATCCGGTTCAGGGCATGGGCCGCGTCGACGCCTGGAATGCCTATCAGCTCGCTACCGAAATGATCTTCGTCGACAGTTTCGAGGATTGATCCCGGGCACCCTGTAAGATCCGCTCCATGGGTGCCCGATCCGAAACGCCTGATGCTGCTGCGTCGACGACCAGCGACAAGCTGGTCGTCGCCATTTCCTCGCGCGCGCTTTTCGACCTCGGCGACAGCCATGAGTTGTTCGAGCGCGAGGGGCTCGACGCCTACGCGCGCTACCAGATCGCCCACGAGGACGAGCTGCTGCAGCCGGGAATCGCGTTTCCGCTGGTACAGAAGCTGCTGCGCCTGAATGCGCTGGTACCCGAGGCACCACGGGTCGAGGTGATCCTGCTTTCGCGCAACTCGGCCGACACCGGCCTGCGCATCTTCAATGCGATCGAGCACTACGGACTCGACATCGTGCGCGCGGCGTTCACCAATGGCGCACCGACGGCTTCATATGCGCACCCGTTCGGGGCCAACCTGTTTCTCTCGGCCAATGTCGAGGATGTTCGTCGCGCTCTGACGGCGGGCGTTGCCGCGGCGACGATCCTGCCCTCAAAGGCGCCCGAGCTGCCGTCCGAGCAGTTGCGCATCGCCTTCGACGGCGATGCGGTCATCTTCGGCGACGATTCCGAGCGCGTTTCCCATCACGAGGGCCTCGATGCCTTCCATCGCAACGAGAGGGCGCGGGTCAACGAGCCGCTGGCAGTCGGTCCTTTCCGCACCTTTCTCGAGGCCCTGCATCGTATCCAGGCGGCCTTCCCGATCGAAACCTCGCCGATACGCACCGCCCTCGTCACCGCACGCTCGGCGCCGGCGCACAAGCGCGTGATCCTGACCTTGCGCAGCTGGGGTATCCGCCTCGACGAGGCCCTGTTCCTTGGCGGTCGTTCGAAGGGTCCCTTCCTCGAGGCCTTCGGCGCCGACATCTTCTTCGATGATTCGATGCTCAACGTCGAATCAGCGCGCCAGCACGTCGCCACCGGGCACGTGCCGCATGGCGTCCACAACCCGTCTTCCGATTGATGGTTCCGCAGCGGCGAGCCGGGCTGCTATCGTGCGGCCATCCGGGACCACCCATTGGCGGCAATTCATGCTTGATGATTTCATAGTCGTTACCGAAGTGGCCGAGGGACCGGCCGTTGCGGAACAGGTATTCCAGCGCAAGTTCAGGCTTTCGGTCCCGGATTTCCCGCATCACATCGTCACCTTCTTCCGCAAGGACTGGCACTGCCTCGTGCCGTTTTCCTATGTGCATATTCGCCCACGCGGCGACATCTATCTGGTCGGCGGCGCTGCCACCGACGGTCGCGTGTTCGCGATGATGAGCGAGCAGCAACGCGAGCAGGTCACGGCCTCCGGCGGCGTGTATCTGAATGCCCTGCGCTACGCCTTCGACCGCTTTGCCGACCGCTGCGAAGCCTATTTCGGCTATTGCGGGGACGCACGGGCCTGGGAGGTCGACATGCAGGCCGGATTTGAACCGACCGCCCATGAGAAACTGATCGCACGCTGGCACAAGCCAGTCGAACCGGGGCGCAAGCTCGAGCTGGTCGAGCAGGCGCGGACCTGGATTCCATTCTGAGGCCATGGTCCAGGCCGGATACATGTGTCCTCACCGCACAAGCATTGCGCCAGCGCAGGCGCCATCGGGGGGTCAAGATGCAGACGGGTGAACTGTTCGATTCACGTGAAGTCCTGCCCGAGTCGTTGCGGGAATTCATCGCCATCAGTGAAATCGATCACGCGGAACTGCTTGTGTCCAGGCTGTTCCAGCGCAAGTTCGGCCATTCGCCGCCGACCTATCCGCGGCATCTCGTTGCTTTCTACCGTGACCCAGCGGGAGCACTGCATGTGGGCGGCTACTCGCACATGATGCCGTTCGGCGATGTGTATCTGTCGGGAGGATCCTGCACCAATGGTGAAACCGCGCGCCTGATGTCGCCAGGCGAGCGCGATGCGCTGCGCGACGCCGGTGGCATCTGGTTCCATCTGCTCAAGTATGCCTTTCGCAAGTACGCGGACTGTTGCGATGCATTTTTCGGTCATTGCGGCGATCCGCGGGCGCTTGAGGTGGCCCTTGCAGCGGGCTTCGTTCAGACTGAACACGAGCACGTGATCGTGCATTGGCACAAGGCGCTGCACCCGAACATCCGGCGCGCCCTGCTGGCCAAGGTCCACGCCCTCGGCACATTCTGAGCGGGACAACGGCAAGGTCAGCCGAGCAGGATTCCGCGCAGCGCTTCCGGCGATTTCCAGTGCCAGCCGCAGATGTAGCGGGGCAGGTTCCAGCGGTCGCTGTGTTTGCCGACCGGTTCCGCGCCGTCGCCCATGGCCGCGAGCATGCCGTGTTCGCTGCCGAAATTCGGCAGGTATTCGTCGTGGACGTAGTCGGGGACGTGGCTGAACGGATAGCAGAACAGGGTGGTCCGGTGCGGGGCGATCCTGGCGTTGATGTAGTCGCTGGCCGCAGCGATCTCGGCCCTGGCCCGGGTTGGGTTGTCGACGCTGAGGAACGAACCGCGCGGCATGCCATCGATGCCGGGGGCCGGAATCGCGGCGTGATTGTGGTCCCAACTGTGGTTTTCGATGGCGATCAGGCCCGAGGCCTGGGCACTGGGCCACCAGGCGTCGTCCATCCAGCCGCGCCCGACCAGGCAGACCCGATCGATGTGCGCGCGCGCCTGCGGCGAAGCGATCACGAACGAGGTCAGGTGCAGGTCCGGCTGCGCCTGCGTGCCGCGCTCGTCGATGAAGTCGCGCAGGCAGTGGTAGAGGCTGCGCTGCGGGCCATGGGCCGGATGCTCGAGGTCGTCGAAATCGAAGCGCGAGCCATCGTCGCAGGTCAGGGCGACGCAGCGATCGAGGTCGCGATCGGCGCGACCGAGGAGCTGATCGACGACCCAGTGCAGCGGCACGATGCGCAGGCCGAGGTCGTCGATCAGGCGCAAGTCGGCGGCGAACGCCCTCGGGTCGTTGCTGGCGTAGTCGTTGCCGGAGATATTGACGGCATGGTAGGCGAGGACGGGAACGCGCATGGGCAGGTGGCAGATTCGGGCCGACAGCATAGGGTCCGGGCGCGAATCCGCCAAGCGTAGGACCACGGGGCATGCGCGTGCGCCGCGGCAGGCGCGACAAAGTAGCGGTGTTCCGGCTTGCGCAGGCCGTTTACAATAGCCTGCTTTGCCACCCTTTCCGGAACATAGCCATGGCCGCCACCCCGCTCAACCCCGTTGATCTGTACGACGTCCGCTCCCTGCTCAGCGAAGAGGAGCAGGCCGTTCAGGATACGGTGGCGCGGTTCACCGACGAGCGCGTGATCCCGATCATCGGCGACTGTTTCGACAAGGGCGTGTTCCCGAAGGAGTTGGTTCCCGAAATGGCCGAACTCGGCCTGCTCGGCTCGAGCCTGCCGACCGAATACGGCTGTGCCGGCCTGAACGGCGTCAGCTATGGCCTGATCTGCCAGGAACTCGAGCGCGGCGACTCCGGCATCCGCAGCTTTGCCTCGGTGCAGTCCTCGCTGTGCATGTATCCGATCTATGCCTACGGCACCGAGGAACAGCGTCGGCGCTGGCTGCCTGACATGGCCGCGGGCAAGGTGATCGGCTGCTTCGGCCTGACCGAACCGCAAGGCGGTTCGGATCCGGGCAGCATGAAGACGCATGCGAAGAAGGACGGCGCCGACTGGATCATCAATGGCTCGAAGATGTGGATCACCAACGGCAACCTGGCCGACATCGCGATTGTCTGGGCGATGACCGACGAGGGCATCCAGGGCTTCGTGATCGAGAAGGACTTCGCCGGCTTCAAGGCCCAGGAAATCCACAAGAAGATGAGCCTGCGCGCCTCGGTCACCTCGGCCCTGTTCTTCGACAACGTGCGCGTGCCGGAGGCCAATCGCCTGCCCAACGTCAAGGGCCTGAAGGGACCGCTCGGCTGCCTGACCCAGGCCCGCTACGGCATCACCTGGGGCCCGATCGGCGCGGCCATCGCCTGCTTCACCGAAGTCCTCGAATATTCGAAGAACCGGATCCTGTTCAAGCAGCCGATCGCCTCGCGCCAGGCCGTCCAGCTCAAGCTGGCCGACATGGCCCGGCGCATCACGATGGCCCAGCTGCTCTCGCTGCAGCTCGGTCGCCTCAAGGACGCCGGCACGATGCAGCCGACCCAGGTATCGCTGGCCAAGTGGAACAACTGCCGCATGGCCATCGACATCGCCCGCGAGGCCCGCGACATCCTCGGCGGCGCCGGCATCACCACCGAGCACTGCCCGATCCGTCATGCCCTCAATCTCGAATCCGTGATTACCTACGAGGGCACCGAGACGGTCCATCAGCTCGTGGTTGGTCGTGAGGTCACCGGTATCAACGCGTTCTGAGCCGCGCCGTGTCCGGCAACGCGAAAGCCGAACGCCTTCGCTGCGAAGCAGGGCCGGTCTGAATGGAAACCACGGTCAGGAAAAACGGAATGCGTCATGCGCTCGTGACATTGCTGGCATCGTTCTTCGGCGTCCTGGTCGCCCTGTTTGCATTTCATGTCTACACGAAATACGAAGCCGACCGCGAACGGGCGGCGGCCGAGGCGGAACTGCAGGCCCGGGTCGAGCAGGGCCGGCAACTGGCCGAACGGACCCTGGCCGAGGACCGCGCGATTCTCGCCATTCGCAACGACACCGTTGCCAGCACCTCGGCGCGCCTGGCCGTCACCGAGTTCTACATGAACAGCGGCCGCATGCCGGCCTCGAATGCCGAAGCCGGCCTGCCTGAGCCCGGTTCGTACAAGGGCCAGAGCCTGCGCTCGCTCGAAGTCTCCGAGGGCGGCGATCTGACCCTGACCTTCGACGCCGAATCGGGGGTCGACGGCGGCACGATCGAATGGCTGCCCGACCTGACCGGGATCGAGTCGATGGGCGTGCAGTGGCGCTGCCAGACCCGGGACTTTCCGCAGATCGTGCGGGCCCTGCCGAATTGCGACTATCTGCCAGCCTCTGCCACCGACATCGATTCGAAGCGACCCTGAGCCGCCATGGATGCGTCCGTGCGCCACCTCGAAACCGATCGCCTGATCCTGCGTCCGACCGCGCCCGAGGATTTCGATGCCTGGGCGCGCTTTTCCGCGGATCCCGAGGTCATGCGCCACCTCGGCGGCGTGCAACCCCGGTCCACGGCCTGGCGCGGTTTCATCGCCATGGCCGGCGCCTGGCATATCCAGGGCTTCGCCATGTTCTCGGCCATCGAAAAGTCCTCCGGGGACTGGCTCGGGCGCATCGGCCCGTGGATGCCGGAAGGCTGGCCAGGCACCGAAGTGGGCTGGGGTCTGGTGCGCGAGGCATGGGGCAGGGGCTACGCGGTCGAGGCGGCTACGGCCGCGATCGACTGGTCGTTCCGCGAGCTCGGCTGGAGCGAGGTCATCCACACGATTTCCCCCGACAACGAAGGCTCCAAGGCCGTCGCAAGGCGGCTCGGCTCGCGCTACTTGCGCATGGGGCGGTTGCCTGCGCCGATCGAGTTGGAGGTCGAGATCTGGGGCCAATCGCGCGAACAGTGGCAATCGAAACGGAGTATCGGGAAATGACCCTGCCGACGGTCTACGGGATGGCGATCTCCGGCAACTGCTACAAGGTCCAGTTGCTGCTGGCCCTCATCGATCGGCCCTACCGCTGGGTCGAGGTCGACAGCGCCCATGGCGAGACCCGCACGCCCGAGTTCCTCGCCCGCAATCCGGTCGGCAAGGTGCCGGTCCTCGAACTTGCGGACGGCCGCATCCTGACCGAGTCGAATGCGATCCTGTGCTATCTCGCCGAGGGCAGCCGCTACCTCCCCGATGACCATTGGCAGCGCGCCCTGGTCCTGCAGTGGCTGTTCTTCGAGCAGTACAGCCATGAACCCTATATCGCGGTGGCGCGCTTCATCTGCCTGATGCTGGACCCCGATCATCCGCGCCGCGGCGAGCTGCCGCGGCTGCTCGAGAGGGGCCACCAGGCCCTGGCCTTACTCGAACAGCATCTGTCGACCCACTCGTACCTGGTCGGCGAAGCGCCGAGCGTGGCCGACATCGCCCTGTTCGCCTACACCCACGTGGCCGCTGATGGCGGCTTCGACCTCGCGCCCTACGCGGCGATCCGGGACTGGCTGGCGCGCGTGCGCGGCGAGCCCGGTTTCGTGCCACTCGGCGGCTGAGCCCGGCGCGGCAGTAGCGATTCCCGGTCCGGCATTCGCCCGGCCATCGCAGGATTCGATCGGCAGCACGCGCGGGCCCGGATACAATATCGGTTTACCCGGATTCCGATCAGCCCCATGTCCGTTGCCGCACCCGCCAAAACCCCCGTCATTGCCGCGCGCCACCGCGGGCTCAATCGCGCCGATATCTGCGATCAGAATTTCATCGAGTACGTGCGCGACTGGGACGGACCGGTGCGCCAGGCGCCGGCCCCGGACGAAGCGGTCCTGCCTGGCAGCGCCTGCACGGCGGCTGACTTCCTCGATCTGTTCGAGTCGCAACTGGTGTCGCGCCACCTCGATCTGATGGCGCGCGTGCTGCGCGTGCGCAATCGCGTGTTCTACACGATCGGCTCGAGCGGCCACGAGGGCAACGCGATGGTCGCGCGACTGACTCGGCATACCGATCCGGCCTTCCTGCATTACCGCTCGGGCGCGTTCATGGCCGAGCGCTTCCGCAAGCTGCCCGGCATGGATCCGATCATGGATTCGGCGCTCTCGTTTGCCGCGAGCAAGGATGATCCCGCCTCGGGCGGACGCCACAAGGTCTGGGGTTCCAAGCCACTCTGGGTCCTGCCGCAGACCTCGACCATCGCCTCGCACCTGCCCAAGGCGCTCGGCACTGCGCTGGCCATCGAGCAGGCCCGGCGCATCGGCCATGCCTTGCCGGTGCCGGAGGATTCGATCGCGATCTGCTCGTTCGGCGACGCCTCGTCGAACCATGCGACCGCGCAGACCGCCTTCAATGCGGCGGGCTGGACCGCCTACCAGAAGCTGCCGGCGCCGGTCCTGTTCGTCTGCGAGGACAACGGCATCGGCATATCGGTGAAGACGCCGGGCGGCTGGATCGAGCGCAACTTCAGCGAGCGTCGCGATCTCGATTACTTCTACGCCGACGGCCTCGACCTGGCGAGCGGCTATGCCGATGTCGAGCGTGCCGTGGCGCATTGCCGACGCACGCGCCGGCCGACCTTCCTGCACCTGCGAACGACCCGCATCATGGGCCACGCCGGCACCGACTTCGAGATCGAGTGGCGCAGCGTCGAGGAACTGGTCCGGGTCGAGGCCGGCGACCCGTTGCTGCGCTCGGCGGCGATTGCGCTCGAATCGGGCCTGCTCGGCAAGGACGAAGTGCTGGCCCGCTATGAAACGATCCGCGCCCGCTGCTTCGCCGCCGCCGACGAAGCGGACCGTCGGCCGAAGCTCAGCGAGCTGGCCGAAATCGTCGCGCCGCTGGCGCCCTACACCCCGGGCGCGGTCAAGGCCGAGGCCGAACGCTGCGACTATTCCGAAAAGCGTCTCGACATCTTCGGTGGCGAGAGCAAGCTGCCGGAAAACCTGCCGCCGCGCCACCTCGCGATCCAGATCAACCAGGCCCTGCACGACCTGTTCTGCAAATACCCGCAGGCCCTGCTGTTCGGCGAGGACGTGGCCCAGAAGGGCGGTGTCTATACGGTCACCAAGGGCCTGCACAAGGCCTTCCGCAATGCGCGCGTATTCAACACGCTGCTCGACGAGACCATCATCCTCGGCCTGGCCCAGGGCTATGCCAACATGGGCCTGCTGCCGATTCCCGAGATCCAGTACCTGGCCTACTTCCACAACGCCTGCGACCAGATCCGCGGCGAAGCGGCCTCGCTGCAGTTCTTCTCGAACGACCAGTACCGCAATCCGATGGTCGTGCGCATCGCCGGGCTCGGCTACCAGAAGGGCTTCGGCGGGCATTTCCACAACGACAACTCCCTGACCGCCCTGCGCGACATTCCGGGGCTGGTCGTCGGCTGCCCGAGCCGCGGCGACGATGCCGCGACGATGCTGCGCACCCTGGCCGCGCTGGCCCGGGTCGATGGCCGGGTCAGCGTATTCCTCGAGCCGATCGCCTTGTACATGACCAAGGACCTGTACGAAGCCGGCGATGGCCAGTGGCTGTTCCCGTACCCGGCGCCCGACCAGGCCATGCCGCTCGGCGAGGGCCGGGTCTATGCACCGGAAGCCTCCGATCTGGTCATCTTCACCTACGGCAATGGCGTGCCGATGAGCCTGCGCGCCGCACGTGAAATCGAATCACGGCGGAAATGGAAGGTGCGCGTGGTCGACCTGCGCTGGCTGGTGCCGCTCAACGAGGCCTACATCGCCGGGCAGGCGCGCACTGCGCGGCGCATCCTCGTGGTCGACGAAGGCCGTCACTCGGCCGGCGTCGGCGAAGGCGTGATTACCGCTATCGTCGAGGCCGGGTTCGGGGCGACGCCGCTGCAGCGTGTGGTTGGCGCAGATACCTATACGCCACTGGCCGGAGCCGCGCTGGCTGTGCTCCCGGCCGATTCAGATATCGTCGCCGCCGCGGATAATCTGGAGCCGTCTCGCTGAATGTCCTATCATCCGACGCAATGGGCGCGACTTCCACGCTGACAATCCTGTTTGCCGACGTTTCGGGCAGCACCAAGCTGTTCGAGACGCGTGGCAACGTCGCCGCGCGAGACATCATCGCGGCCGTGCTCGACGCCCTGATCGAAGTCGCGAACCGGCACGGCGGCAAGCTGATCAAGACGATCGGCGACGAGATCATGTGTACCTTTCCGGGTGCCGTCCAGGGACTGCTCGCCTCGACCGACATGCAGCGTCGCATGAAGAGCGACGCTGCGTTCGTGCAGGACAACATAGGCATCCGCATCGGCCTGCATCACGGTGAGGCCCTGGTCGAGGAAAGCGACGTTTTCGGCGACGCGGTCAATGTCGCCGCGCGCATGGCGGCGATCGCCAAGCGCGACCAGATCGTGGCCACCGCCAGCACGGCGATGAACATCACCAATGCCGCCGGCGTGCGCGTACGCTCGGTCGGCACGGCGCGTGTCGCCGGCAAGCTGCTGCCGATCGAAATCGTCGACGTGATGTGGCAGGAGGACGTGTCCCACGTCACCACCGTGCAGCGCATCGTGCAGTTCACCAAGAACAAGCGCGTCGTCCTCAACCTGCGCTACATGGACCGCGAGTTCCAGATCGATGAGCTCGCCGATCCGTTTACCCTCGGTCGCGAGGACGGCCACAGCCTGACTATCGAGTCGGACTGGGTTTCGCGCGACCACGCGATGATTGAATGGAAGAAGGGCCACTTCATCCTTTCCGATCGCTCGACCAACGGTACCTGGGTCAAGATCGGCAACGAGGAACTGCTGGTCCACCGCGACGTCTTCCACCTGCGCCGCAGCGGCACGATCAGCCTCGGCCAGTCACACGCCGCCGAAGACGGCAATCTCGTGCACTTCGAGTGTAGTGAGGCTTGAGAGCCGGGAATGGGGAATGGGGAATGGGAAGAGCGGGATGAGTTTCCCGAATCGCTCAACGCCTCGACTCATTCCAGCACTACGGTGGGTTCATCAGCGAGCTGTTCTTGAATGCATCGCACCTGCAGAGGCGCTGCCAGCTGCGTTTGACGTTTCCATTCCCCATTCTCCATTCCCAATTCCCGGCCCTTAGTCGAACCCATCCGCAAACACCGCGTCGAAGTTGTCCGGCGGCAGGTCGGGGCCCTGGAAGATGCCCAATGGGGTATAGCCCGAGTATCCAGGGAAGACGTAGTAGATGTTCGGGTTGCCCATGCGCCGGATCAGGGCTTCGGAGATGATGCGCCGGTAGTCGGTGGTCACGGCGACGTCGGTGCCCTGGTAGAGCTGGGCCGTGGCGAGACCGGGAATTGAGCCGTAGACCTGGCCACCGTTGACCGAGCCGCCGAGCGCCATCATCACGTTGCCGTAGCCGTGGTCGGTGCCGCCATCGGCGTTTTCCTGCACGCGCCGGCCGAACTCGCTGACCACGATCACGCTGGTCCGCTGCATGAGGTTGCCCGAGGCGCTGCTGGCGAGATCGGTGTAGAACGCGCTGAGCCCGCCGGACAGGCTCGAGACCTGGTTGCCGAACCAGTCGTAGGACTGGGTCGGGTTGCCCTGACCGACATGGGTATCCCAGTTGCCAAGGTCGATCGTGGCTACGCGCAGGCCGAGGTTGCTCTTGATCAACTGGGCGACGTTGCGCAGCTGGTCGCCGAAACCCTGGTTGTAGTCGAGCGTGTAGTTGGCGCCACCGGTCGGCTGATAACCGCCCGGGTTGCTGGTCGCGTTGTAGAGGCCGAAGTTGATCGGCCGCAGCAGGTCGAGCGAGGCCAGGGTCTCGACGCCGGCCGCTTCGAGCTGGGTTGCATTGCCGGTCCACAGCGAATGCATGCGCGAGACCGCGCCGACCAGGCCGTGCGCGCTGTCGTCGTCCTGCCATGACCAGTGGAAGCCGTCGAGGCGAAAATCCGAAGCGCTGTTCATGGTGATTGCATCGGAGCTGCCGAGCAGGCTGCTGGCCGTGATGTTGCCCATCGAGGTCGCCGGCAGCGCGACCGTGCCGGGCAGGCCGCCACTGGCCAGGTGCCGGGTCAGCCAGCCGATGTTGGTGCCGGTGCCGCCGCCGAAACCGAATTCGAGGTTGGCCTGGGCGTCGAAGTGGCTGCGGATGACCGGATTCGGCTGGGTCTGGCCCGCGCCGACGATGAAGGCGAGCCGGTTCTGGTTGAACAGGGTACGCAGGCCGGTTGCGCGCGGATGCAGGGCCCAGTTTGTGCCATTCAGCGAGAGCGCGGCACCCGTGCCCGAAGTCGGAATTCGGGTATCGGTCCGCGCGGCCTCGTAGTCGGCCCGATACGGACTGGCCGCGCCGGGCGGCAGCAGGCTCAGGCCATCCATGGCGCCGCGCAGGAACACGATCACCAGGGTGTCATTGGTCGCCGTTGCCGGCATCACGCCAGGCGCCGAGAAATAGGCAAAGGCACGGCCGCTGGCGCCGCTGGCCAGGGCTGCCACGCTGCAGCCCTTCAGGAAGTCGCGTCGATTGATATGGGTCATGACAGCGCTCCTCAGCGACGCAGGAATTCGGGACTGCACAGGATCAGGCCGACTGCCGTGCGCAGTCGGGCAATCGTGTAGTGCTTGGAAAGATCGTTGAGATTCCAGGTGCCGATATGCGCCGGATGGCCGTTGTCGGTGCCGTCGGTGATCAGGTCGAGCACGGCACCGGCAGCGACGTTCTGGCGCAGGAAATCGACGGCCACACTGTAGGTCGGCTCGGGACGGTAGCCGAGGATGCGATCGCACCAGTAGCCGATGACGTTGGCGGCGGTGCGCTGGTTGGCGGCCAATGCGGCCAGGGTCTGGGCCTGGATGTCGATCAGGAACGGATAGGCATTGTTGTAGCTTTCGGTCTGGTGCATTTCGAGCAGGCGCGGCAGCATGCGCAGGGTCATGCCGAGCGTGCCCGTGCTCGACCAGGCGATCGCATCGTCCGGGTAGCCATTCGGCGCCGGCCAGTAGAACAGCCGCTGGCCGGCGGCCTGCAGGCGTCCCATGAACTCCTCGGTCGGCGTATAGGTCGTCGTGTTGTCGGGCTTCGGCGTAAAGTCGGCGCCGGTGGCGCGCAAGGTACTGACCGCGCTGAGGGCCGGGCGCTTCATCGCGGTACCCCAGCTGCTCTTGAATTCGGCCGATTGCAGGATGACCTGCAGGACCTGGGCGATCTGGTTGCTGGCCTGCCATTGCTGCTGGAACACGCTGGCGGCGCTGTCGATCAGCGCCGCAGACGGCGTCGAGCCGACGAAGCGTCGGCAGATTTTGGTCGCGACATGGCGTGCCGTGGATGGATGACGCGCCAGCATGTCGAACAGGGTGGTGCCATCGACTTGCCCCTGCGAGGCGGCGAAGTAGCGCGCGAGGATGCGTTTGACGCCCTGGTCATGGGTGTTCGAGTCGTAGGCGAACTGGCCGAGCGGTACGTTGTTGATTTCGGTGTAGGGCCAGTTCGATCCCGAGATGGTCCAGCCGGTCAGCGCGCGCGCGGCTTCGTAGATGTCGTCATCCACGTACTTGAGCCGTTCCTCCTCGCCATCGGGTGCGGTGTAATGGCCGAGCAAGGTCATGTTGGCGAAGCTGTCCGGATTCTGCACGATGCCGCCGTAATGCTCGGCGCCCATCGTGTGCAGTTCGAACAGTTCGCGTGCGTAGTTCTCGTTCGGGTGCGAGGCCTCGTTCGAATAGAGGTCGAGCATGTACATCATCGAGGCAGACTCGCCGACCGCCTGCAGCATGGTGCGGAAGTTGCCGAAGACGTGCGGCCGGATCGCGAGGCGGTCGAAGGCCGGGAACATCGGTCCACCGTCGTAGTCCCAGCCGAACACGCTGAAGTGGTCATGCCAGAAATCGACCATGACCTCCTGGAGCTGGCGTCGGCTGTAGGTCTGCCGAATGACCGTCGCGCACTCGGTCTCGGAGACCGGTAGCATGCGCAGGTAGTAGTTGGTGGTGACCGAGTGGTGGTCATTCCACAACTGGTTGGCGCTCTTGTTGAGGGTCGTGAACGCGGCGCTGGCGATGCGCGCATCACAGGCGCTGTCGCTGATCGTCGCGGGCGCTAGCTGCTGGTTGACCCAGGCGGTCCAGCGCGCATCGTCGTTGGCACCCAGGGCATTGAAATCCGCCTGCTCCTGGACCGTGTAGCCGAACGTGCAGCGGCTCAGCCAGCGCACCGCGGCTGGCGGAAAGCTCAGCACGGCCGGGCTCTGCGGCAGGTCATCCTCGCGGAAGCCATCGCGTCCGGGGCGGCGCATCGCCAGCGACGGATCGATGTCCTCGATACCGGCACTGGTGAACAACGCAGCGAACAGGCGTCGGCGCGACTGGACAAAGGAGGCACTGCTGGGGGCTGCGGCCATGGAACGCGCTCCATTCATGGTTTTCCGGCATCGCCCGCCAGGCAGTTGCGAGCGGCTCTGGCAGGCGACATGGGCAGATCGTCGGTCAGTGGACCAGAATTCGCCGATTCAGGTTGTGACCAAACTCGCGCGACGGATCATCGGTTGAGTCGGAAAATCTTGTGCCGCTGCCCGATCGGACTTTTCCGGCGCAGGATGGTGGCAGGTGCGGCGATGCGCCTGCCCTCTGCGGGTTGTTGGAGAGTGCGCGTCGCGATCAGGTCAGCATCCAGGCGGCAATCATCGCCGCAAGCGCCAGGGCGGCCTGCACGCCGGCCACGCCGAGCGCCCTGCCTCGATCGATGGGCAGGAACCGGATCAGGTGCCAGATCGCGAACGGCGCCTGCGCGAGCATCAGCAACTGGAATACATGGGCGGGTGTACCCTCGTCGACCTCGTGCGCCACGCCGAACATCAGGGCGTGAACGACAACCATGATCAACCCGGCCAGCGACAGGGCCACGGGAGTCCACGCCCCCGGGTGTTCCCATGACTTGAACGACATCTGCCCTTCTCAAGTGGTCAATCGTGGCGCAGGAGGCCATCCGGGAGATTCGGCGCGCATCGGGGGACCGTTTGCTTCCGACCGCAACCACGCTACAACACCAGTGGTTCGGCTTCCAGATCGACGCCGAAACGAGTCGCCACGGTTTCGCGTATGCGTTCCGCCAGGGCCCAGATTTCGCTGCCGCTCGCCTGGCCACGATTGACGAGGACCAGAGCGTGCTGTTCAGAGACTGCTGCATGACCCTGCTGCAAACCTTTGAATCCACAAGATTCGATCAGCCAGGCTGCCGACAGTTTCACCTGACCCTCGGCACCATTCCAGGCCGGCATGCCGGGGTTCGCCTCGCGCAGGGCGGTCGCTTGCGATTGCGCCACGACCGGGTTCTTGAAGAAGCTGCCGGCATTGCCGATCAGGGCCGGATTCGGCAGCTTGCGCGTGCGGATGCGGGCGATCGCCTCGGCGAGCGCCGGCGCAGTCGGCGTTTCGATGCCGAGCGCGGCCAGTTCCTCGGCGACACCGGCATAGTCCATGCGCAAGGGCCGCGAACGGGGCAGGGCGAAGGTGACCGAGGTGACGATGTAGCGGTCACGCTGTTGTTTGAATACCGAATCGCGATAGCCGAAGCGGCACTCCGCGTTCGACAGTTGCACGAGTTCACCGCCAATCCGGTCCCATGCTTCGACATGGTCGATGAACTCGCCGACCTCGACCCCGTAGGCGCCGATGTTCTGGATAGGCGCAGCGCCGGCCGTGCCCGGAATCAGGACCAGGTTCTCGAGCCCGCAGAAACCGCGCCCCAGCGACCAGCGCACGAAATCGTTCCAGTTTTCGCCGGCCTCGACGCGGACCAGGGCGCGCGCGCCGTCGTCTTCGCGCACCTCGATGCCGAGCGCCGCGATCGACAGCACGATGCCGGGCCAGTCGCGCGTGAACAGGATGTTGCTGCCCTCGCCGAGGACCAGCAGCGGATCGGACTTGAGCATGGCGAAGCCGAACAGTTCGCCCAGGGCCTCGCGCCGGCGCACATCGATCAGCAGCCTCGCTCGTGCCGGCACGCGGAACGTGTTGCGACCCTCGAGCGAGGCATTTTCGACGATGGTGTAGCCGACGCCCTCGGCGATCGCCGCGTCGACGTGATAGCGCCTCTCATTCACGCGGAAGAACCCGCAGGCAGCGCGCGAATGGCCTCGACGCTCTCGCTGATCAGGCCCGGGCCGCGGTAGACCATGCCGGTATAGAATTGCACGAGGCTCGCGCCGGCTTCGATCTTGGCCGCCGCATCGACGCCGCTGACGATGCCGCCGACGCCGACCAGCGGCATGCGCCCGTCGAGTCGTCCGGCCATGCCGCGCAGCACGGCCGTCGATTTCGCGAACACCGGTTTTCCGGACAGACCACCGGCTTCGCCGGCATGACGGTGGCCGGCGACAGCGTCGCGGTCGATCGTCGTGTTCGTGCAGATCAGGCCGTCGATTGCGCTGTTGCGCAGGACTTCTGCAATCGCGTCGAGTTCGCTGTCGCTGAGATCCGGCGCGATCTTGAGCAGGATCGGTTTGCGCCGGCCGTGCCGCGCTGCATGACGCTCGCCGGCCTCGCAGATGCCGCCGATGAAGCGGCGCAGGGTTTCCTCTTCCTGCAGGTCGCGCAGGCCCTGGGTGTTCGGCGAGGAGATATTGACCGTGACGTAGCTGGCCCGTGCATAGACGCGTTCGAGGCAGAAGAGATAGTCGTCGAGGGCGCGCTCGTTGGGGGTATCCTTGTTCTTGCCGATGTTGATGCCGAGCACGCCGTCGTAGCGTGCACGCTCGGCATTGGCCACCAGCGCGTCGACGCCGCCGTTGTTGAAGCCGAGGCGGTTGATCACGGCCTCGTATTCGGGCAGCCGGAACATGCGCGGTTTCGGATTGCCGGGCTGGGCACGTGGCGTGGTCGTGCCGACCTCGATGAAGCCGAAGCCGAGCGAGGCCAGTGCATCGACGTGCGCGGCGTTCTTGTCGAGGCCGGCGGCGAGTCCGACCGGATTGGCGAAGTCGATGCCGAACGCCCGGGTCGGCAGGGGCCGGGGCTTCGACGCCACGAGCGGGTTGAGCCCAGTCCGGTAGGCGGTTTCGATGGCCTTCAGCGAGAGGTCGTGGGCGCGTTCCGCATCAAGGCAGAACAGCAGCGAGCGGGCGAGGGCGTACATCGATCAGTGCATGCCCGAAAGACTGATGCCGAAGATCAGGATCGCGATGAAAAACAGCAGGCCGAGCAGACAGAGCGCGAGCTGGGCGTAGCCGAGGATCATTCCGGCAATGGCCAGGCCATCGCCCTCGACTTCGCCGGGAGGCATGCGGCGGATCTCGCCGCGGGCCACGTGGCCGCAGATCACGGCGACGAGGGCGCCGATGAAGAACAGGCCGACCCAGGTGAGGATGCCGAAAACGAGGCTGGCGATGGCGGTACCGCTGGTGCGAACGGGTGGATTCATGGGTTCCTCCAGTCCGCTAGTTTAACCGCAGCCCGGATAGCTCGCGTCGCGCCCATCGGGCATGTGTCATGCAAACCGGGCCAGCAATGCGCGCAGGACCGGCTTCGCCGGTGTCGCCGACGGCGCTACCTGGCCGGGCTGGGCGGGGCTGGCGGCAGATGCAGGGTGAATGCAGGCAACGGCGCTTCGACGCCGGGTGGCAGGGCCGCCGGTGCCGGCACACCGGCCTTGCCGAGCGAACGCGTGAACGCCCAGATCGCCTCGAGGTCGCCGTCGCTCATCTGATTGAGGGCCCAGTAGGGCATCGGTGGCCGCAGCACGGCCGTGCGCGCGAAGTTCTTCCAGGTGGCGAGATCCATGTCGGCCAGGCGCAGGCGCAGGTTGGCCGCATAGGTCGTTCCCCATGGACCCGACCACGACATCGAGTCGCCGGTCAGCCAATCTTTTTCGGGCACCTTGCCTGCTCGGGCGATGTAGCCGGACGTGTGGCAGTCGTTGCAACCACTGGTGGCGACCAGGTAGCGGCCTCGCTCGACCGCGTTCGGTGTGGTTGGCTCCTTCGCAGCGGCCAATGGCGCGGCGATGATCAGGGACAGGAACAGGGCGGCAGTGCGCATGAGGTTCTCCGGCTTGGGGTTCCCGGATGCGGGAACGTCTGCCGGCTACTGACGAAAGACGGTCCCCTTTCCTATCACGCACCTGCGGCCACCGGCCGGAAGGACGCGATCGCCTGCCGCGTGCCCGGGCCGTAGCCGCCCATCGACGCGCCGATCAGACCGTCGCCGCATCATCCTTCAGCGACAGCACGATCACGTAGATCAGTGCAAGCGGCGGCAGGAATGAAAGCAGGAAGCCGATCCAGCCGGCGAGGCGGGCGTTCTCGGTCTTGGTCCGGCCGAGCCGGTAGCTGATGGCAGCCATGGATGCCGCGAAAACCAGGAAGACAAGGGTCAACAGGGCGACCGGCATGGTGGATTCTCCGATGGAAAGTGGAAGCAAGCCTAGCGACGAATTTATCGAATGTCAATAAACACGCATTGATATACGATATAGTCCTGCGTATGCTCCGCGCAGCCAGCCCGCACCGGAAATCCATGAAACCAGCGCTCAGGATCAACCTCGATCTCCTGCTCTTGCAGCGAAGAATGACCTTGACCGATCTGTCCGAGCGGGTCGGCATTTCGCTGGCGAATCTGTCGATCCTCAAGTGCGGCAAGGCCAGGGCGATTCGCTTCTCGACCCTGCTGGCCATCTGCGATGCGCTGGATTGCCAGCCCGGCGATTTGATGCAGATCGAGCGTCCGCTGAGGAGCGACGGCGCAAACGCGCCCGCCCCTTAGTCTCGGGCGAACGTCAACGCGCGCGGGACGATTTCTCGCAGATCCGGGAAGGCGAAAGATTGCACGGGCCGGCTTTTGACCCAGGCCATGACGATGGCGAGGTCAACCGATTTCAGCACTGACTCGCAGGCACCGCCGGCGAGGGCAAAAAAAAACCGGCCGCCTGGGCGACCGGTCCCATTTTCCCGCGCGGGCTTCGCTTTGATCAGAACTCGAACTTGATGCCCTGGGCCAGCGGCAGTTCGTCGGAGTAGTTGATCGTGTTGGTCTGGCGGCGCATGTAGACCTTCCAGGCGTCCGAACCGGACTCGCGGCCACCGCCGGTTTCCTTCTCGCCGCCGAAGGCGCCGCCGATCTCGGCACCCGAGGTGCCGATGTTGACGTTGGCGATGCCGCAGTCGGATCCGACCGCCGACAGATAGCGTTCGGCAGCCTTGACGTTCTGCGTGAAGATTGCCGAGGAAAGACCCTGCGGCACGGCGTTCTGCATGGCGATCGCCTCGTCGAGAGTCTTGAATTTCATGACGTAGAGGATCGGCGCAAAGGTCTCGGTCTGCACCACTTCATCGCTGTTCTTTAGTCCCGTCACGACGGTCGGTAGGACGAAATTGCCCTTGCCTTCCTTCGCCGTTCCGCCGGTCGCGATCGTGCCGCCGGCGGCCTTGGCCTTGTCGATTGCTTCCAGGAAATGCTTGACCGCTTCCGGGCTGTTGAGCGGGCCCATCAGGGTCTTGGCATCGGTCGGGTCGCCGATCTTGCCTTCGACCTGCTTGTAGGCCTTGACCACCGAGGCGACCACGTCATCGTGGATCGACTCGTGCACGAACAGTCGGCGCGTCGTCGTGCAGCGCTGGCCGGCCGTGCCGACCGCGCCGAACACGATCGCCGGCAGGGCCAGCTTTAGGTCGGCCGTCTCGTCGACGATCATGGCGTTGTTGCCGCCAAGCTCGAGCAGGCTACGGCCCATGCGCTGGGCGACGCGCTCGCCGACCGCGCGACCGACCCTGGTCGAACCGGTGAAGCTGATCAGCGGGATGCGGCGGTCGTCGACGAAGGCCTTGGCCAGGTCGGTGCCGGCGTCGTTGAACAGGAAGAACAGATCCGGGAAGCCGGCGCCCTTGAGCGCCTCGTTGCAGATCTTCATCGTCGCGATAGCGGTCAGCGGTGTGCGCGGTGACGGTTTCCAGATGCAGATGTCGCCGCAGACCGTGGCCAGGAACGCGTTCCAGGCCCAGACCGCGACCGGGAAATTGAAGGCGCTGATGATGCCGACCAGGCCGAGCGGGTGCCACTGGTCGTACATGCGGTGACCCGGGCGCTCGGAGTGCATCGTGTAGCCGTAGAGCATGCGCGACTGGCCGACGGCGAAATCGGCGATGTCGATCATCTCCTGCACTTCGCCGTCGCCCTCGGGCTTGATCTTGCCCATCTCGAGTGCGACCAGCGAGCCGAGCGCGTCCTTGTGCTTGCGCAGCGCTTCGCCGCACAGGCGCACCGCTTCGCCACGACGCGGCGCCGGCGTCGTGCGCCAGATTTCGAAGGCTTCCTGGGCGCGCTTGACGATCGTGTCGTAGTCGGCCTGGCTCGAGGCGTGGACCTCGGCAATCACTTCGTTGGTGGCAGGATTGACCGACTGCACGACACCAGCACTCGTGGTCTTCGACCATTCGCCCTTGCCGAGGTAGGAGCCGGAATTGGTCTTGTCGAGGCCGAGGGCCTTGAGAATGTCAGCGGACATGGAGTCTCCAGAGTTGGTTTGAATGTGGGGCGCCGGCCTGCCGCGCGAAGATTGGGCTGAATCGGGCATTCGCAAGCGACGGGGCCTGGCCCGGACCTGCAGGCCATGCACGGTCGCGGGCGTTTCGATGCAATAGGCGGCGCAGCAAGCGGGTCCAAAGCCCTGAATGCAGCCGGACAGGATAGAGCAAAATGGTTCCGGCTGAAACCATTGCGCCCGGAACTGCGGCCGACGCAAGGTCCGAAACCCTGCGCATGGCCTGGGCAAGGGAGCGCTTCTGCCAGCGAACCAGGGTAGGCCGGCCAGGCTCATGGACAATGCAAACCAGGCCGCTGACGGGCGGGCAAGGTTGATTGGAGCGCAGGCGCGAATCGAGGCGCTGCGGGCAGAATGAGTGTATCCGGACAGGCATGGCGAACACGACAGGCGTGCAAGGTACTGAACGGAAGCGAATCGACGAACCGCTCGACAGGCTGCTTGCCGAAGTGCGGGCCTGCCGCCACTGCGCGAGCCAGCTTCCACACGGGCCGCGCCCGATCGTCCAGGCCGGCGCTGGCGCACGCCTGCTGATCATCGGCCAGGCTCCCGGTGCGCGCGTCCATGCCAGTGGCATTCCCTGGGACGACGCCAGCGGCAATCGCCTGCGCGACTGGCTGCAAATCGACCGTGAAACGTTCTACGATCCGCAGCGCGTCGCCATCATTCCGATGGGCTACTGCTATCCCGGCAAGGGCAGCAGCGGAGATCTTCCGCCGAGGCGCGAATGCGCCGAACTCTGGCTCGACCGGCTGCTGGCGAGCCTGCCCGATGTCGAACTGACCTTGCTGATCGGCCAGTACGCACAGCGACACTTCCTCGGAGCGCGCGCCGATGCCGGCGTCGGTGCCACGGTCGCCGGGTATGCGCGTTTCGTGCCGCGCTATCTGCCCTTGCCGCACCCCTCGCCACGCAACATCGCATGGTTCAAGCGCAACCCGTGGTTCGAGGACGCCTTGCTGCCCACGTTGCGAAGCCGCGTACGTTGCCTGTTCGGGGAGCCCACAGGAGTATTTCGATGACCCGCCCAGCCCATCGAGCCGTGCCTGACATCCGCCTGCGACGCGCCTACGACGATCCCGGCGCGAATGACGGCTACCGCGTCCTTGTCGACCGCTACTGGCCGCGTGGTCGGAGCAGGGTTGCATTGAAACTGGACGAATGGGCCCGCGAGCTCGCTCCCGAAGCGGCTCTGATCCAGTGGTTCGGCCACAAGCCGGAGCGTTGGGACGAATTCCGGCAGCGCTATGGCGCCTGGCTTGACGAGCCAGCGCAACGTCAGCAGCTTGCGGGCCTGCTTCGCGCGGCCGACGGTGGCGTGCTGACCCTGGTCTATGGGGCGCGAAATGAAACGCGGAACCAGGCGGTCGTCATTCGCGAGGCGCTGATCCGCGCCGCGGAACGACAATGACGATGATGTGCAGTCACCGGAACAGGGCGAGGATCGGTCCCGCGCCCTTTATCGCGGACGATTCGCCGGGGCGCTAATCGAAGCTGCCGTTGAACAGGACATCATTGATCAGAACGGAAAGGCTGCCCGATTCATAGTCGAGGACGGCAAGATCCGGGCTGCCATCGGCGTTGAAGTCTGCGGCGGCGATCGTCGAAGGGGACGTTCCGAGCGGAATGATCTGCGGCAGCCCGAAGATTCCGTTCGCGCTGCCGCGGAAGATCTCGACCGTGCCCATGCGAAAGTCGGCGACCGCGAGATCTAGGTTGCCGTCGGCGTCCAGGTCCGCGGCTACGATCGAATTGGGTTCCGAGTCGACCCATCCCGCACTCGAAAGCGGGTACTCGATGGCGGGCGCAAATGATCCGTCCCCATAACCCTTGACGACCGAGATCGAGGCGCCCTCGCCATTGGCCACGGCGATGTCCACAATTCCGTCGTGATCGAAATCGGCGGCGACGAGTGAGCGGGGATTGGCTCCCACCGTATAGTGCGTCGGAGCGCCGAACTGGCCGTTCCCCGCGCCGAGAAGAATGGTCAGGCGTCCTACGCCCCAACTGACCTGCGCGATGTCCGCGTGGCCATCGCCGTTGAAGTCGGCCGAAACATTGGAAATCGGCGAGTCGCCGGAGTCGAACTCGGTTCGTGCCTGAAAGGTCCCGTTGCCGTTTCCGAGCAGCACCGAAATGCTGCTGCCTTCCGAATTGGTCGTGATGAGGTCCAGCTTGCCGTCGTGGTTGGTGTCGACCGCGACAACGGAGGTCGGACAGGTGCCGGCCTGCTGGAGGGTCTGGGCCAGGAATGTTCCATTGCCGACGCCAAGCGCGACGGACACATAGAACGGGCCGCCATACTGGCTCGTGACGGCATAGTCGGGTTTGCCATCGCCATTGAAATCGCCGGTCGCCAGTGGCTGTGGGTGGTGGAAAATGCGCCCATCGGGAGCCGAGGCATAGCTGACGGGTGGTGCGAACTGCGCTGTACCGCTGCCGAGAAGAACCGACACGGAGGAAGTGTAATCGCGTGCGGCAATCACGTCGGGACGACCATCATGATTGAAGTCCGCGACCACCATGCCGGCGGGCTTGTCGCCGGCGGGCGATGAACCTGAGTCGAGGAATGCGAATTCGGCCGAGGCCGGGCACGGCACGGTCAGCGCGGCAATCGCCGAGCTGCAAGTCGCCGCGACGAGAAGGATTCCTGGGCGGTTCACGTGGCCTGCCTCCGAGCTTGGATCGTCCCCATGCTAACCCAATCTGGATAGATATAGTTAACCCACCACGGCGATTTCAGCGCGGGGTCACGCTCGTGGATTCTGACGATGCGGGCAAGCGGATCGTGGCCTGCGATTGAATTGACCTGGACACCACTGGAGCAAGGGGAAGAGAGTGCCCGAAGCTGCGGCTGCATCTGTGGACCGGATACCAACCGAATCCCATTGTTGTTCGTGTTGGCGAGCGCGCGGATCGGGAGAAGGCGGCTATTCCGGGCGATCAACCTCGGGACCGATGGATCACCCGGGATGAAGAAACGGAAGCCCCGCATCCGCGGGGCTTCCATCGCTCACATTCGGACAACACTGCTGACTACAGCGAGTCCTCGAATTCCCGGACTGCCTTCTTGGCTTCGTCGCGGGCCATGCCATAGCGCTCCTGGATCTTGCCTGCCAGGTATTCGGTATTGCCTTCGGCGACATCGAGGTCGTCGTTCGTCAGCTTGCCCCACTTCTCCTGGATGCTGCCCTTCAACTGCTTCCATTTTCCCTGAATGCGATCTTCGTTCATGCGAATTCTCCTTTGTGATGGGACGGATCCTGCACTGGTATGCGCCAGCAACCAACGGCCGGTGCACCCAATCGGTTCCGCTGCAAACCAGACTGCCGAAGTGAACATGCATGCAAAATAAACATCGACGATGCCGTCAAGCGGGCATTCATCGTTCCGGTCGAGCTGGGCTTGATGGATAGCCCGCACCGCGAGGCGTCGGCCACGTCAGGAAAGCGCCTGGCAGCTCGAGGCGGTGAACCTGCTGTCTGCCGGTCATGATGTCGGGACGCGCGCGCGACATGTGCCGGCGACGTTGCCTGCGAAGACTCCCGATCCGTCGACTGCGCTAGGCGGTTCGGAGTCGCGAACGCAAAATGCCGTCGCTCGCGAACAGCGCCAGTGCAACCCAGATCAAGGCGAAGCCGATCATGCGGTCGCGGCCGAACGGTTCGCCGAAGACCAGCACGCCGCAGAGCAGTTGCAGGGTAGGGGCCATGTATTGCATCAGGCCGACAACCGAGAACGGAATCCGTCGCACCGCCTCGGCAAACGCAATCAGCGGGATGGCGGTCAGGGCGCCGCCGAAGACGAGCAGGATCCCGGCCTGCAGGCCCCAGCCGCCTGCTGCCGGGGATGCGATGAACCCGCCCTGGCCGTTGCTTTCGGACCAAAGCAGGAATCCGAGCGCCGGCAGGAACAGGTACACGCTTTCGACGCCGAGGCCGCGCACGGGCGGTACGGCAGCGATCTTGCGTATCAGCCCGTACAGGCCGAACGAACAGGCCAGGGCCAGGGCTATCCACGGAAAGCTGCCGTAGTTGAAGGTCAGCCAGAGCACGCCCGCTGCAGCGATTGCGACCGATGTCCATTGCGCGCGATTAAGGCGCTCGCCGAGCAGGAACACACCGAGCACCACGTTGAACAGCGGGTTGATGAAATAGCCGAGGCTGGTTTCGACCACGTGACCCGCGTTCACCGCCCAGATATACAGCCCCCAGTTGACGGCGATCAGTGCGCCCGACAGCGCGAGCATCCAGCTCGCCCGCGGTTGCTGCAGGGTTTCGCGCAACCAGCCGCGACCGTATCGCCATAGCAGCCAGCCACCGACCATCAGCGCGCTCCAGATGATGCGGTGGGTGATGATCTGCAGCGAAGGCACCATCTTGAGCAGATGCCAGTACAGTGGCATCAGCCCCCAGATGGCGAATGCAACAGTGGCGGCGACAAGGCCACGCGGGTCGAGTGATTGGCTGCTCAGGGGTGGATCTCCGTGGCCGGGCTGCCGGCGTCGTGGTCGCCATTGTCCCTGTTCCTGGGCCGGCGGTCAGGTTTTCATCGAGGCGGGGCGCGGCTGGCGATGCGACCGCACCGCGCATGGCCATCCGCCTTCATGTGGCATTGCCGACGTGGCGTGATGCCCGTGCGTGCGCTCTCGGTGCATTCAGGCAGCTTCAGCTATACCTCGTCCACGTTTGAAATGCGCTAAGACCGCGCCGTCTTTCCCATCGGAGAACCCAGGCATGAATATTCACATCGCGGCCCAGCCCCTGCTAGCCCTGATCGCCGGCATCCTTATCCTGATCGTCCCGCGGCTGCTCAACTATGTCGTGGCGATTTACCTGATCATCGTCGGCCTGATCGGCCTGCTGCCGCTGCTGCGCTAAGGTGCACCGCGTGCCGCGGATCGGCGAACCTCGCTGCGTGACCTGGCATGCCATACCCAACATGGGCTGGCTGGTCTGATGGCGTCCATGAATCGAAGTCGCACATGCGCCGGATGATGCAGTTCGCGGGAGATCCGACCGAGCCGGCCTGGGTCGCCGTCAATGACGGCGTCATGGGTGGGCTCTCGATCGGGAGTGCCGCTGTCGTCGATGGCCAGTTGCACTTTTCCGGAATGCTGTCGCTTGCCAACAACGGTGGATTTTCTTCTGTGCGTGCGCGCGGCGCTTGTTACGACCTTGGCCAGGCCATAGAGATGGTGCTCAGGGTGTGCGGAGACGGTCGCGACTATCAACTGAGGCTGGCCACGGATGCCAGCGTCGATGGCAAGCCGGTTTCCTACGGGGCCACATTCAGCACGCAGGCAGGACAATGGCAAATTGTCCATGTCGGCCTCGACACCCTGACCCCAAGCCTGCGCGGGACGCCACTGGGCGGCCCGCCCTTCGAGCCATCGAGCGTTCGCGAGATCGGACTGCTGATCGCCGATCGGCGTGAAGGGCCCTTTCGTCTCGCTGTCGACTGGATCGGCGTCGAGTAGAACAGCGCGCCGTGGGCGGCAGGCTGTTGCCATCTGCCGGATTACGCACGACTGCGCAGACTCTTTCTCAGGATGCAATGCCGGAATCCTCGTCGAGTGGCGTCAGCCTCGATATGCTTTGATACCGACACACAACGGCATGCCCTGCATCACATGACCTCGATCGTCCTCACCGAATTCGCCCGGACCCGGCTGTTTCCTCGCGTCCCGCGCGCCAACACCATCCAGGATTGCAGCCCGAAAGCCTTCGAGCGCCGTCTCAACGACGAGTCGCCGCTCAGGGTCCTCGATGGCTATGCCCCTTTCTGCAAGCTGCATGTCCATCGCAACTGGACGTCGACGCGCTGCATCGCGCTGCCGATCAGCGACGGGAATCGCCACTGCCTGCGCTCGGCCTACGAAGCGCGCAGCACGGAGGAACTGCCGGTGCTGGTGCGCTGGTTCGAGGGGGTCGAGCCGCCCGTCGCCGATTTCCTGATCCCGATACTGTACAGCCGCGAACAACTGGCCAAAGAGGGCACGCCGATCGCGGCCGAGTGGGGCATCGTCGGCTGCCTGTACACCGCCGAGCCCGAGGAAATCCCGATGGCCCCGATCACAATGATGCGCAATGCCCTCGGCGTCGAACAGGGCGGCTCGGGCGTGGCGCTCGATCGCGAGGCCTACCGGCGCAGCGTCGCCTTCTGGAACGCCCATGCGAACTGGCGAGGATAGCGCGGGCACTGCCGGCTTTGGCCGCATGGCAATGACGGCGTCAAGGCGGAGGTCTCCGGTGATCGAGCCTGGCTTGTAGCAAGCGTCCGCCTGGTTCGACCAACTGCGCGCACGGCCGCCGGGAACACGGCCGGGTCCTCGCCAGCGCGACTGAGCCGGGTCGCAATGCCAGCAGGAGTGAAAACGCGTGGCCCGCTTGCCGGCTGACGGTGCCCTGTTGGTCGGCATGCCTGCGCTGCACACTTGCCGAGGCGCCTGCGCTGCGTTGCACGCGACGCAAGGAAATGGCGGCCCCGATACGATTCGAACGTACGACCTTCCCCTTAGGAGGGGGACGCTCTATCCAGCTGAGCTACGGGGCCGCGGTGGAAACCGGCAGCGCGGCGATTCTCCCATATCGATCCGGGAAATCCGAGTCACTCGGCGGTCTGGACCAGCTTGAGCGTGCCTCTCATGACCGACCAGTGGCCGGGGAAGGAGCAAAAAAACGTGTAGTCGCCGTCCGCGTCGAGCTGGCTCACGGCGAAGGTGACCGAGGTCTTCTCGCCTCCGCCGATGACGCTGGTGTGGGCGATGACCCGGTCGTCGTCGGGTTTGAGGTAGTTGTGCTCGAGGCCGGCAGCCATGCCGTCGTTGGCGATGTTGCGCACGTCGCGCGTTCTCGCCAGCACCCAGTTGTGGCCCATCACGCTTCTGCCGAGCTTGCCGGAATGGCTCAGGTTGATCGTGAAGGTTTCGCAGGACTTCGGCACCTCGATGGATTTCGTGTCGAACTGCATGGCGTCGTTGCCGTCGATGTCGATCGAGCAGGCGGCGAGGGCCGGCGAGGTCGCGAACAGCAGGCAGCCGGCGACGAGCAGGTTGCGGATCATGGGCATACTCCAGGCGAAGACCGGTCGGCGGCAGCGCGCATGCGCAAGCCGTGCGCTACCTCTCATCGACATGTGCACGGGCCCGCGAGTTCAAAGCGCCACGGGCCGCGGCGTGATGTCGCCATATCGGCACTCGCCGTCAGTGTGCGAGATCGAACCTGAGGCCGAGGTTGATCGCAACGTCGCTGGTATGCAGCGCCGGCAGATCTTCCGCCAGGGTGACTTCGAACGCGCCGGTTTCGCCGACTCGTCGGGACAGGCCGAAATTGAACTGGTTGGCCGGGCTGCCAAGGAAGTCCGGCAGCTCGCGATACAGCGGGCCGTGCGCGTCGGACTGCAGCACGGCGCTCCAGTGTTCGCCGAGCCGGTAGCGGAGCAGGGCGCTGGCGAACGGCACGAGCGTGTGTGCGCTGTCACCGAGCAGTCGATTGGCGCCCTGCACGAGGACGCCGGCACGCAGGCCGATAGCAAGGCGTTCGCCAGCCGGGAACAGGACGAAAGCGCCAAGCGAGCCATCGGTGCCGCCGCTGTCGCTCAGGCGCGAACGGCTGCCGGTCGACAGTTTGGTGCCGAGGGTTACTCCCGTGCTGCCGCCGCCGGCAAGGCGCCAGCTTCGGGTCAGGTCGATCAGCAGCGGACCAAGGCCGGACTGGCCGCGATCGAGGGCATAGAGAAGTTCACCATCGCGGCGCACTTCGACCACCGGTGCCTGCGTGGCCAGTAGCCCGCGATCGCCGTTGTCGAATCCGAAAGCGCGGTGAAAGCGCTCGATCGGATGATCGAAGAAACCTGCGCCGATCCAGAACTGGCTGAGCGAGGCGCGAAGACTCCAGCGATCGCTGAAGGCGTAGGCCACGCTGAGGCGCGTTTCACGCGACTCGGCATCGAACAGCAGGTTGCTGCCGGTTCCGAACTGCTGCAGTTCGGTGTTGGAGATGCCCACTGTGGCGTCGATCTGCCAGTGGCCGGCCATGGGTGCGACAGGGGCCAGCGGCAGGCCGGTGGCCAGCGCGAACGGGTTGCTGTCGCGGGTCTGCAACCAGGCTGGCACCGACTCGGCGGCGTCGGCACTGCGAGCCAATGCGGGCAACAGTATGAGCGCAAAAAGGATCTGCAACCGGGTTGAAGAAAATCTTCCAGACAATTGATTTTCCTTAAGATATTCGTTCGATTCCGCGCGCCGTACTGACCCAGGGCGGATGTCGGTGCCGTGGCAGCCCGGGCCGAAGCGTGATTCGGTGCCGACTTCGTCGGGCTCCGGCCTGCGCAGTGACGCCGCAAGGCTACATGCGGAAGACGCCGAACCGGCCCGGTTCGATCGGCGCGTTGAGCGACGCCGAGATGGCCAGGCCGAGCACGCGGCGCGTATCGATCGGATCGATGACGCCATCATCCCAGAGCCGGGCACTGGCGTAGTAGGGGTGGCCCTGGTGTTCGTACTGTTCGCGGATGGGCGCCTTGAACGCCGCTTCCTCTTCGGCTGTCCAGGTCTTGCCGGCGCCTTCGATGCCGTCGCGCTTGACCGTGGCCAGCACGCTGGCGGCCTGCTCACCACCCATGACGCTGATCCGCGAGTTCGGCCACATCCAGAGGAAGCGCGCGCCATAGGCACGCCCGCACATCGCATAGTTGCCGGCGCCGAAACTGCCGCCGATGACGACTGTGAACTTGGGCACGTGCGAGCAGGCCACGGCGGTGACCATCTTGGCCCCGTCCTTGGCGATGCCGGCATTCTCGTATTTGCGTCCGACCATGAAGCCGGTGATGTTCTGCAGGAACACCAGCGGAATGTTGCGCTGGTTGCAGAGTTCGATGAAGTGCGCACCCTTCAGCGCCGATTCGGCGAACAGGATGCCGTTGTTGGCGACGATGCCGACCGGGTAACCGTGGATGTGGGCGAAACCGGTGACCAGGGTCTTCGCGTAGCGGGCCTTGAACTCGGTGAATTCGGAACCGTCGACGATGCGTGCGATCAATTCGCGGATGTCGAACGGGATGCGCGATTCGCGCGGCACGATGCCGTAGATCTCCTCGGCGGCATAGGCCGGTTCGCGCGGTTCGAGCACGGCGAGCGGGATGCGCTTGCTGCGATTGAGGTTGGCGACGAGGTCGCGCGCGATACCCAGTGCATGGGTGTCGCTTTCGGCGAAATGGTCGGCCACGCCCGATACTGAGGTGTGCACGTCGGCGCCGCCGAGCGATTCGGCATCGACCACTTCGCCGGTCGCCGCCTTCACCAAGGGCGGGCCGCCAAGGAAGATCGTGCCCTGTTCCTTGACGATGATGGTCTCGTCGCTCATGGCCGGCACATAGGCGCCACCGGCCGTGCAGGAGCCCATGACCACGGCGATCTGAGCGATGCCGAGCGCGCTCATGCGTGCCTGGTTGTAGAAGATACGCCCGAAGTGTTCGCGGTCCGGGAAGACCTCATCCTGCAGGGGCAGGAACGCGCCGCCCGAATCGACCAGGTAGACGCAGGGCAGGCGATTCTCGAGCGCGACTTCCTGGGCGCGCAGATGCTTTTTCACGGTCATCGGGAAATAGGTGCCGCCCTTGACCGTTGCATCGTTGGCGACAACGACGACTTCCTGGCCACGCACCCGGCCGATGCCGGTAATCAGGCCGGCGCAGGGCGCCGCGCCGTCGTACATGCCATGGGCAGCCAGCGGCGACAGTTCGAGGAACGGCGAACCGGGATCGAGCAGGGCGCGGATGCGCTCGCGTGGCAGCAGCTTGCCGCGCTCGGTGTGCTTGTTGCGCGCCTTCTCGCCGCCACCGAGCGAGGTTTTCAGCAGCTCTTGGCGAAGATCCTCGACAAGGCTGCGCAGATGCGCGTCATTGGCCGCAAAGTCGGGAGAGCGCGGATCGATCAGCGAGTGGATACGGGGCATGGGCGAGCGGTGCAGGCAACGGCGTAGGGGGTGATCAGAGCACAGCCGGCCGCGCCCTGCCAACCTCAGGTTGCAGAAACGAAACCGGCCGCACTGGGCGGCCGGTTTGGCACAGCGTGGAAAGCCGGAATCAATGCTTCTCGGCGTCGTCCTTCTTTTCCTCGGCCGCATCCTTTTTCTCTTCGGCGGCGTCCTTCATCTTGTCGGCGGCGTTGTCCATCGCTTCGCCGGCATCCTTGGCCGTATCGGCGGCGGCCTGGGTGGCATCGGCTGCAGCATCCATGGTCGTGGCGGCGGCGGAGTCGACCGCTGCACTGGTCGCGTCGGCGGCCTGCTTGGCTGCTGCGGCTGCGTCGTCAGCGGCCTTCTGCGTTGCGGCGGCGGCTTCCATCGCGGCCTTGTTGGCGGCATCGGTGGCTTCCTGAGCACTCTTCTGCGCGTCATTGCCGCAGGCGCCCAGGGCCAGTGTCAGTGCCGAAGCCAGAAGAATCCGGTTGAGTTTCATGATGTCCCCTCGAATTGATAGCGGCGTTTCAGGGTGGTCGGAGCATTGCCCGCCGCGTTGGCAACTTCCGTGACCGGGCACGTGGAGGCCTGGCTTTTCCGGTCGGGTCATGGACATGATCGGGATATGTCCATGAACCGCAAGCTACTAGATTACGCCAGTTCGATGGCGATCGCAGTGGCTTCGCCGCCGCCGATACACAGCGAGGCCACGCCGCGCTTGCCGCCGTGCTTGCGCAGGGCGTTGATCAGGGTGACCACGAGGCGCGCACCCGATGCGCCGATCGGATGGCCGAGCGCGCAGGCGCCGCCGTGCACATTGACCTTGGCGTGCGCGATGCCGAGTTCGCGGATCGGCGCCATGGCCACGACCGCGAAGGCCTCGTTGATTTCGTAGAGATCGACCTCGTCGGCCTTCCAGCCGACCTGCTCGAGCAGCTTCCGGATCGCACCCACCGGCGCGGTGGTGAACCATTCCGGCTCCTGCGAAAGTGTCGCATGGCCGACGATGCGGGCCAGCGGCTTGAGCCCGCGCTTGCTCGCCTCGTCGGCGGACATGACGATGGCGGCCGCCGCGCCGTCGGAGATGCTCGACGAGCTGGCTGCCGTAACCGTGCCGTTTTCCTTGCGGAAGGCGGGCTTCAGGGTCGGAATCTTGGCGATGTCGGACTTGCCCGGCTGTTCATCGGTGGCGAACTCGGCGTCGCCCTTGCGGGTCTTGACCGTGACCGGGACGATTTCATCGGCGAAGGCGCCGGATGCAATGGCGGCCTGGGCACGCTTGACCGATTCGGTGGCGAAGGCGTCCTGTTCCTCGCGGCTGAACCCGTACTTGTCGGCCGTGGCTTCGGCGAACACGCCCATTGACCGGCCGTCGTAGGGGTTGGTCAGGCCGTCCCAGGCCATGTGGTCGACCGCCTCGAAGCTGCCGTAGCGGTTGCCGGTGCGCGAATTGGGCAGCATGTGCGGGGCATTGGTCATCGATTCCATGCCGCCGGCGACGACGATGCTGGCCGATCCGGCCTTGATCAGGTCGTGGGCGAGCATGATCGCCTTCATGCCCGAGCCGCAGACCTTGTTGATCGTGGTACAGCCGGTCGACTTGGGCAGGCCGGCGGCGAGCGAGGCCTGGCGGGCCGGCGCCTGGCCGAGATTGGCTGGCAGCACGCAGCCCATGATCACCTCGGAAACGTCGGCGGCCGGTATGCCGGACTGCTCGAGGGCGGCCTTGATCGCCGTGGCCCCGAGCGTGGGTGTGGGGACGCCGGTGAACTGGCCGAGGAATGAACCGATGGCGGTGCGCTTGGCGCCGACGATGACGATGCCGGACATGGACGTTCTCCGTTGAGGGTTTGGCGGCCGAAACTGGCGCCTCGGCACAGGATATCGCCCAATTATTGCACGATGTACCGATGCGGGCGGAACGACCCCGCTCGGACCTGAACAAGATCGGGCTTGATTCTGCTTGCCGAAAGCATGATCGTGGCTCGTCACGAAATCTGGGGCTCGATCATGCGTTTTCCCATGGTTATGTTCAGTCTCGGCCTCGTCGGAGACGCCTGCGCCGCCACCATCAACGTCACCACGACCGACGACACCATTGCGGCCGATGGCCAGTGCAGCCTGCGCGAAGCGATCACGGCGGCCAATCTCGATTCCGCCTTCAACGGCTGCACGGCCGGCAATGGCGTCGACTCGATCATTCTCGCCGCGGCCGAATACCGGTTCGATATCGCCGGCGCCAACGAGGACGCCAATGCCAGTGGCGATCTGGATGTGCGCAGCAGCCTGAGCATTGTCGGTCCCGGCGCCGACGTGGCCCGGATCCGCGGCGATCGCGAGGACCGCGTGTTCGATCTCGGCCCGCCAGGGGCTGGTCAGACGATCGTGGTCGGCATTTCCGGAGTAACCATCCGCAATGGCGGCGGCGCGCTGGGCGGCGCGATACTCAATCGCGAGGACGTCGACCTGAGCGTTTCGTCGGTGTCATTCACCGGCAATGCGGCGAGCCAGGGTGCCGGAATCGCCTCGTTCGGCCTGCTTGATGTCGATCGCTCGGTATTCCACGCCAACGATGCCGATGAGGGCGGGGCCATATGGACCTCGGCCTCGGGAGTCGCCAGCATTCGCAACGTCACCTTCGACTCGAACACCAGTACCGGGTCCGGTTCGGCCGCCGTGTTCGGCGCGGCGGCAACCCTGAACAATGTCACTGCGAGCCAGAACATCGCGGACAGCGATTTCGACGACAGCGGTGACGGCGCCATCGATATCCGCGCCAGCGTGACGATCGCGAACAGCATCATTGCGCGCAATGTCGACCTGAGCCTCGGTGGCAGCGCGCTGCTCAATCCGGACTGCGTGAGCGGTGGCGGCGCCTTCGATTCCGCCGGCCACAACCTGATTGGCAACCTCGGCAATGTCTGCGTTCTCGGCAATGCCCAGGCCAGCGACCAGACCGGCAATCCGGCCCAGCCGATCAATCCCTTGTTGCAGCCCTTCGCCCTGTATGGCGGGACCGTCGAGGTTTTCCTGCCGACCGCCGCCAGCCCCGCCGTGGAACGCGGCAGTCCTGCGCCAACCGGCAGCGCCGGTGCCTGCGAAGAGACCGATGCGCGTGGCGTGCCGCGGCCGCAGGCGGCGCGCTGCGACATCGGCGCGGCCGAACTCGACGACCTGATCTTCATAGACGGTTTCGATCCGGCATTGCCCTGAACCGAAGTGCGTCCGCATCATCGGCACCTGACACTGCCGAAAGAATGCCCATGAACCTCAGCCTGCAGCAGGCGCGCAATCTGCACCTCGAAGCCCAGGGCCTGCTCGGCAAGCCGGCACCGGGAGCCAGTCGCAAGCGCCTGCTGGCGACCATCGAACGCATGCAGTTGCTGCAGATCGACACCATCCACGTGGTCGCACGCAGTCCCTATCTCGTGCTTTTTTCGCGCCTCGGCGCCTATCCGTCCGACTGGCTCGGCGAGGCCCTCGAACGCGGCGAGATCTTCGAATGCTGGTCGCACGAGGCGTGCTTCGTGCCGAGCTCGGCCTATGCCCTGCATCGCGCGCACCGCGAGCAGGGCGGCCGAGCCGGGCATTGGGCGGACAAGCACGCCGTGCGCGCACACGATGCGCAGCGCGCCGGCATGGACGCAGTGCTCGAGCACATCCGCCAGCATGGGCCGGCGAGGACCTCGGATTTCGAGGGCACGCAGCGCCCGCAGACCGGTTGGTGGGGCTGGAAGGACGAAAAGCGCTGGCTCGAGGCGCTGTTCGCTCGCGGCGAGCTGATGGTGGCGCGGCGCGAGCGTTTCCAGCGCGTCTACGACCTCAGCGAGCGCGTGCTGGCGCGCATGGCACGGATCGCGGAATTCGGATCGGTGGCGCCGGCCGATGTCGCCCGCCGCCTGATCCTCGAATCGGTCAAAGCGCTCGGGATCAGCCAGGCACGCTGGATCGCCGACTACTACCGCACTGGGCGCAGGCACAAGGACAGCGAGCTCGAGCCGCTGGTCGAATCGGGCGCGTTGATTCGGGTTGAAGTCGAAGGCTGGGAGCAGCCAGCATATGTCCATCCCGATCATGCGCAGGCCTTGTCAAAGGCGGCCGCGGGCCGCTTGCGGGCGACCTATAGCACCCTGCTGTCGCCGTTTGATCCCGTGGTCTGGGACCGTGCGCGGGCCAGCGTGATGTTCGGCTTCGACTATACGATCGAGTGCTATGTGCCCGAGGCCAAACGCCGCTTCGGCTATTTCGTGCTGCCTATCCTCGATCGCGGGCAACTGGTCGGTCGGCTCGACGCCAAGGCGCATCGCGCGGAAGGCCGTTTCGAGGTCAAGTGCATCCATCTGGAGCCCGGGGTCAGGGCCGACGAGGCCCGGATTGCCGCGGTGGCCCGCGCCATCCAGGCCTGTGCGGACTGGCACGGGACCCCCGAGGTCCAGGTCCGGCGCAGCGATCCGCGCGAGCTTGCCGCCGGCCTGCGTGCAGCCCTGCGCTCGGCAAGTCAGGCCGCACGCTGAGGGCTGGCACCGGTGTCCGCGTTTCGCTTCGTGGCCCGCTCTGCGATCATGGGCGACCTCCCGGCCACGTCATCGCCACCCGCATGGATTTCGAACACGGCATCACCGCCATCGACACGGGTTTCCATCGCCCCTGCTTCGATGCCAGCCACCTGATCGTCGAGGACGGCCGCGCCGCGTTCATCGACGTCGGCACCAATTATTCGATACCGGGGCTGCTCGCCGAGCTCGACAACAAGGGCGTGCGGCGCGAGGACGTCGACTACGTGATCGTCACCCACGTCCATCTCGATCATGCCGGCGGCGCCGGCGAGATCATGCGCCAGTTGCCGAATGCGCGGCTGGCCGTGCACCCGCGTGGCGCCCCGCACATGATCAATCCGGCCCGCCTGGTCGCCAGCGCGTCCTCGGTGTATGGCGCCGAGGAGGTGCAGCGGACTTATGGCGAACTCGTGCCGGTGCCGGCCGAGCGCGTGCTCGAGATCCGCGACGAGGCGGTGATCCATCTTGGCGGTCGCGCCTTGCGCTGCCTCGATACGCCGGGTCATGCACGCCACCATTTCAGCGTCTGGGATGCGCGCAGCCAGGCCTTCTTCCCGGGCGACACCTTCGGACTCTCATATCGCGAGTTCGACACCGACAAGGGCGCCTTCATCCTGCCGACGACGACGCCGGTGCAGTTCGATCCGGTTGCACTCAAGGGATCGATCGCGCGCATGCTGCTGTTCCGCCCGCAGGCCATGTTCCTGACCCACTACAGCCGGGTCGTCGATGTCGAGCGACTCGGTCGCGACCTGTTCGAACAGATCGACGCGATGGTCGCCATCGCCGAATCGATGCACGGCCAGCCCGAACGCCACGAGCGCATCAAGGAGCGCCTGGCCGCGCTCTATGTCGAGCGCGCCCTGGCCCACGGTTGCGCGATTAGCGAAGCGCGCATCTGCGAACTGCTGGCGTCGGATATCGAACTGAATGCGCAGGGCCTCGAGATCTGGCTCGAGCACGGGCGCCGTTGAGCGCAGGCGATCCGTTGCCGGCGGGCCTGGCGGCGCAGGCCGGGTACCAAAAGGCATCGCGGCTGAACCCGCTCCTACAACGAAGCGCATACCAGGGACACGCCAGCGAAATCCGTGCCTGGGATTCGCTGCGCCTCGTAGGCGCCTTCGGGAGCGATGCTGGCTCTTCGGTATCGATGCTTCTCGCTCCCGTTGGCGGGAGTCGCGTTGGATTGATTCGTATTCCTGACCAGTCCTGACGTTCGGCCACCGACAACCGTTCGAGCTGAGCGTAGCTCGCGCCAGCAGGCGAAGTCGAAGCATCGACCCGAGCGACCCTTCGACTCCGGCCCTGCGGGCCTACGCTCAGGGCGAACGGAGATCGACTCCGGCGCTGCGGGCCTACGCTCAAGGCGAACGGAGATCGACTCCGGCCGTGCAGGCCTACGCTCAGGGCGAACGGAGATCGACTCCGGCCCTGCGGGGCTGCGCCCATGGCAAACCGTTGTCGATTGGCTGAGCCTTGAGGCTCCACAGTTAAATCTTATGGTCCGAATCAACAGGAGTCCGGGCGGCAGAACCATTGCGGGCTGCAGATCCATCGCCGCCGCCCATATATCCGCCACTTCTTGGCTAGCGCTTGGGCCAGTCGACCTCGCCCTCGATGACGGTCTGGGTCTGGCCACCGACCCAGACCGTCGCATCGGCGTCGATGCGGATGTCGAGTTGCGCATCGTGGCCGATTTCACGACCCTGGCTGACCGTGTAGCCGCGTGCGAGCGGGCCGTCCGGCTCGGCGGCGGCGATATAGGCCGCGACCAGGCCGTTGGCCGCACCCGAGGCCGGGTCTTCGACGATACCGACCCCGGCCGGAAATGCTCGCAAGGCGACGTCGTAGTCCGAATCCTTGCTGCGTGCGAACACGCACAGGCCCAGGCTGTCGCTGTCGAGCGCGATCTTCTTGATCGCCGCATGATCGGGATGCCAGGCGCGCAATGCCCATTCCTCGGCGAACTCGGCCAGCCACCAGCGACGTCCGCCTTCTACGAAGGCCGGCGGCAGCGCGCCGAGCCGGATCTTGCTCAGGGTCGATCCGAGCAGGCTCTTGCTGTCGACGCCGGTCTTGAGGATCGAGGCCTTGGGCGCCTGGATCGAGAGACGACGCTCGCCGGCCTGGCCTTCGACGCGGATCGGCAGCAGCCCGGCCTGGCACTCCTGGATCAGCACCCCCTCGTGCGCGCTGGCGAATCCGGATTGCAGGGCGACGTGCGCGCTGCCGATCGACGGATGACCGGCGAACGCGATCTCGCGCGTCGGCGTGAAGATGCGCAGGCGGTAGCTCGCTGCCGGCGTGGACGGACGCAGCATGAAGGTGGTCTCGACGATCTCGGTCCAGGCGGCGAACGCCTGCATGGCCGCATCGCTCCAGTCATCGGCACCGACCACGACACCGAGCGGATTGCCGCCGCCGGGGCGGTGGGTGAAGACATCGAGCTGGAAGTAGCGATTGGCGGGCATCGGCAAGGTCGACCTGGAAGCCGGAGGTGGAGAGTCGTCTGTCGGCGGATTGCATTCAATGCAGTCAAGCAGCGCACACCGCCACGCGCATCCGGCGTTCCGGTGTAGGCTTCGCTCCTGAAGCAACAGGGCACAAGCTTGCCACGTCTGCTCGCGTGTAGACATGACTTGGGTCCGAACCCTGCAGACTTCCGGTTATAAGGCGAACCCGATGATCACGGTCCATCATCTGAACAATTCGCGCTCGCAGCGCGTGCTCTGGCTGCTCGAAGAACTCAAGCTCGACTACGAGGTGATCCGCTACGAGCGCGACGAAAAAACCATGCTGGCGCCGCCGGCCTTGCGCAAGATCCATCCGCTCGGCAAGTCGCCGGTGATCAGCGACGGCGACATCACCGTGGCCGAATCGGGTGCGATCATCGAGTACCTCGTCGACGGCCCCGGCCAGGGTCGACTCAAGCCCGAACAGGGTACCGCCGAGCAGCGGCGCTACACCTACTGGCTGCACTACGCCGAAGGTTCGGCGATGCCGCCCTTGCTGATGGGCCTCGTGTTCGCGCGGATTCCGAAGCAGCCGATGCCATTCTTCGTGCGCCCGATCGCGCGCGGCATTGCCGACAAGGTGTTGGCCAACTTCGTCAACCCGCAGCTGAAGGTCCACCAGGATTTTCTCGAGAGCGAACTGAGGGACCGTGACTGGTTTGCCGGCAGGCACTTCACCGCGGCGGATATCCAGATGAGCTTCCCGGTCGAGGCCCTGGCCGCGCGCGGCGGGCTCAAGAAGGGCAAGGGCAGGCTCGGCGCCTGGCTCGAGCGCATCCACGACCGGCCGGCCTACCAGCGTGCCTTGCTGAGAGGCGGTCCGTACGCGCTGATGAGCTAGCCCGGCACGAGGAGTTTTGCAGGGGAGTGGACGCTTGCTGACGACGGGGGAATTCTGGCCGGGCCTGGCGGCGCCTGTGCTGAACGGACTGGCCTTGTTGCTTGCGCTCGGCTTTCGCCGTAACCGGGCGGTCATGCTGCTGCTCATCATGAGCTGCGCCGCGCTGGCCCTGGCCGGCCTGGCTTCGGGGGCTGGCGGCGACCGCGGCATCGAGGCGATGCGCATGTTCGCGCCATGGCTGCTGCTGGCGATCGCGGCCATGCCCGAACGCCGGCTGCTGGCGCGCCGCAACCTTGCCGTGATCGGCCTATTGGCGATCGCGACCTGGCTGACCCTGGCCGCGCCGGCACATGTCTGGCCCGGACTTCGTGATGCGTTTCCGCTCGGCTGGGTGCCTCTGGAGCGCGGACTGGTCGCCGCCGGCATCGTGCTGCTTGCCGCAGCGGTGTGCCTCTCGCGCTGGTTGTTCCAGCGCACGGCCATGGAATTCGCCATGGGCCTCGTGCTGATCGTGGTCGGCATCGCCCAGTTGCCGGTGATGCGTGCAGACGGTGCCAGCAGCCTGTTCTGCGTTGCCGGGCTGATCGCCCTGGTCGCGATCCTGCACGCGTCCTATCGCATGGCCTTCGTCGACGGACTCGCCGGGTTGCCGAACCGGCGCGCGCTCGATGAGTCGCTGGCACGCATTTCCGGCGACTATGCCGTGGCCATGGTCGATGTCGACCATTTCAAGACCTTCAACGACCGCCATGGCCACGCCGCGGGCGACCGTGCGCTGAAGGCGGTGGCCGAACAATTGAAGACGACCCGTGGTGCGAGCGCGTTCCGCTACGGTGGCGAGGAATTCTGCCTACTGTTTACCGGCGCGCGCAGCCGCACGGCGAGACAGGCCTGCGAGGAACTGCGCAAGCGCATTGCGGCCACGCCGATTCGCGTGCGCGCCGCTTCGGGACGCAGCGGGCGCAAGAACAGTACCCGCGCGGGTGCCGGCGAGGTCAGGCTCACGGTCAGCATCGGCCTGGCCGAGCGCGATGCCAGGACGCGCGAGTCCGACGAGGTACTCAAGGCGGCCGACAAGGCCCTGTACAAGGCCAAGGGCGCCGGACGCAATTGCGTCCGAATCGGTTGATGCTGAGCACCTGATCGCGCGGACCGTCGGTTTGCCTTGTTCTGCACCACCCGATCAAACCTGCCCTTGTCGAGCCGGTTGGTGACGACCGCGGCACCTGCGGCGATTTCGCCCATGCGCCGCGTACGCCTCCCACAATGGTTCAGCGGCGAACGACAGGCAGGAAGCGGCGATTGCAGAGCAGGGCGGCCGAAACCAGCGAGACGAGGACACCGACCGGGAAGATCTCGGCGAAGGTCATCGGCATCCGGAACAGCGGATTGGCATAGTTGACGGCCAGCGTCTCCATCTCGGCGCTGAGAGCGGCGATGGCCTCGGCGCTGGCGCCCTTGGCCTTCTGCTCGGCGATCATGGCCTGGCTGTAGGCAGCGATGAAATCGATGTCGGTCATGGCCATGGCGGCTTCCCAGGCCAGCATGTAGATCAGGCTGGCAATCAGACTGATGCCGAGGCCGATTCCGAGGGCCGGCCAGAAGCGGATCACGCCGCCGCGCTCGATATCACGCTGGCGCTTGATCGCGATGAAGATCGTGCTGAATGCGACGAGCATGGTCAGGTAGCCGACGAGCATGCCCCAGCTCGGTGGCAGCTCGTCCTTGCTCGCGATGCACATGTAGGACATCGGCAGGCCGGCGATGATGCCTGCAATCAGCCCGTACTTCAGAATCGTCTTGCCCATCGGGTCTCTCCGGTTGCTGCGCTGGCGCCATTGGCGGCCGGTTCGGGTGCGGGATCAATCGCCCGAAAGGGTGAGCGGGTACAAATCACCCGAAAATCACCGATCAGGAAACAATGCCGAGCTCGCGGGCGCGGTGGATCGCCTCGGTTCGGCGCCTTGCGCCCAATTTCTCGAACAGCCGGGTGACGTGGGTCTTGACTGTGTTCGGCGAGACCTCGAGGCGCCGGGCGATTTCCTTGTTCGAAAGGCCGGCGGCCAGTTCCCTGAGCACCTCCAGCTCGCGCGGACTGATGCCGAGGGCAGCGAGGGCCTGCGGATTGCCGTCGTCCGGCAGGCTGCGATGCCGCCCGAACAAGCGTGCGCCGACGAACACGCCGAGCCCCAGGAAGGCCGCGGCGACGAGCAGTATGTAGATGTCTTCCCAGTGCGAGCGCGCCAGGCGCTGGTAGTCCAGCCACTGCAGCACGGCGGTCCCGGCCGCGAGCATGGCGCCGTAGAGAACGAGTCGCCCGCGCATGATTCGCCATTCCCTCCCCGTGCTGCACTCAGCCGCCGATGGCCGGCCATGCTTGCCAGGCACAAGAATACCGTCGAAAGCGGGCGCTGGCAGTCCCTGCCGATTCGAGAACGTGCGCGAACCGGGGCCGTTCAGAGCACCGCCAGGGCCAGCCGGCGGTCGTTGTCGCGCACGCTGCGGCAATCGCCGCCGCCCATGGCGAAGTCCCGGCAGACCTGCGGACGCAGGCGGTAGATCGTGCAGCGCATCGTCTCGCGGTCGAGCGCGGTGCACCAGCCGTCGTCGCGGCGGCGCATCACGTCCATGCCATGTTCGTCCTGGTCTACGAGATAGGCGGGGGTGGGGTCGTCGGCCATGACGTAGACGGTCAGGCGGCAGCAGACCGCCTCGCAATGGCTGCAGAGGATGGTCGGATCGATGCGGTCATCGTCGCTGGCGGATTCGGCGTCCATTTCATCCCGGGCTCTTGGTCGCCTTGCTTTTCCAGGCGGCCAGCACTTCGGCTTCGCGCTCGGCGCTGACGCCGGCGCCGAGCTTGGCCTGGCGCTCGGCGGGAAGCGTGCGGAACCAGGCCAGTGTATCGCTGGCGGTGGTCGCCAGGGAGCGGAAGCTCAATCCGGCCTTGAGCGCACGCACGATGCTGCGCGAGGCAAAGCCGGCCGAATCGCCCTGGGCCGGGATCCAGACCGGCATGTCCGACCATGGCGCGACCTTCTGTTCCTCGAGAAACGCGGTCGGCACCCAGTTCAGGTGCGCACCGGCGGCGTTCGTCGCGCGGATGCCGTAGAGCATCGCCGCGGTGCTCATCGGATAGTCCGGCCCGGTTGCATTGAAGGTGCCGAAGCGGCGTGACTCGACCAGGCGGATCATCCACTCGGCCAGGTCGCGAGCGTCGATGAACTGTACCGGATCGCTGCCGTCGCCCGGCGCCAGCACCTCGCCACCACGAGCCAGGCGCACCGGCCAGTAGCTGAATCGATCGGTCGGATCGCCGGGCCCGACGATCAGGCCGGGGCGCACGATCGTGGTGATGTCCGGAAACCATTTCGCGGCTTCGCGCTCGCAGGCGGCCTTGAGCGGCCCGTACAGGCGCAGGTCGGCCAGCATCGATTCGCGGGTTTCCTTCATGACGTCCTTGCCGGCGTATTTCTCGAGTGCGGCATTTTCGTCGGCGTTCGGTTGGCTGTTGTCCGCATACACCGAGATGGTCGACACGAAGACATATTGGCCGACCTTGCCCTTGAGGACCTTGCCGGCATCGCGAACCCAGTACGGGGTGCTGGTCGGATTGTCGATGCAGACATCCCACTCGCGCCCCTTGAGCGCGTCGAGGCTGCCGTCCGAACGATCGCCCCTCAGGTGCTCGACTGCCGCCGGCAGATCGGCCTCGCGCTTGCCGCGATTGAATACGGTGACCTGGTGGCCGCGGGCCAGCGCATAACGGACCTGGTGCGGGCCGATGAAGCCGGTGCCGCCGAGGATGAGGATGCGCAGGGGTTTGCCGCCTTGCCCTGGCAGCGCGGCAGAGTAGGCCCGGCTCGTGGTCAGGCCGATGGCGCCGGCAAGGGCGCCCAACTTGATAAGATTGCGACGGCTGATCGACATGGCTCGCTTCCCGAAGTCCGACAGGTGAGGGTTGACGATTCATTCCGGCGCGGCCACGGGTGCCGGGTCGGAATGTCGGCGCAGCGTGGCCTGAAACCCGTATCGGCATACAGTGCCATCGGTCCTGCCCGGTGGCGCGGCCCGCCCGACAGGCCGCTGCCCGGCATCGTGCATCCCTCAAATCCAGTTCCCTCCCGGTATCCCATGGCCCTGATAGAAATTCGCAAACTCGACTACAGCGTCGGCGGTCCGCTACTGCTCGAGGGCGTGGAGCTCAGCCTCGAAGCGCGCGAACGCGTTTGCGTGGTCGGCCGCAACGGGGCCGGCAAGTCAACCCTGCTCAAGCTGATCGATCGCGAGATCCGGCCCGACGACGGCGAGGTCCGGGTCAGCCCGGGCGTGGTCGTCGCGCGCCTGGCTCAGGAAGTTCCGCAGGGAACGCACGGCACGATCTTCGAGGTCGTCGCCGGCGCTCTCGGCGACATCGGCATGCTGCTCGCCGAATACCACCATCTGAGCCACCACCTCGTCGACGATGCCGCGATGCGGGCGCTTTCAGCGGTACAGGCGCGCATCGAGGCGGCCAATGGCTGGGACCTCGACCGACGCGTGACCCAGGTGCTGAGCCGGCTCGAACTGCCGGAGGACGATGAGTTCGACTCGCTCTCGGGCGGCATGAAGCGCCGCGTCCTGCTCGCGCGGGCGCTGGTCCTCGATCCTGACGTGCTGCTGCTCGACGAACCGACCAATCATCTCGACATCGAGGCGATCGCCTGGCTCGAGGATTTCCTGCGCAGCTTCGCCGGCAGCGTCATCTTCATCACCCACGATCGCCGCTTCGTGCGTTCGCTGGCGACGCGCATCATCGAGATCGATCGCGGAGCCCTGACCAGTTGGCCCGGCGACTACGAGAACTACCTGCGCCGGCGCGAAGAACGCCTGCACGCCGAAGCGCAGGCGAATGCGCTGTTCGACAAGAAGCTGGCCCAGGAAGAAGTCTGGATCCGCCAGGGCATCAAGGCCCGCCGCACGCGCGACGAAGGCCGCGTGCGCCGGCTCGAAGCGATGCGCCGCGAACGCAGCGAGCGACGCAACCAGGCCGGCAACGTGCGCATGCAGGCCGGTTCGACGCAGAACTCGGGACGCAAGGTGATCGAGGCGAAGGATGTCAGCTACGGCTATCCGGGGCGCAGCCTGATTTCCGGTTTTTCGACCGTGGTCATGCGCGGCGACCGCATCGGCCTGATCGGGCCGAACGGATCGGGCAAGACGACCCTGCTGCGCCTGCTGCTCGGCCAGCTCGAACCGCAGGCCGGCGAGGTGCGCCTCGGCACCCAGCTCGAGATCGCCTACTTCGACCAGCACCGGGCCCAGCTTCGCGAGGACATGAGTGCGCTAGACAATGTCGCCGATGGCCGCGAATTCATCGAGATCAACGGCGCGCGCAAGCACGCGATCGGTTACCTGCAGGATTTCCTGTTCACCCCGGAGCGCGCGCGCGCGCCGATTTCTGCGCTGTCCGGCGGCGAGCGCAATCGCTTGCTGCTTGCGCGCCTGTTCGCCAAGCCCTCGAACCTGCTGGTCATGGACGAGCCGACCAACGATCTCGACGTGGAAACCCTGGAGCTGCTCGAGGAATTGCTGGTCGACTATCCCGGTACCCTGCTGCTGGTCTCGCACGATCGCGAATTCCTCGACAACGTGGTTACCAGCACGCTCGCCCTCGAAGGCGAGGGGCGGGTCGGCGAGTACGTCGGCGGTTACGCGGAATGGTTGCGCCAGCGTCCGCAGGCGGTTTCGATGCGGCCGCGCAACGAGGCCGACGCGGCCAGGGCCGCGCCGCTCGCGCCGGTGCAGGCGAAGCGCAAGCTGAGCTACAAGGAAATGCGCGAGCTCGAAAATCTTCCGGCGACGATCGAAGCGCTGGAAGCGCGGATCGGCGAGCTGACCGCGGCCATGAACGATCCGGCCTTCTTCAGGCAGGATGCCCAGGCCATCGTCGCTGCCAACGAAGTGATGGCAGCGGTGCAGGCCGAGCTAGACACCGCCTACGCGCGCTGGCAGGCGCTCGAGGCCACTGCAGCCGGTAGCTGACGGGATGGCCTCGGCGGACTCGCTGCGGGTGCGGCGCGTGCGTCAGTTCACCGACTCAGGGCAGGGCGACCCAGCGCTCGTATTCGCGTCGCGAAACTTTGCCGTCGTGGTTGCTGTCGGCCATGCGGTAATCATTGGCCAGCAGGCGATAGCCGGCGGCTTCGGAAGAGTCGATGGAGCCGTCGCCATTGGTATCGAGTTGGGCGAAGTCCGGCGCCGGACCGGATGGCGTGTAGCCGGTCCCGGCGCTGCGAATGATCAGCAGGCCGTCATCGCTGCGGTAGGTGTTGTCGTTCTGGGCCATGGCCGTCGCGCTCATCGCGAGGATTCCGAACAGCGCGAAACAACGGGGCATCAGGTTCATGACGAGTTCTCCAGGTGGTTGCAGGCCGTCGATTCTCACCCTGTCGCATTAACCTCGCCGAAACGTCCGCTTGTTGTAGGCTAGGGAGCCTCTGAACAGGTGGCGCACATGTCACGATGCCTGCCTGCGCGCCGATCGCGGCGCGCTGACGAAGACAGACTGGCCGTCTTTCAAGTCAGTGCAACTATGAGCTGCGCGCAGGCAGGCATCGCCTGATCGATTGATTGGATGGTGAAAAGGTGGCGTCCAGAAGGCTCTCCACATGCACTGCGTGGCTCGTCAAGGCAACCAGTCTTCACTTCGCCACGCAGCACATGTGGAAAACCTTCTTAACGCCATGACGACTTTGCTACTTGATCAGACCCTCCCTAGTTGCCCGATACCAAGCCGAGGTGCCCATGACTACCGCCTATGATTTCTCCGCCCGCGACATCGACGGCAACGAGCAGCCGCTTTCGAAGTACAAGGGCGAAGCCCTGTTGATCGTCAACGTGGCCTCCAAGTGCGGATTCACGCCGCAGTACACCGGTCTCGAGGCGCTGCACAAGGAATACCACGACAAGGGCTTCGAGGTGCTCGGCTTTCCTTGCGACCAGTTCGGCCATCAGGAGCCCGGCGACGAGGCCGAGATCAAGAATTTCTGTTCGCTGACCTATGACGTCACGTTCCCGATGTTCGCCAAGGTCGAGGTCAATGGCAGCGGCGCGCATCCGCTCTACGACTGGCTGAAGAAAGAGAAATCCGGGATGCTCGGCATCGGTGCGATCAAGTGGAATTTCACCAAGTTCCTGGTCGATCGCGATGGCAACGTGGTCAAGCGCTACGCACCGACCGACAAGCCCGAGGCGATTGCGAAGGACGTGGCCAAGCTGCTCGGCTGAGCTTGGCCCGGGCCGCCCCTATCGCGGGAATCCCGCAGCATCACGTGGGCGGGTTGTCCGCATACAGCCGAGCGGTCGCTGATCCTGCATGGCATCGGCTCCGGAACGCCCCTGCCATTCCCGCAGCGAGACTGCCCCTACTTCGAGGCCGGTTCGCTCGCCGGGTCGACTTCGTGGCCGGTTGCGGTTGCCGAAAACGCAACCACCGGCGCCGGCGGCAGCGCGCGGCTCCACTTGTCGAGCTTGGCCTCGATGCTGCGCGAGCTGGCTATTTGCGGCTCGGAATGGGGGTCTTCGCGGTCGCGGGTTTCCCAGGCCTCGACCGTGCTGCGGGCCTTCTCGAAGGCTTCAGGCAGCGACCTTGTCTCGTTCAGGGCCTCGGCCAGGAAGGCCTTGCCGAAATAGGTGATCTCGGATTCGGCGCCGCAGCCGAACGAGGTGCGGTCGCTGCGCGCGGCGGTGATGACCAGGGTCGAGTCGTCGCGCAGGGAATCGATGAATCCGCCTGAATAGCAGGCATTGACGATCAACACTTTCCAGCGTATCGAAGGCGAGGTCTGCAGGGCCTCGGCGAGATCCTCCGGGCCGATCTGGTTCAGCGGCAGCGGGTCGAGCGATACGTACAAGTGGTGCTCGCGCGAACCATGCGAGGTCAGGTAGACGAGCAGGATGTCCTCGACGGGGTCCATGCGTTCGGCCAGCGCAGCGAGGGCGAGGCGCAGGTTGGTCAGGGTCGCCAGTGGCCGCGTATCGATACTGGCCGGGTTGTTGTCGAGCAGAAGGATGTGACCCTCGGCATCGAATCGGCGCGCGAACAGCCGGCCGGCGTACCCGACTTCATTGTGGAAGACGTTCTCGCTGCCGTCGCCACCGAAGGCGATCACATAGAGATTGGACCGGCCTGGCGTGCGCGGGCGCAGGCCATCGATCGCGTCGGCCAGCAGTCGCGGCTGGTCGAACATGAGCTGTTCGGGATCGAAGTCGGCGCCTTCATCGTAGGCCTCGCCATCAAAGCCCGCATCGATGATCGCGTCGTCTTCGTTGACGGAGGATTGCTGTGCGGCCTGCGCGCTGGCCGCGTCATGCGCGATCAGCGGCGCTCCCGGCAACCACCACCACGGCATCGCCGAGACCGCGTAGGCGAGCATTGCCGTGAATACGGCCAGCGGCAGCCGGCGCGGCATCAGCCAGCCGGAGAGGCGAATCAGGACCAGGAACCACCATGCCAGCGACAGCCAGACCACCGCGGCAGCGGTAACCGGCAGCCCGCGTTCGTAGATCAGCGTGGCCACCCACTGCAGCGGCCAGTGCACGACCAGCGAGGTCGCCGCCGTGGCCGCCAGCGCGATCGCCGCGACGCCCCAGCCGATGCCGCGGCGACCGGCCATGCGGACCAGCACCCAGGCGGCCACCAGAGTCAGTGCGGAATCGGCCAGGATCTGGTTGACCCCCCAGCCGTAGAACATGCGCGGCGGTTCGGCGGACACCCAGTATGTGAGTGCCTCGACGAGGAAATAGACGGCCAGGGCAAGTACGAAGGCGCCGGGACCCGGCAGAGCAGGGTTGCCGCGTGGCCGCAGCAGCACGCTGGCGCGCAGTCCGTCTCGCAGGGCTGAAAGATTCGGGTTCATACGGTCAGAGCGAATCGAGGTCGATGGCGTCGAAATCGGTCACGCAGGGATGTCCCGCGTCGGCCGGGCAGCCATCGGCGGAACGGGCCACGAGCAGGGTTCTCAGGCCGGCTGCGCGGGCGGCATCGAGTTCCTCGACGATGTCCGACAGGAACAGGATCTGGTCAGCCGGCAGGTCGATGGCGCGGGCGATGCGCGCATACGAGGCCGATTCGCGCTTGGCGCCTGTCTCGGTATCGAAGTAGCCGCTGAACACGGAGCTCAGGTCGCCTTGTTCGGTATGTGCGAACAGCAGCTTCTGCGCCGGCACCGATCCCGAGGAGTAGACGTAGAGCGTCTTTCCCATGGCCGCCCATTTCTGCAGGCAACGCGCGGCATCGGCGTAGATGTGCGCACGAAACGCACTGTCGCGATAGCCGTCCTGCCAGATCATCCCCTGTAGGGCCTTCAGCGCGGTCGACTTGCGATCGCTGTCGATCCAGCCGATCAGCAGCTCGATCATTTCCTGCTCGCTGGCCGAGACGAGGCCGGCCTCGCGGGCGGCCTCGTGCAACCAGTGCCGGACCTCGGGCTTGTCGGCGTGGGTGACGACGAACGCCGGCAGGCGTTCGCGCGCATACGGGAACAGCACGTCCTTGACGAAGCTGATCGAACTCGTGGTGCCTTCGATGTCGGTGACGATCGCGCGAATGGCGGACATGGGGCGTCCTTGCAGCAAAGGGGGTCGATCAAATCCTAGCAGGCCGGCCATGAGCCCGGGTGAACCGGAACCGCCCGGGCCTGCCGGAAATCCTGTCTTGCGGACCGGGCGGCCACGGGCCCGGCGTGGATTCATGGCGACTGTGATGGTTTTACGTGCCGTATTCCGTCAGTAACCGGGCACGCGCATCCAGGACCGGGAACTCCCCCTCCCCGAATGGCAAACGCCGCGTGTGTTCGCCGCGAAGTCCCCCAGCTTGCGGCGAGCCGGAGCGTGCCACGCATGGCCCAAGAACGTGCCTGGCACGCTCCACCTCGGGGCGAGGCGGGTCAGGCGGCCTCGCTAGATGCGGACGCATCCATGCGCGGAAATTTCTGCGCGATGTCGTCTCCAGTGAAACGCGCGACCCAGCCCTCGGCGTTGGTGAACAGACGGATGGCGACGAAGCTGGGCGATTCGCTCATGTCGAACCAGTGCCGCGTGCCGTCCGGCACGCCGATCAGGTCGCCCTTTTCGCAAAGGACTTCGTAGACGCGGTCGCCGATATGCAGGGTGAACAGGCCGGAGCCGGCGACGAAGAAACGCACCTCGTCTTCGGCGTGGGTGTGTTCGTTGAGAAACTTCTGGCGCAGCGCGGCGCGGTCCGGATGGTCGGGCGACAGGCTGATCACGTCCACGGCCTTGTATCCGCCTTCGCGCATCAGGCGCTCGATGTCGGCGCGGTAGGCGGCAATGACCTCTTCCTGGGAGGCGCCCGGAGCGATCGCTTGCGATGCCTGCCATTGCTCGAAGCGCACGCCGACGGCACGCAGCGCATCGGCGATGGCGGCGTGGCTCGCATGCGTCGCAAGGACGCTCCCGGCATCGTTCTCGGCGAAGATTCGCAGTCGGCTCATGCGTTCAGTCTCCTCAGGTCCAGCTCGCAGTTCAGGAGGAACTCGAAAGCTTCGAGATGGCGCCTGGCCTCGGCCATGTCAATGCCCCAGGCATAGATGCCATGGCCATCGATCAGATAGCCGTGCAGCGGTTTCCCGGCATCCAGCCAGGCGTCGATGCGGCCGACCAGCTCGGCCATGTCCTGGGTGTTCGGGAATACCGGCAGCTCGAGCACGCTCTCGTGCGTGCTGTAACCGGAGATCGCCTTCTGCAGTTCCCAGCCCTCGAAGCGCACCTTGCCGGCCTCGGCAAACAGTCGCGAAGCGACACTTTGCGCCCGCGAGTGCGTGTGCAGAACTGCACCGGCCGAGGGAAAGCGGCGGTAGATCTGGGTATGCAGGGCGGTTTCGGCCGATGGGCGCCGCTGGGTGGCGACCGCGCGGTTGTCGAGGTCGACGACCATGATGTCTTCGGCACCGAGCTTGCCCTTGTCGCGCCCCGACACGGTCACGGCGGCATGGCGGTCGTCGAGGCGCATCGAGAAGTTGCTGCTGGTCGCCGGGGTCCATCCGAGCGCGGCGAGTTCGCGTGCATTGTCGGCGATGGTTTGCGCGTGGGCGGCGAGCAGGGCGCCATCGTAGGGAAGCGTATCGATGTCGGGACTCCGGTTCACGGTTTCGGTCACGACAATGATACGACAGCCCTGCGAGAGGTTCCGCGGACTGGCGAGCCCGCCAGGAAAGAGAAGGGCCGGACCCTGGCTGGCTTCCGGCCCTGCAGCGTTGCCCGGGCCGGCGTCTCGGCAAGGCTGCGGCAATCCCGCGAGCAACAGGGCGGGGCTATTTGCCCTGGGCACGATGGAGGTTCAATGTGGACCCCCGAATTATGGAGACCCCGTGATGTCGTCCCCATCAAAGGCCCGCCACTACCGGCTGATCGCGATCCTCACCCTTGTCCTGCTGCTTCTGCTGATCATCTGGCAGAACAGCGAAGCGACCACGCTCAGTCTGCTGTTCTTCAGCGCCGAGCTGCCCCTGATGATCTGGCTCGGGCTGTTCCTGTTGATCGGCCTGCTGCTCGGCATGGCGCTGATGTGGACGCTGAGGAGACGGTCGCGCAGGGACTGAACTGACGTGGTCGGGCCGGGAAACGCGGCGGAACTTGCCGACGCCCATTAATCCGGTTCGCGCCGGGAGCTCAGGCCGGGCTTGGCCGACCGAAATGCGTCGAGAAACGCTTGATTTCGCAATCCTTTCTGCTAGTGTCGCAGCGCCAGAGCACAATCCCCTGGGGAGGGTGTGCGATTGCATTTCTTTCAATTGAAACAGGGGACGTCGCATGAGATTTGGAAATTCCTGGGTACTTGCCACGGGTCTGGTCGTATCGACCTTGGCCATGGCGCAATCGCACGAAACCTACAACCCGGCCGAGCCGCTGCGCACCACCTTCGATGCTGGCGCACCCCTGCAGGTCCTGGGCGGCGCCCTGCTCGATACCCGTTCGGGTCTCGTCAACTTCCCGGGCGGTGGCGCGGGTGGTGCGGACGCATCGCGTCTGCAGAACTCGAGCCTGGGCATGTCGACAATCGGACTCAACGTCTCGTTGGCTGCGCCCGCGCGCCTGGCCGAGGATTTCGTCGTTCCGGCGTCAGGCTGGACGATCAACGACATCACCGTCTATGCCTATCAAACCGGCTCGCCGACGACCTCGACCCTGACCGAATTCAACTTCCAGATCTGGGACGGTGATCCGAGTCTCGGCACCTCGAGTGTCGTCTTCGGCGATACCACGACCAATCGCCTGAGCAGCACGGCGTTCACGAACATTTTCCGCGATACGGAAACCACGGTCGGCGACACCAACCGTCCGATCATGGCGGCGACTGCCTCGGGGCTGTCGATCGACCTGCCTGCCGGCACATACTGGATCGACTGGCAGCTCAATGGTTCGCTGGCATCGGGTCCCTGGGCGCCGCCGCTGACCACCAATGGCCAGACGACGACGGGCAATGCCCAGCAATTCTTCGGTGGTGTGTGGGGTCCTGCCAATGACGGCGGCACGACCACCCAGCAAGGGTTTCCGTTGACCGTTGGTGGCGTGACGGGCGGTGTTCCATTCGTGGCGCCGCGCGAGCTGCCGGTCAATTCGCCGATGCTGCTGGCGGGCCTGCTGGCCGGGCTTGCAGTCTTCGGCCTGCTCGTACTGAAGCGCCGCAGGGCCTGATGCCGGCGCCGGTTGCCACGGAGCCCCTCGTTCGAGGGGCTCTTTTTTGTCCGGCGCTGCAAACGCAAGGCCCTGCGGCGTGACACGCCGCGGTGCTTCACCGACCTGGAAACGAGCGCACGCTTGAAGTCTGCCCGGCGGCCGTGTCGATCCGCTTCGGCGCTGGCTCAGCTTGCCTTTTCGCCGACCCATTTGAGCTCGTAGAGGCTCGGCAGCCGATCCTTCAGTGTCGTCACCGAGCCATGCTCGTGCAGCGTTCGCAGCAGATCGAGGTTGACCTCGGCGACCAGCAGCGCTTCGGAATTCGCCGCAGCTTCGTTGATGATCGAGTCGCCGGGAAAGGCGAAGTCCGCCGGCGTGAATACCGCCGATTGCGCGTAGTGGGTATCCGAAGCCTGCACTTTCGGCAGGTTGCCGACGGCGCCGGCGATCGCCACGTAGCATTCGTTTTCCACGGCGCGGGCGCGCGAGCACATGCGCACGCGCATGTAGCCGTTCTTCATTTCGGTCAGGAAGGGTACGAACAGGATCTGCATGCCCTCGTTGGCCAGCAGGCGCGGCAGTTCGGGGAACTCGCAGTCGTAGCAGATCAGGATGCCGATCTTGCCGCAGTCCGTGTCGAAGGCCTTGAGCCGGGTGCCGCCTTTCATGCCCCACCAGCGTCGCTCGCCCGGCGTGATGTGGATCTTGCGCTGCTCGTCGCGGCTGCCGTCGCGGCGCAGCAGGTAGGCTACGTTGTACAGGTGCCCGTCCTCGAGGAAGGGCAGGCTGCCCGAGATGATGTTGGTGTTGTAGTTGACCGCAAGTTGGCTCAGACGGTCGCAGATGGCCGGCGTGAATTCGGCCAGGCGACGGATCGACTGGGCCGGACTGAGGTCGCCGAACTGCGCCATAAGCGGCATGTGGAACAGCTCGGGAAACAGCACGAAGTCCGCGCGCACGGCACCCATCGAGTCGACGAAAAACTCGGCCTGCTGCAGCAGTGAATCGAGCGTGTCGATCGGTCGCATCTGCCATTGGACCAGGCCGATCCGCACCAGGCTGTGCTGGCGCTTGAGCATGTCGGGTTTTTCCTGGTAGTAGATATTGTTCCACTCGATCAGGGTCGCGTAGGCCTTCGATTCGGCGTCGAAGCGCAGGTAATCGGTCAGCACCTTGCGAACATGGAAACCATTGGCGATCTGGAAGCTCAGCACCGGATCGTAGATTTCCTTGAGCGAAACGCGCTCGATGTATTCCTTCGGCGTCATTCTGTCCGCGTACTCGGCGTAGCCGGGGATGCGCCCTCCGGCGACGATCGCACGCAGCCCGTAGTTCTCGCAGAGCGCCTTGCGCGCCTCGTAGAGCCTTCGGGCCAGGCGCATGTTGCGGTAAGCCGGATCGACCATGATGTCGAGGCCGTAGAGGACATCGCCATCCGGATCGAAGGTGTTGAAGCTGTACTTGGCGGTGATGTCTTCGTAGCTGTGCGAATCGCCGAACTTCGCGTAGTCGACGATCAGGCTGAGGGCGAAGCCGACCGGCTGCCCGCCGACCGTGACGCACAATTGGCCGTCAGGGAAAAGATCAAGAAGTTTGCCGATGTGCTGCAAGCCCCAGGGCAGGCCGCCGATGCCGGCATAGGCGGCGCGGGTCACGGCCACCATGGCGTCATAGTCTTCCATGCGCAGGTTGCGCACTTCGATGATTTCTTCAGTCACGGGGTACCTCGAATGTCGAAAATCAGTACCGAACTGCGCAAGCGGCATGCCGGCCTCGTCGACCAGTCTAGTACCTGTGGCGACTCATCGCTCGTTGCGGCCTTGCATATTCGGACCCTACCTAGTGTGGTGTCCCACAAATACCATCAAATAATTCCGGCGTCTTTCACGGCGATACTGCGTTGCTCGTCGTCGCCATAGCGCCCACTATGACTCCTCCTCGCGCCTTGTCTCGCCATGAAATCCATCCGGAATTTCTTCGCGTTATTTGCGGGACACCACACTAGCGTCCGGTCCACATGATGTCGGCATCGTTGGCGATGCGTGTGCGCCATTCATTGCGATAGACGCGCAACCTCGTGGAAATCGGATTGACCGCGACCACGATCGCATTCTGGCCGAATTCGATGGCAAGCCGATCTGCCGCTTCGAGCGACAGGCCGGCAATGAGGAAGGAGGTTTCACGCCAGGCTGGATGCGTGGCGCGGCCCACGCCGACCAGGCGTCGCAGGCGCGATCGGTCGAGGCGGCTCAGCAGGTTCCGGGTGCGATCGCGGTTGTCGACCGCGGCGAGTTCTTTCGAGTGCGGATTGCAGGCACTGATGAAGAGCAGCGGCCAGTCGCGTCGGACCCACACGCGCAAGGCTTCGGGCACCGGCTTGCCGATCCTCAGCGAGGACCGTGCGCCTCCGGGCAATCGAGCGTCATACGAAGTCGCGCGATAGATGTCGAGCAGCTGTGTGGGGGACGACAAGGAATCGGCCTGGTCAGCCGGATGTCGGCAACGGGTCCAGTCGCTCGCGGATCACGCGATCGGCCTGGTCGAAGTCGATGTCGGCGAGGGCCTGCTTGCCGGAGGTGAATTGACGCAACAAGGTAGACTGGACCTTGCCGCGTTCGAATGCGGTGGCATAGGGAACACGCGAAAACGTGACCATCCAGTAGCGCGGAACCCAACGCCCCGGATGCCGCTGGGCGAGCAGCAGGTCAAGCTCGCGCATCAGCAGGTAGTCGGCATCGTCGACGCGATCGCGCATCTCGACGTAGTTTTCGAGAGCCATCGCCGCGATCGCATCGGCGTTCGGCTTGCGCCGGCGTTCGAATTCGGCGTACACGTCGGCGCTGTCATCGGGCGTAGCCTCGAGCAGGTCGGCCAGCTCGACTGCATCCTCGAAACCCGAATTCATGCCCTGGCCATGGAACGGTACGATCGCGTGCGACGCGTCGCCTAGCAGCAGGGCGCGCCCGCCGATGTGCCAGCGATCGAGATAGAGGGTGCCGAGCAGCCCGGTCGGATTGCCGACGAAATCCTTTTCGAGATCGGGTATCAGCGGCACGGCATCGGCGAAATCGCGCTCGAAGAACGCACGCGCCTGGGCCGCGGTCGCGACGGATTCGAGGCTCGGCTCGCCGGTGTTGGGGAGGAACAGGGTGACCGTGAAGCTGCCCTCGGCATTCGGCAGGGCGATGCACATGTAGTTGCCGCGCGGCCAGATGTGCAGCGCGTGCGGTTCCATCGCGTAGCGCTCGCCGCTGGCCAGAGCATCGCCCAGGTGCGCAGGCAGTCGGCCGGGTGGAAAATTGCCGAGCGCCGGAATCTCGAGTTCCTTGTAGCCATGTCCGAGCGGCTCGAAGCGCTCGCCAAGATCGGCTTCCTGCGCCATCGCCGAGCGCAGCGCCGAACCGGCGCCGTCGGTGCCGAGGATCGTGCCGACCTGAAAGGCCCGGGATCTGTCGTCCTCACTGCGAAAGTGCAGGGTCGAGGTCTTCCAGTCGACCGCATCGAGGCGCTGGTCGAAATGGATCGTGGCACCGGCCGCTTCGGCTGCGTCGAGCAGGGCCATGTTCAGCGCTCCCCGGCTGACCGACCAGATCACTTCCGAATCGTCACGTCCATAGCGCTGCAGATTCGTATGCCCGGCGAGGTCGTGGACCATGCGACCGCGCATCATCACCGCGATCGGCTGCATGCGTTGCTGCATGCCGGCGAGGCGCAGGCCGTGCCAGCCGCGTTCGGCCAGGGCCAGGTTGATCGAGCGCCCGCCGAGGAATCCGGCCTTGCGCGGATCGGGGCGGCGTTCGAACGCGATCACCTTGAAGCCGCGTTGGGCGAGCAGGGTGGCGAGCAGGGCGCCGACCAGGCCGGCGCCGACGATGGTGATGGGTGCGGACTTCATTGCAGTCTCAGCGCGTGTCACGCCAGCGGGCGACCGATTCGACCAGGCGTCGGCAATCCATGTGGCGGTTGTACAGCGGGGTCGGCGCGGCGCGGATCACATCGGGTTCGCGCCAGTCGACCACGATGGCGTCGCCTTGCAGATGCTCGAACAGCTTGCGACCCGATTCGCGCGGACCCTTGACCCGCAGCGAGAGCTGGCAGCCACGCCGCGAAGGTTCAGCAGGCGTGGCGATTTCGAGGACATCGGCGACGCGTTCGTGGATCAGCCACTCGAGGTAGCCGGTCAGGGCTTGCGACTTGCGGCGCAGGTTGGCGAATCCGGCTCGCTGGAACAGCTGCAGCGAGATGCGCAGCGGCGCGAGGGCGAGGATCGGCGGATTCGACAGCTGCCAGCCATCGGCGCCGGGGGTGGGCCGGAACTCCGGGCCCATCTGGAAGCGCGTGGATTTCTCGTGGCCCCACCAGCCGGCGAAGCGTGGGCGCTCGGTGCGAGCGTGGCGCTCATGCACGAACGCGCCGGCGACCGCACCGGGACCCGAGTTGAGGTACTTGTAGCTGCACCAGACGGCGAAATCGCAATCCGAATCATGCAGGGCGAGGTCGAGGTTGCCGACTGCGTGGGCGAGATCGAAGCCGACCATGCAGCCTTTCGCGTGCGCGCTGGCAGCGATGGTCTTGAGGTCGAGCGCCTGGCCGGTCAGGTATTGCACGCCGGGCAGCATGACCAGGGCGATGCGCGAGCCATGCTCTTCGATGGCTCGCAGGATCGCGGCGTCGGACAGGGTGCCATTGGCCTGGTCGGGTTCGAGCTCGATCAGCGCGGTGGCCGGATCATGGCCATGGAATCGTACCTGCGCCTCGACCGCGTAGCGATCCGACGGGAACGCGCTCTTCTCGATCAGGATCGCCGGGCGCTCGGCCGTGGGCCGGTAGAAGCTGACCATGAGCAGGTGCAGGTTGACGCTCAGCGAATTCATCGCGACGACTTCGATCGGCTTCGCGCCGACGATGGCAGCAAGATCGTCGCGAACGAATTCGTGGTAGTCGAGCCAGGGCAGGCGACCGCGAAAATGTCCCTCGACGGCGAGCTCGGCCCAGTAATCGAGTTCGTCGTTGACCGCCTGGCGCGTCGCTCGTGGCAACAGGCCCAGCGAATTGCCGCAGAAGTAGGCGATTTCGCGTCCCTCGTGCTGCGGCATGCAGAACTCGGCGCGGAAATCGGCCAGCGGATCGGCGGCATCGGCGGCGAGGGCCCACTCCTCGCCCGCTTCGTAGGGCTGGCCCGTGGTCATTTCAGCGAGGCTGCCACGCTGTCGCAACCGCTGTTGAATTTCGCGGTCCAGTCCCTGGTCGTGGCATCGAGCAGCGGCCGCTGGCAGCGCACCTGGACGGCGATGTTACCCATCAGGGTAAAGCGATCACGGATGTCGTAGCGGGTCTTGCCGCGCATGACGAAATAGTGGTGGACGCCGGCGGTGCTGCCGTCCAGCGCGGCCTCGTAGCCGGTCTGCGCTTTCGACAGCAACATTTCGTTCTGGGTCGCATCGGCGAAGTCCGCGGGCGACTTGAGCTGGCGGGTCTTGACCGTGACGCTGGCCGTGTCATCGGTGCCGGCCGTGGCCGGGTCGGGCACCTGGAAGATGATCGCCTGCGGGTTGCCGTCGGACTTCTCCATGATCGCGCTCCAGCCGTCGGGCACGCTGAAACGGATCTTGCCGTCATTGAGGGTGAAATCACTGTTCGATTGCGCGTTGGCGCCGGCCGTGAACAGCAGCATTGCCAGGGGAAGCCATTTCATCGGATCACTCCGTATCGTCGTTCGCAAAGCGCGAGTAGGGAAGGTTGAGCCACTCCAGGGCAGTGCCATGGTAAAGGCGGGCCTGCTCGGGACCGGTCAGCTTGAGCGCGGCGATGCCGCTGCCCGGCTCCTGTTCGCCGAGCGGGAACGGATAGTCGGTGCCGAGCATGACCGTATCGACGCCGGCAACCTCGAGCAGGTAGCGCAGGGCGGCGTCGTCGTGGACGCAGGAATCGAAATAGATGCGACCGAAATATTCGCGTGGATTGCGCGAGTTGTCGGTGGCAACGAGGTCCGGACGCATGCGGAAGCCGTGTTCGATGCGTCCGATCGAATAAGGGAACGACCCGCCGCCGTGGGCGAAACACACGCGCAGCTTGGGCAGGCGCTCGAGCACGCCGCCGAAGATCAGGCAGCACGCCGCCCGCGCCTGCTCGGCCGGCATGCCGACCAGCCACGGCAGCCAGTACTTCGGCATGGTTTCCCTGCCCATCATGTCCCAGGGGTGGACCAGGATCGCGGCGCCGAGATCGGCGGCCGCCTCGAAGAACGGAAACAGCTCGGGCGCATCGAGATTCCAGTCCTCGATGTGCGAGCCGATCTGCACGGCGGACAGACCCAGCTGGTCGACGCAACGCTCGAGTTCCTGGATGGCCAGGGTCGGCGATTGCAGCGGAACCGTGCCGATGCCGGCGTAGTTGCGCGGATAGCGCCGGCAGATCTCGGCTGTATGATCGTTGAGGAAACGGTGCAGCTCGAGCGCCTGGCTCGGCTTGGCCCAGTAGCTGAACATGACCGGCACGGTCGAAACGACCTGCACATCGACCGCGTATTTCGCGTAGTCGGCGATGCGCACCTCGGGATCGAACGCGTTCGACCAGATCTCGCGGAAGAACTTGCCGTCCTTGTAGATGCGATGGCGGCCGTCGGCGTTGACGACGATCGGAAAGCGGTCGTCGCGGTATTTTTCGGCAAGGTTGGGCCAGCTTTCGGGCAGGATGTGGGCGTGGGTGTCGATCTTGAGCATTCGCGCAGTTTAACCCGCCGCGCCGGGCCCGGGCAGGAACCCGGTCGCTTTCGCCGCCGGCTCGCGCTGGCGGATGCGTCAGGGCCGAGCCGCTGCGGCTGCCTGCGGCGCGCCCAGGCAGCCGCTGGCCCCGGGCAGACCGGGTTTCCGCCTTCAGGCGTACCTGTCCGGCGCCGGATTGAGGTGTCCGCAGGAGGCGCAGGTGCGCGCTTCCTTTGAACGGTAGAAGCGCTCGAAGACCGCCGGAAAGTCGGTTTCGATGTTGTCGAGGGTAAAGAACTCCTCATACAACTTGTGGTTGCAACGTTCGCAGTACCAGAGCAGGCCATCCTTCTCGTGGGCGAGGCGCTTGCGCTCGATGACCAGGCCGACCGAGCCGGCCGCCCGCTGCGGCGAATGCGGCACGCGCGGTGGCAGATAGAACATCTCCCCGGCTCGGATCGGGATGTCCCGAGGCTGGCCGTCCTCCTGCACCTTGAGCACCATCTCGCCTTCGAGCTGGTAGAAGAATTCCGGACCTTCGTCCCAGTGGTAGTCGGTACGCAGGTTCGGGCCGCCGACGATCATGACGAAGAAATCGCCGTCGACGATGCACTTGTTGCCGACCGGCGGCTTGAGCAGATGACGGTGATCGTCTATCCATTGCTGCAGGTTGAAGGCGGGGGTCAGCATGACGCTCTCGACAATGGCCTCGATGGACCGGAATGCTAACGGATAAAGCGCGTTGCGTCCGCCGCATCGGGCAGGAAGCACTGTTCGCTGCGACCGAACCAGCGATAGCGATGGCGCGCGATCCAGCGATAGAGTGCGTCGCGCAAGGGTGCCGGAATGATCCAGGCGATCCAGGCCAGCCGCCACGGCCAGCCGAGCGCGTGGGCAACCCGCAGCACGGCCGCCGACTCGGTCCAGATCCGCATTTCGTCGACCAGCACGAAGGATTCCGGGTCGAGGGCATCGATACCGGCCTTGCCGAGCAGCGCGCGGCCGGCGTCGGACTGGATCGTCGCGAAACGCAGCCTGTGCCGGTGATCGTGGCGGAGCAGGAACTGCACCGAGCCGCTGCAGAGCAGGCAATGGGCGTCGAATACGACGATCACGGCGGCTCTCCGTGGACATCGATTTCGAGGTAGCCGGAATAGGCGACCAGGGAGCCGAGCGCGCGCAGGCGGGCGCCGACATCGAAGCAGAAACGCCCGCGATCGCCACTTTCGAAGGCCCAGACCTCGGGAAACCAACGCCGTGGCCAGGGTAGGCCAAGCACTCGGATCGACTGCAGGCGCATCGACAGACAGCCTCCGTCAGTATCCAGGGAAAATGTCAGCGTGGCCGGCCCGAGGCGCTCGCGCAGGCGATTCGCGCCGAGTCTTTCGAGCCGGGATCGCATGGTCCGGGTCGGGAAATGCCGGATCCAGATTTCCGCGTCGGGCTCGGCCTCGAGATCGAACTGGAACTCGGCATCGCTGATCCGGCGCGGCAGTCCGAGCATGGCGCAGACGAATCGCCCGACCGCGTGTTCGGCGCCATTGACGGTGCAGCGCCCGTGCAATCGGTGGTGACCCTGCAGGCTGTGGAAGCGCCGGACCGGTTCGTCGAGCGCGGCAAACTCGCTACCGAGGATCTGACGGTAGAGAGGTTCTTGGCTCACCGACTCAGGACGGATCGCCAATCACCGCGATGCATTTGAGCTCGATCGCGATCGGCGTCGGCAGGGCGTTGATACCGAGCGTCGTGCGGCAAGGTTGGGCGTCGATGAAGTGCTCGGCGTAGACGCGATTGTAGGTGGCGAAATCGCGCTGCATGTCGGTCAGGAACACGGTGACGTCGACGAGGTCCTGCCAGCGAGCGCCGCTGGCCTCGAGCACGGCACGCACATTCGCGAAGACCTGCCGGCACTGCGCTTCGATGTCGTAGCTGAGCAGGCGGCCATCGGCATCGGACACGTTGCCGGGAACGCTGTTGTCTTCAGGCTGGCGTGGCCCGACCCCGGACAGGAACAGCAGGTTGCCGACCCGGCGCGCGTGCGGGTAGGCGCCGACCGCGCCGGGCGCCCCCTTGGCGTGGACGATGCCGGTCATGGTGTCTTGCCGCCGGCGCCGACCACGATCTGCTGGCGATGGCGAGGTTGGTTCGCCACGTCGCGGGCGAGGATTTCGTACTTGCCCGGGCGCAACCACAGTTCGGTCACCGGATGCGGGTCGCTGCTCTGTCTGAGCTTGTCGCCGAAAGCAGCAACGCGCCCCTTGAATTCGATGACCGCACGATCCGCAGGAACGGCCTCGTCGGGATCCCCTTCGTAGCGGGCTTCGGCCATGCACGGATACTGTTCGTCGCACATCCTGCCGCTGACTTCGTAGGGAACGCGCTGGCCGCCCAGGGCCAGCCAGGTCGGCCGCCCGCGTTGCAGGACTTCCTCGGGGAAGAGCACGCTGATGTCATAGGCCTTGGGCTTCAGCGACCAGGGTTTTCCATCCTTGTCGGTGAAGACGATGGGTTGGGTCGGAGCCAGCCGTTGCACCGCATCACGGTAGTAGGGGTGATCGCTGGCCTGCTTGTCGTGCGGTATCAGCATGGTCTGCTCGACGGTCAGCGGATCGATGTCGGTCATGCGCGAGAAGTGCTGGGCCATGGCCGCGCCGCCGAGGTATTTGCCGTGTTCCTGGATGTGCGCGTAGCCGGCATTCACCACCAGCCGCGCGTCGGGGTGTTTGTCGAACACCTCCCGCTTGAGGTTGCGCGCCTGCTCTGTCTCGCGCGCGTCGCCGGTCGCGTCCGACAGCGCCTCGTAGGCGACCACGCGGTAGCCGAGCCTGAGCGCCTCGTTCACCATTTCGGCATAGACCGGCTCCTCGGTGTAGAAGCCGGTATCCGAAACCACATAGCCGCGCTTCGGCAGCGCCTCCATGTCGGTCTGGTAGAGTGTCTCGGCGGCAAACGTATCGAAGCCTTCCTTGCGCAACCGGGCCAGCATCTGCACGGTCAGCGTGCGCGTCAGCGGGTAGCTGTGGTTCTCGTTGAAGAACACCGCCTTGCGGTCCTTGGCCAGGCGCGCGATCGCGTCGACTGCGGGTTCGGCCTTGTAGGCCGCATCCTGCAGCGGCGACGGCGCATCGTCCTTGGCGGCCTTCTGCACGATCGAAAAGCTGTTGCGGGCACCCGCATAGTCGCCGACCCAGGTCTGATACCAGCTCAGGTACTGGTTGAAGATGACGCGGAACGAGAAGTCGGTGCTGCTGGCATAGGCATCGCGCATGAAAAGGTATTGCGCAAGCAGCCCACTGCGGGTCTTGGCTTCGGCCATGATTTTCTCGGATTTCTCGACCGCCGCACGCTGCTGGTGCACGTTGGCGCTGCCGCCGGCCGCGGTCTTGTCATCGGCGACGGCGCTTGCGGCAAGCAGCAGTGCCATCAGGGCGATGAGTGGAACGCGTCCTGCAGTCGAGGCGGTTTGGCGCGCCGTCGAGTTGCCATGCTTCGGATGCTTCATGTTGAGTCCTCCAGTGGCGCATGCCGGGCAGTCGGTCTGGAACCGCCTGTTCAGCCGTGTTCGATACATACGTTTTTCGGTTCCGTGAAGAAGCGCAGCGCATCGACGCCGCCTTCCCGGCCGATGCCGGAACTCTTGACCCCGCCGAACGGAGTTCGCAGGTCGCGCGCCATCCAGCAGTTGACCCAGACGATGCCGAAGTCGAGTCGGGCCGACACGCGGTGCGCACGGCCGAGGTCGGTCGTCCACAGCGAAGCGGCGAGGCCGTACTCGGAATCGTTGGCGATGCTGATCGCCTCGTCCTCGTCCTCGAACGGGATCAGGCTGACGACCGGGCCGAAAATCTCCTGCTGGTTGGTCGCGCAGCGCGAGGGCAGGCCCTCGACCACGGTCGGTTCGACGAACCATCCCTGCGCGCAGCGCCCGCCGACGCTTGCAGCCTTGCCGCCGCAGAGGATCCGCCCACCCTCGTCGCGCGCGCGCGCGATCGCGCCGATCACCTTGTTGAAGTGTTCCTGCGAAACCAGCGCGCCGAGATCGCTCGTGGCATCCTGCGGGTCGCCGACGCACAGGCGGCGCACGCCTTCAAGATAGCGCTCGCGAAACGGCTCGTAGATGGAACGCTGGACCAGCAGACGCGATCCACACAGGCAGATTTCGCCCTGGTTGGCGAATCCCGAACGCACGATCGTGGCCAGGTTGGCATCGCTGAATTCGAAATCGGCGAACACGATGGCTGGATTCTTGCCGCCCATCTCGAGCGAGAGCTTCTTGAACATCGGTGCCGCAGTGGTGGCGATGGTCGCGCCCGTTCGCGTGCTCCCGGTGAACGAAATGGCCTTGACCGTGGCGTGCTCGACGAGGGCCTGCCCGACTTCGGCGCCGTGGCCATGGACGATGTTGAGCACGCCGGCGGGGAAGCCGGCGGTTACCGCCAGCTCGCCGAGTCGCGCTGCCGTGCACGGCGTGATCTCCGAGGGTTTGGCCACGACCGTGTTGCCGGTGGCCAGTGCCGGGGCGATCTTCCAGGTGAACAGGTAGAGCGGCAGGTTCCACGGCGAGATGCAGCCGACCACGCCGAGTGGCTGGCGCAGGGTGATGTTGATGGTGCGGGTATTGCCGACATGGGACTCGCTGGCCCACTGCGTTATCGCCGATGCGAAGAAGCGAAGATTGGTAACCGCCCTCGGAATATCGACCTGGCGGGCCAGCGTGACCGGCTTGCCGTTGTCGCGCGACTCGAGCGCGGCCAGGGCGTCGATCTCCGCTTCGAGCAGGTCGGCAAGGCGGTTCAGCAGTCGAGCGCGTTCGTCGACCGAAGTGGCTGCCCAGGCCGCTGCGGCCCGGCTGGCGGCCGCGACCGCGGCTTCGACATCGGCCGCGGTCGAGGCCGGACAACGCGCGAACACTCTGCCGGTGGCCGGCTCGAAGACATCGAGGTAGTGGCCGCTGCGGGGATCCCGCGGCTGGCCATCGATCATGTTGGCAAGCTGGATGGGTTCGCTCATGGGCCAAGCTTAGCGAGTTCGGACCCGCATGGGGCAACGGCGGGTCGCGGGGCAGTCCCGGTTCGGCGCGATCGGCGCGCGCCGACCGGGAGTCATCCGTACCGGCTACTGCGCGGTTGCGGTAAGACCACGACGTTCGAGCAGCGGCTTGACGTCCGGTTCCCCGCCGCTGAAGTTGCGGAACAGGTTGAGTGCGTCGTCGGAGCCGCCGCGCGACAGAAGGGTGTCGCGGAAATGATCGCCGTTGGCACGGGTCAGGCCACCGTGCGCCTTGAACCATTCGACGCTGTCGGCATCGAGCACCTCGCTCCAGATATAGGCGTAGTAGCCGGCCGAGTAGCCGCCCATGATGTGCGAGAAATAGGTCGTCCGGTAGCGCGGCGGCACCGGAGCGAAGTCGACACCGGCGCGCTTGAGTGCGGCCGCCTCGAAGGCCAGTACGCCGTCGGCGGAGGGTGCCTGGGCCGCCGTGATCTGGTGCCAGGCCTGGTCGAGCAGGGCCGCGCCGAGATACTCGGTGGTGGCGAAGCCCTGATTGAATTTCTCCGAAGCCTTGACCTTGTCGAGCAGCGCCTGCGGCAGCGGTTCGCCGGTCTTGTAGTGCTTTGCGTAGTTCTTCAGCACTTCGGGCCAGGCTGCCCACATTTCGTTGACCTGGGACGGATACTCGACGAAATCGCGCGGCACCGAGGTGCCGGCGAAGCGCGGATACTTCACGTTCGAGAACATGCCGTGCAGGGCGTGGCCGAATTCGTGAAAGGCCGTGGTCACTTCCTCATAGGTCATCAGGGTCGGCTCGCCGTCGGCCGGCTTCGGGATGTTGAGGTGGTTGGCGATGACCGGGCTCGTGCCGAGCAGGCTCGACTGCGCCACGTAGGCATTCGCCCAGGCGCCGCCACGCTTGTTGCTGCGCGCGTAGTAGTCGACCAGGAACAGGGCCAGGTGGCTGCCATCCTCGTTGAAAACCTCGAACACGCGGATGTCCGGCAGGTAAACCGGCAGGTCCTTGCGCTCCTTGAAGGTGATGCCGTAGAGCTTGTTGGCGGCGTAGAAGACGCCGTTGCGCAGCACGTTGTCCATCTCGAAATAGGGACGCAACTGCTCTTCGTCGAGATCGAACTTCTGCTTGCGCACCTTCTCCGTGTAGAAGGCCCAATCGGCCGCCGATACCTGGAACTTGCCGCCCTCGGCATCGATGATCTTCTGGATGTCGGCTGCCTCGGCGCGGGCATTGGCGACCGCCGGCGGTGCCAATTGGGCGAGCAGCCTGTTGACCGCCTCGACGCTGCCGGCGGTTTCGTCGGCGAGCACGTAGGCGGCATGGTTGGCGTAGCCCAGCATGGCGGCGCGCTCGGCGCGCAGCTTGACCATCGAGGCGACCACTGCGCGGTTGTCGAACTCGCCGCCCTTGCTGGCGCGATTGAGCGAGGCGTCCATGATGCGCTGGCGCAGCGCGCGATTCTTCAGCGAGGCGAGCGCGGGCTGGCCGCTCGTGTTCTTCAGCGGAATGACGAACTTGCCGTCGAGCTTGCGACTCTTCGCGGCGGCGCTGGCGGCGCCGATGGCGTCGTCGCCGAGCCCCTCGAGCTGCTCGCGGCTGTCGACGACGACCGCGTCGGCATTGGTTTCCTTGAGCAGGTTCTGGCTGAAGCGTGTCGACAGCGTGGCCATTTCGGCATTGATCGCCTTCAGGCGGGTTTTTTCCGCGTCACCGAGCCTGGCGCCGGCGCGCACGAAGTCCGTGTAGTAGCGCTCCACGAGGCGTTTCGATTCGGCATCGAGTCCCAGCGTTTCGCGCTTGTCGTAGATCGACTGGACCCTGGCGAACAGTTTTCCGTTGAGCAGGATCAGGTCGTTGTGGGCGGACAGCTTGGGCGCCATTTCGGCCTGAACCTTCTGCATGGCCTCATTGGTGTTGGTGCCTGCCAGGGAAAAGAACACTCGGGAGACCCGGGTGAGCAGCTGGCCGCTGCGTTCCATCGCGACGATCGTGTTTTCGAAGGTCGCCGGTTCCTTGCTATTGGCGATCGCCTCGATCTCTGCGCGGTTGTCCGCCATGCCCTTTTCGAACGCAGGCGCATAGTCGGAATCCCTGATCTTGTCGAACTGCGGGTACTGGAACGGCAGCGGGCTCGGCGCAAAGAACGGATTGACCCTCGTGGCCGTATCGTCTTTCGCGACGGCCGGCTTCGTGCCTGCCGGGTCATCGGCGGCACAGAGCGGAGCGGCCAGGTTGAAAACAAGCGCAAGGGCGCAGGCGAGAGCAGGGCGGATTGCCATCATCGGGGTCTTCCAGGAGCGACAGGTCCGCCGAGGCTAGACGAATCGGTCCGGCATTGCGCGTGACTAAAGTCAGTCGCGGCGCGCAACGAATCCGGTCATAGACGGATGGCCGTGCCGCGCACGACGATGCCCCCGGCGGGCGGAATGTCCACGCGGATCAGGCTCGGGCGGCCCATGGCCTGCCCCTGGCGGATCTCGATCGAAGCCGGGGCCTCGATCAGTCCGACGTCGCGCAGGTAGCCGCCCAGGGCAGCGGCGGCGGCGCCGGTAGCCGGATCCTCGACCACGCCCCCGACCGGAAACGCATTACGAGAAAGGAACACCGACTCGCTCCGGCGATGGACCAGCTGCAAGGTGGTCAGATCGTCGGCCAGCATCATGCTGCGGACGGCTTCGAATGGATAGTCGAGGCTGGCCAGGCGTTCGCCGTGCGCCGTCGCGAGGACCAGGTGCCAGGCGCCGGCGTAGGCACGCACCGGGGCCATCGTGGGATCGAGGTCGTCATGGCACCAACCGAGTGCGTCGAGATACGCCGCGAGCCTCCTTTCATCGACCGCGGCATGGCGGGGTGCGACCGAGGTCAGCGACGCTTCGCGGATTCCATCATGAACACTGGATTGCACGGACACCGTGCCGACCGATGTGGAAAAGGCAAAAGTCGCATCACCGTCGGTCTCACCGAGCAGCACGCCGCTGGCAATGGTCGCGTGGCCGCAAAACGGTACTTCGGCTTGCGGGCTGTAGTAGCGCACGCTGCGCTCGAGTCCGCTCTGCGGTGCGATGAAGGCCGTTTCCGAATAGTCGACCTCGGCGGCGATGCGCTGCATCGTGGCCGGGTCCGGCAACTGCGCGCCGATCCAGACCCCGGCGGGATTGCCGCCTTCGCCATCGGCGGCAAACGCGCTGAGGCGGTGTAGCGTTCCTTCGGACATGGCTTGGCCTCGTGATCGAGAGACCATGAGTTGGGGCCGGCCTCGCCGTGATCAAGAGTTGCAGTCGAAGCTGTCGCTCAGCCCGGTCGGGTGCGCGAGACGGTCGATCGGCCGATCAGGCCGCGCTTGATTGTGTCTTGCGCTTGAGGATTTCTCGTTCGATGCCGAGATAGACGGGGCTGCCGCGCTGACCGCTCATGATCAGCTCCCAGAGGCGGACATCGAGTTCGTCGTCGTCGACGGCATCGATGGGACAGGTCGGGATCGCATTTGCGCGTGAGGCGCGATCGAAGGGAATGACGTTGCTCATGATGGAAACAACCTGGTTGGACAGGATTGAATGAGCATCAAGCGTGCCAGTCGCCATGCGTCGTCGCGGAAAACGCAATAGATTCATAGGCATGGGATGCGGTCGAAAGCTGGCTAGGCGGTCTGGAGCACGGCCGCGCTGCCAATAGTTGACGAATTGCGCGCCCGTGCCCGCTCCTGTGCGGCTGGTGTCCGGGGCGACGACCCCGCAACGCTGCCGCTCCCGGTTGGACCGAATCCCCGGCAACGTGCCAGCATGCGCACCTTTTCCGGCCCCATGCGGCGGATCGGGAAGCGTGCGACAGGGCTTCGACGACGATGCGATTGAACAAATACATCAGCGAGAGCGGGCATTGTTCGCGGCGCGAGGCCGACCGGCTCATCGCCGCGCGCAAGGTCAGCCTGAACGGCAATGTGGCGCGTATCGGCGACAGCTGGGAAGAGGGTGACGAGGTGCGGGTCGAGGGCCAGCCGCTGCGCGCGCGCTCGGCCGCGACCGGTGCACGCAAGCATGTCTACATCGCCCTGTACAAGCCGGTCGGCATCACCTGCACCACGGAATCCTCGGTCAAGGGCAACATCGTCGATTTCGTCGATCATCCGCAACGCATCTTCCCGATCGGGCGGCTCGACAAGGATTCCGAGGGACTGATCCTGCTGACCAGCAACGGCGACATCGTCAACGAGTTGCTGCGATCGGAAAACAACCACGAAAAGGAATACCTGGTCGGCGTCAATCGGGCCGTCACCGACGAGTTCCTCTCGGGCATGGCGCGCGGCGTGCGCATCCACGGCCAGATGACCAAGCCGTGCCGAACGCAGAAGATTGCCCGATTCGGCTTCCGCATCGTGCTGACCCAGGGTCTGAATCGCCAGATCCGCCTGATGGCCGCGGCGTTCGGCTATCGGGTCAAGCAGTTGTGCCGGGTCCGCATCGTCAACGTCAAGCTCGGCAACCTGCGCGTGGGGCAGTGGCGCAACCTGAGCGACGCGGAACTGCGCGGGCTGTTGCCGCAACGAACCCAGTGGTAGTCAGCCGGACGCTCGCAGCCAGGCCACCGCTCCATCGCCGGCAATGAATCCGCTGGCCATGCAGGCGGTCAGCAGATAGCCGCCGGTCGGCGCTTCCCAGTCGAGCATTTCGCCGGCGCAAAAGACTCCCGCGAAATCGCGGGCCATCAGATTCGCATCGAGCGACTCGAGACGCACGCCGCCGGCACTGCTGATCGCTTCGACCAGAGGCCGCGGTCGTTGCAGGCGGATCGGCAGTGCCTTGATCGCCTCAGCCAGTCTTGCCGCATCGGAAAAGTCCGCGGCCGGCAGGACCTCATGCAGCAACGCCGCCTTGGCCCCGTCGATGCCCGTATTGCGGTGCAGGTGCTTGGCCATCGAATGACGGCCGCGCGGCCGCGACAGGTCGCGGCGCAGGCGCGCTTCGTCGCGGCCCGGGGCCAGATCGAGATGGATCAGGGCCGAACCGTTCGCCGTGATCGCTTCGCGCGCATCGGCGGAGAGGGCGTAGACCAGGCTGCCTTCGACCCCGCTTTCGGTGAGCACGAATTCGCCCTGGCGCTTCTCGTGCCGGCCATCGGCCGTGATCCAGCTGATCGCGACCGGCTTGATCGGCGCGCCGGCATGGCGCGCGCGCAGGAACGGACTCCAGCCGACATCGAAGCCGCAGTTCGAGGCTTGCAACGGGGCGAGCGCGAAGCCGTGCTTCTCGAGCAACGGGACCCAACTGCCGTCCGAGCCGAGGATCGGCCAACTGCCGCCGCCGGCGGCAAGAATGAGCGCATCGGCCCGGACCTGCGTCTCGCCGCTTTCGTTTTCGAAGCGCAGCGCTCCCGCCCCGGTCCAGCCCAGCCAGCGCGAGTGGACGTGGAAGCGCACGCCCTCGGCGCGCAGGCGGCGGACCCATCCGCGCAGCAGCGGAGCCGCCTTGAGGTCGCGCGGAAAAACGCGCCCGGAGCTTCCTACGAAGGTTTCGACGCCGAGTCCCGCGGCCCAGGTGCGCAGATCGTCGGCGCCGAAGCGCCGCAGCCAGTCGGCGACGATGGTGCTGCGTGCGCCGAAGCGGCCGACGAAGGCATCGAAGGGCTCGGCATGGGTGAGGTTGAGGCCGCCCTTGCCGGCGATCAGCAATTTGCGGCCGACCGAACCCATGCGCTCGTGCAGGTCGACCTGCAGACCTGCACGCGCCACGCGCTCGGCCGCCATCAGCCCGGCCGGGCCACCACCGATGACGACGACGCGTTCTGCATGCGGCTTGCTCATGCGCGGATGGTCGCATGCATCGTCGGCGCCGGGGAGCCGCCCGTCCGGAAGTGGTCCCGGTGATGCGATACTGGTCGCGGCTTGCCATTCCTCGTCAGAGCAGGGCGGGCCACTGGTCTACCACTTCACTACACCCCTGGCGGTCGGTGCCGAATGAATGCAACCCTGATCATCATCCTCGTGACCTGTGCGATCTCGATTCTCGCCTTCAGGAACGAAAAGCTCATCAGCGACCTGATCCTGTGGCCACCGGCGATCAGCCGCGGCAAGCAGTACTACCGCCTGCTCAGCTACGGATTCATCCATGCCGACGGCACGCACCTGCTGTTCAACATGATCACCCTGTACTTCTTCGGCCGGCTGATCGAGCAGTTCATGGCCAGCTATATCGGGACGCTCGGCTTCGTCGCGTTCTACCTGTCCGCGATCGTCGTCTCGATCCTGCCGACCTACGTGAAAAACGTCGGCAATCCCGCCTACCGCAGCCTCGGCGCATCGGGCGCCGTCTCGGCGATCCTGTTCGCCTTCGTCCTGCTGCAGCCGTGGGCGACCATCCTGATCTTCTTCATTCCGTGCCCGGCGATCATCTACGCGGTCATCTACGTCGGCTATTCGATCTACATGGATCGCAAGGGCAGCGACAACATCAACCACAGCGCGCATCTGTGGGGTGCGGCCTACGGCGTGCTGTTCCTGCTGGCCATGGAGCCGAGGATATTCGGCGTGTTCCTCGCCCAGCTGACCAGATCGCAAGGCTAGCCATCGGCCGGCGCCCCACACCTGCGGTCAGGGCCGCGGTTCGAAGCCGTTGGCGAGAATGAAATCGGTCTGCAGGCGCGGTGCGCCGAGCATGATCCAGTCAAAGATCAGGGCCTGTTCGGTCAGCGGCAAGGGCGCGCGGCCGCGTGGCATGCGCAGGCCGAAATTCGGCACGTCGCAATTGATCTTCTCGAACAGCACGCTGTCCAGCGGCTGGCCCGGTACGACCAGGAAGCGGCCCGGCTGTTCGTTCGACGGGCCATTGACGAGGTTGTCGTAGGAAAACTCCGGATCGAGGTCGAGATCGCCCGAAGGCGAGCCGCCATGGTCGACATGGCAGTTCGAACAGCGATTGTTGAACACCTCCTGGATATCGAGGGAGTAATCGATGTTCCAGGTGATCGGAATGCTGGCAATGCTGTCGCAGCCGCTCGTGGCCGAAGCCGGCACGCTCGCCCAGGTCAGTGACAGGCCGATCAGGACCGACGCTGCAGCCCTGGTGAATGGTGTCGGGCGCCGTGCGCGCAAGGGCCGCGTGCTCAAGGTTGCATGAAGCCGAGGTTGTTGGTCGAGAAGTTGGGCAGGTTCGGGAAGATCGTGTTGAGGTCGGTGGTCGAGGTGACACCCATCCAGCGGGCCAGGGTCGCGGCCATCTGGTCGACGCTGATCGAGGGAATGAACTGGCCGCGGCTGAGGCTGACCGGGCCATTGAGGGTCTGGTCGGGAAATTCGCCGTACAGCTTGCCACCATTGACCGCGCCGCCCATGACCATGCTGACCGAGCCCCAGGCATGGTCGGACCCGTTGCCGTTGGTCGACAGCGTGCGCGCGAAATCGCTCATCGTGAACGCGGTGACCTGGCTTTGCGCACCGATTTCGCCGAGCGCCGTCCAGAACGCGCCCATGGCCTGCGAGACGCGCGTGAGCAGGTTGGCGTGGCCGTTGGTGCCGGTGCTCATCAGATTGTCGTGCATGTCGAAGCCGCCGAGACGCACGTAGTAGATCTGCCGCGAATGCTGGACATTGAACGAGGTATCGCGCGAGAGCTTGATCATGCGCGCGACCATCTTCAGCTGGTTTGCGAGCGATTCGTTCGGGAACGCAACGTTGAAAACATCGGATGCGGCGATGCCCCCATTGGCCAGGCCCGAGTTGAGCAGGTCATAGAGGTCGCGCGAACGCTGGAACACGTTGCGGTACTCGTCCTGGTAGGGCGATACATAGGTCGCATCGAGCAATTGCTGCAGCGCTCCGCGGCGGGCCGCGCCCTCGGTACTCGTTCCGGTCATGCCGGAGAGGCCGGACAGGCCGCTCGAGGACAACTGGTACGGGAAGGTCGAAGCGCCGACCTCGAAGCGATTGCCGCCGCCGATCGAAATGCACGGCGACAACAACTGGTTGAGGTTGTTGGTGCGTACGAGGTCGGCAACCTGGCCGCCCCAGCCGCGCGCACTGGCGGTGGTGCGACCGATGTGCCAGAGATTTTCCTGGTCGCTGTGCGAATACAGCTGCGGCGGTCGCAGCGACGGCGTCGAGTTGTATTCGGTCTTGGTGATCGGCTGGATCAGGGTGCCGATGTTGCTGAGCAGGGCCAGCTTGCCCTGGGTGTAGAGCGTGCGCAGCCCCGGAATGGAGCCCTGGTTGACCGTGCTCGGATGCAGGGCATAGCTGCCGCTGACATCGGATATCTGCATCGGCGTCAGCTGGGCGCGATCGATCGCCAGGCCGCCCGGATTCGATCCGGCGTTGTAGACCCCGCTGCGGGAGGCCGCATAGACGTCATAGCGCGCCTGATCGTAGGGCATCAGGAAATTCCAGGCGTCGTTGCCGCCGGCGAAATAAATGCACACCAGGGCCCGGTATCCGGGCACCGTGGTCTGGGCCAGGGCGCTGCTGATCATGTTCAGCTGCGGCAGCAGGGTCGATGCGCCGCCTGCGCAGATCGCGCAGGAAAGCTGGCGCAGGAAATTTCTACGGGATGTGGATTCGCCGCTCATCGTTATGGCCTCAGCGCTGCACTGCGTATTCGGGAGAGAGCGCGGTCACGTAGACCAGGGTGCGTGCCTTGTCGGTCGCGGATGCGCCATCCATGAAAATCAGCATGTTGCGAAGGACGCTCTGCATGTTGCTCGACATGCTGCCGTACATCATCCGCTTGTTCACTTCCGCAACCATCGCCGTCGGGTCGCTGGCCAGCGCGACCAGCGGAGCCAGATTCAGCAGCGGCCGGTTGCTGGGCGGGCTCGACATGCCGACGTAGCTGTTCCAGCTGTAGGTGTAGTAGCTGTTCGAGGCCGAGGTCAGGGTACTTTCGTTGAGGGTCTGGAACTCGGGCGAATAGAGGCCGGCATTGGCGATCGCCCCGGGCAGCTGGTAGTCCGGCTCGAAGAAGTTGAACACCGTATCGGCGCCGAGCGGGCGCTGGCCGAAGGTTCCGCTTGGATTGGTCATGCCCATGGGAATGTTCCCGTAGGCGTCGGCTGCCGGCATCTGGGCATCCCAGGCGCGCCACATGGCAGTCAGCTTGAGCATCGGCTCGCGTGGCTTGCCGCTGTTGGTGGTCGGTGCATTGCGCGCTTCGGGGTCCATCAGGACCTGGCGGACCACGGCACTGAGATCGCCGCGCTCGCCGAAACCGTTGTTGAGGAACTTCTGCGCCACACGCTGGATGTAGGCCGGGGACGGCGAGCTCGAGGTGAAGCGCTGGATCAGCTGGCGCGAGATGAACGGGGCGATGTTCGGATGCGCGAAGAGCAGGTCGAGGCCGTCGTCGACGTCGGTCGGGCAATCCTGTCCGGCCGGAATCGTCGAGCCCCCGATCACGGTCTTCAGCGTGGTGTCGTGCTCCGTTTCGATGCACGTCATGCGCAGGTAGGTGTTGGTGCCGTTGCTGATCGTGGTCGCGTTGTTGTAGTTGAAGCCGGTGAAGACCTTGGCGTATTCGGTGACCACGTTCTGGTTGTAGGTCGGAATCGGCTGGCCGCCGCTGAGGATCGGGGTGAAATCGAGGTTGCGCTCGATCAGGCCGATCGTGAACAGCTGCATGACCTCGCGCGCGTAGTTCTCGTCCGGCTGGCGCAGGCCGTCGGCGGACGCCTTGCGGTTGCGGAAGTGACTGAGGTACTTGCCCATCGAGGGATTCCAGGTCACCTCGTCGAGCAGCTCGCGATAATTGCCGAAGGCGTTGCGGGCGAGGATGTCCCAGTACTCGCTGACCTGGATCGGCTCGCCGCCGAGGGTGCTGTTCTGGTCCGAGATGACGAGGATCTGACTCAGCGCAAAGGCGGCACGCTGGCGCAGCTGGTCACTGCCCGTGGCGGCGGTGTGGAACCAGCGATCGAGCCGGTTGTTGTGGCTGACGCCGCTCTGGCCGTCGGCCAGGCGCGCATCGTTGACGGCTTCCATGTACGGGCGCGCGGCCGTCGCGGGTTTGTTGAATTCCTGGCGCAGCCATTCCGAATAACCGATCGCGCGCAGGCGGGCGATCTCGGCCACGGTTGGTCCATAGGTGGCCTGGGTAAGGAAGCGGGCCGCTTCGGCGTCATTCGCCGGCAGGTCGGTCGGCGCCTCGAAACTGGCGCCGAAGATCGGGTCGTGCAGGAGGGCGTTGGCATCGCGCACTCCGAGAAGGCCGGCGCAAACGACCAGACCAATCAGGACAGTTCTGTTCATGGATGATCCCCGGGAGCCGAGCGCACGATACGTCGGAATTGGACGGCTGGTGTGTGATGGCCGTCAATGGATTCTTGTGTAGCGCAACATGGGCGGGAGCCGCGTTGTGAGCTGCCGACGGCATGAGCTTGTCGTGCCCTGCACCATGCGGCCGACTGCGCCTGTTGGCGCGTTGCTTGCTTCCCCCTTGTCGGTCGAACTGGAGGGGACTAGCCTCAGTCAATGCGCGCGTGTCGCTCCCGGGCTTCGATTCCAGGCATGGCACGCCGGCCGTGGCTCGGAACCGCCTGCCTCTGGTTCGCCGCGGCGATCTGCGCGCAGGCCGCGCTGGCCGGCAACATACCGGGTATCGATACGGTGCATTTCCGCACCTTTGCGACCGGCCAGGGACTCTCGCAGGCAACCGCCAGGGCCATTGCCCAGGATCGCGCAGGGTTCATCTGGGTCGGTACCCAGGATGGTCTCAATCGTTTCGACGGTTACGAATTCCACGTCTACAAGACCGATCGTGACGATCCCTGGTCGCTGTCCCAGAACCACGTCTGGGCGCTGGCCGCCGATCCCGACGGCAGCCTCTGGGTCGGCACCCAGGCCGGCGGACTCAACCACTACGATCCCCGGCTCGACCGGTTTTCGGTGTACCGCTCGAAGGCGGGCGACCCGCATGCCATTGGCAGCAACCATGTCACCGCCTTGCTGCTCGACCGCGACGGCCGACTGTGGGTGGCGAACTCGGCCGGTCGCCTGCAGTGGTTCGATCGAGCTGAGCAGAGATTCGACGACACCCCGATCGGCATGAACGCCGGTCTGCGCATGGTGCGCAGTCTTCTGCAAGGGGCCGACGGTCGTATCTGGATCGGCGCGCGCGATGGACTGTGGAGGATCGAACCTGACGGTACCGATCTGCGCGAGTTCCGCATCGAGGGCCAGTCAGCGGATGTGTATGCGCTGGCCCCGGCGAGCAATGGCGATGTCTGGATTGGAACGGCCGAGCAGGGCCTCTATCGGGTAAACGCCGACGGCAGCGTATTGCAGCACTATCGGCGCAATGACGATGCGGCCGAGAACGCACTGCACGACAACGAGATCCGCGCCCTGCTGGCTGATCGCGATGGAAAGCTCTGGATTGCCGGCAACAGCCGTGGATTGGCCCAGTTCGATCCGACCAGTGCGCATCTCAGTCGCTATGGCCACGATCCGGCCATGGAATCCAGCGTCGCCGGCAACCGGCTGGCGGCCCTGATGAGGGGCCGTGACGGCGAGCTGTTCGTCGGCTCATGGGCCAATGGTTTCTCGGTACAGAACCCTCGGACCGAAGTATTCACCCGTGTCGGCAGCGTCGCCGGTGATCCGCGCACGCTGCCGACCAAACTGGCCCTGACCGTCTGGGGTGAGCCCGATGGCACGCTCTGGGTGGGCGTCCTCGAAGGCGGTGGACTGGTCCATCTGGATCCGCACAAGGGTCTCGTCGCGCGCTACACGCACGATCCTGCGCAGCCGGATTCGCTGTCCAACGATTTCGTTCAATTTATTACCCGCACGCGTGACGGCAGCCTGTGGATTGCAACGATGAGCGGCGGACTCAACCGCCTGCGCCCCGGTAGTACATCGTTCGAACACTTTCGCCATGATCCCGATGATCCAGCCAGCCTGGCCGAGGATTCGATCCTGTACGTTTACGAAGATCATGCCGGCACCCTCTGGGTCGGCACCCTGAACCAGGGACTCGATGAACGCTGCGCGACCTGCAAAGGATTCAGACATCACGTCCCCGAACCGGGCGGCAACGATGCCCAGACCAGCATCGGCGGCGATGCCGTCAGCAGCATCGTCGAAACATCGGGCGCCGACCTGTGGCTGGGACTTCGCTCGGGAGGGCTTGATCGCTACAACCGCGAAACGGGTCGGTTCGAGCACTTCCGCTCCGACCGGCTCAATCCGCGCACGATCGGTGGCGATACGGTTTCGACGCTGAGCGTCGACTCGCGCGGCGAGCTCTGGGTCGGCACCCAGGGCGGCGGCATCAGCCACCTGTTGCCCGGAACCGACGGCGATCCGCAGTTCGAAACCTTCGGTAGCAAGGAAGGACTGGCCGCCGAAGCGATCGGCGCGATCGTCGAGGATGCCGAGGGCAACCTCTGGATCAGCACGACCGTGGGCATCAGCCGCTTCGACCGCAAGCAGCGCAGCTTCCTCAATCTCGGTCCGCACGACGGCACGCTCGGCACCGGCTACTGGGTCAATGGCTCGACCCGGTTGCCCGGTGGACGCATCGTCTTCAGCGGACTCGACGGCATCAGCATCTTCGATCCGCTGCAGGTCCGCATGCCGCCGCCGCCGCGGCCGCTGGCAACGCGCTTGCTGCTGCAGAACATGCCGGTCAAGCTGCGCTGGCGCGATCCCGAGTCGCCCCTGGACATGAGCCTTTGGCTCGGCGGCACGGTTTCGCTGCGGCATGACCACGATAACGTCACGTTCGAGTTCGCCGCACTGGATTTCACCGATCCCGAATCGATCCAGTACAGCTATCGCCTGGAAGGCCACGACCAGCAATGGATCGAGGCCTCGGCTTCGCGGCGATTCGCAACCTATACGGACCTGCCGGCCGGCAGCTACGGATTGCGACTGCGCGCCCGCCACCAGGGCAATGCCGGGTCTGGTGACACCTGGGCAGGGGAAGAATTCGTCGTTCCAGTGCGGGTCGCGCCATCTCCCTGGCTTTCGCCTTTGGCATTCGGCGGTTATCTTGCCGCGTTTGCCCTGGTGGTCTGGCTCGGTGGCTTGCAGGTGCGCGCCGGATTGGAGCAGCGTGCGAGGGCCCAGGAGGCGATCCGGGTCAGCGAGGAACGCCTGAAGATGTCGCTGTGGGGCAGCGGCAACGAGCTCTGGGACATGGATCTCGAAACCGGGCGCATGCATCGGGACAACAAGCTCCAGCACCTCGCCGCCACGGTCGAGGCGGTGGCTGAAACGGTCGAGGCCTATCTGCCGTTCGTGCACAAGGACGACCTGCCTGCCTTCAATGAGGCGCTGGCAGCGCATTTCCGTGGCGAGACGGCCCAGTTCGAAGCCAGCTACCGGACCCTGGACCGCAAGCACGATTGGGTCTGGATCCTGACCCGCGGACGCATCGTCGAACGCGATGCCCAGGGGCGTGGCCTGCGCATGGCCGGAACCACCCATGACATCAGTGCACTCAAGCACGCGGAAGACGCGCTGCGCAGGCTCAACGAGGAGCTCGAGTTGCGCGTGGACCGGCGCACCTCGGACCTGCGCGCGACCAATCTCGAACTGCAGGAAGCCCTCGACCGCCTGACCCTGACCCAGCGCCAGCTGCTGGAGGCGGAAAAGCTCGCATCGCTGGGTGGCCTGGTCGCCGGCATTGCCCATGAAATCAACACACCGCTCGGCGTCAGCGTCACCGCCGCTTCGCACCTGGTCGAGGAAGCCACGCACCTGTCGCGCATGATCGAGCGTGGCGAACTGAAACGTGCCGACCTTGAACGCTTCGAACGTGCCGCGCGCGAGGGCTCGGAACTGATCCTGCGCAATCTCAAGCGCGCCGACCGGCTGGTTCGCAGCTTCAAGCAGGTTGCCGTCGACCAGACCAACGAGGATCTTCGCGTCGTCGACCTGGCCGCTTGCATCAACGAGATCCTGACTACGCTCGGTCCTGCCCTGAGAAAGACGCCGCACAAGGTCGAGGTCGTCTGCGCGGCTCCTGTGGTCTGCGAAACCGCGCCCGGCGCGCTCTATCAGATCATCAGCAACCTGGTCATGAATTCGCTGATGCATGCCTTCGAAGATGGCCGGCCCGGCCTGATCCGGATCGAGGTTTCACGTGCCGGCGACAGTGCGGTGGTCGACTATCGCGACGATGGCATCGGCATGGACGAGGCCGCCCGGGCGCGCATCTTCGATCCGTTCTTCACGACCCGACGCGGCCAGGGCGGGTCGGGCCTCGGCATGCACATCGTCTACAACCTGGTGACCCAGGTGCTCGGCGGCAGCATCGTCGTCGACAGCGCGCCCGGCAAGGGCTTCCAGGCCTGCATGATCTTCGAGATCGAGCGGCGCGTCGCCGACAGCGGCGCCGAAAAGGCGTCCGCCTAGGACGATTCGGGTTCGGTTGCGCCGATTCCTTCGTATCCGCTAGGTGTCGGGCAGGGCCTGACGCAGGGCGACGACCTGAGTCCAGTTGGCGAACAGCAGGTCGGTCAGGGCGGGATCGAACTTTCGCCCCCGCTCCTCAGCGATATAGGTGCGGATTTCCTCGTCCGACCAGGGTTCCTTGTAGCAGCGGCGGCTGCCCAGCGCATCGAAGACGTCGGCCAGCGCGGTGATGCGTCCGGCGATCGGAATGTCGTCTCCGGCCAGCGCATTCGGATAGCCGCTGCCATCGAAGTTCTCGTGGTGGGTCAGGGCAATCTGTGCGGCCAGCTGGAAGATCGGGCGTCGCGATCCGGACAGCAGCCTCGAGCCCAGTTCCGCATGCGTGCGCATGATCACGGTCTCTTGCGGCGTGTGCAGCCCCGGCTTGTTGAGGATCGCGTCGGGGATGCCGATCTTGCCGATATCGTGCAGCGGAGCGGCGTAGTTGAGCAGCTCGCAGGTAGCCTCGTCGAGTCCATGCAGCCTCCCGAGCATGGCCGCCAGCTGGCCGACCCTGCGCACGTGGTTGGCGGTTTCGCGCGAGCGTGTTTCGGCGGCGCCGGCGAGCAGGTAGAGCATGTCGAGCTGGCTGTCGAACAGTTCCTGGTTCAGGTGCAGGTTTTCGTAGGCGATCGCGACGTTGCTGCAGAAAACCTGCATGAGCTGGTGGCCATGCTCGTCGAGCTGGTGCGACTCGCCGACGTAGAGCAGCGCCTCGCGCGCATCGCTGTCGGCGAAATGCAGCACGTAGTGGTCGCCGGAGAAGACATGCTGCTTCTTGCTGAAGGCGCGATGCAGCGACTGCACCATGTGGCCGGGCAGCTTTTCCTCGGCGTTGCCGGACAGGTAGCGAGAGTATTCGCCGATCGCCGCGGTGACCTGGAAATGCTCGGGCAGGGTGCCGTTCGGGTGGGCGATGCGGCAGCACAGGGCGCTGCCTTCGACGCCGATCAGTTCGGTCAGTTTGGCCAGCACGACCGACGAGAAGTGCTGCGGATGATGGTGGGAGAAGACTTCCGAGGAGGCCTTGATCACAAGCTCGAGCCCGCGTCGGCTCGATTCGATCGTGCGCATGTCGCGATAGGCGCGCAGCGCGGCGTACAGGGTGGTCGAGAGCTTCTGTGCCGTGAGCTCGGTCTTTTCCTTGTAATCGTTGATGTCGTAGGCGGCGACGACCTCGTGCTCCGGCGCCTGGCCGGGCTGGCCGGTGCGCAGCACGATGCGCACGAACTGGTTGCCAATACGATCACGGATGGCGCGGACGAGGTCGAGGCCGGCCTGCTCGGTTTCCATGACCACGTCGAGCAGGATCACCGCGGTGTCGGGGTGCTCGCGCAACAGCGCTTCGGCTTCGGCGCTCGAGAAGGCGCTCAGGAGTTGCAGCGGGCGTTCGGCGAAGCGGAAGTTGGCGAGGACGAGGCGCGTGACCTGGTGCACTTCGGGTTCGTCGTCGACGATCATGACCTTCCACGGTGGGGCCAACCGTGTCGGCTCCAGCGAAAAGTCCAGACCATCGTCGATCAGCCCCATGCGATCCCCCGCGGCTGTTGAGCCCAGTCTACCTCAAGCTCGAGCCAAAGATTCCACCGTGGCTGCAACAAACGGTGAATCGCCGGTGCCGCGTGGCGGCACAGGGTCGGGCAGATGCACCCGAAGCCTGTCTGCGTGCTGCCGGGGCGGCGGATGGTCGGACGAAGTGGACGGCGTGCCGTGCCGGTGCTGCTGCTCAGCTCTTGCCGTGGAACAGCTCACGTCCGATCAGCATGCGCCGGATCTCGTTGGTGCCGGCACCGATCTCGTAGAGCTTGGCGTCGCGCATCAGGCGCCCGGCCGGGTACTCGTTGATGTAGCCGTTGCCGCCGAGGGCCTGGATCGCCTCCATGGTCACCCTGACCGCGGTCTGCGATGCGTGCAGCAGGCAGGAGGCCGGATCGATGCGCGACTTCACGCCCTGGTCGAAATCGCGGGCGACCATGTAGGCATAGGCGCGCGCCGACTGCAGGCCGGTGTACATGTCGGCGACCTTGGCCTGCATGATGCCGAAGGTGCCGATCGGCGCATTGAACTGCTTGCGTTCGCGCACATAGGGAATGACCAGGTCCATGGCCGCCTGCATGAGCCCGATCGGACCGCCGGACAGGACCAGGCGTTCGGTGTCGAGACCGCTCATCAGCACGCGCACGCCCTCGTTGACCTGGCCGACGATGTTGGCCTCGGGGATCTCGCAGTTCTCGAAGACCAGTTCGCAGGTGTTCGATCCGCGCATGCCGAGCTTGTCGAGCTTCTGCGCGGTGGAAAAGCCCTTCATGCCCTTCTCGACGATGAAGGCGGTCATGCAGCGCGAGCCGGCCGGTTTCGGCGCGGTGCGCATGTAGACCAGCAGCACGTCGGCATCGGGGCCGTTGGTGATCCACATCTTCGAGCCGTTGGCGACCCAGACGTCGCCCTTCTTCTCGGCCTTGCAGGTCATGCAGCCGACCACATCGGAGCCGGCGCCGGGCTCGCTCATGGCCAGTGCGCCGACCCACTCGCCGCTGCACAGTTTAGGCAGGTACTTGCGGCGCTGCTCGTCGCTGCCGTTGTTGCTGAGGTTCTGCACGCAGAGATTCGAATGCGCGCCGTAGGAAAGGCCGACCGAACCCGATGCCCGCGAGATTTCCTCGAGCGCGACGACATGCGCGAGGTAGCCCAGTTCGGAGCCGCCGAATTCGCCGGGCACGGTGATGCCGAGCAGGCCCATCTCGCCGAGCTTGCGCCAGAGGTCCTTGGGGAATTCGTTGTCGCGGTCGATCAGGTCGGCGCGCGGGGCGATTTCCTTTTCCGCGAAGGCCTGCACGGTCTCGCGCAGGGCGACAAGGTCTTCATCGAGCTGGAAAGGGTGCATGGGTCAGGTCCACGGGTCGATGGGCAGGCGGGGATTGTCGCATCTGCGCAATCCCCGTTCACGACCGCGCCGCGCTTCAGCTGCCGCGACGGCCCTGGAAGCTCGGTGCGGTCACGCCGAGGTGCGGCAGGCGCAGCTTGCCGATCGTCGAGATGCGTTCCTCGGCGAGGCGGTCGGCGGCCAGGTAGGTGGGGATCCTGTCGCGCTTGGCGATCTCGAAGATGCGGCTGACGTTGTGGTAGATCGTGCGCATCATGCGCATCGCGCGTTCGCGGTTGTAACCGTCGATTTCGAGCGAGATGTTCATGACGCCGCCGGCGTTGACGGCATAGTCCGGCGCGTAGAACAGCCCGCGTCTGGAAACCTCGTCACCGATCGCGTTGCTGGCCAGCTGGTTGTTGGCGGCGCCGCAGATGACCTTGCACTTGAGGCGGTCGAGCGTGGCTTCGTTGATCGTGCCGCCGAGCGCGCAGGGGCTGTAGACATCGGCGTCGGTGTCGTAGATCTCGTCGAGGCCGACCGCGACGCAGCCGTATTCGTCGACGGCGCGCTGCACGAGTTCCTTGTTGATGTCGGTGACGTAGACCTTGGCATCGTGCTCGCGCAGCAGCTTGATGAACTCCATGCCGACATGACCCGCGCCCTGCACGGCATAGCTGTACTTGCCGACGTCCTCGTTGCCGTAACAGGCATTCAGCGACGCCAGCAGGCCCTGCAGGGTACCGAAAGCGGTGAACGGCGACGGGTCGCCGGAACCGCCGTGGACCTGGTGCACGCCGGTCACGAACGAGGTTTCGCGGAACACCCATTCCATGTCGTTGACGTCGATTCCGACGTCCTCGGCCGTGATGTAGCGTCCGTTCAGCGAGTTGACGAAGCGGCCGAAGGCACGAAACAGCGCTTCGGACTTGTCCGTGGCCGGGTCGCCGATGATCACGGCCTTGCCGCCGCCGAGATTGAGTCCGGCGACCGCGTTCTTGTAGGTCATGCCGCGGGACAGGCGCAGGACATCGTTGATCGCTTCCTGTTCGCTCTTGTACGGCCACATGCGCAAGCCGCCGAGTGAGGGACCGAGCACGGTGTTGTGGATCGCGATGATGGCCTTGAGGCCGGCGTCCTTGTTGTGGCAGAACACCACTTCTTCGTGGCCGGTGGTGTCGAGCGTTTCAAAGATCATGTCTTGCTCCGCAAACGGGAAGAAGCGTCCGGACCCAGGACCATGCCAGGCATCGACTTGATCATCGGCATGAGGTCCGGGCGCCAGGTGGTTGATGGATTTGGGAAAGTCAGCTGCAAACAGTGACTGGGGCCGGGTTACAGGCGCGTAGTCTAGCGGTGCCGCTGCGCAGCCACAAACAGATTCGGCGGCAGCGCCGTGTCCGCGGAGGGCCGGCCGTCCAGGCTTGCGACCGGGGTCGCTTGTCACGCAGGATTGGGGCCTGCCCAACACGGAACCGCCCATGCCCCGTCTTGCCCGATTGTTTGCCACTGCCCTGGTTCTTGCCGCCCTTTGCTCGGGCGCCGGCCCGGTCCTTGCCGCTGGCGACGCCAGCTCGGCCCTGTTCGATGCCTACGCGAAAATGATCAATTCGCGCTGCGTCGCCGAAACCGTGGCGACCGACGCCAAGGGCCGCGAAAGCCGTTCGCAAGTCGAGTTCGACACGATCAACCGGATCCGCGTGAGCACCGACCAGGCCAGTTTCATCGTGCTGCCCGAGGGCACCTGGATGCGTACAGGCGGTGGCGAGTGGACGAAGCCGCCGATCGACATGAGCGCGATGTTCAAGCGCCTGGTTCCGTCGACCCTCGAGGAGATCCGCGCCGGCACGCGCAATATCCGCGACGAAGGCATGCAGACCGTCGATGGCCAGAACCTGCGTGCGGTCAGCTACGACGTCAACACCCAGGTCATGGGTATCGATGTCAGTTCGCACAACACCGTGTTCATCGACGCCTCGGGCCGCATCGTGCGCAGCGTCAGCGATGGCGAAGCGATGGGCCACAAGACTCATTCGGTGCAGACGATCCGCTACGACGATTCGATCCGGATCAGCGCGCCGGACTGAACCGCGCGGGTGGATTGCGCCGCGAAGGCGGCGCTCAGCCGCGATCCAGCGTGCAGCGCGTAAGCAGGCCGCGCGCGAGCATCGCGTACTCACTGCGGCGCAGCAGCAGGCGCCACTGGCTGCCGCCGACCTGACGCCAGAGCACGGCCGCGCGGATGCCGGCCAGCAGCATCGAGCGGATCTGTTCGACCCGCTTCGGATCGGCCAGGTGCAGCGGATTGCCATGCACGACGATGCGCGGCTTGAGGCGCGAAAGGGTGTTGCTGTAGAGCTCGGCCAAGCGCGTCTGCACCGTTGCATGGGCTACGCCGAGGTGGTCCACCTGGCGCTGGATCGACTCGATGCCTTCGCGCAGCTGGCGTTTCATCTCCGAGCGAGCGTCGAGCTTGCGCTCGAGCCGGAGCACGCCCATGACCAGTTGCGAGACCGCGAGGTTGCGATGCTCGCTGTCGAGATTGGCGACCAGGGTTTCCATGCCGAGGCGAACGCCGGCAAGGCCGCCGAAGACATCGGCCGCGCTGTCGCTGTCGATGCGGAACAGGCTGGCCAGGCTCGATTCGACCGCGGCGCTGTCGCTGCGCCCCTCGTTGGCGATCGAGCGGACCACGGCGCAGGCCTGGAACACGCCGGCGAGTGCGATGACGCGGGCTTCACGCATGCACGTTCTCCGTGGTCCGTTCGGGGTTTGCCCCGGATTGTTGCGCCCAGCCGCCGAACGGCGCGTCGCTGCATTCGATGACGCCGCCGCCGAGGCAGACCTCGCCATCGTAGAACACCACGGACTGTCCCGGCGTGACCGCGCGCTGTGGCTCGTCGAATTCGACCCTGCAGACTTGGCCCTCGACGAATACGGTGCAGGCCTGGTCGGGCTGCCGGTAGCGCACCTTGGCCAGGCTGCGGAAGGTCGCCGCCGGGGCGCTTCCGGCCACCCAGTTGGGTGCGCTCGCCATCAGCCGGCGTGACAGCAGCCAGTCGCTGGCGCCGCCCTGTACGGCGTAGAGGATGTTGCGCGGCACGTCCTTGCCGACCACGTACCAGGGTTCGCCGCTCGAATCGCGGCGGCCGCCGATGCCGAGCCCGCCGCGCTGGCCGAGCGTGTAGTACCAGGCACCCTGGTGTTCGCCGATCTCGGCTCCGTCCGGGGTCTGGATGACGCCCGGCCGGGCCGGAATGTAGCGGCCGAGGAATTCGCGGATATCGCGCTCGCCGATGAAGCAGATGCCGGTCGAATCCTTTTTCGCGTGGCTCGGCAGTCCGGCCTCGCGGGCAATGCGCCGAACCTCGGGCTTGGGCAGTTCGCCGACCGGAAACAGCGTGGCCGCAAGCTGCTCCTGGCCCAGCGCGTGCAGGAAGTAGCTCTGGTCCTTGTTCTCGTCCAGGCCGCGCAGCAATTGCCAGCGTCCGTCCAGGCACCTGTTGCGCGCGTAGTGGCCGGTGGCGATGCGCTCGGCGCCGAGCTCGCGGGCGTGTTCGAGGAAGGTCTTGAACTTGATCTCGCGGTTGCACAGCACGTCCGGATTCGGCGTGCGCCCGGCCCGGTACTCGGCGAGGAAGTGTTCGAAGACCTGGTCCCAGTATTCGCGCGCGAAATTGCGGGCATGGAACGGAATGCCGAGCAGGGCACAGGTGGCCAGGGCGTCCTTGCGGTCCTCGACGGCGCGGCAGGGGCCGAATCGCTCGTCTTCCTCCCAGTTCTGCATGAACAGCCCGGCGACCGGCTGCTTGGCCCGGGCCAGCAGCCAGGCGCTGACCGAGGAGTCGACGCCCCCGGACACGCCGATCATGATCAAATCGCGGCTCATTTCGTTCAGATCGAGGTCGTGCCGGGGGCCAGCCTGCGAATGCTGTCCAGCGGCAGGCGCCGGCCGGCGAGCCAGTCGTCGATGCTGTTCAGGATCAGCGGGCTGCGCAGGCGTTCGCGGGCGGCGACGATTTCGTCACGATCGAGCCAGAGCGCGCGCAGGATGCCGCTGTCGAGTGCACGCCCCGGATGGTGGCGCAGCGGCGTGGCGGCAAACGTGAAGCGTACGAACTGGCTGCCGGAATGGCTGCTCGTCCACTGCTGGATGCCGACCAGGCATTCGAGTTCGACCTCCCAGCCGGTTTCCTCGAGGGTTTCGCGCAGCGCCGCGGCCTGCAGGGTCTCATCGGGTTCGAGATGCCCGGCCGGCTGGTTGATCACGGTGCGGCCGTGCACGACTTCCTCGACCAGCAGGTAGCGGCCCTCGCGTGGCACGACGGTTGCAACGGTTACCCGTGGGCACCAGACCTGCGGTTCGGCCTGCAGTGCGCCCGAATGAGAATTTTCCATGTTCATCGGGACGAAGTTTACAGGAGATGACGCAACGATCCGGGCTTGAACGCCAATCCGCGCGACCTATACTGATGTCCGACGCTCACTGCATATGGCACCCATGTCGCAACATCCGCAGCACGAAAACGATCACGAGCATGGCCTGGCCGTCGAGGTGGCGCCGCCGCAGGTGGCCAAGCCGCCGATGTACCAGGTCGTGATCCTGAACGACGACTTCACGCCAATGGACTTCGTCGTCGTCGTGCTGGAAACGTTTTTCACGATGGATCGGGAGCGCGCCACCCAGGTCATGCTGCATGTCCACACGCGCGGAAAAGGCGTTTGTGGCGTATATACGAGGGAAGTGGCAGAAACCAAGGTGACCCAGGTCAACGAATTTTCACGGACGCACCAGCATCCTCTGTTGTGCACCATGGAAAAATCCTGAGCCACCCCACATATCCGACGCATCAGTCATCCAGTGAGGCAAAACGGATGTTCAGCAAGGATCTAGAGCTCACCATCGGCCAGTGCTACAAGGAGGCTCGCGAGCAGCGTCATGAGTTCATGACCGTGGAGCACCTGCTCCTCGCCCTGCTCGAAAACCCCTCGGCGACCCAGGTGCTGCGCGCCTGCAGCGCCGATCTCGACAAACTCGGCCGCGACCTGCGCTCGATCATTGCCGAAACAGTGCCGGTTCTCCCGCCCAGCGACGACCGCGATACCCAGCCGACGCTCGGCTTCCAGCGCGTGCTGCAGCGCGCCGTCTACCACGTGCAATCCTCGGGCCGCAAGGAAGTGACCGGGGCCAACGTGCTGGTCGCCATCTTCGGCGAGAAGGACTCGCACGCCGTCTATTTCCTCGGCCAGCAGGACGTCAACCGGCTCGACGTGGTCAACTACCTCTCGCACGGCATCGCCAAGCTCGTCGACGACGCCAGCCAGGGCCAGGGTGCCGAACCGGGTGCCCGTGAAGGCGAGAATGGCGAGGAGCCGCGCGGCAACCCGCTCGGCGAATTCGCCAACAATCTCAATGAATTGGCGAAACAGGGCAAGATCGATCCGCTGATCGGGCGCGAGCTCGAAATCGAACGCACGATCCAGGTCCTGTGCCGCCGGCGCAAGAACAACCCGCTGTACGTCGGTGAGGCCGGCGTCGGCAAGACCGCACTGGCCGAGGGGCTGGCCAAGCGCATCGTCGAGGGCCAGGTGCCCGACGTGCTCAAGGACGCGACAATCTACGCGCTCGACCTCGGTGCCCTGGTTGCCGGCACCAAGTACCGCGGCGACTTCGAAAAGCGCCTGAAGGCGGTCATCAACCAGCTCAAGAAGGAACCCGGCGCGATCCTGTTCATCGACGAGATCCACACCATCATCGGCGCCGGATCGGCTTCGGGCGGGACCATGGACGCGTCGAACCTGATCAAGCCGATGCTGGCCTCGGGCGAGATGCGCTGCATCGGTTCGACGACGTTCCAAGAATATCGTGGCGTGTTCGAGAAGGATCGCGCCCTCGCGCGGCGTTTCCAGAAGATCGACGTGGTCGAGCCGACCGTCGCCGACAGCATCGAAATCCTCAAGGGCCTGAAGTCGCGCTTCGAGGAGCATCACCACGTCGAATACACCGGTGAGGCGCTGAAAGCCGCCGTCGACCTTTCGGTCAAGCATATTTCCGACCGCCTGCTGCCGGACAAGGCCATCGACGTCATCGACGAGGCCGGCGCGCGCCAGCGCCTGCTGCCGGACGAGCAACGCACCGGCACCGTCGACGTCGCCGAGATCGAGTACATCGTCGCGCGCATGGCACGTATCCCGCCCAAGCAGGTCTCGGCCTCGGATCGCGACGTGCTGCGTAACCTCGAGCGCAACCTCAAGATGGTCGTGTTTGGCCAGGATTCGGCGATCGAGGCGCTGACCAGCGCGATCAAGATGGCCCGCTCCGGACTCGGCGATCCGAACAAGCCGATCGGCAACTTCCTGTTCGCCGGCCCGACCGGAGTCGGCAAGACCGAAGTCACCCGTCAGCTGGCCCTCCAGCTCGGCGTCGAACTGGTCCGCTTCGACATGTCCGAGTACATGGAGGCGCATTCGGTGTCGCGCCTGATCGGTGCGCCGCCGGGCTATGTCGGCTTCGACCAGGGCGGCCTGCTGACCGAGCAGATCGTCAAGCATCCGCATTGCGTGCTGCTGCTCGACGAGATCGAGAAGGCGCATCCGGACGTCTACAACGTGCTGTTGCAGATCATGGATCGCGGTGCGCTGACCGACACCAACGGCCGCGAGGCGAACTTCAAGAACGTCATCGTGGTCATGACCACGAATGCCGGCGCCCAGGCCGCGGCCCGGCGCACGATCGGCTTCGTTGACCAGAACCACGCCTCGGACGCGATGGAAATCATCCGCAAGGCCTTTACCCCGGAGTTCCGCAACCGCCTCGATGCGATCGTGCAGTTCTCTGCGCTCGATTTCGAGCACATCCTGCGCGTGGTCGACAAGTTCCTGATCGAACTCGAGGTCCAGCTGCAGGAGAAGCACGTCGCCCTCGACGTCGACGCGGAGGCGCGCAGGTGGCTGGCCGAGCACGGCTTCGACCCGCAGATGGGCGCGCGGCCGATGGCCCGGGTCATCCAGGACAACGTCAAGCGCGCGCTGGCCGACGAACTGCTGTTCGGCGAACTGGCCGAGGGCGGCAAGGTCAAGCTGACCGTGCGCGACGGCAAGCTCAAGGTCGAGACCGAAGCCGCCGAAAAGATGCCGGTGGTGGTGGAGTAGGGCCTGCATCGGGCAGGGATGCCTGACCAGCGGGAGGCTGGCGATTGCGGGCGCGGACGTCGAAGGCGTGAGCCGCGTTGACGCTTCGGTGTGGGAGGCGGCTTCAGCCGCGATGGTTTTTTGGCGCGGCCTGGCCAAGAGCGTCGAACCTGAAGGTTCTTCCTACAAGAACGGACGATCTGGGGTGCGGGCTTCGATCACCGCGATCGCGTTATTGCTTCGTAGTTGGAGCGGCTTCAGCCGCGATGCCCTTTCCGCAAATTGGCGAAGAGCATCGCGCGTGAACGCGCTCCTACGAAAGCATGCGATGAACGGCGCGGGCTTCGTTGACCCTGCAGGCGTCCCTGCTCCGTTGTAGGAGCGGCTTCAGCCGCGATGCCCTTTCCGCAAATTGGCGAAGAGCATCGCGCGTGAACGCGCTCCTACGAAAGCATGCGATGAACGGCGTGGGCTTCGATGGCTCGTCTCGCTTTGCCGCTCGATTGTGGATCCCGTGTCGACGTGCATCCATGCACTGCGCGGGATGAGGGCAACTGAATGCAGTGGATCCCGTGTCGTCGTGCATCCATGCACTGCACGGGATAAGGGCATCCTGCCCTTACTTCATGCGGTAGGTGATGCGGCCCTTGGTCAGGTCATAGGGAGTCATCTCGACCTTGACCTTGTCGCCCGTGAGGATGCGGATGTAGTTCTTGCGCATGCGGCCCGAGATATGGGCGGTGACCACGTGGCCGTTTTCCAGCTTCACGCGGAACATGGTGTTGGGCAGGGTCTCGAGGACCGCGCCTTCCATTTCGATGACATCGTCTTTTGACATTTTTCCCTGTACTGCGGAATCGGAGGGGTCGCGAAGGCGCGGAATTCTACACGATCGACGGGTCGAGTACCTTACATCGTGTCGATTTACCGGCAATCGTGGTGAGGGCGCGCCCGACGGACCGACCCGGATTGCCTCGCCGTCCGGATCGCTCAGGGCCGCGATGGCGCCAAACGGCCGGCGCGCAGGGCCGGCCGGGCCTGGCTCAGGCCGGTTGCCGGCCCAGGCTCGCCGGTGCAATACAGGCAAACAGCGCAGCCCAGTCGCCTTGCGGCGGCGGGCGGTCCACCAGTTCGGCGATCCGCCGGCAGAACTCCCGGCGCGGCATTTCCCGCGCGCCGAGGGTCTGCAGATGCGTCGAGCAGACCTGGGCATCGAGCAGCGGGTAGCCGGCGTCGGCCAGCCCGCGGCAGAGCGCCAGCAGGGCCACCTTGGAGGCGTGGTCGCGCCGGCTGAACATCGATTCGCCGAAGAACATGCGGCCAATGGCGACGCCATAGATGCCGCCGACCAGTTCCTCGCCGTCCATGACTTCGACCGAATGCGCATGGCCCTGCGCGTGCAGCCGGCGATAGGCATCGATCATCGCGGCCGTGATCCAGGTGCCGGCACCGTCGCCGCGTGGTTCGGCGCAGCGCCGGATTACCTCGGCGAAGGCGCGGTCGGCGCTGATGCTCCAGGGGCAGGACTTGAGCCAGCGCCGCAGCCGTCGCGGCACATGTGGTGCGGCAGTCTCGATGACCATGCGCGGGTCGGGCGACCACCAGAGGATCGGCTGGCCCTGCGAGTACCACGGAAAGATGCCGCGCGAATACGCGGCGAGCAGGCGTTCGCTGCCGAGGTCGCCGCCGAAGGCGAGCAGGCCGTTCGGTTCGTCCAGCGCCGACTCGACCTCGGGAAAGGCGATGCGGGCCGGATCGAGTCGGGGCAGGGTAATCACGCGTCGTCCCGGGATGTCTGCCGGTAGGGCGAATGATCGAGCAATTCCTCGCGATAGGCTTCCAGGGCCTGGCCCTCGCGTCGCAGGGCGTCGCCGACCGCCGCCGAAAAGCGTGCGTCGATGAGGCGGTGGAACGAGCGCGTGCGCACCGGCAGGAATCCGCGGGCGATCTTGTGTTCGCCCTGGGCACCTGGTTCGAAGCGCCGCAGGCCGTTGCGGATGCAGTAGTCGATGCCCTGGTAGTAGCAGGCCTCGAAATGCAGCCCGGCGATCGGCTCATCGGCGCCCCAGTAGCGGCCATACAGGGTATCGCTGCTGCGCAGGCAGAACGCCGCGGCGATGATTCGTCCGGCCCGCCGGCAGAGCACGGCGACGACCTGGCGCGGCATGTGGCGACCGAGGTGGCGGAAAAACGCCTCGGTCAGGGCCGGATGATTGCCGTGGGCTTCGAAGGTCGACAGATAGAGTCGGTGCAGGGTCCGCCACTCGGCATCCTCGAGCTCGTCGCCATGGCGGATCTCGCAATGCACCCCGGCGGCCGCGACCTGGGCCCGCTCCTGGCGGATGTTCTTGCGCTTCTTCGGCTTGAGCGCGGCGAGGAAGGCCTCGAAATCCGGCCAGCCCCGGTTGTGCCAGTGGAATTGCCAGTCGAAGCGCGGCAGCCAGTGCGTTCCGGAAAACGCTTCCGCGCCGGCGTCATCGACGAAGTTCAGGTGTGCGGACGACAGGCCGAGCGACTCGAGCCGTTGCTCGATCGCGGCGACCAGCAAGCGACGTCGCGAGCCTGCCTCTGCGTCGTCGCCGACCAGCAGGCGCGGCCCGCTGACCGGCGTGTACGGCACGGCGCAGAGCAGCTTGGGGTAGTAGTCGAGCCCGTTGCGCGCATAGGCGCTGGCCCAGGCCCAGTCGAAGACGAATTCGCCGTGCGAGTTGCCCTTGAAATAAAGCGGCGCCGCGGCGACCAGGCGCCCGTCTTCGTATAGTCCCAACGGACACGGCTGCCAGCCGAGGGCCGGCTGGATGCAGCCCTGCGCCTCGAGGCCGGCCAGGAAGGCATGCGAAACGAACGGGTGGTCGCTGCCGACCAGGGCGTCCCATGCGCCGGCGTCGATCTCGTCGACGCCCGTGTGCATGCGCATATCGATTGACGCCATGGGTATTCCGTGTTCGCTCAACGCAGGCGCGGCGTCAGCCGCGATGATCTTTTTCGCAGGTTTCCACGTCCCCGCGCGTTGCCTGAAAGCATCGAGCCTGATGGCTCTTCCTGCCAATTGGGTCGGCCGAACCCGCCTGTCAGCCGGCCAGTCCCAACGAGTCGAGATACTTTTCGGCATCGAGCGCGGCCATGCAGCCGAAACCGGCCGAGGTCACCGCCTGGCGATAGACCTGGTCGGCCACGTCGCCGGCGGCGAACACGCCGGGGATGCTGGTCGCCGTGGCGTTGCCGTCGAGGCCGGTGCGGATCGTGATGTAGCCGTTGCGCATGTCGAGCTGGCCTTCGAAGATGCCGGTGTTCGGCGTGTGGCCGATCGCGACGAACATGCCGGTCACCGTGATCTCGCGGGTCGATCCGTCCTTCGTGCTCTTCAGGCGCATGCCGGTGACCCCGGTGTTGTCTCCCAGCACTTCGTCGACGCTGTGGTCCCAGATGATGTCGATCTTGCCGGCCGCCTGCTTCTCGAACAGCTTGTCCTGCATGATCTTTTCCGCGCGCAGCTTGTCGCGGCGGTGCACCAGGGTGACCTTGGCGGCGATGTTGGCCAGGTACAGGGCCTCCTCGACCGCCGTGTTGCCGCCGCCGATCACGGCGACGTGCTGGTCGCGGAAGAAGAAGCCGTCGCAGGTCGCGCAGGCCGAGACGCCCTGGCCCTTGAAGCGGTCTTCCGATTCGAGGCCGAGGTACATCGCAGTCGCGCCGGTGGCGATGATCAGCGCATCGCAGGTGTACTCGCCGCTGTCGCCCTTGAGCCGGAACGGGCGCTGCTTGAGGTCGGCCGTGTGGATGTGGTCGAAGATGATTTCGGTATTGAAGCGTTCGGCATGCTGTTTCATGCGCTCCATCAGGGCCGGACCCTGCAGGCCCTCGACGTCGCCGGGCCAGTTGTCGACGTCGGTGGTCGTCATGAGCTGGCCGCCCTGGGCGAGCCCGGTGATCATGGTCGGCTTGAGGTTGGCGCGCGCCGCGTAGACGGCGGCCGAGTAGCCGGCCGGGCCGGTTCCGAGGATGAGCAGACGCGTGTGCTTCGGGGTCGTCATGTATAATCCCGGCCGCATTTCCGGCCTTGTTCTTGTTGCGATTCTGTTTCGTGACGGTGCTCCGCGCTATCGCCCGGATGCCACCTTCACGCCTGGTTCTCGTTGCCGCTGCCGATGTCGATCCGCCGGATCGCCGCCTGCACGCGGGTCAAGAGGATGGGGGGCAGGCGCGGACGAATCAAGGCTTGCGCCCGCGCCTGCGGGATTCGAGGTTCGCTTGACCCGCGTCGACACTTCGTACGACGCGCCAACTGATCAATCTGGAGATTCTGATGCGCATCGGTATTCCGTCCGAGACCAAGACCCTCGAAGGGCGTGTCGCCCTGGTGCCAGCGGCCTGTGCCGACCTGGTCCGTCGCGGCCACGAGGTTTTCATCCAGTCCGGCGCCGGCACCAAGAGCGGCTACAGCGATGACGACTTCGTGCGCAACGGGGTCAAGGTGGTTGCCGATGCCGACAAGCTCTATGAAAGCGGCGAGCTGATCGTCAAGGTCAAGGAACCGATCGCCGGCGACCTCTCGCGCCTGCGCAAGAACCATCTGCTGTTCTGCTACCTGCACCTGGCCGCCGAACCTGCCCTCACCAAGAGCCTCTGCGAGATCGGCCTGACCGGCATCGCCTTCGAGTCGGTCGAGGAGATGGACGGCTCGCTGCCGCTGCTGGCGCCGATGTCGATCATCGCCGGGCGCATCGCCGTGCAGGTCGGCACGCATCTGCTGCACCAGCCGGCCGGCGGCAAGGGCAAGCTGCTCGGCGGCCTGCCCTCGACCGACCGCGGCAAGGTCGTCGTGCTCGGCGCCGGCGCAGCGGGCGGCAATTCGGCGGCGCTGGCCGCGGCCGGTGGCGCCAACGTGATCGTCTTCGACAAGCGCCCGGACCGCCTCGCCCAGATGATGGCGCTCGGCGCCAACGTCACCGCGCTGTATCCCTACGAGGAATACGTCGCCCGCGAACTGCGTGATGCCGACCTCGTCGTCGGCGCCGTGCTCGTGCCGAGCGCGCGCGCGCCGCGCGTGGTGACCGCGGCCATGGTCAAGGACATGGAGCCGGGCAGCGTGCTCGCCGACATCTCGATCGACCAGGGTGGCTGCTTCGAGACCTCGCGGCCGACCACCTGGAAGGAACCGACCTACGTGGTCGACGGCGTGACCCACTTCGCCGTAACGAACATGCCCGGCGCCGTGCCGCAGACCTCCTCGCAGGCCATTTCGGCGGCGATCCTGCCCTATGTGCAGCGCCTCGCCAGCGGCCCGGCCTGGCGCGACTATGCCCCGCTCAAGGGCGGCATCAATGTCGACGCAGGCAAGGTCGTGCATCCCGCGCTGGAAGGCGTGGTTTGATAATAAACAATCGCTTGCGCCACTAAATTAAGGTAACTTCTGCTGGTGGCGCGAGAATCCAAAACGAAAAAGCCCATCCCGCTCAACGACAAGCTGCAACGCCGCTTGCGCGAGGTGGGCTTCCTGCTGTTGCTGCCGCTGGCGATCTACCTGTTCGCCTGCCTGTGGACCTACAGCCCGGCCGATCCGGGCTGGTCGCACGTCGGCGAACCCGAGAAGGTCGCCAATTTCGGTGGCAAGGTCGGCGCCTACATGGCCGACCTGCTGTTCTATTTCTGTGGCGCCCTGGCCTATGCGTTCCCGGCACTGCTTCTGCTGGTTGGAGCGGTCGTCCTGCGCGGTGCCGAGGAAATCGAGCGCTCGCCGCTCGAACCGGCCCTGCGCCTGATCGGCGGTCTGGCCTTCTTCGTCGCCGGTTCCGGGCTCGCCCAGATGCATTTCAACGGCCCGAGCCAGTTGCCTGCGCAGGCCGGCGGCGTGCTCGGCGCGCTGATCGGCGGCTCGCTGACCCGCGGTTTCGGCTTCCTCGGCGCGACCCTGTTCCTGCTCGCCCTGTTCCTGATCGCGGTAACCCTGGCGACCGGGCTTTCGTGGTTCAAGGTCATGGACGCGATCGGGCGCGGCCTTCTGGCCCTGGTCGGCTGGATCCGCGACCGCTCGCGCCGCGCCGATGACTGGACCGCCGCACGCCAGGCCCGGGTCGAACGCGAGGTCGTGCGCAAGGTCGATACGGCCCGGCAGTCCAAGCGCGAGCCGCTCAAGATCGAACCGACCCTGGCGCCGATCGAGAAGAGCGAGCGCGCCCGCCGCGAGAACCAGATTCCGCTGTTCGTCGGGTCGTCGAAGGAAGGCGAGGTGCCACCGCTGGCCCTGCTAGACGAGCCGAAGCAGCGCGTCGTCGGCTACTCGCAGGAGACCCTCGACGCGCTCTCGCGCCAGGTCGAATTCAAGCTCAAGGATTTCCGCATCGATGCGCAGGTGGTCAGCGCGCATCCGGGCCCGGTCATCACCCGCTTCGAGATGCAGCCGGCGCCCGGCATCAAGGGCAGCCAGATCTCGAGCCTCGACAAGGACATCGCGCGCGGCCTGTCGGTGCTCAGCGTGCGCGTGGTCGACGTAATCCCGGGCAAGTCGGTGATCGGCCTCGAAATCCCGAACGCCAATCGCGAGATCGTCTACCTCTCCGAGATCCTGCGTTCGGACAAGTACGACCTGATGAAGTCGCCGCTGGCGCTGGCCCTCGGCAAGGACATCGGCGGCGCGCCGGTGGTCGTCGACCTGGCCAAGATGCCGCACCTGCTGGTTGCCGGCACGACCGGCTCGGGCAAGTCGGTGGCGCTCAATGCGATGGTCCTGAGCCTGTTGTACAAGGCCAGCGCGACCGACGTGCGCATGATCATGATCGACCCGAAGATGCTCGAATTGTCGGTCTACGAAGGCATCCCGCACCTGCTCGCGCCGGTGGTCACCGACATGAAGGAGGCGGCCAACGCGCTGCGCTGGTGCGTGGCCGAGATGGAACGCCGCTACAAGCTCATGGCCGCGGTCGGCGTGCGCAACCTGGCCGGCTTCAACAAGAAGGTCAGGGACGAGGAGGCCAAGGGCCAGCCGCTGCTCGATCCGCTGTTCCGGCCGGATGCCTCGCAGCCGTCGATGAAGGCCGAACCGCTGACCCCGCTGCCCTACATCGTCGTGATCATCGACGAATTCGCCGACATGATGATGATCGTCGGCAAGAAGGTAGAGGAACTGATCGCGCGTCTCGCGCAGAAGGCGCGCGCGGCCGGCGTCCACCTGATCCTCGCCACCCAGCGGCCGTCGGTCGATGTCATCACCGGCCTGATCAAGGCCAATATCCCGACCCGCATCGCCTTCCAGGTCTCGAGCAAGATCGACTCGCGCACGATCCTCGACCAGTCCGGCGCCGAGACCCTGCTCGGCCACGGCGACATGCTCTACCTGCCGCCCGGCACGGCCACCCCCGAACGCGTGCACGGCGCCTTCGTCGACGACCATGAGGTGCACAAGGTGGTCGAGTGGCTGCGTGCCCAGGGCCAGCCCGACTACATCGAGGGCGTGCTCGAGGAGACCCAGACCATGGCCGACGGCAAGGTCATCGGCGAAACCGGGCTGCCGCAGGATGCCGCCGACGCCGAGGGCGGCGAGGATGCCGCGCTCTACGACAAGGCCGTACGCATCGTCACCGAGACCCGGCGCGCTTCGATCTCGGGCGTCCAGCGCCATTTGCGCATCGGCTACAACCGCGCCGCCCGGCTGATCGAACAGATGGAGCGCGACGGTGTGGTCAGCGGCCCCGAACACAATGGCAACCGCACCGTGATCGCGCCGCCACCGCCGCGCGACTGAGTCGCGTCAGCCAGCGACGCTTCAGGACCGGCGTGGGATGCTGCGCCGCTTTCGAAAACCCCGTTCGCCACGACCTTCCAGGAACTCCGTCGATGCTGCGTGCCCTCCTGTTGCTGTCCGCCCTCGTTGCCTCGAACGCGTCCGCCGCGGACACAGCGCGGGCCAGGCTCGATGCGTTCTCGGCCGGCATCCGCACGATCAGTGCGCAGTTTGAACAGTCGATCACCGGTGCCAAGGGGCAACGCGGCGAGACCTCGTCCGGCACCCTGGCGCTGAAGGCGCCGCGCCAGTTCCGCTGGCATGTCACCGCGCCCTACGAGCAGCTGATCGTCGCCGACGGCAACCGGGTCTGGATCTACGATCCCGATCTCGAGCAGGTCAGCGTGCGCGGGCAGGGCGCCGAGGAAGCGCACAGTCCGCTTGCCGTGCTGACCGACCTGTCTCAGCTCGACACTGAATTCACCGCCAGCGAAGCGGGCCAGCGCGACGGCCTGCGCTGGCTCAAGCTCGTCTCGAAGGCCAGGGAACCCGAATTCGCCTTCGCCGAACTCGGCTTCGACGACAAGGGCCTGGCCCGCATGCGCTTCGAGGACTCGCTCGGCAATACCACCGAGATCCGTTTCTCGGACTGGCAGCGCGACCCGAAGCTGGCCGCCGACACGTTTGCCTTCACCCCGCCCGACGGCGTCGATGTGGTCGGCGATCCGGGCGAGGACGCCGAGGTCTTCCCGATCAAGGATTAGGGGACCCGGCATCGACCAGGGGACTCGGCGACGGCCACGCCGTTGATCCGGCGCGACAGGGCCCTGCGAACTTGTCCGTCCAGCCGTCACAGTCGTTCCAACCTCAGCGTCATCCCGGCGCAGGCCGGGATCCAGCGCCTTGAGCGCACATTGGAATCAAGCTTCAGTCCCCCGGCCTCGTTGGCCGTATCCACGAGCTGCCGGCGAATCCTGCGCCTCATGGCAATTCTGACTGGAAACTGAATACGCCCTTCGAAGCCCTTGACTCTGGACCATGGTCCAGGGTGCATGCTGGTCACCTCGGATCCCGCATCGAACCCCCTCGGGCTCACGGATCCGCTTCAAGACGATCGGAGGGCACCATGACCCAGTTTGCCATCGGCCAACTCGCCAGCGCCGCCGGCGTCGGCATCGACACGGTCCGCTACTACGAGCGCAGCGGCCTGCTCAAGCCGGCCAAACGTTCGGCTTCGGGCTACCGGAAGTACGGTGAAGGCGAACTTGACCGCCTGAACTTCATCCGTCGTGCCCAGCACCTCGGTTTCAGCCTCGGCGAAATCGGCGAGTTGCTCGCGATCAGCAGCCGCGGCGACGTCAAGGCCATGTACCAGGCGGCCAAGGTCCGCCTCGACGACATCGACAAACGCATCAACGAACTGCATCGCATGCGCGACGCGCTGGCCAACCTGATGTCGGGTTGTCCGCGCGAAGGCATGGATGTGGATTGCCCCATCCTGCGTGCATTGCTCCACAAGGAGGCTAGCCAATGAAACCCGTGAATGCCCTGCAAAAAGCCGAAGACGTGTCGCGCGAAGCCAGCCGCATGTGCTGCCTGACCCGCGTCAATTCGCTGCTAAAGTCCCTGCGCATCAAACACGACCGTGCCGGTGCCGTGCAGCAACCCGGGACGTCGCCCGACGGACATGACGACGATGGCGTGCATGCACCAACGCCGCACGACGAATTCGTCAGCGAACTCGAAGCCGCCGTTGCGATCGGCAGCTTTGCCCGCCTGCAGCGCGACACCCTGGTCGCCTTCGACAGTGCGCGCGAACTCGCCCGCGCCAAACTCGTATTCGCGGCGAGCCTGGTGGTGCCGCTGGTGCTGGTCGCCGCCGCGCTGAGCCTGTTCGGCGCGCAGCTCGATCGCGCGGCGACCGCGCTGTTGCAGTTCTCGGCACTGGCCCTGGCCACGCCGCTGATCTTCGCCCTGGCGAAAACCGCTGTGCGCAGTGGCTGGCAGGGCATCCGCCAGCATCCGTGGCTGGCCCTGCTCGGCGCTGCCGCGGCCGGGGGCTATGCGAGCAGCGCCTTGGCGATGTCCGGGGCGGTCAGTGCGACCGCGTCGGCGTTGACGCTCTCGGTGGCGGGCCTGCTGGTAATGGCCGTGCAACTCGGTCACTGGTGGTTGCTGCGCCGGGCGGCCTGACCCGCCATGCACGAACCCTCCAAGCACCACACGGACGGCTGCAGGCATTGCCATGCGCCCGACGAGCCGGTCGACCCGGCACGCAAGGCGCATGGCAGGGACGCTGCCGCGCCGTCGATCGACCCCGTCTGCGGAATGTCGGTCGATCCGCTCACGGCAAAGCACGTCGCCGAACACGCGGGCGAGACGTTTCACTTCTGTTCGGCCGGATGCCGGCAGAAGTTCGTCGCCGACCCCGGCAAATACCTGAACCCGGCAAAGGCCGAACCCGCGTCCGTCGTGGACACGGACGTGATCTACACCTGCCCGATGCATCCCGAGATCCGCCAGCGCGGACCGGGCAGCTGTCCCAAGTGCGGCATGGCGCTCGAGCCGCTGATTCCGACCGGGGCGGAGGACGATGGCGAACTGAAGGCGGTGCGGCGCAAGTTCCTGATCGCGGCGGTGCTGGCAATCCCGCTGTTGCTGATCGCCATGGGGCCGCATCTGCTCGGCCTGCATTTCGATGCCGGTATATCGACGATCGTGCGCTGGTCCGAATTCGTGCTGGCGACGCCGCTGGTTTTCTGGCTGGGTGCCGCCTACTACGTGCGCGGTTGGAAGGGAGTGCGAGCCGGATCGCCCAACATGTACAGCCTGATCGGCCTTGGTGTGCTCGTGGCCTATGCGTTCAGCCTCGCTGCGTTGTTCGCACCCAAGGTGTTCCCGCCGACGATGCGCGATGCGCACGGCGACGTGCCGTTCTACTTCGAGGCATCCGGCGTGATCATCGCCCTCGTGTTGCTTGGCGAGTGGCTAGAGCTGCGCGCACGCGGCAAGACTTCGGCCGCGATTCGCGGACTGCTCGAACTCGCGCCGAAAACCGCGCGTCGCGTCGGTGAGGATGGCAGCGAGGATGAGGTCTCGCTCGACCAGGTCGAGGCCGGCGATCGGCTTCGCATACGGCCTGGCGAGAAGATTCCGGTCGACGGCAAGGTCGAGGACGGCAGCAGCAGCGTCGATGAATCGATGCTCAGCGGCGAGCCGATCGCGGTTGGCAAGAAGGCCGGCGACGCGGTGACCGGCGGCACCATCAACGGCACCGGCAGTCTGCTCATGCGCGCCGAGAAAGTCGGCAACGAAACGGTGTTGGCGCAGATCGTCGACATGGTGGCCAAGGCACAACGTTCGAAGGCTCCGTTGCAGCGACTGGCCGATCGGGTATCGATCTGGTTCGTACCGGCGGTCGTGGCGGTTTCCGTTCTCGCTTTCGGAGTCTGGTTCGCGTTCGGGCCCGAGCCGCGGCTGGCCCATGCGATCGTCAACGCGGTCGCCGTGCTCATCATCGCCTGTCCGTGTGCGCTCGGCCTGGCCACGCCGATTTCGATCATGGTCGCCAGCGGGCGTGGTGCCGGCATGGGTGTATTGTTCCGCGAAGCGGCGGCGATCGAGGGCCTCAGCCATGTCGACACGCTCGTGCTCGACAAGACCGGCACGATCACCGAGGGCAAGCCGCGCCTGACCGACGTGGTCGCCGCCGATGGTTTCGATGAAAACGATGTGCTGGCCATGGCCGCGAGTCTCGAGGCCGCCAGCGAGCATCCGCTGGCCCATGCCGTCCTGGAAGGCGCCAAGGCGCGCCAGGTTGCCGTCCGCACGACCCGCGGTTTCGATTCGGTGACCGGCGAAGGGGTCCGCGGCGAAGTCGATGGCAGGAAGGTCGCGCTGGGCAACGCGAAGCTGATGGCCAGCTACACGGTTCCCGAGGCGCTGGCGGGCAGG
>JAHCAR010000020.1 GCA_019634795.1 Dokdonella sp.
CAGGCTGTCAATGACGGATAGCTTCAACTGGACGAATATCCGTGAAAGATCGGCCTTGTCCCGCTTCCGTGTATGGAACAGTGATGCAGTGGTTTGACCACCATTGACGATCTGGAGGTCGACAACCCTCGTGATCGTCAGACCGAAATCGGTCATCCCTGTCTCGACACTCTGTGCAGTAGCCGTAATTCCGTTGTTGTAGGCAAAGAACATCCCAGGTTCGTTCAGGATCGTTGCCCTGATTCCCTGGTTCACGTTGCCGCGGGCCTGCAGGAATGTTCGGACGTTTTGTTCAAGCAACCGCGCTCCGAATTTTTCATACAGGGTCGCCAGCACCTCGGCAGGCATGACCGTGAGATAGGATTGATAGGCATCGGTCCCCAGGTGTGCGGGAAGGCAGGCGATGCCCTTGCCGAACATCTCCTCGAAGTCGAGGTCAAGTGGCTCCTTGTGGCTGCGGGAGCTCCGCTGACGATGAAGCCGTGAAATGTCCCAGATGTGGTGAGCAGCCGGAACACCTGCTACTTCCGTATCTGGAAGGGCCTGAATTTTCTCGCTGAGCGTGCGCTCGGAGAAGAGAACCAGGTTGACCCGCCGAATGGCGCCCTTCCGATCCGCAATCTGCTTGGCGAGGCCGTACTCCGGCGATGTGACCTCCAGCTCGCCAGCGAGGTCCTTGTCGGCACTGGCCTCGAAAAAGTTGGCAACACGCTTGAATGCTGCAGCCACTTCCGTTCTGGTGAGCGATGCCAGCTCGTCTCGAGAGTCGAAGTCGGCGATAAAGAGATCCAGAACTCCTTCATCATTGAACCAGTAGCCGTCCACGCGCATGCCGCGCAGCGCCCGGAAATGGCAGAGTTCGAAACCTTCCGTGAATCCTGTCTCGACAAGGTCGTTCGCGATGGTTTCCATGAATTCGTAGAGCTGGAAGCTGCCATTGGCTTCAGCGCCCGCCAACAGTTCCTGCCGAAAATCGTGGAAGAATTCTTCGCCGGTCTGCTCCATCACCTCCCCCCGAAAATGGCTGCTTCTTCACACTGGTACGGAGCAATAGTTTCCAGCCTGATGTCGTACGCCAAGTTGTCAATTCCTGCCGGCAGTTGTGACCGCACCAGACGTGGAAAACCGCCTCCGATACGATAGCTGCGCACGTCGCTGACGACGTAGCGAGGCTCATCGTAGTCAGGGAGCGGTGCATAGCCGTGCGCAACCAGCTTCCGGTCAAAGGTCTCGACGGCATCCGCCTCGCCGAGCCGTGCTTGGACTGCAGTGACTATCTCATTGAGCGAGCGGGCTCCTTCCGCTTCAGCCAGACTGCTCAACCGGTACAAGCGCAGGAACAGCGCATCGTTCAGGGATTCGAGTTGATCTTCTGACGAAATTCGGACGCTGCTCCTCTCTGCGCCCGAGAGCGATTTGACCTCGACTGCTGTGTTGCCGAAGATGAAATCCTGATGTGATCTTTCCGGACCGAGCCAGGATTCGACGGCGGCAATGCTCGACATCTTTCGATCCATCAATTCCATAAGGAAGACAATTTCGGCAAAGAGACCGCGGACTTCCTCAATGGACAAGTGCTGACTTCGGCCGGACACGAACGTCTTCCAACGGCGGATGTGTGCCAGCGAGACTGCGAGAGCGCTGGCCGAATCGGTGGCGTGCTCCAGCGAGGATGCGAGGGTGCGACACAATCCTTCGAAGAGATCGCGGTCAACCTGCCTTTCAAGGGCGAGAACCAGGTACTGCCGCCCCTGATCTCTGGCACGAAGATCGACATCGATTCCGTTAACCGAGACGGCGTTCTTACGATACTGGGCTGCGTGGTCGCCGTGAAGCTCGACAATGAACAGGCATGCGCCGCCCGCATCGCGTCCCCAGAAGCACGGAACGGCCGTACCCAACGCGACTTGGCGGACATTGAAGTCTGCTCTCGGAACGCCGATGTCATCCCACGGAGAGGACTCAGGCATCGTAGTCATCCTCCTCGTCAGGGTCGTCGACGTAACCCTGCATTTGCTTTAGCCAGACTTTGTTCACGACGACTTTGATGGTCGTTGAATAATCCCCGTAGGGAAAGCTGACTCCGAAGGCGGCGATCGGTCCTGCTACGTGTTCGCCCTTGGGCTCCAAGCTGTGAATCATGAGGAGCGGCTTGTTTCGGACCATGCGGTAATGTGTATCAGACACCGATCCAGATCCGCCTTGCTCACTGGCGACTGTCCCCGCCTCATCGCGTTGCGCGTCGCTGAGCCCAAGCTTCTCATCACCACGCGAGGCAACCCTGTCCTTGTTTAGACGCCATGAAGTGCCGTTCGGCTGGTCTTTTCCGACAACGCGCACCTGATTCCTAAGGGTGAACGGGCTTTCACCGCCCGATCCACCCGAAGGAGAAATGAGCAGCACATCGGCCACCGGGCGCTTCGTCGCAATCCGTTCGAGATAACTCACCACATCCGACTTCTGTCCGGCAAAGTTTGAATGGCATTCGAACCGCATGAGGAAATCGTCGATCACCTCGACTGGCACATCCCTGAAGATGACGCCCTTTTCGGTTGTCTCCTCCGGTCGCCCGCCGAATCCACTCCGCCAGTGATCGGCGATCAGCGCAAAGTTCCTCGCATTCACGTCAGGGTCGGTGGAGACTATGTAGCTCTCACGCAGTCTCCCACTGAAACTTTGCTCGACCGAGACTTCTTGGCCAGCTCGCATCTTGTTCGCTGCTGTGATCAGCAGGCTGTCAGGATGCGAGCGAACATAAAGGCCAAAATCCTTCGGGCTGAGGCGATCACGCCGCATTCGCTTGACCTGCTGCACAAGCTCCTCGGCGGCATCGGCGATGTGGGAATACCAGTTGATCGAATCTCGCGAGAGGTGGACGCGGCAGAGATCCTCGAAGCCTGGCCGGTAACCGAACCAACGGCCCATCTGCATGAGGGTGTCGTACATCCTCGTGTTGCGGTACATGTAGCTTACGGTCAACCCCTCGATGGTCAAGCCTCGCGAGAGGCTAAGACCACCGACCGCGACCGCAGTCAACCCGACCCCTTCCTTCGTGTATCGGGCGTAGTCGAGCACCTCGTCACTCTTGCTGTTGATGACATAGAGGTGAAGGTGCTCGAAGACGCCGCTGAGGGCGGCCTTCACCTCCGCCCAAGTAAACCCAGCGTCTGCATACTCGGCATTAAAAGCCTGCTTCAGGCCCTGCATGTACGTGTTTCTCGAGGATACATCTTCCGGCATCGCATAGTTGGCGAGCACCGCTTCCCTGACCCTCTTCTCCCTGAGACTCAGGAAGTCGCGCACAGCCGTCTGTACCGGCACAAAACGCGACACATTGACCATCATCGAGCAATGCTTGCCGGCTTGTCCGCGCAGGTTCCGAATGGCGCGGGCGACGATAAACGCGTTAAGTGCGCCATAAAGTCCGGGAGGCAACTCGTGGACGAGATCGTCACGCTTGTGAGAATAGGGAATGTAATCCTCGCAATCATCGATCGCCCTGACGATCGATTCGCTGGTTGCCTCGTCGAGAAATACCTTCTCGGCGCCAAAATAAGTTGTTGGCGCATCAAGACAATAGATGAAGTCGCGAGGGAAAAGCTCTTCATGCACATCGTCACGATAGGCATCCGGATTGATGAAGATATTTGCAAACGGAGTTGCCGTATATCCAACATAGCAGGACTTCGCGAACAGTCCCAGAATGCGCCGTATCATGGCATTCGTCCGGGTCGGGTCCAGATCCTCCTTGTTTGTGTTGATCGATGCATTGTCTGCCTCGTCGTCGATCAGGAGCATTGGCACATCGGATATGCGGTCCTCCCCTTCGGCGTTCAGCTCCTTCAGCCATTTGTGCAATGCAGTGAGCGTCGTGACGTTCTTTTTGATGATCAGGATGATCGGCTTACTGAAATCGTTGATCTTCCAGCCGCTCTTGGCCGCTGTGTTCTTGTTGAAGTCCTCGTTGATGTTGGTGAGAGTTGCCGGATGCGGATATCCCGGAGCGAGACCGACGCCAATATTGCGGCGATCCTCGGGATTGCTGGATCGACCGATGAAGGCCTCATCGATCCGTTGCTGTGTCTGTCTGCGCAGATTGTTATGAATGCCGGCAATAACAACGATGAACTTGTAGCCCGCATCGGCCGCGCGTGCTATCAAACCAGTGTAGTTGGCCGTCTTTCCCGACTGCACATGGCCGATGACCAAGCCACGACGATTCCAGCTCGTGCCTTCGCTCAGTGGGTCCTGAAGATGGCCAAGAATGCGTGTGGTGACATCACTCAGCGACTGGACCATCTGCGGAGGCCAACCTTCGTTGCGAAGGAATTCCTCATATGCCCTGGCATAGGCCCAATTGACGCCCTCGCGCTTGTGAACCCACTGGTCATCATGCTTCGCATTGACATCAACCAGTGAAATGCCTGCTCCCATGCGAGTCACAACGGATTCCATGGCCTCCGTGACAATGTTACGGAGGTCTCCCGCATAGCCGAAAATTGCGGCAATTTGTCTTCCCTTTTCCTCCACCTGCTCGCGCGTTGGCGTTTCCGCCATGTTGGCAAGACCCGATATTAGAGCGTTGGCAATGTTTCGTTCCTCTGTGATTGCTGTAATGCTCATGCAAAAGCCTCGCTGATGAATTTTTCGGCCAGCTCGATCTGGCCATCGAAAAGATGCGTGGAGCGCACGATCTGGAGAAATGCCTTTGCATCCCCTGGCCCATCACCGTAGAGAACCTGACGTAGGCTTCTCAGGCGCTCAATGGTCTGGCTTTCATCCACCGATTGCTGATTGATCTCGCGCGGGTGGGTCGAGTAATCGGAATAAATCATCTCGACCGGCAGCGAGGCAGCAACTGAATCAAGGACTGTGCCAAGCAGGTCTGCGTCATTTGGCGAGAGTCTTCTCGCCAGCGAGGTGATGATTGGGTGCTGTTCGTTGATTGCGAACCGAATGCCATCATGGTCGGCATAGCGCTCCCAGAACGGAGCTTGGGTTTCCTGGAACAGCCTCTGTCCGCGTCCCCGATGCACAGTCACACTGCGGTTTGTGATCTTGGCGATGATCTGGCGCAGGCGCTCACGCACCGCATATGGTGGGCGCGCGCGCGACTTCTTGATGTCGATTGTCCAGTCTTCGTCCAAGCTGTTGGGGAAGTCGATCTGCACCCGCGCAAGCTTGGTGGCCTCACCCTTCGGCACCAGCCTGAACCAATCTCCCCAAGCCATGAGGCGACCGTTCCGATAGATATAGCCTCCCTGGTTTGAGATGAAGTCGCTGCGGTCCTGATAATAGTCGTACTCGGACGCGGAAAGACGGCTGTGATGTGGCAGCACATAGGGCTGCAGGCGCACCTCTGCATCGCCGATGCGGACAATTTCCTCAGGGAGGACTTGGGTGGCTGGATTCTTTTTGCAAAAGGGATCGAATGCGGCAATGGGGCGCCCATTGATCGTGAGCGCAATTTTGGGATGTCCCTTTACTTCGCCGGAAAGGAACCGGTGAAAGACGAGAGAAAGATGCCGCCCCACCGCTTCAAGCTTCTCATTCACGATCTCCTGTCGACGATCCCCAGCCTCGTCTTCGAGCAAGCGATCAAGCTGTCGCCAGATGACTGCAGTCCCATGTTTGCATAGGCGATCGATATAGGGCGTTGCCCTGATATCGGGTTCATCAAGGAGGCTCAGGATCCAGTCGTCTGTGGCATCGATGCGATCTAGGCTCCATTCGGCACCACAGATGGAAGCACCGATCTTGCTCACCACAGTCAGGGAGCGGGCCTGGGAGAACGACGCCGTCTTCAGTCCAAGACCAAAGCGCCCGAGATCCCTTGGCGCCCGATGCCGTTTGGGATTATCTGTTCCATGGCGCATCGCAGCCATTAACTCGCCTTCCGCCATTCCCTTGCCGTTGTCGAGAATGACCACAAGAGGATGGTCATCGGAAACGTCGCAGATGATGTCGATCTTGTTGGCTTCGGCAGAAATGCTGTTGTCGATCAGGTCAGCGATGGCCGTTTCGAGCGAGTACCCCAGATCCCTCATCGACGCCGATAGGCAAGCCGCGCTTGGTGGATGTCGATGCTCCCGTGCCATCAAGATTCCCCTCGTGATTTCTCGCGAATCAACTGCATGCTAACCTTCCGGAGGTTGCTTCCCCTCTATCGGATTGGCTGACAGATGTGCGAAGCGGAGGTTGGTGCAGAAATTCAGGTGGAATGCCCCCAAGGCCATGCGCGTCTCGACCACCCCTCAGCGCAGCCGCATGATGTCGAGCATTCGCGGAGTCAACACTTGGCCGGAACGAACCCTTCGCTCCCTTCTCTTCGCCAAGGGATTTCGCTATCGACTTCATGTCAGAAAGCTGCCCGGCACCCCGGACCTTGTGTTCCCGAAGCACAGCGCGGTTGTGTTCGTCCACGGCTGCTTCTGGCATCGGCATGAAGGGTGCCGCTACACGACCATCCCCCGGACTAATGAAGAATTCTGGCAACGGAAGTTCTGGGGCAATGTCGATCGCGACAGGAGACAGCTGGAGGCGCTTCGTGCGCTCGGCTGGCGCGTGGCGGTCGTCTGGGAGTGCGCCTTGAAACACTCTGTCGAGGAGACGGCGCAAGCGGTTGAGGAGTGGCTGCATGGCGAAGAGCATGTCTTGGTGATCGGTCAGATTATTGACTAGCCGCATCGGTAAGCACCGAAAGCCTTTGCGCAAGGTTTAGCCGCTCGCTCCCCGTCTGTAGCTTTTGTGCGGCGTCACTAGCCTTCCTGCGCTTCCTCTTGCTCATCTCGTTCAGAAGACTGCGAACGATCCTCGCCAGCTTGTGGGCAAGCAACGGAGGCACAGCATTGCCGACCTGGGTGTACTGCTGCGTGCGGTTACCCGCGAAAAAATAGTTGTCGGGAAACGTCTGGAGCCTTGCCGCCTCCCTGACCGTGAGGCTTCTGCACTGGGATGGATCGTAGTGGATGTAGTAGTGTCCGTCCTTGGCGATATGAGCTACAACCGTGGCGGACGGTTCGTCCCTGCACTGCACGCGGAACCGATCCTTGAACGGGATTTCTTCAGATTCTCGATCGACACGCACATTGATGTGATCGGGAAGCAGCTTGGGGGGGAACTCATCGAGCAATGGGCAATATCCCCACAAATGAGCGAAGCTGGCCGAAAATAGATAGCGAGCGAGATCGGATACCATGTGTGAACGCGCTTCATGCTGACAGACGCCACCCAGCCTTCGATCTTGCAGCCATTGCTGAAGCTCGGTCGGCTTCCTCGGTTTTCTGTAGCCTCGAGATATGAATGCACTACCGGGCGTGGTGCTGGTTGCCGCAACGGCAAAGGCACGCATTGTCTCAATCATCGCGAACTCGTTTTCTGTCCGCCATCCTTTGACGTAATCGGGTGCAGCCTGAAGCGCCTTGCGCCAGGTCTCCACTGAATCGCCGCGAGACAGCTTGCTGCGGATTCGGGGAAGATCGTCGATGGCCTGCTTGACCGTGACAGGCCTTTTCACCGGTGCCAGCAGCTGGTGTTGAGGCATGTTCAGCCCCTTTCTCACTCCGAACAGAATCACGCGATGCCTGCTTTGTGGAATCCCGTATCGATCCGAATGGATAAGGTAGTCGGCTGGTTCCAACGAACTTCGCTCGCCCCTCTTGGTGAAGGAACGGATCTCATACTCGAGCCCTTTGGTCGGCATCGATAGGTCCGCAACGATCTTCTCGAACATCGACTCCCCGGAGTGCTTCGAAGAAAGCAGACCTTTGACATTCTCCATTACGAAGATCGTGGGCTTGTGCACCTGTATGATTCTCAGGTACTCCCTGTAAAGAAAGTGCTTTTCATCCTTGTGAAAGTTCTTATCGTTGGCGCGCCGAGAGCGCCCCGCCAGCGAATACGCCTGGCATGGGGGCCCCCCGATCAGCACCCAGGTATCCTGCCCCTTCAGTGCGGCGCGAATTTCTCTATCGATACTGGCTTCATCCGACTTGCCGAGCTCCAAGCACCTCGCCTCGGTAGCAGCATGCTCGAAGGCGCTGCCCACGGCCGGGATCCCGCGGAATGCGACCTCATCGATCTCGCCTCGCATGTAGCTGTAGTAGTGCTTGACGTCCTTGGAGCCACGCAATCGCCTGAACACTGCCCTGAGCATTAGCGTGCGGTGTGCGACAGCGTCCTTTTCAATAGAAAGGGCAATTTCGAAGAATGGCCGCCCCTGGTGACCTTGGAGAGAGGCAAATCCCTCGCCGAGCCCTCCGGGACCGGCAAAAAGATCAATCACTGGGACTGACATACCAGAATTCCTCCCGTCCGGATAAGTGCAATTCGCCCGCGACTCTGCGGACTTTTGCTCCGCATTTCCCAGGTCTTTACCCCATTCAGGAACAATGAGCTCCACGGCTCATCTACTACGAGTCCTTTCAAGATTGTCCCCTGCTCGTCCGAAAGTAACGTGAATTAATTGGCCTTTGGCACGTGGCGGAACGGCGACCTTCGTCTTGCCCGCTTGGATCAACCAGAAGCATGGATTTAAGCAAAATGCATGCCTATTCCAAACCGTGCCTAAGGTCATATTGACTAATGAGGAATCGCCATTTCTGCAAGCACTATTGATTCTTCCTGACTCGTGCCGGCGAGTTCGAAATCTGCGTAGATTTTGGGCCGAGATATGCCTCCGTACGCGTCCCGCCAACGGAAAAATTGTTCGCCCCCAAGTAGAGCTATGAGATCATCTGGCGCACCCGGCTCACAAGATGCTGGCTTGAACGCCATGCAACGCCTGATCGACCCAAGAAGCCGCTCCTTTTCACGCCCTGGCTCTCTGAAATAAGTCGTTGCAACAGAGTTTCCGGCATCCGGACCGAACTCAAGGACAAACATTCCCGACCCTGCCGGCAGGTATGCGCGGACCAGTCCTGCGGACTTCGCCGCTGCCACGAGGCGCTGCACTGACATGAAGGCGCTGAGTGGGGAGGAAGCCTCGTTCCACGAAATCACGTTGCGCCGCTCGAACATCCTTTCTATCGCATGGTTTGAGATGATGGCTACTGTGTCGAGCCGCACCGCATAATAGGGGCGGTTGGAGCGGCCGCTTCTATCGAAGCTGATAGCGAGCTGAGCGATTTCGTACTTTCCGCGATGTACGCGTGGCAAGAACGCCGTCAATGCCTCGCTTTGCCGGCACATTCCCCCTTTGACAACATGGGGTGACAAGGTGCGCTGGGCAGAGTCAAGCAAGCGCTTGATTTCGGGGCGACGAAGGAAGCAGGTGCGGCGATGCCTGAAACTTGCGAATACCGATTCGACCGCGACGTTTGGAGCGTCGCTCAGCATGCGGAATGCCTGCTTTCGCAGACCGCGAGCCAAAGTGTCGTTCACATAGGGCGATCGACTTGACGCTTCATCAAGGCTGGTACGGTCGCCACTGAGGCGGTCTGCTGCGTCCGCTTGGCGCCAGCGTCTCTGTGCGCCAGATCTCGCGATAGAATTGGCCACTACGGCTTCGTTGCCCATGGCTCACGCCCCTTCGGACAGCTGCTGGTCAATGTGCTTGCGGAGCACGCGATCGTAGCCGACGGCCTTTACGATGCCGCGGTTTCCTTCGGAGTTCTTCCTGCGCCAGCGCGGTTCGCGCATTCGCATCAACTCACCCAACGCCTCGTAGAAGTCATCATGGGCGCGCTCACTTCCTTTCCTGCCGATTACGTACCTGCCGCCCGATGCACACTCCGGACCAAATCGCGATCCATCCGCGGCCACAGGTACAACTACGTAGTCGTCGTATTCCCGGCTACCTTCCGCAACCCCTCCAAACGATTTGCTGTCTAGCCCGCAGGTAGGGCGATAGCCGTTCTTGATCATCCAGGGCAGGACATCATTGGGTTCTGCCAATCGCCGCCTGTCCTCATCCACGGTCGGGAAGTTTCCCCTGTGCGCGGCCGTCATCACGGTCGGCTCGGCTACACCGGTCAGCAGGGCGATTTCCGCCAGCGTCAGGCGCTCATTCCTGTCCACCTTCAGGCGCGCGGCCGCGCGATCCACGAGCGAGCGCAGGATGCCGCAATGGAAGTAGCTCAGCGGAACATCGCCAGCACCTTCCTCGAATGCATCAGGTACTGCTGCCTGGAATTCAGGATGGGATGCTCGCTCTTCGTCGTACCCGGCGAGGACGGTCGGCGAAAAGACCCTTTCGAGCGCCAGGCCGAGGCAGCTGATGTCGGTCGGCAACGCCTTGTTCCAAACCTGGAGTTGCACGTAGTCCTCTACGTGCTTGACGTGATGCCAGATATCGAATGCCTCGAGGTTCTCGATTTCGTCTGGGTGGCGGGTCTGGTCGTAGTGCCCACCCTGCTCGAGTCCGAGGGCTCGGGTTCCGCTTCCGTCCCCGATGACAAGGTCGACAAGATTGGCGACCGCGCTCAACAAGAGGGCAACTTCGCGTGACAGTTGATTCTGGGTGTAGTTGATCATTGGCGTCTCCCCTTCATTGAGTGTCAAGCAGTTAGGTTGACGATCATTCTTACCGCAAGACCTGTCGCTGTCAAGTAGGCAAGTCGTCATTCTTACGTTCGTGCGATGTAAGCGTAGGTTATTGTTTTTACATGTTTTTAATTAGTTCTTCGCAGAGAAATCGCCTCACTTGGGCGCCAACACATGGCAACACACCAATACCTGCCACGCCCTCGCGCCTTGCTGTTTCCCACTGCTTGGCAAACCGCTGGTCTCCAAGAGGCGGGCCGTTAAGCACTGCTCGCCATTAATCGCCAAACCACCTCCTCACGCCCTTCGCAACCCGCCAGATTTCACTAGCCAGATCCCCATCGCAGGGATTGACCGAGGCGTCCTGCTAAACCAAAGACCGGTTCAAAGGCGGCATGCCAGACTCGTGGTCAAAATTCTTCAGTGGGCTCGATACAGCGACAGCCGTGCTCGAGGAAGCTGGCAAGGTAGGGCGATGACGTATCAGGAATCGCGACGGAGAATCAGCTATTCGACCTCGTTGTGGTCGACCGTGACCTGACTGCATCGCCTTGGAAGGCCTTATCTGGACCCTACGATTTGAACCCCCTGAAGCGCATGACTTGTGCGTGAGATCGAGGGATAGGTCGGGTGCGTACAATCGGGAGCTTGCGTTGGCAGCGAAGCCACTTGGCGCGTTGGCCTTGCGCTGAGAAGGCTCCGTTCGCAACGACTGAAGGATCCAAAGCATGACGATCCACTGGTACCCCGGCCACATGCACAAGGCCCAGAAGTACATGATCGAGCTGCTGCCGCAGGTCGATCTGTTGATCGAGATTCTGGATGCACGGATTCCCTGGTCGAGCGAGAACCCGGCGATTGCGCGGCTGCGGGGGGAGAAGCCGTGCATCAAGGTGTTGAGCAAGTCCGATCTGGCCGATCCCGCGGTCACGGCGCTGTGGCAGGCGCGGTTCGAGCAGCAGCGGAACGTGAAGACGTTTCCGACGCGGAGCGATCAGCCGGCGGGGATCAAGGCCTTGCTGGGCCTGTGTCGGTCGATGCTGCCGGAGCGGGCGGCGAGCAGGAATACAAGTTCACGCGACGAATATGGCGGACCAAGCGAAAAGGGTTAGGGAGCTGCGACTTGCCAGACATCGAAGCTTTGCGCACAGTCCTGAGGATGACAGAGGGAGCATCAAATTGAGATGGCAAATCGCTCGTTGCTGAGAAAACAAATCAGGGAGGCTTGGAGACAGAGCATCACGGAAGACTATGCCTCCCAGCGAATCAATTCCGAGCGCAGTCTTCAGGCGTCGGTCTGGTCAAGGCTCAATGGATTGCTGGCACCCAATTCACGTCGAATGTTCATCGAGCCCTGCATGTCTGTCCCTGGATTGGGCAAGCAGGTGCGCTACCCTGACCTTGTTGTCTGCAACTCCAGAGAAGTCATTGGAATCATCGAGTTGAAGTACCAACCGCGCGCAAGACCCAAGTGGCAGAAGGACGTGGACACCTTCCACTTCCTTGCCACACACCGCGAGACGATTTCGATTTCCAATTCCCGATTCCGGGGTGTCGCTGCGGATGCCCGCTTCTATCCACTGGCCAGCAATGTACTGTTTGTATGGGCTGGCGTGCATGCCCCCTGCGACCTGATGCTCAAAGAGCATGTCGATCCCAAGCTCGCTCCGCACTTCATGGCGCTCCATGCCGAAACCCAGCTTTCCGGCGTACCGAATCTGCGATGAGCCAAGGGCTGTGGGCCGCAAGTAGGTGGAGTGGATCCGGCGCAATGGCTCTTCATGCGCCTATGCCCAGATTGCGAACCCATTCGACTCAGTAAATCATTGTCGACCAGAATGGATCATAGTTGCCGGCATGAGCCGCACAAGGGATTCAAGCAATGACGATCCACTGGTACCCCGGCCACATGCACAAGGCCCAGAAGGACATGATCGAGCTGCTGCCGCAGGTCGATCTGTTGATCGAGATTCTGGATGCGCGGATTCCCTGGTCGAGCGAGAACCCGGCGATTGCGCGGCTGCGGGGGGAGAAGCCGTGCATCAAGGTGTTGAGCAAGTCCGATCTGGCCGATCCTGCGGTGACGGCGCTGTGGCAGGCGCGGTTCGAGCAGCAGCGGAACGTGAAGACGTTTCCGACCCGCAGCGATCAGCCGGCGGGGATCAAGGCCTTGCTGGGTTTGTGTCGGGCGATGCTGCCGGAGCGGGCGGCGAGCCGGGATGCGATCCATGCCATGGTGGTCGGCATTCCGAATGTCGGCAAGTCGACCCTGATCAATATCGTGGCCGGGCGGACGATCGCGAAGACGGGCAATGAGCCGGCGGTGACCAAGTCGCAGCAGCGGATCGACCTGGGCAGCGGGGTCATACTTTTCGATACGCCGGGGATCCTGTGGCCGAAGGTCGAGAATCCGGCCAGTAGCTATCGGCTAGCGGTGACCGGGGCGATCCGGGATACGGCGATGGAGTATGACGATGTCGGCCATTTCGCGGCCGAGTTTCTGCTGCGTCATTACCCTGACCTGCTGGTGGAGCGCTTCAAGCTGGATGCCCTGCCCCGTGATGAGGAGGCGTTCCTGCAGGCCGCTGCGCTGAAGCGCGGTGCGGTGAGCTCCGGGGGCAAGTTCAACCGGCACAAGATCAGCGAGCTGCTGGTCAAGGAGTTCCGTGCCGGGAAGCTTGGCCGGATCAGCCTGGAGACGCCCGAGATGATCGACCGGGAGCAGGCGGAGCTGGACCGGGTGGCCGCGGAAAAGGCCGCCGGCAAGGCGGAGCGCAAACAGCGGTTCAAGGAGGGCTCGGGCAGCCTGGACAAGAAGGAGCGCAAGGAGGTGCGGGTGGATGAGCGGGCAGCGAGGAAGCCGAAGCCAACACCAAAGCGGTAACGCGGGAACAGCCATCGAATCCCGCACCGGTGATCGCGGGGTTCTTGCAGGAGGCATTCATGCCCGGTGCCTTTTTGCGATTTGCGGGGAAGAGCATCGCCCCTGAAGGGGGCTCCTACAAAGGCACGGCCGTTTACGGGCGATGTTTTTCGCGGGGTTGGGGAAGAGCATCGCCCCTGAAGGGGGCTCCTACGAAGGCACGGCCGTTTACGGGCGATGTTTTTCGCGGGGTTGGGGAAGAGCATCGCCCCTGAAGGGGGCTCCTACGAAGGCACGGCCGTTTGCGGGCGATGTTTTTCGCGGGGTTGGGGAAGAGCATCGCCCCTGAAGGGGGCTCCTACGAAGGGCTTTGGGCGTGTCGTGTCGCTGTTGGTGAGACCCGGGCGCGGTAGACAGGCGCATGGACACTGCCCCCGCCTTCCAGCTCACCTACCCTTCCCTGCCCGATCCGGATCCCGAGCAGGGCAGCCTGTTTTCGACCTGCGGGTTGCCGATGCCGGCGTTTGTCGAGGCGCAGGCGTTGCGGGCGCGGGTCGGCGCGATGCTGGCGACGATGGGTTTGCCGGCCAGTCATCGGGCCGGATATCTCGATCATCTGTGCGATGGCGGCTGGATTGATCCGGGGCTGGTGCTGTGGCTCGCGGCGCCGGGGCGCAATTCGCGGTGGCTTGATCTGGTCGAGGTATTTGCGTTCGAAACGCAGGGAAATGCTGCCGGCGGCGGATGGTCGTCGGCGCTCGACCGGATGCTGGACATGCAGCGTTACGCGCGGGCGATGCGCGACTGGCCACGGGCGGCGGTGCATTCGCTCAGGCGCCAGCGTTCGGCCGGCGGCGCGTTCGACCTGGCCACCTTGGCGCCGCTGCCGGAGGGCCTGCGCGAATGGCGCCACGCCCTGCTGCCGGTGGCCATGCAGTGCCGCGCGCTGCTGTATGCCGCATTCGCGCAACCGACCCGGCGGGAGATCGGGCCGGATTACCGCATCACCACGGTGCTCGACAGCTTCCGCGTGCATTTCGACGACCTGCGGCGCTTCGTCACCGTCGCCATTCGCAGCCCTTCCGGGTTCACGTTTCCGCACTACGCCCAGGCCGATCTGCTCGAGCCGCTGCGCACGCAGGACTGGTGCCGCTGCTTCGCCAACCGGCTGCGCCAGGAATTGCGCGTGGCCCTCGGCGCGGCGTGGGCGGTGCCGCACATCGAGGAGAAAGCGGCGGACTGGCTGGTCGACGTGGTCGCCCGCCTGGCCGAGCGCTCGCGGCTGCTCCCGCATGTGCGTTCGCTGATCCGCAACGCCTATCCGCTGGATCGGCGGATCGTGCGGGACTGGCACGCCTGCACGATCGACCGCCGCTTCGGCCAGGGCATGCTGAGCGGCGAATACGTGTGGGCCTGGCGGCGCTGGGAGGTGCTGCGCCGGCGCGTGGCCGAGGCGCCGCAACTGGCCGCGCTGTGGGGCCTGGCCGTGCGCCTGGGCCACATCGGCGTGGAGGATGGCTACGATGTCCTGCGCCAACAGGCGCGCCAGCACGGGGTGACGGCCTACGGATGGAAACTGCTGTGCCGGCACTCGACCGCGCTCTATCGGCCGCTGATCCAGCGCAATCGCAGCGCCACCGAATCCTATGTCGACCTGTTCTGCTACGTGCGCCTGCTGCAACGCGCGCAATGGGGCGGACCGATGCCGTTCGCAGTGATGCAGGCGGTGTTCGCGCACTACTGGTATGTCGACGAGCTCGATGCGGGCGAGCTGCCGCTGGGCCTGGTCCGCGGGGTGATCGACGCGATCCGGCAACCGATGCCGCTCGGCGCGCAGGAAGAATTCATCGAGCACCGCTTCGCCCTGGTGCTGGGCTGGCTGGCGCGGGCGAAGCCGAAGCTCGACGCCAACCAGCAGCGCGCCTCGTGGGACTGGTACTGGGCGCGCTACCAGGCCTGGGCCGAAAAGGAACGCCAGCGTCGCGAAGCGCAAAGCTGGACACAGGGCATCGACGGCCTGCACTGGCGCGGCTTCGACGTGCAGCCGATCCGCGACAGCGCAACGCTGTGGCACGACGGCGAGCGCATGCGCACCTGCCTGACCACCTACGCCAACGAATGCGCGAACGGACGCTATCTCGTCTACGCGGTCCGCACGCCGGGCCGTCCGCAGCCGGTGGCGCATATCGGCATCCACCTCCACGAGGACGGCACGGGTCATCTCGACCAGGTGCGCGGCTTCGCCAACCGCGGCGTGGAGCCTGCGCTGATCGAGTTCGGCAAGCGCCTGGCGCGGATGCGGCATGTACCCGATTGCGCTATCCCGCCTGCCCAACCGGCGCCTCTTGCCTGATCGGGATCGATCCTCTAATATTTTACTCCAGTAAAACATTACCGCGAGGCCAGGACATGTCCTTTGCTGCGACGCTTCGCCAGTCCGGCGGGTCAATCATCCTTTCCATCCCCAAGTCGATCGCCAAGACGCTCGCCGTAGAGGCAGGCTCCGTCGTTGAACTGGCCGTGGAGGGGCGCACGCTGTCGATTACGCCTGCCCGCCGCACACTTGCAGATCGCCTGAAATCCAGCCCGAAGTCCCCTGCCGCATGGGCGCGTGACGAAGAGTCATTGCAGGACAGCGCGGTCGGGCGCGAGTTGCTGTGAGCCGGCTGCCCGGGCGCGGCGATATCCTTGAACTGAGTCTTGACCCTGTGCGGGGTCGGGAGATACGGGGATCGCGGCCCGCACTGGTTCTTTCTGCGGATGCGTTCAACAAGGCATCCGGGCTGCTGTTGGTGGCGCCGATTACCCAAGGCGGCAATGCCTCGCGCGAGACAGGCTTCAGCGTGACTCTCATGGGTTCCGGCACCAGAACCCAGGGCATCGTGCTATGCGACCAGACCCGTACCATTGACGCACGCGCACGCACGTTCAGCAAAATCGAGCGCGCGCCGCCTGCGGTGGTGGCGGAAGCGCTGGATGCGGTTCGTTCGATTCTGGAATAGTGACTGCGCTTGTCGAAGGGGGCTGCTGCGAGAGCGAGGCAGGTCACGGACGATGGTTTCTTCGGTGAAGTCGTAGGAGCCCGTTCACGGGCGAACTTTTCCCGCGAAGTTGAGGAAGAGCATCGCGCGCAAACGGGCTCCTGCGAAGAGCGCGCGAGGTTCGCGAGGTATTTGGGTTCCGTACAATCACGCTTCTTTGGAATGGCCCCATGGATGTATTGATCTGCACGGCCAAGGAACAGGACGACTGGCGCGACGCGCTCGCGGCCTGCCTGCCGGTGGCGCATATCGGCATCCACCTCCACGAGGACGGCACGGGTCATCTCGACCAGGTGCGCGGCTTCGCCAACCGCGGCGTGGAGCCTGCCCTGATCGAGTTCGGCAAGCGCCTGGCGCGGATGCGGCATGCGGATGCTGTTGACGACGGGTGCCTCGACGTTGCGCTGCAGCATGGGCCCTGAGAGGCCGCGGCGCACGATAGGGCGTACACTGGCCTGGCGCACTTTCGCGCACATGCAACACTCACGGGCTTTCGCGCTTTCGGAGTGGTGCTTGCGGGACGGCAGCCCCACTCCCCCCCGATAGTGGATATTCGATCGGATTGCGCCCGCGCCCGTGATTCCAATGGGGAGAAGATTCCATGAAGACTCTCGCACCTCTCGCGCTGGTTGCAGCGCTGTGCTTCGCACAACCGGCTTTTGCCCAGCTGAAGCCCTACACCGACTACGACACCAGTGCCTCGATTTCCCAGGTGTCCACCGTAAAAGTGGATGCCAACATGATCGACTACTATCTGGAAGGCATTCGCTCCACCTGGGTGGCATCGAATGAAGCGGCAAAGAAGCTTGGACAGATCGAAAGCTACAGCGTCTATGTCAGCGATCTGCCATTGAGCGGCGAGTTCAACGTGGTATTGGTGACCCGGGTCAAGAATGCCAGTGACCTCGAGCCGAGCAAGGCGCGCTATGACGCGTTCATGAAGGCATGGGGCGAGGCCAACGAAAAGAAGACTCGGGAAACGGTGAAGAGCTACCCGGATATCCGCAAGATCACCGGCGAATATCGCCTGCGCGAAATCACCTTCAAGTAATTTGACGTTGTCCGGATGCGACGCGCTGCGTCGCATCCGGTTTGATGAGTGTGCGCGTCATGCGCGCGAATCGATGCACCGAGCATTCGGGAATTGCATCGAAGGATCGAGGGGCCGTCCTGATCGCCCTGCGGACTTGAATTCGCCGGCGGAAGAAGAAAAAGGGCACGAAGCAAGAGCCCCTTATCCCCTTTATTCGCCCCGTCCATGGGGCTCACCCTTCGGGCCGGCTTGCGCCGTTCGTGCCCGATCCCATCGGGCACAGTCGGGACCTCCTCCCGCTAGCGGGAGAAGGATGGGTAGTGTTGGACTCGTGCCAGCGGGAGCTCGTGCCAGCGGGAGAAGGGAAAATTGTGCTGGTCTCGCGCGAATGGCGCAAAAGACTCGCGGTGAGGCTGCGATGTGGAATGCCTCGCCCGCTGGCGGGAGAGGCTGCCGACAGGCTGGTGAGGGCGGTCTACTTGGGAGAGGCCGCTCGACATTGTTCCGACGGCCTTCAGGCCCGATGCAGGCCTGGCCGGCCGAGGCGGGCGAGCAAGCCTCGATTCACGGGAGTTGAATTGCATCGCCGCCAGGGCGGGCTGCTGCGAGCGCAAGGCAGGCGTGGGCCTTGCCGCGGGCCTTGTCGGCCACGAATCGTGACCTTTTGCACGTTTGATGGGCGCCGGCGATTGTAGCCTTGGCGGACTCTGGCCGTTGGGGCGGTGCCGGCATGATCTGTATTGGTTTCGATTCGGGTGGCCGGGCATCCGCGTGGGCGGGGATATGCCTCGCTATCGCCTTGCCTCTGCTCGGTGCGGCCTCCGTCGCGCAGGCCGGCTCGCCGGCGCTGGGCTGGCAGGAAATCCCGAACACGCGCATTCGACCGCTCTGCCCCTTGCCCGATGCGGAACCGGGCGAGTTCGGCGTATGCCAGTCGGTGACCGGCGCCTGGAGTGGCGGCGCCTTCGATAGCCAGCGCAACCTGCTCTACATTCTCGGTGGCGGGCATACCGACTATGCCGGCAACGAGGTCTACGTGCTCGACGTGAACCTGCTGCAGCTGAGCCGGCTCAACGAGCCGAGTTTTCCGGTACGCGACGGTTGTGTCGATGGCACGAATTCGAGCTATGCCGATGGCCGACCCGTGGCGCGGCACACCTACAGCAATCTGGAATTCCTGCCGGCGACGAACCAGTTGCTGATGTTCGGCGGTTCGCGCTGGAAGTGCGGGTATTTCGGGCACGACACCTGGTTGTTCAGCCCTCCAAACGACAGCTGGACACGGCAATCGCCGAGTGTTTCGCCGGGTGGGGATTTCGACCTGTCGATGGCGCGCGATCCGCTCACCAACCTGGTCTATGCGCACGACACGCATGCCCTGTTCTCCTACAACCCGGCCACTTCGAACTGGACCCAGCGCAGCGAGGAATTCTCGGTCACGAGTTACAAGAACGGCGTGATCGATCCGGTCGCCCGACGCTACTACTGGTATGACACGAGCAGCACCCTGCTGCACTGGTATGACATCAGCAATCCAACCGCGGTTGGACTGGTCGATCACAGTCGCACGACTTCGGGTTGCACGTTTATCAGCAGAGATAGCGCCGGCTGGCAGTACGATCCGGTGCTCGACCGGCTGGTGGCGTGGTCGACTGGCGACAGTGTCCAGGTACTGGATGGCACGACCGGCGTCTGCGAGACGCGGACGTTTGCGGGCGGGCCGACGGCGGTGGCGACCGGCACCTTTGGGCGCTTTCGCTATTCGAGCCTGAGCAACTTGTACGTCGTGTGCAATGGCATTGATGACAACTGCTACACCTTGCGGCTGACCTCGGTCGATTCGATTTTTGCGGATGGGTTCGAGCCGTGAGGATTTGTGCGGTGTTGCCTGGTGCCCGGAGGATGGGTGTCGGAGGGCGCTGCCTCGTGCGTGGTTTGCCTTTGGTGTGCGATTTGGGCTGCGGATGGTCGAAGTGATTGCTGGTGCCACGTTTTGGAAAGGTGAGTCGCTGGATCCCGGCTTGCGCCGGGATGACGGTGAGGGGGGTTGGGGTGTTGCTAGGAGGGACGTTATTTCGGGCTGCGCCGGGATGATTGAGGAAGGGTAAGGCGCTGGATCCCGGCCTTCGCCGGGATGACGGTGAGGGGGTTTGGGGTGTTGCTTGGGGGGATGTTATTTCGGGCTGCGCCGGGATGATTGAGGAAGGGTAAGGCGCTGGATCCCGGCCTTCGCCGGGATGACGGTGAGGATAGATGCGGTGCTGCTGAAAAGCTCGTCATCCCGGCGAAAGCCGGGATCCAGTGACTTTGCTCTCACGAGTCATGCGAGCCCTGTCATCGATTGCCCAACAAGCGGTTCCCGCCCGCCGTGACCCATTTCAGGAAGTCCACGAATTCGAAGGTTCAGTGAAGTCGGGCGACCTGCGGGTTGCCCAAGCCAGTGATCGGAGTACGCCGATGCGCAGCATGAAGTGCCTGAATCTCCTGTTTGCTGCCTTCGCCATGGTGGGCCCACTGCTGGCCGTGGCCTCGCCGCCGGTGACGACCGTGCATCTGCGTTCCGCGCAGAGCGGCGTGCAGGTGTTCACGGTGGGGCTCGCGTTTCGCAAGGGCGACGTGCCGGGCTATCCGCAATTGCAGCTGGCCGATTCGCAGGTGGTGGTCAAGAAGCGCTGGAACGATGGCAGCGTCAAGCATGCGGTCGCCTCGGGGCAGATCGACCTGGTCGCCGGGCAGACCGTCGACATTGCGATCGATGCCGTTGCGAATCCGCCGGGCGGCATTCCGATGACGGCGGCCGATATCGCCAGCGCCAATCCGTCGGCAGTGGTGAACCTGGGCGGCGCGGTCGGCAACGTGAGCCTGCAGAACCTGCTCGGCACTCCGGCGCGCACGTGGATCAGCGGTCCGGAGATGGTCGAGGCACATTACTACGGCGTCCCGAACGGCAATGCCAACATGGCGGTCTGGTTCCAGGTGCGCCTGTACAAGAGCGGTCGCCTGTTCGTGCGCACGTGGATCGACAACGGCCGGCTCGATCTCGCACCGGTTGATCGCAGCTATGTGCCGAACGTGAGCATCGGCGGTGTGCCGATTTTCGACAACGGCGGCGCCGCACTGACCCACTATGCGCACTCGCGCTGGTCACAGGAGGCGTGGATCGGCGCGACCAATGCGGTCGAGGCCGACATCGACACCGGCTATCTCGTGCGCACGCGCCTGGTGCCGAACTACATGAGCAACGTGCCGGCCGAGGCGGCACTCAACGCGCTGGCGCAGAACTACACGCCACTTACGAATGCCGGCTGGACGCCGAACATGGGCGAAACCGGATTCCAGCGACAGATCGGCCTGCTGCCGTCGTGGGATGCACTGTATGTCACCTCGCACGCCGACCCGCGCGCGCGCCGGGCGGTGATGGCGCAGACCTGGGCGCTGAGCGGTTACCCGATCGTCTGGAAGGACAGCGCCACGCTGGCCACGCCGATGCCGAGCGCACGGCCGACCTGGACGGTCGATGGACCGAGCCAGGGCGGCGCGACCACGGTCGGCGCGGGCTCGCTGGTCTGGGACATCGCCCATCACGGCTCGGGTGGTTACCTCGCCTATCTGATCAGCGGCGACTACTACGCACTCGAGACCATGGCCGACCAGGCCGCACTCTGCTACCTGATGAATACCTCCGCCAGCGGTAGCGGCACCGCGCGCCTGATGAAGGGGCAGACCCGCGGCATGGCCTGGTGCCTGCGCACGCTGAGCCAGTACACCGCGATCGCACCGGACGGCGATGCCATCGCGGCCGACTATCGCGCCTTGCTGGCCAGCAACATCGGGCATTGGGCCGGCGTGATCGACACGCTCGGCGCAAGCGGCATCGGCTACTTCTACGAATACAACATCGACCTCTACGCACCGGGCACGATCGCGCCGTGGCAGCAGCACTTCATGATGCAGTCGCTCGGCATGGGATCCGATCTCGATCCGCTGGCCGACATGAGCACCTACGCTCGGGTGCGCGACTGGCTCGACCAGGGCGCGGTCGGCATCCTCGGCAGCGCGGCCGGATACTGCTTCAACTATGCCAGCGTGTACACCGCGAAGATCAGCGACGGCGGCAACGGCAATCCGGCCTCGTGGTATCCGAACTGGGCGCAGGTGTTCGCGGCCACGCACGGCACCAGTCCCTGCGCGAATACGCTGCTCGGCAGCTCGGGCGGCGCCCCGGCCTCCGCATCGACAGGCTACTGGGGCAACCTGCTGCCGGCGATCGCCTATGCGGTCGATCACCAGGCGCCGGGCGCCGATGCCGCCTGGCAGCGCCTGACCGGCGCCAGCAACTGGTCGGTCCTGCGCAACAGCGGATTCGACAGCGTGCCGAACTGGGGCATCGAACCACGCGCGCCGGATTCACCGGACAGCATCTTTGCCGACTCGTTCGAGGCAACGGCGCGATAAGCGTCGGAACGCGAACCTCCCCGGCAAGCCATCGTGCGACATTCTGCCGCCCGCGGCAGTTCGGGCGCATTCCGTGACAGCCCGGGTACTGCGACCAGCGGTCACATCCATGGGTGCAAATCGTGTGCTTGACTGCCGCACTTTTTCGCAGATCGAAGCCCGATGAACGACTCCAGAATCCTCTCCGCCGCGATTGCCGCTGCCCTTCTTTCCTGCTCCTTCGCCCGCGCATCCGCCGCGGATAGCGCCGGCGATCTCGCCGACGAAGTCAGGTTCGAATCGATCATCGTGACCGCCGTGCAGCAAGAGTCCCCGCTGACCTTCGAGACCGATCCGAAGCAGCCACGCCAGCCCGTTCCTGCCAGTGACGGCGCCGACTACCTGAAAACCATTCCCGGCTTCACCGCGATCCGCAACGGCGGTACGAATGGCGACCCGGTGCTGCGCGGCATGTTCGGCTCGCGCCTGAATCTGCTGACGAACGACGGCACCCTGCTCGGCGCCTGCCCGGCGCGCATGGACAACCCGCTTTCCTATGTGGCACCGGAAACCTACGACACGCTGAGCGTGGTCAAGGGACCGCAAACCGTGCTCTGGGGCCCGGGCGCATCGGCCGGCACGGTGCGTTTCGACCGCCATACGCAGCGCTTCACCGAACCCGGCCTGCGACTCGACGGCAGCCTGCTCTTCGGCTCGTGGGGCCGGAACGACCAGATCCTCGACGCCGCGGGCGGCAACGCCAATGGCTACATGCGCGTCGCCGCGAACCGCTCCGAGCAGGACGACTACGACGATGGCGATGGCGATCGCGTTCCTTCCGCATGGAAGAAGTGGAACACCGACGTGGAAGCCGGCTGGACGCCGGACGACGACACGCGCCTGGTCGCCTCGCTCGGTCGCGGCAATGGCGAGGCGCGCTATGCGGGGCGCGGCATGGACGGCGCGCAGTTCCTGCGCGAAAGCGCCGCTGTCTCGTTCGAGAAGACCCGGATCAGCGGCGTGCTCGATGGCATCGAGGCCAACCTGTTCACCAACTATGCCGATCACGTGATGGACAACTACACGTTGCGGACCCCTGATCCGACCGGTCCGATGCCGATGCCGATGGCCTCAAACGTCGACCGCAGAACCCACGGTGGGCGCGTCGCAGCGACCTGGCGCTGGCCGACCCTGGAACTCGTCACCGGAATCGACCACCAGGCCAACCGACACCGCGAACGCAACGCAATGGGGATCGATGCCTACCGGCTATTGCCATGGGTACCCGATGCGCGTTTTTCGAATACCGGCGCCTTCGCCGAGCTCACCTGGAAGGCGGCTTCGCGAGGACGCGTGATTGCCGGCGCACGCGTGGACCGTGCCTCCGCTGAAGACCAGCGCGAAACGGTCGGCATGGGCATGATGCCGATGCCCAATCCGACGTCGGGCGAGGAACGCAAGTCGACGCTGTCCTCGGCGTTCGCGCGTTACGAACACCACGCCGCCGACTCGCCGACGACCCTGTACATCGGCCTCGGCCGTTCGGAGCGCTTTCCCGACTATTGGGAACTGTTTTCGCCGGACATGGCCGAGATGGGCAGCGTCAATGCGTTCTCCGCGATCCGCCCGGAGAAAACCCTGCAACTCGACACCGGCGCCCAGTATTCGGGCGAGAGGCTGCGCGCATGGGTTTCCCTGTATGCCGGCCGGATCGACGACTACATCCTGTTCCGATACCTGTCCGGCGGCATGATGGGAACGACCTCGATGGCAAGCAACGTCGACGCGCGCACGCGCGGAGGCGAAGCCGGTGCGAACTGGCGCTTCGCGCCATCGTGGTCGATCGAATCGAGCGTGGCCTATGCCTGGGGCGAAAACCGGAGCGATGGACGCGCCCTGCCGCAGATGCCACCGCTGGAAGCGCGGGTCGCCCTCGCCTATGAGCAGAGCGCCTGGTCATTCGGCGCCTCGTGGCGTGCGGTCGCCCGCCAATCGCGCGTCTCGATCGACGAGGGCAACGTCGTCGGACGCGATCTCGGCCCGAGTCCCGGCTTTGCCGTGTTCGCGATCAATGCGGGCTATCGCATCGATGCGAAGGCGACGATCACGGCCGGCATCGACAACCTGCTCGACCGCACCTATGCCGAACACCTCAACCTGGCCGGCAACGCGGCGTTCGGCTATCCGGCCGATCCCGTTCGCATTAATGAGCCGGGCCGCACGTTCTGGGCAAAGCTCAATCTGAGCTACTAGTCGGGGCCTGAGCAGGCGGCGCAGCCGTCACGACGCCTGCCTGCGTCTTCATCGCGATGTGTCGACGCAGGCAGCGGGTCAGCGCAACGAGGAGGCACGCGCGCAGGCCGGCGTCGCCTGACGGATCGTCTTGTTGAGAAGAACTGGCATCCGGAAGGCTCGCCGCCAACAGCAGCGCGCTCCGGGCCGCCGTGCCCGCCGTACAATGCATTTTTTGGGCGCCGCCATGGATGTCGTGATCTGTACCGCGAAAGAGCAGGACGCGTGGCGCGATGCGCTGTCTGCGTGCCTGCCCGAGGCCCGCGTGCATGTCGGCGTCGAAGCGCCGCAATGCGACTACGCGGTGGTCTGGAAGCCGCCTTCGGCGTTTTTTGCGGGGCAGCCGCGGCTCAAGGCGCTGTTCTCGCTCGGCGCCGGTGTCGATGGTCTGCTGGCCATGCCCGCGCTGCCGCGCGAGGTGCCGTTGGTGCGCATGGAAGATGTCGGCATGGCCGCGCAGATGATCGAGTACGCGCTGTATGTGACCTTGCGCCGGTTCCGGCGCTTTGCCGAATACGCGGAGGCACAGGCCGAAGGGCGCTGGGCGCCGCGCAGCTACCGCGATCGCCACGACTTCCCGATCGGCGTGCTCGGGCTCGGCGTGCTCGGTGGAGCCGTGGCCCGCGCGCTGGCCGATTTCGGGTTCGATGTATCGGGCTGGAGCCGCACGGCGAAGACGATCGAGGGCGTGCAATGCGAGCACGGTTCGGCCGGGCTCGATGTCATGCTCGGCCGCAGCGAGCTGGTGCTGGTGTTCCTGCCGCTGACCGGCGATACCGAGGGCCTGCTCGATCGGGAACGCCTGGCGAAGCTGCCGGAAGGGGCGGCCCTGGCCAATCTTTCGCGCGGTGAGCTGGTCGATGACGAGGGCCTGCTCGAAGCGCTCGATTCGGGCTGGATTTCCGAGGCCTACCTCGATGTGTTCGCGCGCGAACCGCTGCCGGCCGAACACCGCTACTGGACGCACCCGCGCGTGCACATGACGCCGCATGTGGCCGCGTTGACGCCGCATGACGTCGCCTGCGAGCAGGTGGCGGAAAAAGTCCGCAGGTTGGAGGCCGGGTTGCCGGTCAGCGGTGTGGTGGATCGAGTGCGGGGGTATTGAGGGGTTGGGGCAAGTACCGCTGGATCGAGGCCCAAGGCGCACTTAGCCGCTGCTCTTCGTAGAACAGGCATTCATGCCCGATGCTTTGACCAGCCGTTCGGCTGTTGAAAGCCGCCACGTGACGAAGCGCATCGCGGCTGAAGCCGGCTCCTACAACGAAGCAGCAACGCGGCACCGGTCATCGAAATCCGCGCCACCTGTCGCGCTCTTCGTAGGAGCGCCTTCAGGCGCGATGCTTCAACACGACGTTGGGGTTCGCTGCGCTCACCCCAACGGTATACCAGTCGAAAATTCCCCCGCCACAGGTCGCTGCCGCTCTTCGTAGGAGAGGCATTCATGCCCGATGCTTCGTGCCACGTGACGAAGAGCGTCGGGCATGAATGTCCTTCCTACGGGGGGCAAGAACGTGCGTTGGGTGGCGCGGGCTTTGCTGGCGCGGCCCGCGTTACCGCTTCGTTGTAGGTTGGTGGTGAGCGTATGCGAACCCCAACGTCGGGCTGACGCATCGCGCATGCGGGAGACTGTTTGGGTGCGCTGGCGCTTACCCCAACCGACGGTCTGACTTTCTATGTGGGCGCGGCTTTTTTTGTCCGGACACCTCTCCCGCTCTTGCCTTCGGCGTGAGCGATATTCGAAGCTCGCATCCAACGGCTTCTGCGTAGCGGCGAAGTGTCGCGAATGACGGCGCATGCTTGCGGCTACCCGCGCTCGACTCGAGGCGCGCGACGGATGCCTGGGCGATGCCCATGCGGTTGGCGAGTTCGGACTGGGTCAATCCTGCGGACTGCCTGGCGCTGACGAGTTCGGCCAACGCAGCAAACTCATCGGCCAGCGCATCGTAGGCCCGGGCGAACTCCCTGTCGCGTGACCAGCGCTCGAGCGTCGCCGCGGGATCAAGCTTGACGGGTTTGAATCGATCGCGGCTCATGGCTGAACTTCCCTCTGGCGGGTGCGCGCCAATTCGAGGTCGCGCAGCGGAGTCTTCGCAGACTTCTTGATGATGGCGTGCAGGATCACGATACGCTCACCGACCATCGTGCAATAGAACGCCCGCCCGATGCCTTCGCGGCCCTTCGCACGGATCTCGAAGAGACCAGCGCCCATCGGTTTCGTATGCGGCATGCCGATGTGCGGCCCATGAGACCGCATCAGCTGGATGATGCGGAGGAAGCGAGCCCGAACGCCCGCTGGCCAGGACTCGACCGCCGCTTCGACCCTGGCGCTGTACCAGAGAAATTTCCATGCCACGACTATATCATCCTTGTTATCTTCCGCGAATTGGGCCGATCACGAACGCGGCAATCGGGCAAGCTGGCAACGGACCCCGCCGTATCGGCCAGGCGCCGGAGCGAGCGCCTTCGCCGAATACGAACAGCACTCGATCTCAGCGGGCGAGACGGGCGGAATCTATATCCGTGTGCTTCCCATGGAGGCCGCGATGACGATATCGAACGAACCTGCCCTGCTCGAATCCGCGCCACGATCGATTGAAACGCTCGTCGAACGCTGGGCGCGCAAGTACGGGGATCGCATCACCGGCTACTTCCGCCGCCCCGCGCAGCCTGCGCGCTTCGCCGAATTCCCGGCCGATCTTTCCGCCGACCTGCGCGAGGCGCTCGAGCGGCGTGGCATCAACGAGCTCTACAGCCACCAGCGCGAGGCCTGGGACCATGTGCAGCGCGGCGAGCATGTGGTCGTGGTCACGCCGACCGCCTCGGGCAAGACGCTCTGCTACAACCTGCCGGTGATCGAGGCGGTACGCGAAGCGAAGGCCAAGGCGCTGTACCTGTTTCCGACCAAGGCACTGGCCCAAGACCAGGTCGCCGAGCTGCTCGAACTGAACAAGGCCGGCACGCTGGGCCTGCGCGCATTCACCTTCGACGGCGATACGCCGAACGATGCGCGCCAGGCGATCCGCATCAAGGGCGACATCGTGGTCAGCAACCCGGACATGCTGCACCAGGCGATCCTGCCGCATCACACCAAGTGGGCGCAGTTCTTCGAGTCGCTGCGCTATGTCGTCATCGACGAGGTGCACACCTACCGCGGCGTGTTCGGCTCGCACGTGGCCAACGTGATTCGCCGCCTGCGCCGGGTCTGCGCGTTCTATGGCGTGTCGCCGACTTTCATCCTCTGCTCGGCGACGATCGGCAATCCGAAGGAACATGCCGAGGCCCTGCTCGGCGAGCCGGTGCATGCGATCACGCAGAGCGGCGCGCCCTGCGGCGAGCGCCACGTGCTGCTCTGGAACCCGCCGGTGATCAACCCCGATCTCGGCATCCGCGCCTCGGCGCGCTCGCAGTCGATGCGTCTGGCCCGCCATGCGATCCGCGCGAAGATGAAGACGATTGTTTTCGCGCAGTCGCGGCTGATGGTCGAGGTGCTGACCAAGTACCTCAAGGACGTCTTCGACCACGATCCGCGCAAGCCGGTGCGCATCCGCGCCTATCGCGGCGGTTACCTGCCGACCGAGCGCCGCGAGACCGAACGCGCCTTGCGTGCCGGACAGGTCGATGGCGTGGTCAGCACTTCGGCGCTCGAACTCGGCGTCGACATCGGGGCGCTCGATGTCGCCATCCTCAACGGCTTCCCGGGTTCGATCGCGGCGACCTGGCAGCGCCTCGGCCGCGCGGGGCGGCGCATGAAGCCCTCGCTCGGCATCATGGTGGCCTCGAGCCAGGCACTCGACCAGTACGTCGTGCGCCACCCGGAGTTCTTCGACTCGGCGCCGCCCGAACAGGCGCGCATCGCGCCGGACCAGATGCTGATCCTGCTCGACCACATCCGTTGCGCGGCGTTCGAGTTGCCGTTCACCTCGGGCGAATCGTTCGGCGAATCGCTGGTCGACGACTATCTCGAGGTGCTGGCCGAATCGGGCGTGCTGCATCACGAGGGCGAGCGCTGGGACTGGATCGCCGACAGCTACCCGGCCGGCGCGGTGAGCCTGCGCTCGGTCGCGGACGGTAACTTCGTCGTCGTCGATCGCAGCGAGGGGCGCCAGACCATCATCGCCGAGGTCGACTATTCGAGCGCCGCGTTGACCCTCTACGAAGGCGCGATCTACATGGTGCAGTCGAGCCCCTACCAGGTCGAGCGCCTCGACTGGGAGGGGCGTAAGGCCTTTGTCACGCGCACCCACGCCGACTACTACACCGATGCGATCGACTACACCAAACTCAAGGTGCTCGAACGCTTCGACGGCACCAATGCCGGGCGCGGCACCTGCCATCACGGCGAGGTGCACGTGGTGCGCCACGTCTCGGGCTACAAGAAGATCCGCTTCTACAGCCACGAGAACATCGGCTACGGACCGGTCACCCTGCCCGACCAGGAACTGCACACGAGCGCGCTGTGGTGGCAGCTGACCCAAGGAACGCTCGAAACGGCATTCGCCAGCCGCCAGGAAGCGCTCGACGGATTCCTCGGCGCGGCCTATGCCCTGCACACGGTCGCTTCGGTGCGCGCGATGGCCGATGGGCGCGACTTGCAGAAGGCAGTCGGCTCGGGCGATGCGGCCTGGTTCGCCACCCGCGATGGCCAGGGCCGCGGCCAGTGGCGCGACGCCGGCGGCCAGCCGGCCGACCCCGAGCAGGCCGATGCGTTCCTGCCGACCCTGTACCTCTACGACAACTTCCCGGGCGGCATGGGATTGTCCGAGCCCCTGTTCCGCGACGCGGCCCTGCTCGTGCGCGAGGCGATGGCCCTGGTCGAAGGCTGCGACTGCAGCGGCGGCTGCCCGGCCTGCATCGGCCCGGTCAGCGAAGCCGACGAACGCTCCGGGGCAACCCAACGCGAATGTGCAGCCGCGGTACTCGCGCTGCTCGAAGCATGAGCACGGTGGCCGAAAAGCTGCGGCAGTTGCGGCGCGATGCCGGGGTGGACGACGCGCGTGCGGGCAGTTCCGGTCGGGAAGCAAAAGCGCCCTCATCCCCCTCTGGGACCTTCTCCCGCGAGCGGGAGAAGGAAACGCGCTCGAGAGCCATGACTACACTGGCGAGCGGGCCGCAAGGGCATGTCGCGACGGAGCCGCAACGATGGAATGCTTCTCCCGCTGGCGGGAGAAGCTGCCGACAGGCTGATGAGGGTGGCCCTGCGGAGCGGGATACACAACCAGGAAGCGAAGAAGCACCACCCTCATCCCCTTTATTCGCCCCGTCCATGGGGCTCACCCTTCGGGCCGGCTTGCGCCGTTCGTGCCCGATCCCATCGGGCACAGTCGGGACGTTCTCCCGCGAGCGGGAGAAGGAACATCGGTTTCAAGCTTTGCGGAGGCTCATCCGTGCACGTGAGCAAACCCCATTGCAATCGCGTCGCATCCTGTCAGCCCCGGCCGGCGAAGAAATCGCACCCGGCTTGCACTACGTGGAGGCGAAGCTTCCTTACAGGGCCGGCGTGACCCTCGACGTGCCAGCCATCGACGAAGCGCCGATCGACCGTCGCCGCCTGCTCTGCTTCGACACCGAAACCACCGGCCTCGCCGGCGGCGTTGGCACGCGCGCCTTCATGATCGGCGTCGCCGCGTGGGAGGCCGATGTGCTGACCGTGCGCCAGCTCTATCTGACCGCCATCGCCGGCGAACGCGCGATGCTCGAGACCTTCGCCGGCTGGCTGCAGCCCGAAACGATACTCGTCAGCTACAACGGCAAGAGCTACGACGCGCCTCTGCTGAAGGGCCGCTTCCGGCTCAACCGCGTCGGCCATCGCCTCGCCGACTTGCCGCACATCGACTGGTTGCACCCGACCCGCCGCGTCTACAAGGGCCATCTGCCGAACTGCAAGCTCGCCACGATCGAACGCGAGGTGCTGCGCATCGTCCGCGAGGACGACCTGCCCGGCTCCGAAGCCCCGGCGGCGTGGTTGGCCTTCCTCCGAGGCCACTCAAGCACGAACCTCGCCCGCGTGCTCGATCACAACCGCCAGGACGTGATCACCCTGATGCGCCTCGGCGATCACCTCACATCGCAGTAAGCGGCAAAGATCAGGCTCTGCTACTGCGTGCGTTCTACGCCGCACCCGATTCGATTGCATGGTGCTCCCGAACTCAATTTTCGGCATCACTGTCGCCAGCCCGTGTCGTCCCGAGTGGAACCCGCAGACTGACCTGCGTCCCGTCCTGGCCGCTGCAAATATCGATGGTGGCACCGAGATCCTCGGCACGCTTGCGCAAATTGCCCAGGCCGCGCCCTCGAGTAACGGAGTCGGGATCGAATCCGCCTCCGTTGTCGGTGATTGCCAGTCGCAACTGCGAAGTTCGAGTCCCGCATTCGACCTCGCATTCGACCCGCAAGTCGGTCGCTCCGGAATGGCGCAAGGCATTCGAGATGGCTTCCTGCAAGATGCGCAGGACTTGCAGGGTCGAGTGCGCGTTCAGCACGAGGTCTTCGGCGCTCTCGCCGAGCGGCCAATGGAGCCGCACGCCCGATCCCTCCAGGCGTCGCCGCATGCGGCTGCGCAGACTGGCAAGCACGGCGCCCAGGCTCTCACTGCCGGTGGCGCTGGCATCGATGACCAGGCGCAGGTCGTCGAGGCAGGACTGGATAACCTCGCGCATGCGTGCCGTTTCGACCTTGCGATCGACCATCGCCAGCGCCTGCACGAGCTGGCCGCCGATGCCGTCGTGCATGTCGCGCATCAGGCGTTCGCGCTCCTCGGTCCGCGCGCGCTGCGCTTCCATCCGCGCGATCTGCGCGTAGCTGGCCTCGATCGCAGCGCTCTTTTCGGCGACGCGCGCTTCCAGTTCGAGGTTGAGTCGCTCGCTTTCGTCGAGCGCGGCAACGAACCGACGCAACAGGATGGTGCCGAAGACGAGCAGCACCACGGGCGCTGCAAACGGTAGGTAGAGACCGATCGCAGTCTCGACGAAGCCACGATCGCGCAGGTAGTCGCGGATGCCGACCATGGCGAGGAAAAGCGCCACGATCGCGAGCACCTGCGATTCGAGGGCGGGCCCGCGGCGCAACGCCTGCAACAAGCTCCAGCCCACATAGAGTCCGAGCAGGCAGACCGACGGCACCCAGATGAAGGGGCCGGTGATTCGAAAGGCGAATTCATTGGTCGCGGCCGTGATCCACAAGGCGACCGGACCCAGCGCGCCGACGACGAACAGGCTGCGTTCGACGCGCGGTCGGCGCAAGTGCGCAAAGCGGTGCACGAAGACCGCCGCGCAGATCACGAACCAGCCGAGCGCGATGTAGGCCACCGGGCGCCAGGCCCAAGCCGGCGATATCGGCGGCGTATCGAATTGGGTCCAACTGTTCTGGATCGCCCACATCAGCAAGGCAGCGGAGAACCATCCGTAAGCGGTTTCACGGCGTCGCATCGCGAACAGACCGGCATAGACCAGGCTCAGGACGAACGTGACGACAATGATGACGCGCACATAGGTCTGGGTGTAGCGGCTGGTGCGCGCCTTGAATCCGGTCAGCGTTTCGGCGTCACCGAGCCAGACCGCGCCGAGAAAGGCGCTCGAGCGCTCGCGCACACTACGCACGAGAATCTCATTGCGACCAGGACGCACGAGGCCCGCGGGAATCACGAACACGAGATCCGACACGTAGTACGGAAGTGGTCGACGGTCGGTGCCTGCATCGTCGACCAGGGCGTCGTTGACCCAGACCGATGCCGTGGTCCAGGGCCGCCGCAGGAACAGCGCCCACAAACGGTGTTCGGATGGATCGATATCGACGCGCAGGCGATACCAGGCCCTGGCCGGTTTCGCGCGCGATACGCCAACCGTGTCAGGCAAGGTCACTGGCGACCAGGATGGATCATCCGCTGCCGGTGGCGTCGACGAGGATGAAAGGAGTCGGTCGGCGGAACTCAACACCGAGACACCTTCGGGTGGCACGCGCTCCTCCGCCGTCGACATCCAGAACAGGAACAGTGCGAAGAGTGCGGCTGCCGCGCCGAGCGTAGCGGCAATGCGCGTCGAGATTCGCATCAGCGCGGGTCGATCAGACCGAGACGCGTGGCCTCGTAGACGGCGCCGGAGCGCGAGTCGACCTGCAGCTTCTCGTAGATGTGTCGCGTGTAGGAGGCCACCGTGGAGACACCGATGCCGAGCAGCTTGGCGACCTCGGCGTAGGCATAGCCTTTGGCCGCGAGCTGGAGTACCTGGCGCTCACGCTCGGACAGCGAGATCGATGCGTCCGGGTTCGGCGCCTGGGCGGCAAGACGGCGGACCAGATGCCTTGCGATTGCCGGGCTGATCGGCGACCCGCCTTGGCTGACCTCGAACACGGCATCGAGCAGGGCAATGGCGCCTTCATCCTTGAGCAGATAGCCGTCGGCACCCCGCTCTATCGCCGCGATCACCTTGTGCTCGTCGTCGAGCACGGTCAGCACGAGGATGTGCATGGCCGGCCAGCGCGCGTGCGCGAACGCGATCAGGTCCAGGCCCGAGCCATCGGGCAGCTCGAGGTCGACGATCAGCACGTCCGGTTGGCGCTGCTGCAGCGACGCGCGCATTTCCGCGAGCGTGGCGAGGCTCGCAATCAGCTCGATGCCGTCCGATTGTGCCAGCTTGGCGGCGATGGCCGCGCGTGTGTGCGGCTCGTCTTCGAGCAGCGCAACCGTGAGTGCGCGAACGGATCCATGGTGGCGGTCCGCACCTGCCGGGTTGGCGGTTGACGCCTCATGGCTCATGGCGGACCCCGACTGTGCCGGGACGGCGCTGCGAGAGCAGAAGCAGGGCTGCGCCGAGCACGACCATCGGCAACGACAGCACCTGGCCCTTGGTTATCCAGCCCAATGCCAGCGCTTGCGCCCCCGGTTCGAGGTCGCGAACGAACTCGAGGCCAATGCGGAACAGGCCGTAGAGCAGCGCGAACAATCCGGTAACGGCCCAGCGCGGACGCGGTATGCGCGAGTACCGCCAGACAACGACGAACAGAACAACGCCTTCGAGCATCATTTCGTAGAGCTGCGACGGATGCCGGGCCTGCGCATTGAGCAGGCCCTGCTCGTAGAGCTGGCGGACCGCTTGCGCGGAACCGCCATGTCCTTCCAGGGAATTGGGAAAGATCATCGCCCAGGGCAGGTTGGAACGCCGACCCCAGAGTTCGCCGTTGATGAAATTGCCGAGCCGGCCGAAAGCGATGCCCGGAGCGGTCAGCGGTACGAGGAAATCGATGGTGTCGCCGAAGGCGATTCGATGCGCCTTTGACCACCAGGCGACCGCCAGCACGACACCGAGGGCGCCGCCATGAAAGCTCATGCCGCCTTCCCAGATGCGCAGGACCGAAAGCGGATCGCTGACCGTCTGCGGCCAGGCATAGAACAGGGCATGGCCGAGGCGGGCGCCGAGGATGATGCCGAGCATGGCCAGAAAGATCAGATCGAGAAAGGCCGCTGCCGATACCGGCAAACGGCCATCGCGAAGTCGCTTCCAGCCGAGGGAAAGTCCGACCACATAGCCGCTCAGGTACATCAACCCGTACCAGCGCATCGAAAACGGACCGATTTCGAAGGCGACCGGATCGATGTCGTGCAACCAGGGCATGGGCGCATTCCAGTCCGCAGTACGGGCGCAGCGGAAACGCACGGCGGCACCGACAGGACCCGCCACGAGACCCGTGCCAGCACAAGCGTAGGCCCGCCTTGCGCGGCGAACAAGCACCGGTTCGCGATAACTTCGGGCGAGGACGCGTCAGACGGCCGTGGAGCTCCAATCGGGTTGGTTGTCAAGCCTGCAAATGGACGTATTTGCGGCGCGCGCCTTCGCGCAATGGTGCACCTCGCACACGGCGCGACAAACCTGATTCGCGCCAGGAGGCTCGCATGGCTTTCGCATCGCCCCGGCCGCCGGCCGATGATTGCCGTTCCCTGCTGGCACGCCTGCTCGTGCACGCCCTCGCCGTGACTGCGTTGCTGATCGGAACGAACGCCTGCGTCTCGCCCAAGGCGGTGACCCTCGAATTCACCCGTCCGCTGGACCTGAATCCACGCATCCGGCTCGATCGCAATGCGCTCGACAACGACCAGGCCAATGGGCCCGAGTTCAGCGGCCCTTACCGCGATGGATTCGACAGCGCCAGCCCGCAATGCATGCGCGGACGAGATCCGGGTGCCGACAATGGCGGCTGCGAGGTGATCTCGCCGATCACCCCGTCCATGCAGGCACCGCAACTGGAAAATCTGCTGCAATCGAATTGCCTGTGGCTCGGCGACGCGGCGACCTCCAGTTCGACGACCGATGTCGTTCGCGTCAACTGGGAAATGGTCGCCCATGTGCGCCGCGAACCGATGCACCTGACATGCAACTCGCCGACCGATATCGGCCTTTGCCGCCTGCGTGAACCGGGCACGGCGCGCGAGATCGAGTTCCAGGATCTGGACAAGGACTTCATGCCGTGCAGCGCTCCCGAGCCGCCGGTCAATTCGACCATGGACGTGGCGTTCGGTACGCTTTCCAGCCTTCCGATCACGATCAAGGGCGGTCCACTCGTCGTCGACACGGACCTGCACATCGCAAGCATGCCGCTCGTTGCCGAATACGTGGAGGCGGCCACGCCCGATGCCTATCGCCGTTGCCCGGGTTCGGTGAACTCACCGCAAGCCTTCAGCGGTGGCTCGACGCGCGCGGCTTCGCTCAGCAGTGGCCTTGGTTGCGGCGCCGGTGTCTCGGGAGGCAATCCTACGGTCGACGCCTGCGCGCGCGACTGCCTGGCGTTTGCGCCGCCCGCTGACGTGGCCCTGCGCCTGCGCGACACGACGAGCGGAGCGACCCAGTGGTTGCGACCGAATCTGATGACGATTCGCGGCACCCAGAACATCGCGCGCTCGATGACCGCGGTGCCCGGTGATGCGAACCTGCGCCGGTGGAAGGTCCAGGTTTCGCCGGACCCTCCGGACCAGGTGCACTACACCCAGGTGCGCTGGCACGAAAACTTCAGCAATACCCTGCAGGTCGAGCAGGTCCGCGTATTCGTGCCGGGACCCAACCCCGCGATATCCACCGACGATACCGCGCCGACGCTCGACCCGGCCAATCAAAGCCTGGTCATCAGCGGAACCTATTTCGGCACCTCCGATGACGCCGATCCGTTCACGATCATCTGCACCGGCACGAGCACGGCAAGCAGCCATGGCTGGATCTATGCGCTGACTCGGGCCAACTGCGAGGGCAATCAGCTCGATGATTTCCTGCTCGGCGCAACGCCTGCGTACACGCACCAGATGCTGACCACGGCTTACTTTCCGTTGACCGAACCGCTGCACTGGGATGTGCGCCTGGCCGGCAACTCGCCGGCGCCGGTCATGATCGAGTTCCAGATTCGCGCACTGAAACAAGGCTCGGCGCTGCTGGCCACTCCGGCCGTATCGAACTTCGGCGAGATGGTCATCGGCCGCAACGGCGACCGGTTCGTCGCGTTCGAGAACGTCGGCGACACGCCCCTGCAGATCACCCATGCTGCGCTAGGCGGTCAGAGCCCAGCCGATTTCAGCTACCGCCTCATTGCGTCGCGCGTGCCCCTGCCCTTGCCGATCAGCATTGCCTCGACGCCGCACCGGCGCGTGATCGACCAGATCGAGGGCTATGGTTCGATTCCCCTCGATATCGCCGCGACGGCGACGGTCGGCGAGGCTTTCTCGCGCCTCGTCCGCCCGGATCGCGACGGCCAGAAACCCAAGGTGTTCGGCAACGACCTGATCTATGACGGCGGAACCGCCTTCTATCGTGAATCTCCGCGCCCGGTGCCGTTCACCTTTCCGAACGGAACCGCTCCCTTGATGGCACTCGATGCCTATGTCGAAGCGCGGTTGCCGATGATCCTCGAGCCGGGTCGGAGCCTGCAGGTCATGGTCAAGGCAAAGCCGGTCAGCTACGGCGTGCGAAGCGCCCAGCTCAAGGTCGATGCGTATTCGCCGATCGACGGGCAGACGCGCAATGCGTCAGTGGTGCTGCAAGTGGATGCGAAAACCGGTGGACTGCCATTCCTGCATCCGGGCTACGCGCCGATCACGACCGGGCAAGCCGGCGGCGATCGCCTGCTGCTGCTCGAGAACTCGGGTGATCGCGATGTGCTGCGCGGCGATGTCCGCGTCGTCGACGGCCGGCATTTTTCGGTGCTGCAGGGCAAACCGCAACAGATCCTGGCACCCGGCGAATCGGAGCTGATCCGGGTGCACTTTTCGCCGACCTGCCCCGCCAACAGCGGCTCGAATCCGGTCGCCGATCAGCTCGTCGTCGAGACCGACTGGGGAACCTTGCAGTCCGACCTGTCGGGTTATGTCGACTGCTCGCGATGAACAGCGCCGGCATCGGATCGAACGCTCTTCTGCGCCTTGCTGACGGCCGCCTTCAGAGCTTGATCACAATGCCGCTGCGGCCCTTGGCCGGGTAGCGCGTGCTGAAGGTGGCGCCGGGTTTCAGCGACTCGGCTTTCCAGGCGATGTTGAAGTCGGAGCGGTAGTTGAACCAGAGGGTGGGCTTGCGCCGCGAACCCTGGATCACCGCTTCGATCGCCTCCTTGTTCGGGTGGCCGAACTTGTCGCCATTGCTGCTGACCAGGTAGTGCTTCGCGTTAACCAGTTCGAGAAGTTCGGGCGTGATGTTGTTCTTGCTGCCGTGGTGGGCCATCTTGAAGGCGTCGACCTTGAGCGGCTTTTCCTTGCTGTAGCCGAGCTTGCGCAGCGATTCGCAGACGACCTTGGCGTGCGCGTCGGCGAGGAACAGGCAGGACTTGCCGGCGAACTCGGCGAGGAAGGCGATGCTGCTGCCGTTGGCAGCGCCGGAATCCTGGCCCTTGAGCAGGCTGCGCAGGCTGGCCGAAAGATCGTCCGGGCCGAGGGTCAGTTCGGCGTCGGGATGGTACTTGTTCTCCTCGACCAGCTGCGCCCAGGCGGCATCGAGATCGCCGGGATCGATCTGCCACTTGTCGACGTTCTTTTCCCAGTCCTTGCGCAGGGCGGCCAGCGATTTCGCATTCGGCGAAACGAGGGTCAGGCGCATGCCGTCGGCCAGTTCGACGACGTCGCCCGGCAGTTTGCCCGTGCACACCGCCTTGCCGCCGAAGCGCGTGTTCCAGCGCTCGAAGGCGCGACGGTGGATCAGGGCGCTGAGGAATTCGCCCTCGCGCCCGCCGAGGTCCCTCGCTTCGTCGATGTGCCTCCAGCCGTTGAACCAGATTTCCTCGGGCGCGATCAGCCAGCGCTGGAACGGCTCGGCCATCAGCCGCACCATGCCTTCGATGTGATCGGCGTCGACGTGGCTGATGACGGCCAGTTCGACGCCGAGATCGCCGGCCGGCAATTGTTCGAGGCGTGCCGAGACTTCGGGCCAGGCGTTGATCGGGCCGCCGTCGATGAGGATGCGGCGGGTCAGTGCTTCGGTGCCGTATTCGATCCAGAGCGCGTCGCCGTACTTGGCCGGCAGCATTTCGATGCGGAAGAAGGGCTTGGACATGGAGGCATCCTCGGGGAAGCTCGGGTCAATTGGAGAGCAGCCAGTCGGCATCGCCGAAGCCGATCAGGCACAGCGGCATCAGTTCGCCATCGAGCAGCGCATTGCGCTTGAGCTCACGCATGGCCTCGCCGAGGCGGCGGGTCTGCGTGCGGTCGGCGAAGGTCAGCCCCTGCATCAGGCGGGCCGCGACCTCGGCCGAATGTTCGGCGAGCACGGTGGCGACCGTGCCGACCACGGCGGCCGCGCCGCGCGTGCTGAAGACGGCGACCGGATTGGCATAGTCGTCGCCAGTGCCTGCCATGTCGCAACCGAGCAAGGCGACCAGCGGGTGCTCGCCGGCCTCGGCACTGGCACGGATGTGGGCGGCGGTGATGCCGATCGTCTTGATCGGCTTGCCGCCGATTTCGATCGTGGCTGCACGTCCCGCGCCATCGGAATGGGCGAGCGCGATCAGCAGGGACGGGCTGGCCTGGCCAACCTGGGCTTTCCAGTCGGCCCAGTCGGCGGCCTGGTGGCCATCGAGCTGGGCGGCCAGCAGGCGCTGGCGCAGCGGGCCGAGCTGATCGTCCTTGACGCGCGCGCTGGAGCCGAACACGGCCGCGCCGGCGATCTTCAGGGTGTCGCGGCCGGCGACCGGTTCGGACTGCAGGCCGACCTCGCCTTCCAGGGCCAGATCGGCCTGCAGGGCGTGCCTCTCGATGACCTTGGACAGGCCCCAGAAACCCATCGGGCAGAACGACGTCTCGTCATGCACACAAGTGGCCGGGCAATGGCCGGCCTCGAGCGCATCGCGCCAGTGCGGGCACAGCACGGCATCGTCGGCCGGGGCGTCGTATTCATAGACGAACTCGAACGGGATCACCACGGCATCGCTGCGCGTGCTGACGACCTGGATGAATTCACCGTCGAACAGTTGCCGGCGCGCCGCTCCGGCCGCGCCGGCGCGTTGCGGTTCGACGAGGTAGAGATGCAGGTAGTTGCCGAGTTCGGCGAGGTTTCGCAGCAGGGTCTTGCCCTTGTCGCTGTCGAGGCCGCCGGCGTAGTCGCGGGCAGTCCGGGCGACGCCGCTGAGCAGGGCATTGATGTCCTCGACGGTCTTCTCGACCACGCGCAGGTTGGACAGCCAGGCGCGCTGACCGCCCATCGCATGGGCGACCGGCTGGTCGGTGGCGGCATGGTTGAGCACGTAAGCCAGGTCGTAACGCCGCCGATCCGGATCGGCGAGTCTGCGCTTGACTTGGAGCACGCTCTCGAGAACCGGCGCCGTGCCATTCGCCGAGGCCGCTTCGCTGGCGCTGACGCTCGCGCGCAGGGCCGCCGTCTGGATCACGCGGCCGCGATGCAGGACGCTGATGCGGCCGTTGAACGGCTCCGCCGCGGTCGGCGTGAATTCGAAGGTGCAGGCCGTGCTGTTGCCGGTGCGGTGCAGGATGATGGCAGCGCCGAGCGGCTGCGGCAGGTGGGTCGGTTCGGACAGCCAGACGTCGAGGTCCCAGCTGTCGAGCTCCTGCGGCAGGGCATCTTCGGGAAACGGTTCGGGCAAGGCATTCGACTCACGGTCGGGCGGACCGATGTGCACGCGCACGCGCGCTGGCAGCCCGGCCACGAAGCCGTGGCTGGCCGGAATCTCGTTGGCGTCGCGCACGATCGAGGCGCGCTGCTGCAGATAGCGGTTGGCCGACACCGCCGCCTCGGCGCGCTCGAGCGCCTCGAGCGCCTCGACGAGGCGGGAGGCACCGGCCGACTCCTGTTCGTAGGTCGCAACCGGGCGCTCGTAGTCGGGCACGGCCGCCTCGGCGTCGGCTGCCGGGAAGGCCTCTTCGGCACCGGCGTCGCCGCCCAGCGATTCAAGCCCATCGGACTGTTGAACGGTATCCGAGCCGAGCGACTCGAGGCCCGATGGCGCGCGCGCGGCGGGTGCCGGTACATCGGGAATGTGCGGCAGGATCGAGTCGAGTTCGGCGCGCAACGGACCCGGCAGGCGCGTGGCGCGCTGTACATTGCGCGAGCGCGCCTGCAGGCGCCGCGCAACGCGAAGGATGGTGAAGCGCGCAAGTTCGTCGCAGAGGCCGACGATGGCCGGTCGCGGCGAATCACGGAACGCCAGGCAGGCCGCGACATCGACGCGGCGTGCGTGCGAGAGCTGTTCGACGAAGCCGTTGATGCGACCCGGCAGGTCGATGCCCGGATCGTCCTCGAACAGCACGAAGCCACCGGCCTCGGTGGCCTCGACGAGAGCGATGATGCGCGCGTGAACCTCTCGCGAGAGCGGCATCGCCGAGCGCGCGATGATGAAGTTGGCCGACACCTGGCCGCCGTCGAGCTTCGCCGCGTGTGCGTCGAATTCCCCGGACAACAGCAGGACGTCGCAGGCAAAGCATTGGGCGTCGGATCCGACGACTCGGGCGAGTCCGCTGGCCGGCCAGAGTCCCGTCGCGTCCCTCAGGGCGCCGCGGTCGACGTCTTCGAGGGCGGCCATGCGCAAGGGCCAGCCGAGCATGCGTTTGCTCAGCAACGGCAGGCGCAAGGAAGCCACCGGGGCAACCCGATACAAGGCGGTCAGCCATGCCGGATCGTCCTCGATGGATGGCCAATCAGCGATTCGCAGCGGAGCCTTGTCGAGGCGCGAACCGATCCGCGCCTGCCAGCGGTCGAGCCACTGCTGCGCCGTTGCGCCCTGCAGGCGCTGGGCGAAGGGTTCGGCAAACGGCGGCAGGGTCCAGCCCAGTTCGCCGGTCTGCACGGCATGCGCCGCGACGCGGTCCAGCCATTCATCGAGTGCGCCTCGCATCGGGCGCAGTGCAGCGACTGCGCCGAGGGCGCGCCACAGCCGCGCGAAGGCCATCTCGTCGAGCCCTGCCGCCCAGCTCCGCCACGCGTTGAAATCGCTCACGGGGTCGGCTCCGACTGGCGCGTGGCCTGGACCTCGGAGGACAGCCGCCGGGCCAGTCCGGCGCGCCGCTCGTCGCCAAGGACGCGGAACAATACTGTGAGGTTGTCGAGCACTTCGGTGTTGCGCGGGTCGTCCTGCGAGGCCTGGGCCAGGGCCGTGGTGACCTTGCGCACGAAGGCGTCATCGAGACGGATCGCATCATAGGGCTGCTCGCCCTGCTGCTTGAGCGCATCGGCCAGCGTGCTCAAGGCGAGGAAGTCGGCGTACGGCGCACCGAAGTCGCTGGCCCTGGCGCCGTCCCAGCGTGCGAGATAGACCTCGGCCGGCCGGAAGGTCCTGACGCGCAGGTCGGCGAGCACCGCAAGCTGGCGCGCGATGATCAGCGTATCGCGCGAGAGATCCTTCGATGGTGACGGCGCCGCGCCGCCGTCGGCGAACTTGAGCAGGGCGCCGACGAACGAGGCGGTGCCGAGCAATCGTGCGCATTCGCGCGTGCAGTCGCTGGCGCCCTGGACCCAACCGCTGCGGCCGTCGACGACGAACTTCGACCAGTCGCCGCGTGTTTCGGTGACCGACATCGCCGAGTACTTCGGGATGCGCGTGGCGACCGCGGCACTGCGCGAGGGCGCAGTACGAACGATGTTGCCGGCGCTGGCCATCGCCGCGAGGGTCGTGGCGAACTCCTTGGGCATGCGCACCTGCTGGATCTGCATGCGGGTCGGCGAGATGCGCGCATGCAGGGTTTCCCCGCCCATGGCCTGCGGCAGTTTGAGTTCCCAGGCATAGGACCGGTCGACGATCGGATCGGGCAACTGGGCCTGTACGTCGACGACGATCGAGGCGTCGTCGCGTCGCACCACGCCCCAGATCGCCAGGCTGGCCTGCTGCGCGCGGACGACCAGGTCGACCTTGTCGAAATAACTCTGCGGATGCTTCCGCGTCGGCGCCAGCGAACCGTAATAGTTGAGCACGCCGAGCGATTTCAGGCCGCTGCGCAGAAGCACTTCGCGCGCGATCAGGGTCGACACCGCGCTGCCGAGGCCGGTGCCGTCGGGATCCTCGAACTCGAACACGGCGATGCGGTATTTCGCATCGGGCAGATGCAACGGGGGTGCGCGGCCGGAGAGCACGCTGTCGATGTCCTCGTTGACATCGACGCCGATGATGGCCTGCGCGAACGGCGCAAGCATGGCCAGGAACAGTCCGGCGAGGACGATCGGGATGCGCTTCATCACAGCAACCCCCGGTTCGGCAGGGCTGCCCTGCAGTCTTCGCGCAAGCCGGCGAGGGTATCGGGCAGGTTGCCGAGCAGGCGCTCGGACGCGGCGATCAGGTCGATGCACTCCTGCGGCTTGTCGGCCAGCTTGTAGCCGATCGCGAGTGCCGTCAGCACCGCGGCATTGGCCTCGGGCGCGAGTCGGGCCAGTTGCGGATCGTCGAGATCGACGTCGGGACTGGTTGCGGTCATCGGCGCGCGCAGCACGCCGTAGCCGTCGGCCACCGCGATCTGCACCTTGACCTTGACCGGATCGGGGCTGGTGACATAGCCGCCGACATAGGCATCCGCCTCGAACAGCTTCGCGTAACCGCCATAGCGTTCCGGCACCTTGGGCTCGGCTGCGCTGCACGGAAAGATGCGCGGCTGCGCGTCGGCGGCAAAGTTCGACTTCTGTATCTGGGTCAGCAGGTTGTAGCGCAGGGTATCGGCGATGCGATCGGACAGGGCCGGATCGGGCCGTCCGCTGGCCGGGCGGAAGTGGCCGACGATCACGGCCGGACGCTGCTTCTGAATGCACGCGGACACGCCGGCGGGAAGCAGGCGCAGGTCGTAGCTGTATTGCGTGGTTTTGCCCTTGACCACTTCGACCTTGTCGACCGCGACATCGTAGCCGTCGAGCGAGGCGCTGAGGTCGACCGACAGAGGGGCACTGTCCGGGGCGGATTCAAATTTCAGATCGAACTTGCCATCGGGAGCGGTCAACGCGCTCGCTTCGCCCTGCGCACCGAGTGCGAGGGAGACCCGGGCACCGGCCAACGGCTCATCGGTGGCGGCATCGCGGACACTGCCGATCACGGCAGTGGTGATCGGAGCCGGCGTCGGATGGCAGCCGGCGACCAGGGCCAGGGCGATGCCGATTGCACTAGTTCGGAGCCAGTACGACATGCGCATCCTCCAGTTCGTAATCGCCCTGCGCACGCGGACAGCCGGTCATGTCGACGGGGCGCGAGGCGGAATCATCGAAGCGCAGGCTGAATTGCCAGTGTTCGCGGGCAGCCATGCGCGGCAATGCCAGTTCGGCCGCGCCGCTCGGCGTGAGCACCTCGGAGCGGGTCAGGCCATCCGCGCGGACCACGTCGATGACGCGGGCCGCCCTGCCCGGCCTGCTGGCGCTGACGCGGACCTCGAGCCGGCAGTCACGCGGGCGCGTGAATTGCCAAATGCCGGCGGCGACCAGGGCCACGACGACGACTGCGGCCAGCATGCGCATGAGCCAGGGGGAAACCAGCGGCGGTGCCGTCGGCGTGGTCGGCCAGGCATTGCGGCCCGTATCCAGCGCATCGCGGATATGGGTGATCGCGATCGCGTTGCGCTGCATGGCGCCGTCGTCTGCGGCGCGATGCAGGCCGACCAGGGCGCCGTCTTCGTCGAAGATGCCGCCCCCGCTCATGCCGGGGCGGGTCTCGTCGACGCCGGACAGGCTCAGCATGCCGGGTTCCGGTGTGCGCTCCTGGCTGAATGGTCCGGTCGCGAGATTTTCGACGAGGCTGCCATTGACCCAGATACGGGTGCCGGCGGCGTGTTGACTCAGTCCTGCACCGCCCGGATAACCGACGATGCGAACCGGCGCGCCATCCTCGATGCCGGCCCAGCGGACCGGGCTGCCTTCGTTCTGGAAGGCCGGGTCGTCGATATCGAGCAGGACCCAATCGTTCGGTGCGGTGCGCAGTGCGTCAGGCAGGGCCGCCGCCGCACCGCCACAGGGCGAGAGGCTGCTCAGGGTGGCTCGATAGATGTCGGGGTGCTCGCCGCAGCGGCGCTTGTCCTTGTAAGTGCGGGTATAGCCCTGGCCCGGTCGCCAGCAGAGGATCTCGTCGTAGACGGGGCCGCCCCATCCGCCGCTGAGCGGGTCCTTGCGGCGCACGACATGGGCGCAGGTCAGCAGATAGCGACGCACCCGGCGCGGTTCGTCGCGATGCTCGATCTCGACGAGCACGCCGCTGCCCATCGACGCCGCGTCCTCCGATGCGTAGTCGCCGTCGCTGCAGGCCCGGGCCTCGATGTACCAGACCCTGCGCCTGATATCGGAAACGAGCTTGCTCAAGGTTTGTGTCCGCGTTCTATCCTCGTCGTATCGACCACACGGACCTCGCCGCTGTCGATGTAGGCCTTCAGGTTGGACGGCTGGTAGGCGCATCGATCATCCTTGAAGCGATCGAGCGCGGACTGGTGCACGGCCTCGCCATGCAATCGGTGCTTGCCGATTTCGCGGATGTTGCGGCCCATGACCCGATACGCGGCCGTCATCGAATCCTTGAGTTCGGAATAGTAGACCGGAGCGAAGAAGTTCAGATAAGCGGTATTGAACTGCAGGCCGAGCGCCTCGGCTTTTTCGACGACCCAGTGCAGGGCTTCGTTGGCCAGTCCGTCCGGCGTATAGCCGCCACCGATGTTGCTGTGCACGCCGGCGAACCAGGCCTGCTCGAGGCGACCCTGCCAGTCCGGCGGACGTTGCCACAGATCGGGCGCGAATGGCGCGCGCTGCTCGTCGATGGCCAGCGCATGGATGGCGTTTTCGATGTGCCGGTTGAGCGTGATGTCGTGGTACTTGTACTTGTTGCGGTTGAGCACGCGGCCCAGCAAACCCGGCGCGCCGAGCGAGCCGACCGTGTCCCAGACGCCGATCATGCGGATCGGCGGACACTCGCGGCGGACCTTGACGTTGTGGAAGCACTGCTTCCAGCGCTCTGAACCGGGTTGCTCGTCGCTGGCGTAGCACGAGAACACGTCGGGCACGTAGTAGTCGTCGCCCTTGTCGAGCAGGCCGACTCGGTTCATGAAACCGGCCAGCGTGCGCACGGTGAAGGCGCCGCGGCTGAAGCCGAACAGGTAGATCTCGTCGCCCTCCTCGTAGTTGTAGCTGAGGAAGCGGTAGCTGTCGCGCACGTTGCGTTCGATGCCGCGGCCAAAGGCACCACCGGTGACCTTGTCGAGCCCGCCGCTGGTGCCGACGCCTTCGTCGTAGAAGACGATCTGGTCGACGCCGTCATGCGCCCGGGGCAGGACCGCCCGGGCCAGTTTCGTGACATTGGTCGGGCGGCGCTTGCCGGTGCTCTCGTCGAGCTGGTCGCGCACGTTCCATGTGCCGTCGGCACAGATGACGATCCGTTTCATGAGCTACTCCTGTCCCGATGAGCAGATCGACTCGCGTCGATAAATCGGCCGGTTCCGGGACCCGCGAAACCGCCCGGACTTCGCCGACTGGAATATACTTTTTCAGGCGCAAAGTCAAACCGGCAACGCGGACGGCTGCGCGGTTTGCGTCAACACGCAATGGACTATGGACGGCTGTCCGGGCAGCGCAAACTGCGTACCCCTCAGGCCACCTTGCTGCGGATCTCCTGCTGACGGGCGCGAAAGCGTTCCAGCGCCTCGCCGAGTGCCTTGGCCCGGTCACGGAACTGCAGCATCTGCTGGCGGGTCTGGATGACGCTGCGGACCAGGTTGGCGCGCTGGCGGATCTGCTCGTCGGTCATCGGCATGTCGAGCGGGGCCAGGTCGGCGCAGATCGATCCTATCGCCTGCAGTGCGTTGACCGCGGCCCTGGCGTTTGCGGAAGCTTCTTTCATGGTCATGGTGTTTCTCCAGCCCGTCGGCGCGGATGCGCCATGAGATGTCGAACTTCGCTCGCTGCCCGGGCCCGCAACCGAACCTTGTCAGCATGGCCCTGTGGTCGATCGGCCGGTAGCGGCAAACGCCGATCGTTTTTGTAGGAAATTTGCCATAGCCGCTGTAGGAATCAGACGACTGCGAGGCCATTGGGCCCGGCCCCGTTCATCGTCACAGGGGATTCTCCGGTGGCGGACTGAACAGCCGCTAATCCGGGCGGCAGCAGATCCGGAAACTGGGAAGTGGGCGACACAATTTGCCGTTGCCGGCGTTCGGGCTTGTCGACGGAGCACCGACCTCTAAGGAGGCTCTGAACAAGTGTCGCAACCGTCACGACACCTGCCTGCGCGCAGATCGCGGCGCGCCGACGCAGACAGACTGGCCGTCTTTCAAGGCGGCGCAACAAAGATCTGCGCGCAGGCAGGCGTCGCCCAAGCGTTTGATCCGATGGATGAAGGGTGG
>JAHCAR010000021.1 GCA_019634795.1 Dokdonella sp.
GCCTTCACTCCGGACGGCAAGCGCATCACTTTCCTGACCGGCGATGGCCTGAGCAAGAAGCTCAAGAGCATCGCCATCGACGGCAGCGAACCGCGCGACGTGTTCGACCTCAAGTACATCAACTTCGTCAGCATCAGCCCGGACGGCCAGTGGGTCGCCTTCACTGAACTGTTCAACGCCTACGTCGCGCCGATGCCGATGACCGGCGGCAGCATCGAACTGTCGAAGGAAACCAAGGCGATTCCGGTCAGCCTGGTCAGCAAGGATGTCGGCTCCTACCTGCACTGGTCGGCCGACTCGAAATCGCTGCACTGGATGGTCGGCCGTGAATACCACTCGCGCGACCTCAGGGAAGCCTTCGCCTTCGTCCCGAGCGCACCGAAGGAACTGCCCAAGCCGGGTAGCGACAAGGGCATCGACGTCGGCCTGAGCGCCGCACTCGACACGCCGACCGACGTATTCGCCTTCACCGGCGCGCGCATCGTGACGATGAAGGACGCCGAGTCGAAGCAGGAGGTGATCGAGGACGGCGTGCTCGTCGTCGACGGCGACGCGATCAAGGCGATCGGCCCCAAGGGCAGCGTGACGATCCCTTCCAATGCGCGCGTGATCGACGTCGCCGGCAAGACCATCGTGCCCGGCTACGTCGACGTGCACGCCCACGTGAACCACTTCAACAGCGGTGTGGTCCCCCAGCAGAACTGGGCCTATTACACCAACCTCGCCTTCGGCGTGACCACCACCCATGACCCCTCGGCCACCACCGAAACGGTGTTTTCGCAGGCCGAACTGGTCAAGGCCGGCGCGATGGTCGGCCCGCGCATCTTCTCGACCGGCACGATCCTGTACGGTGCCGACGGCGACTTCAAGGCCGTGGTCAATTCGATCGACGATGCGCGCGCCCATCTGCGCCGCATGAAGGCGAATGGCGCGTTCAGCGTCAAGAGCTACAACCAGCCGCGTCGCGACCAGCGCCAGCAGATCAACCAGGCCGCGCACGAACTCGGCATGCTGGTCGTCGAGGAGGGTGGCTCCACCTTCAACCACAACATGACCATGATGGTCGACGGCGTCACCAGCATCGAGCACAACATCCCGGTCGCGCCGCTGTACGCGGACGTCATCAACCTGTGGAAGGAAACCGACGTGCGCAACACGCCGACCCTGGTGGTCAGCTACGGCGGCCTCAGCGGCGAATACTGGTGGTACGCGCGCGACAACGTCTGGGAAGACAAGAAGCTCAACCGCTTCTTCCCGCGCGAAACGCTCGATGCCCGCGCGATCCGTCGCGAGACCGCGCCGGACTGGGACTACTACCACATCGAAGTGGCCAAGGCCGCGAAGAAGCTGCGCGATGCCGGCATCCGCATCAGTACCGGCGGGCACGGCCAGTTGCAGGGCCTTTCCGAGAACTGGGAAACCTGGATGCTGACCCAGGGCGGCTTCAGCAATTTCGAGGCCTTGCGCGCGGCGACCATCGACGGCGCCGACATGCTCGGCCTGTCCAAACAGATCGGTTCGCTCGAAACGGGCAAGCGCGCCGACTTCGTCGTCCTCAATTCGAATCCGCTCGAGAACATCCGCTCCACGATCGACACGCGCTACGTCGCCGTCAACGGACGTGTCTTCGATGTCGATGCCGACATGGCCGAAGTCGGCGGCAAGGGCCGCAAGGCACCCGAGTTCTACTGGCAGCGCCACCACGACGGGCGCAGCTTCGGCATCGAGTACGGCCCAACCGCACCGTGCCATTGTCCGAAGTCGGGAACGCAGCACGTGCATTGACCGCTCCGGGGGCGCCGGCCGCAGGCCGGCACCCCGACCCGGGCTATTCCCGTAGGTTGGGCTGAGCGTAGCGATGCCCAACAGGCTCGACCGACATTTCGTCGCGCCGTTTTGTTTCGCGCAGCGTTGGGGTTCGCTTTCGCTCACCCCAACCTACCAAAATCAGCGGAATCCATTTCATTGCCGCTCCAACTATTCCCTATTCCCCATTCCCCATTCCCGTCCCTGAAGCGTCACCTCGAACGCATCGCCGAACAGTCGGTCGCCGCACGTGTCGATCGTTTCGAGGACAGGCGGAGTTTGCCATCGGGTCGTCCCGACTGCTGACTGAACGATCCGCTCCCGCTTGGCGCCGCGGCCACTCCGCATCTGTCATGCCGCGTTGCAACAATGTAGGCTTGCCGGATGGACAAGAAAGCCAGCCATGCCGCGGACAGCCTGCGTTCGAGCGACCTCCCCGAAACCGACAAGGCCCTGCGCGATGACGTGAACCGGGTCGGTTCCCTGGTCGGCGAAATCCTTGCCGAACAGGAAGGCGAGGACTTTCTCGACGAAGTCGAACGCATCCGTGTCGCCGCCATCCTGCGCCGCGAGAACAACGCCAGCACCGGGGAAATGGAGCGCGAGCTGGCCGGCGTCGACGTCGCCCATGCGACCTCGCTCGTGCGTGCGTTCTCGACCTACTTCCAGGCCGTCAACGTGGCCGAGCGCGTGCACCGGATCCGCCGACGCCGCGAATACGAGCGTGCCGAATCCTCGCCGCAACCTGGTGGTTTGCGTGATGCGATCGACAAGTTGCGGGCGAGCGGAGTCGGCAAGGCCGATCTCGATGCCTGCCTTGCGCGCCTGCATGTCGAGCCGGTGTTCACCGCGCACCCGACCGAAGCGGTGCGCCGCGCCTTGCTGGAGAAGGAAACCGAGGTGGTGCGCGCCCTGATCGCCGATATCGACGGCGGACGCACGCCGGTCGAGCGCCGCGCCGACCTCGAACGCATGCGCATGGCCCTGACCGCGGCCTGGCAGACCGCCGAGTTCGCCCTCGACAAGCCGAGCGTGGCCGACGAACTCGAGAACGTCGGCTTCTACCTGACCGACGTGCTCTATCGGGTCGTTCCGGTCTTCTACGAAGTGCTCGCCGATGCGCTCGGCGAGGATCCGGCCGGCATCGAGCTGCCGACCCTGCTGCATTTCGGCAACTGGGTCGGCGGCGACATGGACGGCAATCCGAACGTCGGCGCGGAAACGATTGCGGCAACCCTGGCCACGCAGCGACGCCAGGTGCTGGCGCTGTACCGGCGCGAGGTCTATCAGCTCGGTCGGCTGCTCAGTCATTCGCTGTCGCGGGTCAGCTGTTCGGCCGATGTGCTCGCCCGCACCGATGTCTACCGCGCGCTGCTGCCGACCGCCGCGGCACGCCTGCGAGCACGCCATGAGGACATGCCGTATCGGCAATTCCTCAAGCTGGTCGGCGAGCGGCTCGGCGAGACCGAACGCGGCACCGAAGGCGGCTACCCCGATGCGGCCAGCTTCATCGAGGACATCCGCATCGTCGTCGACAGCCTCAAGGAAAATCGCGGCGTGCATGCGGGCTGGTTCGCCGCGCGTCGCCTGTTGCGTCGCGCCGAGACCTTCGGCTTCCACCTCGCCACGCTCGACCTGCGCCAGGATTCGGCCATGCACGATGCCGCGCTGGCTGCGCTGCTCGAAGACCCCGAATGGGCCTCGCGCGACGTCGACGAACGCGTGGAGCGGCTCAAGGCCGTGCTCGCCGATCCGGCCTCCGTGCGCCCCAACAGCGACGAAGTCGCGCGCAAGACCCTGGCCGTGTTCCGCACCGTCGCCCAGTTGCGGCCGCGCTACGGCGAGCAGGCCTTCGGCCCCTATATCGTCAGCATGAGCCGCAGTGCGGCCGACGCGCTGGCCGTGATCGCGCTGGCCCGCATCGCCGGCTGCGTCAATGGCGGCGGCCAGGTTCCGCTCGATGTCGCACCGTTGTTCGAAACGGTCGCCGACCTCGATGCCGCCGAGGCCGTGGTCACCTCGCTGTTCGCCGACCCGGCCTACCGCACCCACCTGGCCGCGCGCGGCAATCGCCAGATCGTCATGCTCGGCTACTCCGACAGCGCCAAGGACGGTGGCCTGGTCGCTTCGCGCTGGGCCTTGCAGCAGACCCAGATCGCGCTGACCCGGCTCGCCCACGAATCGGGTATGCGCATCATTTTCTTCCACGGTCGTGGCGGCTCGGCCAGTCGCGGCGGCGGCAAGACCGAGCGTGCCGTGATCGCCTCGCCGCGCGGCTCGGTCGATGGCACCCTGCGCCTGACCGAACAGGGCGAGGTGATCCATCGCAAGTACGGCATCCGAGCGATCGCCCTGCGCAACCTCGAGCAGATGACCGGCGCAGTATTGCGCGCAACCCTGCGCCCGCGGCCACCCGAGCCGCGCGAGGCGAGCTGGCGTTCGATGGCCAGCGCGATCGCCGGTGAAGCGCGGACTGCCTATCGCGCCTTCGTCCACGAACATCCCGACTTCACCGAGTACTTCCGCAACGCGACCCCGATCGATGTCATCGAACGCCTGCGCATCGGCTCGCGGCCATCGCGGCGCGGCGGCACCGGCGGCGTCGAAAACCTGCGCGCGATTCCGTGGGTTTTCGCCTGGTCGCAGAACCGCGCCGCCCTGACCGGCTGGTTCGGCGTCGGCAGCGGCCTCGTCCACGGCATCGAAACCTTCGGTCGCGAGGCGATGAGCGAGATGGCGCGCGACTGGCCGTTCTTCGCCCAGCTCGTCGACGATGTTGAGATGGTCCTCGCGAAGGCCGACCTCGCCATCTTCGAGCGCTATTCGCGCCTCGCCGGCGCCCTGCACGAACCGATGTACGCCGAGGTCAGCGCCGAGTTCGAACGCACTAGGAAAGCCATCCTCGAACTCAAGGACGAAGACGAACTGCTCTCGCGCGACCTGCGACTGCGCCAGTCGATCCGCCTGCGCAATCCCTATGTCGACCCGATCAGCCTGCTCCAGGTCGACCTGCTATCACGCTGGCGCGCCGGCGATCGCAGCGACGACGAACTGCTGCATGCGTTGATCGCCACGGTCAACGGCATTGCGGCGGGGATTCAGAATACCGGTTGATCGCCCGCAATCCACGCCGAGATTCAGGCAAAAGCCCCTCATCCCCCTCCGGGACCTTCTCCCGCAGGCGTGAGAAGGAACATCAAGCGCAATCCGTCGCATGCCACCGTATCCCGCCCACGAAAAACCCAACGGCAGGATTCTCGTTTTGCCCAGCGGCGCTCCACGCGAGAGCGAGCGCGATGGATCGCGCGAGCTCAGGTGCCAAAGGGCATGGCGATCTGTCGTTTCCTTCTCCCGCCTGCGGGAGAAGGTCCCGGAGGGGGATGAGGGGCTTTGTCTTTTCCTTATCTCACCTGCATGATTGTCCGGTGCGTATACTTTGCTCGGTACACGAAAGGAGCCCCTGGCATGGAATGCCACCGCAATACTTCGTTTGCGCGCAACTTGCGACGCTCGATGACCGACGCCGAGATGCAGCTCTGGCAGCACTTGCGCAATCGTCGACTGCTCGGCTTCAAATTCCGCCGACAGGTGCCGCTCGGGAAATTCATAGCCGACTTTGTCTGCCTTGGTGCGAAGCTGATCATCGAAGTCGATGGAGGCCAGCATGCCGAGCGTGAATCCGAGGATCGATATCGGACCGACTGGCTGACGAGAGAAGGCTTTCGCGTGCTGCGCTTCTGGAATGATGACGTATTGCTGCGAACGGACTCTGTGCTTGAGAGCATCATTGCGGCGCTGGGCGGGAATGAACACGCGCAGGGACGTTCTCTTGCCCCGAATAGGAGCCCCTCATCCCCCTGCGGGACCTTCTCCCGCAAGCGGGAGAAGGATTGATCTCACCAATGCGCGCGCTGCAAGCGGCAACCGAGCGTCCTGTCGCACTCCGAAACTCTTGGGCGCGAAACAAGGCTTGTATCAACGACCTTGACCTTCAAGCCCTACCCGTTGGCGTGTGCAATCGCCAAAGCTGCGGCGATTCGCTTCTCCTTCTCCCGCAAGCGGGAGAAGGATTGATCTCATAAATGCGCGCGCTGCAAGCGATAACAGAGCGCCGTGTCGCACTCCAGAATGCTTAGGCGCGAGACAAGGCTTGTATCAACGACCTTGACCTTCAAGCCCTGCCCGTTGGCGTGTGCAATCGCCAAAGCTGCGGCCATTCGCTTCTCCTTCTCCCGCTTGCGGGAGAAGGTCCCGCAGGGGGATGAGGGGCTCTTGCATTTGCTTCTCCCGCCTGCGGGAGACCAAACGGCAGGACTGCCATGTTGTGCAGCGGAGTTGCCCGCGAGGGCGACCGCCCTGGATGGCTACAGGTCAGCAACCGATGCGAATTGCGGTTCGTCCTCCCCTTCTCCCGCCTGCGGGAGAAGGTCCCGCAGGGGGATGAGGGGCTCTGTTGTTCCCCAATTCAGCTCGCCGCCTCCACCTTCGTCGCATAGCGATAGAGCAGCCAGGCGATGTAGGCGATCAACAGCAGGCCGAGCCAGCCGCCGAACTGGAGGTTGCCGGGCAAGGCGAGCACGTCGGCGCGGCCGGTGACGACGATCGGGATCGCGATGAAGATGCCCATCAGCGCCTCGCCGGTGATCAGGCCGGCCGAAAACAGCATGCCCTTGCGATGGATGTCGCCGTGGTGCGCTTCGTCCTTCGCGCCGCCGAAATGACGCTCGACGATGTGCGAAAGCAGGCCGCCGAGGAAGATCGGCACCATCAGCTCGATCGGCAGGTAGATGCCGATCGCGCAGGCCAGCACCGGGATACGGAATTTCTTGCCGCTGGCCTTGAGCCAGGAATCGACCGCGATGATCACCGCGCCGATGCCGGCGCCGATGCCGATCGTGGTCCACGGCAGTTCGCCACCGAAGATGCCCTTGGCCACCGAGGCCATCAGGTTGGCCTGCGGCGCGAGCAGCGGGTTCGGGTGCTCGGCGGTCGGCACGCCGACGCCGTAGGCATGCAGCAGCAGGTTCAGCACCGGCGCCATGATCAGGGCCGAGGAGACCGCGCCGATGGCCAGCATCAGCTGCTGTTTCCACGGCGTCGCGCCGACGATGTGGCCGCATTTGAGATCCTGCAGGTTGTCGCCACCGATGCAGGCTGCGCAACAGACCACTGCACCGATCATGATCGCGGCCACGGCGCCGATCGGTGAATCGCGGCCGAGCAGCAGCACGAGGATCAACGCGGCAAACAGGATCGTCGAGATCGTGATGCCCGACACCGGGTTGTTCGAGGAACCGACCAGGCCGGCCATGTAGGCCGACACCGACACGAACAGGAAGCCGGCGACGATCATGATGATGGTCATCGGCACGCTCGCGGTCCACTGATGGACGATGCTCTGGTAGAGCCACAGCAGCGGCAGCGTGAACAGCACGAGGCCGATCGCGATGTACTTCATCGGGATGTCTTTTTCGGTATGCGCGATCACCGCGGTCGCGCCCGAACGGGTCGCGTCGAAACCGCTCTTGATGCCGGAAAACAGCGAACTGCGCAGCGAGATCAGGGTCCAGATGCCGCCGATCAGCATCGCGCCGACGCCGAGGTAGCGGATCTGCGCCGACCAGATCATGTAGGCCGCGTCTTCGGCGCTCGCGCTGGCGACCTGTGCGGCCAGCGCCGGATCGGTATCGATGAAGAACGCGCTGTAGATCGGGATCGCGATGTTCCAGCCGATCACGGCACCGAGCAGGCAGACGATGCCGATGTTGAAACCGACGATGTAGCCGACGCCGAGCAAGGCCGGCGACAGGTTGGTGCCCATGTAGGCGATGCCCTTGCCGACCCAGGCCGCCGCCGCGGCCGTGTCCGGGAACAGGCGCAGGCCGCTGGCCGCGCCGAGCTTGGCGAAGCCGCCGAGCAGGGCGGCGATGCCGAGCGTCTTCACACCCTGCTCCGGGTTTTCGCCAGTCTTGAGCACTTCGGCGGCCGCCTTGCCCTCGGGGAACGCGAGGCCCTGGTCGACGATCAGCGAACGCCGCAGCGGAACCGAAAAGATCACGCCGAGAAGGCCGCCGAGTCCGGCGATCGCGAACACCCACTGGTATTCGAATTCCTTCCAGTAGCCGAGGATGACCAGGGCCGGAATCGTGAAGATCACGCCCGAGGCGATCGACGAGCCGGCCGAGGCGCCGGTCTGCACGATGTTGTTTTCGAGGATGCCGCCGCCACCGAGCAGGCGCAGCACGGCCATCGACACCACTGCTGCAGGGATCGCCGAGGCGATGGTCATGCCGGCAAACAAGCCGAGATAGGTATTCGCCGCGGCAAGGATCACCACCAGCACGATCGAAAGCAGGATCGCGCGCAGAGTCAGCTGCGGCGCGGGTTCAGCGATGACGCTCATGGAGGACTCCCCGTCTGGTGCCGGTCCGTCGGCGCGTTCAAGTGATGCGTTGCAACATCGAGGGCGCACGGTTCACGCCGCGCGCCGCGACGTGCATAGTAGCCTGCAACCCCCATCGATCCGCAAACCTGATGAGCGAAAATCCGACCAGCCCGGCCAGCGTCGAGGACGCCGCCGCACGCATGCCGCGACAGATCCCCTACATCATCGGCAACGAGGCCTGCGAGCGCTTCAGCTTCTACGGCATGCGCAACATCCTGACGCCGTTCCTGATCACGAGCCTGCTGCTCTACGCACCGGTCGCCGAACGCGCCGGCATAGCCAAGGACGTCTTTCACACCTTCGTCATCGGCGTCTATTTCTTTCCGCTGCTCGGCGGCTGGATTTCCGACCGCTTCTTCGGCAAGTACCAGACCGTGTTCTGGCTGTCGCTTCTGTATTGCGCGGGACACGCCTGCCTGGCCATCTTCGAGAGCAACCGCAACGGCTTCTACGCCGGCCTGTTCCTGATCGCGCTCGGCTCCGGTGGCATCAAACCTCTGGTGTCGGCCTTTGTCGGCGACCAGTTCGACCAGCGCAACAAGGCCACGGCCAAGGTCGTCTACGATGCCTTCTACTGGACCATCAACTTCGGTTCGTTCTTCGCCTCGCTGCTGATGCCACGCATCCTCAGCGCCTGGGGTCCGGCCTGGGCCTTCGGCATTCCGGGCATCCTGATGTTCATCGCCACGGTCATCTTCTGGAGCGGGCGGCACAAGTACGTGCATGTACCGCCCTCACCGCCGAATCCCGATTCGCTGGTCAGGGTCGCGAAGACCGCGCTGCTCGCACCGGGCAAAGGCAGCGCCGGTCTGGCCATGGCGACGATCGGCGTGATCGCCGCCATCGCGATCTTTCTGTGCTGGGCGATCGCGCCATCGTGGTGGCCCGAGCATTTCAGCTTCGTCATCAGCTTCTGCGTGTCGCTCGGACTGCTGATCCTGTTCGGCGGAATCGGCACCTCGTGGCAACTCGAGCGTGCCCGTGGCAAGCACCCGGATGCGGCCGTCGAAGGCGTGCGTGCAGTGCTGCGCATCCTGATCGTGTTCGCCTTGGTCACGCCGTTCTGGTCGCTGTTCGACCAGAAGGCCTCGACCTGGATCCTGCAGGGCAATGCGATGGTCATGCCGCACGATTCGTGGTGGTGGCCGAGCTGGCTCGTGCAGGAACCGGCGCAGATGCAGGCACTCAATCCGCTGCTGGTCATGCTGCTGATTCCGTTCAACAACCTTGTCCTCTACCCGATGCTTCGACGCATGGGTATCGACGTGACGGCGCTGCGGCGCATGGGTTTCGGCATCGCGTTTTCCGGACTTGCCTGGATCGCCGCCGGCCTGATCCAGCTCAGCATCGATGGCGGCAGCCCGACTTCGATCGCCTGGCAGGTATTGCCTTACGTGCTGCTGACTTTCGGCGAGGTCCTCGTCTCCGCGACCGGGCTCGAGTTCGCCTACAGCCAGGCACCGCCGTCGATGAAGGGCTCGATCATGAGCTTCTGGCTGCTCTCGGTGACCTTCGGCAACCTCTGGGTGCTGATCACCAATGCCGCCGTCCGCAACGATGCAGTGATCTCGCACATCGCCGACAGCGGCCTCAGCGAGAACGCCTTCATGATGTTCTTCTTCGCCGGCTTCGCCCTGCTCGCGGCATTGGCGTTCGCGCTCTATGCGAAGCGTTATCCGCTGGCGGATCACTATCGGACGGTCTGAGCGGTAGGTCGCCTCCCTTTCCCGCTGGCCGGGGAAGGGAGGAAAGTCTTGATCTGACGCCGCCGGAAGAACGGACTGGCGGCGGCGCTGCTGAGGGAATTGCCTCTTCCGCTGGCGGAAGAAGGAACAGCACGAGCCCCTCCCGTTCGTCCTGAGCGTAGCGCCCCTACCTCCCAGTTCGCCCTGAGCGCAGCGCCCCCTCCCGTTCGTCCTGAGCGTAGCGCAGCGAAGTCGAAGGACAGTCTCGCAAGAACCTCAATCCACTGGCCCGCCAAGTCTCCGGGCCAGACGCTTCTCCCGCCAACCGAAGAATGAACAGCACGAGCCTCTCCCTCCCGCTCATCCTGAGCGTAGCGCCCCTCCCGCCCGTTCGTCCTGAGCGTAGCGCAGCGAAGTCGAAGGACCCTTTCGCATGAACCTCAACCCACTGGCCCGGCAAGTCTGCCCTGAAGATGAGTATCCCGCCGGCGGGAGTCTGATTGCGGAGGTGATCCGATTGACCGGCTCCTTGCTTGCCTGGATGGAAGCAAGGAGCCGACCTTGCGGCGCGGGCTTCGATGGCTGTTAGCGCGTTACTGCTTCGGTGTTGGCGCGATGCTGACTGCGCGGAACAGCGCATCGGCGTCGTACAGCCGATCGCCGCGGATCGTCGTGCGCACCTTGCGGATGTCGGCCATGTTGATGGTCGGATCGCCGTCGACGAGGATCAGGTCCGAGACGTAACCAGGCGCGACCCGACCGTACTCCTGGTCGCGCCTCATCACTTCGGCGCTGCCGCTGGTCGCGATGCGCAGCACGTCGGCGGGCGGGATGCCGGCTTCGACGTAGAGCTCGAGCTCGCGCGGCAGGGTCATGCCGGCCAGGTTGTCGGTGCCGGCCACGATATGCACGCCGCTGCGATAGAGCACGCCGACCATGTTGACCATGTTCTGGTAGGAATCGCGAAACAGCGCCTGCTGGCCCGGCTTCATCTCGAGTCCGCCGGATCCGGATTTGATCTGGCGCTGCCAGGTGGTCGGGAAGCGGTCGACGATAGCGGCGAAACCCGGACCCGGATGGCCGGGCCGGCTCAGGAACATGTCCTCGAACGTGCCCACGGTCGGATCGATCACGGTGTGGTGATCCTTGAGCAGCTGGATGAAATCGCGCACCGGCTTCGAGCTGAGGTCGAGGCCCGCGCCGTACTCGGCGACCGTGGTGAACCGGGCCGGGGTCCGTGTGTCCTGAACCTTGTCGAACATGAAGTTGAGGAACAGCATGTTGACGTGCTGGATCTCGTCGGCGCCGTTCTCGACGAACTGGCGCGCGGTCATGAAGGCCGGCACGTGGCCGCTGACGCGCAGGCCCCTGGCGTGCGCGGCCTTGGCGATGATCGGCATCAGCTCGGGCTTGACCGAACTGTAGATCTTGATCTGCTCGTGGCCGGTCTTCTGGTACATGTCGATCGCGTCGAGCGCTTCCTTCTCGGTTGCCACGAGCACCTTGGTCGGACCGGCGAACGGGCCCGGACCGTCGATGATGCCGGCGCGGATGATGCGCGGGCCGATGTCCTTGCCGGCCTCGATGCCCTTGATCAGGCCCTGCAGCACCTCGACCTGGTTGGCCATGTCGCGCACCGTGGTCACGCCCGAGGCAAGGTCGAGCAGACCGTCGGCCCCGCCGCTGAAATGCACGTGCATGTCCCAAAGGCCCGGCATCAGGAACCGGCCGGCGCCATCGAGTTCGTCGACGCCGTCGAGCGAAGCGACATCGGCCGCGCCGACCGAGACGATGCGGCCCGCGTCGATCAGCACGGATCGCGCATCGAGTACTTCGCCGCTCGGCGGATCGAACACGCGCACGTTGCGGATCAGCAGCGGGCGGGTCAGGATACGGGTCAACTCCTTCGCGCGCGTCTCGGCCAGGCGTTTCTCTTCCTGCTGCTGGCGATCGCCGATGGTCTTGATCGCGCCTTCGTAACCTTCGCGAATCAGCGTGCTCCAGCCCGAATAGCTGGCGAAGAAGCGCTGGTCCTGGTCGAGCCAGACCAGGTCCGGCAGCAGTCCGAGCCCTGACACGGCGTACAGATCAACGTTCTTCGAACCGGCCTTGCCCTTGACCTTGATGCTGGTCAGCTTGCGGATGCTGGCCTCGCCGGCCGGAACCAGGGCGAGCTTGTGGTCGGGCGCGTTGAGCAGGGCGCGCACGAGCAACACCGAATCTTCGGGCACCTGGTTGAGGGCCAGAAAGAACGAGGGCCCGGACACGTTGCGCGTTTCGTCTTCGGAGCCGTTCTTCCAGACCAGCTCATCGCCGTTGCGCGTAAAGCTCTCGGTGATCGGCGCCTTGAGGTAGTCGACGCCGGTCAGCTGGATCGAAGTCGGCATGCCGTTCTCGTCGAGCTTGTAAACCGCATCGAGCTTCGGACCGCGCCCGCGGTCATTGAATTCGAAATGCGCCTTGAGGCTGCCGTCGTCGCCATAGCGGGCTTCCTGGAAGCCGGCATTCGCGCCGGCCAGGATGAACACGCTCTTTTCCACGCGCTCGGCCGCCTGCAGCGGACTCACGGCCAACGCTGCCACGAACAGGCAGAGGATCGGGGTCTTCATGATGGGCTCCCTGGGATTCGCAATCCGCACTGTATCGAGGTTATCGACGCGGCAGGCGTGCCACAAGTTTGGCGCCTGTCCCAGGAACGGCGCTTCCTCCGCGTGGGCCACTCCCGCGCGTTCCAAAAACCCTGCCCCCGACTGCCATGGACTCCGACCATGGCCCAGCGGCGCCTCCTTCGCGCGCGCCGAAATATTCGGACGGCCTCGGTAGGTGCGGGTCGCCTTCTCGAACATTCGTGGCGAAGAGGCTCCAAGTATCAATGGGTTGCGACAGGTCTGCGCCTGCCCAACCACGCCCGATCGCTTGCCGTGACCTCCCGCACTTGGCGAAATCCCCGTTCCGGGTCTAAGGTGGCGGTTCTTTTGCCGCGAAGGACCCTCCCATGTTCCGATCCGCCCTTGCTGCCGCGCTGATTGTTGCGCTGGCCGCCTGTTCGTCCCCATCCACCGATACCGCACCGCCTCAGGCTGCGACGTCCGCGCCGACCGAGGAAGCTCCCGCGATGAATGCCCTGCTGGTCCCCAGCTCCCTGCCGATGCAGGCGCCGCCATTCGACAAGATCAAGGATTCGGACTACCAGCCCGCGATCGAGGAAGGCATGAAACAGCAGTTGGCCCAGATCGACGTGATCGCCAACAATCCTGACGCACCGACCTTCGACAATACCTTCGTCGAAATGGAAAAGAGCGGCGAGTTGCTTACCCGTTCCGCGCGCATCTTCTTTGCCCTGGTCCAGGCCAACACCAACGACACCCTGCAGGCCGCCCAGGTCGCCCTGGCACCGAAGCTCGCCGAGCACGCCGACGCAATCCACCTCAACGCCAAGCTGTTCCAGCGCGTCAAGGCGGTCTACGACGCCCGTGAGAGCAGCGGCCTCGACGACGTGCAGAAGCGCCTGGTCGAAAAGACCTACACCGATTTCGTCCGCGCCGGCGCCCAGCTCAGCGATGAAGACCAGACCAAGCTGCGCGCGCTGAACAAGGAGGAATCGACCCTTTCCACCGAGTTCCAGAACAAGCTGCTGGCCGGCACCAATGCCGCCGCGGTCGAAGTCGACGACAAGGCCCAGCTCGACGGTCTCGGCGAAGGCGGCATTGCCGCCGCGGCCGACGCCGCCAAGGAGCGCAAGCTCGGCGACGGCAAGTACCTGCTGACCCTGCAGAACACCACGCAGCAGCCGGTGCTCGGTTCGCTGACCAATCGCGACCTGCGCCTGAAGGTGCTCGAGGCCTCCGAGACGCGCACCAGCCGCGGCGACGAAAACGACACGCGAGCGACGATCCAGCGCCTGGCCCAGCTGCGCGCCGAACGCGCCAAGCTGCTCGGCTACCCGAACTTCGCCGCCTACAGCCTGGCCGACCAGATGGCCGAGACCCCGGAACATGCGATCAAGCTGATGACCGACATGGTTCCGGCCGCGACCGCCCGTGCACGCAGCGAGGCCGACAAGATCCAGAAGGTGATCGACGCACAGAAGGGCGGCTTCAAGCTCACCGCGGCCGACTGGGATCTCTACGCCGACCAGGTGCGCAAGGCCGAGTACGACCTCGACGAAGCCGCGATCAAGCCCTACTTCGAACTCAACCGCGTGCTCAACGACGGTGTCTTCTTCGCCGCCAACCAGCTCTACGGCCTGACCTTCAAGGAGCGCCACGACCTGCCGGTCTACCAGCCCGACGTGCGCGTGTTCGACGTGTTCGATGCCGACGGCAAGCAGCTCGCCCTGTTCTATGCCGACTACTACAAGCGCCCGAGCAAGAGCGGCGGCGCCTGGATGGACGTGTTCGTCGAACAGAACGGCCTGACCGGCACCCAGCCGGTGGTCTTCAATGTCTGCAACTTCACCAAGCCAGCCGACGGCCAGCCCGCCCTGCTCAGCTTCGACGACGTGACCACGATGTTCCACGAGTTCGGCCACGCCCTGCACGGCATGTTCTCGAACGTGAAGTATCCGAGCATCGCCGGCACCAACACCTCGCGCGATTTCGTCGAGTTCCCGTCGCAGTTCAACGAGAACTGGGCGCTCGAGCCGACCGTGTTCGCCAACTACGCCAAGCACAACGAGACCGGCGAGCCGATGCCGCAGGAACTGGTCGACAAGATCGTCAAGGCGCGCGCCTTCAACCAGGGCTACGCCACGGTCGAGTACCTCGCTGCCGCCCTGCTCGACCAGGCCTGGCACGGCCTCTCCGCCGACGCGCCGCAGCAGGACGTCGACAAGTTCGAAGCGGATGCGCTGAAGAACTACAAGGTCGACATGGCCGAAGTGCCGCCGCGCTACAAGACCCCGTATTTTGCCCACATCTGGGGCGGCGGCTATTCGGCCGGCTACTACGCCTACCTGTGGAGCGAAGTGCTCGACCACGACGCCTTCCAGTGGTTCAAGGAACACGGCGGCATGAGCCGCGAAAACGGCCAGACCTTCCGCGACGAAGTCCTCTCGCGCGGCAACTCCGAGGAACTCGCCAAGATGTACCGCGAGTTCCGCGGCAAGGACCCGAGCGTCGAGCCGCTGCTCGAGTTCCGTGGGCTGAAGTAAGCCGCCAGGCTGCGCCGGCGACTGCCGGCGCTAGGCATCAGGAAAAGGTCGGCGATCGCCGGCCTTTTTCTTTGTTTCTCCGTCCTTCAAGCGCTTCGCAAAGGCCACGCGCGTCATTCCGGCGTCTTTGATGAACCGTGCCACGGTGAAGCCGCGTCAGGCCAATGCCTGCCCTGACCCCGATGACGCGATCCGTCAGGGCCTGCGACTGTCAGTCTCTTACAACGCCGCCGTGTCAGAGGGTCCCCAAACCGGCCGCAACGTCGGACTTGGTCGCGCTTCGCCCGCGCCAAACGCCGCTCTGCCTGTGCGCCCTGCCGCAAAGTGCGAACTCGAACAACAAAATTGGACATTGGCATGGCGCTTGCTCCCTTCATCATCGACAGGCAATACCCATCCAACCAGGAAACGACCATGGGCAGCATCTTCAGTTTCGGATCACGCAAGACGGATGCATCGATGTCCGCCATCGATTGGGAATCGCGCTATGACGGCGCCCTCTCGGTCGCACTCGTCGGCCATATCCCGGTCGCCGGCATCTCCGGACCCTGGCCGGATGGCAACTACGCACTAACCTTCTGGTCGGTCCGCGAACTCGAAGTGGCGCCGAGCATGGAGTTCCATGCCTCGATGGACACGGCGCGGCGTCGCGTGGAAGAAATGGCCGGCCAGATCGCGCTCAAGATGTAATGACCAGGATGCGCCAAACGCGGCGCGGGAGCGATCGTTCCGGGAGAGACAACCACGCCGAACGATCCGTCCTGAACGCCCGAAGCGGCGCAGGTTTCGTCACCAGAGTCCCCGAGGCGAGCCGCAAATCACGCGGCTCCCGAACAGACCCGTCATCTTCGCCATGGAGTGCACCCTGCCTCCTCGCTGGGTTGCCCTGTCTATGCATGGAAAGCCGGCTGCTCCAGTCCCCAAATTCCAGTAATCTCCGGGTGAACGCCTGACTCACGGCGACAGGACGCCGAACCGATGACGCTCGTCGTCAACTTTGCGCACGATTTTTCGTTGCTGCTGAGCGGCTGGACACTGCTGCTTGCGCTGTGCATCGTGGCCTGCGCGATGGCCCTGCTGGTGGTGATCATAAAGGGGCGGTCCAAGCCTGCCGCCATGCTCGCACTGGCGCTTGTCCTTTCCATCGGCATTCTGATTCCCAATGCGCTGCTGGCAACGCCAGCAATCTGGCAAACCATGTACGCCGCCTATGTCGCCGCGCCTCCAGAGCGCTCCAACGAGTACGCGGGGGACATACACGAATACTGGTCGACGACGGCACGGGACGTATTGGTCCGCGACTGGTATTTCATGGCTCATCGCTGGGGCATCTGCCACGAACTGTGGAGCGAGTCCGACTGCGTGCGCGCGCCAAGTCAACGCGAACCGATGGGCATGGCGCGGGACCTTCTGACGGAAGTCGCTCAATCGGGTCACGTAGGGCCGTATCCCTATGTGCCCGGCCAGGCATCGCCTACACCCTGAATCGACAGGATTATTCAGAGAGGGAGCGTCCGGACGTCAGTCGCCATCGAAGCCCCTGACGTGGAAGCAGTGGCAGGTCAGATCGCACTGAAGATGTAGCGCGACCGGAGGGCGAAAAGGGCAATCAAGTTGGCGGCCACGACCAGGACGGGGTTGGTCGACCGTCCGCCCCATGCCGTCGTCCCGGCGGAGATCGGACGCCGTAGCGAACATTCGCCTTGCAAATGGCCCGCAGGGCAAGCTGCTGACGCAGCGCACCATCCAGCTCCCCTGCCTCTTCCCGGCCTTCGAGTTGATTTGTGGCGCGAGGCAAGAAGAGGCTGGTGTTCGCCGGCCTTTTCTTTGCAGAATCATCGCGCTGTACCGCTGCTCGTTCATCCGCCCTGCGACATGACTCTTCCCGTCCGGGAAGAAAATGTTGACTTGCGAGCACAAAGAGGTGAATACTCCCGATCGGGAATATTCCTGTGCCTGGAACATCCTCATGGCAATTTTGTCCCGATCGGGAACAACCATACCGCCCCCTGAAATTGCGGAAATCGCAGCTTCGGTCCGAGCAACCCGCCAGAGCCATCACCTGACCCAGGCACAACTGGCAGGCCTGTCCGGGACCGGCCTGCGCTTCATCAGCGAACTGGAACGCGGCAAGCCGACCCTGGCACTGAACAAGGTGCTGGCCGTACTGTCGGCGCTGGGGCTACGGCTGGTCGTGCGCGGCGACACCCCATGAGCGAGACACTCGACGTTCGCCTGTTCGGACAGCCCATTGCCGGGGTCGGCATTGAAGGCGACTACCGAAGTCCCGAGGAGTGGCGGTTCCAGTACCGACCAGACTATCTGGCTAGCGCCGGGCCGATCCCTGTCTCGGTCACACTGCCCCTGCAGGACGAGCCTTTCGCAGGTGCTGTCGTCGCCAACTGGTTCGGCAATCTGCTTCCCGAAGGTGCCGTGAGGGAAACCATCGAACGTCGCCTGCGGCTGCCTCCCCGCGACAACTTCGCCCTGCTGGCCGCGATCGGCGGCGAGTGTGCGGGTGCAGTCAGCGTCGGGCCCGAGTCCGAATCGCCCGAACCCGCCCAGAAAATGGAGTCCGATCTTGAGGCGCTGATCCGCGCTCAAGGCAGCGACGTCGGCGATGGCGCATGGGCCGTACTCGGATCGCCGCGCCGGCTATCGCTGGCCGGTGCGCAGGACAAGATCGCCGTGATCCGCCAAGCCGACGGTCGCCTGACCCTTCCGGCCATCGGCGAGCCCAGCACGCACATCCTCAAACCGGAAAGCCGGCGCCTGCCGGGACTGCGTGATCTCGAAGCGCTGGGCTTGCGGCTTGCGCGCGCCATCGGACTCAATGCGGTGCAGGTGGAACTCGTCCGCGTCGGTGATCGACGGGCCCTGCTGGTCGAACGCTACGACCGCACGCACGAGACCAACAAACTGACACGTCGCCTTCACCAGGAAGACTTCTGCCAGGCGCTGGGTTATCCCTCTGAACTCAAGTACGAAAGCCAGGGCGGCCCAAGCCTTGCCCGATGCGCGGACCTGATCCGCAACCGCATGCGCCTGGGGCCGAGCGCGTTGCAGCAATTCCTCGACTGGGTTGTCTACAGCGTTGTCATCGGCAACGCCGACGCCCACGCGAAAAACCTGTCCCTGCTGTACACGCCCGACGGCGGTCGACAAGTGGCCCCACACTACGATCTGGTACCGATCCTCACCCTCCCTGAATCCCTGGTCGATCGCGAACCGGCGCTCAAGATCGGAGCCGCCAGGCGAATCGATGCCGTGACCCGCAGCGACTGGCAAAGCTTCGCCGCGACCACCGGCTATGCGCCGCGCTTCGTCCTGGAGCGCGTCGCAACACTTGCCCTGGCAGTAACGGAATCCATCGGCAGAGTTTCGCATCAGCTTGCCAGCGAAGGCGCCGATGCCAAGCGAGTTGAAGCAGCCGTACTGGTCATCAGCTAGAACGCAGGCCGAGCACTGCGTGAGACCGGGCGAATGGAACAACGCTAGAACCTCAAATCCATGCACGGTTCGATACTTGACCCCGATCTTCGTGAGCAACGGAGCTCCCTACGAGACCGCATGTGAGTAGCGGTTCTTGCCCAGCGCCTTGGACCGGTACAGCGCGGAATCCGAGGCCTCCAGCAAGTCTTTGGGCGTTGCGCCGTGGACCGGATACATCGCGATTCCTAGACTGACCGTGGGTACCACCGTCGCCTCCCCGATGCGGAACGGCGCTCGTGCATTTGCCAGTATCCGCTCGGCGATGCTATCGACTTCCGCAGGTGACGCGAGGTCTGGAGCCAAGATGACGAATTCGTCGCCGCCGAGGCGACTTGCCGAATCGGACGGACGTAGCGAGGAGACTATCCGCGATGCCAGGGCAACAAGGAGCTGGTCGCCGGCTGGATGCCCGAATGAGTCATTGACGGCCTTGAAGTCATCGACGTCGAGACTGAGTACCGCAACCATCTCGCCCTTGCGTTCGGCGACCGCCATCGCCTGTGCAAGTCGATCCGAGAGCAGCGCGCGATTTGGCAGGCCGGTCAGGAAATCGTGGGTTGCCAGGTGCTCCGCCGTCGCACGCGCTTCTCGGAGCTCCTCCTCAAGACGCTTGAGCGAAGTGACATCGGCGACGTGCACGAAGATCCCCTGAACCTTGCCTGCGACCATGCGGGGCACATAGGTCGCCAGGCTATGGCGGACGATCCCGTCCGGACTCGTGATTGATCGCTCGAATACCTGCTTGTGTCCCTCATAGGCCCCGCAGATGTATGGCAGGTTCTTCTCGTATAGGGGCCCAAGAAGTTCTTGCAACGTGGTGCCAAGCAGCTCCTCGCGCGTCTTGCCGAACCACTCGCGGTAGGCCTCGTTCGCGAACACGCACTCCTGGTTAATGTCCCAATAGGCCACCATCGCGTCGATATGATCGACGAGTTCCAGAACGATCCGAAGTGTCGAGTCGGATATTTCGTGCTTTCCGCCGATCGCGGCCGGTTTCATGCCTGCCCTCCCCCACATGCAGCAGACGATTTTTTGGCGCCAAGAGCCGCATGCATCCGTGGCTGCCGCATGACGACGCCGACGCCTGGTTGCGCCACCCGACGAGACCGCAGATTACGATAGTGCGCGCGTGTATTGATCTTTTGTGTCGAAAATCTGGGGCGCCAGAACGCGTTTGCGGCGTGATCTGCCTCGATGTGCCTGGATTCTCACTGCGACGCGGAATTGGCCCGCCGCCCAATGTGCAAAGCGTACTGCTACATGGCCCCCAATGCGAGGACACTGCCTGGGAAGGGGATACCGCTGCGGCAGCGCCCCGAAGACGTTCGGGAGTGCGGATTGGGTACGGATTGGACTCCAATCCTTTCCCTCTCGGTTGTTTTCCATTCACTACCTGAACGCCATGACCAGAAAGAGTATCGCAAGCGCAAGATTCATCGCTGCGCCGAAGCAAAATTCAATGGGGCGTTCCGAATATCGAACCACTCTGAAGGCTACGCCAATATCTCCCATTCTGATGTTGAGCATGAATAGTGCGACGAAAATGTAACCACCCACTAGAAACCCGGGCCTTACGCCAGGTTCGACCATCGAAACGAAGCCGGTTGCTACGATCAGGATGAAACAAAGCACAAGTAGACAACGCCAGATTACAGGCGAAACAACACACTTCGAACTCCCATCAGCACCATTCATCGCAAGCTCCCGAGTGGGTCTGAACCGACCCGGCTTGTTCGGACTCTCCAACATTCAGAGAGGTTGGAGCGATAAAGACAAAGAAGAAGGGTCGCGGAAAACCCGCGGGAATTGCGTCCCCTAACTCGTCCCGGTGGCATACAGCCCCAAACTTGAGTTGCGCAGACTTCAGCATTTGCTTGAACAAGCCGCCGGCCCAGACTGCGGCAATCAAGGGCCGGGGGGAGGATAGTCTATTGCGGTAAGCGAAAGCGCGATGACTTTCCAGCCGCTCGCGCCCCTTCTCAGCTCGATCTCCCCGGACTCCGAAACGACGAACCTGCCCAACGAAGCATGATGCAGAACCCTTTGCAGGGTTGCGTGCGTTCTTCCCCCGCTTTCCGTGACGTTGCACAGAACGAACACACCAGACTTGAAGCGTTGAGGCGCATCAAGCGCCTCAAGTTCCGCGACCTCGATCGTAGCTTCGGACTGAAGAGCAGCTGGCCTGCACGATTTGGCATCAGAAATGAAAATAGGTTGCTCATGAAGCCCAAATCGCTCTTTGACGGCAACAGCAACGGCTGCTTCCAGCGAGTTCATTGCCGGATACGAAGCGCAGCTCGCCAGGAGCATCGCAACCAGAATCGAACAATTCAGTCGGCGGCGAATGCCCAGCATCAGGCGCAGCCCGGGTCTAGCAGAAAAGCTTTGGAGGCGGAAGTTCCAACCGGAGGCCCCGGTTTGGGCGACCTGTTGTACCAGGCAAAGTCACCCATTCCCTCGACGTAGACGCACCGCTGTGCCTCGAGCACTACATTGGCTTTGACGTTGCATTTCAACGACTGAAATGAGCCGTGCGGGCATGGAGTATTCATACGCTAATCCGGATGGTTAGACCGAAGTTACCACGCGCCGGAGCAACGTATCGAACCTCAACACCTAGCCGAACTGAATAGTAAAGACGTCATCATGGCTTGGCTTGATGCTGCTCAGATATTCCAGCGCATCGAGATACGCGAGCTGCGGCTCCTTGTGAATGGGGTACCAAACCTCTCGACCATCCAACCTATAGCGATGACCAATTTTTCGCCAGATTTCCATTCCGACGATAGGCACGTCTCGCGCGCGGAGCATTCCCAGAAATACTTTTGCGTCTTCTGCCCCAAGGCCCAACGCTGCGGAGCCGGCCTCAGCAAGCGAGTGGCCGCGCAATTTCAGGAAGCGATGGAGTTCAGAATGAACTCCGGAAATTGACAGGACAACCATTCCAGACATATGCCTCAGTCAAGTCGCTCTGACGAACTGCCGGCCGGACCAGGCACGAAAACGCAGTCGTGCTGTTGGCCAGCAGGGGTGAATCCCGGGCCTGGCGGCACCTACCTCCAACACTGCTCTCGTTGCCAGTCCACGAGCCTCCACGCGAGGTCTATCCGGTGAGAAGAGAACGAATGGTCATCATCGTACACGACCTCGGTGAGCCTCTTCGCTCCTGCTTTTCGCAACGCCGCCAGCAGTGGGTCGTTGTGGATCTTCTTCAGGAGCGTCAGGTCTCGCGTGCCGGCGACGATCATGAGCGGACGCGTCGCGAGGGCGCCTCCATGCGACGGCAGGCTGTACGCCTCTGCCCTGTCGACCATGTCGTCCATAAACGATTCGATGTCCGCATGGACCGGGCCGCCGTCAGGATCCATGTCGGCTCCAAGTCCAGCCGATAGGGTCGATCTAAAATTCGCATCGTTGCGCGCCATGAGCCCGAACGCGCCCAAGTCCGCCCCGGCAATGTGGGCGTAGCAAGGGAGGCTTTGGTCTTCAGCCGTGGTCATCGCCCCGAGGAACCCGCCGAAACTGTGACCCACAAGGGCAACTCTGCCGGGGTCGGCTCGATACTCGGACGCCCATTCCGGATCGCGCGCACGGGCCACGACGTGGGCGACATCTTCGAGCGCATGCGGAACAGAGAACGTGCCGCCGCTTCCCCACGTGCCTCGGTAATCGAAATAGACCACGTTGGTCCCGGCCCGACGCAAAGCCTGGGCCAGGTCGAGGTTCCGTTCATTCCCGGGGTAGCCATGCAGCAGGATCGTCGTCGGGTGCGGCCCCGGTCCATCAGCGATATAGACAAGCGCGTTCAGTTTGGACCCGCCGCTCTTGAACGAGATCTCACGCATCGCCGGTGGAAACCTGGCATCGACGGCGACCGGGTCAGACGTGGCCGGGTGACGCGCGACGTCCTGCATCGGGCGGGTTGCCGCACAGGCCGAAAGCAGAGCCGTGAGAGCTAGGAGAAGAAAAGGCGGCTTCATCAGGGTCTCTCCGTGCGGCAGTACGCCGGGAATTTGACGTCGAGCTAGCGATCGGCCTGATTGAACCGCTATAGGCCGATGGACACAACCTTGCCGTGTCTATGCAAGTCGACAAGATGCCCGAGCGATGTGCTCGAAACCAAGTATTTTGCCTGGAGCCTGCTGGCACCAAGACCGGGATTAGGCCGCCTCATCAGAGTCGACTTGTTTGAACCGTTGGGCTCAAGCATGCGGTCTACCAGACGATGACAGCCAGCACAAAAGCAATAACAGCAATCACTGAAACGGCTACCAGGCCGACGAAATTCATCCCACCTGCGCAGTCGGCGCAGTACGACCCGCGAACGAACCAGCCGCCGAGGAAAAGGGCGCCATACCACTTGAGTGCACCCGACACCGACGGCCGTTCATGGCATCGCTCGCACCGAACCTTCATTCGCCCCAACTACCCTTCGGTCCCACAATAGGACCCGCTCCATAAGCCTTGCACGGAAATTCCGGCGATGGCTATCGGTGTTCTTGCAGAAGAATCAACGAAGACGTGTCGCCGCGCGGCCCTATCGGTCGGTTGAACCGATCGAGCCAGGCGCGCCCCTGTTGCCACTGCTTGCATGCGCTTCATGAGCCTTTGCAAGATCTCGTTGATGCTGCAGCACCTTCTGAAAGATCGATTTGTACGGCCCGACATACTTCGACTCCTGGGCGATTCTCCAGACGACGAAGATCGCGAGTCCCACCAGCGCGAGAACGGTAGCAAGAAAATCTCGCTGGACCGTTCCATAGACACCGAAAATGAAGACAGGCACCAGGACGGAAGCATAGAAGCCAAGCCGAGAGGCAATACCGTGCCGGTCCTTGGCCATCTCCTCCACAAGAGAGGTTTCTTCCTCGGTAAAGTGCATGTCTCCCATTGCTCAGCTCCATTCACTGAAGGATTTCTGGCCAGACGTCAGAGTCAAGCCGCCGCGTCAGTGGTCGACTTGGACCAATGGTTGAGCGACCGCACCGGACCGCACCCACCGCTCCACGAATTCCCAAGCGGTTTTCGGATGGTGCGTCTCCCTTGCCGAAATCTCGGTCCAATCTCCGAAGAAGTACACCAGCTTTCCCTCGCCAACCGTGTCGGGCGCCGGCACGAGCATACCGGGATGCCCAACAAGTGCTCAGTGATTCGGCGCCACACCAAGACTCAGCTCAGCGCCCATGGAGTTGCGAATACGAGCGACGTACCCAACTCCTCGATACTCAGAGCCGAGTGCGTTGAGCTCATGTTCGGGATAGCAGTGTTTTATATCGGCCAAGTGATCGGCAAAGCTCATGCTCGTATTTCGAAGGAACTTCCGCAACTCACCCACTGCTTCAAATTCGTGGAGGGTTTCATCACGTTCCGGTTCAAGTCCGCAGACTTCTACTACGAAGGACTTACACATGGTTGCTGAACACCGGAAATATACGGTCGCGTCATCGGTCCGCTCAATTGAACAGTTGGATTGCTGCTAGAACCGATTTGCCGCAAGCCAAGCCGAAAAGCACGAATAGTAGGGTTCCAACCGCCCTTCCTCGTGATCGAAAATCACGACCTCCGGTTCAGCGACGTTGGCGCGCAGCCAACCTACAAGGTCTCCGCACCCGTTCTCCGCGAAGGGCACGAAACGTTCAACCGTGCTGTTGCTGACCGCCAATTGGATTTCCTCTAGGGAAAGGGGACGTTCCCTAATCCGAAGTTCGGACAAGCCACCCAACTCGACAAACCGACGATAGCTAGCGGGAAAGCCAAACTGGATGGCGCGCTCGACATGTCCCAGATCGTCGTGCGCTGGGATGAAACCGGATGAATCTCGAGCTGATCGCCCTTCACGAAGAATTTCACTAACGCTTTCAGAGACTTTCACCTGCACTCCAGCGCGAGAGTCAAGCCGCCACGTCAGCGGTCGACTTGGGCGAATCGTTGGGCGCTAGAAACGCCTTGCGCAGCCGCCAAGCCGTAGGGAAGCCGATAGCGGCCACGAAAACCGCTGTGATCGTAAAAGCACGAAATGCAGGGAGCATATACATGCTGTTTGAAGCATTCGCGGCTTCGTAAATTCCCCGGACTATGGAGTAGACAAGGCTTCCTAGACCATAGAAGAATAGAACGGTCACTGCCGAAAAGAGTGTGCGCTGCTTTACTGAGCGCCACGAAGCGATGATCACGGCAACCGCAAACAGGATTGGCGCAGCAATAAGCGCTGCCAGATCGAGCAACAACCAATGCGAAGTATCCATTGTTAGTCTCCTCACACCAGAAATGAGCTGCGTGCGTTAGCATGTCGGCTCGAACAATCAGTTAGCGCCCTTTACCTACCAACTCAGGATGTATCGTCGCCACATATTTGGAGAATAGCTTATATCTTTCGTTGTATCTATTCGTTGGGCTATCGACGGCGGCACAAGCCCCGGTTCCTATGGCATTGTGGCCAGCGGGCGACGAACTCTGAACACTTCCTCGATTGTCTAGGGAACCTGACTCAACAATCCAGACCTCCGCCAGGGTGTTTTGGCTGCTGCTCGTGCCTGTTGGTTTGAATGCGATAAATGTACCTGGCGAGAGCCAGATCTTTGAGAGCAATTCAAGGCCTTTCTCCGTGCAAGAGATCCCATCAATTTGCACATGCGCTCCGCTATCAAGAACAAACGTTGCCGGCGCTATCATTGCCTTTGCGTGATACAGCGTAGGGTTTGCAGGTAATTCTGAAAGCGGCTCAGTACGATCAAGCGCCTTCAACTCCTGAAGTGACTGATTCAAATACGCGGATTCTTCCGAAGTAGGTTCTAGACCCACTTCGGAACCGTCTTTTGCTGTGAAGGCGATGGCACTCGCACTTGCACCCGAGCTATCGGGGCTGGTTCTCCCGCAGGCCACCAGTAACGATGCGATTGCCACAAGCAGTATTTGGATTGACGGTCGCATGGGGTTTCACTACGGCGCTAACACCTGAGTTGAGCCGCGCCGTTTACGGCGTCGGCTTGAACGATTGGTTAGGGCCCACAACTACGGAGACCCAAGACAAACGGACCCACACCCGAGAAAATGAAGAACCTCAGTAGCCCTGCCAACCCAACGATAGCTAGCGCGGCGAAAATGAACCTTGAGACTGCCTGACTGCGCACCCACCACCCTGTAGAAACCTGCGTGGTGAATAATACCGAGGTTCCGGGTGCCGGGAATTGACCAGCGCGCCAGATTCGCAGCCCGCTGCGAACGAACGCGAATGCGATGGACAACAGGCCAACCGCCCCCACAAGTGCAACCAGCCGCATCCACTTCAGCTGCTCGCAAGTGTGCATGGGCGCAACGTGCTCAGCGTAGAACCGGGCCGCCAGGAAAAGGAAGCTCAACAGCAGAAATGGGGTGCCGAGCTTTAGTAGGGCGACGGCCCGGGCCTTCTTTGTTGGGCCGATAGTGTGCTCTGCCATGTGGGGCCTAACACCTGAAATGAGCCGCGTGCGTTAGCACGTCGGCTCGATTGAAAAGTTAGGCCGCACCGTAGTCGTGTTTGGACCAGACGCAACCAGTTTGGTCGTACCAGAAGTAGATGCCAACCTTGCGGCCATGAGCATACTCGCCCCGCTCTTTTGGTTGGCCATTTTGCCACCAACTCTCGTAGAGCCCGTGAAGCTGGCCGGCATGGAAGTGTGCTTGTTGAGTAAGAGTTCCAGGGTAGTGCCAAATTTGCTCAAGACCGTGCGGGACACCAGCGCGCAGCTCTAGCCGATACAGGGGCTCGCCAGACGAATGAAAGAATTCTTTCAAAGTGTCATTCTCATTCATTGCTGCCTAACGCCTATTCGATCCCACAATGGGATCTATTCCTTAAGCCTATCATGCCAATTCCTGCAAAATCCGCAGCAACTGTCCTCTACGAATCAACGATTTCTTGCGGCCGTGCGGCCTAATCTTTCGGCCTAATCCCGGGATAAGTCCCATGTCCGGTTGGGCGCAGGCCCAAGCATGCCTCCGACGTGCGCAGGCGGGCGTTGTGCGCTTCGCTGTCATCGCTCCCGCCTACTCCATGACGCCGGCTTCGAGGCGCGTCCACAGCTCGGCGCGGTTGCGGCCGGCCTGCTTGGCCTTGTAGAGCGCGTCGTCGGCCTGGCGCAGCAGGTCTTCGAGGCCGGCGGCTGGCGTGGAGATGGCGACGCCGAGGCTGACGGTCAGGCGAATTTCCCGGTCATCGGACAGCGTCACGCTGAGGTCGGCCAGCCTGGCGCGGAGGTGTTCGGCGGTGGCGAGTGCTTCGGCCTCCGGCATTGCGGGCAGCAGGATCACGAATTCCTCGCCACCCCAGCGCGCGATCAGGCTGTCGTCGTGGGCCAGGTCGCGAAGACATTCGGCCACGGCGACGAGGGTGCGATCGCCGGCGTCGTGTCCGGACTGGTCGTTGATGGCCTTGAAGTGATCGATATCGAGCATGATCACGGCGAGCGGCGTTGCCGAGTTCGCGGCGGCCTTCAACGCGGGCAAGGCGCGGTCGAGGAAGCCGCGCCGATTGAGCAGGCCGGTCAGCGGATCATGCTGGGCCAGCTGCAGGGCGTGGACGCGACCCTCGCGGTCACGGCGCAGGCGCAGGCCGAGGGCGAGCGCCCAGATCGAGGCCTCGATCATCACGCCGATCTCGATGGCGCGGAAGGTGACCGCATTGAATGGCAGCTTGCCCATCACGGCCAGGGTCGCGACCATCGCACCGATCATGCTGATCAGCGACGCGACGAGGAACAACTTGGCCTGGTCCTGGCGGTGGCGCACGCCAAGTATGCCGAGCGCGACCATCAGCAGGGTGAAGGCCATGATGTAGGCGAAAGCGAAGTCGACCGCTGGCCCCTGCGCATTGGCGAGCACGCAGACGAGCATGGTGGCCAGGGCAAGGCGGACCAGCCAGGCCAGCGCGCGATCAAGGCGCGGTGACCATTGCCGCATGCGCAGGAACTGCCGTGCGAAGGTGATGCCGGCGCTCGCGAACAGGGTCATGCCGACCAGGATCGCGAAGCGGCCGACGGCCGGTGAATCGGGCCACAGCGCGTGCGCCGCGATGCCCGAATACGCCAGGTGCATATAGAGGTAGCTGGCGACGTAGCCGACATAGCGCAGCAGGCTGGCTTCGCGCAGGGTCAGCCAGAGCAGGCCGTAAGTGACCACCAGCGCGAGCAGGAATCCGTGCACGAGGCCGAGCCAGTGCTGGGCGGCACCCTCGAGTTCGCCGGCCTGGGTCAAGGCCACGACGCGGGGCGCCAGGGCCACCGAATCGACACTGTCGACGCGCACGAACAGCTCGCTCGGACCGGGCGGCAGCGAGGCATCGAAGGCGTAGCCAAGTCCGGGACGCAGATAGTGCGAGGGCGATCGCTCGTCGCCGCCTTGCCAGTGCAGGCGGACCTCACCAGCGCGGATCAGCCATGCATCGACGCGATCGGTCCAGCCTTCGGCGACATAGATACGGTAATCGCGCGCTGCCGGCTGCGTATTGTCGAGGACGAGATGCAGCCAGCGCGGCGGCGAGCGATTGCCAAGATTGGGAATGTCGAGCGTCGAGCGCCGGAAATCACCGGCGGCCAGACGCGCCTGGGCCTGCTCCAGCGACAAGGGCTGCCCGGGCTGCTCATCGAAAAGCAGCGCATAGCGGCCGAGGGGGCTGGCCGGATCGGCCAGCGGCGCGAGTTCGGGGGTCGCCGTGGATCCGATGCTGGCTGGCTCGACGCCGATCACGCTGTCGGCCTCGAGGCGCACCTGCTGGGCCAGGGCCGACGCCGCCGCTAGCATCGCGATCAGCGCGATACCCGGGAGCGACCCACCGAGGCCCAGCCGCCGCCCGCCTGACCTGATTTGCATCCACCCTCCCTCTGCATGCCTGCCTGGTTCGCGCTGCCTGCGTATCCCGTTTGCTGCCTCCGGCGGACGTCACGCGCCCCCGCTGGCCTGTCGGTGATGGTGCCACGTCGGGCCGCTCAGGAGCCAAATTGCCGCCCGGCCTGGGTTTTCCGGCCCAAATCTGGCGCGATTGATGCATGATAGTTGGCACCCGCTGTAAGGTTACAGCTGCAACCATCGAACAAGGAGCATCCATGCTCGGCCCAGCACTTCTCTTCACTGCCGCGCTCTTCTCTTTCGGACGATTCGGACCCAACAACATGGTCCAGGTCGAAAAGGTTGGCGACCAGGCCCGCATTACCGCCTATGGCGACACCCAGATCGTCAAGATCACCGCCGAAGAATTCGAGCTCGAGGATTGCCAGGAAGTCCTGCGCGATGGACTGCGCCCCGGCCGCTGCCTGTTCTCGAACGGCGGTCTGATCACGGTCAGTCTCGATCCGAACGGCACGCGCCTGCGCTTCGAGGGCACCGGCAAGCAGAACTTCGTCGAGTACGTGACCAATCTCAAGGGTCGGGCTGACGCCGCCAAGGCCATGTCGCCCTGAGCGCAAAGGCGGCTTGCCGAGCAGCCTGACGATCGATCCCGGCTGCGCTGTCCGCTCTTGCGCGTGCAGGAGGGTCATCGACTGTCAGCGCTCGCCGGCAGCGGGCGCCCTGCTGCCCATGAGCGCTCGTCACCGGCCGCACGCGGGCGGATCAGGTTTTCGACTGCACGCTCCCGCGCGAACGGCAATCCCTTGGCACCGTGGAGTCAGCGCACCCAGGTGGCGCGACCACGCAAAGTTTGCGAATCGGCAGTTCCACCCTTCCGCTAGACTGCCGGTTCGCCTGGCCGTTGTGGTCGGGCATCAGGGGAACCAACGATGAAGCACGGTTTGCTGTTTTGCGCGCTGCTCTTGCTGGCACCCGCCAGTGTCCTGGCCCAGAAGCCGGGCGACTGGGTGCTCGGCAAGTGGCGGGATGGGGAGTTCTGGTTTCCCGGTGTCGTGCAAAGCCGCGACGGCGGCACGATCACCATTGCCTACGATGACGGCACCCATGAAACGGTATCGTTGAGCAAGGTTCGACCGTACGACTGGACCCTCGGCAGCCGCGTCGAGTGCCGCTGGTCCGGAGGCAAGGCCTGGTATGCCGGCGCGATTACCGGCATCAGCAAGGACGGCACGAAGATCGATGTGACGTACGACGACGGCGACCGCGAACGCATCGCGACGGGCGGCTGCCGATCACGCTAGCGCTGGCCGCATACGCATCAGCGCACCGCACGGAGTTCGCGCAATTGTGGCGTGCGGACGCCGCGATTGCGCGCGATCCTTTTTGGCCGCTGCACAGAACCGCAATCATTCGATCCAAACGTAATCGTCGAGAGCGACCCGACCCGGCTCCACTGTCGTGGCGTAAACGCCGAGGCAGCCCTGGCGGTCGCGGGCAACCGTGCGAAGTATGGTGGTATTGCGTTGCGCGGTCTCTGGATCGATCGTGATGACAGCGCAGCGGCCGTCGCGCTTGTCCACGCGCATGCGCAGGCCGCCGATGCGCAGGATGCAACCGACCCAGGCATCTTCGGCAAACGCCGCGCCGTCGGTCGTCTCGATCAGCAGATTCGGGCGGAACCGGCGCACATCCAGATCCTGCCCGACGCTGGCGCCGAGAGCGGCAATCGTCCGCGTGCTGATCAGCGACAACGGAAACGTATCGAAAATGCCGCGGTCCTGCTTGATCGCACGCACGCCATCCGGACACAGCTCCGCGGCCAGTGCGGGATCCGCGACATCGAAGTCGGAGCCCGAGGGCGTCCTGACCTTGACCCGGGACCTGTCGGGACGGTCCGCATCGACGAACGACGGACAATAGCGATTCATGTCGTTGCGCTCGCGAATCGTCAGCCAGGGAAATCCGCTCTGCGCGGCGTCGTTTCGAACAAAGGCCCAGCGACGATCGCCGGCCAGGCCATGCCAGGACACCTCGGCAGCGTCCAGCACTTCGCCCGCCATCGATTTGACCGGGTAACGCCACAGTCCGACGACCCGACCCACGGGTCGGCCATGTTGAGAGTGATTCATCACGCACCTCCGGAAAGAGGCGCCCTTACTCTGTGAACCGACGTCGAGCGTGGCGGACCGGGTCCGCTGCAGCGCCTCTCGGCATCGGGTGGGCGCCTGGGCGCCACTGAAGCAAGGGGTTCAGGGAATCACGGACACGAGTTCGCGTCAAGAATTGGACTTGGAAGTCGCGCGATGGAGGTTGCGCGATCGTCCTTGGACTTCGCGGCGCTGCCTTGATTGTTGCGCGAGCGGCACGGATGCAGACCCTTCGACTTCGCTGCGCTACGCTCAGGGTGAACGGGCTGTTCATGGGCTGCGCTAGGCTCAGTACGAACGGAACTCTTTCATGGGTTGCGCGCACTGCTCCCACGTGCCCCTCTGTTCGCTGCGTGACCGGCACGAATGGAGGCCCTTCGACTTCGCTGCGCTACGCTCAGAGCCTGCCCTGGACTACGATCCGGGGGCGAACGGGGTTTTTGATGGATTGCGCTGCGATCAGAGCCTGCCCCGGAATGCGATCCGGGGGCGAACGGAGCTCTTCCAGGGCTGCGCGTCCGGTGCGGGTGGGGCTGCCTTGTTTGTTGCGCGAGCGGAGAGGATGGAGACCCTTCGACTTCGCTGCGCTACGCTCAGAGCCTGCCCCGGACTACGATCCGGGGGCGAACGGGGTTTTTGATGGATTGCGCTGCGCTCAGAGCCTGCCCCGGACTGCGATACGGGGGCGAACGGAAGTGAGGGGCTCTTGCTTTTCCTTCCCCCGCTGGCGGGGGAAGGTCCCGCAGGGGGATGAGGGTGGGCTTTTTGATCTTGGGCTTTCCGCTCCGCATGGCCACCTTCACCAGCCTGTCGGCAGCCTCTCCCGCCGAAGGGAGAGGCGTCTGACTCGGGAGGTTGCGGGGCCAGTGGATCGGGGTTGGTTCGGAAGCGTCCTTCGACTTTGCTGCGCTACGGCAACGGCGAACGGGATTGTTGTTTGGATTGCGCGCCCGACACCAGCGCCCTGGCGGTGTCCTCCGGTCCGGCAAGGTGCCGGACCGTAGGGTGGTCATTCACTTCGCCTTGGCGGCGTCCTTCGTGCGCGGTGCGACGAAATCCTCCATCACCGACTTCTTCAGCACGGCCGGGGGCAGCAGGCCCTGGGCGAGGATGAAGTCGTGATAGGCCTGGGCGTCGAACTTGTCGCGCAGGGCCAGTTCGGTCTGCGCGCGCAGGGCTTGCAGCTTGTTGTAGCCGTAGTAGTAGGCGGTCGCCTGCCCAGGCGAGCGGAACGTGTAACGATCGACTTCGGTCTGCGCATTGAGATCGTCCTCGACCACGTCGTCCATCAGCACGCGCTTGGCCTCGGCCGGGGTGACCAGCCCGAGGTTGATGGCCGGGTCGAGCCAGATGCGGGCCGCGCGCAGCAGCCGGTCCTGCAGTGACGCGAGCTGGCCGTCGAGCGGCATGTAGGGCTTGGTGATCGATTCGGCGTACAGGGCCCAGCCTTCGACGTTTGCCGAATTGAAGGCGAACAGGGCACGTGCCGTCGACACGCCGCCGCGAAGCATCGTTGTGAACTGCATTTCGTGCCCCGGTCGCGCCTCGTGCGCGGCCAGCGTCCACATCATGGCCGGGAACGCATAGTCGCTATCCGGCCAGCTGCCGTCCTTGTTCTGCTCGATCTTCGGCACGATGAATTCTGGGTACTCTCCGGTGTTTCCGATCAGCCGCGGAATATCCAGGTGCGCGGCCGGTTGCTCAGCGGTTTCGGCAGCGGTCGCCATGCGCACGCGGGCCGGTTCGTTCGGCAGGGTGGCGAGCTTCTCGCGCTGGATGATGCGGTCGATCTCCTCCATCACCGAGCGATACTTGGCCAGCAGGGCGTCGCCGTGGATCTGATCCTTCTTCAGGCGCTTGATGACCTCGCGGTAGTCGCGCGTGTCCCAGCCTTTTTCCTTCGCCACCAGCGGCGCCAGCGCCATCATTTCGTTGCGGATGTCCATGAACCCGACCTGGCCCATGGCCATGAGCTCCTCGGGCGAGGCATCCACGCCGTAGTTCTTGAGCTGCAGTTCGTAGAGTTCGCGCGGCAGCATCGAGCTGGCCCGCGTCTTCGGCAGGATCGTCGTGCGCACCCAGTCGTTGTAGTCGCGCAGCTGCTTCTGCAGCAGCGCCAGCGAATCCTGCCAGCCCTCGAGGCCGCTGGCCTGGAACAACTGTTCGAGGCCGGCGATCATCTTCGGCGAATCCTCGAGATCCTTCTCGACCTCACCGCGGTAGGGCTCGATCAGGTCCTTGACGCCCATGCGTTCGGTCAGGCGCAGCTTGGCCTGCTCGACGAACGGCCTGTAGCCTTCGGCTTCGCCGGTGTATTTCTTCAGGCGCACGAGGGCCGCCTTGCGGCGCTCCATCGGCACCTGCTTGTCGAGCTGGCCGCGGAAGCCGGCGAAGATCAGGCCCGTGATGTTGCCGTACGGAACGACGCGATCGTAGTTGACCTGGGTCGACTCAATGTTGTCCTTCTGCGACTGGATCATGATCTGCAGATCCTGCGCAACGCGCGGATCGGTCTCCTTGGCGAGTTGCGCTTCGAGCATGGCAATGCTCTTCTGCGCGGCCGCGATCTGGCGCTGGGCGAGGTTCTCGCCGAGATCGAAGATTTCCTCGTCGAATCCGCTGACACCGGTTCGACTCGAGAACTCCGGCACGAAACTCGCCTGGGATTCGAGAACCTGGTAGGCGATCTCGTTGGATCGCTTGACCCAGTCCGCGGCATCCTTGGCGAACCCGGTGCCCGACACGAGCATCGCTCCGGCCAGCAGGCCGGCAAACACTGCATTCCTCAACATGATCGTTCCTGCCCTGAATAGGGGCGCCATGCTAGGCCCCCGCGAGGCCGACGACACGGGTAAAAGGTCACTAGTGTGGTGTCCCGCAAATAACGCGAAGAAATTCCGGATGGATTTCATGGCGAGACAAGGCGCGAGGAGGAGTCATAGTGGGCACTATGGGGACGACGAGCAACGCAGTATCGCCGTGAAAGACGCCGGAATTATTTGATGGTATTTGTGGGACACCACACTAAAGAGGCTCTGGACAAGTGGCGCAATCGTCATGGCGTTCAGAAGGCTCGCCACAGGTGCTGCGTGGCGACGTGAAGGCTGGTTGCCTTGACGAGCCGCGCGGTGCCTGTGGCGGGCCTTCTGGACGCCACCCTTGTTCCATCGGATCAATCGCTTGGGAGACGCCTGCCTGCGCGCAGCTCTTTGTTGCGCCGCCTTGAAACGACTGCAGGGATGCAGGAGGTAGAGCAACGCAGGAGCAGTTGCCGAGACGGCCAGTCTGTCTGCGTCGGCGCGCCGCGATCTGCACGCAGGCAGGCGGCGTGACGGTTGTGCCACTTGTTCAGAGCCTCCCCCCCCTAGCCCCAAACCTCACCCGATCGAGTGTTCCCGCCCGAAAATGAATCCTGGCCAAATTCGATTCCGGAGTGCGCCTGCCGTCGGTGGGTGGAGTCGATCGGTCTGTCCTCCGCGCCCGACCGTCGGGAACCAGGTATGCCACCGGTTGACGCAGATCGGCAAGAAGTACACTCTTCAGAGCCTCCCCGCAGGCTCGAGAATTTGGCATGGATGTACGCTCGTCGACCCTTCCTGGCGCGCCGTGGGTGTCGATTGCGATTGCGGGAATTCTCGCGCTGGTGCCGCTGCTGGGTCGCGCCGAGCCGGATATCGACCGATTCCTGAAACGCGACACCATCGGCGAGGTCAAGATTTCACCCGGCGGCACCTATTTTGCGGCAACCGTCGCCCTCGAAGATCGTACCGTTCTCGTCATATCCCGGCGTGCCGATCACAAGCTGACTGCCAAGTCCGGTGGTGGCGAGCATTCGGATATCGCCGATTTCTGGTGGGTCAACGACGAGCGCGTGGTCATCGCGATTGCCGAAAGGACCAGTGCTCTGGAGCGACCGGTAGCCACCGGCGAACTGTTCGCGATGAATGCCGATGGAAGTGGCGCGAAGCAACTGTTCGCTGCCGTCGATTCGGATGACCAGGGCGTCCTGGTTTCGCTGCGTGGCGACCACTATCGCCATGCAGAGCTGATCGACACGTTGCCGCGTGACCATGACCATATCCTCGTGGCGATAACCACCTACACCATCACCCCGGTGACCCGCGTAGCCCGAATGGATGTGCGCAATGGCCGAACGACGCCCGTGGCCAATGCGCCGCTGCGCCGGGCTCGCTTCGTCATGGACGCGCAGGGACAGGTGCGCTTCGCGGAAGGCAGCGACAAGGAGAACTTCAGCCAGCTGCTGTATCGGGTCGATGACGGTTCCGACTGGCAGCCCCTCAACGTCGAGCGAACGAGCGGACATGTCGAGTGGGCCATCGGGTTCTCGGCCGATGGCAAGACCGCCTATCTGCAAGTCGAGCAGGCCAGCGGACCGGATCTGATCCAGGCCATGGATGTCGCCAGCGGCAAACGGCAGACGGTTCTCGCCGATCCCTCGGTGGACCCGGAGTCAATCTACTACTCGGCCGAAGGCAACGTGCCTGTCGGTGCCTACTACATGTCGGATCGACGCCGGGCAAGGTTTTTCGATGAGTCGTCCAGGGACGCGATCAGGCAACGCACGCTCGAAGCTGCCTTCCCTGGCCAGAACGTCGTGCTCATCTCGCGCACCGCAGACAGCCAGCTCACCGTCGTTCGCGTCTCCAGCGACAGGAACCCGGGCGATTTCTATCTCTACAACGAACGAACCCATGCGGCCGATGGCATTTTCAGCCGGCGTCTCTGGCTGAAGCCGGAGGACATGGCCGGTAGCCAGGCCATCGAACTAAAGGCACGCGACGGCCTGACGCTGCATGGCTACCTGACCTTGCCGAGGAACGGCAAGTCCGCGCTTCCCCTGGTGATCTATGTGCACGGCGGCCCGATTGGCGTCTACGACGACCCGGAGTTCGATGGGGAAGTGCAATTGCTGGCCAGTGCAGGTTATGCCGTGTTGCGCATCAATTTCCGCGGCTCAGGCAACTATGGCCGACAGTTCCTGCATGCCGGCGAACGTGAGTGGGGCAAGCGCATGCAGGATGATCTGACCGATGCCACACACTGGGCGATCGAGCAGAAGATCGCCGATCCGCAACGCATCTGCATCTACGGCGCGAGCTACGGCGCCTATGCAGCCATGATGGGGCTCGTGCGCGAGCCGGACCTGTATCGTTGCGGGGTGGGCTACGTCGGCGTCTACGATCTGCCCATGATGGTGAGGGACGGTTCAGCGCGAGACGCCAGCGCGAAGATCTGGTACGAGGACTGGGTCGGCAAGGCCGATTCACTCGAGGCGATTTCGCCAAGCTACCTGGCGGCGCAGATCAGGCGGCCAGTGTTTCTCGCCGCAGGAGGCAAGGATGATCGTGCGCCCCTTGCGCACAGCAAGCGCATGGAAAAGGCACTCATCAAGGCCGGCGTCGAGACCGAGACCCTGTATTTTCCGACCGAGGGTCATGGCTTCTATACGGATGAGCACCGCCACGAGTTCTACGAAAAACTGCTCGCCTTTCTTGATCGGCATATCGGAAAGGACGCACAGCAGCCAGTGGCCGCAGACACCCCCGCAAACGGCGGCTGAGGCCAACAGCACTGACTTCAGGCTGATTCTTGGCCGTGGCCCTACTTGCTCAAGCCGTTCGTCCTGACGTTGTTGCCCGGGCCCAAAAAGAGGTTCAGGTCACCGAGACAATGCCTTCTCCCGCCGGCAGGAGAAACAACGGTCTTGCTCGTCAAGCGCCGCCCAGGTTAGCCCTCCGGCTCGCAACACGCCTTTCCTTCTCCCCCCGGGAGAAGGTGGCGCGAAGCGTCGGATGAGGGTACGCCGCGCGATCAATATCGCACTTCGCACGGACCCTCATCCGCCCTCTGGGCACCTTCTCCCGAGGGGAGAAGGGTCAAGAGCTGCAATCATCTGGACCCGCGGAACCGCCCCAAACAAAGGGGACGGAGGAATCGTTCGTTTGAAATCGACGCTGGTGCCGCGAAGGGTCGCAGACATTGGCCAAGGACGCCGTCCTTGCACAGCCCGCCTAACCGGAGTTGCGTGCATGCACGGGTTGCTTCGGCCAGCGCCAGCGCCTGGCATGCATGAGCGCATTGGCGCTTGTCGTCGCGCCGGTCGATTTCGAATATGCGTCGCGGTTGATGCCGGCCGGGCCGCTATCGGGTGATAGCATGGAGTGTCACGCCACCTTGATGGGAATCGCGAACCATGAATCGTATCGTCAGCTCGCTCTGCGGAATGGCTCTCGCCGGCTTCGTCATGCAGGCAGCCCTGGCCGCCGATGCCGGCGCGCCAGCCGACAAGGACGCCAAGAAGGCCGCGGAGAAAATCCCCGAAGCGAAAGTCTTCGTTACCCACCACAAGGGTCGCGTTGGCGCGACGTCGATCAGCTACACGGCGACCGCCGGCACGATGCTGATGAAGAACGACAAGGACGAACCGGTCGCACTGTTCGGTTTCACCGCCTATGCCCGCGACGACGCCGACAAGCGCACGCGCCCGATCGTGTTCGCCTACAACGGCGGACCCGGCTCGGCTTCGGCGTGGCTGCACATGGGTATCCTCGGTCCGAAGCGCACCGTGCTCGACGATCTCGTCTACAACACGCACGGCCCTTTCCGCATGGTCGAGAACGAGTACTCGATCCTCGACGTCGCCGACCTGGTCATGATCGATCCGATCGGGACCGGCTTCTCGCGCCCGATCGGCAAGGGTGAAGGCAAGGACTTCTGGGGCGTCGACCAGGACGTCACCTCGGTCTCCGATTTCATCGTGCAATACCTTTCCGAATACGGTCGCTGGGCCTCGCCGAAGTTCATCCTTGGCGAAAGCTACGGCGGCATGCGCACGGGCGGAGTCAGCTTCGCCCTGCTGACCCGGCACAACGTCGCCCTGAACGGGGTCATCCTGGTATCGCCGTTCATGGACGTGGGTGCGGGTTTCGCAGGACTGCGTATCGATGAGCCCTATATCAACTTCCTTTCGACCTACGCCGCCACGGCCTGGTATCAGCGCGTCCTGAAGGACCGGCCCGAACAGCTGCAACCGTTCCTGCGCGAGGTCGAGGCCTTCTCCGAAGACGTCTACGCGCCGGTGCTGTTCAAGGGCACGCGCGCGACCGCGGCGGAGCGCCAGACCGTGCTCGCAGGCCTCGAACGCTACACCGGCATTTCGGCCGCCTACTGGGACAAGGCCAACCTGCGCCTCGACGAAGGCCAGTTCCTGCAGGAGTTGATGCGCAGCAAGGGCAAGGTGATCGGGCGCATCGATTCGCGCTACGTCGGTGACACCATCGACCGGCTGGGCGAGAGCATGGACTACGACCCTTATTCCGCGGCGGTCGCCCCGGCCATCGTGGCGACCTTCAACGCCTATTACCGCGAGGACCTGAAGGTCGAGTCGGATCGCGAATACATCCTCTCGGGCAGGCTCTGGAAGCATTGGGACAACAGCCACGCGCAACCGGACATGCAGGGCGGCAAGTCACCGCTGGCCAACACGGCGGTGGACCTCGCCCAGGCTCTGACCATGAATCCGAAGATGCAGGTGCTGATCCAGCAGGGTTACTTCGACCTGGCGGTGCCCTATCGCACCATCCAGTACGTAGTGGAGCATCTCGATGTCGCCCCCGAGCTGCGCGCCAACGTGCACTTCGAGTACTACGACGCCGGGCACATGATGTACGTGCATCCGCCGTCGATGAAGAAATTCAAGGACACGACGGCCGAGTTCATCCGTTCGAATACGCGCTAGTCCGTTCGCGCTGAGCGGTTTCCGGAGAGACGTTCCGGCGCCGCTCAGGCAGGATGGAAGTCCAATGCGGCGTGGCAGATGGGCGGCTCCATCTGTCCGTCGATCAGCGGGTTGCCGGCGGTGTCGGCAAGCGAATCGGCGGACGGGGCAAGCGCCAGCGTGATCCCCGATTCGATCGACCCGAACGGCGTCCAGTGCGCCGGCGTCAGCGGCTGCAGGCCATGGGCGAGACGGGCGCGGTCGCATTGCGGGCTCGGCAGTCCGTTTTCCCAGGCGGCCACCAGCGCATGGCACGGCGATGGGCGCTGCGCATAGATCGTGCAGGCGACCTCCCGGCCGACCTCGCCGTGCAGGGCGACACAGCGCGGCGTGCGCGACTGCGTGCCGCGCATGACGACGCGATGCGGATCGAAGGCCTCGGTCAGTGCCGGCGGAGTGATTCCGCCCGTCGCCGGATCGGCTTCGGACCAGTGGAAGGCCACGCGGAAATGGGCGCAACACGCGCCACAGGACAGACAGGGATGACCCATACGGGTTGCACCGACTCAAGGGACAACAGCGAACGCATTGCCTCCTGTGCAGGCGCCACGGGTTGTCTGCTGCAACCGATGAGCAAACGCCCTGCCGGGAATCGGCGCGGATTCTAGGGTCGGCCGTAGCCGTCGGCAATACCCATCAACGTTGCCGGGCTTCAATCGGCGCATGCCCTGCCCCGCAAGGGAATCCGTGCGGATGGGGTACCTTAGCCGTCCGCCCATCGTCCCGACCCTGACCGGCCCGCCATGATCCGTACCGAACGCTTCGCCTCGCGTACCTCGACCTGGCTGGCCCTGGTCGGCGTCGCCATCGGCCTCGGCAACGTCTGGCGCTTTCCGTACATGATGGGCCGGCATGGCGGCAGCGCGTTCCTGCTGCTGTACCTGAGCCTGATCCTGCTCTTCGCGATTCCGCTGCTGAGCGCCGAATTCGCCCTCGGCCGGGCCACGCGCAAGGGCGTCGTCGACACCTATCGCAGCGCGCTGGGCCGGCGCACCGGCAGCCTGCTCGGGTTGGTCCTGGCCGGCTCGATCCTGATCGCCGATTCGTACTACATGGTGGTCATCGGCAACATCGCCTACACCGGCTGGTTCGGCGCGACAGTCGGATTCGACAGCGCCAACGGCCCCCTGCTCGAGGCCGGACTCGGCAACGGCCATCTGCAGTACGCATTTGCGCTGGGCGTGCTCGTTGCCGGCAGCGCGGTGCTGATCGGCGGCGTCAATCGCGGCATCGAGTTCGCCAGCCGCGCCTGCGTGCCGCTGTTCGGCCTGGTCGTATTGCTCCTGATCGGCTACGTACTGAGCCTGCCCGGCATCGGCGCACGCGTGGCCGAATTCCTCGCCCCGGATTTCTCCGCGATCGGCATCGACGACGTGTTCGCAGCGCTCGGCCAGGCCTTCTTCTCGGTCGGCGTCGGCGGCACCTTCATGGTCGTATACGGCAACTATCTCAAGGACGATGCCCGCCTGCCGTCCATGGCCGTGGCGACCGCACTGGGCGACACGGCGGCGGCGCTGATGGCGGCGCTGTTCATCATCCCGGCGATCCTCCACTTCGGCCTCGACATGACCCAGGGCCCGGGCCTGATCTTCTCGACCTTGCCGCGCCTGTTCGAACTGATGCCGGCCGGTCGCCCGGTCGGCGTCCTGTTCCTGTTCGCCTTCACCCTGATGGCCTTCCTGTCGGCCGTTGCCGGCCTCGAAGTCTGCGTCAGCGCCTTGCGCGATCTTTGTCGCGACCGGATCGGCCGGACCGCAGCGGTTGTCATCGTCGCCGCGCTCGAAGCCACCCTGATCTGGCCCTCGGCCCACTCGCCGGCCCTGATCGGCACCCTCGACCTGATCTTCGGTTCGGGCATGCAGGTGTTCGGCGCGATCGTCGCGGTCGTCTCGATCATGTTCTGCCTCGGCCGCGGCGTGGCCCTGGCCCAGATCTTCGACGGACGCGACAACGGCTGGACGCGCGCGTATCTTCTGTGGCTGCGCTGGGTCGTGCCGGCCGCGCTGATTTTGGTGCTGGCGCTGTACCTGATCGACGTGCTCTGAATCGTGCGCTCGCCGCGCAGGCGGCGCTGTCGGGAAATCGGATGAAAGACGAACGCGAAGCGGGCGTGACCCGGACCAACCAGGACTTCAGTCGCTACGACCAGGTGCGCAAGCCGCAAAGCTACCGCCTGTCCGAATCGGCCGAGGCCGACGAAGCGTTCGACGACGAGACAATCATCCGCACCTGCGACATGGGCGACTGGTTCCATGGCGGCGAAGCCGGCAAGACACGCTTCTCGCAGGCGCTCGGCTCGGCCATGGAGGAGATCGGTTTCGCCATCCTGGTCAACCACGGCATCGACGGCGCGCTGTTCGAACGCACCGAAGCGACCCTGCACGAGTTTTTCGAGACCATTCCCGAGAACGAACGCCAGCCCTATCTCGCGCGCCGCCATGGATCGGTCAACCAGGGCTATTTCCCGATCCGCGAGACCTCGATCATCCATCCGGACCTCGTCGAAGGTTGGGTGTTCTGCCGGCGCGCGTTCAACCTCGACGATCGCCCGGACTTCGACGCCCGCGCTTTTTGGCCCCGGCCCGACTACGAAGCCGCGTTCCGCGAGCTCGTTGCGGCCGAGCAGCCGCTGATCCTGCCGGTCATGCAGAGCATCCTCGCCTATCTCGGCTGCGATCCGCATCTCTACGACGACAAGCTCACGCACACCAATTTCGGCTTCCGCCTCAACTACTACCCGGCGCCGGCCAATCCTGCCGAGCGGCCGAGCGGTGGGCGCATGCTCGGCCACGAAGACGTCGACCTGTTCACCTTCTTGCCCGCACCGAGCGTCGAGGGCCTGCAGGTGCTCAACCGCCGCAACATGAAATGGATCCGCCTCGACGCCCCGCCCGGCAGCATCATCCTCAACACCGGCGACTACATGCAGCGCATCAGCAACGACCGCCTGCCCTCGACCACGCACCGGGTCAGCCAGCCGCGCCAGGCCGAGGCCATGCACCGCGCGCGCGTCTCGTTTCCGCTGGCGGTTTATGTCTGGGAGGATGAGATCCTCGAGGTGCTGCCCGGACTCGGCGAACCGAAGTATCCGCCGGTCTCGGCGATCGCCTTCCACACCCATACGACCGCGAAGTACTACGGCGACGATTACGCCGTCGATTCGAGCAACACCGCGCATGGAACCTGAGCCGCTCCGTTCGTAGCAGGCGAAGGCCTATGACGAAGAAAGCACGAAGGTATTGCCTTCGGAATCCTTGAACTTGGCGAACGTGCCCCAGGGCTGCTTGGTCGGCTGCTCGACGAACTCGACGCCGCGCTTCTCGAGTTGGCGCACGGTCGCCTCGACGTCGTCGCAGGCGATCGAGCCGTTGAAGAAGGTGCCGATGCGGTCTTCGTGGCCGGGCGGCGTGAACAGGACGAAGCGGGTCGGCGACTGGCCGATGCGCAGTTCGATCCAGCGCATGCCGGGGCCCATCGGCTGGTCGGTGGCGATGGCGAAGCCGAGCTTCTCGGTATAGAAGGCCAGCGCGCGGTCCTGGTCCTTGACCGGCACGCCGACGAATTTCAGGTGGGTGATCATGGCGGAATCCTTGGGCGACGGGCGTGGCATCTGCCACGGCCTCCCGATTCTGCCCCAGCGGGCGCGTGCCTTGTAGCGATGGCTGCTATAGCATTCAAAATCATGAAGCGCTATTCCATCGATCCCTACGTGCTGGACGTGCTGCTGCCCGATCTGGTCGGTCACGATCGCAGGCCGGCCGCGTTCCTCGTCTACCTGTGCCTGATGTGCGCAGCGGAACGCGCAGGCACGCCGTCGGTGGCCCTGAGCCTGCAGGACATCTCGGTGCGCACCGGGCTCGCCAAGTCCACGGTCCAGGCCGCCATCCGCCACCTGCGGCGGCGTGCCCTGATCAGCGACGAAATTGCGGCGACGACGACGCATCCGGTGCGGCGCCTGCAAAAGCCGTGGGTGCGCTGAACGCTCCGTCTGGACCGACAGATCAGCGCCAACTGGCCCTACAAATCCACCTCCGCGATGCGCACGCTGCGGGCTGGCTGCCCGCGGGTGCGCCTTCTGGCGCCTTCCCCCCCACCCGCGCGGCAGCCCTGCATCTGGCTGCAACCCTGTCCTTGCGCGGAGGTTCCCCATGCACCTGTCGATTCGTTGCCTTGTCATCCTTGTCGCATTGGCCGCCGTGCCGGCGCACGCCGCGACGATTTTCTCGGACGATTTCCAGGACGGAAACTTCAACGGCTGGACGATCGGCGGCACCGGCGCCAGTGCGATCGCCAACCTCTACGCCGGCAACTACTCGTTGCGCCTGCGCTATGCGAAGACGGCCACGCAGGCGATTCCGACCACCGGCTACACCGGCGTGTCGATCTCGACCAGCATCGCCGCCTCGCTGCTCGAAGGCAGCGACCAGTGCAAGGCCGAGGTCTCGACCAATGGCGGCGGCAGCTGGACCGCGGTCAACACGGTCGTCAACGGCCAGGACGACGGCGTCACCCTGTACACGGCGAGCGCCTCGCCGAGCGGCATCGACAACAACGCCAACGTGCAGGTACGCCTGCGCGCCGCCGGCGGCGACAATGCCGACTACTGCTATTTCGACAACATCATTCTGACCGGCACCGCCGGCACGCCGCCGCCGAGCTGCGACTACGATTGCCTCTCGGGCAATGGCTCGGTCAGCCGCAGCGACCTCACCTACACGACCCTGCAGACCGCCGCGACCGGCAGTCTGTTCGACCTGTCGGCCTTCGCCGTGCCGGCCGGCGCGGCCAACCCGACCAATACCTTCCAGGGCACCCTGAGCTTCACCGCGGTCCAGCGAGGCTGGTCCAGCGTGCGCGACACCTACAACTACGCCTCGCTGGCCAACATCAAGAAGTTGCCGAACTTCAACTACCAGTTCGTTCAGTACGGTACGCACCTGATCCCGGTCAACCGCGGCCTGCAGATCACCTCGCACACGGTCTGGGAGCTGATCCTCGAACCGGGCCGCGTCTGGAACGAGAATTCCGACAACGGTTTCTCGCGCGCGGCGATTCCGTTCGCCCTGCAGGAATACGGCGCCAACTGCACGCACAACGGCGTGCTGACCTTCCTGTTCAAGAACGACGGCTCGATCTCAACGGTGGCCTACGAGATCGCCTCGGAAACCTGCAACTACTACCAGTTCAACCTGTACGGCCGGCTCAGCGCGAGCTACACGCCGGCAACGGTGGCCAACGCAGCGACGATCAAGTCCGACTACGCGACCGAAGTCAGCAACCGCATGCCGACAAAGCCGATCAGCGCGCTGGCCACCGACTACCCGGGCAGCGGCGTCGTCATTGCGACGATCGGCAGCGAGCAGACCGCGAGCGCGCGCTCGGCCTTCGGCGTCGCCTACAACGGCGTGCACTACACCGGCGGCTGCGAGACCCGTTACGGCACCTATCCGTATTGCGACGTGCTCGACCTGCCCTCCTACTCGGTGGCGAAATCGACCTACGGTGCCTACGGCCTGATGGCACTCGAGCAACTCTATCCGGGCGTGAAGAACCTCAGTGTCTACAGCCAGGTCTCGACCTGCCCCTCCTCGCGCTGGAACGACGTCAAGCTCGAGAACCTGCTCGACATGGCCACCGGCAACTACACCGACTCAGGCTTCGAGGTCGATGAGGGCTCGACCGCGATGCTCAACGGATTCTTCCTCGACTACACCGACAGCGGCATGACCAGCTTCGCCTGCAGCTACCCGCGCAAGGCAACGCCTGGCACGACCTGGGTCTACCACACCTCCGACACCTACCTGCTCGGCCGCGCCATGGACCGGTACCTCGGCCAGGACAGCTTCAACTGGATGGTCACCAACCTCTACACGCCGCTCAAGCTGAGCCCGACCGCGAAGACCTCGGTGCGCAGCTTCGACACGGCCAACCAGCAGGTCTCCGGCTTCGGCCTGACCTTCCATCGCGACGACGTGGTCAAGCTCGCCGAACTGGCCAACAACGCCGGCGGCGCGATCGGCGGCACGCAGAAGCTCAAGGCGTCGATGGTCAACGAAGTGCTGCAGACCACGAGCTACCACGGCCTCTACGCCGGCAGCGCCTACGACTCCTACGACAACGGCTTCTGGATCTGGAAGGCCGACGCCGCCCTCGGCTGCAGCGGCGCCAAATACATTCCGTACATGTCCGGCTTCGGCGGCATCTCGGTCGTACTGCTGCCGAACAACATGGTCTACTACTTCTTCAGCGACAACGCCGAGTACACCTTCAGCGACACGGCCACGGAGCTGAACAAGATCGGAGACTTCTGCAACTGAGTCGCGCCGCAGCGGCGCACCGGCTGCGCCGCACGGAATGCTGATCCCGACAGGCCGCGACTTCGGTCTCCACGGAGTCGCGGTCTGCGCCAGCGCAGGACGGTGTCGGCCGGGGGCTTGACCTGCGTCAATGCGCAAATTCGCGCGCCGCCCAACCATCGCAGCGGGCTGAATGCGGTGGCGCGATGAAGCGAGTCGATCCGAAACCGGGCTGGCGCCTGCATGTACGGCTGACCCTGGCGATGGCACTGGCGCTGGTCGCATGCCCGCGCCTGGCCGCAGCGCTTCCCGTTCCCGCCACGCTGCGAGATTTCCATCTGTCCGGCACCCAGGTAGGCGATGCACATGCCGACGCCTTCATGGCACCGCAGCAATGCGCGGCCTGCCATTCCGCCACCGGCAGCAGCGCGGAGCCTTACGCAAGCTGGAAAGGCAGCCTGATGGCCAACGGCGGCCGCGATCCGCTGTTCCTTGCCCAACTCGCCACCGCCAACCAGGATGTCGCCAACGTCGGCTACTTCTGCCTGCGCTGCCACGTACCGATGTCCGTGGTCAGCGGGCATGCCGAGGTGGCCGATGGCAGCGCGCTCGACGCGCGCGACCGCGACGGCGTCGATTGCCACTTCTGCCATGCCATGGTCGATCCGCGTTATCGCGAGGGTTCGAGCCCGGCGCGGGACCTCGCGGTTCTGGATGCGCTGGAATCAGTCCCCGCGCATACCGGCAATGCCATGTTCGTGCTCGATCCGGATGGCGTGCGGCGCGGGCCGCGCAGCGATGCCCAGGCCTCCCACGAACTGCTGGTTTCGCCCTACCACCGCAGCAGCGCGCTGTGTGGAACCTGCCACGACGTCGGCAATGTCGCCCTCACCCGCCAGGCCGACGGCAGCTATCGCTACAACGCGCTCGACACGCCGCCGGAAAGCGAGGACCTGGCCAGCCACTTTCCGCTGGAGCGCACCTATTCCGAGTGGAAGCTGTCGGCGTTCGCTGACGGTGGCGTCGACATGCAGGGACGTTTCGGCGGCGACAACGGCGGCGTGGTTTCCAGTTGCCAGGACTGCCACATGCCGGTGCGCGCCGGCCGCGCCTGCCGCTTCGGCCCCG
>JAHCAR010000022.1 GCA_019634795.1 Dokdonella sp.
GGGGGGGGGGGGTGGGGGGGGGGGGGGGGGGTTCAGCGACCTGTTCAGCCAGTTTTTCGGAAGGAAAGGCGAAGGTGGGCCGCATTCGGGCGCTCCGGCGCCGGAGAAGGGCTCGGATCTCGAGTATGCGCTGCGGATTGATTTCTGGCAGTCGATTCGGGGGGCGCAGGTCCGGCTGAACATTCACCGTCTGGAGGGCTGCGGGGCGTGCCGGGGGACGGGATCGGGGGGCGGGGCTTCAAATACGTGTCCACAGTGCAACGGGTCGGGGAATGTGACGCAGATGGCGGGTGCGATGCGCTTCAGCCTGACGTGCCCGAAGTGTAATGGGACGGGACGGTTGCGGAATGCGTGTCCGCGATGCCGGGGCGAGGGCCGGGTGGCGGCGGATGAAAGTGTGGAAGTACGGATTCCGGCGGGGGCGTCGGAAGGCTCGCGCCTGCGCGTGGCCGCGAAAGGCAACGCGGGGACGATGGGCGCGCCGGCGGGGGATCTGTACATTACCGTGCGGGTGGAACCGCACTCGTTCTTCTCACGCGAAGGGGACGACATTCTGATCCGGGTTCCGGTGAGCGTGAGTGAAGCCGGGTTGGGGGCGAAGATCGAGGTGCCGACGATCGACGGCCGGGCGCTGCTGAAGATTCCGCAGGGAACGCAGAACGGGCAGAAGTTCCGGTTGCGGGAGAAGGGTGTTTTCAATGCGCGAAAGGGCACGCGGGGGGATCAGATCGTCGAAATTTCGATACAATCGCCCGATGTGCGGGACGAGCGGACGAGGGAGTTGTTGAAGCAACTGGCGCAGGTGGACGGGCGAGACCCGCGCGCTGAACTGTGGGCGAAGGTATAGAGACGTGGCGAAGACCCGGGCCAGAGCGGCATACATGATCTCGGCGGTAGCCGAGAAGTACGAGATTCACCCGCAGACGCTGCGGATGTACGAGCGGGAAGGGCTGTTGAAGCCGTCGCGGAGCGAGGGGAACACGCGGCTGTACACGGACGAGGACCTGCAGCGGCTGGAAGTGATTCTGGAGTTGACGCGGGAGTTGGGGGTCAATCTGGCGGGGGTGGAGATCATCCTGAACATGCGCGAAAAGATGGCGGCGATGCAGGAGCAGATCGAGCAGTTCGTGGCGGAGTTGAATGTGGAGTTGGGGAGGAAGGCGCGTCCGGCTGAGAGTGGGGAGCGGCACGCGCTGATGCGGGTGGCGCGGGTGGAATCAATGGAAACGCCGCCACCCGTGGTGGGGCGGCGGCGGAAGGCGTAATTGCCTGCGAGGCGGATACAATAGGGAAACTTCCCCTGGATCCGCTATGTCTCAGACCAAAACTGCACTGTTGTGGATGGCGCTTCTGCTGGCGCCGGTTGGGCTGGAGGCGCAGGCCGTCCGGCGTGCGCCGGGGTCGGCGGAGTTGAAGCACCGGATCGAGAAGTTGCGGACCGTGGGGCGGGTGTTGATGATCGCGGCGCATCCGGACGATGAGAACACGGCATTTCTGGCGTATTGCGCGCAGGGGCGGAAGTTGCGGACGGCGTATTTGTCGCTGACGCGTGGCGAGGGGGGGCAGAACCTGATCGGCAGCGAGCAGGGGGCGCTGCTGGGGGTGATCCGGACGCAGGAGTTGCTGGCGGCGCGGCGGATTGACGGCGCGGAGCAGTTTTTCACGCGCGCAATCGACTTCGGGTTCAGCAAAAGTGCGCCGGAATCACTCGAAAAGTGGGGTCACGAGGCGGTTTTGGGCGATGTTGTGCAGGTGATCCGCGAGTTTCGTCCGGATGTGATCGTGAACCGGTTCTCGGGAACGCCACGCGATGGGCACGGGCATCACCAGGCTTCTGCGCTGCTGGGGAAGGAGGCGTTCCGGGCGGCGGCGGATCCGGCGCGATTCCCGGAGCGGGGGCGTCCGTGGCAGGCGAAGCGGCTGTTATGGAACGGGTTCAGCTTCTCGCGGGCGCAGGAGCAGGAGCTCGAACAGATGGCCAAGGGTTTGCGGGTGGATTTGGGCGAGTTTGACGCGCTGGTGGGGTATTCGTACGGGGAGTTGGCGGGGATCAGCCGGAGCCAGCACCGGAGCCAGGGGATGGGCTCGGCGGAGCGGCGGGGGAGCGTGGCGAACCACCTGTTCGTGGTTGATGGGGCGGCGGCGGAGACGGACTGGCTGGAGGGGTTGGACTTGAGCTGGGCCCGGATACCGGGGGGAGCGTCCGTGGAAGAGGCGCTGGCGCGGGCCGACCGCGAGTTTGACGTGAATCACCCGGAGCGGGTGTTGGGCGCGTTGGTGGAGGCGCGGCGGCGGATAGCGGCGCTGGTGCAGGTGGACGCCAAGGCGCGTGTCGAGGAAGCGGATGAAGCGATCGCTCTGGCGGCGGGGTTGTGGCTGGATGTGAGCGTGAACGTGGGGGAGGCGGCGCCGGGGGAGACGGTCCGGCTGACGCTGACGGCGGTGAGCCGGATGGCCGAAGGGGTGACGCTGGAGCGGGTGGCGGTGACGGGGATGCCGGGTGCGCCAGTCGTGTTCGACCAACGGGCGGGGCTGGCGCGGAACAAAGCGGTGACAGCGAGCGCGCAGTTTCGGATTCCGGAGGGACAGGCGTGGACGCAGCCGTTCTGGCTGGCGCGTCCAGCGGCGGGGAATCTGTATACAGTGCCGCCGGAGGCGATTGGGTGGGCGGAGGGCGCGCCAGCGCTGGAGGCGGAGTTTTTGATCCGGGTTGGGGGCGAGCGGATTGTGCTGAAGAGGCCGGTGGAGTGCCGGTATGTGGACCGGGTCCGGGGCGAGATGACGCGGCCGTTCGCGGTGGCTCCCGCGGTGGCGGTGCGAATTCCGGCGCATTCGTTGCTGTTTCCAGACACGAAGGCGAGGCCCGTGACAGTGGAGGCGCGGGCGCTGGCCGGCGGGGCAAAGGCGGTGCTGCGGCTGAAGACGCCAGCGGGGTGGAGGGTGGAACCGGCGGAGGTGGCTTTTGAGGCGAAGGAGAAGGGTGAGCAGAAGGCGATCGTCTTCCAGGTGACGCCGGGCGCGACTGGGGGTGTGTTGACGGTGGAGGGCGCGCACGAGGTGACGCGGATTGAATACGAGCACATTCCCGTGCAGACGATTCAGCCGCCGGCGTCGGCGCGGGTGGTTCGGGCGGATGTCCAAATGACGGCCAAGCGGATCGGCTATGTGATGGGGGCGGGCGACGAGGTGCCCGCGGCGCTGCGGCAGATGGGGGCGGAGGTCGAAATACTGGACGCGGCCGCGCTGGCGCACGGGGAGCTGTCACGGTATCAGGCGATTGTGACGGGCGTCCGGGCCTGGAACGTGCGCGAGGACTTGCGGAGCGCGCACGAGCGGTTGAAAGAGTTCGCGCGGGCCGGCGGGACGGTGGTGGTGCAGTACAACATCCAGGACGGGGTTTTTTTCGGGAGCGAGGCGGGAACGCTGAAGAACGTGGGTCCTCTGCCGGTGAAGATCAGCCGCGACCGCGTGACGGTGGAGGAGGCGGATGTCCGGGTACTGAAGCCAGATCACGTGCTGCTACAGGGGCCGAACGCGATCACGGCGGCGGATTTCGAGGGCTGGGTGCAGGAGCGCGGGCTGTACTTCCCAGGTGAATGGGACTCGGGCTATGACGCGCTGCTGGAGATGAATGACCCCGGCGAAGAGCCACTGCGGAGCGGCCTGCTCGCCGCGCGAACCGGCCGGGGGTGGTATGTTCTGACTTCCCTGAGTTTCTTCCGGCAGTTGCCTGCGGGCGTGCCGGGGGCGTACCGGCTGTTTGCGAATCTGGTGAGCGGAGGCGTCGGTCCATGAGCGAAGAACAGGAACGGCCGCCGGTATTTGGGTCTTGGCGGCGGCTGTATTGGGCGGTGGGTCTTTATCTGGTGGCCGTGATCGTCCTCTTTTCGATCTTCACGAGGGTCTTTAACCGGTGAGACCGCTGGACTGGGCGGTGCTGGCGGTTTCACTGGCGGGGATTGTGTTGTACGGGTTGTGGCGGGGGCGGGGCAGCGACACGACGCAGAAGTACCTGCTGGCGGGCAAGACGATGCCCTGGTACGCCATGGCGCTCTCGATCATGGCGACGCAGGCGAGCGCGATCACGTTTATCTCGACGACTGGGCAGAGCTACGTGGATGGGATGCGCTTCGTGCAATTCTACTTCGGGCTGCCGCTGGCGATGATCATCATTGCGGCGTACGTGGCGCCGCGGTTCCACGCGAGCGGGGTGTACACGGCGTACGAGTACCTGGAGCGGCGGTTTGACGCGCGGACGCGGGCGCTGGTCAGCGTGATCTTTTTGATTCAAAGAGGGTTGGCGGTGGGCGTGGCGCTGTCGGCGCCGGCGCTGGTGCTGACGGTGATCATGGGGTGGCCGGCGGAGGTTACGACGCTTCTGATGGGGTTGACGGTGATCGGCTACACGGTCTCTGGGGGGATCGCGGCGGTCACGTGGACGGATTTCGTCCAGATGCTGGTGATGACGCTGGGACTGGTGGCGGCACTGGCGACGGCGCTGTGGCTTTCACCGGTGGATCTGGGCGGGGCGCTGCAGGTGGCGGGCGCGGCGGGACGGCTGAATCCGGCGGTGTGGACTTTCGATCTGAACGACCGCTACAACGTGTGGAGCGGCGTGATCGGTGGGATGTTCCTGGCGCTGGCGTACTTTGGGTGCGATCAGAGCCAGGTGCAGCGGTATCTGACGGGCAAATCCATCGCGCAGGCGAAGTTGAGCCTGTTGTTCAATGCCGTGGCGAAGATCCCGATGCAGTTCTTCATCCTGTTCATTGGGGCGATGGTCTTTGTTTTCTTCACGTTCACGAAGCCGCCGGTGGTGTTTGATCCGGGGGTACAGGCGAAGGCGGAGCAGGCGGCGGGGTACGAGGCGGTGGAGCGTGAGTTCAACGTGGCGTGGACTGCCCGGAAAGCGGCGGCGGAGGCGCTGCCGGGGACGGAAGCGGAGTTCAAGGCGGCGCAGAAGGCGATGGACGTGGCCCGGGCCAAAGCCGCGACCCTGGCCGGGCACGAAGGGTTTAATGACACGAACTACATCTTTCTGTCGTTTGTGACCAAGTATATGCCGGTGGGGGTGGTCGGGCTGATCATGGCGGCGATTTTCGCGGCGGCGATGAGTACGATCTCGGCGGAGATCAACTCGCTGGCGACTGTGTCAGTGATCGACGTGTACCGGCGGCACATGAAGAAGGAGGCCGATGACGGGCATTACCTGCGGGCGTCGCGCTGGGCGACGGGATTCTGGGGGCTGTACGCGGTGGTGACAGCGCAGTATGCGACCAATCTGGGGTCGCTGATCGAGGCCGTGAACATGTTGGGATCGCTGTTTTATGGTGGGCTGCTGGGGGTCTTCGGGCTGGCGTTCTTCTTTCCCAGAGTTACGGGGCGGGGGGCGTTCTATGGGGTTCTGCTGGGGGAGGCCGCGATTTTTGCGACGCGATTTGGCACAGAGATCACGTTCCTCTGGTTCAATGTGATCGGATGTGTTGTCGTGATCGTGTCAGGGGTGGTGATAAGTAGTATCGGGCGGCGGATTGGCCGGCCGGTGGGCTGACCAGGAACGGGATGGTTGAATGGCGGGCGGTCCTGGGGGCGCAGGTCAAGCGGAAAGCGCCCAACGTATTGAAAATGCAGGCATTGGGAAGGAAGAAGCAGCGTCAGGTTGCAGGGGGTGTCAATGCGGAAGAAACTTTTGTGAAAAAAAGATTGCACAAGGACGATCTGTGCTGCTATTCTGGGGGACGTAGCCGCGACAGACGCTTGAGTGCGGTTGGGACGGAAGGGCTTGCGAAAGTCTGGAACGTCTGGTACTCTGGCAGATGGGCAGCAATGAACGCCAGTGGGGTGACGTGAGTCGCTGAGCTGGTGCGGCCCGTGAGAGTCGAAGCGGTTTTCAAGTTTCCCGACTTTTTGGCAAGGAACTTGTGAGTGCCCGGTGAAGCCGGGTCAGGCAAGTGCGCGCCAAAACGCCTTTCGAGGCCGGCAGTGAATCATTCTTCCTTCGGGATCGGTGGTGGAGCTGCTCAGATCATTGAAAATCTGGTTGAACGCGAAGTCAATTCCGTGAGAAATCTTGAGTTTCAACCGGAGCAAACTCTACAACTTTCATTTGAGAGTTTGATCCCGGCTCAGAATCAACGCTGGCGGCGCGCTTAACACATGCAAGTCGAACGAGAAAGGGGAGCAATCCCTGAGTAAAGTGGCGCACGGGTGAGTAACACGTGGGTAATCTACCTGTTAGTGGGGAATAACTTTGGGAAACCGAAGCTAATACCGCATAAGTCCGAGAGGAGAAAGTCGCAAGACGCTGACAGAAGAGCCCGCGGCCGATTAGCTAGTTGGTGAGGTAATGGCTCACCAAGGCATCGATCGGTAGCCGGCCTGAGAGGGCACACGGCCACACTGGCACTGAAACACGGGCCAGACTCCTACGGGAGGCAGCAGTGGGGAATCTTGCACAATGGGGGAAACCCTGATGCAGCGACGCCGCGTGAGCGATGAAGCCCTTCGGGGTGTAAAGCTCTTTCGGCAGGGACGATAATGACGGTACCTGCAGAAGCAGCTGCGGCTAACTACGTGCCAGCAGCCGCGGTAATACGTAGGCAGCAAGCGTTGTTCGGAATTACTGGGCGTAAAGAGTGCGTAGGCTGTTTGTCAAGTTCGGTGTGAAATCTCCTGGCTCAACTGGGAGGGTGCGCCGGAAACTGGCAGACTAGAGTGTGGGAGAGGAAAGTGGAATTCCTGGTGTAGCGGTGAAATGCGTAGATATCAGGAGGAACACCGGAGGTGAAGACGGCTTTCTGGACCATAACTGACGCTGAGGCACGAAAGCGTGGGTAGCAAACAGGATTAGATACCCTGGTAGTCCACGCCCTAAACGATGCGAACTTGGTGTGCGCTCTTCATTGGGTGCGTGCCGTAGCTAACGCGTTAAGTTCGCCGCCTGGGGAGTACGGTCGCAAGGCTGAAACTCAAAGGAATTGACGGGGGCCCGCACAAGCGGTGGAGCATGTGGTTTAATTCGACGCAACGCGAAGAACCTTACCTGGGCTCGAACGGCCGGTCAACGATCGTGGAAACACGGTTACCTCGCAAGGGGGTCCGGTCGAGGTGCTGCATGGCTGTCGTCAGCTCGTGTCGTGAGATGTTGGGTTAAGTCCCGCAACGAGCGCAACCCTTGTCCTGTGTTGCCATCATTCAGTTGGGAACTCTCAGGAGACCGCCAGCGATAAGTTGGAGGAAGGTGGGGACGACGTCAAGTCATCATGGCCTTTATGTCCAGGGCTACACACGTGCTACAATGGCCGGTACAAAGCGACGCCAACCCGCGAGGGGGAGCAAATCGCAAAAAACCGGTCTCAGTCCGGATCGCAGGCTGCAACTCGCCTGCGTGAAGCTGGAATCGCTAGTAATGGCAGATCAGCATGCTGCCGTGAATACGTTCCCGGGCCTTGTACACACCGCCCGTCACATCACGAAAGTGGGTTGTACTAGAAGCCTGCGTGCTAACCCGCAAGGGAGGCAGCGGTCCAAGGTGTGACTCATGATTGGGGTGAAGTCGTAACAAGGTAGCCGTAGGAGAACCTGCGGCTGGATCACCTCCTTTCTAAGAGAGAAACTGAACAGTATCCGCTGTGTACGGCGGAGACCTGGCCTTCGGGTTGGGGCTGTTCCAACGGATTGGATTGCAGTATGAATTCAATTCGTGTTCCGGATCTCCACTCGAGATTTCCCCACGATATTTGACTCAAGCCAGTGAGCAGGACTCCTGGTGTCGCGTTCAACCGGCCTCGAAAAACCTGTTGAGGAGTTGAGGCGGCCGGCTGGAAAGCCGGCCGCCTTCTTCTCACGAAACAGGGGGCTGTAGCTCAGCTGGGAGAGCGCCTGATTTGCATTCAGGAGGTCGTCGGTTCGATCCCGATCAGCTCCACCAGTATCCAATACGGGCCTGTAGCTCAGTTGGTTAGAGCGCACCCCTGATAAGGGTGAGGTCGGTAGTTCGAATCTACCCAGGCCCACCAATAAAGAGTCTTGAGCAGACTAGAAGACGCTGGTTTTTGGACGCGAGTTCAAAGAACACCGTCTCCTGAGCTGATCAGGGCGCCCGTCCGGAAGGGCGGGAACCGGCGCAAAACCGGAAAGCTCATTGAAAACTGAATATTTGACGGGTAAATCCGCAAGTTGCCGTCCATTCCTGGAAGAAATGAAGGGGATGGAGCAAGAGCGAACAACGAATGGATCAGAGGAAATTCGCCCTCGCGAGGGGGTGGAGATGAATCTGGTTATTCTCGAAAGTTCTGTGTACGGCGTTTATTTTATGGTCAAGCTACTAAGAGCATGCGTGAGGATGCCTTGGCGCGATCAGGCGACGAAGGACGTGGCTAGCGACGATATGCTTCGGGGAGGTGCAAGCAACCTGTGATCCGGAGATTTCCGAATGGGGCAACCCACCTGGTGTGAACACCAGGTACCATGCGCTGAATCCATAGGCGTATGGAGCGAACCCGGGGAAGTGAACCATCTCAGTACCCGGAGGAAGAGAAATCAATCGAGATTCCGAAAGTAGTGGCGAGCGAAATCGGAACAGCCCAAACCAGGCGATTCGCAAGGAGAGCCTGGGGTTGTAGGACCACAATTACTCCCCCGGCGGCCGGGTTTTCGAAAGGAGACCGGGACGTTGAGGGAGTAGTCAAAATGGGATAGGAAAGCATTAGACGAACGTTTTGGAAAGAGCGGTCAAAGAAGGTGATAACCCTGTAGTCGAAAATGCAATCCTCCTATCGTGGCTCCTGAGTACCGCGGGACACGTGAAATCCTGTGGGAATCCGCCAGGACCATCTGGCAAGGCTAAATACTCGATCGCGACCGATAGTGAACTAGTACCGTGAGGGAAAGGTGAAAAGAACCCCTGCTAGGGGAGTGAAACAGTAACTGAAACCGCATGCTTACAAGCAGTGGGAGGGCCTTACGAGCCTGACCTCGTGCCTATTGAATAATGAGCTGGCTAGTTTTTTTCAGTGGCAAGGTTAAGCGAAAGCGAGCCGAAGCGAAAGCGAGTCCTAACTGGGCGAATAAGTCGCTGGGAAAAGACGCGAAGCGGGGTGATCTACCCTTGGCCAGGGTGAAGTCAGTGTAACAGCTGATGGAGGCCCGAACCGGTGTTGGTTGAAAACAGCTCGGATGAGCTGAGGGTAGGGGTGAAAGGCTAATCAAACTCCGTGATAGCTCGTTCTCTCCGAAATAGCTTTAGGGCTAGCCTTGCGTGGTCCGTCCCGGTGGTAGAGATCTGAATGGACTAGGGGCCTTCCCAGGTTACCGAATCCAACCAAACTTCGAATGCCGGGAACGAAAGCGCAGGAGTCAGACAGTGGGGGCTAAGCTTCATTGTCGAAAGGGAAAGAGCCCAGACCGCCGACTAAGGTCCCCAAATTCATGCTAAGTGGGAAAGGAAGTCGGGAGGCTAAGACAGCCAGGAGGTTGGCTTAGAAGCAGCCATCCTTTAAAGAAAGCGTAATAGCTCACTGGTCGAGCCGCCCGGTGCCGACAATCCAACGGGGCTCAAGCATGGTACCGAAGTCGCGGGTCTGTTCTTCGGAACAGGCGGTAGGAGAGCGTTCTGTTCAGCGTTGAAGGCAGACCGAAAGGACTGTTGAAGCGGACAGAAGTGACTCTGCCAGCATAAGTAGCGATAAGCCAGGTGAGAACCCTGGCCGCCGTAAGACTAAGGTTTCCTGAGAAAGGTTAATCCGCTCAGGGTTAGTCGGAGCCTAAGGTGAGGCCGAAAGGCGTAGCCGATGGACACACGGTTAATATTCCGTGACCTCCTAAGGAGATACCGATGCGGGGACGCAGCTTTGAGCTTGGCAGTGGCAATGGTTTCCACTGTTGGGGGAGAAGAGGACCGGACAGGCAAATCCGCCGGTTCGTCTGCCAGGAAAAGCCGCTAAGGGCCAAGGGAGTCCGTACCACAAACCGACACAGGTGGTCGAGATGAGTATTCTAAGGCGCTCGGGTGATAGGTTGTTCAGGAACTAGGCACATTGACCCCGTAACTTCGGGAGAAGGGGTGCCCACCTCAGACGTGGGCCGCAGAGAATAGCGCAGGGCGACTGTTTAACAAAAACACAGGTCTCTGCAAAGTCACAAAAACGACGTATAGGGGCTGACGCCTGCCCGGTGCCGGAAGGTTAAAAGGAGGGGTTAGCCGCAAGGCGAAGCTCTGAATTGAAGCCCCGGTGAACGGCGGCCGTAACTATAACGGTCCTAAGGTAGCGAAATTCCTTGTCGGGTAAGTTCCGACCTGCACGAATGGCGTAACGATCCTGCGACTGTCTTAACAACCTGCCCGGCGAACTTGTGGTTCCGGTGAAGACGCCGGATGCCCGCCACTAGACGGAAAGACCCCGTGCACCTTTACTGCACCCTAACAATGAATCGTGGGGCGGTCTGCGCAGCATAGGTGGGAGGCTTTGAAACCGGACTCTTGGGTTCGGTGGAGCCAACATTGAGATACCACCCTGATCGTTCTGTGCTTCTAACCTACTCCCGTGATCCGGGAGAGGGACATTGTTAGGCGGGTAGTTTGACTGGGGCGGTCGCCTCCTAAACGGTAACGGAGGCGCTCGAAGCTTGGTTCAGGAGGTTTGGAAATCCTCCTTCGAGTGCAATGGCATAAACCAGGTTGACTGCGAGACCTACAAGTCAAGCAGGTGCGAAAGCAGGACATAGTGATCCGGTGGTTCTGAATGGAAGGGCCATCGCTCAACGGATAAAAGGTACGCCGGGGATAACAGGCTGATCGGAGTCAAGAGTTCACATCGACGCTCCGGTTTGGCACCTCGATGTCGGCTCATCGCATCCTGGGGGTGTAGAAGCTCCCAAGGGTTAGGCTGTTCGCCTATTAAAGCGGTACGTGAGCTGGGTTCAGAACGTCGCGAGACAGTTCGGTCCCTATCTGTGGTGGGCGCAGGAAATTTGAGAGGATCTGCCCTTAGTACGAGAGGACCGGGGTGGACGAACCTCTTGTGATCCAGTTGTCACGCCAGTGGCACGGCTGGGTAGCGAAGTTCGGTCAGGATAAGCGCTGAATGCATATAAGTGCGAAACCTTCCTCAAGATGAGATTTCCCAAGCGCAAGCTAATAAGGGCCCTGGAAGACGACCAGGTTGATAGGGCAGGTGTGGAAGTGCAGTAATGTACGAAGCTAACTGCTACTAATAGCCCGTTCGGCTTGACCATAAAATACACCCTGTATACAGACTTTCCGCTCTTGGAAGCGATTTGTGGATCGCCCGTCAAATATCAGTAGAACTCGAAGCTCAAACGACTTTGGGTGACCATAGCGAGAGGGTCACACCCGTTCCCATCCCGAACACGGCAGTTAAGCCTCTCAGCCCCGATGATACTGCATGCGCAAGTGTGTGGGAAAGTAGGTCAACGCTGAGCATCCAACCCTGAACTCCCGCTCGACCGAGCATTGGGCGGAACTCTTGCAGCCGGCGGCGCAGCTGCGCGAGCCATTGCGCAACCCTGATCAGCTGGTAGTCTCGCGCTTCCCCATACTAGCGACGCACACCCCATGGCCGAGCCGTCTGATCACCTGAGCGCCATTGAAACCTATCTGACCGGCCTGCAGGACAGGATTTGCCAGTCAGTCGAGGCGCTGGATGGCAAGGAACGCTTCAAGGAGGACCTCTGGACCCGCGCTGAGGGTGGTGGCGGACGGACCCGCATCCTCGCCAACGGCGGCGTCTTCGAACAGGCAGGCATCGGCTTTTCACGGGTCTCGGGGAGCACGCTGCCGCCATCCGCATCCCAGCACCGCCCGGAACTGGCCGGCCGCAGCTGGACCGCCCTGGGCGTTTCGCTGGTCTTTCATCCCTTGAACCCGTATGTGCCGACGACGCACATGAACGTGCGCTTCTTTGAAGCCAGCGCCGAAGGGGTGCAGCCTGTCTGGTGGTTCGGCGGCGGATTCGACCTGACGCCCTATTACCCGTTCGACGAGGACGTGCGTCACTGGCATGGAATCGCCAGGGAAGTCTGCCAGCCGCTCGGCGACTTGGCCTACGCGCGTTACAAGAAGTGGTGCGACGAGTACTTCTTCCTCAGGCATCGCAATGAAACGCGCGGCGTCGGCGGGCTGTTCTACGACGATCTGCAGGAGGGTGGGTTCGAGCGCTGTTTCGCCTTCATGCAAGGTGTGGGCGACGGTTTCCTGAGGGCTTATGCGCCCATCGTTGAGCGCAGAAAAGCCACCCCCTACGGCGAGCGCGAGCGCGAGTTCCAGCTTTATCGGCGCGGTCGCTACGTGGAATTCAACCTCGTCTACGACCGCGGCACCCTGTTTGGACTGCAGTCCGGCGGGCGCGCCGAATCCATCCTGATGAGCCTGCCCCCCCGCGTCCGCTACGAGTACGGCTACCAGCCCGAAGCCGGTAGCGCCGAGGCACGCTTGGGCGAGTACCTCAGGCCGAGGGACTGGTAAGGAAAATCAGCTACCAATCAGTTCCATTCGTAGATCGTGAAATAAACCGGCGCCACGGGACCTTCAAGCGGATCCTTGTCGAGCCGGCCATCGCCGTTCTGATCGACATAGATGTGCTCCGGTCCGTTTTGCGGGCGAATCCGGACCATTCGCAGTTTTCCCTTCTCTCGGTATTCGGTAATCGTGTCCGAACCCTCGGTGCGCTCGGTCACCGAGTCGCTGTTGGCTTCGATCTGCGCGGCTGTGCGGTCCTTGCTGCGCGAAGCCTTGTCGCGGACCGGACGCGTGTCCGGCATGTTCGGCTTCAAGGTTTCGGCGCCGGCTTGGGGCGCCGTTGCGGACGGCACGCCGCTCTCATCCATCCCCGGTGGCGGCGGCGCGCTCTGGAACTTCGGAGCGGCGTCTGTCGCAGGCTTTGACTCCTCTGCCGATGCGGGCGCCCCGAAAACAACCCCTGCAAGAACTGCAACGACCAACAAACGGTTCATGGGAAGATCTCCTGATGTCGGCTCAAGCATAGCCCAGCTCGACTGTACGCAACTTGACCTCGTGATTTGTTGACCTTCATCAAGGGCGGGACAGGCGTACCCGCTGAGGGCGCCAGCTCTGCTTGGCCAACCCGGACCATGCCCCACCGCTTTTCGTGCAGCCATGGCGGAATCGATTTGCCATGCCGGGCGTTGCATTCCGGGCTTTCGCGAGCCAAGCTGCCCCGCCCGCACAAGCCATCCACGCACATGCAGACGCCGCGCAAACGTCTCGTCCTGATCGACGGGTCCTCCTACCTGTTTCGGGCCTTCCATGCCCTGCCGCCGCTCAGCAATGCGGCCGGCGAGCCGACCGGGGCGCTGTTCGGCGTGGTCAACATGCTGCGTGCGACGCTGAAGGAGAATCCCGAATATGTCGCCTTTGTCAGCGATGCCTCCGGGCCGACCTTTCGCGACGAAATGTATGCCGAATACAAGGCCAACAGAGCGCCGACCCCGGAGGACCTGAAGGCCCAGGTCGAGCCCATGCTCGCGATCGTCGCGGCGCTCGGCTTTCCGATTCTCAGGGTCGCTGGGGTCGAGGCCGACGATGTCATCGGCACCCTGGCCCGCCAGGCCGAGGCGCAGGACATCGATGTCGTGATCTCCACCGGCGACAAGGATTTCGCCCAACTCGTGTCGCCGCACATCACGCTGGTCAACACGATGACAAGGACCTCGATGGACCGCAACGCCGTGATCGAGAAATTCGGCGTGCCGCCAGAACGCATCGTCGATTTCCTCGCATTGACCGGAGACACCGTCGACAACGTACCCGGCGTGCACAAGTGCGGGCCGAAAACGGCGGCAAAATGGATCGCCGAGTACGGTTCGCTCGACGAGGTGATCCGGCGTGCCGGCGAGGTCGGCGGCAAGATCGGCGAGAATCTGCGCCAGGCGCTGGGGCACCTGCCGTTGTCGCGGAAACTGGTGACCATCAAGACCGACGTGGCGCTGGACGTCGGTGCGACCGACCTCGCCTTGCGTGAGCCCGACGTCGAGACACTCGCCACGCTCTACCGTCGCTACGAATTCAATGCTGCCCTTAAGGACCTCGAGGGCAAGTCAGCCAGTCAGGACGTGGCCCGGGAAGCGCTCACGGGCGAGCCGTCGGCCGCAAAGCGCGCGTCGGACGATCGCTCGGCCGAAAAAACTCCAGCGGTAGCTGGCATCTATGAGACGGTGCTCGAACAGGACCGTTTCGAGCATTGGCTGCGCCTGATCGAATCCGCCGATCTGGTCTGCTTCGACACCGAAACCACATCGATCGACTCGATGCGGGCGGAGATCGTGGGAGTGTCGTTTTCGGTCGAGGCCGGGTCCGCAGCCTACATCCCGCTGGCACACGACTATCCCGGCGCGCCGCGACAACTCGACCGGTCCGCGGTACTCGCCGCGCTCAAGCCGCTGCTCGAGGACAAGACCAGGGCCAAGCTTGCCCAGCACGCCAAATACGATATCAACGTCCTCTCGAATGCCGGAATCGAGGTCGCCGGGGTGGCCCACGACACGATGCTCGAGTCCTACGTGCTGAACTCCACGGCTTCGCGCCACGACATGGATACGCTGGCCAAGCGCCACTTGGACTATCAGACCATCCACTTCGAGGACGTTGCCGGCAAGGGCGCCAAGCAGATCCTGTTCTCGCAGGTCGATATCGACACCGCAACCCGCTATGCGGCCGAAGATGCCGATATCACGCTGCGCCTGCACCATGCGCTCTGGCCGCAGCTCGAAGCCGAGCCGAAGCTCGCTTCGGTCTACCGCGACATCGAAATACCGCTGATACCCGTGCTCGCGCGCATGGAACAGACCGGTGTACTCGTCGATGTCGAGGCCTTGCGCACCCAGGGCCGTCAGCTGGCCAGGCGCATGCACGAGCTGACCACCCAGGCCCATGAGATCGCCGGTCGCAACTTCAGCCTCGATTCGCCGAAGCAACTGCAGGCGCTGTTGTTCGACGAGCTGAAGCTGCCGGTGGTCATGAAGACACCCAAGGGACAGCCCTCGACCAACGAGGAGGCGCTCGAAGCAATTGCCGATGCCCACGAATTGCCGCGACTGATACTCGAATACCGCGGCTTGGCCAAGCTGCGCTCGACCTATACCGAAAAGCTCGCGGAGATCGTCAATCCGCGAACCGGGCGCGTGCATACCAGCTATCACCAGGCCACTGCCGCGACCGGACGCCTTTCCTCGTCCGATCCCAACCTGCAGAACATACCGGTGCGCACCGAGGAAGGACGACGGATTCGCCAGGCCTTCATCGCCCCACCCGGATACAGGATCCTCGCCGCCGACTACTCGCAGATCGAGCTAAGGATCATGGCCCATCTGTCCGGCGATGCCGGCCTGCTGGCTGCCTTTCACGGCGACCAGGACATCCACCGCAGCACGGCCGCAGAAGTCTTCTCGGTGCCGCTGGCCGATGTCGATGCGCAGCAGCGACGCGCGGCCAAGGCGATCAATTTCGGTCTGATGTATGGCATGAGCGCATTCGGCCTGGCCCGCCAGCTCGGCATCGGCCGCGGTGAGGCGCAGGACTACATCGCCCGCTACTTCAATCGCTATCCGGGCGTTCGCGAATTCATGGACCGGGTCCGCGAGCAGGCCCATCAGGATGGCTACGTGGAAACCGTGTTCGGGCGCCGCCTCTACCTCGACAGCATCGGCTCCCGCAACCAGGCGCAACGCGCCGGAGCCGAGCGCGCAGCGATCAACGCACCGATGCAGGGCACCGCCGCCGACATCATCAAGCGCGCCATGATCGCAGTCGACCACTGGCTGGCGGAGCGTGCGGGTGAAGCGCGCATGCTCATGCAGGTTCATGACGAACTGGTCTTCGAGGTCCGCGAAGACAGCGTCGAAAGCATTCGCGACGGCGTGCGTGCACGCATGGCGGGTGCCGCCGAGCTTGATGTTCCGCTGGTCGTCGACATCGGCGTGGGCGCCAACTGGGACGAGGCACATTGAGCACCCGTAACAGCCCGGACCGGAAAGGTGAATAGCGGATAAACGCGCCCGGAAATATTTTTCGGAGCGCGAAACTTATTCCTGCCAACCCGCGTCTTATCATCCGGGTGCACGCAACGGCACCCCCGGATCCACCCACCTCCCTGGCTGGATCCCCCGGAGATCGGTCCCTCCCCAGACCGGTTTTCGAACCCCGCCCCGAGGGCTCCCCCTGGCCCTCGGGGCAATTTTATGCCTGCGATTTGCCGGGAATGCGCGCCAGCTCAGGTACCAAAGCGCCGTAATTCCTTGATGTGACTATGTATTTCTCAATGCGGCCAGCAAGGCGGACCTCGGCAGCTTGCCAGTCTCATTGCGCGGCAATGCATCGACCAGGCGCAAGGGCCGCGGCAGGAACAGCGGGTCGATCGCATGGCGCATTTCGGCCAGCAGGCTCTTTTCGGAACGTCCGGGCGCGACGGCGAGTGCTGCTATGCGTTGGATCGGCGAACCGGGTTCAGCTTCGAGCTGAAACACGACCGCATCCCGGACTCCGTCCAGCGATTGCAGGCGCCGGGTCAGGTCGGCCAGCGACGCGCGCTTGCCGGCAATCTCGAGCAGATCGGCATTGCGCCCGCGCAGCCTGAAGCGTCCTCCGGGCAGCACTTCGACGATATCCTGCAGGGCCACCGCCTGCTGCAGGTGGCGGGCATTGACCAGCGTGCCGTCGGGTTGCGGTTGCAGGGAAACACCCTCGTGCAGGATCCAGTCGGTTTCACTGGCCGTGCGCCGGTGGGCAATGACGCAGGTTTCGGTCGACCCGAACATCTCGATCAGCGGCGCGCCCAGTCGCGCCTCGGCTTGCGCCGCGAGGTCGGCCGACAGGGGCGCCGTTGCCGAGACGATGGCAGCGATCGGTGGCAGTTCGACCGCGTCGTGCAGAATCGCGCGCAAATGGACCGGTGTGGTCACCAACAGCCGCGGTGCCGGAATCTGTTCGAGTGCCCGGGCGATGTCCGCCGGGAAGAACGGTCGCCCGGAATGAACCGCGAATGGCCCGAACAGGGGCAGCAGGACCGACAGCTCCATGCCGTACATGTGCTGTGCCGGCACGGTTGCAACGACATGGGCCACGCTGCCGCGCTGGAGCGCCATCGCCGCACACAACACGTCGCTGTTCAAGCGGCTGCCGATCCGGAAACCCTCCCAGGTCTTTGCATTGGGCTTGGGCGCTCCGGTGCTGCCGGAGGTGAATCCGATGACTGCGATGTCAGTCGGAACAACTCCACAGGATTCCGCAGCGCGGTGCGCAGGGGCGCCGTCGAGCCGCGGCAGGCGCACCATGTGTTCGCTGATCTCGCAGGTGGCTGAGTCGCCGAGTACGCAGGCGCCGGCATGCTCGGACTGCGCGTCGGCGATGGCCTGGCGGGCCCGCGAAGAGGGCAGCAAGGTGGTTCGTCCGAGCGAGGCCGCCGCGCACAGGGCCGCTGTGAAGACGTAGCGATCGTCGCAGAGGTTGATGGCGCTGCCCGCTCCGGGCAGCAGCGGGCGCAGCTGGCGGACGTCGGCCAGAAATTCGGCGACGCTGACAGGACGGCCCTCGCGCCAGGCGAATACGCGGCCGGGATCCTCGCCCTCCAGCAGCGCGAACGCGCCGGAACGATCGTCCCGCTCGCCGGGCTCGATGACTGCAGACATGCTCCTCCCTCAATCCCTGATCAAATCCCCGGTGATAGCGTCGCGTATTGGCGTCGGCCGCTCAAGTGCCCCGAACGCATCGACGACCTTCGATCAGATTTCCGGCTGCATCGGTTCCTGTTCGATCGATGCCCGCCACCCGGCGCGACGACGTCTCGCGCAACAGGCCGGCGTCAGTTGTCGACGCTGGACGCCGACGCCGAGGCCTTGTTCGCCACCTTCTTGGCCGCCGACGACTTCGAGCCGGCCTTTTTCGCCGGCGCTTTCTTCGCAGCTGACTTCTTCGTGGCGGTCTTTTTGCCGGCCGCTTTCTTCACCGCGGTCTTCTTGACGGCCTTCTTCGCAGCCGGCTTGGCGGTGGCTGCCGTTTCGGCGGTCTTCTTGCCGGCCGGCTTGCCCTTGGCGCCCTTGCCGAAGCCGCGTTTTGGCCGGAACGGCGCAGCCGCGAGCAGTTCCACGCACTCGGCCTCGCTCAGGCTCTTCGGCTCGCGGTCCTTCGGGATCCGAGCGTTCTTGTCGCCGTCGGTGATGTAGGCGCCGTAGCGCCCGTTCAGCACCTGGATGCCATTGCCGAAGTCCTGGATGATCCGGTTGGCCAGGGCCTCGGCCTTGGCCCGGACCAGTTCGAGGGCGCGCGGCAGTTCGATCGTGTACGGATCGTCTTCCTTGGTCAGCGACGCATAGGTCGAACCGATCTTGACGAAAGGGCCGAAGCGGCCGATGCCGACGGTGACATCTTCGCCTTCGTCCGAGCTGCCAAGGGTGCGCGGCAGCTTGAACAGTTCGAGGGCTTCTTCGGCGGTGATCGTATGCATGCTCTGGCCGGGGCGCAGGCTTGCGAACTTCGGCTTTTCCTCGTCTTCCTTGGTGCCGATCTGGGCAAACGGTCCGTAACGCCCGAGCCTCACCGAGAGCGGCTTGCCCGACACCGGATCGACACCGAGCACGCGACTGCCGCTGGCCTCGGACTTGTCGACCGTTTCGATCTTTTCGTCGATCTGTGCCTTGAACGGCTTCCAGAACCGGCTCAGCAGCGGGACCCAGTCTTCCTCGCCGCGACTCACCGCATCGAGCTCGTCCTCGAGCTTGGCGGTGAAATCGTAGTCGACATAGCGGGCGAAGTGGCTGGCGAGGAACCGGCCCACCGCGCGTCCGACATCGGTCGGCTTGAAGCGGCGGCTGTCGAGGATCACGTATTCGCGGTTGAGCAGGACCTGGATGATGCTGGCATAGGTCGATGGCCGGCCGATCCCGTATTCCTCGAGGGCCTTGACCAGGCTGGCCTCGGAGAAGCGCGGCGGCGGTTCGGTGAAGTGCTGGTCGGTGATGATGTCGCGCAGTGGCACGGCCTCGCCGACCTTCATCAGCGGCAACTTGCGTGCGTCGTCCTCGTCGTCCGCCGACTTCTGGTCACGGCCTTCCTCGTAGACCGCGAGGAAGCCCGGGTCGATGACCGTGGTGCCGGTGGCGCGAAACGCCGCATCGGGTCCGCAGGGAAAATCCACCGACACGGTGTTGAGGGTGGCGTGCTGCATCTGGCTGGCGACCGTGCGCTTCCAGATCAGTTCGTAGAGCTTGGCATGATCGGGCGACAGGAAGGCGGCGACGCGCTTCGGCGTCAGCGCGGCCGAGGTCGGGCGGATCGCTTCGTGCGCTTCCTGAGCGTTCTTCGACTTCGATTTGTAGACGTTGGCCTGTTCGGGCAGCGACTGGCGGCCGAACTCGCGCGCAATGACCTCGCGCAGTTCGCCGATCGCCTCCTCGGAAATCGAGGTCGAGTCGGTACGCATGTAGGTGATCAGGCCGACCACGCCCTCGTCGCCGATGGCGATGCCCTCGTAGAGCTGCTGGGCCAGGCGCATGGTCCGGCTGGTCGCGTAGCCGAGCTTGCGCGCCGCTTCCTGCTGCAGGGTCGAGGTCGTGAACGGCGCCGACGGACGCCGCTTGCGTTCCTTCGACTGCACCTCGCCGACGACCAGACGCCCCTGCGCCGCCTTGTACAGCGCGTTGCGGGCGGCATGTGCATCGGCCGTGTTGGTCAGGTCGAACTGTTCGAACTTCTTGTTGTTGAGCTTGAGCAGGCGCGCCTTGAAGGCCTGGTCCGGATGCGCGAGGTCGGCTTCGATCGTCCAGTATTCGCGCGGAATGAAGGCCTCGATCTCCTCCTCGCGCTCGACGATCATGCGCAGTGCCGGCGACTGCACGCGTCCGGCAGAGAGGCCGCGCTGGACCTTGCGCCAGAGCACCGGGGACAGATTGAATCCGACCAGATAGTCCAGCGCACGGCGGGCCTGCTGGGCGTTGACGAGCTCCATCGAAAGCTGGCGCGGGTGGGCGACCGCCTCCTTGATGGCCCGTGGCGTGATCTCGGAGAAGACCACGCGATGCACGGCCTTGTTTTCGAGCAACTTCTTCTGCCGCAGGATTTCGGCGATGTGCCAGGAAATCGCCTCGCCTTCGCGATCAAGGTCGGTTGCGAGATAGAGCGAGTCGGCCTGCTTGATCGCCTTGACGATCGCATCGACGTGCTTGGTGTTCTTCTCGATCAGGTCGTAGTTCATCGCGAAATCGCGGTCCGGATCGACGGCGCCCTCCTTTGGCACCAGATCGCGCACATGGCCGTAGGAAGCGAGGACCTGGAAGTCCTTGCCGAGGTACTTGTTGATCGTCTTGGCCTTGGCGGGCGACTCGACGATAAGCAGGTTTTTGGCCATGGTGCGGTCCTATGCGCCGGTACTGGCCGGCGCCAAGCGGGCTGCCGATCCGCAGTGGATCAGCAGGGAAGTTTCGAAAATTGCCTATTCAGCAGGACACACGTGTTTACGGGCTGTCAAGCCCGAGGGCGCGGCACTATACCCAATCGGACGCTGCTGCGGATCGCGACGACAAGGCCCACGGCGGCCAGCCGGGCCTTCAGGCAGGCGCCTCAGGAGCGTGGAATCCGCGTGTACTTGCCACCGCGCCCGGGGCGGACATCGCCCTCCAGCTCGAGCACCAGCAGCATCGAGGACAGCGCCGAAACCGCGAGACCGGTTCGCGCGGCCAGTTCATCGAGCGAGGATTCGTCATGCCCGAGCGCTTCCAGCAGGCGCACATAGTCGGGATCACGAGATCCGGTCGGCGTGGACTCGACCGCAGCGCCGGTGTCCGCGGCACTGCCCGGTGCGGACCCAAGGCGAGCACGCAAGCGGTCGCCAAGGCTCGCCGCCAGCGCGGACAGCTCGGCGATGATTTCCTCGGCCGATTCGGTCAGGCGGGCCCCGTCGCGGATCAGCTGATGGCAGCCGCGCGCCAGCGGGTTGTTGATCGAACCAGGGATCGCGAACACCTCGCGGCCCTGCTCGCTGGCACAGCGGGCGGTGATCAGCGAGCCCGAGCGCAATCCGGCCTCGACCACGAGGGTGCCGAGGGCGAGGCCGGAAATGATCCGGTTGCGGCGCGGAAAGTGTTCGGGTTTGGCGGCCGTGCCCGGTGGAAATTCGCTGACCAGGGCACCGCTGGCGGCGATGCGTGCGGCCAGCGCGCGGTGCTTGCGCGGATAGACCAGGTCAGGCCCGGTGCCGAGCACCGCGACGGTCCGCGCGTCGGCGTCGAGGGCCGCCTGGTGGGCCGCGCCGTCGATGCCATCGGCCATGCCACTGGTGACCGTGAAGCCGGCCGAGGCGAGCGCGCGAGCGAAGCGACGGCAAAGGGCTAGCCCATGCTCGCTGGCGCTGCGGCTGCCAACGATGGCGACCTGGGGCATCCAGAGCAGGGTCGGATCGCCGTCGACGAACAGAGCTGCCGGCGCGCCGGGAATCTCGCGCAGCAGGGACGGGTAGTCGGGATCGTCCCAGCCGAGCAGGTGGTGGTCCGGGTGCTCGAGCCACTCGAGATCGGCCTCCATGCGCGCCGGATCGGGCGCGTCGAGCCAGCGGCGGGCCTCGGCGTCGAGTTCGCGCGGGCTGTCGCCGCGACGCAGGGCTTCGAGGGCGGTGCTGGCGCTGCCATGGCGGGCGACCGCGGTGCGCAGCGTGGCAGGGCCGATCGACGGCGTTCGCAACAGGGTCAGCCAGGCGTCCATGGCCCGAGTTCGCTTCCGTGTGGTCATGCGGCCAAGTCTAAGCGATGCGCCAACGAAAACGGCGCGGTGGATGCCACCGCGCCGTTCCCGGGTCAATCCATCAGGCTTCGGTCAGGGTGTGCTGTCCGGGTCGTGCATGAAATCGCCGAGCTGGACCGGCCGCACGCTGTCCATGACCAGCGCGTAGCTGACCCGCTTGAAGGTCCGGAAGACCATCACATGGCCGATGAATTCGGGCGGCAGGGTGACCTTGGAATCCTTTGGATGGAAGAACGCCCGGCTCTTGCCCTCCGGGTAGTCGGTATCGTCGTGGACGGTCTCGCCATCGGTGTAGACCGAGTAGGTCGTGCCGTTGTCGACACCATCCTCGCTGCCGCGCGACAGGGCGACGACCTGCAGTGGGCCGACCGCCGCGAGGGCATCGGTGAACGCGATGACGCGCATGTTGCTGTCCGGCGCCTGGGCCGGCGGATGCGGGACGAACTGGTCGTCGTACGGGGTCAGGTCGAGCGGCAGGATGTAGTCGCCCTCGCGCACTTCGAAATCCGAATAGGTCACCAGCGCCGAGGCCGGGCTGCCGGTTCGGGTGACCTGGATCGTGCCGAACTCGAGGACCTCGTAGCCCAGGAAGCGGACCCGGCCCTTGAAGCTCCACTCATGCGGGCCATGCCGCCAGAGCAGTTTCTGGCGGCCGTCGCGGCCGTCGCGCGGCTGGCGGTAGGTTTCGCGAACCTCGCCTTCCTTGCGCGGCGGCATGTCGTAGTAGCGCCCCAGCGGTCGCACGATGGCGAACTGGTCGCCGACGGCGGCATCGAGGCCGCGGATGTAGACCAGTTGCCCGGTCACGCCGCGCAGGCGGTTCTCTTCGATAGCAACCACGTGCGGGGCGTTGCGGATCACGTCCTCGTCGACGACCTTGCTGTTCTTGAGGAACTGCTTGATGTCGGACAGGGGAATCGGCTTGACCGCATCGGCCAGCGAAGTCGCGCGGATATGCGGGCCGATCGAGCCGTCGCCGTGGCTGACGCCGTTGCCGGACAGGACCAGCTCGTCACCGGGATAGATCAGGTGTGGATTGCGCACCTTCTGGTTGAGTTGCCAGATTTCCGGCCAGTGCCAGGGCTTGATCAGGAATTTCGCGGAGATGCTCCACAAGGTATCGCCTTTCTTGACGATGTAACGCTGCGGTGCGTTCTGCGCCCACTCGGTTGCGGCAAAAACCGAAACGGTGAGCAGGAGTCCGGCAGAAATCGAAAGTAGTTTTTTAAGCATGGCTGCCAATTACCTGATTCCCCTATGGCTTTGGCGAGTGTATAGGAAAGTTTAACCTGAGAAAACGACCGACCACCGGAAACCGGAACCTCGTCGCAAACCGCGCTGGCAGGGCCCTGGCGGGTCGAGCCGGGGCAAAACCCGGGGTTTCGGCGTCCCTGGCCGGCCTTTCGGCCGTCCCGGCCTGGCCTGCCGGGCCCCGAAAAATCGCCTGAAAGGCCTGAAACGCGTAGACTTTCCTCCTGAAACCGGCTTGTCTGCGCCCGTCAAGGCCCCAGATTGTCGTTAACCATGGCGCGCTGGTCGCGCAAACCCGGATTTTTGTCATGACACTGCTCAATATCCTCGAATTTCCCGATCCGCGTCTGCGCACCCAGGCGCAGACGGTCACCCAGTTCGACGCAGCCCTGAAGAAGCTCTCCGAGGACATGCTCGAGACCATGTACGCGGCCCCCGGAATCGGCCTTGCCGCCTCGCAAGTGGACCGGCACATCCAGATGCTCGTGCTCGATGTCTCCGAGGAGAAGAACGCGCCGATGACGATCGTCAATCCGCGCATCGTCGAGCGCAGCGGCAGCCAGACCTGCCAGGAAGGCTGTCTCTCGGTGCCCGGCATCTTCGCCGACGTAGAACGCGCCGACCGCATCCGAGTCGCTGCCCAGGATGTCACCGGCCAGGCGATCGAGATCGAGGCCGATGGCCTGCTCGCGGTCTGCATCCAGCACGAGATGGATCACCTGCTCGGCAAGCTGTTCGTCGATTACCTGTCGCCGCTCAAGCGCGACATGGTGCGCAAGAAACTCGAAAAGCAGCGCCGCCATGCCGAGTCGGCGGTTGCCTGAAGCCTGCCGCCGGGTCCGGGTCCTTCCGTCGTCGGCGCCGCGCACACGCCGGTTTGCGCAAGCCGGCCCGCTGCCAGCCAGGCCGGGGCCGATGGTCCTGATCGCAACTCCTTACTGAAGCCGAGAATTCCGATGTCCGAGCGCCTGCGCCTGGTGTTTGCGGGAACGCCAGATTTCTCCGTGCCCAGCTTGCAAGCCTGTCTCGCCGCCGATTGCGACGTCGTCGCGGTGTACACGCAACCCGACCGGCCGTCCGGCCGCGGGCGCAAGCTGAGCCCGAGCGCGGTCAAGTCGGCGGCGAACGCCGCCGGCGTGCCGGTCGAACAGCCCGAGTCGCTGCGCTCGGTCGAGGCGCGCCAGCGCCTGGCCGAATGGCAGCCGCATCTGCTCGTTGTCGTCGCCTATGGCCTGATCCTGCCGCGTGCCGTGCTGGCCCTGCCGCGCCATGGCTGCTGGAACGTGCACGCCTCGCTGTTGCCGCGCTGGCGCGGTGCGGCGCCGATCCAGCGCGCGATCCTGGCCGGCGACACCGAAACCGGCGTCGACCTCATGCAGATGGAGGCCGGGCTCGACACCGGACCGGTGCTGCTCGAACGCCGCACGCCGATCGCTGCCGACGAAACCGGCGGCAGCCTGCATGACCGGCTGGCCGTGCTCGGCGCCGAGGCGCTCGCCGAGGGCCTGCGCCACCTGCTCGCCGGTACGCTGCCCGAGCCTGTGGCCCAGTCCGCGGAAGGCATCATCTATGCGCACAAGCTCGAAAAGAGCGAAGCGCTGCTCGACTGGAACGCCACGGCGATTGAGCTCGAGCGCAAGGTTCGCGCCTTCGATCCGTGGCCGGTGGCGGAAGCGCGGATCGGCGGCGAGCGCCTGCGCATCTGGGCCGCCCGGGCGCTGCCGGCGACCGGCAGCGATGCGCCGGGCACGATCCTCGCCGCGAGCGCAACGGGCCTCGACCTGCGTTGTCGCGAGGGCCTGCTCCGGGTCACCGAAATCCAGCGCGATGGCGGCCGCCGCATCGGCGTTCGCGACTGGTTCAACGCGCGACCCGACCTGACCGACAGCCTGCCCGGAAGCCGCGCGTGAGTAGTGCATCCGAGCACGCTGGGGCGGCCATCCGTGCCGACGCGGCGCGGGTCCTGGCCCGGGTCGTGTTCGACGGCGTCTCGCTGCGCGCGGCCTTCGACGCCCGCGCCGCGCGCAGCGCCGATCCGCGTGACCGCGCGCTGCTCTCGGCCATGCTGTTTTCCGCCTCGCGCTGGTGGCTGCGCTTCGACGCCGTGCTCGATCGCCTGCTCGAGCGTGCCCTGCCGCCGAAGGCGCGCGAGATCCACAGCCTGCTGGTGCTCGGATTCGTCCAGGTCGAAGTGATGGGCATGCCCGACTATGCCGTGGTCGCGGCCTGTGTCGACGCCGCACGCCTGCTCGGCCAGCCGCGTCACGCCGGTCTGGTCAATGCGGTGCTGCGCCGGTTCCTGCGCGAACGCGCCGCCTTGCTGGCCGAGATCGATCTTGATCCGACGACCCGGCATGCCCATCCGCGCTGGCTGATCGAGCGGATCCGCAACGACTGGCCGCGCGACCTCGAGGCGATCCTCGACGCCAACAACCAGGAAGCACCGCTGACCCTGCGCGTCAATCGCCGCCGCACGAACCGCGAGGCCCTGCGCGAGCGCCTCGCCGCGGCCGGCGTCGAGGCCGTGCTGCCCGCGCATCTCGCCGATGGCCTGGTCCTGGCCGAGAGTACCGATGTCAGTCGCCTGCCGGGCTATGCCGAGGGCCACTTCTCGGTCCAGGATGGGGCCGCCCAGCAGGTCGTCGACTGTCTCGAGCTGGAGAATGGCCAGCGCGTACTCGACGCCTGCGCGGCGCCCGGCGGCAAGGCCTCGCACATGCTCGAACGCGCCGACATCGAACTGACTGCGCTCGATGCCGATGGCCGCCGGGTATCGCGAATCCGCGAAAACCTCATGCGTCTCGGCCTAGAAGCCAGCGTCGTCGAAGGCGATGCCGCGCGGCCCGCCAGCTGGTGGGATGGCCGGCCCTTCGATCGCATCCTGCTCGATGCGCCGTGCTCGGCGACCGGCATCATCCGCCGTCAACCCGACATCAAGCTGCATCGCCGGGCAGCCGACATCGGCCCGCTCGCCGCAATCCAGGCAAGACTCGGAGCCGCGCTGTGGCCTATGCTCGCTCCGGGCGGGAAACTCCTTTACGCCACCTGTTCGCTGCTGCGCGCCGAAAACGAGGCAGTACTGGCCGGGTTGCTCGATGCCAACGCCGATGCGAGGGCACTGCCCCTGCCGGAACGGCTCGGTCGGGCTGCTGGTGCCGGCCGGCAGAATCTTCCGGGCCACAAGGGGATGGACGGTTTCTATTATGCGCTTGTGGAAAAAGCTCGCTAGCGTCCTGTGCGCGGTCGCCCTGGTCGGCGGCTGCGATGCGCTGCGCGAACAGGCGCCCGGTTCGTTGCAGGTGCGCGACGCGCGCCTGGTCGCGGCCGCGGACGGGCCGCGCCTCGAGATTGATCTCGAATGCCGTCTGAACGGGCCGATCAGCGATGCCCTGGAACACGGCATCCCGATCACCCTCAAGCTGGACCTCAGCGCGACCGGCGACCACGCCGCGTTGAGCAACCGCCGTCTGGTCGAACTGCGCTATTTTCCGCTGACCCGCCGCTACCAGTTGCGCGACAGCGCCAGTGGCGACCTGCGCAGCTTTCCGGCTTCCGGCTATCTGACCGACGCGCTGGCCAGCCTGCGCCTGCCGCTGCCACCGGGCTTCGCCAATCTTCCGCCGGGCACGCGCCTGCGCCTCGAGGTCGGTCTCGATCATGGCGCATTGCCGGGCGCCCTGCGCCTTCCGGCCATGCTCGAACCGGCCTGGCGCCTGCAAGCCCCGGAGTACGCGTGGACCGTCACGGCTGGCTGACCCTGCTCGGAAGGCGCCTGCTGCCGGCGGCGGCGGTGCTCGCATTGCTGGCCGCATCGCTGAAGCTGGCCGAGCAGGCGGCCGGCGGCAGTGGCGGATTCGTCGACGCCTATCGCTGGGTGCTCGGCGCGGCCGTGCTGGCCCTTTTCGTGCTGCTCGTCCTGATCGGCCAGCGGCTCTGGCGCCTGCGCCGCGACCTTGCCCGCGATGCGCCGGGCGCCCGCCTGAGCCGGCGCCTGTTGCTGACCCTGATCCTGCTCGCCGTGCCGCCGGTGGTCGTCGTCTACGGATTTGCCTTGCGCTTCATCAACGCCACCGTCGACAGCTGGTTCGACGTCAACCTCGAGCGCGCCCTCGACGACGCCCTCGACGTTGGTCGCATCGTCATCGACGAACATCTGCGCAAGGACGAGGCCGGCAGCGTCGAACTGGCCGACGAGCTGGTCAGCGTGTTCGATGCCAGCCTGCAAGCCACGCTCGATCGCGAGATCGATACGCTCGGCGCAATCCAGCTCAGCGTGTTCGATGTCGATCGCCGCGTGCTCGCCCTGGCCAGCTCGGATCCGCGCTACCTCGAGCCGTTGTTCCCCGATTCGAACACCCTGATGCGGGTGGCCGGCGAGGATCGCTTTGCCGCCGCCGAACCGCTCGGCGAGACCCTGCTGATCCGCGTCGTGGTGCCGGTCGGTACGGCGACCGCGGGCGGCAAACGGCGCCTCCTGCAGGGGTTGTTTCCGCTGCCCGAGCGCCTGCAGCCGCTGGTCAGCGACATCGAGAACGCCAGTTTCGATTTCCAGCGACTGAAGTATCTGCGCGGGTCGCTCAAGCTGACCTTCGGCCTGATCCTGACTTTCGTGCTCTCGCTCTCGGTGCTGTTCGCGGTGCTCGCCGCGTTCGGCGTCTCGCGTCGCCTGCTGGCGCCGGTCGGCCGTCTGATCCATGCGACCCGCGCGGTCGGTGCCGGCCGCTTCGATACGCCGCTGCCGGTCGGCAGCAACGACGAACTCGGCCAGCTCATGAATGCGTTCAGCCAGATGACCCGCGAACTCGAACTGGCCGGCACGCGCGCACGGCGCAGCGCCCAGGAAATCGAGACCCAGCGCGCCTGGCTCGGCGCGGTCCTCGAGCGCCTTTCGGCTGGCGTGCTCGGCTTCGACCAGCAGGGCGTCCTGCGCGTGGCCAATCGCGCGGCCGAAGCGATCCTCGGCATTCCGCTCGGCAGCTACGGCGGACGCACCCTCGCCGATGTCCGCCGCGAGCGTCCCGAACTGGCCGCGATCGTCGATCCGCTGGCCCGGCACATGCGCGAAGGCCTGCGCGAGTGGCGCGAGGAAGTCGTCGTCGATGCCGGCGATGGTCGCCGCGTGCTCATGCTGCGCGGTGCCGCGCTACCTGGCGAAGGTGGCTTCGTCGCCGTGTTCGACGACCTGACCGTGCTCAACAGCGCCCAGCGCGATGCGGCCTGGGGCGAAGTCGCGCGGCGCCTCGCCCACGAGGTCAAGAATCCGCTGACGCCGATCCAGCTCTCCGCCGAACGCCTGCGCCGGCGCTTCATCGGGCGCCTGCCGACCGACGACAGCGAACTGCTCGATCGCGCCACCAGCACCATCATCAGCCAGGTCGAAGCGCTCAAGTCGATGGTCAATGCCTTCGGCGACTACGCCCGACCGCCGCAGCTGACGACGCGGCCAGTAGCCCTGCATGCGCTGATCGGCGAAGTGCTCGATCTCTACGCCAACGACCAGCGCCTGAGCCTGACCCGCCAGTTCGTCGAAGGCGACCCGATGGTCAAGGTCGATGCGGTGCGCCTGCGCCAGGCCATGCACAACCTGCTCAAGAACGCACTCGAAGCGATCGGCGATCAGCGCAAGCCGCAGATCGTCGTGACGACCCGGACCGCGCGCACCGGCGACAGCACCTGGGTCGACATCACCGTTTCCGACAACGGTCCGGGCCTGCCCGAGGCTTTCGGCGAACGCTGGTTCGAGCCCTACACCTCGAGCAAGGCGCGCGGCACCGGCCTCGGCCTGGCCGTGGTCAAGAAGATTGCCGAAGAACACGGCGGCAGCGTGCGCGCCAATGCCCGCGAGGGCGGCGGCGCCGAATTCACCCTGCGCCTGCCGCTGGAGTCGCCGTGAGCGCAGGCGTAAGCGTGGCACCCGCATGCGCCGCAACGCGACGCAGGGTCAATGCCGTTCGGCGCCGCGGTGCTGGGCTATGCTTTGCGGCTGCCCTTGCCCTTGCCCTTGCCGATTCCGGAATCCCCACATGAGTCATCCCGATCCGACTGCGCTCGTGCGCACGCCGGCCGAGCGCCGCCAGCTCTGGCTGTTCCTGCTGATCGCCCTGGTCGTGATCGGCGCCGGCATCGGGCTGCGCGATCCGTGGCCGTCCGACGAGCCGCGCTTCACCCTGGTCGCCAAGCATATGGTCGAGAGCGGCGAGTGGCTGATCACGCATCGCGGCAGCGAACTCTATTCGGACAAGCCGCCGATGTTCATGGCCCTGCAGGCAGCCGCGTACACCCTGACCGGTGCCTGGCGCGTGGCTTTCCTGCTGCCATCGCTGCTCGCCGCGCTCGGTACGCTCTTTCTCATCTACGACCTCGGCCGCCGGCTCTGGAACCATCGCACCGGCCTATGGGCGGCAATCGCCGTGCTCGCCACGATCCAGTTCGTCTATCAGTCCAAGCGCGCGCAGATCGACCCGCTGGTCACTTTCTTCATCACCCTGGCCAACTACGGCCTGCTGCGCCACTTCCTGCTCGGGCCGGACTGGCGCGCCTACTGGCTGGGCTGCTTCGCGGCCGGACTCGGCGTCATCACCAAGGGTGTCGGCGTGCTCGCCCTGCTCATGTTCGTGCCCTACCTGTTCGCGCGCTGGCGCGACTGGAACGAGCTGCCGAAAATCGATGGCGGCGCCTGGCGCTGGCTGGCCGGCGCGTTCGCCTTCCTCGTCGCGATCGCGCTGTGGATCGTGCCGATGGTGCTGACCGTACGCAGCAACGGCTCGCCTGAATACCGCGCCTATCTCGAGGACATCCTGTTCCGCCAGACCGCCGCGCGCTACACCGATTCCTGGGACCACCACCAGCCGCCCTGGTACTTTCTCGGCGTCATCATCACCTCGTGGTTGCCGCTGACCTTTGCCCTGATCGCAGTTGTGCCGCGCTGGCTCGAGCGAATCCGGGCGTGCGATGCGCGCTTCCTGCTGCCGCTGGCCTGGGTCGTCCTGATCATCCTGTTTTTCTCGTTCCCGAGCGGCAAGCGCGATGTCTACATCATGCCGGCGCTGCCCTGGGTCGCCCTGCTCGCGGCACCCTACCTCGACACCCTGATGCAGCGCCGCGGGTTCCGCTGGATCCTGTTCGGATTCACGGTCCTGCTGGCAGGCCTGTTTCTTGGTCTCGGTATCGGCGCCCGCGGCGGCTGGATAGCACGCGCCAATGACCTCGTCGTCGCGCGCGGACTCGGCGATTCCGGTGTGCAGTTGTGGAATTTCATCATTGCCGTCGGCGTCCTGGCGGCGCTGGCCGCCGTGGTTTTCCGCGTGCGACGGAGCGCGCTCGGTCTTGGCCTTACCCTGGCCGGGATGTGGCTGCTCTGGGGCTTCTGGGCCTACCCGATACTCAACGACGCCAATTCGGCAGCCAAGGTCATGCGCAAGGCCGGCGAGATCGCCGGCGCCGAAGGTCAGATCGGCCTGGTCGGCTGGAAGGAGCAGAACCTGCTGCTGGCCGACCGCGCGGTCACCGAGTTCGGTTTCCTCAAGCCGAAAAGCGAACAACTGGCCGAGGCCATCCGCTGGCAGGAAGCGGATCCCGAGCGACGCTGGATATTCATCCTCGACAACCTCATGGCGCCCTGTGTCGACCCCGGGCGCAGCGTCCTCGTCGGCCACGCCAACCGGCGTGCCTGGATGATGTTCCGCAGCGATGCCGTCGCCGGGGAATGCCGGGGCGGACGCGTACCGGCAGGCAAGGTGGAAACGCCGGAGGAAGCCAACGCGGAATAGCCCGACGATCGGCGCTGCGGTTATTCTTCGAGGCAGCGCAGGATTGGCCCGATCCCGCAGGCGTTCCGGCATTGTGCCGGCTCGGCTTTGATTGGGGGCAGGATTTGCAGATCGGAATGCAGCGTTTTCTTCTTTTCGCGACCACACTCTACGCGCTGCCCATCCTGCGGCCGCTGGCGCAGTCGATCCGGGCGAGCGGTGGCGAGGTCGGCTGGTTCGTCGCGACGCCATTGCTTGCCTACATGAAATCCGGCGAACGCCTGCTGCGCGACATCGCAGGAGTCAATGCCTTCGCCCCCGGCGTGGTGTTCTCGGCGAGCAACTGGGTGCCGTATTTTTTCCCTGGACTCAAGGTCCAGGTATTCCACGGGTTCAATGTGGAGAAGCGCGCACCTGAACGCGGCCATTTCCGCATCCGCGGCCTGTTCGATCTGTACTGCACCCAGGGTCCGGCGACGACCGAGCCGTTCCAGGCACTGGCCGCGCGGCACCGGCATTTCGCCGTCGTCGAAACCGGATGGCCGAAACTCGATCCACTGTTTTCCACGAACGGGCACGACACGCGCGACCTGCGTCCGGCAGACGGCCGTCGCGTCTGCATGTATGCGCCGACCTTCACCGATGGCCTCAGTTCGGCGCGCAGCCTCTACGACGAGATCGCGCGCCAGGTCGCTGCCGGCGATCGCTACTGGCTGCTGACCCTGCATCCGAAGTGCGAGCCCGACATCGTCGCCCGCTACCGCGCCCTCGGCGGCCCGAACGCGCGCTTCCTCGAAGCGACCGATCTCGTCGACATGATGCGCGCCGCCGACATCCTCGTTTCCGACACCTCATCGGTAGTGTCCGAGTTCGTGGTCCAGGAAAAGCCCGTCGTGACCTTCCGCAATCGGGCGCCGAAACCGCACATGATCAATTTCTCCCGCTGCGATCAGCTTGAGGCGGCACTGCGCATCGCCGAGTCGCCCGGCGCGCAATACCGCAACGAGGTCCGCGCCTGGGCCGAGCAGATCCATCCCTACCGCGATGGCCGGTCGAGCGAACGCGTGCTCGCCGCTACCGCGGAATTCGAAGCGCGATGGGCGCGCCAGCTCGCGCCGAAGCCGCGCAATTTCCTGCGCAATCTCAAGGGTCGCCTTCGCTACCATCGCTGGGTCGAGCAGGCCGTTTCGGAATGAAGGCGGCGCTCGCCGATGGCGGCGGCCAGTCGCGCCTTCAGCTTCCCTCGGGACTATGGGCGCCGCTGTGGCTGTTGACTGCGCTGATCGCGATCTTCCAGACCGGTTTCATGCCGCTCTACTCGACGCGCGCGCTCGGCGTCGCCTGGGAGATGTGGAACAGTGGTCAATTCCTCATTCCGTACAGCAACGGCGAGCCGTACAGCCACAAGGTGCCGCTGCTGTTCTGGCTGATCCACCTCGGCTGGGCGGTCGGCGGGGTCGGCGATGTCTGGCCGCGCCTGCTCGAGGTGGCGTTCGGATTCGGTGTCCTGCTGCTGGCTCGGCGCCTCGCGCGCATCCTGTTCCGCGACCTGCCGCTGGTCGCCCAGCTGACGCCCTGGCTGCTCGCCGCATTCAGCTATGCCTTCCTGTTCGGCCTGCAGATCATGTACGAAGTGCTGCTGGCCCTGTGCGTGCTGGCCGCGCTGAATGCCCTGGTCGGGCGCGATCCGGAGCGTCGTCCATGGTTCTTCGGATTCGCCCTCGCCGTGGCCGCCGGCCTGATGAGCAAGGGTCCGGTCATGCTCCTGCACGTGCTGTTCCCCTTCCTGCTCGGCCCGCTCTGGCATCCCTGGGCGCAACGTCGGCGCGCGCGCTGGTATCTCGGCGGCGGCATCGCCGTGCTCGGTGGCTGTGCCGTGCTGATCGCCTGGGCTGTCGCAGCCGGCATGGCCGGCGGCGAGGCCTATCGGAATGAACTGTTCTTCATGCAGACCGCCGGTCGCGTGGTCGACAGCTTCGATCATGCGCGGCCGTGGTGGTGGTATGCCACGGTCGTTCCCGCCCTGCTGCTGCCCTGGTTGCTGTGGCCGCGCGCCTGGCAGGCGCTCGGGCGCGCGCTCGATTTCCGCCGTCATCCGGGCGTGCGCCTGCTGGCCTGCTGGCTGCCGCCGGTATTTATCGGCTTTTCGATGGTCAGCGGCAAGCAGACCTATTACCTGCTGCCGGAACTGGGCGGCGTCGCGATCCTGCTCGCCGCCGGATTTGCGCGTCTCGTCCATCACCGGCAGATGCCGCGACGGCTGGCCGGGCCCTGGCCCCTGGCGCTCGGCATGTTCGGCGTCGTCGTTGGCTTGCTCACGCTCCCGCATTGGCTGGACTCGGGCCTGTTCGATTCGAGTGCGCTGGTCGATTTGTCGCGTGCCAGCCCGTGGTTCGCAGTCGCTGCAGCCGCTCTCGGCGGCTTGCTGCTGCTCGCGCCGCGCAACGATGTCGCGGCGCTGCGCCACATCAGCGCCATCGCCATGCTCGCCGCGTGTCTGGCCTATGTGCTGTTCGCCAACACGTTCTGGGTCCAGTTCGATCTGCGCCCGGCCGCCGCGCGCATCTCGGCCCTGCAGGCCGCCGGTATTCCGGTGGCCCATTTCCGCGGCTATGAAAACCAGTTCCAGTACCTCGGCCGCTTGACCCGGCCACTCGACATCGTGCGCGACGACAGCCTGCAGCGCTGGTCCGAGTCCCATCCGCAAGGCCGCATCATCCATTACGAGAGCAGCCTGTCGAGTGCGGACCTGGCCTACGCCGAACTGGTCCAGCCGTTCCGTTCGACCTGGCTGATCATCGAGCCGGCCGCGCAATGGGTCGCGCGCAGGCAGGGTCTATCGCCGCCGCCGCCGGCCACGCCGGCCGAGCGTTTTCCGCCCGACTATTGGCCGTATCGCCGGCTGCTGGCGCCGTCTGCAGGCCCCGCCAACGGCAGCCCTGCAGCGGAAGGCATCCCGAACCGGCTCTGATCCGATTCCCGCAGTGCTGCGGCCAGGTAGAGGGGGTTCGAACGGCGATCACGAGTTGCGCCAGGGCCCGGGGCGAGCCGAGGTCGGGCCGCATCGGAACGCGCCCAGGCGCCTCGCCGTGCGCTATGCTTCTGTCTCTTTTTTGCAACGAGCCTGCGCATGTCCACCGCCCGAGTCCTGGTCGTCGACGACGAGCCCGATATCCGCGGCCTGGTCAAGGAAATCCTCGAGGACGAGGGCTACGCCGTGACCACGGCCGAATCGGCTGCCGCGGCCCGCGAGGCTCGTCGCGGCGAACGCCCCGACGTGGTCCTGCTCGATATCTGGATGCCCGACCTCGATGGCATCAGCCTGCTGCGCGAGTGGAACGAGCGTGGCGGACTGCCCTGTCCGGTGATCATGATGAGCGGCCACGGCACGATCGAAACGGCGATCGAGGCGACCCGCCTTGGTGCCTACGATTTCGTCGAGAAGCCGATCTCCCTGGCCAAGCTGCTGCTGACCGTCGAGCGCGCCCTCGAAGCGAGCCGCCTGCGCCGCGAAAACGAAGGCCTGCGTAGCCAGTTCGTCATGCCGCTCGACCCGGTCGTGACCAGCCGCGCGATCCAGGCGCTGAAGGCGCAAATGGAAAAACTGACCGCGCACGATGCCTGGATCCTCGTCCACGGCGAACGCGGCACCGACAAGGAAGCCCTGGCGCGCTGGCTGCACGAAAAGAGCGGCCGGCGCGAAGGGCCGTTCATCACCGTCGCCCCCGGTTCGATCGCCCACGATCACGCCGCGCGTGCCTTGTTCGGCAGCGAGCAGAACGGCGCCATCCAGTACGGCCTGATCGAACAGGCCAACGGCGGTACCCTCTATCTCGACGAGGTCGCCGATCTCGATCCCGAACTGCAGCTGCGCCTGTCGAGCGCGTTCGCGCGACGCCACCTGATCCGCTGCGGCGCACCCGACGCGGTGCCGATCGACCTGCGCGTGATCGCGGCCAGCTCACAGGACCTCGATGCCGCCGTGCAGGCCGGCAAGTTCCGCGAGGAGCTCTACTACCAGCTCAACGTCGTGCCGCTGCAGGTGCCGAGCCTGCGCGAACGCATCGAGGACATCCCCGAACTGCTGCGCTACTACGCCGATTTCTTCGCCAATCGCGACAAGCTGCCATACCGCCAGTTTCCGGTCGCCGTGCAGAACCGCCTGCGCAATTACCCGTGGCCCGGCAACCTGCGCGAACTGCGCAACCTGGTCCAGCGCCTGCTGATCCTCGGCAACGCACCCGAAGTCTCGATCGAGGAAGTCGAGCTCGCCCTTGGCACCGCGCCAGTGGTCGAGCGCCCGCTGCACGGAGCGCCACTCGGTATCGACTTCAGCCTGCCCTTGCGCGAGGCCCGCGAGGAGTTCGAGCGCACCTACCTGCTGCACCAGCTCGGCGAAGCCGGCGGCAGCGTCGGCAAGCTGGCCAAGATGGTCGGCATGGAACGCACGCATCTGTACCGCAAGCTCAAGGATCTCGGCGTCGATCCGAAATCCGCCGTGCGCGACGACTAGGCGCTGCGCCAATCCACGCAAGGCGACACCATGCAGGCGAATGAACGGCGTAGCAATACTGAAACCGGCCTCCGGAACCATTGCCGACGACACGGGCTCAAAGCGGCCCGTACGGGCCATCGCCGCCGACCGACCACGGTGCGCTGACACCGCTCTGGCTCGCGCCATTCCCGACTCCCCATTCCCCATTCCCCCCAAAGGAGACAAGCATGCAACTCAAAGGCAAGGTCGCACTGATCACCGGCGCCGCCAGCGGCATCGGCAAGCGCATCGCCGAGGTCTATGCGAAAGAGGGCGCCGCGGTCGCCATCGCCGACCTCAACCTCGAGGGCGCCAACGCCACCGCCAAGGAACTCGTCGATGCCGGCGGCATGGCCATGGGCGTGAAGATGGACGTGACCCACGAAGGCGAAGTCGACGACGGCGTCGCCGAAGTGGTCAAGAAATTCGGCAAGGTCGACATCCTCATTTCCAACGCCGGCATCCAGATCGTCAAGCCGGTCCAGGAATTCAGCCTCGCCGAATGGAAGAAGATGCTCGCCATCCACCTCGACGGCGCTTTCCTGACCACGCGTGCCTGCATCAAGGACATGTACTCGCGCAACGAAGGCGGCGCGATCATCTACATGGGCTCGGTGCACTCGCACGAGGCGTCCAAGCTCAAAGCGCCCTATGTCACGGCCAAGCACGGTCTGCTCGGCCTCGCCCGCGTGGTCGCCAAGGAAGGCGGTCCGAAGGGCATCCGCGCCAACGTGATCTGCCCGGGCTTCGTGCGCACGCCGCTGGTCGAGAAGCAGATTCCCGAACAGGCCAAGGAGTTCGGCATCAGCGAAGAAGAGGTGATCAAGAACATCATGCTCAAGGAAACCGTCGACACCGAATTCACCACCGTCGACGACGTCGCCAACCTGGCCCTGTTCCTCGCCGCGTTCGAGACCAACGCGCTGACCGGCCAGAGCATCACGGTCAGCCACGGCTGGCACATGCAGTGAGCACGGCGCGAGCAGGCGGTAGCAAAGGACAAGGCAAGCCGGCCTCAGAAGCCGCATCGCCCGCCCAATGGGCGGCGCGCTACGAACAGGTCGCCCTGGTCCTGCAGGGCGGCGGCGCGCTCGGCGCCTACCAGTGCGGCGTCTGCGAAGCGCTGCATGAAGCCGGCATCCATCCGCACTGGTTCGCCGGCACCTCGATCGGCGCGATCAACGCGGCCCTGCTCGCCGGCAACGCCCCCGAGCACCGCATCGATCGCCTGCGCACGTTCTGGCGCGAGATCACCCGCCTCGGCAATTCGGTCGCCTGGCCGTTCGAGGCGGTGGCCCGCGCCGCCGCCTGGCTGCCGCCGACCAACGCGGTCAGCGCCGGCCTCTCCGCGGCCAGCGCAATCGGCAGCGTGGCCCTCGGCCAGCACGGCTTCTTCGAACCGCGCGCAATCTCGCCGCTGGCCTATGCCGATGGCAGCCCGCAGGCGACCAGCCTCTACGACACCCAGCCGCTCAAGCGCACCCTCGAACGCCTGGTCGATTTCGATCGCATCAACCACCGCTCGGTGCGCCTGGCCGTAGGTGCCGCCAACATCGATACCGGCAACGTGCGCTACTTCGACTCCGCCCTCGAACCCTTGCGCGCCGAACACATCATGGCCTCGGCCGCGCTGCCGCCGGCCTTTCCGGCCATCGAAATCGACGGCAAGGCCTACTGGGACGGCGGCATCGTCAGCAACACGCCGCTCGATTACGTGCTGGCCGCGCAACCGCGCCGCGACAGCCTGGTCTTCCAGGTCGACCTGTGGAGCGCGCGCGGCCTGCGCCCGCAGACCCTGATGGACGTGCTCGAACGGCAAAAGGACATCCAGTACTCGAGCCGCACCCGCTACGGCACCGACACCGTCGCGCGCGAACAGAAACTGCGCAACGCACTCGGCCAGCTCATCGAATCGCTGCCCGACGGCAAGCTGCCGGCCAAACTCGAAGCCGACCTGCAACCCTGGCTGTGCGATCGCGTCTTCAACATCGTCCACCTGATCTACCAGGCCAAGCACCACGAGGAGCAATACAAGGACTACGCCTTCGGTGCCTCGGCCATGCGCGAACACTGGCGCAGCGGCCTCGACGACATGCAGCGCACCCTCGCACGCGAGGATTTCTTCAGCCTGCCCTCGCGCCACCTCGGCGTCGTCACCCACGACATCCACCGCGCCTTTGCCAAAACCCCTACCGCCTGACCTCCCATTCCTTACTCGCCCCGGGCAAGGCCAAGGAAAAGGCAAGGCGGCAAGCCTGCCGCAGATCAGGAGCAAGCCCCACGGAAAGTGCCGGTTCGAACCATGGCAGTGGCATAAGGGAAGGGCGCGGCTTTTTCCTTCTCCCGCCGGGAGAAGGTGCCCGGAGGGCGGATGAGGGTCCGTGCGAAGCGGGCTATTGACGACACGGCGTACCCGCATAGGGCGCTTCCGGCCACCTGAACGCGCACCATGCATGGCCCTCGCCCTTGTTCGCTCTGTCCCCTCCGCTTCGGGCCGGCATCCACCCAGTTGCCCACCCCACAAGCCGCAAGCGATCATTCCGGCATGGACCCGACCCCGCTCTCCGACCGCCTGCGCAAGCAACTCGATGGCCCACGCGATGGCGCCCTGCTGCGCTACTCGCTCGGCAACGCCCTGATCGCCGAAGGCAAACCCGCCGAAGCCGCCGAAGCCCTGCGCAAGGCCGTCGAATTCGACCCTAGCTATTCGGCCGCCTGGAAATCCCTCGGCAAGGCCCTCGCTGAAGCCGGCGACAACAACGCCGCCATGCAAGCCTACGAAAGCGGCATCGCAGTCGCCGAAGCACGCGGCGACAAGCAGGCCGCCAAGGAAATGCGCGTGTTCCTGCGCCGCCTGCAGAAGGCTGTGCCATGAACCTGCGCAGCATCGCAATCGCGCTGTTCGTACTCGCCCTGATCGGCGCCGCACGCTGGTACCCGCACCGCTCGATCGCGCATGAACCAGGCGTCCTCATCGAAACCCTTCCGCAACAGAACGAACCGGCCAGCACCACGCCAATCCAGCACGGCGACTACCAGCTCACCCCGCTAGCCGACTTCGAGCTCGAAGCCCGCGTGCTCTCGCGCGCTGATTACTCAATCGACGCCGGCAGCGACCTCTCGCCGACCGACCTTGCGCTGGGCTGGCGCCGCATGTCCGACACCGCCGTCATCGAACAGCTCGATATCGAACAATCGGTGCGCTTCTACTCCTACCGCTGGCAACACGCGCCACCGATTCCGCCCGACGAGATCATCCGATCCAGCGCCAACATGCACCTGATCCCGGCCGATGACACCGTCAAGGACGATCTCGACAAGATCCGCCAAGGCTCCCTCATCCACCTCCGCGGCCACCTCGTCTACGCCCAACGCAGCGACGGATTCCACTGGCGCAGCTCGCTGACCCGCGAAGACACCGGGGCAGGGGCCTGTGAACTGGTGCTGGTGGAGGCGGTGGAGCGGTTGTAGCCGGAATATCGATGTGCCGATCGAGAGATGCGGTCGATACCGAGTCTATTGAAAAGACTGTCGCCGCTCACGAAGGAGAGCGCCGGTGCGTACCTTGATGTGTCGGGATATTGTCGTTCCAACCATTGCGTCGCCGACGTGGCGCTCCAATCGATCATTCGAATTCTGCAGCTATCGGAAGAGAGTGTCGCTGTGATTGACGGGCTATGAGAAAAATAGAATTGATTTGGATCCCTCAGTACTGTCCGGGGAAAACCAAGTCTTGAAGATCTAGTTCATTGATTTGGATGGCTTTTCGCCCGTTTTCGAAGTGTCACCGATTTCAACGTCGGTTGCGTCAGGCTGGCGGCTTCCACCCTCAGTGGGCCACCGCCATGCATCAGGGTCACTTTGTCTTCTCGCAGCTCATGCAGCACTTGCCTTGGCACACCTTTCGACGTTTGGTTCGCAAGTACGATGGCAATCGTTATGTGAAGCGGTTCTCCTGCTCCGACCAGTTTCTCTGTATGGCCTTCGCGCAACTTACCGGGCGCGAGAGCCTGCGCGATATCGAAGTGTGCCTGCGCGCACATCACTCAAAGAGCTACCACTTGGGCTTTCGCTCACAGGTCTCACGCAGCACGTTGGCCGACGCCAACGAGTCGCGCGATTGGCGCATCTATGCCGAGTTCGCCCAAGCGCTGATTGTCACCGCACGTCACTTGTACGCCGACGAGTTGCTCGGCGAGGAACTGCAGCAGGCGGCATACGCGCTGGATTCAACCACCATCGAACTGTGCTTGAACCTGTTCCCCTGGGCGCCCGCGATGCATGCAGGTCATGGCGGCATCAAGTTGCACACCGTCCTGGATCTTCGCGGCGCTTTGCCCACGCTTATTACATTTTCTCCCTCAAAAAAACACGATGTGCACCTGTTGGATCAGATTTCGATCGAGCCGGGCGCGATCTATGTGATGGATCGAGGCTATCTCGATTTCGAGCGGCTCTACCGCATTCATTGCGCCGGGGCGCACTTCCTGATGCGTGCCAAGAAGAATCTGCGGGTGCGGCGGCGCTACTCGCATCCGGTCGAGGATCGTGCCCTCACGGTGTGCGATCAAACGGTGGTGCTATCGCGCGAGGTGGCTCGTGCGGACTATCCCCTACCGCTACGCAGGCTGCGATTGCGCGATGCGCGCAGCAGCCAATCCATCGTATTGCTCACCAATCAATTTCAGTTGTCGGCCGCCTCAGTCGGCGTCCTGTACCGGCATCGCTGGCAAATCGAGATCTTCTTCAAGTGGATCAAACAGCATCTGCGTATCAAGCAGTTTTACGGCACATCGCCGAACGCGGTGAAGACTCAAGTGTGGATCGCAGTGGCCACCTACGTCCTCGTCGCCATTCTCAAAAAGCGCTTGGCCAGCCCAGCATCGCTCTACGAACTTCTACAGGTTCTAAGCGTAATGTTGTTCGAGAAAACCCCGATAAACACGCTGTTTTCCGGAGCAAGCGCGCAACTTCCGAGCGAGCACGCCGCCAACCAATTGATTTTATTCGGCGATTAACCGGACGGTACTGG
>JAHCAR010000023.1 GCA_019634795.1 Dokdonella sp.
CGCCCGCAGTCGCGGCGCGGCCGCGGCGCTTGAGCTGGTTCAGCACAACGGCCTGGATACCGATCCGAAGTTCCTGCTCACGCTCGAAGCCCTGCTGGAAGTGCTGCCAGTGCCGCCGGGCCTGCGCGGCGAAACCGGTGAGGCGGAAGACCACGCCGGCGACTTCGATGCGCTGGAGAAGCTGCGCCGACTGGCCTTTGCCGACCAGATCGGCCAGCCCGAGCAATTGCGCATGTTCGAAGAGCAGCAGCGCGCCCTGGAGACGGCCGGGTGAGCCTGCTGCGCGACCAAGACTGGCGCATCCGTTACACGCCCGAGCAGGGCAATCTGCTTGACCTCGTGTACGTGCCGGCCCTGCGTTGCGCGCACACCTACGACCGCACCACCGGCTACTTCAACGCGCGAGCGCTGACGCTGGCGGCGCGCGGCGTGGAGTACCTGATCCACAACGGCGGCCGGATGCGGCTGATCATCGGCTGCACGCTCGATGAGCCTGAGGTGCAGGCGATCAAGAAGGGACAGTCGCTGCGTGACACGGTAGAGGCGCAACTGCTGGCGAGCCCCTTGCAGCCGCAGCGTCCGGAAGAGACCGATGCCCTGGCGCTGCTGGCCTGGATGGTGGCGCGTGGGATCCTGGAAACCAAGGTCGCCATTCCCTGCGATGCGCAACGTCGTCCGCTCGCTGCCAGCGGCCCGCTGTTCCACGAGAAGTCCGGCATCTTCGAGGACAAGACCGGCGACAAGATCGCCTTCAACGGCAGCCTCAACGAGACCGCCGCCGGCTGGACGCTCAACTGGGAGAGCCTGAACCTGTTCCGCTCCTGGGTGGAGCCCGAGCGCGTCGCCGCGGAAGAGGAGAGCTTCGCCCGCCTGTGGGCCGACCGGGCCAGCCGCGTGATCACGCTCGATGTGCCGGCCGCGGTGCGGCAGGACCTGCTCCGCTTCCTGCCCAAAGATGATCGAATGCCGCCGGGCTTGCAGCCGAAAGAGCCGGCCGACGACGGTGAGGCGCCGGACGCCATCGGGCCACCGACATCGACACCCGTAGTCGACCTCGACGAACGTCGACGCGCGCTCTGGGGTTTCATCCGCGAGGCACCGCGCCTGCCGGATGGCGGCTCCCTGGTGGGGGAGGCGACGGCGGCAGTAACGCCCTGGCCGCATCAGGTGCGCGCCTTCCATCGCCTCTACGACCAATGGCCACCGCGCCTGCTGATCGCCGACGAGGTGGGTCTCGGCAAGACCATTCAGGCGGGCTTGCTGCTGCGCCAAGCCTGGTTGGCCGGTCGCGCCAGTCGCATCCTGGTGATGGCGCCGGCCAGCGTCTGCAAGCAGTGGCAGATCGAGCTGCGCGAGAAGTTCAACCTGAACTGGCCGATCTATGACGGCCACGTATTGCGCTGGCAGCCGACGCCGGCGCAGCCTGAAGGGCGCGAGCTGGCCGTGCTGCGGTCCGAATGGCATCGCCAGCCGGTAGTGATCGTTTCCAGCCACCTTCTGCGGCGGCAGGATCGCTTCGACGAGGTGATTTACCAGGCCGAGCCTTGGGACCTTGTGGTGCTGGACGAAGCGCATCACGCCCGCCGGCGCAGCTTGGTCAACCTCGACGATGCGCGCCCCAACGCCCTGCTGCGCCTAATGCGAGAGCTGGCGCCCCGCGCGCCTGGCCTCGTGCTGCTGACGGCGACGCCGATGCAGGTGCACCCCATCGAGGTTTGGGACCTGCTGTCCTTGCTCGGACTGCCGGATGGTTGGCATGGCCGCGCGTTCCTCGACTTCTTCGAGATGGTGGCCCATCCGAATCCTTCCAACGACACGCTGGACCGCATCGCACGGCTGTTCATGGCGGCCGAACGGCGCTTCGGCCTACGCGATGCCGCGAATCTTCAGCGGCGGCTGGAGGGCGTCGGCAAGCTGCGTTTGCGCCGTGTGCTGGATGCCCTGCGCTCTGAAGCCAGCATTCCGAGGCGGATGCTGAGTGCCGAGGACCGGCAGCTTGCCCTGCGCATTGCGCGGCAGGCATCGCCTGTCAGTTGCCTGATCTCGCGCCACACACGCGCATTGCTGAGGCGCTATCACGAGCGTGGTCTGATCTCGACACGAGTGGCAACCCGCATGGTCGAGGATCGCTTCCTCGATATGAGCGAGGGCGAAGGAGCGCTGTACCTTGCGCTTGAGGACTACATTACCCAGACCTATAACAAGGCATCGAAGGAGGAACGCTCCTCCATCGGCTTCGTGCTGACTATCTATCGTCGCCGCTTGGCCAGCAGCATTCGCGCCCTGATCCTGACCCTCGACAAGCATTTGAATGCCGTCCGCCAAGGTGACGCCACGCCGGATCTGCTCTCTGCAGATGATCGCGAGGCTCTGGAGTCGGATGCAGACGCAGTCGATGAAACAGATCTCGACGCCGCTGAGCGAGCGTCGCTTGCCCGTGAGGAAGCTGGCGAGATCGAAGCGCTGCTGCGCTTGGCGCGGGGCCTGCCCGAGGACACGAAGCTCGGCGCACTGCGCGAAGCGATCGCAGAGCTGCGCGCGGGCGGCCACGCGCAGGTGATGGTCTTCACCCAGTTTACCGACACGATGGACCTACTACGGGAGAACCTTTCGGGCCAGGACGACCTGAAGCTAATGTGCTTCTCGGGGCGCGGCGGCGAAATCCGTGGGCAGGACGGGTCATGGCGCAAGATCACCCGCGACGAAACCAAGCGACGCTTCCGCCAAGGCGAGGCGCATGTGCTGTTATGTACCGACGCGGCCGCCGAGGGTCTGAACTTCCAGTTTTGTGGCGCGCTGATCAACTACGACATGCCCTGGAACCCGATGCGCGTCGAGCAGCGCATTGGCCGTATCGACCGGCTTGGGCAGCGCTTCCCCGAGATCCGCATCATCAACCTGCACTACGAAGACAGCATCGAAGCCGACGTGTACCGCGCGCTCGGCTCGCGCATTGACCTGTTCCAGGCTGTCGTCGGCAAGCTGCAGCCAATTCTGTCCAGGCTGCCCAGCCTGATTACCGCGCGCGTGCTCACCGGCGGGTCGCGCGGGGAGGCCGGACGCCAGCAGATGGCTGACGAGGTTGCGCATGAGGCCGCCGCGGCCGAAGAGCAGAGCTTCGACCTCGACGCCATCCTTGAGGACGATCTGGTGATCCCAACGCGGCTGACGCCTCTCCTAACACTATCGCAACTGGGTGCGGTGATGCGCGCGCCGGAGCTACTACCCAGCCAACTTCAACTTGCGCCGCTTGGGAACGCCGACTGGAGCCTGCGGTTGCCCGGCATGTTGAAGCCAGTTCGGGTCACTACTGATCCAGAATTCTTTGAGCAACACGCCGGCAGCGTAGAACTTTGGTCGCCAGGCAGCCCTATTTTTCCTGAGCCAGAGTGGGCGGATTGGCGGCCAGAGCAAGGCATTCCGAAATTTGGAACCGACCGGTCTTAGCACCCCATGTTGGGGGACTCGGAAGACACGGTCGAGTGGGCAGCACTCGCATTGCGGCGGTAAGTCTGACGGTAGATCGGAGGAAAATCGTCAGATAAATCATATTTTTCAATGAGTTGAATTGTCTATTGGAGTCCACCCATAGCCACCATATCGCTGTCCCGCAATACCCGAGCAAGTACGAGTGAACCCCGTGGGTTCCATCGGCTTGGGCGCCCCATGGGCGAGCAGAAGTCAGGTCATTCCATTCCGCCAATCTTCCTGAGGCGTGCCAGCACCACGTCACTGCGACCGGGATCCGGGATCAAGCCTGGCAATGCGTTGCCGAAATCCGGATGCACCAAAAGCTGTCCGATCGCGTCGCGTACGGCCTCGCTCAGCGCCTCTGGGGCCAACTCGAGTTCGGCCGCGAGCTCCTCGCGTCCGTCGACCACGTTCAGCACGTCTTCCAGATCGTGGCTTGCAAGGATATCGCCAGCACCTCGGCTGGCGTCAGTCCGCTCGCCTCGACGATTGCGTCAACGTCCACGGTTGGACGCACGCTTTCGGCGAGCGGGTCGGTCAGCAATAGGCCGGCCGTTGCGCCACCGACAAAGACCACCTGCTCGCAGAGGTCACCGAGAGCCTCGGCTATGGCTCGGAGTTGCGCCAGGTTCGGGTCATCTCGCCGCATTGGGCGACCCCAGCGCCTGTGCCAAGGCCTGCTTCGCCAGATCGCGCTCGCGCGCGCGGCCAATCCTCAAGGCATCGAGCAAGGCGAGAAGCTGATGCAGCGCCGGATCTGCAAGGGCAGCCTGTGGGACGGTGCGGTACAACGGTGACAGGCTAGGACCTTTTACAGTACCGCTGGGCCAGGCCCATACCGGCACGTCGCCGGCTGTCGCCGCCAATTTGGACGCGAGCGGCTCTACGCCGAATGATGTCGGCACGCCGCGGCGAACCGGCCCCGGGACGGCGGGGAACGCGTAGCGAGCGCCATGCACGGCGAATTCCAGCAATGCAGGAATGATCGGCGCCCAATCGCCGCGCCCGCGGACCACGGCAAGGCCGGCAACGGCCGCTCGCTGTACGCTTGCATGGACCTCCGAAGGGCTCATCGACAAGGCCTTCCCCAGGGCAGCATAAGTCAGCCGCTCGCCCGGCCGCGCAGCGGCCTTCAGCAGAACCAACAGATCTTGGGGTTTGAGTTCCATGCGCCATATTCGCAATTCGCGAATTGCGAATATCGGGCAATTCGCTCCGCCAGGCAAGTCCCATGCACGTTCGGGGCGAGAACCAACCGGTCGCCATTGAGCGCCTGACCTGGTGGCTCACAAACGACGCTGTCCTCTTCGGGATGATGCACGGCCATCCAGATCAGCGCCCGACGCGCGCCTGGACCGAATTGAACCCTGGCGAACTAATCCCTCTCAGCGGCTAGCGTTGCGGCCACCGCCTTCGACGACGACTCCGGATCCGCCGCGGAAGTGTCCGGAGCCTCGCCGCGCGTCAATTGTTGGCGGCAACAGGCGTCTCGGCTGCCTGCTCGAGCAGCAGGTTGATCTCGTAAACGAAGCGCGGCAGCGCGTCCTCCGAATAGCCGATATGGATGTAGGCGACTTGGCCCTGCTTGTCGACCAGGACCATGTGCGGCAGGCCGCTGACGCCGTAGGCCTCGGCAATGCCTTCCTTCTTGCCGTCCGCGGTCAGGGTCAGCTGGAAATCCTTCATCCGGCGGCGCATGGTCCGGTACTTGTCGTGGTCCCTGTCAGTGTTGATCGCGACCACCGCGATCTGCTCGCTGCCGACCTTTCGCTGCAGGTTCTCGAGGATTGGCAGCTCCTTCAGGCAATAGCCGCACCAGCTCGCCCAGAACGTCAGCACGACGACCTTGCCGCGGTAGTCGCTGACGTGAATCGCCCGGTTGTCCTTGTCGACGCCGAGCGCGTCGGGCGCTGGCGAGCCGACCAGGGAGGCCGCTTGCGCAAGGCCGGTCAGCAGTAGCAGAAGCAGCAAGGTCGCGGCCTTTTTCAGGGCAAGCATCATGTCCACCTCGTTCCTTCCCGGATGGCCGGACCGTGTCGATCAGTCTAGATGCAGATTTCCCTGCGCGGCAACCAGCAGGATCGGCCGCGCAGGGTCATCCGGGGCGTTTCCGCCCGGTCACTCAATCGCGACGCTTCAGCTTACTGGCGGCAGTCCCACCACTTCAGGTCGGTGACGAACATGTACATGGCCGGGCCATTGCCACCCGGACAGGAAATGCTCGCGATCGCATGCGTCTCGCAGGCCATTGCCGTGTTCGGAACCGAGGCCTGGGACTGCGAAGGCGTGCCGCCGTAGGTCGTCGAAATCTGATCGGCAGTCACCGTACCCGCACGATTTACCGTCCACGCTTCCGTGTGGTTGGTCGTGTTGATGATGCCTGGATCATTTCGGGAGTTGGCCAGCGCAAACGTGCCGCCGGAAGCCTGGGCCGTGATGATGAACACGGGCGAGCCCGAAGTGCCCGAGCAGTCGCCTTCCTGCGAACCGCTGACCTTGGGGGCGGGAATATTCAACTGCTTGATGAGACTGTCGTATTTGTCGATGACCTGCGCCGCGCTTCCACCACGACTCTCGATCGCCTGCCGACTCGCATCGCGTTGATCGGTCAGCAATTCCGACATCGCCTGGGTGCCTGCGCGGCCCAGTGCCATGTACGACTCCTGCGTGCCGACACGCTTCACGTAGAAGCCGTCGGAGAGTTGGATGTAGCCATCCTGCCTGAGCAGTTCTTTCTGCGTTGCGGCGGGATCACCGTCCTTGGCCACGGCAATCGAGGCCATGGCGCAAAGGGAGATTGCGAGCATATGGTTCAGATTCTTCATGCCTTGCTTCCTTTTCTGGTCGGACCGAATCAGGGGGTTGATTCGGCAATCGCTGGATAAAGAACGAGCCTCACGAGCACCGTTCTGCCCGTTCGCCAATGGCCGGGGAACCGAAGGTCCATCGTCGACCGAATTGCGTGAGCGGCAGGGATGCGCGCAATTCGCTGTCAACGCGGTCTTGCCCGGCAACGATGGGCTCCCCTCGGAATGCACCACTCCCAGCGGGAGCCAATCGTCCTGGCGAATGGCACTCGTGTACATGGATAACAAAGAAGCAAATACGCGTGAAGTTTATGTTTCATTGTTGCTACAAAACCATGCGCAGCGGCTTGGCCATTTGTCCAAAGTGTTGTCTTGGTTGGCGAATTTTGCTGCCCGGTGCTGCGCAGACGAGCGCTGCGCTCGCGTTGCGACCGTGTCACAGGCGAAAAGCGCGGCTCCGCCCAGCGGCGGATCACGGTCCGGCTTGCCGGGGCGCGGATGGACGCCCGGCAATGTCCAATTTGCGCGCATCCTGGCTGTAAGGAAGGCCCTGAGGTGCATCGGAATCAGCGGATGGCGGCGTGGTCGCCTCGGCCAGCTGTCACAAGCCGGAAACGGGCGATCGCCGACATTCGCGAGGCCCGCCATCACACATTGCGCTAACGACACGGCAGAAGGCCGCGTCGCGCTCGACTCACTTCCGCTTCACGTCGCTTGCGGGTGGGGTCAATCGAAGCCGTGGTCGTAGATGCGGTCCAGGCGCAGCACCACATCCACCGCGTTGTTGCGCAACTCGGGATCGCTGGTGCTCACGGCTGGGCTGATCGAGATTGGAATACGCACTTCGTTGCGCGCCGAAAGCGGAATCGTGCCGCTGATCTGATAGGTCGCCTGGCCGCTGTCCTGCAGGTCGAGGGCATTGGCGATCGAGCCATTCACGATGACGTTGGCGCAGCCGCTGACCAGGGTTCCCGGCACGCAGCGCCAGCTCGCGCTTTCGAGGCCGGAGAGGTCGCCAGTGACCATCGCGTTGCTCGACGGTACCGTGCCGTTGTTGCCGACGGTCACGCTGATGCTGATCGGGGCGCCACCGGAAAACAGCGAACCGGTCGCCACCGGGTCGACGGCAAGGTCGGCCTTGCTGAGGAATCCATCGAGGCGACCGAGAATGGTCGAGGCGCCGACATCGGCGACGTAGACGAAGCCGTTGGAGGAGGCCAGCAGTCGGCGCGGCGTTCCGCGCACGCGGCCCGACTGGATCACCTGATAGGCACCGTTGTAGCGGCGCAGTTGTGCCGGCGGCTCCAGGGAGATCGCATAGACATCCCCATTCAGCCAGCCAATGTCGACCACAGGCGCATTGAGATTGCCGGCGAAGGTCAGCCCGCCGCTCTCGAAGATCTGGCCCGAGCCGAGGATGATGCGGCTGCCATCGGGCGAGACGCGGATCGGCGTCGCCGCGATCACCTCGCCGTGGTAGGGCGATTCGCCCTCAGCCACGATGCTGCCGTCCAGGCCGATCTGCTCCCAGTGCAGGTCGTTGGGCGAGGTGTCGTCGCGGAAGAAGTACATGCGGCGCAGCACCGGATCCCATTCGTACTGACGCGAGTAATAGTTCCAGTCCACGCTGCTGAGCAGCGATCCGCCCGGACCGAACGTGTAGTGCGACACCCAGGCCCCGGACGGATCGACGGCAAAGACGTACTCTCCGGCCGCGGCCAGGCCGAGCGACGACGAGGCCGTGGCCGCGAACCAGCTGGCCGCACCGTTGCCGGCGCGCGGATAGGCGTAGATCGCGCCGCCCGCGTAGGCCGCGTAAACCGTGTTGTTGACCGCCGAATAGGCCGCCTGCAACGCCCCCGGGTGGACGGAGGTCGGAATGGCGTGCGACCAGGTCTGCGAATTGAAGGAATAGGCCGCGTGTTCGCTCTGGCTGAACAGGACCACGTCGTTGCCGTCGCCGAGGATGAAGTCGGCCTTCGGTGCCGCCACCTCCCAGGCGCGCGCTGGTGGCGGCGCGGGCTGGGTGATCGCATCGATGCCGAGCGGTGCAATCGTCAGTGCATTGATCGAACCGGAGATGGCATAGACCGAGCCGGCATAGGCGACGATGTCCTGCAGCCCGAGCGGTGCCGCGATTTCGCCCAACTCGTGGACGCTGTTGGTGAATACGGCGAGCTGGCCGCCGCGCATGACCACGAAGCGATCGTCGAGGAACGCCACGGCTTGCACGGCGCCACCGAGACTTCCGAGATAACCCAGCGTGTTGCTCGCATAGACGACGCCCGAACTGTTGACCACCAGACCACCGGCCTCGCGGGCGAAGGTCTTGTCGCCGATCGGATAATCGCCATGGAACGGACTGTCGAAGTAATTGGTGACGGCGCCGGTGGCCGGATTGAACTCCACCTCGACCACATCGGGCGGCGATACGCCCTGGGTGACGCCGTACAGACGGCCTTCCAGCTCGATGGTCGAGGTACCGCCCATGGTATAGAACGCGAAGTGGCTGCCGGCCAGGGCGCCGGTCATCTTGTTGTAGGCGTAGACGTGGTCCTCGTCGCCCATCAGCAGGACATTACCGGCCACCTCGATATACGGCAGTGGCGCCGTAACCGCCGGCACCACCACGCTGCCACTGCCGTCGAGCGAGACCCGCTCGACGCGGTTGGAGAATTTCACGTAGATGCCCGTGGCATCGACATCGAAGGCGTCCGCGGCGCCGTTGATCGTGATGTCGGAAAGCCACGTAGACGTCGCGAAATCGTAGCGACGCAGCCGGGTCGAAGCATTGTCGAGGAAATACAGCACGCTGCCGTGCAAGCGGCGCTGGTTCCACACCATGGTCGTCGGCGTGACGGAGGCCGCGCCCGAATCCTCGGAGAGCGGCGGCGCGTCCGTGTGGTAGGCCGCCAAGGCGCCAGGCGCGGCAAGAACCGCCGCCATCACACCCGCCGAAACAACGAAGCTCAAAAGACCCGTGGTACGCATGATTCCATCCCTGAGGGTGCAAAGGTGCGCAGTATATCTTGCAATCGAGAAACAATGATTAAAGTCACAGACCCGACGAAGTCTAGCCAGGCTAGCCTGGCTGAATGATTACGACGGCCGGATTCAGGATGGCGTCGGGGCACCCGGGCTTAAGGTTATGGACTCCCGGGAAACATCTTCAGCTCCTAAACTCATTCAGCTTTCCACCATCGGGCGGTGCTAGATGAGTACACCTCCGCGATATCGAGCCCGGTCGGCTTGAATTGCTTCAATGCCTCATGAACTGCGGCGCCGACAACGATCATGGGCGCCCGTAGCCAGCCCTCGCCAAACTGGACGCTGGTTTGCTTGACCGACGACGGCGAGATCGAGCCGTCGTCCAGCAAACGTAGCGGAAGTGCATGGGACACCTCTGCAGACACCCCGCACGCGCTGCAGCGATTCTCGAACTGCACGGGGCGAAACGACAGGTCAACTTTGATGGAGTCGAGATTCCGAAAATAGTGGTAAGCGCCGAAATTGGTATGGACCAAAGCGGTTTCTGCGTCCGAAAGAACACGCATGACATCAGCGACATCGCTGGACATGAGGATCACGCCATCATAGGTCGAGCCGATTTGTCGCTTCTTGCCCAGGTGCAAGGGCAGCGGAGGGCGCACGTTCGAAACACGTGCGCCACACCCCTGGCAGAAGAGCTCGGACATCAAGTCGCGGTCATAGAAGTAGGCATCCACGTCCCGAGGCAGCAGCGCATACCCGAGTACTTGCTTCGACATTCCCGAAATCCCGTGAGTGATGCCGAACAATATATCGGCGCCGTAGACATAGCCGATGATCGCGCCGCTCGGCAGAGTCGTCGCATCGAGCCAGCAGGCGCTGTCCTAGTGGTGGTTCGTGGTCTTGACCAGGGCCGCCGAACCATCGCCAAGGCGCGGGCTTCGCTCGAGAACGCGACCATGACGGTCACATCAAGTTCAGGGCACCAGCGCCACCGAAAGAGCGGATCTGGCGGCAGCCGCATTTTCGCCACCGATAGGCCCTGGGTCGTGTCGAACGAGGCAAGTGCGCTTGTACCGTGGCCGTAAACACCGGCGCCGCGGCTCTGGATGCCAGTGCGTTCAGAAGGAGCGGCCAGCCCCTGGCTGGACCCTCAGTGCACTTTCGGCAAGTACCCGAAGCGCTTCATCTGCTCGGAATGGCGCTCGACGATCACTTTCATCTGACTCGCCGTCAACACGTCGCGCCACTCGTTCGTGGTGCCCTTCCGGAAGAAGAATCGGCCCTTGTCCGAAGCCTCCCGGAATCCGTTCTTCCTTTCCAGTGCGGAAAGCGTCGAGAAGGTGGAGTGGCGCACAGCGCGATCGATGCGTTCACTGCAGCCGCCGATTCCGAGGAAGCGGGCGATCTTCGCGAACTGCTTCCTCGAATTTCGCAACAGATCCTCGTAGCGGACCGTAAGCACACGGGTTGAATCGAGGCTGGCCCAACTCCTTGCATGGTCGGACCAGGACCCCAGGACCTGGGTGACGAACAGGTCGTCGTTTTGTGTTGCGACGTTCTCGTTGCCGAGGCGCTCGATCGCATCGTCGAGCGACAGGCCGAAGTGATGCGTCATGCTGATCGCCACGTCCATCGGATTTCTCACGACATGGATGGCGCCGGCGGTCACGCCGAGGTTTTGCAGCGGATAGTGATCGATGACCCCGACCCTGTTGTGGGTCTTGACGAAGCGTGTCCCGCAGGACGCCGAAGCGATCCTCGCGTGAACCTGGGGGCGAAGCATGGAGATCTCGTCCAGATCGAGCTCGGCGCTCGGCTTGCCGGCGAGCTCGCTGAAATGGGCGGGGTTCGCCTCGTCGTCGCAATACCGGTGAAGCTGATCGAGTGGCACGGGATCGGGCTTGTTCGCGATCAGATTGGCCAGGAAGACGCGCAGCCAGGTATTGCCGGACTTCGGATAAGACGCCAACCAGACGATGTTTCCCATGTGGGTGCCAGGTAGATTGCATTGACCACCGCGGGCTGAAGCAGCCACGCGGATCATTGGGTTTCGACTTCCCGCCTGCCGGGTTCGGCTCCGGCAGCGACGCAAGCGGAGCCGCCTGCCCACCCGTGCCGCAGCGCCGGGCGGTGCGTGCCTTCACTTCGGACGCGAGCAGGACGCTCCGCGGCAGGCGTTTCGAGCGTGCCGCTATCTCTCTGACTTCTGAAGGCAACTGAGTCTGTTCAATCTCTGAACTCTGAACCGGCGATTGCGGGCACGTGCTGCAGGCCCGGGGCGCCCGGCCGCTGCCCGGGTGCGCCGGGAGGCGGCCGGTTTCGCAGTGGCGTCTGCTCGCGCCGGGGCGCAGCCCACTTCCTGAACACGCAACCCTTTCGCACGGTTCCGCATCTGTTCCGGCGGTGGTGCGCCTTGCGTGACCAGGCGTTGGATAGCCGAGCCACGCGCCTGCAAGAGTGCGCGGTGAATTGCGTTGGGAGGATTCGTTCGATGCAGAACCGCGAATGACCATAGGCACTGGTCATGCATCCAAGGCTTGACGATTCTGTTTGCCGGCACCTGCCGGCAGGGAGCTGATGCCCTTTGAACCCACCTGTCCCGAACGAATCGCTTCAGCCCAGCCTGCTGTGGCCGCGTTGCCGCTGCGGGCCGCTCGTGATCGATTTCGAGCTCGGACGCGTCGACCGCAACGGGGAATCCATTGTCCTGCAACCCATTCCGCTGCGCATCCTGGCGATGCTGCTCGAACGCCCGGGCCGCCCAGTCAGCCGCGAACAACTGCACCGGGCCATCTGGCCCGCCTATCCGCTCGACAGTTTCGAACGCAACCTCTACACGGCAATGCGCAAGTTGCGCCGCGCAATCGGCGACGATGCGCGCACGCCTGCGCTCGTCGAGACACTTCGCGCCAAGGGCTATCGCTGGTGTGGTCCGGCGCCGACACCCGACGACCCAGCCGGGCACGCGCCCGCCGAGCCAGTGGCGGACGCGCCGACGTCCGCCGCTTCGCCCTCGCTGCGTCCGCTGCGAGCATTTCTCCACCGCATCGGCACGGCATGGAAAGTCCGCGGTGCCTACCTGCTGCCGACCTTGGCTCTGGCCGCCGTTCTCGCCCTCTCGCTACGCTCCATCCTGGAATCGAAGCACGATGCGCCGGCCGGGAATGCCGACTCCATTGCCTTGACCTTGCGCCCCGCGACACTTTCCACGCGCCCCGAGGTCCAGGCGCTCGAAAACGCGCTGGCGGCCCGCTATCGGCTGTACGACCCTTCGAAACCCGAACATGCGCCGGCAGCCACCGTCCATGTCTGGTTGTCGCCGGATGGGATCCAGCTGCGCGTTTCGGGCAATCAGGTATCCGACGCGACGGGCGAGGCCATTGCCCTCGACGCACCGCTCGCGATCGAACAAGCGCTCTTGCGCATCGGCATACTCGCGCCTGCAGCACGCCTCAGCACGCAATCGCCTGCGCTCACGCCGCCCCACGAAGCGCTGCTGCGCAAGGCCGACGCCCGCATTGCAAGCGGACGTGAGGACGCACTCGTGTCGATCCGCTCCGCGCCGTAGGCGAATCCGCTGCAACCCGCTTGGCCGCCATGCATGGGGCGAACTCGGCAACGCATTGTGCTGCGCGATCGTGCCGCTTCGCTCGCTGAATCTGGGGTGCGTAAATCTGGGTGTCGCCTTAATGCGTGAAACTGGGTGTCGTTTGACAAGGACGCGCGGGGTGTCGAGGTGATCCGGTTCGACGGCGAAGACGGCGACGGTGCCTGCATTCTGGCCGCCGTGGCTGGCAATCCAGGCACTCGGCTTGATCAGGGCGACCGGGGTGTCCTCGAGCCAGACGTGTTCGGCGATCAGTGCGCCGCTGTCGCTGTATTCACCGAACAGGTGGCCGGCCTCGTCATAGACGTATTGGCTGCCGCTGCCGGCATCGGCCGGCTCGGTGCTGCCCGGCCCTTGTGGGCACGCACCGCCTGCGCTGGCCTTGCACACGCGCTCGCCAAAGGCATTGGTCGCGTAGCGGGCAATGACCGTGTTGGTGCTCTGCAGGCGCGCGCTGGCCATGCGGTTGCGCGCGCTGTAGGTGTAGGCGTGGATGCCGTCGCTGGTGGTGTTGCCGGCGGCGTCATGGCTGCGTGAGACGCTGCCGACGGCCTCGAGCCGGTTGCTGGTCGGCGCGGTGGTGTAGGCACTAGTGCTGCCGTTGCGAGTTTCCTCGCTGCGGTTGCCGGTGGCGTCGTAGTGCCAGCCGAGGCCAAGCTGGGCCAGCGGGCCTTGCGTGGCGGCATTGCTGGCCTCGTTCAGGCGGTCCTGGCCGTCGTAGCCGAAGCTCCAGTTCGCGGAGGACGAGGTGGCCGGGGTGGTGCCGTCTTCGCTGGCGGTATCGACCAGGCCCGTGATGCGGTGGCTGGCATCGTAGCCGAGCTGGCGATAGGCGTCACCGAGCGTGTGGTGCTCGATGCGCCCGTCGGTATCGAAACTTCGTTCGTAGCGGAAGCCGTTCGCATTCGGCCCCTCGGTCCAGGCCTTGGGCTCGCCGAACGGGAAGGTCTCGATCTCGCGCACGATCGTGACGCCGTTGACCGTGATCGTGAGGATCCGGCCATCGGCGCCGTAGGCATAGCCGATGACGGCGCCGCTCGGCAGGGTCGTCGCATCGACCCGGCCGGCGCTGTCGTAGTGGTGGTTCGTGGTCTTGACCAGGGCGGCCGAGCCATCGCCGAGGCGCTGGCCGCGCTCGAGGACGCGGCCATGGCGGTCGTACCTGAGGCTCAGGATACCGGCGCCATCGCTGAAGCGGACCAGGCGGCCGCGCGCGCCTTCCCCGCCGATCAGTGGATCGTCATAGGTGAAGGCCAGCGTTTCCTCGACGCTGGCCAGCGCAGCCGGATCCGTCGGCGAGGCCGGGCCGTACTGGATCTGTGCGATGCGATCGAGGGCATCGTAGGCATAGATGCCGCGCTGGTTGCGCGCATCGGTACGTACGGCGAGGTTGCCGGCCGGGTCGTAGCGGTGGCTGGTCAGGCCGGTGTCCGGACTGGTCAGCGTTTCGAGTTCGTCGAAGCCGGTGTAGAGGTAACGGGTGACGAGGTTGCGCGGGTCGGTGACCCGGTTCAGGTTGTCCTGGACATCGTAGCCGTAGTCGATCTGCGCATGATCCGGATCGGTCTCGGCCAGCACATCGGTATGACGCAGGCGATCGAGCTCGTCGTAGTGCTGCGTGGTGACGTGGCCGAGCGCATCGGTGATGGTCTTCTCATTGCCGGTGCCGTCATAGGTGAAATGGGTCGATTCATCGGGATCGGTGCCATATTCGGCCTCGACCCGACCCAGCACGTCTATGTGCCGGTTGACCACCTGGACGAGTTGGTCGTCGGCATCGAAGGTCTCTTCCTTGACCCTATTGCCCAGCGCGTCGAGCGTGTAGTGGACATGCCGGCCGCGGCTGTCGGTAACGTCGGTCAGGCGATCGGCGATGTCGTAGTCATAGTCGAGATAGCTTTCGTCGGCCAGGGTCAGGCGATCGACTGTGCCGCTCGGCGTGTAGTCGAACCGCGTCGTCTCGCCGGGATCGTTCTCGTCGATCCTGTTGATCACGTGGGTCAGGCGGCCGCGTGGGTCGTAGCGGTATTCAGTAATCTGGCCGTTGGCATCGATGCGCTTGAGCAGGCGCGCATCGTCGTCGTACTCGGTGTAGTGTGACTCATTGCCCTCGCCGTCGGTCATGAGGATGAGGTTGCCCGTAGCCGGGTCGTAGTCCCAGCTACTGGCGTCGTTGACGTCGGATCGCGGGCCATCAAAGCCCGTCAGCTGGCCATTGCCGTCAAAGTCGGTTGTCCAGACGCGTGTTTCGGTGCGCGCGGTCACCGTGCGCGATTGCAGATTCCCTTCGTCGTCGTAGACGAACACCGTATGGCGCGTGCCGCCTTCTATCGGCTCGAAGGTTTCCAGCGGCAGGAACCAGAATGGGTGCCAGATGGTTGTCGTGACGCGCTGCAGGGGCGTGCCCGCAGCTTCGGTGAGGGTTTCGATCAGTCCGCGACTGTTGCGCCCATAGCGCGTGATGCGACCTTCGAAATCCTTGCGGCTGGCGATCAGGCCACGCGGATCATAGGTCGTCTCGGCGGCCATGCCACCGCCGCAGCTGCCGCATGGCTGCGTGACCTTGTGCAGATACTTGCGCTTGTTGTCCGTCACGAATTCGTAAACACGCTCGGTGCCGAGCGGATCCGTTTCGATGGTGCGGTCTTCCTCGTAGCGGAATCTGTAGAGCTCGATTCCGCCGGGCTTGCCGCTCGACAGCACGCGGCCTCGGTGATCATAGGTCCAGGTGACATAGCGCTCGCCGCGCTCATCGGTGATGCCGGTCAATGCGTAGCGTTGGGTGACGTCCTCGTAGTGGTACTGGCGGGTCGTGGTATCGGGATAGGTCACCTTGCTCAGATTGCCAAAGCCATCGTGCTCGAATGAAATCTGGCGGTGCGCCGGATCCTCGACCCCGGACAGATAACCCGTGGTCGGATCATAGGAAAATTCCAGCGTGCGCCCGAAGGTATGAGTCACGCTAGCCGGACGACCGCGGTCATCATAGGCCAGGGTGTGGGCGAGACCGGCACGGTTGGTGATCGAGAGCAGGCGCCCTTCCGCGCTGTAGTGCTCGGTCGTGTCCTGCGGCGTGTAGTGCAACCAGCCCGTGGTGGTGCCGCCACTGACCAGGCGCTCGATTCTGCCGGGAACGTTGCCGTCCGAAATGTAGGCAGTATTCCGCCACGTGAACTGCGTCCAGCCCCCGTCCTCGCGCATGATCAGGACCGAGTCCGGACGCTCGTTTGCGGGGAACGGGCTGCCGTCGACCGATTGCGGCAAGCGCAGGTTCTGGAAGTAGCTCGCCGACCACTTGGCCCCGACGTAGCCACTCAGGTTCGGCACCGCCGACATGTAGGTTCGTTCAAAATGCAGGGGAAAGGCGCCATCGCCCTGGTAGTCGTGCTCGGTCTGCCACTTGACCCCGCTGCCGATCGCCACGGGGTTGCCTCTCGGCGTATCGCTGCCGCGATCGTCGTCATGGCTGCCGTCACCGCCATCGAAGCCCAGCGCCGAAGCAATGCCTCCTGCACTGAGGTCAACGCCAAGCCAGGAAGCGATCTTGCGCAGGCAGGGCGGCACGTAGGAACAGGCAATATTGTTGATGGTATCGATACCGAGCTGCGCCTTTTCCTCCGGCGTAAGCGAGCCCCATTCATCGATGATCGAGCTCAGCCACATCGACACTTCGTAGACGGCATAGGCTATGCCCACGGCAATGAGCACGGCGTCGATAACCACCAGGACCGGAATGATCGGCGCAAAGATCGCGCCCAGGGCTGCGGCCACCGTCTCGAAGGCCGCGAGGCGGCCGATATAGCGGAGCAGGAACCTTTTGATCGACTCTATGATCCTGGTGTTGCAAAGAATATAGAGCGCTACGGCGACCACGATGCAACCGACATTGATACCGCCGGACAGCCCGCCCTCGATGCGTTGCAGCGAGTTGCCTGTCTGCGGGTCATAGATGACATAGCCCGCTCCGCGCCATCGGCCGTAACTGACCTCGCGCTCGTGGGCGACGACGATCAACCCGGCGTTCACGCTTTGGCGAATTTCATCTTCGGCGTAACTGGACAGATTCAGCTGGCCGAGGGCGACACTGAGGTTGTCGCGACTGATCTGGAAGATACGCTGTCCGTTGTCGATGGCCAGCTTGAGGATCGTCGAGGCCGATATGCCGAGGCCCTGCTGGTAGGTACCGGTCAACAGCGGCCAGATGGCGCTTTCCGCCATCGAACCGGTCGAGCCGATATGCAGCGACATGCGGGTACGATCTTCGGCATTGCGCACGGTCAGGCCGATGCGAGCCGCCTTGACATCGGTAACCTGTCCGGCGACGAAGCCCGAACGCGGAATGCCGAAGAAGTAGGAGACTTCGTAACTCTGGGCGAAGGCGCCAATCGAAGGCAGGCGCAAGGCCACCGCGTCAGCAGAGCGTGCTGCCTGTTCTTCGAGGTGATCCGATATCGCCCAATAGAGCAGGCCACCGTAGTAGAGCGCATCGCGTGTTGGCAGGCTGGCCATGTCGGGAAGGCCCGCGCCTTCGCGCTGGACCCGATCAGGACGCATGCCGGCCAGGTCAGGGACCAGTGCGATGGTGCTGCCCGCGGCGAAGCGGTAGGCCTCGGTGGTCGTCCGCCTGCCGCTGGCGTCGCGCACGTCGACGTGCCAGAACTGCATGGTGCCCATGCGCGTGGCGCCTGATTGCCAGAGCACTTCGTTATCGAGCATCAATCGCGGAACCACGTTGAGCTGGCCGAGCGGGAGCGTTTCGGCATGGCTGGCCGCGTAGGTGGCCATGGCCTGGGCATCGGCGTCGGTCGCCGGTGCGTAGTCCACACCGAAATGATGCGCGCCGAGACGCACCATCGGCACGCTGACCTGCGCACTCGGTGAACCGTAATTGAGCGCCGATTCGTCCGCGTAGTAGCGGATCTCGATCGTCTGCCTCAGCGTTGCAGGAAGCTCTGCGTAGCGGGCAACCGTGGACGATCGCAACGGGTAAGGCAGGGCGCCCGCAAGAATCAGGCTGTTGATCGGACGGATCGTGCGCCGGTCATTGAAGCTTTCGCCGGTGATGTCCGGAATGGCCGCGTACATCTCCTCGCCGAGGTCCTGTGCCGTGGCACCCATGGCCCGGTTCATTTCGTCGAAATTGAAGCCTGTGATGCCGCCGGTGGAGTCGACCTGGATTGCATCGGCGAAGGTCTGCGCGATCTGGCGACGCGATTCGAGCGTGTGCTCGCGCCAGGGATAGGCGGCGACATAGTCGAACTGCTTGAAGGCAACCTCGAATGGCACCCATTGGTCGGGGACGCGATTGATCGCCCCGCGCGAGGGGATGAAGTCGACCCAAGCTTCGACCCAGACATGCTCGAAACGAACCGCGACAATGCGGCCACCGGAGATGACGCTGGCGGCGGGAATACCGCCCTTCTGCATGAGTTCCACCGCCATCTGCGGCGTCGCGACGTTGCCGAGCCAGTTCTGGACCTTGTCGATCGGCAGCTCGACGATGCTCTTGGCGTAGCGGGCGGGCACGCCGGAGGTGCGCAACAAGGCCAGGGTGAGACTGGCGATGTCGAAGGCGTTGCCACGACGGCTCAGCAAGGTCTGGTCGGCACCCTGCACCGAGCCGAAGGTCGGATGGAATTCGACGTTATCGTAGACCCAGTTGCGTATCGCCACCGGGTTGCCACCCAGGGACTGGGCCAGGGCCTGGATCGCCGGTGTGAACTGGGCGTCCGGTGTTTCTGCCAGTTCGCCGGGTCCGGGCGGATCGGTGATCGAATCGGGCGGAAGCGCGCCCTCGGTCTCGGGTTCCTGCGGGGCTGCCACATCATCGAGAGTGGCGAACGAGGTCGGTAGCGCGGACTTGTCGATGGCACGCCATGCGCGTGAGCGGGTCTGTCCGGCAAACCAGTCAGAGAGATTGGCAAGGGAAGCGCTGACATCGGAAACGCTGGCGCGCGTGTCGCGCAGGGGCTCGATAAGGCTCCGGAATGTCGCTGCACGCGAAAGCACTTCCGACAGGAGTGCCTCGTGGCGGGCGACGATCGCCGCGTCAACGCCGCTCTCGGCCATCTGCTCTGCTTCGGCACGCCAGTCTTCCTCGATTTCCGATTCAAAATCGCCGAGTTCGTCGACATCGGAAAGAATCCGCAGCGTCAGCGCATTGGGCTCAGTGTCGCCCGTGCCGGCCTGGACGCTGGCAGCCGAAGGTTTCGGAGCCCCGACCGGTTGCAGGCGGGCGAGTTCGGCTGCCACCGATTCCAGTCGATTGGCCATGGTGCGCACACGCGCATCGCGATCGCGCGCATTCTGCGCGGCTGCGATTGCCGCGGCGTACTCCGAATGTTCTGCGGCCACCGCGCGCGCCATGTCGAGATGCGAGAACCACATGACCGACGCGATGCCGAGCGCCAGTGAGAGGCGACGGGCGAAACTCCGAAATTGGTTTGCAGGCATGTCCTCACGCCCTCCTTGTCTGGCGTGATCGAATCGCTGCCGAACCGAGCAGCAACAGGAAGATGGAAAGCAGGGCCAGGGCGAGGCGCCCGTTGCCGGGTACCGGTATCGGTGTCACCAGCAGACCCTCGGCGTCATCGAGATCAACGAACACCGGATCCGATCCGAGTGCGGCATAGCCCGGATCGGCCGACTCCACGGCAGCGACCCGAATCCCGATGATCCGCAAGCCGTCGACCGTCCCGTTGTTGAAGGTCCGCAGGATCACGGCGTTCGAGCCTTCCCATTGTGGTGGCTCGATCGTCAGCACCTGGGGCTCGAGTTCGATCAACGCGGAGTTCGGATCCGCCGGTGACTCGACGGCCGCTGCCAACGTGAGAGTCACTGGCGCGACCGGTCGCGAACCAAGGCTCAATTGAAGCTCGGTGGAGTCGCCTTCGGTCAGGTCTTGTGGACCGGCAAGGGACAGGCGGATCGCCGCGACATCGTCATCCAGATTGTGTGCGGTGACGAATTGTGCCGGCATTGCGGCGAACTGATTGTCATCCGATGCGCTCACTCTCAGGGTCAGCGCAACATCACGCGTGCCGTCGGCGACATCGTCGTCGAGGCCGTGCAGGATGACGGGCTGGGCCGTCGTCGCATTGGCAGCGGTGAAGACGAGGTCTACTGGATCCGCGACCACTTCACTGGGGTCGGCCGATGTGATTTCGACATGCACATCGGCACTCGGCAGGCGATCAAAGGCAATCTGCAACAGGCCGGTGTCCCCAACCTCGGAAACATCGAGATCGGTCGCCACGATTTGCCAGGTCGGCGCAACGACGACATCGTCGTCGCGATTGACCGCGTTGAGGTCGGGCGGATCGATGCCCTGATAGCGCGGATCGTCGCTGACCACGGGCTGCAAGCCGATCACGCCAATGATGTCGCCGTCCACTTCGGCATCATCGACACCGGTCACCGTGAAGCTCAGGACCGAAGTGCCCGAGCCGGCTGGAAACACCAGCGAATCGGTATCCAGGGACCACTCGCTGTTGTCGGGATTGACCAGATCGATCCTGACCGGATCCGTGGGCGGCACGCTCAGATGCACGCTGACCGTTGCCTGGGTTCCCGTTTCGCTCGTCTCGATCCGGGTCTCGGGGTCCACGACAACCTGTACCGCCTCGTTGTCGAGATTGGTCACGCTGACATCGGGCGGGTTGATTCCGGCGTAGTGGGCGTCATCGCTCAGTGCAGCCGCGATGACGATGGCGCCGACGATGTTGCCATCGGCTTCCGCGTCGTCGACGCCGGTCACGACCACGGTCCTCGCACTCCAGTCCTGCGGCGTGAACACCAGTTCCGACTCCGCAATCGCGAATTCGCCGGGGTCCCCGCTGGCCAGGGGTACATGGACGTCGTCCGTCGGTGCAGTCGTCAGCGCCACGAAGAAGCTCGCGCTGGCGCCGTTCTCGTCGACGATCAGCCCGGTGGTGGGCGCGACGACGATGCGGGCACTGTCGTTGTCGAGGTTGAGCAGAGTCACATCCGGTGGATCGATGCCGGCGAACGCCGTATCCGTGCTCTGCGCGGGACCGAGGGAAAGCAGCGCAGACTGGTCGCCATCGACGAGATCGTCGTCCACGGGATTCACGGCGACGCTGTAACCGGACTGCCAGTTGCCTGCGTCGAGCCGGATCTCGGTCTCCAGCACTTGCCATTCGCTGGCGTCGACCGGGCCGATCGGTACCACCACCTCGGCGCTCGGCATGCGGTTCAGGCGAACCACGAAGCTGTCCGCGGTGCCGGATTCCGAGGTCGTGACCTGCAGCGGATCGACGAGGACATCGGCCTGCTCATCGTCGGTGTTGGACAAGGCAACATCGACCGGATCGAGGCCGTTGAAGACCGGGTCCTGACTGACGGCCGGCAACAGCTGCAGCACACCGGTCTGGGTACCGTCGAAATCGGTGTCGTCGACACCCGTCACCTGCACCGTCATGCCCGCCTGCCAGTTGCCACCGTCAAGCGTCAAGGTGGTGAGCGGCAGGGACCATTCGTCCGGATCCGGATTGACCAGATCGATCTGCACGCTCGAGTCCGGTGCCGCGTTCAAACGGACCACGAAGCTCGCGCTTGTTCCGGCTTCGGAAGTGGTTATCGTCGTGGGCGACACGAGGATCTCGGCGCTGTCGTCGTCCAGATTGACGATGGAGACATCACTGGCGTCCAGGCCCGCATAGGCAGCATCGGCGGATTGCGCGGGCAACAGGCGAATGAAGCCGGCCTGGTCTCCATCCACGAGGGCATCATCCACACCGTCGACGAGGATTGCGCGAGGAACGTCCCAGGTGGCCGGGGTGAATACGATTTCGCTCCCCGGCAGACTCCACTCGGCAGCATCGCTCGCCATGACCGGAATGCGGACTTCAGCGGCCGGCTGGCTGGCAAGGGAGACATTGAACGTGGCGCTCTGCCCGGCTTCCGAGGTCACGAGGCCGGAGACCGGATCGACCAGGATCGCTGCTGCGGCAGGAGCTATCAGCGTGAAGGACTCGGAATCGAGGATGCGCCAGTCGCCGGCACCTCGATCGATCTCGACGAGGCAGGCATGCTCGCCCGCAGCGAGCCCGCTCGTCGGCAGCAGTTCGCTGGCGACATAGTCGGCCCCGGGAACGAGATCGACGATGACGAGCTGCTCGTATTCGACCGTGCCGCCATCGAGGGCGACCATGCGCTTGCGCAGATGGGCATCGGGCTGCGCTGCGGTGCCGCGATTGCGCACCGTGAACAGACAGGTTTGCGGCTCGCCGATCAGCAGCGAAGGCCTGGCAATGCTGACGAAGCCCTCGATCGAGGCACTGGTGTCGGGCAGGCGCTGGAAGGTGATCGTGTCGGTGGCGTACTCGTAACCGGTCAAGCGGGAGCGCAGGCGTGCCACGGCGGTGTATTCGCCGGCGGCTGCGGCGCCGTCGACACCCATCTCGCCAGCAATCGAGGCATTGGCGAAAAGATCATCCAGCAGGAAGCTGCGGGTCTGCACGAATCCAGCGGGCCCGGAAATCGTGATCGCGACTTCGGGCAGGCGGATCACTTCCGAGGATGAAAGATTGCCGGCCACGTAGTCGATGCGGATGGCTTCCCCGGCCGCGTACTCCGAACGAGGCGTGCTCAGGCTGACCGTTCCGGCCGGTCCCGTGAAGTCACCACTGATCGCGAACGATACGGTAGCCGTATCCGCGATCGCACCCTGAGAATCATGGAGTCGACCTTCGAGTACGTAGTTGCCGGCCAGGACGCCCTGGGTCGACCATTCCAGACTGCGTGGCACGGTGCCACCTGCGGGAATTTCCGTGATGACCTGGTCGTCGAGCGAGGCGGTCACCACACCCTGCGCATTGCGGATGAACCACTCGACCGAGTAGCCCGCCGCGACCACGCCGAGGTTGGAAACGGTCGCCGTCAGCGTAGCGATCGCGCCCGGCTCGTAGGTCAGGCTGTCGGTGGCCAGCTGTAAATCCCCGCGCCCGTTGGTCGCCAGGAACGGAATGCTGCGCTCGTTGTTGCTCTCGCGGCATTCGCGGGCGCGATTTCGCTGGTCGACCACGGCATGCAGATCGCCGCTGCCAGCCACGCTGATCTCGCCGAGATTGACGATCTGGAAGCGCGCGGGCCGCAAGGTGTCGAGGCGCTGTTCCGTCAGCAACGTTCCACCAGCGGCCGGATCGCCTCGGTAGATGCTGATGTAGGGGGGCTCGTGCGCATCGACCGGGCCGGCGTTGCCGACGCGTACCTGTACGGCCGGATTGTGGCCCGCTCCCTGGTCGATCAGGCGCAGGTCGCCGACCGTGAAGTCGGGCATGCCGAGCGGATCGGGCAGCGGGCTCTGCTGCACGCGATAGGTATTGTGGGTCAGCCAGGAGGGCGTCTCGATCAGCGGAAGCGTCGAGTCCTCGTTGATCTCGTTGACATGGAAGGCCGCCGAACCCCAGGCCGATCCGGCATCCGCCCAGGCGCCGTTCCTGGCCTTGAAGACGCGGATCCCCGGCGTGGCGAGGGCAAGGTCCCTGTCGAATCCGGTGACGATGATCTCGGCCTGCTTGTCGCCGTCGAGGTCGGCCACCACCGGCACTTCATAGACCGTGACCGAAGAATTGGCAGTGATGAAGCGCTGGACCAGCGTGCGCGCATCAAGAATGCGCAGGTTGTGCTCATCGGTGTGGACCACTTCGAGCAGTCCGTCATTCTCGAAGTCGAAGACCGTCGCGCTGGTCACGCCCGATGGATCGTCGATGTCGAAGGTGCGTTTGACCGTGCCGTCGGACTCGAACACGGTGAGCTTGTGCAGACTCGAAATGATGATTTCAGGCAACCCATCGTCGTCGATGTCGGCTACCGTGGGCGCGCCCATGGCCGTGAAATCGGGCGCATGGACCGGGCCCCAGATGGTCTCGCCGGTGTGTTCGAGCAGCCACAGCTCGTCGTTGATCGAAAGGACGATTTCGGCGAAATCATCCGAATCGAAATTGCCAATGGCTACATAACCCGAGTAGTTCATCGGCACTTCGTTGGCGTCGGTAATTGGTATCGGCTTGATGTCGTCTCGGTGCCACAGGGTGCGGCCTTCGAAATCGTAAGCCGTGCGACCGGCGATGACTTCCACGCGCCCATCGAGATCGATATCGGCAGCTACCGAAGCCACGGACCCCGCCACGCGAAGGGGCGAACCGATCGGCTTGCCGCCGGTGCCACCGGCGTCGAATTCGCCCTCCCAGAGCTGCTCGCCGGTGAGGCCGCGGAACGCGGCCCGACCCAGGACCACTTCGGCTTCGTTGTCGCCTTCGAGGTTGACGATGATCGGCTGGTCGAAGACAAAGGGTGCCGGAGGAAATATCGGCGCCGGTTCGCGTGGGCCGTTCATGGTCGTACGCCACTTCAGGGTACCGTCGTTCTCGAACGCGATCAGCTCCTGCCGATAGCCACGCACGACAATGATCTCGGCGACACCGTCATTGTCGATATCTCCGGTTGCCGGCGAAGCAAATTGGGAAAGCCGGATATCGGTCCGCGACCAGAGTTCCGCCCCGGTGCGACCGTCGAGCGCGACGAGGGCGGTCTGGCCGGGCGCAATACTGTTGCGCAGGCCAGCCACGAAGACCAGGTCCGGTGTGTCGTATTCATTGATCACGCCGTCGCCGTTGTCGTCGGTCAGCTGGACGACGGAGGGCGTCGCGTTGAGCGAGTTGATCTGCGGATTGGAGGACAGTCCGTCCCAGCGCCAGAACTCCTCGACGCTGTCGTTGCCCACAAACGAAGGCGTAACCCGGCAACCGAGCAGACTGGTGCCGACGTTGTTGTCTTCGTCCTGTTCCGGGATCTCGTTGTCCGCGTCTATCCAGAACGCCACCGGCGCGTCGCGGAAGGTCAGTTGCGCGGCCACGGCGATGTCGACCTCGGTGCTGCCGCCGACAGGCAGATCCTGATCGACCCGAGTCCGGCCGATTTCCGGCTCGAGTCCGGAATCGAAGCTGCCATTGCCGTTGGCATCGACGAAGGCGATGACATCGAAATCCTGGGTTGTCGAGGACGTGCCGCGATTGGCGATCGAAAGGGTGAACGCCCGATCAAGATCAAAATGATCCGGATCGGTTTCCGACAGGGTGCTCTCGACCAGCACGAGGTCGGGGAAGTAGAAGGCCAGCGCTGTGGGTTTCAGCCCGATCTCGCCGAGGTCGCGCACTTCCAGCGGCTGCAGTGGCACGGCCAGCGTTGCAGGGTCGAAGGCGTCGGCGCTGATGGCCAGCCGGGTCACCGGTCCGCTGACGCCGCTCAGCGAGAACGCGCCGGCTGAATCGGTGCGGGCAACATGCTGGCCGCCCGGATCGCTGGCGACGATCAGGGCATTTTCGATCGGCTGGCGATTGGCCTGATTGACGATAGTGCCGAAGACCCGTGCCTGGTTTGCGCCCTCCGGGGTTTGGCCTTCGGGATACATGCGCGGCGAGAACACCAGCACTTCATTGTTGCCCAATGGGGCCGAGACACTGACCGGATCGTAACCCGACAGGCTGGCAACCAGGGTCACAAGCGGGCTGGCTTCGGAGAGAAGACCGTAGCTACCCGATGCGTCCGTGGTCGTCGCAACCGGAGGCGCGCCCGCCACGATGGCCACGCTCACGCCAGCCAGTGCATCGCCGGTGACGCCATCGACGATAGTTCCTCGAACGGTGGCTCCGGTCGCGTTTGCATCGGCCTGCAGCGCAACCGAGAATTCGATTACCGCCGATGGGCCGATATCGACCTCTGCGAATCGGCTCGAGTAGCCGGCCGCCGAGACGATGATGCGAACGTGTCCGGCCGGAACCTGCAGGATCTGATAGCTGCCATCCCCGCCACTGCTCACCTGGATCGGCGGCTGCTCGATGAGAATGCTGGCACCCGGAATCGGTGCGCCATCCGCAGCCCGTGTGATGCGTCCACGGACGATGGCCAGGTTGGCACCCGCATCACCCTGGTACATGCGCAGATCACCGAGATCGAGGATGCGGCCATCGGCCAGACTCAGCTCGAACTCGATTGAATGCATGCCCGGATAGCTCAGCGTCGCCAGATAGCTGCCGGCGATCAGCGAGGCCGACTGAAGATGACCCGAGTCATTGCTGGTCAGGGTCGCGACGGCCGTGCCGCCCAAGGCCAGGGTCGCCCCGCTGATCGGCAAGCCCGTATCGGCCGAAAGGACCCGACCCGTCAATCCGGCTTGCATCGGCTCGACGACAGGCTGCTCGAACAACCAGAGTGCACGAAGCGCCAGCGCGGTTACGTAGGCGTCGCCTTCGAAACTCCCGTCGGTCGACTGCGCCATCGAAAGCGCGGTTGCGATCGGGGCCAGCGTTGCGCGATCGACGCCGAGGTCGACAAGGGCCTCGAGCACGACCGCAGTTTGGAAGGCTTCGCCAAATGTATTGTCGGGCTGTCGCGCCGACTGCAGGAATGCGAGGGAGCGTGCGATCGGCTGGGTCAATGCAAAGCGATTTCGAAATGCGTAGAGCACCTGCGCCGCACGCGCCGTCGGAATGACATGGCTGGTGTTGGCAGGTGCGGCGAGCCAGCCTCCGTCCGTCTGTTGGCTGGCAATCAGGTAGCCGAGGGCGCGTGCCGCCTCGGTCTCCCCACCGCGGCCGGCACGGTCCAACGCCAGCAACACCCATGCCGTCGTCAGCGGCTCGCTTTGCAAGCCCGGCAAGGCTGGAAAGCCGCCGTCTTCACCTTGCTCGGCTAGCAGCTCATCGAACTGATCCGCGGCCGACTGGCCCAGATCGATCCGGTTGTGGGCCAGTCTCGCCAGCGACAACAACGTTTCATCGCGCTGCTCCCGGGCAAGGCCAACGGTTGCGGGAAAATCGGCGGAACGCGAGAGTCTGGCGATGGTCGTGTACGCCTCCGCATTGGTGTCCGCGGCGCCGGCCAGATCTTCGATGCGATGGACTCCCGCTGGCGATTCCCTGCCGCGCAACCACTCCATCCCGCTCGTGACATCGGCATGTGCGAAGAGTGCCGGCGCGAGGCCGACCAGGAGCAGGCAGACACGCCCCATCCAATGGCTAGGGTGCTTCATTGGGATTCGAATCCATTCTTGAACAGGGTGTCGACGACCGGAGCACCGACGAAATCGAGCTCAACCTCGGCTTCGTCGGAGAGATTTCCCGGATCGGCGATGCGGTAGCGGAAGCTGTCCTGCAGTGGTCGAGTCGTCGTCAAGGTGTAGACGAACGAACCGTCCAGGCCGAGGTTGAGCTGTCCGTGTTCGGGCGCGCGCACGAGGCTGGGAACAAGCGTTTCACCGTCCGGCTCGATATCGTTGGCGAGCAGGCCGCTGCCTGCCTCCACCACAAGCTCGGTTGCAGATTCCGGAACCTCGTAGTAATCGGGGAGTGCTTGCGGCGGATCGTCGACCGGTAGCAGGGTGATACGTACTTCGACCGGTAGGGACTCCAGTTCGCCGTCGCTCACTGCATACGGAATGCTGACGTCGCCGACTGCATTGCGCTCGGGCACGAAGCGGACATGGCCTCCGGGCAGCACCTCGAGCATGCCTGTCGGCGGCGACTGCAGCACGACCAGTGAAAGCGGCTGTCCTTCCGGATCGACATCGTTGGCCAGCAGGCTCTCGAGCTGGCGCGTATCCAGCACACTGTCTTCGGCGATGGCATAGGCTTCGCCGACGGCAACAGGTCGCTGGTTGCCGGACGAAGCGACATCGATGATGGCTCGACCGAGCGCGGATTCCTCCCCGTCGCTGACCCGATAGGCGAACTCGTCCCGACCGGTGAATTCGGCATCGGGCACGTAGGTAAGCGATCCGTCCGCATGCAGGTCGAGCGCGCCATGGCTGGTGCCGGCATCGAGTTCGACCGTGAGCGCCTGTCCTTCGACGTCGCTGTCGTTGGCCAGTACCCCCTCTGCCGCTACGACCTGTAGCGAGCCATTTCGCTCGACAAGATAGCGATCGGTCTGGGCCTGTGGCGCATCATTGACTGCTTGCACATCAATAGACGCAGACACCGGTTCGCTGCTCTGATCACCATCGCTGACTGCGTAGTCGAAGGCATCCGGACCAAAGTAGTCCGGATCCGGGCGATAACGGAAATGGCTGCCCTCGAGTTCCAGGGTTCCGTGTGTCGGCGCCTCGCGAAGCGCGACAAACAGCGCGTCGCCATCCGGATCAGTGTCGTTTTCGGTGAGTCCGCCTACGTTGTCGCTGTCGAGGACTCCATCTTCCTCGATCGAATAGGATTCGCCCGTAGCGACAGGAGGATGGTTCTGGCCACTGCCGACTGTCAGCGTCACCTGCGCCACGTCGCGAGTCGCGCCATCGGTCGCGGCATAGCGGAATCGGTCCTCGCCCGTGAACGCGGGGGCCGGCTGATAGGAAAATCCGCCATCGACGGATACCTGGACCTGGCCATGCGCGGGGGCATCGACGAGTTCGACGCCGAGTGTGTCGCCATCGACATCGGTGTCGTTGGCGAGAAGGCCGTTCAGGGCATCGATCACGAGCGTCTGGTCGCGGACCGCGTGGTAAAGATCCGGTGAAGCCCCGGGCGGGTCGTTCTGGGCAAAGACCTCGATGCTTGCGGTAGCGATTTCGGACAGTCGTTCTCCATCGCTTACGCGATACAGGATGCGGTCGCTGCCATTGAAGTTTTCTGCAGGAAGATAGGTGAAGTGCCCGTCCGTCTGCCAGCCGAACGTGCCGTGTTCGGGCGCGGAATCGAGAACGAGGCTCAATGGCGCGCCTTCGAAGTCATGGTCGTTGGCAAGCAGGCTACCGGAGGAATGGGAATCCAGCAGATGGTCCTCGAGTACGGCAAATTGCTCGCCGACGGCCACAGGCGGGACGTTTGACGTCGATCGAACGTCGAGAGTGACACGACCCAGCTCTATAACGCTCCCCGCGGATGCCGCGTAGGTAAATCCCGTGACGCCGGCAAAGCCCTCGGGCGCCGAGTAGTGGAAGGCGCCGTTGGCGTCCAGGGTGACCGTGCCCGTATCCGGGGGGAGAATCAGTGTGGCGGAGAGCGATGCGGCACCGCTGACTTGATCGTTGCCGAGTACGCCGGGAGCGGCGACCGTCGTGGATGGCCCCTCGAATGCATAGAAGTCATCCTCGACCGTGACCACAACGGCCGGCGCAACCGGTCGAACGATGACACTGACCGCGGCCGCAGAAATCGCTCCCAGACCATCGTCGACCTGATACTGGAATTGGTCGACGCCGGCAAAGATGCCGTCGGGGACGTAGACGAAGGCGCCATCGAACTGCAGGTCGACTTGACCGTGCTGCGGCGGTCCGACCAAGGCGACAGTGAGAGCGGGGCCATCGACATCGAGATCGTTGGACAGGACGCCCGAGCCGGCATCGACGCTCAGCGTCTGATCCTGTGCGATTTCATATTCGTCCGCATGTGCCAGCGGCGGATCATTGACCGGCGTCACGAGGATTTCGACGGTGTCCTCGGAGGACAGCTGGCTCTCGTCGAATACGCGATACCTGAACTGATCGCGTCCGTTGGCATCAGGATCCGGTGTGTAGGTAAAGCTGCCATCCGGCATGAGGAGCGCTTGTCCGCGCAGCGGCGGCTCGATCAGTTCGGCGTTGATCAAGAGCTCTCCATCCACTTCCCTGTCGTTGCGCAGCACTCCCTGTGGCTCCGGCGCAACAAGCACTTCGTCCTCGCGGGTCCTGTACGTGTCGGGCTCGGTATAGGGCGCATCGTTGACCGGGAGGACGGTGATGCCGACATGGCCGACGGCGTTGCCGGCAACGCCATCCCGAACGGTGTAGAAAAACTCGTCCTGGCCGAAGAAATTGGAATTCGGGGTGTAGCGGAATCCGCCATCCCTGCGCAGTTCGACCCGACCATTGCAGGGCGCACAACCGTTGCTCGCGAAATAGGCCTGGAGCGAATCCCCGTCGATGTCGGTGTCATTGGCGAGAACCCCTTCGGCGGTCGAAACGGCCAGCACGATGTCTTCGTTTACAACGTAGTTGTCCGCACTCGCGACAGGGGGTGTGTTGACACGGATCTGCACGGTGGCGGGCTCGCTCTGGCGACCCGTCGCATCGATGGCACGATAGGTGAAGCTGTCCGAGCCCGAGTAGTCCGTGCCGGGGGTATAGGTGAAGGTGCCAACCGGACTGAAGACAATCGTGCCGTGTGCGGGCGGAATCGCAAGCTCTGCGTAGATTGGGAGAAGGTCCACGCCACTGGCTGCGGCCCATGGAGCGGCGTGCGGATACGGGCGCGTATCCGGATCGAAATCGTTGTTCAGTACCGCTTGGGTGCTCGTCGTGACGACCAGCGCGGTGTTCCTCGGCGTTATGTAGTTGTCATCGGCCGCAATCGGCGCATCCGGCACGGGCAACACGGTGAAACTCACATAGCCATTCGTGCTTTGCGTACCGTCGTCAACGATGTAGCGTAGCGTCTCGACTCCATAGAAATGCAGTCGAGTGGTGACTGTCGTCGCGAGCGGAGCCGCGAGATCATCGACGTGCAGCGTGACGTAATGCCCGGGTTGGCTGTCAAAGCTGTCGCGGAGGTAATGGATCGGATCGCCATCGGGATCGAAATCGTTGGTCAGCGGGTCGGGGGATATTTCTTCCACGCTGTCCTCGGTCACCGTATACGCATCGGGATTGGCAACCGGCGGCGCGTTGGTCCGCAGGGTTACCGTCGCGATGTCACCGATTCCGGTACTGATCTGGTAGATGCGATAGGTGAAGGTATCGACACCCGAAAAATCCTGGAATGGCGTATAGCGCAGCCTTCCGGTCTGGGAATTCAGATCGGCTGAGCCGTGCTGGGGAAGAGATATGATTTCGAAATTGACCGGGTAGTCGCTGTCATAGTGGTCATTGAAGGAAACGGGCTTAGAACCCGAATCGAAGACCGTATTGCGCAGCACTCCATAGGCATCATCCACCGCCTCGACGCCGTCATTCACGGGGCCGACCGAGATACTGACAACGGCGGCATTGCTGACGCTGGTGCCATCGTAGATCTGATACACAAAAAATGTGTTGCCGTAGAAATTCGCCCTTGGCCTGGCCGTGAAGGAGCCGTCTGGCGCCAGTGTCACGCTCAAATTGTGATTGTCGAAATCGACCAGAAACGCCTGCAGGAATTCGGGTGGCGTATCGGCATCCGTGTCGTTGATCAGTACCCCGGACTCCGCAGCGACGACCAACGTCTCGTCCTCAAGGATGGAATACGCGTCCGCATTCGCCCGAGGCAAGCTGGTGATGCCGACGGCCAGGGTGACGTTGCCGAAGTTTGACGAGGAATGTCCGTCCGTGACCTGGTAGGTGAACGTATCGATGCCCATGTAGCCGGAATCGGGGTCGTACCGGAACGTTCCATCGGAATTCAGCACCAGGGTGCCGTGCTCAGGCACGGTACCGGGGATGACGCTCAGCTCGTCATTCTCCGGTGCATCATGATCGTTGGCCAGGAGGCCGAGCGTCGGGTCGAGGATCTCAATGGGCGAGTCGACGTCCCCCAGGTAGACATCATTCGTTGCCGTTGGCGGTTGAGTCACATCGACCTGCACGGTGGCCTGGCTTGCCTCACCGGATGCATCGACCGCTTCGTATGTAAACGAGTCGACGCCTCGAAAGTTGACCTCGGGCACGTAGGAAAGCGAGCCATCGGCACGCAAAAGGATTTCGCCATGCTCGGGGCTGCCCAGCAGACGTGCGACGAGCACCTCTCCGTCGATGTCGGAATCATTGACCAGGACTCCGGGCGCCGGAATGTCGAGCGCGACATTCTCATCGGTGAGGTAGGCGTCGCCGTTTGCAATCGGCGGATCGTTCACAGCACGAATTGTGAGCGCCACCTCGACCGGGTAGGAGTTCGTACTCGAGTCTTCGAGGCGGTAGGAAAAGGAGTCCGGCCCAAAATAGTCAGGCGACGAAGGTCGGTATACGAAGCTGCCGTCGTTCGCCATTTGCACCAGGCCATGGGCAGGCTGCCCGGTGACGGCAATGCGCAGGACACCCACGGGGATGGCGCTGTCGTTGCCCAGCACGCCGGGCGCGTCGACGACCAGGATGTCACCCTCGTTTAGCGAGTACGCATCCGGCAGCGGCGCGAGGTGATCATTGACATGCACGGTGACCGACGCCTGACTGCTCAGGCCACCCGGATCGACGGCTTCATAGACAAAGCTGTCGGTGCCGACGAAGTCGGGAAGCGGCGAGTAGCGGAAGCTCCCATTGGCATTCAGGGTCAGGGCGCCCATTTGCGGATCGCTGACGACCCGTGCGACCAGCGGATCCCCGTCGGGGTCCGAATCGTTGCCCAAGACGCCGGGCTGCGAAACAACGAGGTCGTGGCCAGTGTCCACGACGAATTGGTCCGGCGCTGCAACAGGGGGCTCGTTGACGTCGTTGACTGAAATCGTGACCCTCGCGGGCAGCGATCGGATGCCGCCGGTGTTCAATCGATAGTAGAAATGATCCACGCCGCCATGCGCAGCGGGCACATACTGAAAGCCGCCGTAATCGCCGAGGACAAGATCGCCAAGGGCAGGGGCCGAGTCCAGTTCGACCTCGACAGATTGACCGGGGTCGATCATGTCGTTCGCGAGTAATCCCGATCCGGCCGCAACGACCAGAGTCTGGTTGTCATTGACAGAGTAGTTGTCGTCGACCGCATGACTCGCCTCGTCGACATTGAGTGTCACGCTGGTTGCGGCACCGACCAGCGTCGCCGCGCCTGCCGAATACTCGAACCGGTCCGCGCCTACGAAGTCCTGTTCGGGGGTATAGACGAAGCCTCCATCCGCAGAGAGCACGATCGTGCCATGCGCCGGCAGCGCCCTAAGTACCGCAAACAGGGCGCCACCCTGAGGATCATGATCATTGGCAAGTACGCCATTCGCCGCTTCGACGACAAGCGAACCATTGGTCGTTGCCGCATAGATGTCCGGCTCCGCGACAGGGCCGGTCGCCTCATTGTCTGCAATCTCGACGATTGCAGAGGAAGCGGGTGCAAATGGGATCTGTGCTTCGGGCGTTGCCAGCAAGAAGCGGCGCGTTCCCGTGGGCGCATCGACCGCAACGTCCGCCTCGAATTCGATCGAGGTTCCATCGGGCGCATGCACGATGTCTCGCAATACCACTCCATCGGGTGGCACGATCGATACCTCGCTGGCGAGATCCAGCCCGATGCCTGCAATGGTGACGTGGACGGATGTTCCCCTGGAAAAGAGATCCGGCGATACGCTGTGGGCAAAGGCTCCCCGAACAACACCAAGGATCGGCGCGCTCAGCAATGCATTCCTTTCCTCCGATTCGGGGGCAGGCCTGAGCACTCCCAACACCGGCGCAACAAAAGGTGTCAGCAAGTCAGTCCTATCAACGATGAACAGCGTATTGGACGGGAGCAACACATTGCCGCTATTGCCGGCTGGACTTTCCAGTCTTACAAGGCGGGGGCCCAATGCCGCACTGCCAGTAGAACGGAGGGAAAGCCGCGCAATCCCGTCGCTGACGATCTGCAAGTCTTCGATGACCAGATCGGTGCCAGGAAGCACATTCGCTGCATTGACCTGGCTGAGATGCTCACCCTGCAACTCGATAGTCTGGGGTGTGCCGTCGCGCAACAGATAGTTTGGCGTCATCGCATGGAGCTGCGGCGGCGCATCCCGGATCACGAGCAGTCGCGGCGCATCGAGCCGGCCCGTCGAATCCAAGGCTGACACTCGACGCGGCAGGAGCTCGGCGTCAGCGGCGACGTGGATGTCGACGGAAACCTCCCCGTCGCTGACGGCAATGCTCGAACCGTCAACTTCGATACCCTGATCCGGGCTCAGGCTGATCAGCGTAGTTCCACCGAGCCCGGTGCCGATCAAGCGCAGCCGCACCGTCTCTGCCGGCGATACGGTTTCGGGCACCATCTGGACAATCGCAGCACCCTTGGTGACGCCAACTGGAGCAGAGGCCATGAATCGGAGCGTTGCGGCCTGGGCGACAGGGCGGTCGACGCCCAGTGGCACGGAAACGAAGGGACCGCGCCCGAGCAGGGAACCGTCCGCAACGTGCAGCTGGTTGGCGGGAGTCGGCAGGTCGCTGGATGTGCCGCTCTCGGTAATGACCTGGACCAGTCGATCGACGAGTGTGGCGTCCGCGCCGACGGCAATGGACACGGTGACGAGCGTTCCTTCGTCATTGGAGACAGGGGTGCTGCTCAACTCGATACCATCTGTGGGGGTCAGCCGCACCTGCGGTTGCTCGGAGAAACCGTGGACGCCGGCTGGCGGCAAGCCGCGCAGATTGGTGCCTCGAATCTCGAGCAGATAGCCTTGTCCTCTTGCAAGAAGATTGGGCGTCACACTGTCGATGCGCGGGACGGGCGCTGTCAGCAGGATCTGGGTAGAGTCCGCGCGATCGTCCGGCAGCGCGTTTCCGCTCTGATCGAGGATGCGGAGTCGACGCAATCCGGGTCGGGCCGAAGTGGCTACCTCAACAACAGCATCGATTCGTTCACCGCTGGGGTCAACCTGGAATTCCACGACGCTGGTGTCGTCAGCCGGATCTAGAACAAGGTGTTGCACCGTCTCAAGTCCGCGACCGTGGATCACGAGGCCTTGGCCAGCTTGGCCTATGGACAGGCGATCTGGTTCGAGCCCAAAGACCACCGCTCCCCTGGTCACGCCGAGCAGGCCTGATGCGAAGAAGTTCAAGTCATTTGGCGGCGTAACGGATCCATACTGCACACCGAGCTGAGGTGAAATCAGCAGGTGACTTGCAGGATTCGCGTCAGACACCCTTGTGACACCCAAGGCGGCATTGGCCAGCACGTCGCCTGGGCGTAACAGAAGCCGTGGGGTTTCGAGGGAACTTGCGTCCTGGTTCTGCTGCCTGACCTCGATGTCAGCGGCATTTGCCGCGCACCCGAGACCACCAACCAGAAGCAGCAACAGGCAACGGCCGACGCGCTGCCGAAATCCGCAGAGAGGCATGCTGCACCGGCGCCTGCGCACCGCGTTCCCCAACGAACCGGGCGCGCCTAGAGGGTCACCCTCTTTCCGCTGGCCGTGATGAGTGTTGTGGTCGTGTTGCCACTCATGCTGGCCGCAAGTTCCACCGAGATAACCTTCTCACCATCGGTGTAGCGCGAAAGCGCCTGTTGCTGCGTGCCTGCGACCGAGTAGCTCAGTGTTGCGAGCAACACACTCGGACCATCCGGAATCGATACGTTGGCCGTTGCGGTCGCCGCATCAACCGTGCCCTGGAGCGCGCTCGAAATGCTCATTGTCGACGCACCATGAGGCGGAGTGACGATAACCGATATGGTCGTTCCGAGCGGTACGCCGGTCGTCGCCAGTTCGACGGCAACCGGATTCGGCGCATTGGCTGGCAGGATGATGTCGGAATGGCCGGTAGGTTCCGCGGGTGCCGGCTGACCCGCCACTGCGGAAATGCGAATCGTCGGCAGACCATCGACGAAAAGGCTACCGGGCAGACCTTGCGTGTAGGGCGGGTTGGTACTTGCCGTGCGCTGGAAGGTCTCCGCTTCGAAGCGAATTCGCCCTGCTCCTCCGTCGGTGGTATTCGAATAGCTTGAAAACGCTCCGCCAATGCCTCCCACCGCGTTGACGGTGCCGTTGCCGGTGAGCGTCGTAGCGACGAGTCGGATTGCGCCACCGCTACCGCCACCACCGGTTGTGCCACCAGCGTTGACGGCGTTTCCGACGTCCCCACCTTTTCCGCCGTTGGCCAGGATGGTGCCGGTTACCTGCAATGTCCCACTGACTGCGATCAGTAGTGCCCCGCCACCGCCGCCACCGCCACTTCCGCCGAGGCTCAGAAACGCTGTTCCGCCGGCGCCACCCGATCCGCCAACCATGGGCAGGAGATCCGGGTTTGCATAGGTGTCGGATTGCGTTCCACCGCAACCGGCTGCCTCGCCTCGGGTACCGAAGGAACCGCCGCCGCCAAAGCAGTTGTAGGCAGTACCCGGAGCAGGGCGGCCGCCACCAGGGCCGATGCCTGCCTGTCCGTTGCGCGCATTGGCCGGCGTCGAATCGATGGTCCCACCGAGTCCGCCGGCATAGCCGCCAGGCCCGCCTTCGCCCGGCAGGCCATCATCGGCGACGTTTCCGTTACCGGCACCATTTGCATCTGGCGCAGCCTGTCCGCTGACGTTGATGCCTCCTGCAATCGTCGCATCGCCGCTGACAAGGAGAGTCACCGGCGTATTGAGCGCATTGCGCAGGAATCGCACTGTGACACCGGAAGGGATGTTGATCGACGAATAATTCAGGATTCCGCTAGCGGGAACCTGTATTTCGGTGTCCACGTTGGGACTCAGTGCGCCGTCGCTTCCAGTGCTGCCGCTGTCGAACGCGAAAGCCGCTGTCGCAAAAAACAAGCACGCAATAGCGGCGCAAATAAGGCGACTGCCCATATTCCCCTCCCTTATGGGAAAACCAGACGAGAGCACGGCGCATTCGCCATTCGACGAATGTCACAGGTGCTTTCGAATCCTAATCCCTTGAATGCGGCCCCAAACTCCGCGGCCGGAATACTAGATAGGCAAACTGGAAGCTGTCAACTCTTAACCGAGAAAAATCTTGTGCGGCCTTACACGAAACGCAGAGTACACAACGTGACGAATCTCTCGATATTCCAATAAGGGATC
>JAHCAR010000024.1 GCA_019634795.1 Dokdonella sp.
TGCCTGGCCGTCCGTACGCTTCAGCGCGATCGGCAGTTCGACCTGGTTGTAGTAGACGACGACGGTGCCGAAATGCTCGTCGGTGTGATCGACGCCGGGAGGCCACTGCGGCGCGCCGAGTTCGACGCCGCTGGCGTCGGCCACCTGCACGCTGCTCTTGTCGCGATACAGGTAATAGCCTTTCGGCATGGTCCAGCGCGCGAGGATTTCGGTCGGGCTCATCTCGATCGCCTCGAACACGAAGGCCTGCTCGGGCGGCAGTGCGGCCTCCTCGTCGAGCGGATCGAGGGCGCTGCCGAGGACGCTGCCGGCGGCGAGTTTCTCGGCCAGTGCGCTCGGCGCGGCTGCCGCGCCCGTTGCCGGCTCGGTCAGGGAAAGCCGGGTCGGGTGCGGCGGGTAGCAGATTTTCGGATCGGTCTCGTGGCAACCCTGCACGGTGACCGTGAGTTCGATCGGACCGCTGCCGGCAGCGGTCCGGGTATACGGCAGGCTGGCGTCGATCGCGTCGTGGTAGATCTCGACATCGCCGAAGAATTCGTCGTGCTTCTCGATGCCCTTGGGCAGATCGAGCGCGCCGAGTTCGAGTCCGTCCTGCGTGGACTTCGCGCTGATGCGGCCCTTGTAGAGGTAGTAGTCCCTGGCGATCCGCCAATGCAGGGCGATCTGGCCCGGGCTGACGATTTCGGCATTCAGCACATAGGCCTGTTCGACGGGCAGCAGGCCGTCCTGTTCCTGGGCCTGGGCGGCGGTGGCGAAAGCGAGCAGGGCCAGCACGCTGGCAATGACGAAACGAATCAAGGGTCGGCTCCGGTGGCTGGGGCAATGCGGTCGCTGGCGAGGCAGGGAGCGCATCAGGACGGACCGACCTGGTGCGCGACCCATTCTGCGTAGGGCGCATGGGCAACGCTGACATCGACCGCAATTATCTCCGGCAGTTCATATGGATGCAGCTCGAGCAGGCGCGCGGCCAGGGCCGGATAGGCATCGCGGGTGGTCTTGATCAGCATCAGCACCTCCTCGTCGACATGCGTCTCGCCGCGCCAGCGGAAGGTCGAGCGCATGCCCGGCAGCACCGACACGCAGGCCGCCAGGCGCTCCTCTACGAGGGTCGCGGCGATGGCGGCCGCGCTGCCGTCGGCGGCGCAGCTGCAATGAACGATCAGGATGGACATGTCGGTAGCCGGTCCGGGAAAGCCAATCTGCATTGCAGGAGCGCCTTCAGGCGCGACGCTCTCCATCGCAACCCATCCAACATCATCGCGCCTGAAGGCGCTCCTGCAACATCAACGGCGCAGCTTACCGCGCATCGGACAATCCCCGCATTCAGGAGAGCCCCGCTCGCAAGGAATCAACCGGCGAGCCGCGGAAATCCTTTCACCGGCAATGGTTCGGGGTCCGCAGCGCGAACCCCGACCGAAATTCGATCAATGCACGTTGAGCGGAGCTGCTGTATCGAATCCGTTGGCGAAAATCAGGTCATTGCCCAGCGGTTCGCAGGTCGCGGGATTGGTCGACTGGAACAGCGCAAGGGTCGCCCATTCCGGGTGGTCGATGAACGGATTGCGGTTGCCCTGGAAGGTCTGGATCACGTCATTGCGCGCGACTTCCGCGGCATCCGGCGGATCGGCCGCGTGCCAGGCCAGCAGGTCGCTGAGCAGGCCCATGTAGGCCGGCACGTTGTAGTTCGAGGAGCCGACGATCAGCGCGCGGTTGTCGGTCAGTTCGAGGTTCGGCTCGGCCTGGCCGCTGGTCGGGTCGGTACCGCCCTCGTAGCGGATCGCCATGTACATGACCGCGCGAGCGACATCGCCCTTGCGATGGTTCCAGGTCTCGAAGGTGTTGTTGTTGACCCAGTTCGAGTTGCCCGGGTAGACACCGCTGCCGCCGCCGAAACCGCCATTGACTTCGGTCGTGCGCTCGCCGCAGCTCGCCGCCACCGGACAGTTGCCATATGGACTGTTGCTGCGGTCGGCGTTCCATTGCGTATCCGACAGATACAGCATGTGGGTGTCGGTGTATGGCGCGTTGGGCAGGCCGTGGTCGCCGGTCTGGCTCGGGAAGCCGAGCGAGTTCGGCCAGGTGTGCTCGCGGTTGTAGGTCAGGCCGCTGCCGGTGCCGGCGCGATCGGCGACCGCCGTGTACAGACGGTTGCGGTAGACGTCGAGGATCTGGTTCGGATTGGACGGGTTGGCCTGCGCGGTCTCGAGGATGGTCCAGGTATTCGTTCCGGAACCGCTGTAGGGGTAAGCCGTATGGCCGCGAATGGTCAGGTGCAGCGTGCAGCGCAACTGCTCGGCGCTGCTCGTGTTGACCTGTGCGTAGTAACCGCTGGTTTCACCGCTGCCGACCGTGAAATTGACTTCGACCGAAGCGGCCATCGCGACATCGCTGGTGTTGCGCACTTCGCTTGCATTGATCGTGAATGTGCAGTTCGCATTGGCCGGCAGCAGGGTAGCCGGGGTCAGCGTGCGCGAGGCGCCGCTGCCGCTTTCGCTGAGCGTTATCGGGGTGCTGTCGCAGGCCAGCGCGAATGCGCTCGACGTGGTCGTGACCGCTTCGCTGAAGTTGACGCGCACGTCGCTGGCCAGTGGCACGTTGCTGGCGCCGTCGGCGGGCTGGGTCGAGATCACGCTCGGCGGCGGCACGCTGCCCGGATCGAAGGTCGTGAAAGTGACCACCGAGTCGGCGGCCATCGCGTCGGGCGTGCCGTCCTGGTCGACGACGCCGGCGGCGAGGATCGTCCACGTGCACACCTCGTTCGAGGCAAAGCCGGGCGACGGGGTCAGCGTGTAGGTGGTCGGACCACCGGCCTGCGAGGCCGTGTGCGAACCCGAGACCGCGCAACTGATCGAATACCACGGCGCGGTTAGCGTCACCGCTTCGCTGAAGCTCACCGAGAGCGTCGAGGCCAGCGGCACGTCGACGGCATTGTTCGCCGGCGTCGTCGAAAGCACGGTCGGCGGCAGGTCGGCCGGCGGATCGCCGGCCACTTCGAAGCTGATGTCGTCGATGGCGAGGCCGTCATCGGCGCCGCTGGCATTGGTGTCGACCCAGCGCACCCAAAGGCTCGCGCCCGCGGCGAGGTTGATGCCAGTGATCGAGCCGCTGACCGCGGTCCGGTTGGTGGCGGCATTTCCGTTCAGGGCGCCGATCGAGCCGGTCGTGACCGGCGAAGCGAAATCGAGCGCGGCCAGCGCGACCCAACTGGCGCTGCCATCGCCGAGCGAAGCGGCATTCAGGCTGTACTCGAACTGCAGGCTGTCGGAGCGGCCCGCGGTACCCAGCCGCCACTGCTCGCCGGTGTAGGCGATCGCAATCTCGCTCAGGGCCTGCCCGCTGTCGTTGCGCAGCTGCGCGCCGATCATCGGCACCAGTGAACCCGACCGCAGGCTGCCGAATGCGCGTTCGCCGCTACCGCTTGCGCCGTAGCTGTAGGTATCGCCGGAGTTGGCCGCGCCATCGCTGGCCGCGTAGCTGGTGTCGGCGTTGCTGCCCGATTCGGCCAGGTACCAGCCATCGGGCAGGGTCGTGGCCGTGCCGCTGGCGGCCAGCGTGTCGAAATCCTGCACCGGCGGCTTGCCGCCGACCAGCGTTACATACTGGGCCAGCGCGGCCGGCGCCAGCGCAATGAGGAAAAGCGAAGCCAGGACGCGCACGGCGCCAGAACTTGGATGCATCGGAAAACCCCGGGTAACGGCGCGTCAAGCGACGCCAAGCCGCGCACTTTAGCCGGGAGCTTGTGACAAAAGGAAGTCGCTGTCGCCGCTGCCCGGCCGGCACCGGCGGGTCGCAGCCGGATCGGGTCGGGCGAACCCGGCGGACAGGGTCGGCCGGCGGATCCGGGCGCGGTGGCTGCCCGAAGTGTTGATGTTCCGATGCGCACCATTGAAACGGTCCAGCCCAGCCCCATCTTGCGGGCACGCCAATGCTTGGCCAACGCCTGAGGTCTTCCGCAGGCGTTTTCTCGCGAGTAGAATTGGCACTCGTTCGGGCAGAGTGCTAACAGCCCGACAAGAATTCAATTTAATCAACCAGTTAAAGGAATCCACCATGGCACTTCGTCCGCTACACGATCGCGTCATCCTCAAGCGTCTGGAAGAAGAGAAGGTTTCGGCAGGGGGCATCGTGATCCCGGATTCGGCCGCCGAGAAGCCGATCCGCGGCCAGGTCATCGCCGCCGGCACCGGCAAGATCCTCGAAGACGGCAAGGTCCGCCCGATCGCGGTCAAGGTCGGCGACAAGGTCCTGTTCGGCAAGTACTCGGGCACCGAGGTCAAGGTCGACGGCGAGGAACTGCTGGTCATGCGCGAAGAAGACATCATCGCGGTGATTGAGTAAGGAGCCGGGAATCGGGAATGGGGAATAGGGAATCGTGAACGCGCTTTGACGCACCGATTGCCGCCCCAGCACCCGAATCCACCGCTACTGCTCTGACCATTCTCCATTCCCCATTCCCTATTCCCGGAGTTTCATCAAATGGCTGCCAAAGAAATTCGTTTTTCCGAAGATGCCCGCGCTCGCATGCTGCGTGGCGTCAACACCCTGGCCAATGCGGTCAAGGCCACGCTCGGTCCGAAGGGCCGCAACGTCGTGCTCGAGAAGAGCTTCGGCGCGCCGACCATCACCAAGGACGGCGTCTCCGTCGCCAAGGAAATCGAGCTGGCCGACAAGTTCGAGAACATGGGCGCGCAGATGGTCAAGGAAGTCGCTTCCAAGACCTCCGACGTCGCCGGTGACGGCACCACCACCGCAACCGTCCTCGCCCAGGCGCTGATCCGCGACGGCATGAAGGCGGTCGCCGCCGGCATGAACCCGATGGATCTGAAGCGCGGCATCGACAAGGCCGTGATTGCCGCCGTCGAAGAACTGAAGAAGCTCTCGAAGCCGTCCGCAGATTCGAAGTCGATCGCCCAGGTCGGCACGATCTCGGCCAATGGCGACGAGCCGATCGGCAAGCTCATCGCCGAGGCGATGGACAAGGTCGGCAAGGAAGGCGTGATCACGGTCGAGGAAGGTTCCGGCCTCGACAATGAACTCGACATCGTCGAGGGCATGCAGTTCGACCGCGGCTACCTCTCCCCGTACTTCATCAACAACCAGGCCTCGCAGCAGGTCGAGCTCGAAGAGCCGCACATCCTGCTGTACGACAAGAAGATCTCGAACGTGCGCGAGCTGCTGCCGATCCTCGAAGGCGTGGCCAAGGCCGGCAAGCCGCTGCTGATCGTCGCCGAGGAAGTCGAAGGCGAAGCGCTGGCGACCCTGGTCGTCAACACGATCCGCGGCATCGTCAAGGTCGCCGCGGTCAAGGCGCCGGGCTTCGGCGATCGTCGCAAGGCGATGCTCGAGGACATGGCCATCCTGACCGGCGGCCAGGTCATCTCCGAGGAAGTCGGCCTGCAGCTCGAAAAGGCCACCCTGAAGGATCTCGGCAAGGCCAAGAAGGTCGTCATCACCAAGGAAAACACCACCATCATCGACGGCGCCGGCGAAGCCGCGTCGATCCAGTCGCGCATCAAGCAGATCAAGGCGCAGATCGAGGAGACCTCCTCGGACTACGACCGCGAGAAGCTGCAGGAGCGCGTGGCCAAGCTGGCCGGCGGTGTTGCCGTCATCAAGGTTGGCGCTGCGACCGAAGTCGAGATGAAGGAAAAGAAGGCACGCGTCGAAGACGCCCTGCACGCCACGCGCGCAGCGGTCGAGGAAGGCGTGGTCCCGGGCGGTGGCGTGGCCCTGATCCGCGCGCTGTCGGCCCTCGGCAAGCTCAAGGGCGACAACGAAGACCAGACCCACGGCATGCAGATCGCCAAGCGCGCGATGGAAGCGCCGCTGCGCGAGATCGTCACCAACGCCGGTGAAGAGCCGAGCGTGATCCTCAACAAGGTCGCCGACGGCAAGGGCAACTACGGCTACAACGCCGCGACCGGCGAGTACGGCGACATGGTCGAGATGGGTATCCTTGATCCGACCAAGGTCACCCGCACCGCGCTGCAAAACGCCGCGTCGATCGCCGGCCTGATGATCACGACCGAAGCAATGGTCGCCGAAGCGCCGAAGAAGGACGAAGGCCACAACCACGGTGGCGGCGGTGGTGGCATGGGCGGCATGGGTGGCATGGGCGGCATGGATTTCTAAGAAGATTGGCCCCTCTCCCCGCGGGAGAGGGTGTCGCGAAGCGACGGGTGAGGGTTCGGCACTTGCCGAATGCCCGTCGTATCGAGGAAGTGCTGTTCGACAAGAAGCCCCGCAGCGATGCGGGGCTTTTTCGTGGGCCGATACGAAATACAATGGCTCGTGCCACCATCGGTACGGAACCGCATGACTCTGCAAGCCACACCCGACAGCCAACCTCCCTTCGACATGGACGGCGCCATCGTCTTCATCGCCGCGGCCGTTGCCCGGGGTGAGAGCTATGCCTCGTTCGCGGCCCGGTTCCTCGGCGATACCGACCATCTGCTGCCACCGCCCGCGCAGGGCAACCTGCGCGAGGATCCGCGTCTGCGCCGCAGCCTGGCAGTCGCCCTCGTGCGCGCCTTGTGGCGGCTGATGCCCGATCCGACGCATCGCTACGCGCCTGCGCCGCTGCCGAATCCTGAGCGCAATGCGCCGTGTCATTGCGGTTCCGGACTCAAGTACAAGAAGTGCTGCGCTCCGATCGATGCGGGGGTGCCGATCGCGCGCATGAACCTGTTGCCCTACCTGCTCGACGCCCTGCCGAAGAAGCGCTGGTCCGAGCTGGTCGGCAGCCGGATCGCGCTGGACATGGTCGGCGTGACGGCGCACGAGTGGAGCCGGGAACGCAAGGACAAGGAGGCGTTGACCTTGCTCGAACCCTGGTTCGTCGATGACTCGCATCTGGACGCCCGGCACGAGTTAATTTTCGATACCCTGCTCGAGGCCTACACGCACCTCGGCAAGCTGCGCAAGAAGGCCGCCTTGCTCGATCGCGGCGTGGCCCAGGGGGATCGCACGATCCGCTCGGCGGCGATCCAGCGCCGGGTCTGCATGCATGCCGATGAGGGCAACTATGCCGACGCCTGGAAGCTGTTTGCCGAGGCGCAGCGCGCCGACCCCGAATCGCCGTCGTTGTCGCATGTCGAAGTGACCGTGCTGATTTCCGAGGGCCGCGAGGACGAGGCGCGCGAGCGCGCGCGATTCTGGGCTACGCGTCTGCGCCGTCGTGGCGACCCCGATCTCGACGACCTGATCGGATTTCTCGACAACATCGCCGATCAGGGCAGGACTGCCATGCTCGACATCGCTGCCGACATGGAGCCGGCGGTCGGCGAACTGAGGACGGCCGTTCGCCATGCGCCGCCGGTGGCTTGCGCCTATGCACTCGAGCCGAGTGGCGATTCGGCGGGTCCACTGGACGCCGATGAAGCACTGGAAGAAGCACTCGCCGAATGGGAGGACGCCTTTCCGGAGCCCGACACCCTGCGGTTTGCCGAAGATGCGGAAAGCGAGATATGGGCGAGCGCGCCGGATTGGCTGGCCCTGCTCGAACAACGCCCTGTGCTCTGGCAATCCTTCGAGGTGCTGGATTCGCTGGTGCAGGCGGTATTGCTGATTCCGGTCGCCGGGACCGAAAGCCTGGCCATCGAACTGCTCGATCGGGCCGAGCAAGTGCTCCGCGAGGTGCTACGCGCGAATGCCGCCGAGGGCCTCAAGTTCGAATGGGGCTGGCTGCAGAACCGCACGGCGCTGAGCCTGCTCGGCGAACGTCTCAGCATCGAGCGCGAGCAGGCGCCGACCCCGCAAGCCATGACGCGCCTGGAATGGCTGGTTCTGACCCTGAATCCGACCGACAACCAGGGTTTCCGGACCCGTCTGCTGCGGCACTACCTCGAGCTCGGGCGCTTCGACGAGGCACTTGCCTTTGCCGATCGGTACCCCGATGATTTTGCCCCGATGCGTTACAGCCGGGCGCTGGCCCTGTTCGCCCTGGGTCGGACCGAGGAGGCGAGTACGGCCCTGCGCGAGGCCAGCGAGGCCTATCCCAGGATCCTGATCTGGCTCCTGAAGTCCCAGCCAAAGGCTCCGCGCAGCGATGGCTTCGGCATCGAGATCGGCGGCGACGAAGAGGCGTGGATCTACCGCCAGCAGCATCTCGGACTCTGGCAACGCCTGGATGCACTGGAATGGGCCGCGCGGACGAAGCGCTCTCGCGTTCATCGAGCGAAGCCTCGCTCTTCTTGAGGCGCAATCTGCGTTTATCGCCCGTCGGTTTGCAATTCGGAAAGCTTTCTCTCCAGCCACGGAGTCGATTTCACGTTGGCTGCCTGTTGGTAGAGTTTCGATGCTTCCTTTTTGTCGCCGTTCGCAACCTCGATGTCACCCCGGATCAAGAACGCCTCGCCTTCGAAGCCCGATATCTTTTCCAACCTTGCGGTCAACCCGTTCCATTGCTTGCGTTGCGCTTCATTGGCGTAAATCAAATCGTTGTCCTGTATCTCGAAGTCGTTCGGCGCAAGCTCGAGCGTAGTGGGTGATTCGAACACCTTTGGTTTTCCCGATTGGGCGGAAATGATGGCTGCCAAGTCACGGGCGCCAGCCGATTGCGCAAGAGTTGGGGATTTCCTTTCCGCCGTTCGCAAGGCAGTCAGGGCGGACTCCGACATTCCGATACGCGACAGAGTATCGGCCGTGAGTACCCACTTCGCATGGTCGGGCAAGTCGATCGATGTCGCCGAGAGGAATTCGAATGCCGCGTTGGCCAACGCCTCGCTTTTCTCCTGTGCGGATAACGAATTGAAGGCAATCGGGTCGGGTCGCGAGCGCAGAAACCTATCCACTGCCGCCACCGTCTCGGTGCTTCGATTCGAGCGAGCCGCCAGTGCGGCCTGCATGTCGGGAATCAGGACCCGGATCCGTCGTGCGGCGTTCGATCCAAGTCCAAGCTGGAAGACGTACTCGTCCTTGAGTGAGCCGAGCGGAAACATGCGGATTTCGTCGCTTCCCCCAGCCGCCACGGTGCGCGTGCTTTCCTCGGGCGAGATGTACAGGTCGGAGTTGTCCGGTCGAATTATCCGATATCGCAAACTCAGAGCGCTTGTGTTGGTCAGCGTTGCCCGGTTGAAATTATTCACGTCGCGAAGTTCGTAGACCCAGTCCGAGCCTTGTATCGTTACGTTTGACAACTTCCAATTGGAAGCGTCCAGTCGCGGCATGACATACGTTTCGAGGGCATTTACAAGCACGACGACCGCAAGGTCATCCGGCTTGGTCGGCTTCACAATGCTGAGATGGTCCGAGCCCTCGATCGCGGGCGGTGCCTCGTCGCAGTGACGAGTAGCACTGGACCACGGCACGATCATGACACCGTTGGTGGGGCGCTTTTCGTAGGCGCAAATCACTCGTGGCGCGTTGCCGGATCCGCGAAGTTCCGCCCACTCGTTGTTGAGTTCCCTCAGGAAGTCGTTCTGGTCGACAAGCAACATTTGCCGAATAGCATCATTGTCGACTATATGCTGCGCGATCGCCGTAATCTGCGAGCCTTCCTGGGGAGTGGCATACAAAACCATCAGGGGGACTTTCTTTGCGAGATCTATGTGGCTGGTGAGTTCCTGCATGGCCACCAATCCGCCCATGCTGTGCGCGACGACGACGATATGGTCGTAATCCAGCAGTTTGTGGAACTGGAAATACTGATGCAGGCTGCGAGCCGCTTCGTCGATACTCAAGGAGCCGCCCTTGAACATGTCCGAGGTGTACCCGAACGCGTAGATGTCAAGTTGGCTGCCGAGCTCGGATTGGTGCAGCAGGTCAAAGAAGCGCACGCCAGAGGTACTGGTCCAAGTGTCAAGCGCGTCGCCAAAAATGCCGTGGATGAAAACGACGGCGACGGGCTTGAGTGCGGGGTCCTGGAATATCCATTGGGGGCCGTTCCGATTAGCCTCTGCAGCTTGAACCGCACGCTGTGCATCAGGCGAGCCGTTGTCATGCTTGCACGACGCGACCAGGAGTGCGCTCAACAGCATTGCGACCATTGCAACTGCAAAGCGTCCGTGCGCTAACTGCCTGGTAAATGGTTGGGCATGGTTCCGCATTGGCATTCCCCTCCCATGTAAGGACCGGCATTGCAAACGCCGGCTTTTGGCGGCTCGAAACGTGCAGCGGTCAGACCGAAACTGCAACTTGTTTCGATTCCGGCAGAATCGATCTGATCGCGGCATTGAACGGCGAAGCAAGAATTTCGAAACCCCTTTCGGTAGGATGGATCTCGTCGTTCCAGAAGTCCAAGTCGCTCATCCCTTGCGCGCTCGAATAGTCCACCACGCTGAAGAGACCGTGATACTTCTCTTGCAGTTTCAATAGAACAGACTTGTGGAAACCTTCGGTAAGCATCAGCTGGGCGAACTCCTTGCCCTGCAGTTTGTCCTCGAGTACGAACTTCATGGGGCCCCACAACCAAGGGCCGACATCATTCTTGAGCCACGCGATCAACCCGATATTGTCGACGGTCAGCCCGGCGGGTCGGCCAATGAGGTCGATGGGAACGTAGGGATGTCCGACAACGCGAAGGGTTTTTCGATCCGCCTGAATCTCCTTCAGGCGGGACAGCAGGCGGTCATAGGAAGCGGTGACTTCGCCCAGGAGAGTGCTGTTCTTGAATAGCGAGTAGGCTTGCGCGGCGTCCAGCCGATCTGTTCGCTTGGGCTTCTTGCCCATCCAGTCCGCAAACAGCTTGGCAAGGTTTTCATCAAGGCAGTCATTGCCGCCCGCGCTCAGGCATACCACATCGAAGGGGTTGCTTTCGATGCGGCCAGCCAACCGAGCCACCTCGGGCTTGCTGAACAGTTCGGCAGCCTCCGCGCCCGGCTTGCCGATGATCATGTTCAATCCCTGAATGCGGCGCACGCTCTGTTTGGCGAGATTCAGATAAAGCGGGGTACTGAACCAGGAATCACCCCAATACAATATGGCAGGGTGCGTCTCCAGAAAATTATCGACGTTCCTGCGTTGAAGGCTATTTGGCCGGCCGAGCACTTTACGCCATTCTTCCCAAGTCGTGACCCAAGACATGTGCTGCATGACATCCTCCGGATGCGCTTACAAGGATCGCTTGGCCAACGAAGCCGAGGCAACATACCAAAAGGCACGAAGCAATGTCCATTATAGGTTGCGAACAAAAGGAACCTGGAGAGTCGGGAACATATTGCTTTGCCACAAAGCCCGACAGTTTGGATTTATGCGGCATTGCCAGGCTCGATTGGCGAGAGCCACCTGGACCCCTGATGATTCGGTATCTTTGCAGGACTCCGGAGCTCTCTGCTGAGTCAATTTCGGGCGTCTCTCCGTCAAATTCGAGTCAGCTGAGGCAGCTCCGCATGCTGTACGGTGAGTCCTGGGTCCTGCGCGGGACGCGAGCGGAGACGTGCGATGAAGTGCCATGCGGCAAATCGTGGTCCTGAACAAGGTCGCTGTCCGCAAGGGCCACTACGGCTACAACGAGGCGACCGGAGTGAACGGCGACATGGTCGAGATGGACATCCTCGATCCGACCATGGTCGCTGAAGCGCTGAAGAAGGAAGAGACGCATAATCACGGCGGAGGCGGTGGTGGCATGGGCGGTATAGGTTTCCAATCACCTGTGCGATCGTGCGGCTCGCAGGAGCAAGAGTGGCCATCCTTGGCCGCGCTGATCACCAGAAGCGCCATTCCGGTTCAGCAATACGAATAAGCCCCCAGCGATGCGGGCTCTAACTTTCGAGAATCATGCAGCGCGCGCCAACGCCCCCGATGTCGATGTGTTACTGAATATCGTGTTACGTCGATGTCCTAGTGTTGGCGCAGGTTAAAGGCCGTCCCGCTAGTCTCCTTGCATCGCGGTGCCGAGTGCGCTGCGGGTCCGTTTCAAACAAGGAGGACATGCCATGAACACGAATATCCAGGGCAAGAAGGTCGCCATTCTCGCCACCCACGGTTTCGAGGAGAGCGAGTTGACGAGTCCGCGCGATGCGCTGAAGGCGGTCGGTGCAACGGTCGAGGTCGTCTCGCCGGAAGCTGGCGAGCTGCAGGCGTTCAAGCATTTTGAAAAAGGTCAGAAAGTAGCCGTAGACAAGGCGCTCGGCCAGGCTCGCTGCGAGGACTACGACGCCATCGTGTTGCCGGGCGGGCTATTCAACCCCGATCAGCTGCGCGTCAATGCCGACGCGCTGAAATTCGTCCAGGCCTTCGTAAAGGCCGGCAAGCCCGTGGCCGCGATATGCCATGGTCCATGGATCCTGGCCGATACCGGCGTGCTGAAGGGGCGCAAGATCACCTCGGTGCCGACCATCCGCAAGGATATCGAAAACGCTGGCGCGACCTGGGTCGACGAGGCCGTGGTCGTCGATAACGGCATCGTCACCAGCCGCACGCCGAAGGACCTCGATGCCTTCAACGCAAAACTGATCGAGGAGATCGGCGAAGGCAGGCACGAGCGTCGCGCGGCCTGATTCCGGATTGCACCATGTCGCCGAGAAACGGCCGGGGCTTGTCCCGGCCGTTTTGCGATCAGCGCACGCTTACCGCGTGGCGGGCAATCGCGGCCTTGTCTACGACGAAGACGATGTCGTAATCGCCGGCGTCATCCGGCGCGCGCAGCGCCACCGTATCGCCGTCCAGCGGTACGTCGGCATAGTTGAGATAGTCGAGCGTGTCGCGCTTGACGAAGCCGATCCAGTGGCTGTTGTGGCGGGGTCCCTGGAAGCGCACGGTCACCTCTTGACGCGGTGAGAGGCTGGCCGGAGCTTCGAGCTTGGCCACGGCGGGCGTGACTTTGACCGGCTGCGAAGCGACGACCTTCTCGCGCTCGTTGAGGACGTAGCGCAGTTCGTAGTCGCCCGCTTCGGTCGGCGCCATCAGCGTCGCCTCGGTCGTCGCGCCCTGCGGACGCACGTAGTCGCGATAACTGCCGGCATCGCTGCCGGCCGGGGCGAAGCCGATCCAGTGGCCCGAGCCCTCGGGGCCGCTGGCCGTCACCTTGACCGTATCTCCGGCCATCGCGGTCGCCGGGCCGCTCACGCTGGCCGCGCTGGCGACGACCTTGACCGGTCGCGTCGCGATGATGCGCTCGCGCTCGTTGAGCACGTAGCGCAATTCGTAGTCGCCCGGTTCGGACGGCGGCATCAGCTCGATCTCGCTGACCGGGCCGGTCGGGCGCGCGTACTGCAGGTAGGCCGTGATCGGACTGCCCTTCGGTGCGAAGCCGATCCAGTGGTACTTGCCGACCGGACCGCGCGCGGTGATCTTGACCTTGCTGCCGGTCGGCACCGTATCCGGTGCCTCGATGCTGGCTTCGGCGTCGCCGACCTCGAGCACGACCCGGGCCAGTACGCTGGGCTTGCGGATCGGGCTTACGTAACGCAGTTCGACCGGACCGGCCTCGGCTGGCGCGCGCAGGGTGATGGTGCCCTTGCCGTTGCCCTTGGTCTTCAGGCCAACCGTTTCGTAATCGAGATAGGCGCCGTCCTTCGAACCGACTGGTGCGAAGGTGACGTAGTCGCCGCGGTCCTCGGGGCCGGTCCAGGCCACCTGAACCTCGCTGGTGATCGTCAGCGCACCCTGGGCGGCCACCGTGGCCGTGGCAGGTGCGGGTGGTGGCTCGGTGCTGACGCTGACCGCGCCTTCGATCGCGGCGCCGAGTTCGTCGGCGTTGCGCGCGTTGAAGTAGCGCCCGCCGGTGTTCTCGGCGAGGCAGCGCAGCTGCGCCTGGTGCTTCGGGTCGCTGACATCGAAGCCGACCACGTGCGCGGTGAAATCGACGCCGCTCTTCTCGAGCTCCGCGCCGACCGCGCAAGGATCGAGGTTGCAGGTTTCCTCGCCATCGGAGACGAGGATCACCGTGGCCTTGCGCTCGCTCGAACGCAGGGTCTCGGCGGCGTGCCTTACTGCGGCCGAGAGCGGCGTCATGCCCTTGGCATTGAGGCCGTTGACCGTGGCCATGAACGCAGCACGGTCGAGTGGGCCCGGCTCGATCAGGGTTTCGATGTCGCTGCAATCGCCCTTGCGGCGGTGACCGTAAGTGACCAGGCCGAGCGCGTTTTCGGGTTTCCAGTTGCCGAGCACTTCGGCAACCGTCTCGCGGGCGATCTCGACCTTGGTCTTGCCGCCGATCTGGCCCCACATCGAACCCGAGGCATCGAGCACGAGCATCATGTTCTCGCCGGCCATCGACGAGGTCGCGAACAACAGACTGAACAGCAACGGCAGCGCAAAGCGCATGGACTTCTCCCTTCCGGATCAACCCGCATCATAGGAGCTGACGCGCAGAAGCGGAACGTTGCAATTCGCACGCGACCTGTGCGCGGGTTGGCATTCGGGGCGTGGCTCGATCGGCGGACTCGCCGCGGCGCGTTCCGAGCGGCGAGACTCTAGAAGATGCCGAGGGCAAGCCCTTCCGCCAGCAGCGCCCCGAGTTCGGCGCCGCGTGCGAGGTCATTCGGCTCGAGTTGCTTCGGCGCCAGGATTGCCTCGCGCGTCTGCGCCGACGTATTGATGATGATGGCCGGGGCGACCCGGCGCAGGCGCAGGCCAGTGGCGATGCGGTCGAGCTGGCGCTGCGCGCCTTCGCCGTCCGAGCCGGCGCAGATGATCGAGGCATAGGCCTTGCCGCTGCAGCGGTCGAGCAGGTCGTAGTAGCTGCGATCAAGGAACTCCTTCATCGCACCGGAAAGGCTCGCCAGGTTCTCCGGGGCGGCGAACAGCAGCGCGTCTGCGGCCAGCACATCGCTTGCCGAGGCTTCCTCGGCACGCAGTGCCGCCACGTCAACCGCGGCATTCGGCTTCGCTGCAGCGAGCGCGGCGTCGATCATTTGCCGGGTCGCACCGGTACGGCTGTGCCAAACGATCAAGAGGTTCTTCGTGGAGGGCATGGATCAGCTCCTTCAAGTGCTGCCGTGCAGTAGTCGGGTGCGGCCGGCTGGCGCCCGCGGATGCTGCCTGGCCCCGGTCCGCACCGGATTTCGTGGATGTCGAGAGTGCCATCGAATCGCCCCTTTGCGCCGGCCTAGCCAATCTGCTCATGAGTACCCTCGCCCCCGTGCCTGACCCGCGAATGCCCGAACGCCGGCCGGTCCTGCCGAGAAAAGGCGCGACAGCCGCGCGGGTCGGGGATATTCTGGATCCAGCGGTCAGACTCGGGGGCGATCGCCGGTCCGGCTCGAGGTCCGGCATGGATCGAAACCGCCGTCGGCAACTGCGGGGATGGCACGAACGAGGGCGCAGCGTGTCGGAAATCACCGAACTGATCGGCAAGGCGCGAGGCGGCGACCCGCAGGCTTCCGAACGCCTGTTCGCGACGCTCTACGACGAGTTGCGCCGGCTTGCCGCCGGCCAACTGCGTGGCGACCCGGGCATGCGTGCAACCTCGCTGGTGCACGAGGCCTACCTGAAGCTCGCCGCGCACGGCGCGATCGAGGTCAACGACCGCGGCCACTATTTCGCCGTGGCCGCGCGCATCATGCGGCAGATCGTCATCGACCATGTGCGCTCGCGTGCGGCCCTGCGCCGCGGCGGCGACGTGCATATCGCGCCACTGACCACGACGGCACTGCAGGCGGTGGCCCAGGATCGCGACGAGGAGGTGCTGGCCCTGGATGCCGCGCTCGGCAGCCTGGCCGAGGTGGACCCGCAGCTCGCCGGCCTGGTCGAGATGCGCTTCTATGCCGGGCTCGAGCTCAGCGAGATCGCCAGTGTGCAGGAGCGTTCCGAACGATCGCTCAAACGCGACTGGCGTCGGGCACGCGCCTTTCTGCAACGGGAACTGACCGCGGAGTAGGCCGATGAGCACGGCAACCGAGCGCTGGGTCGAGGTGGCTGCCCTGTTCGATGAACTGGCCGATCTGGAGCATGTCGTTCGTGCCCGGCGACTGGCTGAGCTGGAGCAGAGCGATCCCATGCTGGCAGCCGAGGTTCGGGCGCTGCTGCTGGCCGACGACGCACCCAATCCGCTGCTCGACGGCGAACTGGCATGCGAGGTCGCGGGCATCCGGGCCCAGGATGCCGCCGACCCGGTCCCGGCCGGAACGACCGGACCATGGCAACTGCTGCGTCCGCTCGGCGAGGGTGGCATGGGCGTGGTCTGGCTGGCCGAACGCACCGACGGCGCCTACGAGCAGCAGGTTGCGGTCAAGCTGCTCAAGCGCGGCATGGACACCGAGGCGATCCTGCGTCGGTTCCTGCAGGAACGGCGCATCCTTGCGCGCCTGAACCATCCGAACATCGTGCGCCTGGTCGACGGTGGCATGAGTGCCGATGGCCGACCGTACTACGTCATGGACTTCGTCGACGGGCAGCCGATCACGCGCTACGCCGCCGATCATCACCTCGATGTCCACTCACGCATGCGGCTGCTGGCCAGGGTCGCCGATGCGGTCGCCTACGCCCACGCGCAACTCGTCGTGCACCGCGACCTCAAGCCATCGAACGTGCTGGTCGACAGCCAGGGCGAGCCGCGCGTGCTCGATTTCGGCATCGCCAAGCTGATCGAGGAGAGTGGCGAGCAGACCCAGACCGGAACCGGCCTGCGCGTGATGTCGCCGGCCTATGCGGCGCCCGAGCAGATCCTCGGCGAACCGATCGGCACGGCCACCGATGTCTATGCGCTTGGCCTGATGTTGTGCGAACTGCTGGTCGGGCAACTGCCGCGCCAGCGGCGCGGCGCGACCCCGGCGCAGCTGGCCCTCGAAGCGAGCCAGGAAGTCACCGACCGCGCCAGCACGCTCGCCGCCCGCATGTCCCCGGTGCAGCTGCAGGACCTGTATGGCGACGCGGTCGAGGCTCGGCAGCTGGCGCGAACGCTGTCCGGCGATCTCGACCTGATCGTCACGACCGCGCTGCAGCGCGAGCCGTCGCGGCGCTATGCAACGGCCGCCGCCTTTGCCGATGACCTGCGCCGCTGGCTCGAGGGCCGGCCGATTTCGGCGCGCGCCGACTCGGCGGGATACCGGCTGAAGACGTTCATCCGCAGGCATCGGGTCGGGGTCGCGGCGTCGGTGCTTGTCGCCGTCTCCTTGCTCGGAGGGCTGGGTGCGGCCCTCTGGCAGGCGCAACTCGCGCGCGCCGAGGCGCAGCGTGCGGATGTTGAACGCGGCAAGGCCGAACGCGAGCTCGCCCGCAGCGAACGCGTCAAGGATTTCATCCTGACCCTGTTCCAGGAGCAGGACCCGATCAGCCGCGCCAGTGCGGTTGCGCGAACGCCGGTTGCACTGATCCGCGACGGCATCGCCCAGATCGACAGCAGCCTTGCCGGCGAGCCCGAACTCCAGGCACAACTGCTCAAGGACCTCGGCGAGATCCAGATCAGCCTTGATGATCGCGAAGCGGCAAAGGCAACCCTCAAGCGCGCCTGGGAGCTGCAATCGAATTTGAGCGGACCCGACAGCATCGCCACGGCCGAGGTTCTGGCCGCCTACGGTGAGGCCGTCTACGCGGTGGGAGACGTGCCGGCGTCTGCAACGCTGTTGCGCGACGCCCTGGCGAAGCTGCGCAAGGCCGGCGCCGGAAACCTGCCGCGCGCTGCGCTTGCGGAGTCGTCGCTGGCCAACATCGAGCTGGTCCAGGGCAGCAACGAGGAGGCCGAAAAGCTGGCCCGCCACGGCGTCGAGGTGTTTCGCGATACCTATGGCGTGGACGATGTTCGCGTCGCCAGCCGACTCGGCGTACTGGGCAAGGTGCAGCAGGAGGCGGGGAACTATCCCGACGCGCTGGCCAGCTATCGCGAAGCGCTGGCGATCGTCGCGAAGAACAACGGTGAGGAGCATGTGCGAACGGCCATGCTGCGGACCAATGTCGGCGATGTTTTGCGCGTCCAGCACAAGTACGACGAGGCGCTGGTCCAGTACCAGGCGGCGCTTGGCATCGAGCGCGCCAAACTGCCGGCCGATCATCTCTACGTGGGTGGCACGCTGTTGCGGCTCGGCGACCTGCAGCGTCGCATGGGCAATCTCGAGGCGGCGGAACGTTCGTTCACGGAATCGCTTGCGATCCTCGGCAAGACGCCGTCCGGGCAGTACGCCCAGGCCTTGCAGACCTTCGGCGGCCTGGCCCGGGCCCAGGGCCGGTTCGAGCTCGCCGCCCAGCGTTACCGGAAGTCGTTCGAGGCATTCAAGGCCGCGACCGGCGACAGTGTCTACACCTGGATCACGGCATTGCTCGAGGTCGGCGCCCTGACCGATGCGGGCAAACTGGCCGATGCCGACAGGCTGGCGGCGCAGGCGGTCGCGGCGCTGGCCCGGGTCTCGCCCGACGACCACTACAACAACACGTTCGCCGCTTCGGTCATCGGAGGGCTACGGCTCGCCGAGAGTCGATACGACGAGGCCATCCCGCTGCTTCGTCAGACCCTCGCCGGCATGCAGACGATCTACGACAAGGATCACGCCGAAATTGCCCAGGCCCGCGTCGCACTGGCGGCGGCGCTGCTTGGCAAGCAGGAGTCCGGCCTGCGCGACGAGGCCGCCACATTGATAGGGACGGCCATCGAAACCCTGACCCGCGCCGGCGATGCCGGCAGCGAGCCGATGCTCGGTGCGGCCTATCTCGAACGCAGCCGTTTCCACCAGCAGGGCGGCGATCTCGCTGCAGCGCGCGCCGATGTCGAAGCGGCCATGGTCCGGCTGCGCACCCCCGAATACGCGCCGAAGCTGCGCCAGGCCGAAGCGCTGGCGCGCCAGCTCGGTGCGCGCGTGGACGGCAAGGCCTGAACCAGGCGTTGCGGCCTCGAAGCGACCGACATCCGCGTCATTCCGGTTTCGAGAAGTCCCTGATCAGCGAGGCGTCGAATTCGACTGCGGTGGTGGCGCCGGAACCGCCCAGCTTGAAGCTGCCGGCGACCCGTCCGGCGCTGTCGACGCTGAGCTTGAGGGCATCGCCGCCGGTCGTGCTGCTGTACTGGACAGGCGCGACATGTGCCCACCAGTTGACCGTGCCGTCGTCGCCGATTTCGATCTGCAGTCCGTCGCTGGAGGACAGCATTGCGCAACGCATGTCCGGGCAGGCGTCGATCGCGGCGCGCTGGTCGTCCGCGGTGAAGACGATGCTGCGCACCGTTTTCGTTTCGTCGAAGCGGTCGGGGCCGCTGACGTAGTAGGCATGTTTGAGGCTGATCACCAGCGGGGCGTCGGGGCCTTCGACGCTCAGGGAACCCGTGGCGGTCGTGGAAGCCGCCGCGATCGCGCCAGGCGCGATCAGGGCGGACGCGAATGAAAGCAGCAAGCTGCGGTGAATGAGGCGCGATGAAGTACGCATGTTCGGCTCCGGCGGGCGAGTGTTCGAAGGATAGGCAGCGATCGGCTGCCTGCCTGTTGCAACGGCATACGGCGGCTGCGGGGGCCAGCCGTCGTAGCGTGTGGAAATCCGGTGCCTTGGGCGCGTTTTCGCGCTAGGCTCGACGCCGGCCGCGCTCGGCGGCCTCGATCCGGGGAGGGGTCATGGCTCGCACGGCACTGGTCGATTTGTTGCGCCGCGCTGCGGCGATTTCGGCGATTGCGCGGCAGACCGGAGAATCGGTCGACGACGCGATTGCACGCGACATTCAAATGCGCACGGACGCTTCGCGGCGCCGCTTCCTGCGCCAGTCGGTGACCGCCTCGGCCGCCTTGATGGCGGCGGCCTGTGCGCCGACCCGCATGATCACCGGTACGGGCGGTGGCGACGAGGTCATCGTGGTCGGCGCCGGCGTGGCCGGCCTGAGCTGCGCCTGGCGCCTGCGCCAGGCCGGTTTGAAGGTACGTCTCTACGAAGCGCAGGAACGTGTCGGCGGGCGCATGTTCAGCCTGCGCGACCATTTCGCCGACGGCCAGGTCTGCGAGCTTGGCGGCGAGCTGATCGACACGGGCCATGCGCGCATCCGCGCCCTGGCTGCCGAGCTCGGACTGGTCCTCGATGATCTGGCCGAGGATCCCACGCATGCCTTTGGCGATATCTGGTTTGCCGACGGTCGGCGTTACGGTGAAGCGGAGATCCTGCGCGCCTTCGCACCGCTGGCCGAAGCGATCCGCCGCGACGCGGATTCGTTGCCCGACGAGGAGATCACCTATGCGACCCCGGGCGGCTGCGAGGCGCTCGATCGCGAGTCGATGACGCAGTGGCTCGACCGCAATGGTGCCTCGGGCTGGCTGCGCAAGCTCATCGAGGTGGCCTATACGACCGAGATGGGTCTCGAATGCGAGGAGCAGTCGGCGCTCAATTTCCTCACCTTCATCGATCCGGGCACCGAGGCCTTCAGGATCTTCGGCGAGAGCGACGAGCGCTTCCATGTGCGCGGCGGCAACGATTCGATCGTACGCGCGCTCGGCGCGAAGCTCGATGATGCGATCGAGACCGGTGCCGTGCTCGAGGCCATCCGGCAATCGCCGGACGGCCACTACACGCTGAGTTTCAAGCGCGGCGGCGGCGCCTTCGAGGCGCGTGCGCCGAAGGTCGTCCTCGCCATGCCGTTCACGACCCTGCGCCGCGTGCGCATCGACGTCGAACTGCCGCCGGCCAAGCGAAGGGCCATCGACGAACTCGGCTACGGCACCAATGCCAAGCTCATGATCGGCTTCAGCGAGCGCGTCTGGCGCACGCGCCACGCCAGCGGCGGCGCGACCTACAGCGACCTGCCGTACCAGACCACCTGGGAAACCAGTCGCATGCAGCCCGGGGCGGCCGGCATCCTGACCAACTTCGTCGGCGGCACGCATGGCGTCGAGATCGGCCACGGCACGCCGAAGCAGCAGGCCGACCGCACGTCCGCCGAGCTCGACGCGATCTTTCCCCGCATCGGAGCGGCCCGCACCGGCATGCGCGAGGCGCGCATGCACTGGCCGAGCTTTCCGTGGACGCTCGGCAGCTACGCCTGCTTCCGCCCGGGGCAGTGGACGACGATCCGCGGCGCGGTCGGCGAGCGCGTCGGCAACCTGCATTTTGCCGGCGAGCATTGCGCGTTCGACAACCAGGGCTTCATGGAGGGCGGTGTCGAAACAGGCGAGTGGGCGGCGCAGGCCATACTCGGGAAGACAGAAAGCCGCGCCGCCTGACAAGCCTGCGCGTCGCTCAAGGATCACCGAAGCCGTCGCAGAAGATCGTGTCGCCAGCGCCGCAGCTGCGCTGGCGCTCGTAGGCGCCGAGATCGCGCACGCCGAAGAGATTGCCCACCTCGGGCAAATCCTGGTCGTGCGGGTTGTTGTCGAGGTCGCGGTCATCGCCGACGATCGGCGGGGCAAAGTCGATGCCGAGCGAATTCAGCGCGAGCCGATAGTTTCCTGCCGCTGCATTGACGTAGGTCGGTCGCCCCAGCGCGACCCCCGCGACCGCGGGTAGCGTCGTGACGTCGCTGGAGAGTACATAGCCGACGAGCAGATCGTTCGGGTTGCCGCCATAGCCGAGCGCGTTGTTGCCGGGCTGGTCGATGATCGAATTGGCCAGGGTCAGCGGTCCACCGGCATAGATCGAATTGGTCGAGAGGATGGCGTTGTCGACCAGGGTGCAGCTATCGATGTCGAAATTGCCCGAGTCGCTGCGCAGCAGCTGGCGACTGACGGCGTTCCCTGCGAGCAGGCAATTGGCGAGGTCCACGTTTGCGCTGCCCAGGCCATGCACCACGTAACCGCCTTCGTTGTCGCGAGCATCGACCCGGTTGATGTTGGCGTGGGAATCCTCGTCGATAAGGATCGCCGCGCCGAGCGTCGGCGTGCTCGCTGCGTCGCGCGCGTAGTTTCCCGACACCGTGTTGCATGTCGTGCCTGCGGCGCAGCGCTGCGCCGAGGGCGGCAATCCGGTGCAAAAGTTCGATGCCTCGTTCATCCAGACCCAGCTTCCCTGTTCGCCGATCGGATCGGTGTCGTAGTCGGCATAGACGGCGCTGCCCTCCGGAGCGCCGTTGTCGTCGAGGCGAAAGTCGAATGCACACAGATTGGCATCGTAGAAGTTGAGCGACAGGTCGGTGTGGGACTTGAGATATACACCGCCGCCGCGCGAGGAGGCGAAGTTGCCGCTTATCCGGCCGGGTCGTTGTGGATCGATGGTGAACAGCTGCAGTTCGGCATCACCGCTGTCGCTGGCGGTGATCGCAACACCGCCGCCGAACTGTGCGGTATTGGAATAGACCACGGCCAGGCCCGACTCGCCCGGCGAGGCGATATCGGCATGGGCCGGACCCACGATGTTGATACCGCCGCCAAAGCCGTTGGATGCATCGTTCAGCCAGACCAGGGTGTTGTCCTGGAGCATCGACATGAAGGCGTTTCCGGAGAGGCGGATTCCGCCTCCCGAGTTGGCTGCCGTATTGCCTTCGATGCGCGAATGCGCGAGTACGGTCATGCCGGCGAAGCCGCCATTGCCGTTGAAATTGATGCCGCCGCCGAAGCGGGCGACATTGTTCTTCAGCCAGGTCGTGTCGAGCACCAGCGAGCCGCGGCCGTCGAAATGGATGCCGCCGCCATAGGTGTTGACGGCACCGTTAATGTTGTTGCCGTCACGGATCTCGAGGTACTTCAGGGTGACGTTGCTCTGGCCATGGATGTAGAGGACGCTGTCGCCGCTGTGGCCCGAACCGCTCAGGGTGACCAGCGGTACGGTGGGCACCACGCAACCGGCGGTACAGGTTGGCGGGCCGCAGCCTTCGTCGGTGCCGACCAGGACCAGGTTCTTGTTGTTGATGTCCAGGTGCTGGCCGGTCCAGGCGACTTCGCGCGTGATGTAGATCGTGCTCGGGCACACGGCATTGTCGATCGCGGCCTGGATGGACGCATCGGTGCACAGGCCATCGGTGCCGACGTAGCGCTTGTAGATGATGTCCGGTATGCAGGTGGCCTGGGCCATCGAAGCCATGAGCAGGGCCGTTGCGCACGGCAGCCAGGCCGAAGCGGTCAGGCGATGATGTGCCGACATGTCGTTCTCCTTGGATCGAACCCGGTGCTGGGCTGATCCGGAGAACGAGGTTTGCATCAGGGTTTGGACATTCCCGCCTGATCATGGCTGCCGATCGATGCCCGAACGTCGTCGACAAAGGCCTGCAGGCTGCGCGAAAGGCGACCGTGGGCCCGGTCGCGCTCGGCTTCGGCCTGGGCAAGCACGGCGTCTGCGGCACGCTCGTCGCCGCCGCGGTGCAGCGCTTCGGCGAGGCCGGCCCGAGCCTCGATGCGATCGGGCGAGATGCGGTTGGCCGGGGTTGATTCGATCGCCAGGGCAGACTTGAACGCTTCGGCCGCTTGCGCATCATGGGCCATTTCGAGCCGCGATCGACCGAGGCCGACCAGACTGACGACACGCCAGGCCCTGGGTGCTTCCGGGAGCTTTTCCTCGTAGATGCCGATCGCTTCGGCATAGGACTGCGCTGCGCCCCGGGCATCGTGCATCTGGCGCTGCAGGGTGCCGAGCTTCTCGAGGGCCGAGCAGATCTGGTCCCAGTCGGGTTCGGGCAGTCCGCGCAAGGTCTCGATCGCGTGCCGGACCAGGCGCATGCCCTCGACAGGGTCGCCACTGCGGCCGATGCTCACGCCGAGGTTGGCCCGGTAGATGGCGCTGCGGCGTTGGTTGTCGGGAATCTGCTCGGACAGCGCCAGCGCGGCGCGATAGTGGGCGATGGCCTGGTCGAATTTGGCGTCCATCATGTAGGTGAAGCCGAGCGTGTTCTCGCTGGTCGCCACGCCCGGGTGGCTGGGTCCGAGCGTTGCCCTGTCCATCACGATGATGCGTTCGCCGAGCGCTTCGGCCTCGTCGAATTCGCGTTCGTCGATGAGCACCTGGCGCAGCGTATCGAGGGCATCGGAGCGGCGTACGTGCGGGTCCGGCACGCTGGCCTCGACGATCGCCAGCGACTCGCGTGCCAGTGCCTCGGCGCGATCGAACTGGCCAAGCCGCCGATACGCCCGCGACAGGCCCTGTTCGTTGTCGGCGATGTCGATGTGCGGGCCACTGAAGTAGGCGCGCTGTGCCTGCAGGGCGTCCAGCATGATGGGGATCGCGGCCTCGTCCTGCTGGAAGTTGGCGAGCACGTAGCCACGCGCGAGCAGGGCATTGATTCGGGTCGGTTCGCTGCAAGCGCGCGCCTGGCACAGATCGCCGGCGTCAATCGATTCGCGCAGGGCGCGCTCGCGCTCGAAGCGCTCCGCGGCGAGCAGTGCCGAGGCGGCGCGCAGGCGCGAGCGGAAGTCGGCGTCGGCCTCGGCGTCGTGTTCCATCAGCGCATCGAACAGCGCCCGCGCCTCGGGTCGCTGTCCGGCATTGACCCGGGCGCGGGCCAGGCCGAAGCCCGCGTTCAGGGTGGACGGATGCGCCGCGCCGAGCATCCCGGTCGCTTCGCGATAGTTCGCTTCGAGCAGGCGAATGCTTTCCTCGACCTCGCCCTGGGCGCGCAGGACGTTGCCGAGCGACTCGAGCAGGTCGACGCGCACGGCCGGATACAGCATCGAGGACCGCTGTGCTTCGCGGATCGAGGTGCGCACGACATCGAGCACCGACGGCGGTGCGAGGCGCGGCCCGGCCGGCTCGGCTGCAGTGAACACGTTGAGCAGGAAATCGCGGACGCTGGTGGCGCGCTGGGCTTCGACCCGGGCCACCCTGGCTTGCCACAGCGCGACGCCGAGCGAGGTCAGGATGGCCAGCACGAACAGGACCGATGAAATCACCCCGCCGCGGTGGCGACCGACGAACTTGCGTGTCCGGTACAGGCGCGAGGGCGGATGCGCGAGCACCGGATGCCCGTCCAGATGGTGCAGGATCTCTTCGGCCAGGGCGCCGGCGGACGCGTAGCGGCGGGATGGATCGGGGTCGGTGGCCTTGAGCACGATCGCATCGAGATCACCGCGCAGCTTGCGGCGCAGCACGGCGACCGGTTCGACGCGATCCGCGCCCGCAGCGTTGTCCTCGAGTTGCGAGGAAGGCGGCCCCGAACTGCCCGGCTCGCGGCGTTGTCCGGTAATCAGTTCGCCGAGCACGATGCCGAGGGCATAGACATCGGTGGCGGTGGTGATCGCTCCGCGCTCGAATTGTTCGGGCGCGGCATAGGCCGGGGTCAGCACGATGCGCGGGTCCTGCGCAGCATCTTCGTCGCTGTCGGCGGAAAGCAGCTTGGCGATGCCGAAGTCGAGCAGTTTCACCTCGCCCTCGGCAGTCACCATGATGTTCGAGGGCTTGAGGTCGCGGTGCACGATGAGGGCGCGATGGGCGGCGTCTACGGCCCGGCAGACCTCGACGAACAGGGCCAGTCGCTGGCGCAGTCCGAGCCGTCGGCTGCGCGCGTGTTCGACGATCGAGGTCCCTTCGATCAGTTCGAGGGCAATGAAGGGCAAGCCTTCGGCCGTGATGTCGCCTTCGATCAGGCGTGCGATGCCGGGGTGCTGGAGCCGGGCCAGGGCGCGCCGTTCGTCCCCGAATCGACGCTTTTCGGCGTCGCCGTGGAGGCCGCGACGGAGCAGTTTCAGGGCCACCTGCTGGCGCACGCCGGCCTGTTCGCGTTCGGCCCGGAACACGACCGAGGAGCCGCCGTCGCCGAGGCGTTCAAGCAGACGGAACGGGCCAACCGAGGCCCCGATCGGTGGCGTCTGCAACGCGGGTTCCTCGAGCGTCCCGAGCACGGCTTCGAGCGAGCGATCAAGCAGCTGGCCGCTGCCGCTGTCGACCTCGAGCATGCGCCGGAGGTTCGAGCGGCTGCCCGCATCGTGGCAATGGCGATCGATGAAGGCGCTGCGTTCGGCAGCGGGCAAGGCCAGCGCCTTCTCGAACAGCTCGCGCAGACTGGGCTTGTCCTCGTTCATGCGGATTCCCGGGAAGCTGGTGGATACGCTCGGATAACGATCAATGCACGCGATTCAGGACATCAATCGAGCGCGGCATGCAGGAATGCGCGCGCAAAGCGCCAGTCGCGGTCGACCGTGCGCCGGGTCAGCTGCAGGATCGTGGCCACCTGCGCGGGCGGCAGGCCGGCGAAATAGCGCAGCTCGACGACCTGCGCGGCGCGCGCGTCGGTGGCCTCGAGCTGGCGCAGCGCTTCATCGAGGGCCAGCACCTGATCGGCATTGTCCAGCGCCGGTTGGGCATCGGCGTTCGCGGTGAAGGTGACCCGCAGCCATTCACCACCGGATTTCTGGCGGGCGCGCGCGCGCGCGCGGTCGACCAGGATATGGCGCATGGCGCGTGCCGCGTAGGCGAAGAACTGGGCAGTGTGCTCGAAGGACAGCTTGCCCGGGCCTTCGAAGCGCAGGAAGGCCTCGTGCACGAGGGCCGTGGTGTCCAGGGTACCGGGCCCGCCGCGCGCCAGCTGCCGGCTGGCCATGGCCTTGAGCCGGTCATAGACCGCCTCGAACAGGGCCGGGGCATCCGAGCTTGCCTGGGGGGCGACGCTGGAAGGAGCGGGTTCGGGCATGGCGGGCTCGTCAGGGCCCGGCCAGTGTAATCCCGCATTGGATCAGAGCGGATAAGCGCGTTTTGCGGGGCCCCTGCCCCCTTCAGCCGGGGTGAATCGGCCTGATCCGACCCATTGCCGCGGCCGATGTTGCGCTGCGGCGTGGCAAATGTCGAAAAATCATTAGTATTGCGTTATCACGTGTTAAGGCTCGTGGGGAGGGAGAACCCGCCGTGGCAGCAATGCCCGGCGGGTTTTTTTATGGCGCGATGGCCGTATCCCAGTCGCCAGCCGGCCCGTTCAGGGCGCCGTCGATCAGCGGCTCGAGCTCGCCGCGGAAACGCAACTGACCGAGCGCGCGCATTTCCGCCGGCAGCGGCCCCGACAGCGCCGAGAACTGCTTGGGCATCGAATCGCGCAACGCGCCGAGGGTGGTGAAATAGCGATCGCCGCTGATGCCGGCCGTTTCGAGCAGGATGCTCGGCAGCAGCCACGAGGTCGTGTCCATCTGCGGCATCTTGGCCAGCGAACGCCCGTTGTCGAGCAGCAGCCAAGGCACCGGCTGGGCCTTCGGGCCCTTGCCGTCGACGAAGCCGATTTCCTGGTAGACCGGTGGCAGCGCCGGCAGGTGATCGCCGTAGAACAGCAGCAGGGTGCGCCGCTTGCGCTTCTGCAGGGCATCGGCGAGCCGGCCCAGTTCGTGGTCGGCGTCCTCGAGCAGGTACAGGTAATTGCGCATCCAGTATTCGCCGCCCTCGTCGAGACCGGCCGGCGTCTTCAGGGCGGCCATGCGCTTGGCGTCTAGACCGGGCCGCCAGTCGAACGGACCGTGGTTTTCCATGGTCACCGCGAAGATCAGCTGCGGCGGGCCGTCCTGGTCGAGCTGGGAAATGACGCGGTCGGTCAGGGCGGCGTCGCCGGTGAACAGGCCGACGATCGAATCCTTGGAAAATTCGCGCCCGTCGACGAACTCGTCGAAGCCGATCTGCCGGTAGGCCTGGTTGCGGTTCCAGAACACGCCGCTGTTGGGGTGGATCGCGGTGGTTCGATAGCCCTGCTGCGACAAGGTACGCACGATGCCCGGGATCGGCTTGTCGGCGATCTCGAAATACGGGTACTGGACGCCCGGGAAGAACTCGAGGGCGAGTCCGGTCAGCACTTCGAATTCGGTGCGGATGGTGCCGCCGGCATAGGTCGGTACCTTGAGGTTGCCGGACAGGCCGCGCTTGGCCAGGCGATGGAAATTCGGCAGGTAGGTGTTCGCCGGCGCGCCGCGCAGGCGCACCGGATCGAACAGCGACTCGCTCTGCACGATGACGATGTCGGGCTGGGTTCCGCTCGGCATGGCCAGCGACGAGGAATTCGGCAGCAGGCGTGCGCGCAGCGCATCGGCATTGGCGCTCAGAAGATCAGCGGCAGCGGCGCGGTCGGGATGCAGTTCCTGGCGCTTGGCCAGCTCCCAGTTGTAGAGGACGAGGTTGCCGACCATGCCGGCCTTCTTCGCGCTGTCGACGACCGACCACGGTTCGAAACGCAGGCGATCGGCACTGTAGACCGCGCGCATCGGTGCCCAGCCCTGGACCAGGCCGGCGCCGAGCGCGATCGCGGCCAGCCCGGTCGCGACACGGGTCCAGCCGCGCATCGCCGGCCACGGCGTTTCGCGGCAGAGGCCGACGGTCACGACGAGCAGGCCGAGCGCGACGAGGATCGGCAGCAGGCTCGCGCCGAGGTAGTGGCTGAACAGCGGCCAGGCCGAGCCGAGCTCTTCGAGGAAGTGGAAATCGCCCGGCAGCAGCGGCATTTCGAGTTGCTCGAGCTTGATCGCGTTGGCGGCATAGGTCGCCAACAGCAGCAGCAGGCCGAGCCAGCTCGACAGCACGACGCGCCGGGTCAGCGCGCTCAGGGCGAGCACGATCAGCACGAACGGCAGGATGTTCAGCGCCATCAGTTCCCAGGATGGCGGCGCCGCACCGAGCCACGGCCAGGCCAGGGCCGGATCGAGCCAGCTTGCGGCGACGGCGAAGATGACCACCACCAGAAGCAACCAGATGATCGGCAGCAGCGGCCTGCTCGACGCAGAGGGACGGACGGATGCGTTCATCGAACTCGAAAGGGTGCGTGACTCTACGCGGCAGCGTACTTTCCGTGAGCCGTGCTGAGTGAAAGGTGAATCGGTTTCGCGCACTCCCCGCGCGCGGATGCGAAGCGTGCGCCCTGGCCGCTCGCTGCGCAATAGCCTGCAAGAATGTCGCCACCCCCACGGCTAGGTGGAGTCCACGCCCGGTAGCCGTGGCTGGAACCGGCTGCCAGAATCGCCGCCATGAGCATCGTCGCACGTCCACAGGAGATCGAGATCCTCCTCGACTCCCGCCTGTCACGCCTGGAATCCCTGTGCCGGCAGGCCGGGGTGCCGTTCTACGACGACGCCGGCGTCGACAGCCACCTCGAGCGGGTCCTACTGGCCAGCGACTACGCCTTCGAAAGCTTCGTCCAGGATCCGCAGTTGCTCGGGCCCGAACTGGTCCGCCTGATGAACGATCCGCGCCACGCCGACGCACGTGCTTCACCGTTTTCCATGCCGCTGCCGGACGATGAGTTCCGCGCCGAACTGCGGCGCTTCCGGCGCCGCGAGTCGATCCGCCTGATCTGGCGTGACGTCAACGACATCGATCGCATCGAAACGACCCTGACCGCGTCCAGCGTGCTGGCCGAGGTCTGCCTCGAAGTCGCGTTGCGCCATGCCGAGCGGCAACTGGCCGAGCGCCACGGCGTGGTCCGCAACGAGGCCGGCGAGGTGCAGCGGCTGGTCGTGCTGGCGCTCGGCAAGCTCGGTGGCGGCGAGCTCAATTTTTCCTCCGACGTCGATCTGGTCCTGGCCTACGAGGAGGCCGGCGGCAACAGCGACGGCGCGCGCCCGCTGGATGCGGAAATCTGGTATTCGCGGCTGAGCCAGCACCTCATTTCGCTGCTCGCCGACCGCACCTCCGAGGGCTACGTCTACCGGGTCGATCTGCGCCTTCGACCGTTCGGCAACGTCGGCCGCGTGGCGCTCTCGTTTTCGGCCATGGAGCAGTACTACCAGCGCGAGGGGCGCGACTGGGAGCGCTATGCATGGATCAAGGCTCGGCCCGTCGCCGGCGACAAGGCAGCCGGCAGCCGCCTGCTGGCGACCTTGCGCCCGTTCGTGTTCCGCCGCTATTTCGACTACACCGCGTTTGCCGGCCTGCGCGAAATGAAGACGCTGATCGATGCCGAAGTGGCGCGCAAGGATCTCGCCGAGCACATCAAGCTCGGCCCCGGCGGCATTCGCGAAATCGAATTCATCGTCCAGCTCGTGCAGCTGATCCGCGGCGGCCGCGAGCCGTCACTGCGCGTGCGCGGCCTGCTGCCGGCACTCTCGGCCTGCGAGCAACTCGGACTGATCAGCGCCAGGCGCAGCAAGCGCCTGGCCGAGGCCTATCGCTTCCTGCGCCGGCTCGAAAACCGCGTGCAGATGTTCGCCGACCAGCAGACCCATGAACTGCCCGCGGACGCCACCCAGCGCCAGCGTATCGCGCTGGCCCTCGGTCATGCGGCCTGGGCCGACCTGATCGCCGCGCTGGACCGCCACCGGGCGGCGGTCAGCGAGGAGTTCGATGCGGTGATGGCGCCTGCGCAACGCGCCCGCACCTCGGCGCAGGCCGTCGAATGGAGCGCGCTGTGGCAGCGCTGCACCGCCGGCGACGTCGATACCGAGGCGCTCGTCGAAGCCGGTTTCGAACCGCTCGAACCGGTCGTCTCCGCGCTCGAAGGCCTGCTCGGCAGTCCGATCCTGCGGGCGGCGTCCGCGCGCTCGCGAGAGCGCATCGATCGCGTGATGCCGGCCCTGTTCGCGGCCGCGGCAGAGAGTCGCGCGCCCAGCGCCTGCCTGGTTCGCCTGATCGGCCTGGTCCATGCGGTCGCCCGCCGCTCCGCCTACCTGGCCTTGCTCGACGAACAGCCGGTGGCGCTGAAGCGCCTGACCGGCGTGTTCGCGGCGAGCGCTTTGCTGGCCGATCGCGTGATCACCCATCCGCTGCTGCTCGACGAACTGTTCGACGATCGCAGCGAAGGCCCGCCCCCCGACCGCGAGGAGATCGAGGCCGAAATCCTGCGCCGCCTCGGCTCGGTGGCCGACCACGATCTCGAGCGCGAAATCGAGATGATCCAGGAACAGCGCCTGGCCGCGCACTTCCGCATCGGCCTGGCCTTTCTCGGCAAGCGCATCGATGCGATGCAGACTGCGCGTGCGCTGGCCGCGGTCGCCGAAGCGGTCCTCGCCACCGTGCTGCGCATCGCCGAACGCGACCTTATCGCCGCGCACGGGCATATCGATGATCGACCGGGCGAGGGTGCCGGCATGGCCGTGATCGGTTACGGCAGCCTCGGCGGCATCGAACTCGGCTTCGGCTCGGACCTCGACCTCGTCTTCATCTACGACGGCGCCCATGCCGCCCTCGAATCGGATGGCGAGAAGCCGCTCGAGGGTGCGCGCTACTACGCCCGCCTCGCCCAGCGCTTCGTGCACCTTTTGACCATGCTGACGCGCTCGGGCCGGCTCTATGAAATCGACATCCGCCTGCGTCCCGACGGCGGCACCGGCCTGCTCGTCAGCAGCCTCGAAGCCTATGCCGCCTACCAGCAGGAGCGCGCCTGGACCTGGGAGCACCAGGCCCTGGTCCGCGCCCGCGCGGTCGCCGGTGACGTCGGCCTCGGTCGCCGCTTCACCGAGGCCCGCGCCCATGCCCTCGACGCCCGCGTCTACGGCAGCGAGTTGCGCCGGCAGATCGTCGACATGCGCACGCGCTGGCGCAAGGAAAGCGATCGCTCGAACGAGCAGGTGCTCGATCTCAAGCAGGGCCTCGGCGCGCTCGTGGACATCGAGTTCCTGATGCAGGCCATCGTCCTCGAGCACGCCACGGTCCACCCCCGCCTGCTCGGCGTCACCAACACCGCCGACCTGATCGACGTGGCCGCCAATGCCAGCCTGATCGATGCGCGCCAGGCGGATATCCTGCGCGAGGCGCACATGCTGATGCTGGCGCGCTCGCTGGCCAACAAGCTCGACGCCCGCCCGCGCCTGGCGCCGCGTGATGAGGAGCTCGAAAGCGCCACCCGTCGTGTCCTCGGCGTGGCTCGAGAGCTGGACCTGGCTTTCGACTGAGCGTTGGGCGTCTTCGTGTCCGATTCCGAAGCCTGATCGCCCATATTCGAACACCACGGAGCGATTCATTTCGCTGGGCGCGGGCAGGGTGCGTGGCCGGGAAGCCGATCTCCGGCGCAGCCCGGGCGCGCACTTGCGCAGGCGCCACGCGCTTCGGCAGGCGCAATCGATCGATGGCATGCCAATTGCTGCTACCGTCGTACGACGGGGTCCGCAGCGCTCCATGGCTCGGCGTCCGTTGCGCACGCATGCACGAGCGTTGTCGCGGAACTGCGAGGCAGACCGATGTTCTCAGCACACCAAGTCCTGACGATTGCCGAACGCTACCTGCGACGCCATCCGCTCGACTTCGTCGCGATGGCGCTGTCGCTGGCCCTCGGCATGCTGCTGCTGGTGCTCGTGCTTGCCGCCATCAACGGCTTCCTGCTGCGGCCGCTTGCGGTTCCCGCTCTCGAAGAGCTCGTGCGCGTGCGCGAAGTTCGCAGCTCTCCCGACGGGCAACGCGATGTCTTCAGTGTGGCGCCGGCGGCGTGGAACCTGTGGCAGCACGAACAGCTCAGGACGATCGTTGATATCGGCGTTGCCACCGGCAGCAATGTGACTTTGGGCCTGGCCGATGCGCCCGAGCAGCATGAGGCGGCATTGGTCTCGGCCAATTTTCTCCCCTTGCTCGGCGTGCAGCCGCAGCTGGGACGTTACTTCGCAGCCGATGCGGATATCGGCGCCGGTGCCGACGAGATACTGATCGGCAACGCCCTGTGGCGCGACGAATTCGCATCCGATCCCTCGGTGATCGGTCGGCTGGTCCATGTGGACGGGCGCGCCAGGAAGATCATCGGGGTCATGCCCGCGGGCATCTCGTTCCCTTACGGCGCGGACGTGTGGCTGCCGATCGCGCTCGGCGATCGACTGAATCGCCCGGTCGGAAACTATCTGTTCGCGCTGGCCCGATTGCGGCCGGGTGCCGGTCTCGCGGTCGCCGGGCAGGAGCTCGGTGAATTGACGGCCCGCCTGCACGTCGACAACGCCGCTTTGGTCGAGTCCGTCGCCGTCGAACTGACGCCGCTGCGCGAGGAACTGGTCGGAAACCTGCGTCCGGCCCTGAAGGTGTTGGCCGCAGCTTCTGCGCTGGCATTCCTGGTTGCATTGGTGAATTGCGCAACCCTGACCGGGTTGCGCGCCCTTCGCGAACGACCCATGGTGGCCGTACGGGCGGCGCTGGGCGCCCGCCTCGCCAACCTGCTTGGCGAAGCCTTCGTTCGTCATCTGTGCACGGCCCTCGTCGCGGGCGGGCTATCGCTGCTTGCCCTCGGCCCGCTTTCCGGGCCCTTGCTCGGTCTGGCCGGCAGTGCCTCGATCAACGAGTTCGACGTGGCACCGCGGGCCGATGCCAGCACCATCGTGCTGACCGCAGGGGTGGCGCTGGCTGCGGCCGTGGTCCTGACCCTCGTCGAAGCGGCGATGCTGGCCCTGGCATTGCGCAAGCCGGCATTGCTTCGCGAGACGCGCATGACCCACAGCCGCGCCACTGCAAGGGTGCTGCGCACGGTGACGGTCGGCCAGATGGTTGTCGGAATCGTGGTGGTTACCGGCGCCGTGCTGGTCACCCGAGCCTATATCGAGCAAGTCCATGGCAATCGCGGATTCGCCGCCGACGGACTCTGGCTGGTCGATGTCAGCCTGCCCTCGACACGCTTCGCCGATACGCCGCAAAGGCTTCGCTATGTCGATCAGGTTGTCGAAAACCTGCGTGCGACGCCCGGCGTGGCCGGCGCCGGCGCAGCGACGGTCACGCCGGACGAAGGCGGCAGTTGGGGGGCAGCCTACGTCCTGCCGGGTCAGGAGCCGCCGGCGATCGGCTACCACCTGACCAATCATCGACTGGTCGGAGCGGGTTATTTCGGCGCGCTGGGTATCCCGTTGCTGTCCGGACACGATTTCTCGAAGGCGGATTTCGCGCCCGATGCCCGCAGCGTGATCGTCAGCCGCGAATTCGCCGAACGCAGCTGGCCCGGTCAGGATCCCCTCGGGCGACAGCTGCGGCGCCTTCGTTCCGACCAGCTGTTGACCGTGGTCGGCGTGGTTGGAAACGTGCGCGAATCCGAGCAGGCCGCCGACTGGGACGAAACCGCGACGTGGTACCTGCCCGCCTCGCTCGGTACCGACTACGACTTCAGCCAGATCACCTTCGTGCTCCGCCTCGCTGGCGAGGGCGACGTGCACCTGTCGTCGGCGCTCGCAGCCATTCGCCAGGTCGACCCGAATCTGGCCCTGGTCGACATCGCGCGCATGTCCGACCGCCTGGCGGCCACCTACGAGCGCGAGGTTTATACCAGCCATCTTTTTGCCGCGTTCGCCCTGGTCTCGCTGCTGATCGCAGCGATTGGCAGCTACGCCCTGCTCGCCTTCATCGTCGCCTGCAAGCAAGCCGAGTTCGGGTTGCGCCTGGCCCTCGGGGAACGGCCGGCGGGGCTACTGCGCCGGCTCTGGGCGGATGCCGCGAGCGTGCTGCTGACGGGAATCGCGATCGGCGTGCCGCTGAGTTGGGCCAGCGCACGCTACCTTTCAAGTCAGCTCGAAGATCTGCCGGGCTGGTCACCGGGAGGCTGCGCCATTGCCATTGCCGCGTGTGTGTTGCTGCAGTTCGTGGCCATGCTTGGGCCGAGCCGACGTGCCTGGCAGGCTTCGCCCCTGGCCTTGCTGCGCAGCGATTGATTCAGGCGATTGGCGGGCCGGGCCGCCTGCATTGCCGGAGCATGAGGATGCGGGCGGCGACCTCGGCCGTTTCGCGCAGTGGCCCGCTTCGCGCCGGATCATCCTCACCAAGTGCCGAAAGGCGACCGGCGCGGACCAGCGACTGATGGAATTCCCCGAGCTTGCCGAGCACGGGCCGTGCGGCGAATGCATGCACCGGGACCGCTGTCGCGCAGGCTTCGGAGATCATGTTGACCGAATCGGCCGTGACGATGATGCGATCGGCCCAGGCGAGGATGCCGGGGTAGGGATTTTCGCCGTCTTCCGGGCCTGCCCAGAACAGGCCGGGCCAGGCCGCGAACCGGCGGCGCAGGTCGGCGATGCGGTCGGCGGGCGTGCGCCGCGAAGCGCTGACCAGGAAGCTGCCGGCATGTCTTTCGAAGAGCCCGGCAAGTTCGCGATGCAAGGCTTCGAAATAGGCATCGTCGAGCGTCTGCGCCGAATTCGAGGCGCCGATCAACACCGCCGTCCTCGGCGCCGGCCATTGGCCCAGTTGGGCGAAACGCGCACGTCCGGCCGCGAGCCAGGCATCGTCGACGGGATTGAGCGCGCCGAGGGTCTCGATCAGGTTGTGCGCGGAGAGCCGGTCGTGGCGGGGTGCGACGACGACGTCGAACAGGCCGGGCGCGACGCGCGGATCGAGTATCTGCACGGTAAAGCAGCGGCCCTTGCTCCAGCCGCGCAGGCAGCGCGTCAGCAGGGCCGCGCGGCGGCCGCAGCCAATCGCGATATCGGGCCAGGGCGGACCGATCGGTCGCGCGTCCTGGTCGCGCAAGGCGCGCCTGGCAGCCCAGGTCAGTCGTGGTGCTAACGCAGCCCAGGGCTGCGCCACGGACAGGCGCAGGATGCGCGGCTGCAGATCCAGCGCCCGGGCCAGGGCCAGCGCCTGGCGCTCGTTGCCGGCGGCGCCGTCACTGATGACCCAGCAGCTCGATTTGCAATACTCAGAAGACAATCAGGTTCTCTTCGTTATGATGTCCGGCACTCCCGCTCGCCCAATGGCGGGATGCCACGCCGTGGAGCTGTCATTGTCCACCATGCGGCAGCAATCCGTTCTGCTACGTTGCGTTGATTGCCCGCCAACCGCCCCTAGACTGTAACCCGCGCAGGGACGACTTGTTTCTGTGGGAAGGAGAACCGATGAAGAGTCCGCTGAACGACCTCGCCCTCGACCAGATTTTCCGCACCGCGCGCACCTATCGCCGGTCCGCCGAGGCCTGGCTCGACGAGCCGGTGCCCGATGCCTTGTTGAAACAGGCCTACGACCTGGCCAAGCTCGGCCCGACCAGCGCCAACACCCAGCCGATGCGCGTCGTCTTCGTGCGCTCGCCGCAGGCCAAGGAAAAACTGCGTGCTGCGCTTTCCGAATCGAACGTGGACCAGACCATGGCCGCACCGGCCACCGCCATCGTCGCCGCCGACCATGCGTTCTACGAATTCCTGCCGCGTCTGTACAAGGAAGAGGATGCGGTGCCGTGGTTCAAGGGCAAGCCCGAGGCGATCGCGGCGACCGCGTTCCGCAATTCGAGCCTGCAAGGTGCCTACCTGATCATCGCCCTGCGTGCGCTCGGCCTGGACTGCGGCCCGATGTCGGGTTTCAGCAATGCCAAGGTCGATGCCGCCTTCTTCGAAGGCACCTCGATCAAATCGAACTTCCTGATCAATATCGGCTACGGCAATCCCGCCGTGCTGCGTGCGCGCGAAGAGCGCTTTGCATTCGATGAGGCCTGCCGCATCGAATGAGTATTTCCAGACGGAGAAAATGCATGTTCCAGAAAACCCTGCTTGCCGCAGCGCTCGCGCTGACTTCGGCCTCGGCCTTCGCCGGCGCCGAGACCTACACGATCGATGGCAGCCATACCCAGGCGAATTTCACCTGGAATCACTTCGGCTTTTCCAATCCGAGCGCCGGCTTCGACAAGATCGAAGGCACGATCCGCTACGACGCCGACGATGTCGCCAAGTCTGCGGTCGACGTGACCATCGCGATCGACAGCATCAACACCCATGTGCCGAAGCTCGATACCCATCTGAAGAGCGCCGATTTCTTCGACGCCGAGAAGTATCCGACCGCCACCTTC
>JAHCAR010000025.1 GCA_019634795.1 Dokdonella sp.
AGGGTCACCGTGCTGAGCACGTCGCCCTCCAAGAAGGACGACGCACTCAAGCTCGGTGCCGACGATTTCGCCGCGACCTCGGACCCGACCACGTTCAAGACCCTGGCCGGCTCGTTCGACTACATCCTCGACACGGTCTCCGCGCCGCACGACTACAACGCCTACCTCGGCCTCTTGCGCCGCGACGGCACGATGATCCTGGTCGGCATGCCCGACAAACCGGTGCCGCTCTCGGCCGGCCCGCTGATCATGGGCCGCCGGCACCTGGTCGGCTCGCTGATCGGCGGCATCCGCGAGACCCAGGAAATGCTCGACTTCTGCGCCGAGCACGGGGTCGCCTCGGACATCGAGCTGATCCCGATCGAAAAGATCAACGAAGCCTACGAGCGCATGATCAAGGGCGACGTCCGCTACCGCTTCGTCATCGATTGCGCGACGTTCTGACCCGCCCCGCGTCCGCCAGCCCGCCTGGAAAACCGGCGTGTTCGGACTGGGTCCGGCCCCGACTGAAAAGGTTGTGGGGCCACGAATTTCGCCGATCTTCGCCGAACTGGACAGAACCGCCCCGTTCGATGACACTACGGCGCTGTTTGAACCGGCCGATCGGCGGCCGTTGCCGGGGGCGTTCTTGGCCAAGATCCTTGTCCTGCATGGACCCAACCTCAACCTGCTCGGTACACGCGAGCCGGAAGTCTACGGGTACGCCACGCTGGCCGACATCGACGCCGCCCTGGCCGGACTGGCCGAGGCAGCCGGGCATGAGCTGGCCAGCTTCCAGTCGAACGCCGAGCACGCCCTGATCGACCGCGTGCAGCAGGCGCGCGGCGAGGGCGTCGCCTGGATCGCGATCAATCCGGGCGGCTACACGCACACCAGCGTGGCCCTGCGCGATGCGCTGGCGGCCGTCGCCATTCCGTTCGTCGAGGTGCACCTGTCGAACGTGCACGCGCGCGAGCCTTTCCGGCAGCACTCGTATTTTTCCGATATCGCACACGGCGTCGTCGCCGGCTTCGGTGCCGACAGCTATCGCATGGCGCTCGAATTCATCCTGCGCCGACTCGCCAGTAACTGACTACGGACTTCCACCGGACCGGTACCCGCATGGCCCCGGCCCACAGCACAGGTGACACCCATGGATTTGCGCAAGATCAAGAAGCTCATCGATCTGCTCGAGGAATCGAACCTCGCCGAACTCGAGATCAAGGAGGGCGAGGAAATCGTCCGCCTGTCGCGGTATCCGAAGAACATGGCGCCGACCTACACGGCACCACCATCGGCCGGACCGGCCGCCGTGCAGGTCTCCGCGCCGGCCGCGGCGAGCCCGGCGCCGAGCGAGCCGGAAACCACGGCCTCCTCGCCATCGAAGGACCTGCCACCCGGGACCACGGTGTGCTCGCCGATGGTCGGCACGTTCTACGCCTCGGCGAATCCCGACGCGCCGCCGTTCGTCAGCGTCGGCCAGAAGGTCAAGGCCGGCGACACCCTCGGCATCATCGAAGCGATGAAGATGTTCAACCAGATCGAAGCCGAAGTTTCCGGCACCGTACTCGCCGTACTCGCCGAAAGCGGCCATCCGGTCGAGTTCGACCAGCCGCTATTTGTGATTGGTTGAAGGGCCGGGAATGGAGAATGGGGAATGGGGAATCGTTCAAGCGGGCGCACGAGCGATTGGAAGTCTGGCAGGAGGCGATGCAGCTGGTGGAAATGGTCTATGTCGCGACAGCAACGTTTCCCGCGGAGGAACGTTTTGGCTTGACCGCGCAGATCCGGCGGTCTGCAGTCAGCGTCCCGTCGAACATCGCGGAAGGCGCTGCGCGGCGTTCGACTCCCGAATATCTCCGGTTTCTTTCAATCGCACGCGGATCGTTGTCCGAAATGTCGACGCAACTGCAAATTGCGGCCCGGCTCGGCTACATGAAGCCGATACCTGACGTCGATGCCCTGGTTGACCGCGTTTTCGCCAGACTCACAGCTTTGATGAACGCCCTGAAAAAGCGTGGAGACTCATGATGCGAGCTTCAAAACCATTCCCCATTCTCCATTCCCCATTCCCATGCTAGACAAAGTCGTCATCGCCAATCGCGGCGAAATCGCGTTGCGTATCCTGCGTGCCTGCCACGTGCTCGGGATCAAGACCGTGGCCGTGCATTCGACGGTCGATCGCAACCTCAAGCATGTCGGCATGGCCGACGAGTCGGTCTGCATCGGTCCGGCGCCAGCTTCGGAGAGTTACCTCAACGTGCCGGCGATCATCGCCGCGGCCGAGGTCACCGATGCCCAGGCCATCCATCCCGGCTACGGCTTTCTCTCGGAAAACGCCGATTTCGCCGAGCGCGTCGAGCAGTCCGGCTTCATCTTCATTGGGCCGCGTGCCGAGACGATTCGCCTGATGGGCGACAAGGTCGAGGCGATCCGCGCGATGAAGGAAGCCGGCGTGCCCTGCGTGCCCGGTTCGGGCGGCCCGCTCGGCGAGGACATGGCCGAGAACACGCGCATCGCGCGGGACATCGGCTATCCGGTCATCATCAAGGCAGCCGGCGGCGGCGGTGGGCGCGGCATGCGCGTCGTCCACACCGAGGCCCACCTCGGCAATGCGATCTCGATGACCAAGACCGAGGCCAAGGCCGCGTTCGGCAACGACCAGGTCTACATGGAGAAATTCCTCGAGAATCCGCGCCACGTCGAGATCCAGGTCCTCGCCGACGGCCAGGGCAGCGCGATCCATCTCGGCGAGCGCGACTGTTCGATGCAGCGACGCCACCAGAAGGTCGTCGAGGAGGCGCCGGCCCCCGGCATCACCGAGGAGCAGCGCCAGGCCATCGGCAAGGTCTGCGTCGAGGCCTGCCTGCGCATCAATTATCGCGGTGCCGGCACCTTCGAATTCCTCTACGAGGATGGCCGCTTCTACTTCATCGAGATGAACACGCGCATCCAGGTCGAGCATCCGGTCACCGAGATGATCACCGGCGTCGACCTGATCCGCGAACAACTGCTGATCGCCGCCGGCGAGAAGCTGTCGATCCGCCAACAGGACATCCGCATCACTGGCCACGCCATCGAGTGCCGCATCAATGCCGAGGATCCGGACACCTTCATGCCGAGCCCGGGTACGGTCAAGCGCTTCCATGCCGCCGGCGGTCCCGGCGTGCGCACCGATACGCACATCTACGACGGCTACCGCATCCCGCCGAACTACGATTCGATGATCGGCAAGCTGATCGTGCACGGCCGCGACCGCGACACCGCGGTCGCGCGCATGCGCAACGCGCTGGCCGAAGTGGTCATTGAAGGGGTCAAGACCAACCTGCCCCTGCAGATGCGGATCATGGGCGATCGCGGTTTCCAGGCCGGTGGCATGAACATCCACTATCTCGAAAAGCGCATGGCCGAGGCCAAGGAAAAGTCGATCGGCCTGACCTAGCGTCCTAGCGTCCTGGCGTCCTAGCGACGGAAGCGCACGTAGGCGCGTTTGGCCAGATACAGGAGCTGGCCGGCAATGCCGCGATCCTGGGCCACGCGCAACTCGGTGTTCTCCGCATAGAGCCGGCGGATATGCGCGTCGCGCGCCTCGATCAGCTGGCGCACTTCAAGGACATCCTCGGCGCCGAGGGTCATGCCTTCGACGAAGCGCTCGGGCAGCGCTCGGTTGACGTAGAAGGTGGTGTGCCGATCGCTCACTTCCTGTGCCGGGCGGTCCTTCGAGTAGAAGTACAGCGCGATCGAACGACGCGTCAGATGCCGCTGCGCTTCGGGAAGCCGGATCCGGTTGAAGGCGTGCCAGGACCGCTCCGAGGTTTCGAACAGCACGCAGCGGTTGAATGCGGGAACGATGCTTCGCGCAGGCGTGGTGTCGAGCTGCGGGTTCGCGAACAATTCGAGCGATCCGCCCCAAGCCTCGTCCCATTCCGGATTCAGGTAGACGATCAGGTTGAGCCGCCGGTGCCAGCGCTCGCTCGGATGGAAATTGAAATCGACGTGCGGGTCGAGACTCATGCCGTCGCGATTCTCGTGGGTGCCACCGCCGAGGTACCACGGATCGTAGAGCAGGTCATCGATGCCGGTGATCCCGCCGATGAAATCGAGAAAGGCCTTGCTGCGGATGGTCGCGTCGAGACGCTGGTAATCGGCGCCCAATGCGCTGACGCGATCCAGCGTCGATTTCCCGCCCGGCTTGCCGTCGTCGCCGATCGAATTGCCGCGCTCGAACGAGGGAAATGCGTCGAGCAGCTTCAGGGCGAACGCGGGATCGAAAAAATCGTCGATGACGACATGTGGAAAGGGTTCTGCGGCCTTGAAACGGCCGTGCAACTCCGCCGCCGCTTCGACGACGTCGGTGCCGAGGATGCCGAGTTCGTCGGATCGATGCATGCGGCTGCCTTTCCACGCTGGCAAAGCGGCTATTCTATCGAGTTGCGACCATGAGTTGCGCCGGCGCTTTCCCGGGCAAGGCGCGAGAATCGTCGACCTCGCCGCTCGCCGGTGCGTGGCGCTTCCCGACCGATGGCAATATGCTGGCCTGCCCTCTGCTTCCTTGATGCGCGCCCCTACCCCATGACCTGGCTTGAACTCTCCCTGACCCTGCGCTCCGACCAGCAGGAAAGCGTCGAAGCCGCCCTCGAGGACGTCGGCGCGCTGTCGGTGACCCTGCTCGATGCGGATGCCGACACCAGCGACGAGCAAGCCATCCTCGAACCTGCGGTCGGCGAGACGCCGCTGTGGTCGCAGGTCGTGCTGGCCGCGCTGTTCGAAGCGGACACCGATCGCAGCGGGCTGGTCCACGTGCTCGGCGAACTGCTGCCGGAACTCGAACCGGACCAGATCAGCTTCCGCGAAGTCGCCGACCAGGACTGGACCCGGGTCTGGATGGACCAGTTCCGGCCCATGCAGTTCGGCAGGCGCCTCTGGATTTATCCCTGGAACATCGAACCGCCGACCGACGCCGAGGCGATCGTGGTTCGCCTCGATCCGGGCCTGGCCTTCGGTACCGGCACCCACCCGACCACCGCGCTGTGCCTGCAATGGCTCGACGTGGCCGACCTCGATGGCGCGCGCGTGATCGACTATGGCTGCGGTTCCGGCGTGCTGGCCATCGCCGCCGCACTGCTCGGCGCAGGCGAAGTGATCGGCGTCGACAATGATCCGCAGGCGCTCGAAGCGAGCCGCGACAATGCCCGGCGCAACGGCGTCGATGATCGACTCGCCCTGTTCCTGCCCGATGCCGAGCCGGGAATCCCGGCCAACTACCTTGTCGCCAACATCCTGGCCGGTCCGCTGCATGAACTCGCTCCGCGCTTTGCCGAGCGGGTCAAGGCCGGCGGCCGCATGGCCCTGTCCGGCATCCTCGAAGGCCAGGACGGCGAGCTGGTCGAACGCTATGCCGAATGGTTCGAGGACCTTGAAGTCAGCGTCCGCGAGGGCTGGGTCCGCATCGAGGGCCGGCGCCGGCACTGAGCGACACAGGGGCCGGGACGAGACGCCGATCGCTACGGCAAGCGGCGGCAACCGCTAGAATCAGCGCATGTACACCCAATGCCCCGAGTGCCTGACGGTTTTCAAGCTTGGCAGCGCCGAACTGGCTGCCGCGCACGGCACCGTGCGCTGTTCGCACTGCAATGCCATCTTCGACGCCTTGCCGACGCTGAGCGAGCAGTTGCCGTCCGAGCCGATCGGCAAGCTTCCGCGGCATGCCGAGCAGGCCGCGCCGCCGCAACTCGGCCTGCCGGTGTTCCGGCCCAACCGCGGCCCGCAGGGTACGCTGAATTTCGATCCGCAGGACCGCCCGCGCGCCCACGAGCGCGCCTCGGGGCCTCCGCAGTTCGCCCGCCACCGTCGCCACTACCAGCCGCAGCGCAACGGCCGCTGGATCGCCGGAAGCCTGCTTCTGACCCTGTTGCTGGGCGGCGAAATCGCCTGGGCCGAACGCGACCTCTGGATTAACGACTCGAGCCTGCGCCCCTGGGTCGAGAGCGCCTGCGCGACCCTCGGCTGCCAGTTGCCGCTGCGTAGCGACGACGAACTGCTGCAGCTGGCCTCACGCGACATCCGGCCGCACCCGTCGGTGCCGGGTGCGCTGATCATATCGGCCACCCTGCAGAACGCCGCCGATTTCGCCCAGCCGTTTCCGGTCGTCGAGATCACCCTGTCCGATCTCGACGAACAACGCATCGCCATGCGCCGCTTCCGCCCGGGCGAATACGTCAGCGACCCGCGCGCGCTGGCCAGGGGCCTCGCCCCCGGGGCCAAGGCGCCGCTCGTTTTCGAAGTCGCCGACCCGGGCAAGAGTGCAGTCGCCTTCGAGTTCAAGTTCGAATAGAACTCTGCCTGCCGGGTTCGTGCGGTTATCGAATTTCCTCGAAACGAGAACCAGCACTTATCAAGCGCCTCTGGTGGCGCTACTATTCACGACCCGCCACGCGAAATCAGGAGTTCACGTGGCGTCGTCACGACAAGAACAAGCCTCGGGGGCCCGATTTCAGTGAATGCCGTTTCTCCGCTGCGCGTCGATGCCGCGCACGATTCAGCCTTGCAACCGGCCTTGCGCGATTGCGTTGCACGCGCCGTCCGCCGCTATCTGAGCGATGTCGAATCGCAGCCCACCGAGGGCTTGCACGCCCTCGTGCTCGGCGAAGTCGAGCAGCCCTTGCTGCGTGAAGTCATGGAATGGTACGGCGGCAACCAGAGCCGCGCGGCCGCCGCGCTCGGCATCAATCGCGCAACCTTGCGCAAGAAGCTCCAGCAGTACGGCCTGAGTTGAGCGTCTTCCGCGCCCGCTGCGCCGCTATACTGCGGGCCTGCACGACCGCCACCGGCTGACCCATGTTCGATACCCCGCTTGCCCCTGCCCGCCGCGCGCTGCTCAGCGTGTCCGACAAGTCCGGCCTCAGCGACCTGGCGCGCGGCCTCGATGCGCTGGGTATCAGCCTCATTTCCACTGGCGGCACCGCGCAGGCGCTGCGCGATGCGCACCTGCCGGTGACCGAAGTCAGCGCCCTGACCGGTTTCCCTGAAATCATGGACGGCCGGGTCAAGACCCTGCATCCGCTCGTGCACGGCGGCCTGCTCGGCCGGCGCGGCACCGACGATGCGGTCATGGCCGAACATGGCATCGCCGCGATCGACCTGCTCGTGGTCAACCTCTATCCCTTCGATACGGTCACGGCACGCCCCGACTGCAGCCTCGAGGAGGCCATCGAAAACATCGATATCGGCGGCCCGGCCATGCTGCGTGCGGCGGCCAAGAACCACGAGCACGTGATCGTGCTGTGCGATCCGACCGATTATGCCGAAGTACTCGATGCGCTGGCCCATGGCGGGACTCCGCTGGAACTGCGTCGGCGCCTGGCGGCCAAGGCCTACGCGCATACCGCCACCTACGACGGTCGCGTCGCCAGCTGGCTCGGCGCTCGCAGCAAGGGCGAAACCAGCGAGCCGTTCCCGCCGAGCCTGCACCTCGCCTACGAGCGCAAGCGCATTCTTCGTTATGGCGAGAATCCGCACCAGGCCGCGGCGCTTTACGTCGAGCGCAATGCATCGCGCGGCACGATCGCCACCGCCCAGGTGCTGGCCGGCAAGGAACTGTCCTACAACAACCTGGCCGACGCCGACGCCGCACTCGAATGCGTCAAGGCCTTCCAGCGCACCCCGGCCTGCGTCATCGTCAAGCACGCCAATCCGTGCGGGGTCGCCCTCGGCACCAGCGTGCGCGAGGCCTACGAGCACGCCTACGCCTGCGACCCGGTGTCGGCCTTCGGCGGCATCATCGCCTTCAACCACCGGCTCGATGAGGAAACGGCCGCGCAGATCCTTGAACGCCAGTTCGTCGAGGTCGTGATCGCGCCGGCCGTCGACGACGCGGCCCTGGCGGCCTTCGCGAAGAAGCCGAACGTGCGCCTGCTGGCCACCGGCGAGTGGCCGGAACAATCGGGCCAGTCGGTCGACTACAAGCGCATTGCCGGCGGCATGCTGGCCCAGGATGCCGATCGCGACACGCTCATGCTGACCGACCTCAAGGTCGTCTCCAGGCGCGTACCGAACGCCGAGGAATTGCGCGACCTGCTGTTCGCCTGGCACGTGTCGATGTACGTGAAGTCCAATGCCATCGTCTACGCCCGCGAGAGCCGCACGATCGGCATCGGTGCCGGCCAGATGAGCCGCGTGATCAGCGCCAGGATCGCCAACATCAAGGCCGAGGAAGCAGGGCTCAGCGTCCCCGGCAGCGTGATGGCCTCCGACGCCTTCTTTCCGTTCCGCGACGGCATCGACATGGCCGCCCAGGCCGGCATCCGCGCGGTCATCCAGCCCGGCGGCTCGATGCGCGACAACGAGGTGATCGTCGCCGCCGACGAACACGACATGGCCATGGTGTTCACCGGCGTGAGGCATTTCAGGCACTAGCGCGTTGCGCTAGCGCCGGGAATGGGGAATAGAGAATCGGGAATGGTCAGGAGCAGAGCATGAAACTCACAGATCTTGGCTGCGCGATGCTTTTTCCATTCTCCATTCTCCATTCCCCATTCCCGTTCCAATGAAAATCCTCGTTGTCGGCGGCGGCGGCCGCGAACATGCACTGGCCTGGAAACTGGCCCAGTCCAGGCGCGTGACCGAGGTGGTGGTGGCACCGGGAAATGCCGGCACGGCGCACGAGCCGCGCATGCGCAACGCCGATGTCGCGGTCGACGACATCGACGGCCTGCTCGAGCTGGCGCGGCGCGAGTCGATCGACCTGACCGTGGTTGGTCCGGAAATTCCGCTCGTGCTCGGCGTCGTCGACCGCTTCCGAGCCGCCGGCCTGGCCTGTTTCGGACCGCGTCGCATCGCCGCGCAGCTGGAAGGATCCAAGGCCTATGCCAAGGCCTTCCTCGCCCGCCACAACATCCCGACCGCGCGGCACGCCGTGTTCAGCGACCTCAACCAGGCCCTGGCCCATGTGCGCAAGCATGGCGCGCCGATCGTCATCAAGGCCGATGGCCTCGCTGCGGGCAAGGGCGTGGTCGTTGCGTTGACCCTCGGCGACGCCGAGCAGGCGCTGCACGACATGCTCGGCGCGCACTCGCTCGGCGATGCCTCGGCGCGCGTGGTCATCGAGGAATTCCTTGAAGGCGAAGAGGCCAGCTACATCGTCATTTCCGACGGCCAGAACGCGCTGCCGATGGCGACCAGCCAGGACCACAAGCGCGTCGGCGAGGCAGATACCGGACCCAACACGGGTGGCATGGGCGCCTATTCGCCGGCACCCGTGGTGACCCCCGAAGTCGATCGCCGCATCATGGACGAAGTGATCCGACCGACTCTTGCCGGCATGGCCGCCGAAGGCGCGCCGTTCATCGGCTTCCTCTATGCCGGCCTGATGATCGACCGCAACGGCGCACCGAAGGTCATCGAATTCAACGTGCGCTTCGGCGATCCGGAAACCCAGCCGATCATGCTGCGCCTGCAATCGGACCTGGTCGAACTGATCGAATCGGCACTGGCCGGTCGCCTCAAGGGCACGCAGGTGCAATGGGATCCGCGACCCGCGATCGGCGTGGTCATGGCCGCGCACGGCTATCCAGGCAAGGTTCGCGGCGGCGATCCGATCGACGGCCTCGACAGCGACTTCGGCAAGGACACCAAGGTATTCCACGCCGGTACGCGCGAGCGCGATGGCAAGGTGGTGACCGCCGGTGGTCGCGTGCTCACGGTCTGCGCCCTCGGCAAGGACATCGGCGCCGCCCGCGAACGCGCCTATGCGGCACTGGCGAAGCTACGCTTCGACGGCGCCTTCCATCGGCGCGACATCGGCCATCGCGCGCTCAGCCGGGAATAGGGAATGGGGAATGGGGAATGGTTCAAGCGGAGCGCGCTTCGCCCCTGCCTTTGTCTCTGCTCTTGCCTTTAACCATTCCCCATTCCCCATTCCCGGCCCTATAGAGCCACGCGCACGCGCAGGTGGTTTTCGCCGCGTCTGAAGGCGTAGACGAATTCGCGCGTCATCGCGCGGACCATGGCGATGCCGACACCGCCGGGTGTGGCCGCGGCCAGTGACGCCGGCATCTGTGCCGCCGCGATCGCGGTCGGGTCGAAGGCCGCCGCACAATAACGAAGCCGCACGATCAGTTCGTCCTTGCGCCGGCGCAGATGCACGTGCACGGGACCGCGCGCGGACTGGGCGTGCATGATCACGTTGGCCAGCAGCTCATCGAGTACGGTGGCCAGGGTCTGGCGCACCGACTCGGCAATACCGGCCGCGATCAGGTCCTGTTCGAGGGCATCGGCAAAACGGCCGATCGCGCCTCGCTCGCGGCCCACGCGATAGCGCCATCGGCTCGCCGCCGCCGGCCGCGGCGCTTGTTGTCGGTCCTTTTCCGCCATGCTTGAACCCTCCCCGGTTCATCGTGGACGAAGCGCTCCGGACTGGCAAACCGCGCCTGCCGCCTTGCGGCCAGCAAGGCGATCCTGCCGTGCACGCGAGCGACGATACACCCGTCGCGCGGGCCATTCCCGCACCGGATCCGCATTCCCGGCATTGCCCGACCGCGCGCCTCTGCTAAATTGCCCGCATCCTCCCCGCCCAGCCGAACGCGCCCATGTCCGAACACAGCCAGTTCACCCTGCTCGGCAAGCGGCGCTTCGCGCCGTTCTTCACCACCCAGGCGCTTGGCGCCTTCAACGACAACGCCTTTCGCCAGGGCATGGTCGTTTTGATCGGCTTCCACCTCGGCCTGGCCATCGAGGCGGTCAGCTTCTACGCGATGATCGCGCCGGCCGTGTTCATCCTGCCCTTCTTCCTGTTCTCGGCCACCGCCGGACAGATCGCCGAGAAATTCGAGAAGACCCGCCTGATCCGCTACGTCAAGCTGTTCGAGATCGCAGCCATGCTGATGGCGGTCTATGCGTTCCACGCGCACCAGGTCTGGCTGCTGTTCGTCGTGCTGTTCCTGATGGGCCTGCACTCGACGGTGTTCGGTCCGATCAAGTACGCGATCCTGCCGCAGGCGCTGCACATCGACGAACTGGTCGGCGGCAACGGCCTGGTCGAGATGGGCACCTCGATGGCCGTACTGATCGGCATGATGGCCGGCGGTTCGCTGATGGCCATGGGCGATTTCGGCGCCACCGCGGCCTCGATCCTCGTTGTCGGCGTGGCCGTGATCGGCTACCTGGTCAGCCGCGCCATCCCGCCGGCACCAGCCACCGCCCCCGACCTCAAGTTCAACTGGAATCCGGCCAGCGAAACGCTGCGCGTGCTGCGCTACGTGGTCAAGGACCGCACCATCTTCAACGCGATCCTCGGCATCTCGTGGTTCTGGTTTTTCGGCACCGTGTTCACGGCCCAGTTGCCGGCCTACACGCAGACCTTTCTCGGCGGCGGCGAAGGCGTGCTGAACCTGACCCTGGCCCTGTTCTCGGTCGGCGTCGGCATCGGCTCGCTGCTCTGCGAACGCCTGTCCGGACACAAGGTCGAGATCGGCCTGGTGCCGTTCGGCTCAATCGGCATGACCGTGTTCGCGATCGACCTGTACTTTGCCCGACCGCTCGCGGCCAGTGCGCACGGCCTCACCGTGATGGGCTTCCTCGGCGCCACGGGCAGCCCGCGCATCATCATCGACCTGCTCCTGATCGGCCTTTTCGCCGGCCTCTTCATCGTGCCGCTGTTCGCCCTCGTGCAGAGTCGCACCGACCGCAGCGAGCTGTCGCGCGTGATCGCCGGCAACAACATCCTCAACGCGCTTTTCATGGTCGTGTCGGCCGGCCTCGGCCTCGGCCTGACTGCGCTCGGCTTTTCGATCCCGCAGATCTTCCTGGCCGTGGCCGTGCTGAATGCCGCCGTCGCCATCTACATCTACACGCTGGTCCCCGAATTCCTCATGCGTTTCCTGTCCTGGATCCTGATCAACACGCTGTACCGGATCCGTACCGAAGGGCTCGACCGCATTCCCGAGCACGGACCCGCCCTGCTCGTCTGCAACCACGTCAGCTACATGGATGCGCTGATCGTCGCCGGCAGCGTGCGCCGGCCCTCGCGCTTCGTCATGTACTACAAGATCTTCAACATCCCGGTCATGCGCTTCATCTTCCGTACCGCCAAGGCGATCCCGATCGCCTCGGCCAAGGAGGATCCGGCCCTGCTCGAAAAGGCCTTCGCGGAAATCGACCGCGCCCTCGCCGAGGGCGAGATCGTCTGCATCTTCCCGGAGGGTGGACTGACTGCGGACGGCGAGATCGCGACCTTCCGGCCCGGCGTCGAGCGCATCCTCGCGCAGCGCGCCGTGCCGGTGATTCCGCTCGCGATCCGCGGACTCTGGGGCAGCATCTTCAGCCGTCGCGACAGCGCACCGGGGCGCATGCGCCTGCCGCGGCGGTTCTGGTCGCGCATCGTGCTCGCCGTCGGCGAGCCGGTCGCCCCGACCGAAGCCAGCGCCGCAACGCTCGAGCAGCGTGTGCGCGAGCTGCGCGGCGCCTGGGCCTGAGGCAGTTCATTGCGGCGCGCCTTTCCTTCCCCCTCGGGAGAAGGATCTAACCCGCGCTCTGCAACGCGCCTTTCCTTCTCCCCTTGGGAGAAGGTGCCGAAGGCGGATGAGGGTCCGTGCGAAGCGCGATATCGACGCCGCGGCGTACCCTCATCCGGCGCTGCGCGCCACCTTCTCCCGGCGGGAGAAGGGTCTAATCCGCGCTCCGCGCCGCGCCTTTCCTTCTCCCCTTGGGAGAAGGTGCCGAAGGCGGATGAGGGTCCGTGCGAAGCGCGATATCGACGCCACGGCGTACCCTCATCCGGCGCTGCGCGCCACCTTCTCCCGGCGGGAGAAGGATCTAACCCGCGCTCCGCGGCGCGCCCTTCCTTCTCCCCCTGGGAGAAGGTGCCGAAGGCGGATGAGGGTCCGTGCGAAGCGCGATATCGACGCCACGGCGTACGCTCATCCGGCGCTGCACGCTGCAGTCTCTCCTCTCGTTTCTTATCCCCTGGGCAAGAATCGCATCGCGCTAATACGTTCCAGGGGCCCAATCATCAGGTCGCCCAGCCGCCGAGCACGATGACCGCGATCACGGCCAGCCAGACGTAAAGCGCGCGGCGCAGGACGATCTGGGTATCGGCCAGTTCGGCGAGCGGGTCGCCGACACTCTCCTCGCCGCCGTCGCCCGCAGCGACATCGGCATCGACGCCGGCCCGCGCGATCACCGCCAGGAAGCCGAGATCGAGCGTGAAATAGCCCTGGCCATGGGCGCGATGGTAGTCGTGCCAGGCGCTGACGATCGCATCGAAATCGGAAACCAGGGCCAGCGACCAGGCCAGCAGATGGGCCGGCGCCCAGTCCATGATCAGGGCCGCGCGTTCGAAGTCGGCGCGCGAATCGCCGATCGCCTCGGCGAAGGCCGGCGAGCGCGCGAGTTGTTGCACGAGGCGGTAGGCGAGCGCGCCGACCGGACCCAGCACGGCGAACCAGAACAGCACGCCGAAGCGGCGCGAAAGTGCGGCGGCGAAACTGGCCTCGATCAGGCCCGCGGCGCTGTACGAAACCGCCTGCTCGCTGACCCCCTCGCCGAGCAGCTGGGCAGCCTGCCGGCGTCGCTCGCTGTCCGGCGCCTTGAGCACGGACTCGATGTCGGTGTCGAGGTCGCGCGGGCCCCAGCAGAAGAACAGCACGACGACCATGAAGGCCAGTTCGAGCACGCCGAACCAGTGCCGGTGCAGGGCGGCCTGGATCAGGCCGGTCAGGACGACGAGCAAACCGGCCACGAGCAGCGTGCGCAAGCGGACATTGCCTGCCGGACTGTCGCCGGGTCCACGCAGCCAGTCGCGCAGCCAGGAAAAGTTCCGGTAGCGGGCCAGATCCGGCAACGCATGCGTTGACAGCAGCACGATAAGAATCGCGATCAGGGTCGTGGCCATGGGTTCCGGCGTTTGCGGTAGTGATCGGGATTGTAGCCCGCGCAGCTTCCGCGTCCAGTCAGGCCCAGGTGGCCGGCGACTTCAGCTCGCCCAGTTCAAGGCCGCCGGCCTGCCTGAGCCAATGCTCGATCAGGCGATAGGACACCGACAGCGGCGGCGGCAAGCCGAGACGTCCCGCTTCGAGATCGGCGACGAACTCGTCGACTTCAAACCAGTGCGCCTCGTCGATTTCGTCGCCGACCGCGATGCTCGGATCGTCCGCGCGTGCGGTGAAACCGAGCATCAGCGAGGACGGAAACGGCCACGGCTGCGAGGAATGGTAGTCGCAGTCGACGACGCGCACGCCGGCCTCCTCGAAGACCTCGCGGCGCACGGCGTCCTCGAGGGTTTCGCCGGGCTCGACGAATCCGGCCAGGGTCGAATAGCGGCCGGCCGGCCAGCTGGCCTGGCGCCCGAGCAGGCAGGCATCGCGCCAGGTGACGATGACGATGATGGCCGGATCGGTGCGCGGAAAGTGTTCGATGGCGCAGGCCGGATTGGTGCAGCGGGCGCGATGTCCGGCCCATTCGAGGCTCAGTTCGCTGCCGCAGGCGCCGCACCAGCGCGTGCGCGACTGCCAATGGGCCAGTCCGCGCGCATAGGCGAACAAGCCAGCCTCGAAGGCCGGCAGGCCGAGCCCGGCGCGGCGCAGGTCCAGGTAGCGCGAGTCAAAGCTGGCAGCGAGCGCAATGGCGTCGCCGGCTTCGGCACTGAGCAGGAAGTAGGGTGTCTGCTCTGCGTCGACACCGAGCAGCGAGGGTCGCGCGGCGGCCAGCAGTCCTTCGCGTTCACGCCCGGCGAGGAAGCGCAGGGCACTAGCACCGGCATCGACCAGGGCCTTGCCATCGGGATCGAGCACGAGGAAGCGCGCGCCGGCGTGGACCAGCTGGGTCTCGAGCCAGGCCTGGTCGAGCCGGCGTTCACCGCAGCGATCGAGGGCAAGGCCGGCGAAGACGTTCTTGCGGCTGCGCTGGTCGGCGCTCATGGCTTGCCTACCGCGGACACGGGCCACCGGCGGCGATCGCGGCAGCACGACGCGCCGGAGCCAGCGCGCGCAGGTGCGGAATTCAGACGGCGAACGAGGATCCGCATCCGCAGGTCGTCTTCGCGTTCGGGTTGCGGATGACGAACTGGGCGCCGGTCAGGGACTCGGAGTAGTCGATCTCGGCCCCGGCCAGGTATTGCAGGCTGAGCGGATCGACCAGCAGGACCACGCCATCGCGCTCGATGGCGAGATCGTCCTCGGCGCGCTCTTCGTCGAAGGTGAAGCCGTACTGGAAGCCCGAACAGCCGCCGCCACTGATGTAAACGCGCAGCTTGAGCTGCGGATTGCCTTCCTCGGCAATCAGCTCGGTGACCTTGCCGGCCGCGGCCGCGGTGAACACCATCGGCGCGTCGGCACTGTCGAGATAGGTCGGAACGGTATCGCTGTTCATGCGGGAAGCCGGGCAGGAAATGACGCAGTCATCTGACTCTTGCAGATCGAGGCGTTTGCGCAGGATTCAAGCACCGCGAGAGCGCTGCGGCGCAGCAGCCAGCGAACTGTCGTCGGCATCAGGCCGCCTGGGTCGACTTGACCCGCGATTCCTTGCCCGATGCCGGGGCATCGGCGTCTTCCGCTTCGGCGGCCTTGGGCCCGCTGAGCTGCCGCTGCGGCTCGGCCTGGTAGATCATCTTGCCGTTGAGCTGTGCGCCGGCGGCCATCTCGAGGACCTTGTAGTAGACGTTGCCGTCGATGCGCGCATTGGCCGCCAGTTCGAGGCGCTCGGAAACGACGATGTCGCCCTTGACCTGGCCATTGATGACCGCGTTCGGCGCGCGGATCTCGCCGTGCACCCGGCCCTTCTCGCTCAGGGTCAGCACGGCCTTGTCGCCCTGCGCGCTGATCGACCCTTCGACGGTGCCATCCATGTGCAGGCCACCGCTGAATTCGATGTCACCGCGAATCGTGGTTCCTTCGGCCACCAGGGTCGTGATCGCCGCCATTGAGTGGTTCCCTCGCTTGTCACTGCCGAACATCGTCTGTCTCCTCGGCTTTCGCCGCGTCGTCCCATGAGAATTCCTGCTCGCTTCGATTGCCGTCGCCGTCTGCGATTGCGCGAACGCGATTGGGCTCGAAACCTTCCGGGAGCATGATGGTGCCGTTTACCTGCTGGAAATACTTGAACGCATACTCGATTCCGGGACTTCCGGACTGCTGGCTCAGCGCTTTCCAGTCGAGCGTGACCAGTTTGCCATCGGCGATGCCGGAAACCGACAGGGTCAGGCGACCGTGCGTTTCGGGTCCGCGCTTGAAATTCTGGGTCAGGGTGGCGGAAAAATTCCACGCCCTCGAGTCGGGTACGGGCTTCAGGGTCAAGGCGTGCACGGCCAGCCCCTCGCGTTTGGCGCCGCCGACCAGGCGCCCGTAGAAGGCCAGGTCGGCGCGCACGCCGGCGATCTCCTCCTCGCGGTCGCGCAGGGTGCGCTGCAGGTCGCCGAGCGCCGCCTTGGCCACCTGCTCGGAGCGCTCGAGCACGGCGATGCGCATCTTCAGCGCATTGGTGTCGAGATCGTCGACCCGGACCGGCACGCTTTCGCTCTTGCCCTTCGGAACCAGCACGAGGCCCGTGACGACCACCGCGAGCGTCAGCGAGCCGAGCCAGATCAGGGCCGCGAACAGCCAGACCCAGCGCGAGCGTGTCGGGTTGACCTGGCGAATGACGAAGCGTGGCGTAGCCATCGGAATCGGGCGATCCTGGCGGAACACGGAGCGGAAAGGGATAGCGCTTATAGCCAGCCCCGTGGAGCGGCGTCAAGCACAGTTATACTGCCGACATGTTAACGCGCAGACGACCCACATGCTCTGGCTGAAAGCATTTCACGTGATTTTCGTGGTGACCTGGTTCGCCGGCCTGTTCTATCTGCCGCGCCTGTTCGTCTATCACGTCGAAGCCGGCGAAGCGGTGGTCCGCGAGCGCCTCAAGGTCATGCAGCGGCGCCTGCTCATGATCACCCACATCGGCGGCGCCCTGGCCCTGGTCTTCGGCATCGCCCTGATGGCCTGGTGGTTGCAGCATGCACCGGCGATGCTGAGCAGCGGCCTCTGGTTCCACCTCAAGTTGCTGCTCGTTGCCTGCCTGGTCGGCTACCACGCCATGCTGGTCGTCATGGTGCGCCGATTCGCCGCCGACCGGAACACGCGCTCGAGCCGCTGGTTGCGCCTGTTCAACGAAATCCCGGCGCTGTTGCTGATCGCGATCGTCGTGCTGGTCGTGGTCAAGCCGTTCTGATGCGAAGCGTTCTCCCGATCGTGCGCTGGTATAGTCGGGCCAGGTTCCACGGGGGGGCTCATGCAGGTTAGGGAGTCCATTGCACGGCGGCCGCGCTCGCGGGTCGCGTACGCCACCCAGATTCCGATGCGCATCGGCGATCTTTGCCAGCGCGGCAAGCATCTGTGCCAGGGCGACTGGGACATCAACACGGCCTTGCTGCTGGCCGAAGACGCCGAGGCCCTGGCCAGTACCTGCCACCTGCTCGGCAACGCAAAAGCGGCCAGCCGCCTCGAGGATTTCGCCGAGTGCCTGTGGGGACTGCTCGATCCACCGCGCCTTCCCGATGCCGAAGCCCTGGCCGACATCCAGCGCCACCTGGCCAAGCTCGGCGGCGCCGATTCGCCGGCCGCTGCCGGCCCCGCGCACACGACTGAAGACACCAGCCTGTTCGGTTACGCGGCGGCCGAAGCGAACGGATTTCCGCTGCTGGTACGGCCGCCGGCCGAATACTGGCAGCGCTTCAGCACGCTGGCGCCCCCGCGTCGCAGCGCAGCGGACGCCGCTGCGCCGAGTCCTCCGGAAAGCCTGGCCGCGGCAGCGCCGCCGGCCACCGACCTGGCGCCGGCATCCAGCCCGGCCCCTGCCAAGGCGACGCCACCTCCGCCGCCACCGGCGCCAAGTCCGGCCCCCGCTGCAGCGGCGGTCGCAGCGGCCAGCCCCCCATCCACCGACATCGTGCCCGAGCGCGCGCATCGACGCGCCTGCCACATGAGCGATGGCGGCACGATGGCTGCGGAGATCGATCTTCAGCTGCGCGCGCAGGGCTACGAACTCGATCTGCCCGACAGCGTCGACGAGCTCAAGGACCTGTTGAGCCGTTCGACGCCCGCCCTGGTCGTCCTCGACGGCATTTACGAGGAAGCCATCGAAGAGGTCGGCGCCCTGGTCAAGGCCGCGCGCGCGCGCGCCGACCAGCGCGTATTGCTGATCGCCCTGAGCGAACAGAAGACCGACCTGGCCGCCCGTCTGCGCGCCATGCGTGCCGGCTGCGACGCCTTCATCGTGCAGCCGGCGAACGCCGATGAAGTGCTCGGTCGTCTGCGCGAACTGAGTGCAGCGGAGAATGCCGATCCGTTCCGCATCATGATCGTCGAGGACGATCGTTCGCAGGCTCTGTTCGCCGAATCGATCCTGCGCAAGAACGGCATGCAGGCCCTGGCCGTGAACGAGGCCTCGGCCGTGCTCGACAAGCTCGACGAATTCAAGCCCGACCTGATCCTGATGGATCTCAACATGCCGGTCTGCGACGGCATGGAACTGACCGCGCTGATCCGCGAGCGCGAAGCCTACTTGTCGACGCCGATCGTGTTTCTTTCCGGCGAGGGCGACACCGACAAGCATTTCGAGGCACTCAGCGCCGGCGGCGACGATTTCCTGACCAAGCCGATCGCGCCGCGCCACCTGATCACCGCGGTCACGAGCCGCGTGCGGCGCGCGCGCTTGCTCGAGCGCAAGCGCAAGCCGGCGATCCGCGAGGCGGCCAAGGGTGTCCACGATTCCGCCCAGCTCGCCCGCCGCCTGACCGAGATGCTGGCCATGGAAGATGCGGCCACGCGCGACGGCGGCCTCATGTTCATCGAACTCGTGCGTGCCGGCAGCCTGCGCGACAGCATCGGGCGTTCCGAATTCCGCCAGCTCATGGACCGCCTGACGGCGCTGATCAGCGAACGCATCGGCGCCAACGACCTGCTCGCCCGCAGCGGCGACAGCAGCTATCTGCTGCTCAATCCTGACCGCTCCGTCGAAGCCTTGCGTGAACAGGCCGAGCGGCTGCGCCAGGCCGTTGCCACCACCCCGTTCGGCACGGCGAGAGCGCCGCGCAGCTTGGGCGTGGTCATCGGCATCTGTCCTTTCGCGGTCGCCGCGGGCGATGCCAAGGCCATGATCGACGCGGCCGAACGCGCCCAGCTCGAAGCCGCGGCACCGGATGGGTCCGGCGTGGTCGTGGTCGAGGCGAGCGTCGACGAAGGCGCCCAGGGCGCCGTTGTCGAGGCGATCCGCGTGGCTCTCGACAAGTCGAGCTTCAGGGTCGTGTTCCAGCCCATCGTATCGCTGCACGGCGAAGAGGAAGAGCAGTTCCAGGCGCTGTTGCGCTTGCCGACCGATGGCGAGCGGGTCTACGCCGCGAGCGAACTGGTGCCCGCGGCCGAAGGCGCCGGGCTGATCGTCGAGGTCGACCGCTGGATGCTCGACAGCTGCCTCGGCACGATCGCCGCCCATCTGCGCGACGGCCGCAACCTGCGCCTGTTCGTCAGCCAGTCGGCGCGCAGCGTCCGCGATCCGGGCCTGGTCGAGTGGATGCGTGCCGCGCTCGAGTCGCACCGCGTGCCGGCCTCGCACATGTCCCTCGAAATGCGCATGCTCGACGCGGCCGAAGCCTTGCCCGAATACGCGGCGTTTGCCATGGCCATGAAGGAGCTCGGCGTCGGCCTGACCCTGTCCGGCCTCGAGGCCGGCGCGCAGGGCACCGCGATGCTGCTGAACCTGCCGGTCGATTACGTCAAGCTGGCGCCACGCTACACCAGCGATGCCGACGAAAACCTGCGCAGCGAACTGCGCGAGCTGGTCAAGCTGTGCCATGACAGCGGGCGTCGGGTCATCGCCCCGCGGGTCGAGGAGGCGCGCGTCGCCGCTTCGCTGTGGGCCAGCGGCATAGATCTGATCCAGGGCAATTTCGTCCAGCAGGCCACACGCGAAACCAACTACGATTTCCAGACATCCAGCGGCTGAACCGAGCGATGCAGCGATCCGCCCCTGTCGACCCCGTTTCGGCACCGATGCCCGCGAGCCGCTGGCCGCTCTGGCTGATTGCGGCCGTGGCCCTGGCCGCGCTGGCGACCAGCCTCGCCCTGATCCTGCGGCCGGCGCTCCCGCTCACCCTTCTGCTCGGCGGCCTCGCCGCCGCCTCGGCCCTCATCGCCGGCGCGGCCATTGTCGCGCTGGTCCTGCCCCATCGCCGCGCCGAAGTGCTGCCGTTCGCGGCCGCCGCGGCGCGCAGCGAGCCCGAGGTGCCGGCCGCGATCCTGCGCGAGCTCGAATCCCTGCGCGCGATGCAGAGCGAGCTGGTCGCCGCCAAGCAGGAGGCCGAAGCCGCCACGATGGCCAAGGGCGAGTTCCTCGCCACCATGAGCCACGAGATCCGCACGCCGCTGAACGGCATCGTGCCGCTGCTCGAACTGATGCGCTCGACGCCGTTGCGCCCCGACCAGCGCGACTACCTGGCGACCGCGCACCAGTCGGCGCTGGAGCTACTGCGCATCGTCGACGACATCCTCGACTACTCCAAGCTCGAGGCGAGCAAGCTCGAACTCGAGTGCGTCGGAGTCAACCTGAAGGACCTCGTCGATTCGGTGGCGACCCTGATGGAAGGCAGCGCGACGGCCAAGGGGCTGCGCCTCGGCGTGGTCATCGATCCGGCCGTGCGCCTCGCCGTGCGTGGCGATCCGGTGCGCCTGCGCCAGGTCCTGACCAACCTGGTCAGCAACGCGATCAAGTTCACCGAACGCGGCAGTGTCACCATCCAGATCAGCAAGCGCGGCGAATCGCGCAGCCACCACGAAATAACCTTCGCCGTGCGCGATACCGGCATCGGCTTGTCGCCCGAAGCCGCGGCCAAGCTGTTCCAGCCGTTCTCCCAGGCAGATGCCTCGACCACGCGTGTCTACGGCGGAACCGGCCTCGGCCTGGTCATCTGCAAGCGCCTGGTCGACCTGATGCAAGGCAAGATCGGCGTGCGCTCGGAGCTCGAGCGCGGCTCGGTGTTCTGGTTCAACGTGCCGCTGCAGAAGGCCATCGGCGACCTGCGCGGACGTACCGACCTGGCCGGCGTGCGCATGCTGCTGCTGAGCAGCGACGATGCCTTCCTGCGCCGCGCCGGCGCGATGGTCCAGCAGATCGGCATGAACCACATGCAGAGCAACCTCGCGGTCGACGCGCTGAGCAAGCTGCGCGGCGCGTCAGGCAAGGGCGAACGCTGGGAATACGAAGCCCTGATCGTCGATGTCGCCTCGGTCGGTGCGGCCACGGTCGCCCTGATCCGCAACATCCGCCGCGATCCGTCGCTCGACAACCTGCGCATCCTGATCGCCGGCCATGATGAAAGCGTGCAGGACCTGCGCAGCGACGAGCGCCTGACCGCGCTCTCGGACACGTTCGACGAACGCGAATTGCGCGAAACCCTGAACCGGCTGCTCGGCGTCGGCCATGCCGAGGTCAAGCATGAAGTGCCGATGCTGGCCAGCGCGCCCGATCCGGCCTTCGACCAGGCCACCACCCTGCCGACGCGCAAGCTGCACGGCCGCGCCCTGCTGGTCGAGGACAATCCGGTCAATGCCCGGGTCGCCCTGCGCCTGCTCTCGCTGCTCGGCATCGAGGCCGACATGGTCGGCGATGGCAGGGCGGCGCTGGAGAAGATCGCGCGCACGACCTACGACCTGATTCTGATGGACTGCCAGATGCCGGTCATGGACGGCTATACGGCCACGCGCACACGGCGCGAGGACGAGCGCCAGAAGGGCCTGCCGCGGCTGCCGATCATCGCCATGACCGCCAACGCCATGGCCGGCGACCGCGAGAAGTGCCTCGACGCCGGCATGGACGACTACCTGACCAAGCCGCTCGATCGCGGCCTGCTCGAAGCGACCATCGCGCGCTGGCTACCCGATGCGGTTGGCGAGAAATCGAAGCCGGCAGCGACGCCGGCATCTTCAGTGGGTACAGGCCAGCCGCCCCAGGCACCACCGATGGCGCCACCCCGGCCGGCCGCTGGCGCGCCGACCCCGCCCACGGCAGCAGCCACCCCGCCCGCGCCTGTCCCCACCGGCGCAGCCATGCAGGCACAGGCCACGCAGGCGCCGGCCATCGACCAGGCCGTCGTCCAGGAACTGTTGGAGGTCATGGGCGATGGATTCGCCGGACTCGTGCGCGTCTACTTCGAGGACACCCCGAAGCTGCTCGAACGCCTGCGCGAGGCCGTCGACATGACCGACCACGACACCATTGCCGAGATCACCCACTCGCTGAAGTCTTCGAGCGCAAACCTCGGCGCCCTGCCCCTGGCCGAACTCGCCAAGCGCGCCGAGATCGATGCGCGCGCGAAACGCAGCGACGAACTCGGCTCCCTGCCCACGCGCGCCAACAACGAATACCAGCGCGTCGTGCAGGCCTACGCCAGCCTCGGCCTGACCTGAGGCAATCCGCACGGATGCCGTGCGCAAGAAAAAGGACGGGCGAATCGAGATCCGCAAGAACGCAGGTCGAAAGCCCCTCATCCGCCCTCCAGGCACCTTCTCCCGCCGGCGGGAGAAGGAAAAGATGGTGATGGCGCAATCTGGGATGTCACTCCCGCTGGCGCGCAAACCCCGTTCGTGCTGAGCGTAGCGCAGCGAAGTCGAAGTATGGACGGCAACCCGCGCGAACCACGCACCCCTTGGGGATTGGCCCACCGAAGCGTTCCCGATCATGGTTCGACAGGCTCAGCACGAACGGGAATGGACCCGACGCACGCGAAAAACCCCGTTCGTGCTGAGCGTAGCGCAGCGAAGTCGAAGTATGAACGGCAACCCGCGCGAACCACGCACCACTCGGACCTTGGTCCACCGAAGCATTCCCGATCATGGTTCGACCGGCTCACCACGAACGGGAATCGGCTTGTCGCACACGAAAAACTCCGTTCGTGCTGAGCGTAGCGCAGCGCAGCGAAGTCGAAGCATGAACGGCAACCCGCGCAAACCACGCACCCCCTGGGTCCTGGTCCACCGAAGCATTCCCGATCATGGTTCGACCGGCTCACCACGAACGCGAATGGACCCGGCGCACGCGAAAAACCCCCGTTCGTACTGAGCGTAGCGCAGCGAAGTCGAAGCATGAACGGCAACCCGCCACAAACCCCGTTCGTCCTGAGCGTAGCGCAGCGAAGTCGAAGGATGGACGGCAGCTCGCGGAAAATACGCCCGTGCCCTCATCACCGGCGGGGTAAGACTCCGGGTCCGTCAATGGACGACCTCGTCGTCCCCTTCCACCGAAGCATTCCCGATCATGGTTCGACAGGCTCACCAGAACCGGGGTTGAACTACATGCAATGCGCTCCAGCGGCGCCGGGCGCTCAGCTGCCGATCTTGGTCTGCAGGTAGTTGATTTCGCCGAGCTGCTCGATCAGGCCGAGCTGGGTTTCGAGCCAGTCGATGTGCTCCTCCTCGGATTCGAGGATGTCGACGAACAGCTTGCGACTGACGAAATCGCCACTGCTCTCGCAATAGGCGATCGCCGCCTTGAGGTCGGGCACCGCCATCTTCTCGAGCTTGAGGTCGCAGGCGATCGCTTCGCTCGGCTTCTCGCCGATCATCAGCTTGCCGAGCTTCTGCAGGTTGGGCAGGCCTTCGAGGAACAGGATGCGCTCGATCAGGCGATCGGCGTGCTTCATCTCGTCGATCGATTCCTTGTATTCGTGCTCGGCCAGTTCCGCATAGCCCCAGTTGCGGTACATGCGCGAATGCAGGAAATACTGGTTGATCGCGGTCAGCTCGTTGAGCAGCGACTTGTTCAGGTGCTCGATGACCTTGGCATCGCCTTTCATTGGCGCATTCTCCGTTCGAAGGGGCAGGCAGGGGCCGCGAAGCGGCGCAGGCAGCGACTATAGCGCGTGCCGGCAAGGCGGGCAGGAACGCGAATCGCACGCATTTTTGCGTGGCGTGCGAAAGCAGCCGGATGCAGCGTCAGGCGGCGACGGCCAGACGCAGGGGAAATTCGCGGACGCGGGGACGGGCTTCGGCGAGGATCTCGCGGGCGACATCGGCACAGCTGCCGCAGCCGCTGCCAAGGCCGGTGCGCATGGTCAGTTCTTCCAATGAGTCGACACCGCGCGCCGCCGCATCGCGGATCGCGTGATCGGTAACGCCATTGCAGACACACACGTACATGACCAGAACCCTGTGGGGACTGGGCCTATTCAATTGCAAATACGAATGATTGTCAACTACCGAAGCGGATCGCGTTCAGTTCAGCGCGAAAAAGCCGGCTCGGTGGCGGCCGGATCGTCGCGGTAGGTATTGCGCAGCGGGGTCTGGCAGAGCGCTTCGGCCATCGGCAGCAGATGCTTGAGGGCCTGCTCGTAGACGCGGCGCTTGAACGAGACCACATGCTCGCTCGGATACCAGAAGTCGACCCAGCGCCAGAGGTCGAACTCGGGTTTCTCGTTGGCGTCGAGGCGGAAGTGCGCCTCCTCGCCCATGAAGCGCAGCAGGAACCAGACCTGCTTCTGGCCGACACAGGTCGGCCGCACGTGATGGCGCACATAGCGGTTGGGCAGTCGGTAGCGCAGCCAGCCGGGCGTGGCGCCGAGCACTTCGACATGCTCGGGCTGCAGGCCGGTCTCCTCCTCGAGCTCGCGGTACATGGCCTCGAGCGGCGTTTCATCGGTGCGCATGCCGCCCTGCGGAAACTGCCAGCCGTCGCGATTGACCCGGCGGGCCCAGAACACGCGGCCGTCATCCCGGATCAGGACGATGCCGACATTGGGGCGATAGCCATCTGGATCGATCACGCGAAAACTCCCGGAATCCTCAATGGGATACGTCCAGCCCGGATCGGGCGAGTCGCCACCTTGCGGCCCGAGTGCAGCCTGAACGCGCCATTTGTCGCGATTCTTCCACAGGGGCATCGACCGCAGCAAGGCAACACACCATGCACCATCACTCGACAAACGGCCATGATCGGCGAAAAAGCCGGCCTGGACCGCGCTGCATTCCGGCAATCCGGGCAGCCTGGCCGGCCATGGCCCGCGGAACGGTCGGGCGGCCGGTCAGCCCGGGCGCCGCGCGGCCGGATAGGCGCAGCCGCACCGCGCCAATCCTTCTCCAACCCCTCGAACACGCCGAATTTACCGTCAACGGCGCCTAAAATCACCCAACATGACGCCAACGCGTCAGATTTGTCCGCTTCTGCGGCGGCCTGGCCCGGACCGCTCGCGGCGCTGGGCCGCTTCCGCCTTGGCACCCGCCGCGGCCACCGCGATTCCCGCCAACACCGCGAATACCGCCATCAGGGCCTGCGTACGCAGCGGATAGTCGACCATCGAATGCAGCACGATCACGCCGATGCCCATCATCGCCGCCAGGCCGCAGGTCCGCGTGCTCGATTTCAGGGGCAAACGCAGCAGGCGAACCAGCGTCCGGACCAGCACGCCGAGGGCGAGCAAGGTGACCGCAACGCCGAGGATTCCCGCCTCGAGCCACCATTGCGCATAGTCGTTGTGGGCGTTGTTGACGTAGACGTTCATCAGCCCGTCATTGCGCGCACCCTGCTGGTAGGCCGGGATGAAGCTGCCGACTCCTGCGCCCCAGGGGGCATGATCGATGCCCACCTTCAACGTTTCGCTGGACATTCTCGCCCGAGAGTCGGCGGTCGAATCGGCATCCGCATCAATCCGCAGCCAGCCCACCGCAGCATGCAATCCGATGATCAGCACCACCACGGCAAGTACAACCCCGGCCAGCCGAACCCGGCTTTCGCGCAGAACGCGGAATTTCGCCAGACCGGAACTCGCAAGCACGGCGAGCAACATCAGCATGACGATGATCACCCCTGCCCGCGAGCCGACAATCGGCAGCGCGATTGCGAAAATGAGGGCCAGACCTGCCAGCGCCCCAAGTTCGGCGCCGTAGTGTCCGCGCTCGCGCGCGCGCCGCCATGCGCGCCCGATAAGCACGAGAACCAGCATCAGAGCGAGCGCCAACATGTCCGCCTGATGATTGCTGTTGGCAAAGATGCCTCCCCACTGGGGCGCATAAGCCGGATACAGGTTCAGGGGGCTGTCGCGGCCTGCCGCGATCTGAACAACCGCAAACATCAAGTTGGCCAGGGCCAGGGTGACCAGCAACCACAGCATCGGACGCCATCCGCGATGTCCAATAACCTGCATGCAGAAAAACAGTGCGATTCCGGGCAGCAGGAACCAGATCTCACGCTCGGTAGTGGCCGGCATCAGCGACCATCGAAGATCCAGACCCATGACACCGGCCGTCTCGAGGTCGTGCAACAGCGGCGGTCGCGCGGCGGGAAGACTCCACAGGAAAGCCGGCAGCGGCAACAACTGCAACGACGGGATCAGCAGGATGGCGACCGCAACCAACATGCCCCAGCGCACAACAGATGCTTGTGCGGATATTCCGCTTCGGAACACCGCCAGGACAAGCACCGGGACCGCAAGCAGGCTCGCAGCCGTGGTTCCCCAATTGCCCTGTGCCGAATTGCCGCCGAAGCAAAAACAGAGGGCCAGGAGCAGCGCGCCGGCTATCGCAAAAAGGCGCACTTCGTGCTGCGTTCGATTCTCAGCGGCCATGGTTCGAAGTTTGCCCTGCTCGCGCCCTTGCAGTCTTCTTCTTGGCACACCCGTCCATTACAGGTTCTCCAGGCATCCGCCACCCGGACGCGCTTGCGTTCCTTCGAGCGCAGAACAAGGCGTCAATGCGCCCTGCCGCCCATGAAAAAGGCTTGGCGGACACGCCAAGCCTTGGGTTGATGCGAGAAACCGCTGCCGCGGTCAGTCGTCATGCTTTCCTGTCAGATCATCGACTCGCTGGCGGCTGATCGTCGTCGTCGTCATTGAGCCTGTCGTAGATTTCGTAGCCGGCGTAGGCTGCAACCACCGCACCGGCAACGATCAAGGTCTTCGAGACGCCGCCCCCACCCGCAGCAGCCACGGCAGGTGCTGGCAAAGCGCAGGTTGATGAAATCGGATAGACGCCCGGCTTGTCGAATTTCTGCCTGCAGCCGTCGTCATAGACGACCGTCGCGGCGCTTTCCTTCGAAACCATCAGGCGCGACTTGTCGCTGACCCGCTGACCCGGCACGGCGGTCTGGAACGGGCCGCCGTTGCTGATCATGATGACCCCTCCGTCCGTGCGCACTTCGGCAATCGTGCCGGCTTCCGGTTCGGGGGCCGCCGTTGATGCAGAGGACTCCGGCGCCATCATCTGGGCATGCAGAGGCAAGGCCACGCCCATGACGGCGATGCCCAGTACCATCGAGCGGATCACCATGCGGGTCATTTGAATGCTCCTGCGCCAAATTTGGACTTGGGTAGTCTAGATCACGCCCCGTGTCAAGGCAAACGAAAGGCTTGGCCCCTAACGGCCCGCAAGACTGGCGTCGTCGGCATCTCGAACGAACTCATGGGTCAATGGAAACATCATCGAACCAGACCGTGCCGGCAAGGATCTTTCCGGGGCCCTTCGATCCGGCATTGCGCAGCGACAGATCCTGAGCCTGGCAGTTTCGCTCCGGAATTTCGAAGTCGACGCCATGTTCCTGCCAGTCTGCACTGCCGACCACGACATCCGAAACCGCAATCTGCCGGGCCCCATCGAGGCAGCGAATCTCCCATTGCAGTCCTCTATCGCTGCGCAGGTCCTGGGCGCGGGTTCGAAAGTGCAGTCGATAAGAGCCCGGCGCCAGCAGTAGCCATTGGTGCAGCGGTATATGCTCGGTCCTGCGACCGAGGAAGCGCAGGCGCAGCGCCACCGATCCGTCTGTCCCCGCCAGCCGGTCCCGATCAATGATGACATCGGCGGACTTGTCGATTCGCCAATCGAAGCCGATGCCGCTCGGATCTGTCTCGAATCCGCCGTTGTGGATGCTGCGCAAGGTTGTCATTTCGGACAATGGCAATTCGCCCGCCCAGCGCGCGTAGGCCTCACCCCATTTCCCCTCCTTCGCCAGCCGGTCGATCCACTGCCCCATTTCGGCCGCATCCAGCGCGTGACGCCGTTGCAGGGAGGTAAGCAGATGCTCGACGGCCGCCGAACTTGCCTTGCTCATCATCGAACCGACAAGGCTGGCGCGCCAGACTGGACTGGTCGCCAATCTTTCGGCCAACGCATCGGAAAACCCGGGATCATCGGCGAGCGCAATCAACACCGGATAGAGGTTTCCCTGCCTGCCCGGTGAGATGCGCGAGATGCGATCGAGAAGATCGAGTGCCTGCGCGTAGTGCCCTTGACGCAATTGCTCGACCATTAGCCAGGCCGGTGGACCAAGCGCATGAGGAGCGCGATGCAGCGCGATGTCGGAGAGCACTTCCGCGCTTTGAACGTCGCCTTCGGCAACGGCCACCTTGCTCAGGATGACGAATCCCTGTTGGGAGAGCGGCTCCGTTTGCAGGAGCCGCAACGCGGTCTGCCGCGCGGCGGACCATTCCTTGCGATCGAGTTGCTGCCGGGCCAGGGCAGCCAGCGCCTCGGGATTGGCCGGGTCCCAGGCGAGCGCCTGTTGCGGGTGTTCCTGCGCCATCTGGTCCGACAGGCCGGTGACAACGATGCGCCAGCAGACCAGGGCGGCAAGCAGCAGCGCAATCAGCCAGGCCGCGCCGGTGGCCACCCGTTTCATTGGCTTGGCAGCATCTTTACCCGGGTGATCTTCCAGCCGCCATCGCGCCAGGCCATGTCGAGATAGAAGCGCCCCTTTTCGGCGGCCTTTCGGTTGGCATCGACGTGATAGGTCGCTTCGAGCGCGACCGTGGCATCGGACATCCGCCAGGTCGGCGGATCGAGTGCGAAACGATCGATGTCCAGATGGCCGTTGCGGGCGTGCAGGGCATCGCGCTCTCGTGCAGCGGTCAGCTGACCCGGCACGTCGCTCCACTGCGGAAGCTCCGAAGTCCGGCTGCGGAGATAGCTGAGCATGCTGCGCAGCCGCTCCCGGGCGAGCTCGAATCGCTCCACCGGGTCACCGCTCGGCGCCGCCGCCATCGGGGATGCGGCGGTCGCCTCGGCCGTCGTGTCCGATAGATCGCCCGCGCCATTGGAGTCCGGGTCCATCGCTTGCGATGGCGGCGATGTCCGGTCCGTCGATGGCCTGGTCGGCTCAGCGCTGATTTCCGCCGCAGGGGTCGCGGCGGATGCGGTGCTTATCAGCGCGGTCGTTCCCTCATGTTGCCGAACCTGGCGGCGGGTCGCGTTTGGATTGTCGGCTGCCTTTTCGGCCAGCTTGGGGCCAGCCGCCGCCTGCGACAGCCCTGGCGCCGGCTCCGCATTCGATCCCGCTTCACCGGCACTCTCGGCGGGCGGCCGCCGGACCGAAGCCATGGCGCCGGTGCTGCTGCCCGGCTCGGGTCCCGTCACCTGCTTCGAATCTGCGCCTGGAGCCGGGTCGGTTGCAGCCGGGTCGGCAGGGTTCATCGAGTCGACGGCGGCACCCTTCGGCGACGGCGAGTCGTCGCTTGCCGGCGGCACCGGGTCCGAATGCGCCATGAAGATCGGATCGCCCGTGTTCGCGGCGCGACTCCCTTCAGCCCCGGGCAGGAGGGCGCCCTCCGATGCATCCGGCGCGCCGGCCTGCAGCGTCGGCGCACTGGAATCCAGATAGTCATCGCGGGTCACTGCGAGATAGAAAAGGCCGGCGCAAAAGAGCAACAAGCCGCCGATGGTGATGCCCCTGAGCCAATGCCGGGAGGCGCGATGAACGGGCGCGGCACTCCAGGCAGGCAGTGGGATGGCGCCGGATTCGAGAAATTCAGCGGCGCTCTCGAGCGGCTCCCGCGGGTGACTGCCATCGTAGGCTTCGCGCGCCTTCGGGTTGCGCAGCTGCTGCCAGGCCCAGTTGACCTTGGTTGCGAACACCGCTTCCCAGTCTTCGCCGCGCCGGTCCGGATGCAGCCAGCGCTGCAGGAAGATGTAGTGCTGACGGATCTGCTTGCTGTCCGCGTCGGCGGAAAGGCCGAGGACCCGGTAGGCATCCGTTCCGGGCTCGAACAGCACCTGGTGCAGGTAGAAGCGGACCGCTTCGAGCACGGTCTCCTCGGACTCCGAGAACAGGGCCGCGGCATTCTCCAGCTGCGGCTGGGTCGCCGAGGCGATCTGCAGGGCCAGGCCCATGTTTTCCGGCAACGGCCGATCGCGCAGGGCGAAGCGCTGAATCGGCGCCTGGTGCAAGGCCATCGCCAGTTCCAGCGCATCGGTGCTCATCTGCGCGCCTTGCGTTCGAGCAGCTTGGTCGATCCGCCGTAGGCGTAATAGCCCTCGTATTCGTAGCCATAGCCGCTGGCCTTGGCGTCGTACTGGGTCAGCAGGCAACCGATCAGGCGCGCGTGGGTGACGCGCAGGCGCTTGATCGCCGCCTGCGCAGAGCTGATGCGCGACGAACCGGATTGCACGATCAGCAGCGTGCCGACCGCGGCATTCGCGAGGATCGGCGCATCGGCGATGCCGAGCACGGGCGGGCCGTCGATGATGATCTGGTCGTACTTCTGCGCCGCGATCAGCAACAACGAAACCAGGCGCGAGCCGGCCAGCAGCTCGGTCGGACTCGGCGGCAACGGACCGGACAGGATCACGTCGAGATTCTTGTTGTCGGTCTTCGTCACCGATTGGGCCAGCGACTTCGCCCCCGAAAGCAGGCTGCTCAAGCCGGTGCCGCGCGGCAGGCCCGTGGCCTTGGCCAGCGAGGGATTGCGCAGATCGCCTTCGATCAGCAGCACGCGCTTGCCGAGCTGGACGAAGTTGTTGGCCAGGGTCAGCGCCGAGGTCGACTTGCCCTCGGTGGCCGCCGGGCTGGTGATCAGCAGCACCTTCGGCACGCCGCGATCGGTCGAAAACTGCAGGGCCGTGCGCACCGAGCGGTAACTCTCCGAGAAGGCCGAACGCGGGTCGTTGAGCGCCTCGCGCGGGGTCTGCCGGGCCAGCTTCGGGATGATGCCGAGCACGACGAGCTTCAGATGCTGCTCGATGTCCTGCGGGGTCTTCAGGGTGTCGTCGATGTATTCGAGCAACAGCGCGAGCATGACACCGAGCAGCAGGCCCAGCGCCAGGCCGATCATCAGGTTGCGGGAAAGGCTCGGCTTGAAGCGCGACTTCGGCACCTCGGCCCGATCGATGATCGAGATATTGCTCGGCTTGGCGCCGCCGGCCATGCCCACTTCCTTGTAGCGCTGCAGCAGGGCGTTGTAGAGCTGGCGGTTGGTGTCGACGTCGCGCTTGAGGATGTTGTACTGGATGCTGCGACGGTCGGTTTCGAGGGTCTCCGAACGCAGGCTGTCGAGCTGTTCGACAAGGAGTTTTTCCTGCGCCACCGCGGAGTCGTATTCGGCCTTGACCGAGGCGCGCATGTTCTTCAGCTCGGTGTCGATCTGCCGCGAGGCCTCGTCGATCTGGCTCTTCAGCGCCAGCATCTCGGGGTAATCCGGCTTGAACACCTGCAGCTTCTGCTGGTACTGACCCTGCAGGGTCGCGCGCTGCTGCTGCAGGATGCGCACCGGCGAATCGACGAACAGGTCGGCCGGCAAGGTATTTCCGCTGGTACCGCTGGCCGCCTGCCAGCGCGCCTCGGCGCGAATGCGCTGCTGCTGGGCCTGGGCCAGCGAGGCATTGAGGTTGACCAGGTTCTGACCGACCAGCGAGGTGCCGTCGGCACCCGGAACGATGTCTTCCTTCTGTGCGAACGAGACCAGCGCGCGCTCGGAATTCTCGAGCTGCGACTTGAGCTGGGCCAGCTGGTCCTCGAGGTACTTCTTGGCATAGGAGGAAGCACCGAACTGGCGATCCATGCTCGATGCGATGAAGCCGTCGGCGATCGCGTTCGCCACGCGCGCGGCAAACGCCGGAGACAGGCTGTCGAAACTCACGCGCACGAGATGTGAATCGCGGATCGGAATGACGGTTACGCCGCTCTGGATCTGGGCCGTCGCTCTGCGCAGCTTGACCATCGGATCGACCGCGTCTGCGCCGGCGTCTTCGGCCGCAACGGCGTCCGGCGCCACGGCCGGTTCCTGCACGCGCGAACCCGGGTTCAGCAGATTCCGCAGGCGGTCGGTCCAGCTCGGCGGCTCGAGGCGTTCGAGTACGTTGGTGTCGGCCAGGTGCAGATCGCCGACCACGCGTTCGGCCAGCGAGCGGCTCTTCAGCAGTTCGTACTGGGTCTGGTTGAAATCGCGATCGAGGGCGCCCATCGGCGTGATGCCCTGGACCTGCATGATCTGCATGGTCTCGGCCTCGATCTGCATGACGACCGTGGCGCGATAGGTGGGCGGAGTCAGCAGGGTGCTGATCAGGGCAACCGCCACGACCGCGACGACGATGCCGGCAATCAGCCAGCGCCGCTTGACCAGCATGCGCCAGTAGGCGAGCAGGTCGATGCCATCGTCGTCACCGGCGTCCGCGCCATCGACCGGTGTCGCCACGATCGCGCGTGATTCGGGCTGCGCGTGCCGCTGCACCTCGCGCCGCGACACTCTCGCTGTCGGGAGCGAGTCGCGGTTGCCGCCTGCCTTTGCCGGAAAATTGTCAGGCGCCATGGAGAATCATCTTGCCTCGCAGTCAGGATTGCGAACTAGAGCAGGAAGAACAGTCCGACCAGGGGCAGGGACTTGAGAATATTCTGGTAGGCCGATTTACCGGCCGCATCGCCGACCACGATGATGTCATCACCATAAACCAGCGGATCATCGGCCGTGCCGTTGCGGATGGCACGGATGTCGAAAGCAGCAGCCATCTTCTTGCCCTTGACCTGCCGGAACACCACCACCCGACTGGGCTCGGCAAGCTGGTCGAATCCGCCGGCGATGGCCACGGCCTGGAGCAGGCTGGTCTTGCCGGTCAGCGGATAGATACCGGGCCGCTTGAACGAACCTTCCATCGTGATCCGCTGGCTGGCGTATTCCTTGACGAACACGCTGACTTGCGGATTCTGGAGATAATTCTTGGAGAGACTCGCGGCGATATCCTTTTCCAGCTCCGGTATGGTGCGGCCGCCGGCCTGCAGGGCGCCGACCAATGGGAGCGAAATCTGACCATTCGAATTGACCCGGACCGTGCGGGTCAGGTCCGGAACGCCGAACACCGAGATTTCGAGCTGATCCTGCGCACCGACCCGATATTCGGTTCCGCCTTCATAGGCGCCGCTGGCCGTTGTGGTATCAGAAGGGGGCAGCGCATTTTCATAGTTGCCGGCCCGCACGGTTGATCCCCCGCCACACCCGGGCAGGGCCATCGCCAGCAGACAGACCGCCAGGGCCCGCACCAAAAAACCACTCATCCACATGCACCCGCACCCATGGAACTTCATTGTGCCCCAATCAGGCGCTTCCAGAAACCACTTTTCGAGGCCCCCTTCGAGGCCGGCAACGGGGGCGGCGGAAGCTTCTCGGGCGGCAGGTTGTCGATGATGCCCTTGGGCCGCGTGACCACGAGGTGCCTGGCCTCTTCCTCACCGACACGCAAGGCAGCCGCATCGCGTCCCTCCGAAAGCACAGGCGGGCGCAGGTCGGGATGGTGGCCATCGCTGGCCAGGATATGCACGCAACCCTCGTCGAGCATGCGCTCCGACCAGTAGCGCGGCTGCTTGCCGAATCGGCCGGCCACGCTACCCGCGGTCAGCTGCATCCAGACCCCGTTCTCGGCCAGGCGCTTGAACATCTCGTAGTGCTGCTCGATCCAGGTCAGGCGTTCCGGATGGGTAATCACGGGCACATAGCCCGCGGCCCGCAGTTCGAACACCGATTCCTCGAATCGCGGCGGCGCGACATGGTGCGGCGGCTCGAGCAACAGGTAGCGCGTCCCGGCCAGCGTCGGCACGCGTCCCCGCCGGATCGACTCGCACAAATCCGGCTCCAAGTGTACATCGGCCCCCGCAAGCAGACGCAACTTGATGTCCCGCGCATCCAGCCGCCCCTGCAACTCGGCCACCGCGCGGCGAATGCCCATCGCATTGTTTTCGTACAAGCCTGGATAAATGTGCGGTGTACACACCACCGTACTGATCCCATCCGCCACCGCCATACGCGCCATCTCGAGCGCCATCTTGAGATCGACGGCCCCATCATCGATACCGGGCAGCATGTGGCAATGCAGGTCGAACATAAGCTCACAACATTCGGATCAGCCACACCAGCTTATTGATTCGCCCCACAAATAGAAACGAGCACGTACGCTCCAATCACGAAACACCCCAACCGTTCGCCCCGAACGCAGCGCAGCCGAAGCCCCCCCGCGACCCCCACCGTTCGTCCCCGGATCGTAGTCCGGGGCAGGCTCTGAGCGTAGCGCAGCGAAGTCGAAGGACAATTTCCGAACAACCCAACCCCGAATGCCTCTCCCGCCGGCGGGAGAGGCTGCCGACAGGCTGGTGACGAGTCCATGGATGGACTCGGTAGAGCTACGCAGGAGCAGTCGCCGAGGGTGGACGCGCGGAGCGAAAATCCCAGGATCAAAAGCCCACCCTCATCCCCCTCCGGGACTTGAACTCGCACCATCCCTGGCGCTCGCCCTCGCGGGCAGCTCCGCTGCGCAAAACGGCAATCCTGCCGTTTGGTCTCCCGCCAGCGGGAGAAGGAACAACAAGAGCTCCTCACTTCCATTCGTCCCCGGATCGCAGTCCGGGGCAGGCTCTGAGCGCGGCCCAACAAAATCAAAGGACGGCCTACGCCCCCCACCGTTCGTCCTGAGCGTAGCGCAGCGAAGTCGAAGGACCACTACCCCCACCATTCGCCCTGAGCACAACAAAGCGAAGTCGAAGGACCCGCACCCCCACCCCACCCAAATCAACCCCGCGCCTCCCCCAAAATCCGCCGCAAAACCACCGCAAAAGGCACAGCCAACAACAAGCCCAACGCCGCCCCCACCACATCATCCCGCGCATCCGACCAGCGCGGCGTGCGCCCAACCGTCATGTACTGCATCACTTCAGTAATCAGGGCCAACCCCACCAGCACCAAAAACAGAACCCACCAGCGCGTTCGCAACATCAGCAACCGCCAGAAGAACCCCAAACCGGCAAACAGCAGCACATGCTCCAGATCGGGACCACCTGGCCAGACCCGCTCGAGCCAGCTCATCGAGCGACTGAGCATCGGCAGGTCGCGGCGGATCTCGGCCATTTCCGCCGAGGTCAGCATTACCACCACGACCAGGCCAACCACACTCAAGCCGAACGCGACCCACCGCAGACGCTTCACGACGCCGAACCCAACAATTCCCGGTACACCGCAATCGTGCGCGCAACCACCAGACGCTCATCGAAGCATTCAAGCGCCTTGGCCCGCGCAGCCCGCCCGAGCCGCTCAGCAAGTTCCGGATCATCGAGCAGACGCGAAATCGCCCGCGCCAGCGCCTCGGCATCGCGCACCGGCACCCGCAAGCCGTCGACACCATCGCTCACCACCTCGCGGCAGCCCGGCACATCCGTGGTCACCAGCGGCAGGGCGCAGGCGGCGGCTTCGATCAGGCCCTTCGGCAAGCCTTCGCGGTAGCTCGGCAGAACCACCATGTCGACGCCTGCGTAGAGCGCCGGCATATCGTCGACATGCCCGAGCCACTCAATGACACCCTCCTCGACCCAGCCGCGAACCGTGGCCTCGGGCACGGCCGCCGGATTGCCCGGATCCGGATCGCCAGCGAGCAGAAAGTGGACCGCCCTGCCCTGCGCTCGCAAGGCCCGCGCCGCCGCGACGAACTCGGCGATGCCCTTGTCCCAGAGCAGGCGCGCAGCCAGCAGAATGCGCGCAGGCTGGTTGCCACCCAACAGCGCCTCGCGTGGAACAAAGCGATCACAATCCACCCCGGAACCGGGAATCAGCCGCACATTCGCCCCATCCACCAGACCGGCCTGCTCGAACAAGGCGACATCATCCGGGTTCTGCAGGATCAGCCGCGCATGGGTCCCGCCCAGGGTCAGCCGCAACAGCGCGCGCACCACTGGCCGCAACAGCCGCGCCTTCAGATCTTGGCTGCTGAACACATAGCCCATGCCGGCCACGGCATTGACCCGCGCCGGCACGCCGGCCAGGCGCGCCGCCAGCGCGCCGTAGACCGCACACTTGATCGTAAAGCCGTGCACAAGCGCCGGCC
>JAHCAR010000026.1 GCA_019634795.1 Dokdonella sp.
TCCACCTTCGGATGCGCGGATCGTGCCAAATCGACGAGCCGCGAGAACAGGCGTTCACCTTCCTCGGGGCTGGCCGCGCCGCTGAATCCGGCCCGCATGCCGCTGCGGGTATCGGCGGCGAGGGTGAACTGCGAGACCAGCAGCAGCTCGCCGGCGACATCCGTCAGCGATCGGTTCATACGCCCCTCCTCATCGGCGAATACGCGATAACCGAGCAGGCGCTCGAGCATGCGGCGCACCTGAGCCTCGCCGTCGCCACGTTCGACCGCGACGAAGGCCAGCAGGCCAGGGCCGATGCGGCCGACGACCTCGCCATCGACGCTGACGCTGGCTTCGCTGACGCGCTGGATCAGGGCGATCATGTCGGACTCCGCGGGAAGGCTCCCGCATCGTCGCCTTTGCCGGCGCGGTCGGTCAAACCCGCTCAAGCCGCTAGAATCGGGATTTCCCCCATTCCCTACCTGGTGCGATGACCTGGCCGATCCGACTGCTCTATGCGCTGCTCTGGCTGGCCGGGTTCCTGCCGCTGCGCGTCCTCCATGGCCTCGGCAGCCTGATCGGCGATTTCGCCTGGTGGACGCGCATGCGCGAGCGGCGTATCACCGAAATCAACCTGGCCCTGCTCGAAACGCGGGGCGAGGCCGTTCCGGGACCCCTCGACGCGCGCACGGTCCTGCGCGAGGCCGGCAAGTCGGCCGTCGAAGTCGCCCGGATCTGGTGCACCAGGCCGAATAGGGCGCTCAAGCTGGTCCGCGAGGTTCGCGGCGGCGAACTCTTCGAGCAGGCCCTGGCCAGTGGCCGCGGGGTCCTGATCGCCGCTCCGCATCTCGGCTGCTGGGAACTGCTGAGCTTCTGGCTGGCGGCACGCACGCCGCTGGCGATCGTCTATCGGCCGCCGCGAAACGCGGCCCTCGAACCCTTGCTGATCAAGGCGCGTGGCGCGACCCGGGTCGAGCAGGTGCGCGCCGAAGGGGCCGGCGTCCGCAGTCTGTACCGCCGGCTCGCCGCGGGCGGCGTGGTCGGCATCCTGCCCGATCAGCAGCCCAAGCAGGGTGAAGGCGAGTTCGCGCCGTTCTTCGGCATCGAGGCCCTGACCATGGTCCTGCTGCCGCGCCTGGCCGAACGCACCGGTGCTGCCGTGCTGTTCGCCTTCGCCGAACGCCTGCCGCGCGGCGCAGGATTCCGTATCCACCTGCAGGCGGCGCCGCCGCGAATCGCCGACACCGACCTCAAGGCCGCCTGCACGGCCCTGAACCGGGGTGTCGAGGACTGCGTCCGGCTGGCGCCGAACCAGTACCAGTGGCACTACAAGCGTTATTCGATCCGGCCAACACCTACCGATCGCAACCCATACTCGCGCCGCTGAGCAAAGCCCTGAACCCTTGGGCGCTGCTTCTCGTTTTGAGTCCCGAAAAGCAAAAGGCCACCTCGCGGCGGCCCCTGCCGGAATCGATGGCACGCAGCAATCAGCCGCGCTTCATCGAATTGAAGAACTCGTCGTTGGACTTGGTGTTCTTCATCTTGTCGAGCATGAATTCCATCGCCGCGAGCTCGTCCATCGGATGCAGCAGCTTCCTGAGGATCCAGATCTTCTGCAGCATGTCCGGTTCGATCAGCAGTTCCTCGCGGCGCGTGCCGGAGCGGTTGATGTCGATGGCCGGATAGACGCGCTTCTCGGAGATGCGCCGGCTCAGGTGCACTTCCATGTTGCCGGTGCCCTTGAATTCCTCGTAGATCACCTCGTCCATCTTCGAGCCGGTCTCGACCAGCGCGGTGGCGATGATGGTCAGCGAGCCGCCTTCCTCGAGGTTGCGCGCGGCGCCGAAGAAGCGCTTCGGTCGCTGCAGGGCATTGGCGTCGACGCCGCCGGTCAGGACCTTGCCCGAGGACGGAATCACGGTGTTGTAGGCACGGGCGAGGCGGGTGATCGAATCGAGCAGGATGACCACGTCCTTCTTGTGCTCGACCAGGCGCTTGGCCCGCTCGATGACCATCTCGGCCACCTGCACGTGGCGCGTGGCCGGTTCGTCGAAGGTCGAGCTGATCACCTCGGCGCGCACGCTGCGCTGCATTTCGGTGACTTCCTCCGGGCGCTCGTCGATCAGCAGGATGATCAGGTGCACGTCCGGATGGTTGTGCACGATCGCCTGGGCGACGTTCTGCAGCATCATCGTCTTGCCGGCCTTGGGCTGGGAGACGATCAAGCCGCGCTGGCCGCGTCCGATCGGCGCGACGAGGTCGAGGATGCGCCCGGTGATGTCCTCGGTCGAACCGTTGCCGCGCTCGAGCTTGAAGGATTTGCGCGGGAACAGCGCGGTCAGATTTTCGAACAGCGCCTTGTTCTTGGAGGCCTCGGGTGGCTCGCCATTGATGTGGTCGACCTTGAGCAGGGCGAAGTAACGCTCGCCTTCCTTCGGAGGGCGGATGCGTCCGGCGATGTAGTCGCCTGTGCGCAAATTGAAGCGACGCGTCTGCGAAGGGGAGACGTAGATGTCGTCGGGCCCGGCCAGATAGGACTGGTCGGGGCCACGCAGGAAGCCGAAGCCGTCCTGCAGGATCTCGAGCACGCCTTCGCCGTAGATGCCGCCTCCCGATTTCGCATGCGCCTTGAGGATGTTGAAGATCACATCCTGCTTGCGCGCGCGGGCCACGCCTTCCTGGATGCCGAGGGTCTCGGCCAACGCAATCAGCTCATTGGCGTTCTTGCGCTTGAGTTCGTTGAGGTCGATCAGCGGGCCATTGTCGCGGCTCGGATCGTATTCCTCGTCATCGCGCGGCAGGCCGCGATGGGCATGGTTCTGCTGGCGGTTGGCGCCGCCGCCACGGTTGCGGTCGCGGTCGCGTCGTCCGCGCGGGCCCTGGCGCTGCTGGCCCTGCTGCTGGTTGCGCTGCGGCTGGTTGCCACCCTGGCGCTGGCCGCCGTTGCCGCCCTCCTGGTTCGAGCCTTCGGCATTGGAGCCGGACGCTTCGCCGCCGCCCTGGTTGCCGTTGTCGCCGTTGCTGTCGGCACGCTCGCTCGAGAACCGCTCGGAAACCGAGCGATTGTCGGGAGCGTCATCCTGGCGATTGCCGTCGGCAACGGCCGCGGCCTTCTCTGCGCGAGGGGGCGAGGACTCGGAGGCCGGTTCGGCGTCGCCGGACTTGTTCTCGGACTTCGCGGCACGTGGCGCCCGCGGCTGCCGCTGGCGCGGCTCGGGACGAGCTTGAGGCGTGGCGGATTCGCCACTTTCTGGATTATCGATATCGGACACGGACGGACCTCTTGGGTGCCGTAGGGAAAAAGGGATTCCGGGGGGTGCTGCGGAAGGCGGAGCGGTTGCGCTCCTGATCACTAGGGCTAACTTAGCACCGCGAAATGCGGGCGTCTAGCTTTGGAGACGGGAACGGGGAATAGGGAATGGGGAATGGTTCAGAAGACGGGAATGGAGAATGGGGAGTAGAGAATGGGTTTGAAGCGGACTGGCCTGCGGTGTCGACCGAGAAGGAGGTCCGGATCAACCGCAAGATCGGGTATTCAGGAAAGCCGCGTTGCCGCTCTTTCCATTCCCCATTCCCCATTCCCGACCCTTCAAGCTATCGCACTATCGATCAGCTGGGTCAGCTGGGTCTTGCTGACGGCGCCGATCTGGGTCGCCTCGACCTTGCCGTCCTTGAAGATCATCAGGGTCGGGATGCCGCGTACGTTGTAGTTGCGCGGGGTCTTCTGGTTGTGGTCGATGTTGATCTTGGCGACCTTGAGGCGGCCGTCGTATGTGGCGGCGAGCTCGTCGAGGATCGGGGCGATCATCTTGCACGGGCCGCACCACTCGGCCCAGAAATCGACCAGGACCGGTTCGGATGATTGCAGGACTTCAGCATCGAACTGATCGTCGCTGACGTGGGCGATTTGCTGGCTCACGCGGAACCTCCAGGTAAATAAGGTTAAGAAACATGCCGTTTCGAGCGGGCGGAAGCGCGTTCCGCTACAATTGCCCGGCTTGACGGCGTGGACTGCACTATGAGCCTGCGCCCATTCCGGTCCATTTCAGCCCAATCGGCTGCCCTGCGCAAGTTGGGGGCGGATCGGTTCCGCACAAGGAGCCTTGGCGGCAGCAATTTCGGTTCGCGAGACAGCCGTTCGCACTTTCACCGGCCATTCGCGGGGTTCTGCAGGCATTTCCTGCATATCCGCGAGCGGTTTTCCGGGAAGCGACGACGGCTACTCAAGCTCGCGAGATTGCTGCCGCCAGGGCGCCTGATCCGCAGTCGAATGCACTGCGCCTTGACGAGATACCCACTGAATGTCACATCAACAACCGCTTACCGACACCGTTTTTGAAAGCTTCGACCTGCATCCCAGCCTGCTGGCGGGACTCAACGACACCGGATTCGTGCGCTGCACGCCGATCCAGGCGCTGACCCTGCCGATTGCCCTGCAAGGTACCGATATCGCCGGCCAGGCGCAGACTGGCACCGGCAAGACCGCCGCCTTCCTCGTTGCTGTACTTAACCGCCTGCTGACCAGGCCGGCCCTGGTCGAGCGCAAGTCCGGCGATCCGCGCGCGGTGATCCTTGCGCCGACCCGCGAGCTGGCGATCCAGATCGAGAAGGATTTCCGCAACATCGGCCGGCATACCGGGCTGACCTCGGCCCTGGTCTACGGCGGCGTCGACTACGACAAGCAGCGCGAAATGCTCAAGCAGGGCGTCGACATCGTCATCGCCACGCCGGGCCGGATCATCGACTACCTCAAGCAGCACGTGGTCTCGTTCCGCGCCGTCGACGTCTGCGTGCTCGACGAGGCCGATCGCATGTTCGACCTCGGCTTCATCAAGGACGTGCGCTTCCTGATGCGGCGCATGCCCCCGCGCGAGCAGCGCCAGGGCATGCTGTTCTCGGCGACCCTGAGCCACCGCGTCCTCGAACTCGCTTACGAGCACATGAACAGCCCCGAGAAGGTGACCGCGGAAACCGAGTCGGTCACCGCCTCGCGCGTGCGCCAGGTCGTCTACTTCCCGGCCAACGAGGAAAAGATCCCGCTGTTGCTGAACCTGCTCGACAAGGTCCAGGAGCATCGCAGCATCGTCTTCATCAACACCAAGGTCATGGCCGAGCGTGTCACCCGCGCCCTCGAGCGGCACGGCCATCGCGTGGCCACGCTTTCGGGCGACGTGCCACAGGCCAAGCGCGAACGCCTGCTCGCACGTTTCCAGAAGGGCGACATCGAAATCCTCGTGGCCACCGACGTGGCCGCACGCGGATTGCACATCCCGGCCGTTTCGCACGTGTTCAATTTCGACCTGCCGCAGGACCCCGAGGACTACGTGCACCGCATCGGCCGCACCGCGCGCCTCGGCGCCGAGGGCGATGCGATCAGCTTCGCCTGCGACCGTTATGCGATGGGCCTGCCCGATATCGAGGCCTATATCGAGCAGAAGATCCCGACCGCCTCGGTGGACCCCGAAATGCTCGTCGTGCCGCCGCCGCGCGTGCGCGAGCGCCCGGTGTATTCGGAGGAGGATGCCGCCGCCAACGCCGCGGACGACCTGCGCAATACCGCCGGCGCCCCGCCAAAGGAACAGAAACCGCGCCAGGGCGGGCCGCGTTCCGCGGGCCGGCCGGCCCGCGGCCGCGACGGCGAACGTCGCCCCGGACGCGAATCGCCGCGCGCTCAGCGCCCGGCGCCGGCCAGCGCCGTGCCCGCGACCGATGCGTCCGCCCCGGCGGCCGCGGCGGGTCAGGCTGGGGAGGCGCCAAAGAAACGCCGTCGCCGCGGCGGTCGCGGTCGCAATCGCGCCGCGACCGGCGAACCGGTCGTGCAGACGGCGCAGGACTCGCCGTCCGGGTCAGGGCGTGCGGAGACGCAGAAGCCCGAGCGCAAGCCGCGTCGCGAGCGCGCCCCACGCGTCGACACTGCAGCTGGCAAGGCCGCGCCCGAAGCCGCCAGCGTCGCCGGCCTGCACAAGAAGCCGGGATTCTTCAACCGCATCGCAAGTTTCTTCGGCCGTCACTGAGGGATGCGCGCCGGCCAGGCCGGCGCAGGCCATCGTCGTTTTCGCAACGCGTCCGCCACCGCGTCGATCCTGTCGGCGCGGGCAATTTGCTAGAGTCCGCGTCGAACCATGTCATGGGAAAGCGTGCCGATGCTGAGTCGCCTGAAAGGGACCGGATTGACCGGGGCCGGTCGTGACCGCTGGTCCGAGCGGTCGGCGCTGATCTCCACGTTCATGCTCGCCCTGCTGCTGGTCTGGCTGCTGGCGAGGACGTTCTGGATGCTGGTCCCGCGCGACGAAGGGCTTGCCGGCGTGTCCGCCCAGGCCGTGGTCACGGCCGGCGACCGGCCCGCCATCTCGATCGCCAAATGGCATCTGTTCGGCAACGCGCCGCAGCGCCTGCCTGCTCAGAGCAATGCCCCGGCCACGACCCTGAACCTGAGCCTGCGTGGCACCCTCGCCGACGCCGATCCGCACCAGGGCATCGCAGTGATCGCCGACGCCCAGGGCGTGGAACGGGCCTGGCGCGCCGGCGAGCAGATCTCGGTCGGGGTCAGCCTCGACGAGGTCTATGCCGATCGCGTGGTCCTGCTCCACGACGGCGTCCAGGAGGTCCTGAACCTGAGCCGGGACGAGCAGACCGGCCGCGTCGCGCCGCTGCCGATGAACCAGCGCGGCGGTGCGCCACTGCGCAACACCGCGCCTGCCCCGGGTCCCGGCGCGATCACGAACTTCGCGCCGATCAACGTGCCGCAGGGCTCGATCAACTGGCAGCAGGCCATGGACAAGGTCGGCGGCAGTCCGGCCGAGATGGCGAGGAACGTCCGCGTCGACCCGGTCATCGACAATGGCCGTATCACCGGGGTGCGCGTTTCCGTCATCAATGGCGATGCCGCCCTGCTCGGCCGGCTCGGCCTGCGTCCGAGCGACATCGTCACCGCGGTCAACGGCGTACCGGTCGATTCGGTGGCGCGCGGCCAGCAGATCCTCGAGAGCCTGCGCGACGCCAACAGCGTGCGCGTCACGGTCACCCGCGAGGGCCAGCCCACCGAAATCAACGTCCAGTTGCGTTAGGGCCGGGATTGGGGATTGGGGAATGGGGAATGGGGAATGGGGCCTGAAACCGCACACCAGCAGGCGGGCTTTGCTACGCTTGGCGGAACCGCAGCTGCCGGGTCTTCGGTCCTCTTCACACTGCAGCCCGTAACGCGTCCCGTGCCGTCGCCGAATCGAACAATTGCCAGCAATCCGACCAAGAGCCCGACCCGATGAATTGTGTCTCCGTTATCCGCATCGCCATGCTGGCCGCCAGTCTGCTCTTCGCCAATGCCATGGCGCAGAGCCCGCAGTCCGCGGTGTCGGCGAATGCCGATGGCCGGCATACGCTGAACCTCAAGGATGCCGACATCCAGGCCCTGATCGCCACGGTCTCCGAGATCACCGGCAAGAACTTCATCCTCGGTCCGAACGTGCAGGGCAAGGTCACGGTCATTTCGGCCAAGCCGATGAAGCCGGACGAAATCTACGACGTGTTCCTCTCGGTCCTGCGCGTGCACGGCTACGCCGCGATCGAGCAGGGCAGCATGATCAAGATCGTGCCCGAGGCGATGGCCCAGCAGGACGGTTCGGCGGCGCTCAATGGCGACCGCGAGCATTCCGCCGACGAGCTGATCACCCAGATCGTTCCGGTCAAGCATGTCTCGGCCAACGAACTGATCCAGATCCTGCGCCCGCTGATGCCGCAGGGCGGCCAGCTGATCGCGCATGCCTCGTCGAACTCGCTGGTCATTTCCGATCGTGCCGGCAACGTCACCCGGCTGGTCAACATCATTCACCGCATCGATACCGTCTCCGACGCCGAAGTCGAGGTGATCCCGCTGGCCCATGCGAATGCCGCCGAGATGGCGCGCACGCTGACCTCGCTGGCCGAGGACAAGGCGGCCCAAGCGAACGCCGAGGCGCCGCGCGTGTTCGCCGATTCGCGGACAAACTCGATCCTGCTGGCCGGCGCCAAGAACGCGCGGCTCAAGCTGCGCGCGCTGATCGCGCATCTCGACACGCCGCTCGAAAACGGCGGCGATACCCAGGTCATCTACCTGCGTAACGCCAACGCCAAGGATCTCGTGCCGATCCTGCAGGGCGTGGCCGCGACCCTGACCGGCATCGCTCCGCCGACTGCGCTCAAGCCCGGTGAGGCGGCCGGACCGGCCAGTGCCTCGACCGCGACCATCCAGGCCCACGAGCAGACCAATTCGCTGATCATCAGCGCGCCGCCGGCGGTTTTCCGTTCGCTGGCCTCGGTCGTGCGCCAGCTCGACGTGCGTCGCGCCCAGGTGCTGATCGAGGCGATCATCGCCGAGGTCGCCGACTCGACCGCGAGCGAGATCGGCGTGCAGTGGTTCACCGCGCCGCAGACCGAGGGCGACACGATCGGCCAGGGCCTCATCGGCGGCACCAACTTTCCCGGCCCGAACGGCAACTCGAGCCTGACCGGACTGGCGACCAATCCGCTCGGCCTGTCCGGTCTCGGCGGCCTCTCGCTCGGCTATGTCGACGGTACGATCAAGATCCCGGGCACGGACAAGGAGATCCTCAACCTCGGCGCCCTCGTGCGCGCCCTGCGCGGCGACGGCAAGACCAACATCCTGTCGACGCCCTCGATCCTGACCCTTGACAACCAGGAGGCCGAGATCAAGGTCGCTCAGGAAGTGCCGTTCCTGACCGGCTCGTACACGAATACCGCAAGCAGCGGCAGCAACGGTCAGGTTACCAACCCGTTCCAGACCATCGAGCGCAAGGACGTCGGCCTCGTCCTCAAGGTCACCCCACACGTCAACGAAGGCGATGCGGTGCGCATGGAAATCCACCAGGAAGTCTCCTCGCTGGCACCGCCGGTCACCGGCGCGGTCGACCTGGTCACCAACAAGCGCGAACTCTCGACCAGTGTCCTCGTTTCCGACAATGCGCTGCTCGTGCTCGGCGGCCTGATCGACAGCAATGTCAGCGACAGCAACAGCAAGGTGCCGGGTCTGGGCAGCATTCCGATCATCGGCAACCTGTTCCGCTACCGCTCGAACAAGAACGAGAAGCGCGACCTGATGGTCTTCCTGCGCCCGCAGATCCTGCGCGACGCCGCCACCGAGGCCGCCGTCTCGAACGAGAAATACAACTACATGCGCACCGAGCAACTGCGTCTGCGCGAGGACTCCGCGCCGCTGACCCCGCGCAGCGAACGGCCGCTGCTGCCCGAGACGCATGATTTCCTGCGTGATCCCGCGCTCGGCGCGGCCACCGACAAGCCGGCAGGCCAAGGTCGGCGATGAGCGAACCGGCACGCGTCGAGAGCCGGCCGGCGCGGCCCGGATTCGGCTTCGCCCGGCGCCACGGCGCCACCCTGACCGCCTGGCATGCCGATTCGGCCGAGATCGCCTGTCGCCAGGGCGTGCGTCCCGAAGTGCTCGCCGAACTGCGCCGTCATCTCGGCGTCGAACTGCACCTGACGCCTTACGAGCCGGTGGCCTTCGAGCGCCTGCTGCGTGACCTCTACGAACAGGGCGACGACGCCCGCGCGATGGTCTCGGACCTCGACGAGCGCCTCGACCTCAAGACCCTGGCCGACGAGCTGCCGGAACCCGAGGATCTGCTCGAAAGCGAAGACGATGCGCCGATCATCCGCCTGATCAATGCGCTGCTGACCGAGGCGGTCAAGGAAGGCGCCTCGGACATCCACGTCGAACCGTTCGAGAGCCGCCTCGTCGTGCGCTTCCGCATCGACGGCGTGCTGCGCGAAGTGCTGGCGCCACAGAAGGGCATCGCCAATGCCGTGGTCAGCCGCATCAAGGTCATGGCCAAGCTCGACATCGCCGAGAAGCGCCTGCCCCAGGACGGCCGCATCGGCCTGCGCATCGCCGGTCGCCCGGTCGACGTGCGCGTGTCGACGATACCGGCCGGCCACGGCGAGCGCGTCGTGCTGCGCCTGCTCGACAAGCAGGCCGGGCGACTCGACCTGGCCCAGCTCGGCATGGATACCGATTCGCGGACCCGCCTCGAGTCGATGATCGCGCGCCCGCACGGCATCCTGCTGGTGACCGGCCCGACCGGCTCGGGCAAGACCACCACGCTCTACGGCGCGCTGCTCAAGCTCAACGATTCCTCGCGCAACATCATGACGGTCGAGGATCCGATCGAGTACTACATCGACGGCATCGGCCAGACCCAAGTCAATACGCGCGTGGACATGACCTTCGCGCGCGGACTGCGGGCGATCCTGCGCCAGGATCCGGACGTGGTCATGGTCGGCGAGATCCGCGATCTCGATACCGCCGAGACCGCCGTGCAGGCCTCGCTGACCGGCCACTTCGTGTTGTCCACGCTGCACACCAACTCGGCGGTCGGCGCGGTCGCGCGCCTGCGCGACATGGGCGTCGAGCCGTTCCTGCTTTCCTCGAGCCTGGTCGGCGTGCTCGCCCAGCGTCTCGTGCGCGCACTCGATCCGGCCCTGCGCGAGCCGTACCAGGCCACGCCGGCCGAACTGGCGGCGTTCGGCCAGCCTGCCGATGCGATCGTCACCCTGTACCGCCCCCGCGCCGACGCCGGCAATCGCCATGCCGGCTACAAGGGCCGCACCGGCATCTACGAACTCGTGCCGATCGACGAGACCATGCGCCGCCTGATCCACGAAGGCGCCTCCGAGGCCGAACTCGAACGCCATGCCCGCAGTCGCGCGCCGAGCATCCTCGAGGACGGCTGGCGCAAGTGCGTGGCCGGCGTGACCACGACCGAGGAAGTGCTGCGCGTCACACGTGAGGAATGACGCCTGCGTCAACCGTCGCCGGCGTATAGCCAGGTGTGCGGCGCTTGTCCGGTTGATGCGGCGCAGCAGCTGTCGCAGTTTGCTCGTCAGAGCCGCGAACTCATCGGTGAAGTCGCTATTTCCGTCTTTCTTTACCCGACCATCGTGGGCCTACAAATCGTCGAAGCGCTTCACAACAGCGACGCGGGTCAAATCGGCCCTCGCGCCGCCGCATTTTCGCCTCGAAACTCTCCCTGATTGGCCCTGACATACAGCCACCGAGAACCGTTCGTGCTGAGCGTAGCTTGCGCCAGCAAGCGAAGTCGAAGCACCGACCAGGGCGACCCTTCGACTCCGGCCCTGCGGGCCTACGCTCAGGGCGAACGGTCATCGATTGGCTGAGCGTTGAGGCTAGTCAGGAAACTTTCTGCCGCCCAGACTCCCGATACCCCGGTGGTGCAGGAGCGGGTTCAGTCGCGATACGGTTTTGGAGACAACTCGGCTCGAACCGAACGATCAATTTCGCTTGCCGAACGCGCCGAGCAATCCCGCGCCGGCCTGCAGCATTTCGCCCATGCTGACCTCGCCGTCGCCATCGGCATCGAGCACGCCGCTGAGCAGGCCGCCGACGCTGCCCTGCTGCAGGCGGTTGTTTTCCTGGCCGAGGATGCCGCTCAGGCCATTGGCATCGAGGCCCTGCTTGCGCGTCATGTTGCCGAGTGCCGCCATGACCAGCGGTGCGAGCATGGCCAGCAGTTGCGCGGCGCCCTGGTTGCCGAGTCCGCTGGTCTGGCCGAGCCCGCGCGCGGCCTGTTCGCGGCGGCCGCCGAAAATGTGACCGAGGATGGCGCCGCCGATGCCGGACCCGGCACTGTCGGCGTTGCCGCCGCCGAGCACCGAGCCGAGAACTTCGCCGATGCCGCCGCCGCTGCCACCACCGAGCACCGAACCGAGCAGGCCGCCGATGTCGACGCCGGCGTGGTCGCGCTCAAGCGCGGAATGCAGGGCGCTGGCTCCTTGCGGGGAACTTGCGTTGCGCGCGAGACCGCCCATCAGCAGCGGCAAGGCCTGCTGCACGGCGTTGCTGGCCTGGGCCGGATCGACCCCGAGCTGGCTGGCAATCGATTCAATATGGGATTGATCCAGTTGTTCAAAAACTCTTGAAGTCAGTTCGCTCATCGCTTGATCCCTCCGGGTCGGAGTGCCAAGTTATCATGCTGCGGACGGCGCGCCATCGCCGCGGGGCAAGGATTCGTCAAACTTCGTTACGCGGGCTTGCATCGGTCGATTCTGCGCTAGTCTTGCGTCGATGTTTCGTGCCTTGGAGGAACAGCCGCAATGAGCGAGGTCGACGGCCGACTTGCCGAGCTGGGCGCACGCTACCGGGCCTCCCTTCCGATCAAGCGCGCCAGTGTGGAGCTGGCCTGGCAGGCGCTGAATTCGGGAGCCCCGGATCCGGTCCGGCTCGACAGCCTGCAGCGCGTCGTGCATCGCATCGCCGGCTCGGCGGCTTCCTATGGCTACGACGAAATCGGCTCGCTGGCGGCGCGGGCCGACGAGGGGCTCGAATTGCTGCGTGAGCTCGGAGTCGCTGACGTCAAGGCAGCTTCGGTCGCCGCGGCCCTGTCCGAACTGGCGCCCGTTATCGAGCGCCTCATCGACGCGCTCGCCCAGGATTCCGGCCCGGCGCCGTCGGTGAGCCGGACCCACTAAAGTTGCGGGCGGCCCTGCGTTTCCACCGGTTTCGCACTGTCCTTGAGCGCTGATTGCCAGTTCCCTCAATTGGCCAGCGAGGATGCGGAGCGTTATCCTGCGCGCCCCGATCAAGGATATACACACCATGCAGCGCGACACCCAGGTTTCCCTTATTGGCGCACCCACGGACATCGGCGCCGGGCATCGCGGTGCCTCGATGGGTCCCGAGGCGCTGCGCGTGGCAGGTATCGGCCAGGCGCTGACCCAGCGCGGCATCAAGGTCGTCGATCGTGGCAACCTGAGCGGCCCGATGAATCCGTGGACCGGTCCATCCAATGGCTACCGGCATCTCGCTCAAGTCGAGGCCTGGAATCGTTCGGTGATGGAGGCTGTCGCGGCCGAACTCGACCAGGGCCATCTGCCCGTGCTGCTCGGTGGCGACCATTGCCTGGCCATCGGTTCGATCACCGCCGTCGCCCGGCACTGCAAGGCAAAGAACAAGCGGCTGCTGATTCTCTGGCTCGATGCGCACGCCGACTACAACACGAGTTCGGTGACACCGTCGGGCAACATCCATGGCATGCCGGTGGCCTGCCTTTGCGGCCTCGGACCGCGTGAGCTGACCGAACTCGGCGGAAATGCGCCGGCGATCACCCCTGATTGCGTCCGCCAGATCGGCATCCGTTCGGTCGATACCGGCGAAAAGAAGCTGGTTCGCGACGCCGGCCTCGATATCTACGACATGCGCTACATCGACGAGATCGGCATGAAGCGCGTGATGGAAGAGGCGCTCTCCGACATCGACGAGAACACCCACGTGCACGTGAGTTTCGATGTCGACTTTCTCGACCCCGAGATCGCGCCAGGCGTCGGCACCACCATTCCGGGCGGACCGAACTACCGCGAGGCGCAGCTGTGCATGGAAATGATCGCCGACCGCGGCGGGCTCGGCTCGCTCGACATCATGGAGCTCAATCCGGCGTTCGACGACCATAACAAGACCGCCGTGCTGGCGGTCGATCTGGTTGAAAGCCTGTTCGGCAAGAGCACCCTGATGCGCGACTGAGTTCCGCGCCACGCGTTCTCACCGGGTCCGGATGCACGGGATTTTCCCTTGACGAGGTGCTTCGTCGGGATCCGGCCGCGCGTTGCTTGATTGTGACAACCATCGTAAGGGTCGATTCCCCGATTCGGGTCAAAGGCGTCCGATGCGGTGACGCCTCGCGCGCGCATGCGCGAAGCGCGGCGCGCTCCCCGCCCCAGCATGGCGCCAGGCGAACGGTCTGCTCCTGATGCCGGTTTCGCTCCTCGCGCGTGGCATGTTGCTTGCTAGTCATACGGGGACGAGTGCAGCGCCCTTGACCATCTCCGGCCCCAGCGCCGGCGACCACCGCAGTGCAGGCATAGCGGCTGCGGGCGGGATACATCTGCCGGAATCGGCAGGCGGATCTGGACGATAGCCAGGACAACCCGGATCGGGTTCGCCCTGGAGCACGCACGACGAACCTCGCACAGGCCACTCGCATGTTCGCTCGAAAGCACAATGACCAGCCGCAACTGGCGAACCTGATGGAGCCGCCGGAGCGCAGCTCCCTGCTTGGACGATCGATGGTGATCTCCATACTGGCATTGATCGCGGTCGTTACGCTGGGCACCAACACCCACCTTTTCGCCCCGCCGCTGCTGGCCCTGCTGCTGACCGCCGCGGTCGCCGCGGTGCTCGTGTCGATGCGTCGGGCCAGCGCTGGCAATGGCAGGCGCAGCATCGCCGAGGGATTCGCCGACCGCGAGTGCGCCGAAGCCGGCGTCGTCGGAGAATCGCTGTTCGTCGCGACGCCGATCCCGACCCTGCTCGTCGACTGCGAATTCCTCGAAATCGTCGCGGCGAATTCCGCGGTCGCCAATCTGTACGGTTTCGCCCAGCGCGATCTGCGCGGCTTGCGCATCTCGAAGTTGCAGCAGTCAACAACGGGTGATTCCCACAGCGACGATGCAGTGCCGGTTAGCGGCCTCGTTCGCCATCGTCGTGCCGACGGCAGTTCGCTCTGGGTCGAGCTGAACGTGCAGAAGATCAGCCATGCCGGGCGTGCCGTCTGGCTGATCGTCGTTGTCGATGTCACCGCGCGACTCCAGCTCGTGCGCGGGCTCGAAGAAAGCGAACGCCACTACCGGGAACTGATCGACCTGAGCCTCGGCATCGTGTTTACCCACGATCTGAATGGCATGCTGACCCTGGTCAACCCGGCCTTCGCCCGCGCCCTAGATATTCCCGCCGAGGACATCATCGGCAAGAACCTGTCCGATTTCGTCGTGCCACGCCAACACGACGCGTTTTCGCAATACCTGCTCAATGTCGGGCGCAACGGCACCGACTCGGGCGCCGTACACATGCTCAGGCGCGACGGCGGCGAACTGGTCTGGGAGTTCCGCAACCAGATGCGGACCCTGGCTGACGGCAGCCGCGAAGTGCTTTGCTGCGCCATCGACATCAGCGAGCGCAGCCGCAACGAACACCGGCTGCTCGAAAAGAGCCGCAAGGACCCGCTCACCGGTTGCTACAACCGTCGCCACCTCGCCGCGTTCCAGGCCGACGCCAGGCCCGGCGCGTGCTGGGCCAGCGTGGTCATCGACATCGACCACCTCAAGCGCTACAACGACACCTACGGGCACCGGGCAGGCGATCAGGCCATCGTTCGCGTGGCCCGCTTCCTCGAGCGCATCGTGCGCAAGGACGACTCCATCGTTCGCCTCGGCGGCGACGAGTTCGTGATCCTGCTGCAGCAGTGTGACCAGGCCACGCTGGAGTCCTTTGCCGCACGCCTGCAGGGCGCGCTGGCGACCCAGGAAACCGTACCGTTTTCATACGGCCTCGCGATGCGCAAGAACGACGAGGACCTCGAACAGACCATTCATCGCGCCGACCGCCAGATGATCGAGCGCCGCGTGATCGAGCGCAGCAGCATTCGCCTCGACGTGCCACGCGAGCCACGTCGCCGCGAGGCACGTCGTTCGGTCATCCGCATCCATCCCGAAATCGGTGCGGTCGAACCCGCGCCAGCGACATCGGTTTCGCTCGAAGCCGAAGGCTGAGGCGAAGTCGAAACGGCGCGGCTACTGGAAGCCGCTGGCGAAGATCTGGTCGACGCCGAGGGTCAGACAGCTGGGCGTATTGGCGGCGACGCGGTTGCGGATCACGGTGATGTGGGTCGGGCTGAAGATCTGCACGTTTTGCCCGCAGCCGGCACTGCTGACATGGCAGTAGCTCATGACCGTGCCCTTCGGTGCATTCGGCGTGCCGGTCGGGCAACTGACCGGCCCTGAATAGCAACCACTCTCGCCGGCAAAGCATTGGTCGATCGTGTTCGTGCCGGTCGGTGCGGCACCGGTCGTCACGTTCGTGCAGTGCGTGTGCGAGGCACCGAAATTGTGGCCGAGTTCGTGGCCGACGATGAAGGCGCTCGAAGCGACGCCGATCGCCGGGTTGGTGAAGATCTGGTTGGTGCTGTAGCTGCCGCCGCTGCTGTTGGTGCGGCAATAGGCGTTGACCCAGGCGATCCCCGAGGCCGAATTGCCCGATGACGAATTGCCCGACAGCAGCATCGCAAACGCGCGGGTGACGGCACTACCGCCGCTGCTGTAATTGTTCTGCCAGTAGGTGCCGAATTCGCCGAGCATGGCCGATGTGGCCGAACTGTCCGAGTTGGCGTATGGATCCGATGTCGTACGCAGGAAGGTCGTGCCCTGCTGCAGGTGCACGTCAAGGTCGCGCTCGTACATCACGTTCATCTGCGCGAACAGATCGGCGATCCAGGCTGTTGCCTGGGTGGTGTTGCCGCCGAAACGCTTGCTCATGAAGGTGGTGTCGGTGTCTACCGCGACCACGGCATTGCGCAAGGCGCCGGTCGGACTTTGCGCATCCAGCAGGTGTTCCAGTGGCTCCGGTGCGGCGTTCGGATCCGGCAGTGAGTCGTCGTTGGCTACGAAATCCAGCTTCGTGCCGGGGGGCAGGGCGGCTTCGGCACTGACCGCATGCAGGCGCCAGCCGCCACTCGTGCGTTCGCTGCGCAGGACAAAGGCTCCGGTCGGCCCCGATCCGGCGCCGTAAGGCTCGCTGCCCGAATTCGGGTCGAAAGAGAGTCCGACACGCGAGCTGCCATCCTTGCTGTAGCCGACCAGATGGATGCGGCGGCTGCGCGGAAGCTCGTGCTCACCATTGGAGTCCACGACGATGATGCGTGCTCCCGGTGCATAGACATCGATTCGACGGAAATCGAATTCTGCGAGGATTCCGGGTCCCGCCGGAAACTCCGGAACGGCGATATTCTCGTCGAGTGCCGAACGCACCATCGAATTCAGAGTCGCCGCGTCCAGACTCACCGTGCCCGGTGCCCCGACAGCAAGTTTCGCAAACGCGAGGAACAGCGCAAGAACAACCAGTTGCCGCATTTCCAAATCGCCTCGACTTGATCAAATTCGTGCGACAGCCTCCAGCAATCTGCCCCGACGTGTCGAGGACTCGCTCACAAAAGCGGCGTTCAGCGTATCCGGGTTGCCCAAATGGTGGGCGGCAAAAGGTCCGTAGCCGACGGAATCCGAAAAGATTCGAACAAAAAAAGGGCGCCCCGAGGGGCGCCCTTTGCAGGGATCCAAAGTGATCCGCTTTCTACTCATCAGCTCCGATCGATGGCGTCGTCGGCGAACGCGGATCTCCGTCGAAGTCGTCGGTTACACCTGCAATCGGAGTGCCTGCTCCGATAACCGGGCTGCCGGCCTGCCGATGCAGGTCCACGGTGGCCGACGTGCCGGTCGGGGCGACGAACAGCGGATTGACCGCGATGCTGTTGGCGTCCAGGCCAGCGGCCATCGGGCCAGCAGCACCGCCAACGCCATCCGCGAACAGATCGTTGTAGTCACTGGTTGCGCCGGTGGCTGCGGATAACAGTCCCGCAGTGTTGACAGCGGAGCCCGATGCATTGCTGCGCGCATTCCAGAAAATGTTGTCGAGGTAATTGCGCGTACCCGTGGTCACGTTGCTGACAAAGGCGAATGTATTGCTCGACGAGGCCACGCCAGTACCGCCGATATAGACGCTGTTGTTGTAGATGTTGTTGGTCCCGGCGACCTCGAACATGCCGTACATCACGATACCGGCCGTGATCGAATTTCCATCCGCGTCATATCCCAGCCGCACCATGTTGTTCTTGTAGGTGCCGCTGCCTGCCACCGGCAGGATGCCGGCGATCTGGCTGTTCAGCGCGGTCGAGTTGACCACTAGAGAATGCACGAAGTTGCGTTCGACGATACTCCCGGAGTTGTTGGCAAAACTCGTGTACATCGCATAGATCGAGTTGTTGATCGTGCCCGCATTATTGACTAGCGAACGGAAGGTGTTTTGCGAAATCACGTTAGCGCCGGTGCTTCCGGTCGTGAGCAGGCCCGCTATGACAATCGTGCTGGCAGTGGTGCTGTTGTTGGTGATGTTTTGCACCAGGTTGCCTACGGCGGCGAAGGTTGTGTTTCGCACCTCCATGCCGTAGACCACGCCACCCGTCAGGTTGTTGACGATAGCGCCGCCTGCCGTGGACCCGCCGATCGTGTTGTTGTTGATCGTGCGCGTGATACCCCCGGTCGTGGACGACACAATCCCTCGGATGCCGGTGGCTGTACCGGCTCCCCCATTCTGGTTGATCGTGATCGCACCGATCGTGTTGTTCGACACCGATAGCCCGCTGACGAAGTTGAAGTCAAGTATCGCGATGGCTGGGGCGGTGTTCGCGGTGGTCGAACTCGAGTTGATGACGATCGTTGACGCGCCATCGAGACTGCCGACCGTGTTATTCAGCGCGTTGGCCGGCGCGTCAAAACTCGGTCCCCCGACCTGGATCCCAATGAATGCAGAGCTCGAGGTAGTCGTTGAATTGCGCGACGTGGACTGGTTGATGCCCGATACCGTATTGCCCTGCACGGTGCTCGGCGTGGTCGTGCCCGAAGCATTAAGCAGGATGCCGCGGAACTCGTTCGACGAGCCGTTGATCGTGGTTGTCCCGGTTCCATCCGCTGCGCCGAAGCCGATCACGTTGCCGGTGATCTGGAACGCGTTGCCGCCATTCGCATTGCTCGACGCATCGATCAGGATGCCGGTGTGGCGCAAGGCCGTGCTCGTGAACGTACGCGGGGCCGTCTGGTAGATCCGGTTGTTTGCGATCGTCCAGTCCGTGTTGAAGTTGTACACGGAGATGGCCGCGTTGGACGTGCCTGCTGCAAACGAGTCGTGGATCTTGTTGCCGCTGATCGTGTTGCTCGCGTTGGCATTGGCGACGCTGGTGCCAAGGCCCTGGATCGCCTTGGCCGGCAGGCTAGCTCCGGCAGGTCCGATGTCGTTGTTCGAGATCGTGTTGCCGCTGTTTCCACCAGCCACTGTGCTCGTGCTGAACAGCACGGTGCCCGTAGCTGCCGTCGTACCGCCCGTCGCCGAACCGAGGATCGTCGCATTCGTGACCACGTTGCCGGTGGCACCCTCGATGAAGCGAATGGTGGATGTGCCTGTCGTGCCGGAAGCCGTGGTATTCGACAGGGTCAAGGCGTTGCCGCCGCTGTTGAGACCGTCGATCGTGACGTTGTCGGCGCCATTGAGGCCGACCAGCGGGCTGCCTGCCGCGATCGCACCACTTACGGTGCGCGCGGCGCCGCCAGCCGGCTTGATCGTGGCCGCCGTGTACGACGACGCACCCGAGCCGCTGGCGTTGAGCACGGCGCTGGCCGTCTCGGTCGAGTCGGCGCAGACGTCGACCGTCAGCACGCCCTGGTGGGTGCCCGCATTGACCGCGTCGAAGGCGTCCTTGAGGGTCGGGTAACCGGTCGGTCCGGGCGTGCCGGCCGTGGCCTTGACCTCGACCGGGCTACCGGTCTGGCACGGTGGAATCGTGGTCACGGTCAGCGTCGCGCTGGCCGGCGCGGCGTTGTTGCCGTTGTTGGTCTGCAGGGCCCCGGCCGCGACCGTGTTGTCGTAGCTTCCTGCCGAAGACGAGGTTACGTCGACCGATACCGTGCAGCTGCCAGTGGCCGGGATCTGCGCGCCGCTGCCGAGTGTGACCGAGCCCGAACCCGCCACGGCGGTGACAGCACCGCTGGGGCAAGTAGTGCTTGATGCCGGGGTGGCCGCAACCACGAGTCCAGCCGGGAACGTGTCGACCAGGTCAGCGCTGAGGGTCGAAATGGTCGGACCGGCGTTGTTGAGGGTCAGCGTCAACGTGCTGGGAACGTCGACCACCACGCTGCTCGGCGAGAACGCCTTGCTCAGGGTCGGCGGCATCGCGCCACCGTTCGGAACCGTGAAGGTCAGCGGTACCGTAACCGTGGCGGCATTGGTAGCGTTGCTGCCGATGCACAGGGTCGCGGTGTAGGTGCCGGCGCTCAGGCCGGTTGCATCGAACTCGACCGGTATCGTCTGCGAGCCGCCGAGTCCGAGCGAGCCGGAGGTGGTGGTCAGGTTGACCCAGGCCGGCAGCGCGCAGTTGACCGTGCCCTGGACGAAGGCCGACATCGCCGTCACACCGGTGAAGTTGTAGAAGTTGGCGTTGTCGAAATACGGCTCATAGACCACCGGCGCATTGCCGATCTGTGCATCGGGGCTGGTGCGCCATGCCCAGAGCAGGCTGGAGCTGCTGCTGTTGATGGTCGGATAGACCGTCATCCAGTAGCGGCCGGCCGGCAGGTCGAGCGACGGGACGCCGGCGGCGGCCAGGTTGAGCTGCAGGTTGCCGCCCGTGGTCGTGATGCCGGTGCTGGTGCCGATCGTCGAGGCGTAGGTCCAGACCGGGGCACTGCCGAATCCTTCCGGAGCACCGGCCGGTTCGCCGGCGTTGTCGGCATAGATGCTGAAGCTCACCGACGGCGTGTTGCCCGTGGTCAGCGAACTGCCGCCCGGCAGGGTGAATCCGTTCGCACGCAGGGTCGTGACGTGCGTGGTTCCCAGTGTGTCGAAGTTCTGCGAGATGTAGTCGCCTTCCATGTCGGGCACGTAGTAGCCGCCCAACTCGCCACTGCCCGAGGTCGTCGTGTTGAGCGGGGTGACCTGCGCGGTGCCTGACGTCGTCACAGACCAGTTGAGGGTCGGATTGCCGATATTGGTGATGGTCAGGTCATTGCTGACCGTAGTATCAGAGCTGCCTGAAATCAGCGATGGCGCGGTTTCAATCTTTGGTCCGGACGGACTGAGCGCGATCGGCAAATGCAACGTCGGTTCGTCGCCACCGGCCGGGGTCAGGATCAGTTCGCCGAGATTCCATTGCGCCTGGGTCATCATCAGGCCATGCGCCGTTACGCTGATCGTGCTCGAGCCGCTCGAACTGACCGAGAAGGATGCCGGCGAGAACTCAACGGAGCCGGCCGGGAAACCGGTGACGGACAGCGTGTAGGTCTGTGGGCCCGAGCGTGCGCGGCGGAACGTGCGAGAAAAAGTGGCATCGCCAACAAAGTCGTACTTTGAAATACTGGCCAGGTTCAGCGTCGAAATGTCGCCGCCGATCGCCGGATTGGCGGCCACGAAGTTCGCCGAGGTCTCATCCATGATCAGGCCGACCTTGGAGGCCGAGGCCAGATTGACACGACCGGAGCCGTAGTCCCAGAGCCTGACCGGGGTGCCATCCTGGTTGACCGCACCGAAGCTGTTCGAGCTCAGATTGAGGGCGGACTTGACCTGTGTCGGCGACCATGTCGGATTCAGCGCGCGCATGAGCACGGCGGATCCGGCCATGTGTGGACTCGACATCGAGGTGCCGTTGAGCAGGATCACGCCATTCGGTCCGACCAGGCTGGAGGCGCCGACCGCAAGGATGTCCACGCCGGGAGCGGTGATGTCGGGTTTGACCATGCCCTGGCCACCGACGAGACGCGGTCCGCGGAAGCTGAACGAGGCGATCTGGTCACCCGGGCCCGGGAAGGCACGCGCGGCGATGTCGATCGATACCGTCGCCGTGGCCGGATTGGAGCCGGCCTCGAGGTTGGTCCAGTCGCTCATCAACATCGACCACGAGGTGTCGGCGGCACCGAGATTAAGGTAGACGGCATCGACGAAAATGACGCCGACAGCACCGGCTGCAAGCGCATTCGCCCGACGCGTGCCGCTGCCGCAGGAGCTGGCGGTACCGTCCAGATGAAGCACGGCCACCGCGCCGCGGGAGACATCGGGTGGCGGATCGGAATCGAAGCCGTCAAAGAAGATGCGGTCGGTCGGTGCGCCTGTGCGGACAAAGGTGTTGGCCGGGTAGGCGGCACAGCCGTCGGTGGAGCCGTTGGCAAAATTCGGGCTCTTGATCAACGGCACGTCGACGAGGTTCTCGGTCGGCAACGGGGCGCCGCCCGGTCGCATCGGAATGTCCTGCGTGTTCGCCGGCGGCGAAGCCTCGCTGGTCAGATCGAGGCTGACCGCGAGAATGCGATCTTCAGTCGAAGCGGCGACGGTCTCGACCCACGGTTCCATGTGGTTGACCTGGCCTTGCGGATTCGGCACCGAAGTGCTCGTGTTGCCGGCCGATGCGGCGACGAATGCGCCGCCAGCCACGGCATTGCGGAAGGCCGTCGATGTTGCATCGGTCCACGGCGAGGTGCCGCCGCTGATCGAATAGTTGATGACGTCGACGCCGTCGACGACGGCCTGGTTGGCCGACTGCGAGGTCGCCGTTGACGGACAGCTCGTGGTCGGGCAGGCCAGGTAGGCGATCACGTTGGCATGCGGGGCAACACCGGAAATCGTGAATGGCCCGCTGGCGTAGACCGCGTTCCACTGGTTGCCGGCCACCGTGCTCGCGGTATGCGAGCCGTGGCCTTCGATGTCGGTACCGGTCGTGCCGGGTGCGGCGAAGTTGTAGATGCCGATCAGCTTGTCGTTGCACTTGCCGGCGTCGACGCCACCCGGGGCGCACTGGCCGAGGTAGTTGCCGGCGCCGAGCGGATTCTGGTGGGCATAGCCGTCGATCGGGCCGACCGCGGCGAAGGCCGGGCTCTCCCAGTTGATGCCCGAGTCGATATCGCCGAACAGGATGCCTTCACCCTTGGTGGCGACACCGCTCGCGGTCATGCCGCCCCAGATCGCCGGTGCGCCGATGAAGGCCGGCCCGCGATCGGTATCGAGCTGGAGCAGGTGTTCGCGCTCGATGAACAGCACGTCGGGGCGCTTCATGACCGCGGAGGCTTCGGCACTGTCGAGGCGAACGATCACGGCATTCAGCGCATGCTGCATGCGGGCCATGACATCGAGCGGCCGGTTCAGCGTGGCGCTCAGATTGTCGAGGAAGGCCTGTTGCTTGACCTGAAGGTGACTGATGTAGGCGAGGGCCGCCGGCGACTTGACGTCGACCTTGCCCGTGATCACGCCACTGCGCACCACATTGCCGGGGGCCGGAATGCCCGCGACGCTGCCGTCGTAAGTGGCTACGGGCGCGTCCTTGAAGACGATCGTGTAATACGCGGCGCCCTCGGCCGGCGAGGCGTTCAATGTATTGGTGGTCGCCAGGACTGCCGTCGGCAATGTCTGGCTCAGTTCGATAATCGGGTTGTAGGCGGCCGACGCCGACGAGGCGAGTCCGGTAAACAATGTCAGGGCAAGAGCGCTTGCCAGCGGTGTTGTGCGGCCAACCATGCCGCGCATCACGGAAGATGACGACTTCATATATTTCCCCAAAGTAAAATGTGAATAGACACATACGGTCAATCCGCCACGCATCGCGGCAGAGCGAACAAAACCGGTGGAACCCCCTTGGACGTGCCTCCTGAATCGCACCATTGCGGGCGATCGTGGCGGATAGTCTTCCTATCCCGCCCCTTGCGCAATAGGTTTTGGGCGCTGGCGCAAACTATTTTTTGGGGCCCCGGGGAAGTCGTTCAGGTCGAACAATCCGGGGCTTCGGAGCGGGACCGGGCCGTTCGATTCGCGCGCCCTATCGATTGCTGAAACGGACCTCTGGAATGGCTATCGCTGTGCGCCGCTTTGGGGCCGTCGACGGTGCAGTGCATCGGCTGACCCGGGGCTTCTCAACGCAGCAGGTTCTGCCGCCGTCAGGCCGTCAGGCCGTCGGGCAGTCAGGCCGAACCGCCGGGGGAGTGCTCGAACGAGGCGGATCGAATCGCTGGCGGCAAGCAGGGTCGAAGCCGACGCGACATGCGCGACGGCCTCGCCCGCCCTCAGTCGAAGCCATCGGCGAAGATCTGGTCGGAACCGACAATCGTGAAGTTGCCAGGATTGACGGCGAAAAAGAGATTGTCCGCGCAGCGGACCAGAACCCGGGCCGTGCCGGATTGCAGGTTGGGCACCGCAACGAGTGCGCTGCCGATGTTCGGAACGGAGGCGGCCAGCGATGCCACGGGGACATCGAAATCGGTTCCGGTGTAGAGGTCGATATCGACGTTGGTGCAGGAAACCGGGGGGACATCGGTTCCCGCAACATTCCAGGTCACCGTCTCGCTGGCGCTGACCGCGGCGTTCCAGGTGGCGCCGGCGAGAGGGGAAGTGACTGTGAACGGTCCGGCCGTGTTGACCACCTGCAGGCCCAGGTTCTGGCTTTCCGTTGTGCCGCCGCCGGCCACGTTGTCGAATACGGTCAGGCGGAAATTGAGCGCGCGGGTGGTGGTCGGCAGGATTTCGCCGATCGTCGAGGTGCCGGTCAGCAGCTTGGCGAAGTTCGGAACCGTGCGGGTCGGCGTCGGGGTCGGATTGAACGAGCGGATGATCGGGCCATTGCCGGGGTCGACATTGATATCGACGGTCGCGGCGCCGAGGTCGTACTGTTCCCAGCCGAAGGTCAGGGCGGCGCCGGGGGCCACGCTCGTGGCCGAGCCGGTCAGGGCGAAGGGCGTGTCGGCCGGTATGGTGTGACCGCTGAGGGCGGCCACCACGGGCGACTGGTTGTTCGGCGCGGTCACCGAGCAGGCGCCACCCGAGCCGTTCGTGAAGTTGCCGATTTCCTGCAGGCTCTTGGCGTGGAAATACGGATCCGAGTGCGGCTGCAGGTTCGGCGAGCAGACTCCTGCGTAGGCCATGATGGTCGAGCCGCTGCCGGGCTCGTACGCAGCCGAAGCGGCGCGGTTGCCGCCGCAGCTGTTGTTGAAGGTGTGGTTGCCGCCGAACTGGTGGCCCATTTCGTGGGCCACATAGTCGATGTAGAAGGTGTCGCTGGTCAGGCTGGCCGGGTTGCTCAGGCCGGTCGTGCCACGGCCCTTGCCGGATCCGCAGACCACGCCGAGTCCGGCGACTCCGCCGCTGCCCGTCGTGAAGACGTGGCCGATATCGTAGTTCGCACTGCCGATCACCGCATTGAGGTTCGGCGTATTCTCGTTGATCGCCCCGCTTCCATTCGAGTAGGGATCGGTGCCCGCGTCCGGATAAATGATCAGGTCGTTGTTCGGCACCAGGGTCATGTGCACGGAAAAGTCGTTTTCGTAGACCTCGTTGACCCGGTTCATGGCCACGGTGACCGCGGCGAGCCCGAGTGCCACGGATGGCGGGTTGGCGCCGGCAATGGCGGCAACGTAGTTGTGGTTGGCCGCAACGGCGGCGCGATAGCCGCGCCGGGTGGTGCCGGTCGTGGTCCGGATCGCCGGCGAAGCGAACAACTCCGGCTCGCGGATCTCGTGCGTGCCGCAAACGAACGGCTCTCCGGCGCCGGCGATTGCGTCACGGCGGAAGCTGACATAGGCGCTGCCGGTGCCGAACTCGACCGGCCTGACCAGCCAGGATTCGCTGCCGGCGAAGACCATCGCGTTGAGGCCGAGTGGCGATACGTCGATGCGTGCATGGCGGCCGCCGGCGTCACTGCCGACGTAGCTGCGAATCTGCGGATAGCGGGAGGCAAGTTCGGCCGGCAAGGTGCCCGAGTCGGACAGCATGAAGCTCGCAAACCCGCCTGCCGGCATCGGCAGGGAAAGTTCACGACCGACCCCGCCGTCCTGCAACAGTTCGGCGCTCAAGGCTGCGAAGTCGAGATCGAGACTGCGCAACGAAGCCGGCGCCGTCACGCCTTGCGGCATGGCCCGGCCGGGCGCATCGCGCCAGTAGCCGGCCCCATCGGACGGCGCGGCCATCGATGGCGCGCCGGCAAGAATGAACGACAAGGCAAGTCCGGCAAGCGCGAGTGCGCGCGGAAGTCGCTGGATCATGGATTGGCCCCCAGGGCTGCAAAACGGGAAGCCGGCTGGGCGGTGCCCGGGCCGGTGCCCCGATCCTCGCACGCCATGGCGTGCGAATACAGTGACCTGGCGACCAGCCCCGGATACGCGGCCAGGACCCGTGATGCTGCGACCGCAGACCGGCTCGTACTCCGCCCACCCGCCCCAAGGAGGACTGCATGGGCTTCAGTACGCGCAACCGCCCCCGCAACATGCGGGGGCGGTCATTGCCCTTCAGCAGCTCAGCGATAGCGACCCGGCGGATCCGGAACGAAGCCGTTCGGGAACGGCTCGGGTTCGCGGCTGGCCAGCGGACGACGCGGGATGATGCCGCGGGCGGCCAGGTTGCGGTAGCTGTCATACCAGATGGCGACGGTCTCGGCCGGGCGACTGCTGGCACGCTCGAAGCGTGTGGTGCCGACTTGGGACCATTCGCGCTCGCCATGGCCCGTGCCGAGACGTTCACGCTGCGGCCGGCTCTGCGCGATGGCGTCGGCCGAGCGCGACTTCGAGGCCATGCCGGCGGCCGGTGGTTCGGCGGCACCTGCCATGGTTTCGGCGGATTCGGCATCCTTGGCCCAGGGACGCGTGGCCGGCGGGGCGGGAGGCTGCGCGCGATTGTCACGCTCCTCGGCAATCCAGCGCTCGCTGCGCTCGGTAAACACGGCCACGCCGATCACACCGACGTTCATCGGCCGCCCGGTCTGGGCCGCATAGCTGTCCGGCAAGGCGGTGAAATTGAACTGGGCGATCTCATTGAGGTTCTTGCGCCAGCCATTGATCTCGGTCGATTCCCAGGGGCCGAGCACGTAGCCGCTCTGGTTGGCGTTGGCAGTCTCGCCGCTGACCGCATTGACGCCATCGACCGAAAGCACGGCGAGCAGGCGTCCGCCGGTCCGGTTGACCATGCGCACGGCGTAGCGATGGCCCGGCTTGCCGGCGACGTAGAGGCGACCGTCGCTCATGTAGGTGCGCAAGGTCGTTCCGGTGTCGCGATCGACCACGGCGAGATCGAGCAGGTTGCCGGCAAAGACCGGCGAGGCGGCGCTCAGGGCGAGCAGGGCGGAACAGAGCAGGGCACGCATGGGGCAACTCCTGTTGCGGGTGGGTGATCGGTTCAACGCGGCCCTGCAGCGTTCGGGGTTGACCCGAGCCGGCCCGTTTGGCTGGCGTTTATCCGAGCGATGGTCCCGGACTCGGCTGCGTTGTGCGGACGCAGAGCTCGAATTCGCTAGACTTGGCGGCCTGATCCAGCGTCCCGACCCGAAAATGACCGACAAGATCCGCACCCTGACCGGCATCACCACGACCGGCACTCCGCACCTCGGCAACTATGTCGGGGCGATCCGGCCGGCCATCGAAGCGAGCCGTCGCGACGATGTCGAGTCCTTCTATTTCCTCGCCGACTACCACGCCCTGATCAAGTGCGAGGATCCGGCCCGCATCGCGCAGTCGCGCCTGGAAATCGCCGCGACCTGGCTCGCCCTCGGCCTCGATACGGATCGCGCCTTCTTCTATCGGCAGTCCGACATCCCCGAGATTCCCGAGCTGACCTGGCTGCTGACCTGCGTCACCGCGAAGGGCCTGCTCAATCGCGCGCACGCCTACAAGGCCGCGGTCGACCGCAACCTGGCCGACAACGAGGACGGCGATGCCGGGGTCAGCGCCGGATTGTTCATGTATCCGGTGCTGATGGCCGCCGACATCCTGATCTTCAACGCGCTCCGGGTGCCGGTCGGGCGCGACCAGGTCCAGCACATCGAGATGGCCCGCGACATCGGCCAGCGCTTCAATCACCTCTATGGCGACGCCTACCGCGCCGTCACCAAATCGAAGGACGATCCGTTCGTGCTGCCCGAAGCGGTCACCGACGACAACGTCGCCACGCTGCCCGGCCTCGACGGCCGCAAGATGTCGAAGAGCTACAACAACACGATCCCCTTGTGGTTGCCCGCGAAGGAGATGAAAAAGGCGATTCTCGGCATCGTCACCGATTCGCGCGCGCCGGGCGAGGCCAAGGACCCCGAGGGTTCGAACCTGTTCGCGATCTACCAGGCCTTTGCCAGCCCCGCAGAAACCTCCGCCATGCGCCAGGCGTTTGCCGACGGTATCGCCTGGGGCGAGGCCAAGCAGCGGTTGTTCGAGCGTCTGGAGGCCGAACTCGGCGATGCCCGCGAGCGCTACGAAACGCTGATCGCCCGACCCGATGAAATCGAGGACCGCTTGCTCGCAGGGGCAGCCAAGGCACGTGAGCGCAGCGCACCGTTGCTGGCCGCCTTGCGCGAGACGGTCGGTCTCGGCAGCGTCCGTGCGCTGTCGGTCGCGCGCATGGCGGATTCAGCCGCGGATTCCGCGCAGGAGTCACCGCCGCAGTGGAAGCGGTATCGGGAGTCCGATGGCAAGTTCTACTTCCGGCTCGTCGATGGCCAGGGCGAGACCTTGTTGCAGAGCGGCGGCTTCGACGATCCGCAACAGGTCGGAGCGATCATCGGCGAGCTCGGCTCACTCGGTTCACAAGCGACCGGGCTCTCCGGCGATCGCTTCTCCTCGCCGCACTTTCAACAGGTCGGCGACATCGCCCGGATCCACCAGGCCCTGGTCGCGCTGAACAGGCTGGACGAGGAGAAGAAGGCAAAGAAGGCAGCCAAGCAACCCTGAGCTGACATGCGCCGGTGCGCGCGTCCACCTCGGCAGGCCTTCGATCACCGACGCGCGAGGCACTCGGCATCGGGTGCCTGCAGAAGAATTTGCATCTACCTCTGACTGGAGGGGAACAGAGAGTGGTGGCCGCGCATCGAGGGTGCTGGCATCGGACTTCGCCGGCCCACCCTCATCAGCCTGTCGGCAGCTTCTCCCGCCAGCGGGAGAAGCATCCCGGGTCGGATTGACCGGAACTATTTCTTGCCTGCGCCGGCAGGCGGAACGCCCAGGAGCATGCTGCGCGGAGATTTTCCTTCTCCCGCTGGCGGGAGAAGTCCCCGCAGGGGGATGAGGGTGGTGGTCCGAACTTGCGGACACCCGCACGACGCGTCGAACCAGGCATTCGTCGGCGGCTGGCAGCACTGCGCTGCGAATACCGACCAGGAAGGCCCTTCAGCCTCTCTTGCCTGCGCCGGCAGGCGGAACGCCCAGGATCGTGCTGCACGGAGATTTTCCTTCTCCCGCTGGCGGGAGAAGTCCCCGCAGGGAAATGAGGGTGGTGGTCCGAACTTGCGGACACCCAGACGACGATTCGAACCGCGACATTCGTCGGCCGCTGGCTGCACTGCGCTGCGAATGCCGCCCTGGAAGGCCCTTCGACCTGTCTTGCCTGCGCCGGCATACGGAACGCCCAGGATCGTGCTGCACGGAGATTTTCCTTCTCCCGCTGGCGGGAGAAGTCCCCGCAGGGGAATGAGGGTGGTGGTCCGGGCTTGCGGACACCCGCACGATGATTCGAACCCCGGCGTTCGTTGGTCGCTGACTGCGCTGCGCTGCGAATGCGGCCCAGGAAGGCCCTTCGGACTGCCGGTGCCGCTCGCCGCTGACGCAGCAGACATGAATTTGGGCCACTATGTAGCAGATTCTTCCCTGATCGGAGGCGCTGCCATGATTCGGGCCATCGTTGGGCATCCGCTGCGAATCATCGTACTCTGGGGTGTGCTGTTGGTGACATTGCCCGCTTCGCACCCGGCATTTGCCACGAGCGTCGGGGTGCTGCCCGCCTGGGTCTGCACCCATCCCGATGCGTTGTTCGTGGACGGCTTCCAGCCAACCCAGCCCATCACGCGGCTGCCGTCGAACGGCAGTGGCGGGGCAGTTGGCAGCATCTCGCGGTCGGTCAGTGTGCCCGGATACGGCACGCATACCGTGTATCTCTCCGTTCCCGCGTCCTATTCGCCGGCGCATCCGGTGCCGCTGGTGCTGGCCCTGCACGGCCAGGCCGGACCGGGCCAGGGCGATGCCGCGGCGCAGACGGCACGCAATACCTGGGCCCCGGTGGCCAGCGCGAATGGCTTCATCGTCGTTGCTCCGGTCGGTACCGAGGCCTTGGGCGGCTGGGTGCCGCCGCCACCGAACCCGAGCGACTACGACATTTTTGCCGCGGCCATCGCCGATGCCGAGGCCGCCTACAACATCGACCGAAGCCGCCGCATCGGCTGGGGATTCTCGGCCGGCGGACATGTCATGTACGACATCGTCTTCAACGATCTCGGTGCGCCGCTCTCGATCGACACATTCGCCGCCTTCGCGGTCAGTGCCGGCGCCATGAGCTCGTTCGCCTGCAGCAGTGAGGCCGAATGCGATGCGATCGTCGCCGCGGCACCCCGCCATATTCCGATCGACATCCATGTCGGCAATGGCGATTCATTGGCGACTCCGGCAATTGATGACTACAACCGGTTCCGGGATCACGGCTGGGTCCGATACAGCGATCTCTGGTTCACCCTGTTCGTCGGTATCCACAATTATTCGACGGCACAGCTCGGCGAGATCTGGACGCACCTGTGTCCTTTCCAGGCCCTGCCCTGAGCAGGCCTCAGGCGGCCAGCGGTTCGAGGTCGGCGAGGCGGTCAAAGTAGTCGCGCGTCATGCGCAACTGTGTCGCGGCGCAGTCGGTGCCGTTGACGACGGCACGGAACGCGGCGTTCTCGGGCCGGTCCTTCGCATACCAGCCCAGGTGCTTGCGTGCGATGCGCACGCCGGGCAGTTCGCCGTAGAACGCGTAGAGGGCTTCGAGGTGGCCGACCAGGATGTCGCGCACTTCCAGTGGCGAAGGCGCAGCAAGCGTTTCCCCCGTGTCGAGGAAATGCGCGATCTCGCCAAAGATCCACGGACGCCCCTGGGCGGCGCGGCCGATCATGACGGCATCGGCGCCGGTCTGCGCAAGGACCTGCGCGGCCTTGTGCGGCGAGTCGATGTCGCCATTGGCAATCAGCGGAATCCGGATCGCATCGCGGATCGCGGCGATCGTCTCGTATTCGGCCTCGCCCTGGTAGAGGTCGGCGCGCGTGCGCCCGTGCACGGCGAGTGCGGCGATACCGGCATCCTCGGCAATGCGCGCGACGCGCACGCCATTGCGGTTTTCGCGGTTCCAGCCGGTGCGGATCTTCAGCGTGACCGGCACTTCGACGGCCCGGACCACGGCGCTGACGATGCGCGCGACGAGCCCTTCGTCCTGGAGTAGCGCCGAGCCGGAATAGACGTTGCAGACCTTCTTTGCCGGGCAGCCCATGTTGATGTCGATGATCTGTGCGCCGAGGTCGACGTTGTAGCGGGCCGCATCGGCCAGCATCTGCGGGTCGTAGCCGGCAATCTGCACGCTGACCGGATCGGGCTCGCCGGTGTGGTCGGCGCGGCGCTGCGACTTGGCCGTGTGCCAGAGGCGCGGATCGGCCGTGGTCATTTCGGACACGGCCAGGCCCGCGCCGAGCCGCTTGCACAGCTGACGGAACGGCTTGTCGGTGACCCCGGCCATCGGCGCGAGCACGACAGGCGGGTCGATCTGGAAAGGGCCAATCTTCATTCGCGAAATAATGTCGGGGCGCGCAAACCCTACGAGTCAGCGCCTCTTATCCAAATCATCCAGGAATTCCGAGACAGGCTCGACCCCGCTGACCAGCAAGTCTTCGCGGGCTCGGGTGCACGCAACATACAGGAGATGCCGCTCGGTGGCATAGATCTCGGCCAGATCACCATCGTCCGTGACCTGCTCGATTCGGGACTGCAGCGGAACGACTTCGTCATCGCAAGCCATCACTGCAACAGCGCGAAACTCCAGGCCCTTGGCGAGATGCATGGTACAGACGGTGGCCTTTCCGACCGTGGACCGCATGCGCTCGTCGAGCGTGACGTAGGGGATGCTCGCCAGGCTCAGGGCTTTCGCTGCGCGTTGAAGTTCGGCGTCCGAGCGGACGATGACGCCGATTTCATGGGGCTGTGTGCTTGCAGTGGCCCGCTCCTTCAGCCAGGCGGAAACGAATTGGATCTCGTCCTCAACCGAGTCTGCACGAACAACCAACGGCTTCGGGCCGTTGAATACCGATACCGTGCCTTTTCTGACTTCGATGAGGCCATCCACGTCGGACACGGACTCGCCAAGCAGGCAATCGGCGCAGGCGCGGATCTGGTGTGAGGTCCGGTAGTTCACGACGAGCGTTCGCGATCGGCCGCGCACGTCCACGCCGAGCGACTTCCACGAGAACGGCGTCTGGAAGATGCGCTGGCCCAGATCGCCTGCGAAGAAGAGAGCATTGGGTCGGTCGCGTCCGATCGCAGCGAGGAACCGGAGTTGCGCAATGGAGATGTCCTGCGCCTCGTCGACGACGATGTGCTCAAACGGCGGATGCGGCCGCTCGGCAAGTTCGGTCGCCAGGCGCGTGAACACGCCGGCCATGGTCGTTAAGCCGTCGGCGATCAAGCCAGAGCGAACCGCATCGAAGACGCTCCACAGCGTCTGGCGCTGCGCATCGGACAATCGTGTCTTGCGACCGAGTCGCTTCACGTCCCGATACTCATCCCAGGACCCGATCTGCCAGGCATCGACCACCTGGTCCCACTCGTTCAGCAGGAAGGGAGTGCCGAAGCGAAGATTGCCCAACTGCTCGGCAGCCCGGGTCATTCGCGCCGTGAGGTCCCCGCGCGACAGCAGGCGCACGGGGCCAAACTGGCTTTCGTGCAGGCGGAGGCCTGCCGCGTCCATGGACATGACATCGATGCGTTCAGCCAGACGCGGTTCCGAACTGATCAGGCGCCGCAGCTTCGCGCGCAGGGCGTTGGCCAAACTGTCCGAGAACGTCGTCAGCAGGACACGCGCCTCGGGATTGTTGCGCGCCAGATACACGGCGCGATGCAACGCGACGATCGTCTTGCCTGTCCCTGCTGAACCAGAAACCCGGGCAGGTCCCGAAAAGTCCCGTTCGACGAGCTGTCGCTGCTCGGGGTGGAGGAAGATCGTCCACTTGTCCCACGGCGCCGACAAGGCGCGTTCCAGTTCCTCGACGCTGGAAACCACACGAAAGCGACGCTGTGCATCGGGATGCTCGAATGGGCTGGTCTCAGGTGCCGAGGGCTTCGCAGCCTTGGGCTCACCGCCGGTAGCGAGTTCGAGCAGCGCCTCGGCCGCCTCGGCAGGAAGGTGGTCTACCAGGTCCAGCAGCGTGTCTTCCGTGGCTTGCCGTACGTCCCCGATCCACTCCTGCGGCACACCGTAGCCAAGCAGCAGCTTTTCCGACGTCGAGGAGAACAGCGCCGGCTTTGCGGCCGATACAGGCGCCTCGACGTAGACGGGGACGCGAACCTCCTCTACGCGCTCACGGATTTCGACGAACTGCGCTGCGCCAGTCTTCGGGTGCACGTCGAGCTTGCGACGCTCGGCCCAGCGATAAGCGCGGTCGTGGTGGTCGACGTAGCAAAGCAGCAAGCTTCCATTCGATCGATGCACGATCAGCCGAATGTCCGCATTCACGCGCACCGACCAGAAGTTGCTGTCCCGCGCGTTGTCGAGCTTGTGGAAGCTCATGCCCGGGTTGGCCAGGTTGAGCTGCAGGTCGAACGCCGTGGTCTTGACGGCCTTCTGCTCGTCGCTGGTTAGGCGGGCGAGGCTGTCGGTGAAGGTGTCGGCTATTCGGAAATGCATCACCCACCTTCATTAGAAGTCACTAAGTTGACGTCCCACTCTTTACAAAGCTTGCGGAACGAACGACTGTTGTCGAACGCTTGCTGCATGTCTATCGCTGCAGCGAACGCCGGTTGGTCGAGCACCTCGCTGTATGTTCCACCTTCCATATTTCGGCGAATCCAGCCCTTCGCGTCGCGCGGAGATTCGGCATCGACCGTGGCGCCCTCCGGGTAACGGAAGCCCCTACTTCCATCGAGGGAACGCCCAGCCGCAATGAACCATGCTTCGAATTCGCGATTGGCAATGACAACGGAGATCCGCCGGCGCGGCAAAAGTTGCTCTGCGCGTCGGTACAAATCTGCCGCTAACGTTGCTGGACAGTCATCGTCTGCATCCAGCAACACTAGCACCCAACCTTGATCGCCGCACTTTGCCGCAGCAAGCAGCAATTGCTTTCGAAACTCATCCTCGCGATTGAGAAATCGGTCACGGTGGACGCGAATGGGGCGCAACGGGTGTGCATACTGGTCGGCAGGGCGCCAAGCGTGCATGCGCCGCAATAACTCAGGAAGCGCAGCCACCTCGCCGTGGCCCTCGACGATCGTAGCGATCTGAATCATGCAGATGGCATCTCATTGAACAGGTCGGAGTTTGCTGCTTTCTCCTGTCGTTCGATACTCTCGCGATCTGGCGCAAGTTGGTCCATTCTTAACAGCTCGCCAGCCGAAAAGAGATGTTCGCGCATGACCTTGCGTGATGCATCATCCAACGGAGCAATCTTCGTCTCACCTCCATCTGAAACCACAGCCAGTACTGCGTCGGCATCAATGCTTTGATCGTCCAGCAGATCCGGGCTGTGACTTGTCACAAG
>JAHCAR010000027.1 GCA_019634795.1 Dokdonella sp.
GCCAAAGGTAGTGCGTGGCGAAGTGAAGGCTGGTTGCCTTGACGAGCCGCGCGGTGCCTTTGGCGGGCCTTCTGGACGCCACCCTTCATCCATCGGATCAAACGCTTGGGCGACGCCTGCCTGCGCGCAGCTCTTTGTTGCGCCGACTTGAAAGACGGCCAGTCTGTCTGCGTCGGCGCGCCGCGATCTGCACGCAGGCAGGTGTCGTGACGGTTGCGCCACTTGTTCAGAGCCTCCCTAGACGGGACGAAGCTGCTCGGCCAGCGAGCGCGTCCTCTCGTTGACCACGTCACCGGTGTGCAGAGTCGACTTGCGCTCGACCAGCATCACGAGGCATTCCTTCTCGGCGACCGGATTGTGGCGCACGCCTTTCGGCACGACGTACAGATCGCCTTCACCAAGCTCGACCGCGCCATCCTCGAGCTCGATGCGCAGGTGTCCGCGCAGCACGAAGAACAACTCGTCCTCGTCCTGGTGGGCATGCCAGCCGAACACACCTTCGAGGCTGGCGACCTTGACATAGGCATCATCGAGCTCGGCGATGATGCGCGGCGACCAGCGCTCGGTCAGCGCGGCCGCGATTTTCGCTGGCGAGACGACCTTGGGCATGGCGACTCCGTTCAGGCAGGTGACGGGAGCATACGACAATCCTCTCGCGGCAGCGGCTCGATGGCCTGCCGACTCGCAGTCCGCAAGGTCACCCGCAACCCTCGGCACCAATGCTCCTGCGGTTGGACCGCACTCAGCCTTGGGACCTAGGTCGTTCTGCGCTGTCGGTTTTACCCGGCTCCTGCGATAAATGGTGGTCCGCTTGGCGTCCACAGGGGGCGCCGGGACCCGTCCCGAGGAATGCCATGAAACCACGAGTCATCGCGATGGGCGCGCTCGCGTTCGCCATTGCCCAATGCCTGTCCGGCCTCGCTGCCGCCGACACCGCCGCCACGCCCGGCGAGACGACTTCCGAGCGCAACGAGTTGCCGAAGGTCGAAGTGCGCGAACGTCGTTCCGACGATACGCGACCGAAGCTGCAGCACATCATGAAGGAAGTCGACGGTCCGCTGATCACGGTGACCAAGAAGACCTCGATCACCAAGCTCGATTCGATTCCGACCGTGGTCGACAACAACCTGCGCGCACTGTTCGCGCAAACGCCGGGCCTGTTCGTCTCCGAGCAGCAATCCCCCGGCCAGGCCAACCTGAGCTATCGCGGCATCGGCAACCCGCAGGAGTCGGAGTTCGTCACGGTCATGCTCGACGGCATTCCGCTGATGTCGGACTGGATCGGCTATCCGACCATCTACACCCTGCCGCTGCCGCAGCAGATCTCCGAAGTGCAGCTGATCCGCGGCGGCAGTTCCCTGCTCTACGGACCCGAGCCGCCGCCAGTGGTCAACATGATCAGCCGCAAGCCGGTCGCCGATCGCGCCCTGGCCGGATACACCGAGGCCGTGGTCGGCAGCAACGGCCTGTTCGGTTCGTTCAACCAGTTGTCCGGCACCTCGGGAAGCTGGGACTACCTGGCCGACGCGCACTACCGTACAAGCGATGGTGAGCGCGACAACGGCGACTCGACCCTGCGCGGTGCCGACCTGCATATCGGCTACACCTCCGAGGACAATGCGCATACCTTTCTCGACCTGCGCATCTCGCAGCTCGAAACGGGTGATCCGGGCAAGCTCAGCTACCCGCAATTCCTCGCCGACGAGGGACAGTCGCCGACGCCCTACAACAAGCTCTGGACCGACCGCTACGTGCTGAGCCTGACCGACGAGCGCTACTTCAGCGAGGACACCGAACTGGTGACCAAACTCTGGGGCGGCTACCAGGACAATGCCTCGCGCTCGCAGGACCGCGGCCCGGCGCCGACCACGGCCACGGTTCAGGACGACCAGTTCCGCTTCTACGGCCTCGATGCGCGCATGCTGCATCGCTGGGGCCGCGGCAATGCGCTGACCGTCGGCACCACGGTCTACCATTCCGACGCGCCGTTCCGCCAGTTCACCACGGATGGCCTGAAGCCTGACCGCTACGATCGCTACGGCGTGCCCTGCGCCTCGCCGGCGGCGAAGAATTGCGCCCGTCTGCGCCAGGACCGTTCGACCGACTACGCGGCCGTCTACGCCGAAAACGTGTTCCGCTTCGCCGGCGGCTGGCATTTCGTGCCGTCCGTGCGCATCGAGCGCGAAAAGGTCGACATCAACGAAAGCATCAAGCCGCCCAACCTGAGCCGCGGCCTGGTCGATCGTAGCGTCTCGCACACGGTGCCCTTGTTCGGACTCGGCTTCGGCAATGACTTCGGCCGCGGCAACGAAACCTATTTCAACGTTTCCCAGGGCTGGCGTCCGGTCCGTTACTTCGACATCGGCTCGCCGTTCGGCAACACCTCGCCCGATCCGATCAACGACCCGGATCCGACCCATGTGCTGTCCTGGGAAGCGGGTGTGCACGGTACGCCGGCCGACGGCCTGTTCTACGACGTCAGCCTGTTCCGCATCGACGTCAAGGACCGCATCGAGTCGCAGCAGATCCCGAATGCACCGCCCGGCAACACGATCAACGTCAACACGGGCGATACGCGCCATCGCGGTTTCGAGGGCCAAATCGACTACGATTTCCTCGCCGCTGCGGATCCCAAGACGAACCGGCACCTGTCGGTGTTCGCCAGCCTGAGCCTGCTCGATTCGGACTTCACTTCGTCGAACCGCGGTTTCGTCGGCAATACGCCGGCGTTTTCGCCGAGCCATCTGGCCCGCGTCGGCATGGCCTATCGCGAGGACAAGAAGTTCAAGTTCGCCTTGTCTGTAGTCTCGGTGGCCAGCCAGTACTGGCAGGATTCCAACCTCGCCCTGGGCACGCCGGAGGCAAGCAACTACATCCCGGCCAAGGTCCCCTCCTACACCGTGGCCGACCTGTCGGCCGACTGGTGGGTCGCTCCGCAGATCCGCCTGCTCGGCGGCGTTTCGAACATTGCCGACAAGAAGTACTACGCGCGCGTATTCGGTGGCGGCCTCGAGCCGGCCATCGGCCGCACCGCCTACCTCGGCGCCTCCTGGGAATTCTGAGAAAGCGACACGTGCCCGGCTTTGCCGGGCACGTCCGTCCCGCATGAGGCAAAGTCCATTGACCCCTTGGACCCGGCCTCAGCCAGCGTAGCGTTCTACCCGATTCCTGCCCAGATCCTTGGCCCGATAGAGTGCCCTGTCGGCTGCCTGGAACAGCTCGTCCACGTTGGCGAATTCGCGGTCGCGCGAGGTCGCCACGCCTATGCTGACCGTGATCGGCGCATCCGGCTGCGCCGAACTCTCGACCAGGGAGCGCAATGATTCGGCGACATCGGCTGCGGCCGTGCCGTCCGCCCCCGGAAGCACAAGTGCAAATTCCTCGCCGCCATATCGGCAAGCGTGATCGCCCCGGCGCACGCCGTTGCTGAGCTTTTCGGCCACCTGGCGCAGCACCTCGTCGCCGCGGCTATGTCCGTAGCGATCATTGAACTGCTTGAAGTGATCGATATCGACGACCAGCAGCGCCATCGACCCATTGTTGCGCCGGGCCCGTTCGAATTCACCCGAAGCCACTTCGTCGAAATGCCGGCGATTCGGCACCCGGGTCAGGGTATCGGTGCGGCTCTGGCGCTGAAGTTCGCGCACGCGGCTGGCCAGGGCCAGCGAGAGCAGCACCATTTCGACCAGCGAACCGACCTGGAACCCGTTCTGGGTCAGCAGGTTGTGCGGAAGTATCCCGAAAACCTTGAGCATGTAGGCCAGCACGCCGACCAGCAACATGGCCCAGGCGATCATGAAGTAGCGAGCCGGCCGGTAGCCCTTGACGAGACCGAGGGTACCGAGCGTGAGGATCAGCGTGACGAGGACCACGGTGAGCAGCGAGATCGGCAGGATCAGCGTTGCATACGGGGCGAAGAACGAAGCGATGAGTCCGATCGCCGCGAGCCACTGGGTGAAAATGGCCAGTTTGTCGAGCCGTCGCGCGAAGCCGGCCGTATCGAGGAAGGTGCGCGTGAACTGCATGCCGAAGATCAGCGTGAACGACAGCATGACGAGCAGGGCCTGGTTGCCCCAGGCCGGACTCTCCGGCCACAGCAACTGGAAGGCGAGGCCGTTGTGGATGGCGAAATAGAGGCCGTAGCTGATCGCGTACAGCAGATAGAAGACAAACGCCCGATCGCGCACGATCAGGAAGATGAAGAAGTTGTAGAGGACGAGGACGATGAAGCCGCCGTAGTAGGCGCCATAGGCCAGCTGCTCGATGCTCAGCGCGCTGACCAGGGCGTGCGTACCGTAAACGGCAAGGCTCAGATCGACCGGACCGCCCGACGCGGCGCGGACATAGTAGGTGCGCTCGCTGGCGCTCGGCACATCGAGATCGAACAGGAAATCCCGGTGCGCGAACTCGCGCGTCGAGAACGCGGTGCGATCGCCGGTCGCGGTATGCCGCCAGCTGCCATCGCGCTGCTGTGCCCACAGTTCGAGATGGTCGATCAGCGGATAGTCTTCGCGCAGGACCACATGGCGGTCGCCTTCGCCGGGATTGGTCAGGGTGAAGCGGACCCACCAGGCCGAACTCGTGAATCCGAAATTGGTGCCCATGGCCGGGGCCGGTCGAAAGTCGCCGGAGGCGCGCACGCTTTCGAAATCCATGCGGCCATCCGGATCCTCGAGGACTTCCATGGCCGGGATGACCTTCTCGAACGAGAAGCCCCCATCGACCCTCTGCGGGGCCGCATGCGCAATCGCCAGAACCGCAAATGCCACTACCAGTGTCGTGACTGCAAACCGCGTCCAGTGTTCGAGCATGGCCTTGGATCGATTCCCCGTAGTCGGTCGCGGCAGGCGATTCGCGCCTAGAATAGCAGGCTATGACGCAAGGGGAGTTCGGTCCATGGGCGCAATTTCCAGAGCGCTGGTCTCATCGGCGATTTGCCTCTGCGCGGCCGCATGCAGTCCTTCGGACAAGGCCGTCACGAATGGTGCAGCCGTGGCCGGTGGCGAGGGCGCGATCAATCTCGAGCAGGGCTGGAGCGCCGAGGTCCAGCAGCGGGCCTGGTTCACTTCGTTCGGCTCGAGGCTGATCCCGACCCGCTGGCTGCAGGCCCTCGAGCTCTCGGGCAACGACGAGCCCTTCATGTCCGAGCGCAATCTCGAGGCGATCGGATTCCTGTTGCAGGCGAAGACGCCGGCCAATCCCGAGGGATTCCCGGTCGGATTCACCCAGCAGACCGATGCCGAAGGCCGCGCCTGGACCGGTCTTGGCTGTGCCGCCTGCCACACCGGGGAAGTCCGCTATCAGGGCCACCGCATCCGCATCGATGGCGGCCAGGGCACGCTCGATTTCAACCTGTTCGAGCTCAGTCTGGCCGCCAGCCTGCAGGCGACCATCAACCACGATGCCTCGTTCCGGCGCTTCGCCGCGGCCCAGGGGACGGCCGCGGACCAGCTCGACGCGCTGAAACAGGAGGTCAGCGAGCTGGCCGACAGGATCCTCGCGCGGCACCGCATGAACGAAGTGACGGTGCCCTACGGCCACGGCCGACTCGACGCGTTTGGCCAGATCTTCAATGCGGTCTCCGTGCAGTTTCTCGGTCTGCCGCAGAACCGCCGCGCGCCCGATGCTCCGGTCAGCTTTCCGGTGCTCTGGGATGCCCCGCATCTCGATGTCGTGCAGTGGAACGGTTCGGCCCCGAACGCCGGGCCGGGCCCGCTGTTGCAGAACATCACGACCGCGCTGGCCGTCTATGGCTCGCTGGACATCCACCGTCCGGCCGGCATCGACGGCTACGCCTCGTCGATCGATTTCGCCCACCTCGACCAGATCGAAAACGATCTGTATGCCCTGCAGTCACCGCAGTGGCCGAGCGCAATCCTCGGCGCGCTCGATGCCGGGCGCGTCGGGCGCGGCGCGCAGATCTACTCCAAGGAGTGCGTTTCCTGCCATCAGCTCTCCGAACGCAATGATCCGAAGCGCGAGCTCAAGGCCGTGATCACCCCGCTCGACGAAGTCGGCACCGACCCGCGCATGGCGCGGAATTTCCTTGATTCGGTTTCCGACAGCGGCGCTTTCGAGGGCCGCAAGCAGGGCGTCGTGTTCGGCCCCGAACTTGAAGAGCGGGCGCAGACCTCGGACCTGGTCGTGCATGCCGCGGTCGGCGCGGCCCTCGGCCACCCGCTCGAAAGCGTGCGCAATGCGCTGATGAGCTTCCACCGCGAGATCGGTTCACCGCTGAACCCTCATCCGGATGGCTACAAGGCCAGGCCGCTGAGCGGAATCTGGGCCTCGGCGCCCTATCTGCACAATGGCTCGGTGCCGACCCTCGCCGAGCTGCTCGAGGCACCGTCGCAGCGCGCCTCGCAGTTCTTCGTCGGCAGCCGCCAGTTCGATCCGCAGACGGTCGGCCTGGCCACGGCGCGCGGCGAAAACGCCGACCTGTTCGATACCAGCCTGCCCGGCAATTCGAACGCCGGCCATGCCTACGGAACGGACCTGGCCGACGACGCCAAGCGCGACCTGCTCGAATACCTGAAGAGCCTCTAGGCGGACCGCGGGCGGCTCAAATCGCGCCGGCCCGGTCTCAACTCTTCGCCTGCCGCTCCGCGATCGACTCGAACCACTCGGCGACGCCGGGCGGCGGCGTCGCGCCGATCAGTTCGGCGACGATCTGCTGGCCGAGCGCGCGATACGCCTCGAATTGCGGTTCGGCGAAAAACTGTTCGGAGGTCGGCTCGTCCGGAAAGGCCGGATTGGCCCGCCAGTAGGCATAGATGTCGGCGGTCAAACCCGCGCACAGGGTCGGCTTGATGTAGAGGATGCGACCCGCACTGCCGTCGGCATAGCGGATCGTGCCGAGCGCGTAGGGCTGCTGCATGAGCGCCATGTCGCGTTGCCGGTAGAGGCGATCGGCATCGATGTCGATGTCGGCGCCGAAATCCACGCGCACGCGCTCGATCGCCCGACCGAGGTCGCCGAGCGTGGTCATCGGATCGGCGCCCGCATCGGTGACGACGAGGAAGCGCACGCGACGTCGAATCAGCTCGTAAATGCCGAGATTCTCGAATCCGCCGCCGTCGGAGAGATGCACGTGATGGCGCTTCTCGTCGAGGCCGATACCGAGCATTTCGCGGGCGATGAAGATCCACCACCACGGCAGCGGCAACGGACGCCGGTCGCCGAACTTCGGATTGATCGCCCAGTAGCCGAGGCGCACGTTGAGCAGGGCCATCAGGAACGAGACCGAGCGCGCACTGGTCGCGAACATGTCCGGGTCGATCGCGGCGCCGGAAATCGTGAACGCGTTGGACAGGGCCATGGCCCCGCCGGCATAGCCCTCGATGCGGCGAAACCCGGTCGTCGTCGAGCCCGTGTAGACCGGCGAGAAGAAGAAGCTGGCACCCTGCCGGCTGCGCAGCTTCGCGTTGTCCGAACTGGTCGTGTTGAGCGTGGTATTGATCAGATGCAGGGGCGCACCGTGCGCGGGATCGAGCTGGTCGAGGCGGAAGTCGCCGGGGTCGGGGGTGGATCTGCCGCCGACCCTCGGCAGGAACGCGCCCGACAGACGGGCCCGGTAGTAGGCATGGATCGATACGCGGTTGAGGCTGCTGACCAGGGCCAGAATCATGGAAAGGGCAAGAAATCCGTAGAACACCGGCGACTGCAGCCAGGCTTCGTGCAGGGCCAGGTGGTTCGACAGCACGAGCAGTCCGTAGACGACGAGGCTGAGGCCGATCGTGGTCAGCCGACCGCCATTGTTGTCGCCCTTGCGCCGATCCATGAGCATCGAGGCGATGCCGCCAACAATCGGCGCCAGATAGCTCATGTGATGTCCGATCGCCTCGGCGTAGCGCGTCGTGAACAGATGCTCGGCCATCTCGCCGAGGGTTTCGGTGATCGGGATCAGGCCGACCGCGATCAGCGCGATGCCGCCGACGATCATGCGGCCCATCAGCACGCGCAGGCGATCGATGCGACCGATGTTGTCGAAGCTCGGCACGCCCGAAACGAATGCGAACGCGATCGCGACGAGCGGGAACAGGGCAAGGCTCAGTACGCCCGCGAGCAGCAGCAACAGGAATCCATGATTGCCGCTCGGCACGTGCCCGCCGGGCAGCGACAACCAGTCGGGCCAGGCCAGCGGCAACCAGTCGAGGGTCAACGCGTAGACCACGGCAAGCAGCGGCGGCCCGAGGACGAGGACATTGACCAGGGTCGAGGCGAAGATCGAGGCGATCAGGGTCCAGATCGAAAAGCCGCGCTGGCTGACCAGGTACTTGCCGTGACCGCGCAGCCAGTCGAGCACGCTGCCGCCGCTGCCCGGAATCTCGACCGCAAAGGCGCCATCGGGTGGAACAGGGTCAACCCGGGCGCGCAGCCACGAATAACACGAGGCCACGTAGCCGCCCCCGGACACCGAGGAGAGATAGTCCACCTTCGGCAAGATGCCGCCGGCTTCCAGCGCCTGCAGCACGCCGAGGTTGAAGGTCGCCGAACGAATGCCGCCGCCGGAAAAGGCCAGTCCGACCGCATCATCCTGCAAGGGTGGCATGCCGGCGGCCGCACGGCGGCGGGCGAGCCATTCGCGCTCGGCGGCCTGCACGTCGTCGAATGTCGCCGCATAGTCGACCGGCTGCGCCGACTCCGCGCTCATGCCTGCGCCCTCGCGCGTCGCGCATCGATCCCTTGCAGGCTTGCCGGCCTCATTGCCAGCAATCCGGCGGCGCGAAATCCTCCGGCGTGGCCGGCAGGTCACGATGGATCTTGAGGTATTCGACGATGGCCCAGCGATCGTTGTCGCTGAGCAGCGGCCCGATCACCCCGGGGGGCAGAGGGTGGCCGCCAGGATCGTTGCGCGCCGCATCGATCTGTTCGGGCGTGGCGACGAAGGCATGGCCGCTGTTGTGGTTGCCCTCGATCGTCGTGTCGAACCAGAAGCCGGCATCCTCGCCGGCATTGGCCGGCTCGCTGACATAGCCGACGTTTTTTGCATCGAAGTCGCGGCGACCGACGAAGAAGCGCACGCTGCGCTGCTCCGGTGGCAGCAGCATCTGGTAGAGATTCGGCACCGAGCCGTTGTGCAGGAACGGCGGCGTGGCCCAGACACCTTCCAGCGGACGCGGCTTGTAGCCGGCGATCTGCTGCGGCAGGTCGAGCGTGCCGAATCCGCCGAGGCACATCTGCTGCTGCCAGCCGATGCGATTGTCGGCGAAATATTTCGCCTTGATCATGAGGCCGAGGATGTTCAGGCCCTGCCCTTCGCTGAGGCTGGTGACGTCGATCGCCTCGAGCTGGCGATCGATCGCGGATTCGCCGCTCGAAACATCGTCGAGCAGGGCGCGCGTCCAGCAGCCGAGGTCGCATTCCCAGGCCGGCGCGGAGGATGCCGTTTCAGGCTCGCCCCCGGACCTCAGCGCCGCCGCGATCGCGACAAAGCTTTCGCGCGGCAAGGTCGCCTCAGCGCTCGCGTCGGGATCCGGATAGGCGGCCAGCAAGCCGGCCAGCTCGGTAACGTCCAGCCCGGCCGCCCGGCGCGCCTCGACCACCTCCTCGAGATGCCAGCGCGCGTTGCGGGCCAGGTCGCGGATCAGCTGTGGGCGCAGCACGCGGCTGATTTCCTCACGCGTGAGGCCGGCCTTGCCGAGGTCGTAGCGCCGTTTGACGAAGCCCGTGGCCTCGCTCGGATCGGTACCGATGTGCTCGATCGGAATCACTTCGATCTTCCATTCGGTACCGGGCCAGGGCTTGCCCGGCGCGCTGGCTCGCTGGCGGGCCGCGTCGGCCGGGTGCGGCCCATGGCAGCCCTGGCAGTGGCTCTCGAACAGTTGCTTGCCACGCGCAGCGAGCTCGCCGTCGACCGGACCGAGCAGGTCCTCGGGCCAGCGCGGCGGAGTGAGCTTCTGCAGGGTGTGTTCGATACGATCGAGGTTCGGGATGTCGACCGAGGACACGTAGCGCTGCTCCTCGGGCACCGGATTGCCGTACGTGTCGGTCAGGCGGATCACTGCGCCGACCCCGAGTGCCTCGCCGATATTGCGCGCCAGCGGCTGCTTGACCGAACCGTTGTACTGGACCCAGTCGAACTTCCAGATATTCCACACATAGGGATAGCTGACCGGCGCCGTTGCGTCCTGGTAGTTGGTGGCGGTCAGATGGTCGCCGAACACGGTATTGGCGATGCGCCCGAGCGCGTCGGTGCGACCGAAGCCCTCGACCACCGGATACAGATGGCGCAACGGGCTGTTCTGGCCCTGGGTCGCGAAGGCCTTGATCGTGTCCCAGAGCTCGGCATGCAGGTCGGATTTGCCCTCGGGATAGCGCGGGCCGATGACCTTCTTCGCGAAGCGGTCGAATTTCCACGGGTTCGCCCAGGTCGACAACATCGAGGCGACCAAGGTCGGCCCGAACGCACCGCGCTGCATGTTGGTGAATTCGTGCATGGCCTGGCCGCCGTCGATGCGGATCGCCGTGGTCACGCCGTTCTTGCTGGCATGGATCTCGCCGGTGTGGCAGGCCGCGCAGGTGATGTCGAGCACGTACTGGCCGAGCGCGGCATCGAAGTGGCGGGTGAAGCCGACCGGTAGCCGGTCCGGATTGGCCACCGTCGGCTGCGGATCGACGATGAAGCGGTAGCGCTGCATGTGCTCGGGTTCGGCGAAACGCTTCGCATCGAGCGGCATTTCGAGATTGACGAACCAGTTGTAGCGCAGCGGCGTGGTCAGTGCGCCCTGCGGCATCGACGTACCCTGTGCCGTGTAGTAGTAGGTCTGGCGGTCGGGCGAGTCGGCCGTCGTGCCCCAGCCCTGGTCGAGGTAGGCGTAGGCGTCGACCTTTTCATGGGCCGGTATCGTCGAAACCGGAACCAGCACGAAGATCGCAAAGCCGGCGCCGGCCAGCAGCGCGGCGACGATCGCCAGGTAGAACGCCCAGCGCAACAGACGCCCGAGCGTGATGCCGAAGAACGCGTCCCATGCGCGACGCAGCGGACCGCTGCGCGCGGGTGTCAAGCTTGGCCGCTTGGCCATCGATGAATTCCCCTGATACGCCTTGCACGCGCGCGACGGACGCCCGCTCCCCGCGATCGGCCCGGACCTTCCCCGTCCGCTGCACGCCGCTCGCCAACTTCGCTGCACGGCCGTCGCGTCTCGAAGTACACCGCATCGGAGGGCGTCAGCGCAAGGTTACAGGTGGGTCTTCGCGCATTCTCCACATGGAGACGGCATTACGCCTGTGTGCCGAATGCGGCCCGCGCGGCGTCCTCGAGATGACGCAACATGGCCCGGTAGGGTCCGGGCCCATGGCTGATCCGGGCGACCCCGAGTTCGGCGAGGATGCTGCGCGACGGCGCACTGGCGGACATCATGATGTTGACCGGCAATGGGGATGAGCGCACCGCCCGTTCGATCAGGCCCGGATCGACCAGGCCCGGCAGGAACAGGCCGTCCGCACCGGCATCGGCATAGGCACGCCCGCGCTCGAGGGCCTGCCTGAGCAGGGCGGGATCTTCGCGATCGCCCGGCTCGCGCAGGAAGACATCGGTCCTGGCATTGATGAAGTACGCGATACCGGCCGACTCGGCGGCCTTGCGCGCACTGGCGATGCGCTTCGCCTGCGCGGCCGGTTCGCGCAGCGCACCATCCGCCGGAAAACTGTCTTCGAGATTGCAGCCGACCGCGCCGATCTCGATCAGACCGGCGATATTCCGGCCGACGTCGTCGGCGACTTCGGCATAACCGCTTTCGAAATCGATCGATACCGGCAGGTCGGTCGCCCCGACGATGCGAGCCAGGTTCTCGTGCACGAATGAAAGTGGCACCTGCTCGCCATCCTCGAAACCCTGTGCCGCAGCGACTGACCAGCTGCCGAGGCCGATCGCGCGCGCGCCCGCGGCTGCGACGGCCCTGGCCGACCCGGCGTCCCAGACGTTGAAGATGACCAGTGGATTGCCCGGCACATGCAGGGCTCGGAAGCGTTCGGCAAGAACCCGGCTGGTTTCCGGCATGGCCATTTCCCTGTGATTGTCTCGGTGCAGTTGATGCGGGTCCGGCCGACACCCTGCAGACACCCGGTCCGGTCGCCGGTACCCCCATAGCGTAGCCGGTCTGCCCGAAGCCGTCGCCCGTCGCGAACATGCTTCCGGCGGCAGGCCGACCTGTCCATAGTCCCCCCGGCCCGGACCTGTCGGACACGATGGATGCGGCGATCCGAGCCCGGCATCGCAATGCCGTCCATGATCGATTGTAAGGAGTATGGCCGATGGCCCGAATCTTCCGCTTCCTGCGCATCGTGTTCGTGCTGGCACTCGTGGCGATCGGCGTATTCGCGCTGGTCATCAGCCACGATTCGGCCTGCGGCGAGGCGCCCCCCCTGCCCGGCGGCTCAACCCCGATGCAGGCCTGGGCCTACCGTTGCTACGGCTCGGCCGACGTCCTCAAGCTCGAAAGCTTGGGGAAACCCGTGCCCGGCGACGAACAGGTCCTGGTCAGGGTCCGCGCGGCAAGCCTCAACCCGCTCGACTGGCATTACCTGCACGGCACGCCCTACATCATGCGCATGGGCAGCGGCATCGGCGCACCCGAGGATCCGCGCCTCGGCGTCGACTTCGCCGGCGTCGTCGAAGCAGTCGGCAGCAAGGTCAGGAAATTCAAGATCGGCGACGAAGTCTTCGGCGGCGCCGGCGGCGCGTTCGCGGACTACGTGCTCGTGCGCCAGGACCGGGCCGTGGCACTGAAACCGGCACGGCTGTCGTTCGAGCAAGCCGCTGCGATCAACATCGCCGGGATCACCGCCCTGCAGGCGCTGCGCAACGAAGGCAAGCTTCAGGCCGGGCAGAAGGTCCTGATCAACGGCGCCTCCGGCGGCGTCGGTACCTTTGCCGTGCAGATCGCCAAGGCGCTCGGCGCCAACGTGACTGGCGTCTGCAGCACGCGCAACCGGGACATGGTACGTGCGCTCGGCGCCGACCGGGTCGTCGACTACACGCAAGAGGATTTCACCCGCGGTGATGTCCGCTACGACCTCGTCGTCGACCTGGTCGGCAATCGCGGCATCGGCGAGATCCGGCGAGTGCTCGCCGCCGATGGCCGGCTGGTCATCGTCGGTGGGCCCAAGGGCAACTGGATCGGCCCGATGACCGGCGCACTCAAGGCCTTCGCAATGTCGCCGTTCGTCGACCAGCAGATGGGTATGATGCTTGCGCGCACGGACCAGACCGACCTCGAGACCCTCGGCGAAATGGTCGACAGCGGCAAGCTGGCCCCGGTCATCGATCGGGTCTATCCGATGCAGGAATTGCCCGAGGCCATGCGCTACCTCGAAGAGGGCCATGCCCGCGGCAAGGTCGTGGTCACGATCGGCGAGGCGGCCAACAGCGATTCAGCGCCCGGCGATCAGTCGCACTGAACCGGCGCAGCGGCATAGGCCGACAACAGCAATGGATCGGCGAGCAGGGCATCCGGCACGAGGTAGCGCGGCTGCCGGCCAGCGGCCAGTTCGTTGCGCACCTCGGTCGCCGAAATCTCGAGGGCCGAAACGCAGATGTCGATGACCCGACCGGCCGGTGCTGCGAGCAGGTCGGCCGTGCTCGAGGTCCGGCGCGTGGCGACCTGCTGCTGGAGCTCGTCGGGTTCGCGCGCTTCATGCCCGGCGCGGGTCAGCACGCCGATGTGGGCCAGCCCGAACAGTTCCTGCCAGCGATGCCAGCCCGGCAGGCCGGACCAGGCGTCGGCACCGACCAGCAGCACGACCGGTCGCGTCGCGCCGATCTCCTCGCGCAGGCCGACCAGGGTATCGACGGTATAGGACGGGCCTTTCCGGTGCAGCTCGCGATCGTCGAGCAGGAGGCGACCCTGGCCGCGCAGGGCGGCGCGCAGCATGGCCAGGCGTTGCGCGGCGCTGGCCACCGGTTGCGGCCGATGCGGTGGCACGTTGGCCGGCATCAGGCGCACTTCGGCGTCGAGGAACTCGGCCGCTTCCCAGGCCACGCGCAGGTGGCCGAGGTGGACCGGGTCGAAGGTGCCCCCGAACAGCGCCAGCGGACGCTGCACCTCAGCGTGCACCGAGCAGTTCCGCGCCGCGCTTCGGCATCGCGATGGCCGTGATCAGGCGCTCGATCTCGCGCCAGACATCGCCATCGGCGCGTCCCTTGGCGATGCGGTCGATGCGCCCGACCTGGACGATGCAACGTTCCCAGTGCGCGGCGTTGCCGGCCTGCAGCGCGCGCCTGAAACCGGCTTGCTTGGCGTCCCAGATGCGCTCGGTCTTGAAGGCCTGGTTGAGGTTGCCGCCGGCATGGGCCAGGCGCAACAGCACGCGCAGCTGATTCAGCAGCCAGCCCAGCAAGGGGATCGCTTCGGCACCTTCGGCACGCAGGCCGCCGACCATGCGCAAGGCACGCGTGGCGTCGCCGGCGATCGCCGCATCGGTCAGCCGGAATGCGTCGAAGCGCGCGTCGTCGGCCACGCTGGCCTCGAGCATCTCGATGTCGAGCACGGCATCGCCGACGAGCAGGGCCAGCTTGTCGATTTCCTGCGCGGCGGCGAGCAGGTTGCCCTCGGTGCGCTCGGCCAGCAGCTCGATCGCATCGCGCGTCGCCTTGAGCCCTTGCGCCTTCATGCGTGCCGAGATCCACGCGGGCAGTTCATCGCGCTTGAGCGGCCACACCGGCATCGCCACGCCGGCGCGATCGACGGCAGCGTACCAGGCGCCCTCGTGCTGCTTGCTCCATTCCTGGGCCGTGATCAGCAGCAAGGTATCGGGCGGCGGATCCGCGCACCAGGCACTGATCGCGGCCGAACCTTCCTTGCCCGGCTTGCCGGTCGGCATGCGCAGTTCGATGACACGGCGGGTCGCGAACAGCGACATCGCGGCACCCGACATGGCCAGTTCGTTCCAGTCGAAGCGGTGGTCGACATCGTGGATCTCGCGCTCGGCGAAACCGAGCTCGCGAGTGCGTGCACGCAGGCGATCGGCCGCCTCGAGCACGATCAGGTGTTCGGCGCCGGCAATCAGCCAGACGGGTTTCAGTTCGCTGGCGCCGAGCAGGCGCGGCAGGTCGGTGATTCGGGCAGGCATCGGGCGATTGTACGAGACTCGAACGACGATGACCTCCGCCCTCGCCTCGTCACCGATCGCCGATACCTGCCTCCCCGGCTCGGCCGGGGAGGCATCAGGCCATGCTATGCGCCAGTCCTGGTCAGCCGGCGCGCGCCAAGGCCGAGAAGCCCGACCAGCAGGGCCAGCAGTCCGAACAGGTTCAGGCTCGGAATGCCGACTGCAACGCTGACTCCGGCGAAGTCGGCATCGTCCTCATCCTGGCCCTGGTTGTCGATGGCGTCGTCGACCGGCCCGCCATCGTTTTCCGGTATGGCGTCGGGATCGGAATCCTTGTCGCGGATCGGATCGCCGTTCTCATCGCTGGCACTGGAGATTTCCGCACTGTTGATGACCGTGCCGCCGAAGGCCTGCACGAGGCGCAGGCGGATCGGCAGCTCGATGCTGACCCCTGGGGCCAACGGTCCCGGCACCGAGATGCTGGCGCGATTGCCGGCCAGCGACGTCCAGCTCGGGTCGTTCAGCTGCAGCTGCACCGGGATGTAGTCGGTGACCGTGATGTTGGTGGCCGGAATCGAGCCCTGGTTGAACACGGTGATCGTGAAATCGACGTTCTCGCCGACCATGTGCAGGGTCGCCAGCTGGCCCTGCGCAAGCGTCTTGCGCAAGGCCAGGTCGAAGTTGGTCAGCAGGCCGAAGTCGACGCTCAGGTTCGAATTGAAGTCGGCATCGCCGTCATTGGTCGGTTCGCCCTTGGCGGTCAGTGTGACCGGCGCCGACCAGACGCTGGTTGCGATCGCGGTACCGTTGTCGTCGTCGTTGATGTCGTTGTCCGCATCGGGCGCCGGTTCGTACGGCCCGCTCGGCAGCCAGCGTCGACCGGTGCCGGTCGAAACGGTGTAGCGCGCCGGCGCGACCACTTCGACCAGGTAGGTATCCGGCAGCAACGCGCTGAACAGGTAGTTGCCATTGCCGTCGGTGACCGTGCTGTCGATCGCCGCGCCATCGGGGACTCCGTTGTCATCGGCATCGAGATAGAGGTTGACCGGGACACCGTCGATGCCCGGCTCGCCGGGATCGACCTGGCCGTTGTTGTCGAGATCCTCCCAGACCAGGTTGCCGAGGCTCATCGCGCCGCCGGTGCTGTCGACCTGGTAGTCCTCGACCTCGCCATCGGCGAGCACGCCGGTCGGCGAACAGCCGGCCTGCGTCGACAGGCGGAAGCGGGCATACGGATTGGGCACGTTGCCGGCCGGCACCACGCCGAAGTCGATCGTGACATTGCCGTTGACGGTGCCGCTCGGCACCCCCTGCTGGGTGCGCTCGTTGGCGTCGTCGAAATCGCCGTCGCCGTTCCAGTCCATGAAACTGCACAGGGTCGCCGCACTGCCGGTGGTATTGGTCACGCTTGCCGGCGTCGTGCTCGGGCTGCCCTGATTGTAGATCGGACGCAGCTGCACGCCATCCTCGTCATCACCGGGAACCGCGCAGGTGCCGCTGGTGAACGTGCTCGGACCGCTGTCGTCGCCGCTGGCAGTGGCGTTGGGCTGGCCATCGTCCTCGTCATCGACGCAGGCGCCGATATGCAGTCCCGCGACGATGCCGTGGGCAGCGCCGTTGTCGGCGAAGCGCGTGTTGTAGTCGCCGCTGGCGTTGCCGGCAGCGGGATCGGGCAGGTCGCCGAAATCATAGGGACGGAAGCGGACCACATAGTCCTCGACTTCGCCATCGGCTTCGGCGCCGGCTGGCGAGCACGGCGTGCTGGCCGTACTGAGGCGGAAGCGTGCATACGAACTGAGCGGCGAACCCGGTTCGACCGGTCCGAAGACCAGCGGGAACTGCAGGTTGCTGCTGCCATTCGGCACCGGCACGCTCGCCGATTCGCCGGCGTCGGAGAAGTCGCCGTCGGCGTTGAGGTCGATGAAGCCGCAGATGCGTGCCGCGTTGCCGGTGGTGTTGGTCGCGGTGACCCGGACCGTATGCGGGCCTGCCTGGATGTCGTCGAGATCGGTCAGGTTGACGCCGTCCTCGTCGTCCGGCGTGCCGATGGCATCGTCGCCGTCGGCATTGACGCTCGGCTGTCCATCGGCCTCGTTGTCCACCGACGCGCCCATGAACAGGCCCGGCACGATGTCGTGCTGGGGGCCACCGTCGGCGATCAGGGTCTGGTAGTTGCCGCTGCCGGAACCGGCGCCCGTATCGGGCAGGTCGCCAAGATCGATGCGGCGCACGTCGACGACATAGTCCTCGACCTCGCCGTTGCTGGCGAGCCCGGCCACGGCGCAGGCGCCGACGCTATCGGTGCTGAGGCGGAAGCGGGCGAAGGTCGGACCGCTCGGCGTGTTCAGCGGCTTGCTGAAGGGCAGCAGGAAGGTCGCATTGGTGCTGCCGCTGGGTACGCTCACCGAGGCCACCTCGATACCGGGCGTGAAACTGCCGTCCTGGTCGAAGTCGATGAACCCGCACAGGCGCGCATCGGTGCCGGTGAGGTTGGTCGCGTCGACCCGCACCGAACCGGGCTGGCCGACCACGAAGGCCAGGCTGGCCGTATCGACGCCGTCTTCGTCATCGCTGGTCTGGGCGTCGTCGCCGCTGGCGATCGCGCTGGGCTGGCCGTCCGCTTCGGCATCGACCCGACTGCCCATGAACAGGCCGGCGATGATCGGATGCACCGCGCCGCCGTCGGCCAGCAGGGTCTGGTAGTTGCCGGTGCCGGTGCCGGCCGCGGGATCCGGCAAGTCGCCGAGATCGGTGATGATGGCGGTGAACGCATAGTCCTCGACCTCGCCATCCGGCGCCGCACCATTCGGCGAACAGCCGGCCGCGGTGCTGAGACGGAAGCGCGCGTAGCCGGCCGCCACGGTGCCAGGCGGCGCGACGCCGAAGTTGAGCACGATCGCCGCATCGTTGCTGCCGTTCGGAACCGGCGCAGTGGCGGTCTCGCTGGTATCGGCGAAGTCACCATCGCCGTTGAGGTCGATGAAGCCGCACAGCATTGCCGCGGTGCCTACCGTATTGGTGGCCACGGCGGTCACGCTGACCGGTCCGCCGCTGAGGAACGCAAGCGTGGCCGGATCGACCGCATCTTCGTCGTCGTTGGCCACCGCGCAGGTTCCGTTGGTCAGGGTGCCGGCGCCGAGGTCGTCACCGTCTGCAGCCGGGTTGGGCTGGCCATCGATCTCGGCATCCTCGCAGGCGCCGAGGCGCAGGCCGGGACGCAGCACGTGCGAGGGTCCGCCGCTGGCGATCAGGGTCTCGTAGTTGCCCGGGCCGATGCCGACGCCGCTGTCGGGCAGGTCGCCGAAGTCGACCGCGTCCTGCACGTCAACCGGATAGTCCTCGATTTCGCCATCGCTGGCCGGACCGGTCGGCGCGCAGGCGACGCCGGTATCGGAGCTGATGCGGAATCGGGCGTAGCTCGCACCGACATAACCGGGCGGCACGGTGCCGAAGGACAGCGTGACGGTACCGCTGCCGCTGCCCACATCGAGCGTTGCCGTCTCCGCGGCGCCGGCGAACACGCCGTCGCCGTTGTAGTCGATGAAGCCGCAGATGCGCGCCGAAGCCGCCCCGGGGTTCGGATTGTTGTAGCTGACGCGGACATTGCCCGGCGCGCCGATGTACTGGGTCAGGTCGGCCACGGTGACGCCATCCTCGTCATCCGGCACGCCGTTGCCGTCGTCGCCATTGGCGCCGACGCCCGGCTGGCCGTCGACTTCGGTGTCGACATTGGCGCCGAGGTGCAATGCACTGATGACCGGATGGACCGGACCGTTGTTCGCGATCAGGGTGGCATAGGAGTTCGGCGCGTCGCCGAGGTCGACCGGCTGCACGAAACCGAAATCGACGCTGTAGTTCGAGGCCGAATCGGGGAACACCGTGTTGCCGTCGGCATCGTCGTCGGCGCCGCCGAAGCGCAGGGTCTCATTGGTCGGTTCTGGCGCGGTAGGCGGGGTGCCGGCGACCGGACCAAGGCTGATCAGGGCCGAGGCGATCGAGTTCGGCGTGCCGCCGCAGACGCTGACGCCGACGAGGGCGCCGTTGTCGTTGTTGTCGCCATCGGCGTTCGGGTTCGCCTCGTCGGGCACGGTCGAGAACAGGCCGGCCAAGGCGAGCTGGCTCGGCGTGTTGGCGATCGCGACGTAGTAGTCGTTGCCGGCCGCGAGGTCGGTGAACCGGTACTTGCCCGGATTGCCGGCCAGGGTGCTGGTGACCGTGCTCGACACCAGCGTGTCGCCGGCGCTCGGTCCGCCGCTGCCGTCGGTATCGCGGCAGAGCAGCACGGTCACGCCATCGATGCCGGGTTCGCCGATGTCGGCGCGACCGTTGTTGCGCTGGGTCGGATTGCCGGCGCCGTCATCGCGCCAGACCAGGTTGCCGAGGCGATAGCGCTCGGGAAGGATTACGCCGACCTTCGGCGGTTCGGCCGTCGGCAGCAGGTCGGCCGCGATCGTGGCCGATTCCTGGAATACGCGATGGGCGAACGAATTCCAGGACGGGTTGAACACCGCGGTATTGCCCTGAATGTTCGGTGCCGTGCCGCTGACGTAGCTCGGCGGCGCGCCGGTGGCTGGTGCGCGCATCGGCACGTCGACTTCGAGGAAGCTGCCGGCAACCCATTTCGTGGTCGCCGCCGGCGTGGTCAGGTTCGAAAACGCGCGAATGCGGAAACCGGTCGTCGCCGAGGCCGGGACCGGCACCGCGGTGCTCCAGACCCCAGGCGTGCAGCCGGCCGGGAACGAGTTCTCGATGGCCGCAGTTCCGGCCTGCGCTGGCGAATAGTTGCTCGTGCGCACCTGGCCGCGGCAGAAGTTCGGCGTCGTCGTGTATTCGATCTGCACCGCGGCGGCGCTCGCATAGGCAACCGGATCGAGACCGGGATTGACCACCTGGATCAGCGGCGGAACGACCACGGTCGCCACCAGCGGACCATCCAGCACCGGGGCCCAGCGGCTCAGGCGCGCCGTGCCGCTGAGCGGGCCGCCGACACCGGTGTCGCCGATGAACGGGATCGTGTCGTAGACGACGTATTCCTCGAGCAGACGGTTGCCGGCATTGGCCAGGCGCAGGCGGTAGCGGAACGCGCCGCCATGGTCGGTGCGGGCCACGCACGGAAAACGCGTGAAGCTCGACGGCGGACCGCCGAAATTGGTGTCGTAATCGGGACAGGCCGAGTTGTCGGTGGCCACGCTGGCCTGGGCCGGATCGCCGACCACGGCCAGGGCCGGATCGCCCTCGACCCATTTCTCGCCGCCGAGCAGGAAGGCCTCGGACACGCGGAAGGTCGCCGAGGTCGGACACATCAGGTCGGTGGTCGAACCGTTGTTGTTGAGATCATTGCTGTCGACGGTCGGCGCGCTGTTGTTCGGGCAGGTGAACGTGCCGGACGGGCCCGCATCGAGGAACACGGCCATGTCGTTGACGTAGGGCGCGGCCGGCGTCAGGTTGGCCGGCACGCCTTCGCGGACGCGGGTGCGGATGACCACCTGCGGACCGGACGAGCCGACCGGGAAACTGCCGGTAAAGGCGACCCGGACCAACGTGCGCCCGCTGCTGCCGTAGTCGGGTAGCACCTGCACGGCCCCGCCCCCCGGCGTCGTGCTGACCACGCTGACGAACTCGAGCTGGATCGGCAGCCAGTCGGAGATCACCGGGTTGACGATCGGCGCCGTGCTGTCGCCGCCGACGTGATCGGCGTCGAGGGTGAAGTCGATCGTCGCGCCGGGCGCGGCGATGGTCGGGTTGGCGCTCTTGGATGGACGCACCGAGGGCGTGCCCTCTTCGACGCGCACGTTGGCGCATTGCACCGGCGGCGTGGCCGGCCCGCCGCCGAAATTCACGTAGGTGCAGTTCTCGATCGCCGACGGCACGATCACCGGCGGGCTCGAGCCGACGTCGTAGCGGACCTGCGGCGAGGTCGTGAATGCGAAGTTGCGCGGCGTGTCCGGGCCGTTCGCGCCGAAGTCGGCGAAGACCCAGCGCATGCACGTTGCGGTGGCGGCAATGTCGGCCGGCACGTTGTAGGTGATCGAACCACCCGGACTCGCGATGTTGGTCGCCAGCGCGGTCGTCGCCGAGAAATCGCAAAAATTGCCGGCGCCGACCGGCAGGGTCGTGTACTCGATGGTCGCGCGCATGTCGCTGCTGACCGCACCGTCGGCCGGCGAATTCCAGCGGCCGCTGCTGACCGAGGCGAAGGTGATGCCGGGCGGCAGCGGCGCCAGCGCCTGCGGGAAGCGTTCGACTACGGTGAAGTTCGGCACGCGCACGTTCGAGCCGTTGGTGTTCGCGGTGATGCTGTAGACGATCGGATTGCCGGTGCCCGGGGCGACGTCGGGCGCGCTCTTGTTCGAGCTGCCGGCCGGGGCGGGATCGCCGATCGTGTCGTTGCGCACGCCCGGACCGATGCCGACCGGTCCGCCCGAGACCGGCACGATCGTCGCGTTGGCGACGTTGTTGATCGCGGTGCCGACCGGCAGACCGAACGGATAGCGAACGACGAAGCTGCGGTTCGCGCAGGCCGTTCCGGTGTGGATGTTCTGCAGGCCCGTGTTCGGCGGGGTGCTGTCGTCGAGGGTCCAGGTGATGGTCACCGGCGGTCCGGCGGCAACGATGCCGCCGCCACTGTTTTCGACACTGGCAGCGGTCAGGCCGGGCACGTTCGGCAGCGTGTCGACCAGGGTCGCGCTGGTCAGCGGCATGTTGCCGGTGGCCGAAGTGGAGCAGATCTGCACGCGATAGGTGACCGCCTCGCCGGCTGCCACGGCCAGCGATGTCGCCGGATCCTGGCGCTGCTTGCGCACCGTGTATTTCGGGGTGGGCGCATTGACGCTGACCGGCGCCGCCTCGGCATAGCTGCAGTCGGCGGTGTCGGCCGGCAAGGGCGGTCGCGGCCCGCCGATCACGGCATTCTGTGGCGGCGGCGGACAGACGAAACCGTTGATGCCGGCGACCGCGCGATTGACGACGTCGGTCACGGCGACCGTGATGTCCGGGATGATGCGCAGGTTGACATCGAGCGAGAAACTGTCGCCACCGGCATAGCTGTTGCGCACCAGCACCAGGGTATTGCTGCCGGCGGTGCAGGTGATGCTGTTGAAGAAGGCCGAGACCGGACAATTGGCCATGACCATTTCGGCCGGGAACGCATCCTCGATGCGCAGGGTGCCGCAACCGGAGACGAGGTTGTTGCACGAGCCCTGCAGGCGATAGGTCACGTTCGTGTTCGTATTGAACGGACCGGCACCGCTGATCCGTGTCTTGGCGAAGGTCTGCTGGGCCAGCGCGCTGCCGGTAGCCAGCATGAACGCGACGGCCAGGATCCATTTGATGACGTTGTGCATGATCTCCCCGGAATTGATGATGGCCAGCCAGGCTGGCGCGCGAAGCGGCGAAGCCACGCCAAGCAAATCCCGCGCCAGAAGATCCGGCACGGATCGCTACGGCTTGAAAGTGAAGAGGATTTGTTGGCTTCAGCCCGGACTGATCGAACCACCGCTCGCGCGTGTCGTGGACCGAAACCGGGTTTCGGATTGATCACGCGATGCCGGTCGCAGGTCGAAACGGGCAGGCCCACACGGTAAACGAAATGCCCGCGGTTCGAACCGCCGGTGCCGGCAATCGAAACAAAAATTCGCAAGTGATACCGACGCACGGATCCCCATCGGGGCCCTGCGGCGGCTACGGCGCCCGCCATGGCATGAGAGACTCGCCATCGTCAGGGTGCGCCAGCGGACGGCGACGACGGTTGTCGCAATTGGCCATGCAGGGCCATGATGGAACCGGTCGACGCGCGCCGCACCAGGCCGTTGCGGATGTGAGCGCTCAGCGTGACCCCGCTGCAGGCGCCACCGAACCGGTATCGATGAACACATCGACGCGCAGACCGACCGGCAGAGCCGGATGGCCGTCGAGCAGGATCAGCGCCTCGAGGATCTTGACGTCCTGCTTTTCGGCGGGATCGCCCGAGCTCAGGTTGCGCCGGCCCATGCGCTGGCTGACATGGATGACCTTGCCGGGAAAGCTGCGCCCCGGGAAGGCGTCGCTGCTGACCTTGGCAGACTGGCCGACCTTGATGCGGTCGATGTCGAGTTCGTCGATGTCGGCGCGCACATGCAACTGGCGGATGTCGCCGATGCGCGCCAGCGGCAGCGGCGACAGCGCGACCACCGTTTCGCCCTCGCGCAGGTCGCGCTTGAGCACCGTGCCGTCGACCGGTGAACGCACCTGCGATTTCTCGAACAGCGCCTCGGCACGCTGGCGCTCGGCCCTGGCCGCGGCGAGCCGGGCTTCGGCCGCGCGAATGTCCTCGCTGCGCGCGCCGGCGCGAAGCAGGGCCAGGCTGGCCGCCGCGCGTGCGCGCTCGGCGCGGGCCGTGTCGGCCGCGGCCTGCACTTCGTCGAAACGCGACTGGCTGATGCGGCCCTCGGCTAGCAAGGGTTGATTGCGCTTAAGCGTCTCCGCGGCCAGGCGCGCGGCGGCATCGGCAGCCGCCAGCGAGGCCTCGGCGGCAGCGATTTCCTCGGCGCGCGCCCCATTCTTCAGCACGTCGAGTTCGGCCTGGCGCAAGTCGACCTGGGCCGCCGCGGCAGCCATCGCAGCGCGCAGTTCGGCGTTCTCGATCTCGGCGATGAGCTGGCCGGCAGTGACGCTGTCGCCCTCTTCGATGTAGACGCGGTCGAGGCGCCCCGAGATCTGCGGAATGATCACGCGTTCCTCGTTGACCGGCTCGACCAGGCCACCGGCGGCGATGCGCGATCCCGTCGTGGGCAGCGCGGCATCGCCCTGCCGGTCTGCATGACCTGAGCTACAGGCGCCAAGCACGAGGACCAGCACGAATGCAGCCGCGGTGCCGCGAAGGCGGGTGGCGAGGGCAAGGCGAACGCGGTGCGGGAAATGCATGGGCCTGATCATGCCTGATTCGCCGCCGCGCGTCGGTCATCGGTGAGCCGGCCGTCCTCGAGATGCAGGACGCGATCGGCGAACGGCTCGACGCGCGGGTCATGGCTGACGATGACGACTGCGCAGTTCTCGCGGTGGGCAAGGTCGTGCAGGGTTGCGACCACGGCCTGGCCGGTCTTGCCGTCGAGCGCCGCGGTCGGTTCGTCGGCAAGGATCAGCTTCGGCGATCCGGCCAGGGCGCGCGCGATCGCGACACGCTGCTTCTGGCCGCCCGAGAGTTCGGCCGGAAAATGCAGGGCACGATCGCCCATGCCGAGCTTGTCGAGCAACTGCATGGATTGCGCGTTCTGGCGATTCCTTGGTAGCTGCTTGAGGTCCAGGGCCACGGCCACGTTTTCCCAGGCGCGCAGGGTTGGAAACAGGTTGTAGTGCTGGAACACGAAGCCGACATGGGCCAGGCGCAATCCGGCCAGCGCCTCGGCACCCAGCGCTTCGAGCGGGCGACCCTCGAGCGCAACCCGTCCGTGGGTCGGGCGCAGCAGGCAACCCATGACCTGCAGCAAGGTGGTCTTGCCGGACCCGCTCGGGCCGAGCAACAAGGTGACCTCACCGGCCTGGACCTCGAGGCTGATGCCGGAAAGCGCGGCCAAGGCGGTCGCACCGCTGCCGTAGGTGACCCCGACCGCTTCGAGCCTGAGTAGCGGCGTACTCATGCGAACACGCTGGTCGGGTCGATGCGGACCAGACGCCGGATCGAGATCAGCGCGCCGAACATGCACATGAAGATGGTCAGCACGGCGAGCACGAGCACGAGCCAGAGCGGCACGATGACGGCCACGTTGCCGTACGAGGTGATCGCGACGATCGCATACACGGCGAGCGTGCCGAGGCCGAAGCCGAAGGCCGCGCTGATCGCGGCCTGCTTGAGGATGACGCGGTTGAGGTAGGACGCCGGCGCACCGATGGCACGCAGCGTGGCGTACTCGGGCAGGCGGTCGACCGTGGTCGCATACAGGGTCTGGCCGACGATGACGATGCCGACGACGAGTCCCAGCAGCGCCGAGAGCAACAGCGCCGAACCGGCGCCTGTCGTGATCAGCCAGTATTTCTGCGCCTGCCGCGCGAAGTCGGCGCGATGCCAGACATCGACACGACCGAGGCGCTCGTGCAGGGCGCGCCTGACCTGTTCGGCATCGGCACCGGGCTTGAGCGAAACGAGCAGGTAGGTGGTCTGGTCGGGCCGGTAGTTCGGATAGACCAGGGCGTTGCGATGGGTCATCCACACGTAGGGACTCTGCGTGAACGTGCGCAGGCCCTCGGTGAAACCGACGATGCGCGCGCGCCGCGAATTGATCTCGACCGTATCGCCGACGGCGCGCACGCCGAGCTTGTCGGCATAGAGCCGGTCGATGATCACGGCATCCTGCTGCTGCAGGTCGGCGACGCGACCCTCGACCAGGTTCCACGGCTGCAGCTTGTCCGAATCGAGTTCGATGCCGACCAGGCTGACGCTTTCAGTACCGCCATCGGGCTTCTTCCAGAAACCGAACTGCAGCATGAGCTTGCCGACCGAAGCGACGCCGGGCACGGCCAGGGCCTGGAAACGGCGGCGCTCGTCGAGGCGTCCGGCGATGTCGACATTGGTGGTGCCGGCCGGCGTGATCCACAGATCGACATGCGAGTGATCGACCAGGCCCGAAGTGGTCCGCGCGAAACCGACCAGCAGGCCGAGCTCGACGCCCATTAGCAGGACCGAGAAGCCGACTCCGATCAGGGTCACGATGAAGCGCGCCCGGTCATGGCTCAGGTTGCGCCAGGCGAGCAGGCTGGTACCGAGCAGCGGTACCCGGGGTTCAGGGCCGGTCATGCCCCAGTGTCGCCGATCCGGCGATCCGATGACGAGCCCGGGCCATGCACGGATGTCCCAGGCGACGCCGGATCAGTCGGCCTGAACCGGCACCGCGGCCAGTTGCAGGGAAACCGTCTTGTGGCCGCCGGCGACCTGCTGCTGGCCCACTCCGACGAAGCCGAAGCGCGCGTGGAAGGCCTGCGAGGCCGGATTCGGCGGTTCGAGGTTGTACTCGCATGCAATCTGCGCGATCCCATTCGCGCAGGCGTGGTCGAACAGCCGGCGATAGAGTCGCGCGCCGATGCCCTGCCCGGCATGCGCCGCATCGACGACGATGCGGTCGACATAGAGAAAGCGCGGATAGCGCGCGGCGAACCAGCGGTAGTTCTCGCTGTCGTAGGCAGCGCCTTCGCGCATGGCGAGCAGGAAGGCGACCACCTGGCCTTCGACCTCTGCCACCCAATGCAGCGCAGCGAGGCGATCGAGCTCGCTCAGGCGCGCGCGGTCCATCGGGCTGGTCTGCACCACTTCGGCCTCGTTGAGGGCGAGGATGCCCCCGAAATCGGCTTCGACCGCGTCACGGATCTGCACGCCGCGCCGAACCGGCCGCCTCAGGGCGTGGTCGTGCGCCCGGCCGCCTCGAGCCGGCGCAGGATGGCCTGGACCATGTCGCGCTGCAGTTCGCCGGTCAGCAGATCCTGCTCGGCGGCGATGCCGAGGGCCTGGGTCGCGTCGAAGGTGAAATCGCGGCTCAGTTCGATCGTCTGCTTCGCCAGCAGCGGAGTCGCACCGGCGCCGACGACATCGAATTCGACGTGGTAGCGGATCGTGTATTCATTGGCACGCGCGTTGCCGCCGACCGAGAGCACGTCGGTGCGGAACTGGTTGCTGCCGATGCGCAACACGGCCGCACCCGTGGTGCCCGCCTCGACCACGCGCGCACCGGAGCGGACCAGAGCCTTGCGCAAGTCGCGTCCGAGCGGACTCAGCGCATCGGCGCCCTCGATGGACAGCACCTGCATGGCCGGCGACAACTGCGCTTCGCCGCGCAGATGGAAACCGCAGGACGAGACAAGCACGGCAAGCAGGACAAGAAGCGGGAGTCGAAGGGCTTTCATGGGCAACCTGGGATGTTTTGCGGACGAAGCATAGCCGATCTTGCCAATCGTGCCTTGAGCAACCGCGGTTTGGCGAGTTGCAACAGGCGCCTCCCTTCTCCCCTCGGGAGACGGTTGCGCGAAGCGCCGGATGAGGGTACGCCGCGCCGTCAGCAACCCGCTTCGCCCGGTCCCTCATCCGCCTTCGGCACCTTCTCCCAGGGGGAGAAGGAAATGCCAGGGCGCGGAGTCGTGACGAAATCGCACCGACGGCTCCCCTTCTCCCGCTGGGAGAAGGTGGCGCGAAGCGCCGGA
>JAHCAR010000028.1 GCA_019634795.1 Dokdonella sp.
GTTGGCGTCGGCCGGGGCGATGTGGGTGACTTTTGCAACGGCCGCAATGACGGCGTCCTGGAATTCCGGCTGCGGGTGCTCGCTGTCGTCGACCAGGTAGAAGCCGTCGGGAATCTCGCCGGGCACGTAGTCCTCGCCGTCGCGCGCGGCCAGGGCCGGGCGGAACTCCGATTCGTCGGTGTCGGTGGTTTCGTGCAGGTCGATGTGCAGCAGCACGCGCTCTCGGAACGGCGCGACGAGGTCGATCAGCGCGGCCGATTCGCGGGCCGGACTGTCGGCGCGGAACGAGCGGTTCGGATCGATCGCATCGCGGTTCCAGCGATGGATGCGCTCGTATGCCCAGGGGCTGATGCACGGCGCGACGACGAGGTTGATCCTGCCTGCGTAGTCCGCCGCGCGCTGTTCGAGGAACTGCAGCGCGCCGTGCACGCCACTGGTTTCGTAGCCGTGCACGCCGCCGGTGACGAGAACCACAGGCAGGGCATCGTTCCAGTCGCGGCTGCGTGCCGCGAACAACGGATAGCTTTGTGGCGGATAGTCGAGATGGCCGTATTCGACGACGTCGAAACGCGCGCGCAAGGGTTCGATGCGGCTCAGCACATCTTCGGCATAACTGCGCAGGACTTTCTGCCGGGCCAGCCAGGCCGCGCGTTCCGCAGGCCCCCAGGCTTGTCCGGGTGTTCCGATCGGATAGGCGGCGGGCGTCTTCATGGCAGGTCTCGCTTGCGGTCTGGGCGGGGCCTGCCATGGTGCCAGCCACAGCGCGGAATCTGTACCCCCGGCAAGCCCGGATCGAATCCACGCCGCGCGAACGGTAGCGTGGCGGTCAAGCGGGTAGATCCTCCGCAGCACGCGTCGCATCGAGCAGTTCGAGAAACTCCGTTGCGAATCGGTGCGCGTCGCCGGGCCAGCGCGCCGACAGATAGTTCCCGTCACGCACCGTGAAGCCGCGTTCGGGATGCCGCTCGTCATCGCGCCGCAGCGCCAGTGGGCCGCGCTCGAAGTCGCAGGGCTGGGCCAGCGCGCGCGTCACTTCGGCCTCGACCGTCTGCGGGTAGGTGCGGTAGTAGTTGCCGAGCCAGAGCGCGGTCAGCGCCCAGGCGCTCAGTTCGAGAGTGCGGATCAGGGCCGTGGTCCTCCGGCCATGCAGGATCGATCGTCCGTCGGCGCCGCGCGAGCGCGCGGCGAGGACGACCCCATGGCAGATCGCGCCAACCGGAATGTCCTGCTCGAACGCGCGCACGACGATGCGCTGAAGCACGTCCGATTCGAGGTATTCGCGCATGCCGGGCGCGTGCCCGCCGGGCAATATCAGGCCATCGAACGGCCTCGACGCGGCCTCGGCATGGGTCATCGGCGACAGGAAGCCCGCATCGGCCACCATCGCGTCATGCGCGGCCCGGCCATTGCGGTCGGCGCGCAGCAGCGAGCGCCAGGGACCGAATCCGGCGCCGGTCAGGACGCGCGGGTCGGCACGTGCCGCACATCCGTCCGGCGTGGCAAAGCAGACCTGGTGACCTTTGCGGGCGAGTGCCTGCCACGGCACGCCGGCTTCGGTGGGATCGAATCCCTGGCGGGGCAGCGGTATCAGGATGAGGGCCATCGGCTTCCAGCATGCGCCGAGCCAGCGGCGGAGTCGCCACTATTGCCCGGCGCCATCGCGTATTCCAGTCGGCCGGCCCCGATCGCCAATGGAATCGCTACTGTAGAGGCGGAGGTATATTGATCAATTGACTTAATCGCTTGATCAAATTACTATCTCCGCCATGAAACCGCCCGTCCCCGACCGCAATCGCGGCGACCTGACCCGCGATGCCCTGATCCTGGCCGCCATGACCGTGTTCGGCCGCGACGGCTTCCATGCGACGACGACGCGCGCCATCGCCGAAGAAGCGAAGGTCAACCAGGCCCTGATCGGTTACCACTTCGGCGGCAAGGAAGGGCTCTATCTGGCCATGTTCGAGCACATCGCCGGTCAGCTCGGGGAGCGTCTCGGTCCCCTCGTCGATGCCATCGGTCACCTGCTCGAGACCCCGGTCGGGCCCGACGAGACGGACCTGCGCAGCCAGGCCGAAGCGGCCCTGCTGCGACTCGCCGAAGGCATGCTGATGCTGATGACCCGTCCCGAGTATGCGTCCTGGGCCCAACTGGTCCTGCGTGAACAGCAAAGCCCGACCCGGGCCTTCGAGATCCTGTACGAGCGCTTCATGGGATGCGTGCTCACCTTGCTCGAGCAATTGGTCAGGCGCCTGCGCGGCGACAGCGCCGGCGATCCACGCCTGCTCGTCGTGACCCTGCTCGGCCAGCTGCTGGTCTTCCGAGCCGCGCGAACCGGCGTCCTGCGATTCCTCGAATGGCCGCGGGTCGGCGAGGCCGAACTGGCCGCGATCCAGGCCCAGTTGCGCCGGAACATTTCGGCGCTGCTCCTGCCGGTGGCCTGACCCGGACCCTTCATGAAATCCACGCGCCCTCACTGGTCCCTTGAATACACGCGGCTTTCCGCTCATTCGGCGGTAGAGCCCGCTATCCCCTCGATCGCGCAAAACCGCGTGAATCCAAGGTCCTGCGCGATCATCGCGCGTACCCACAAATAGTCCGGGTCAAAACCATGAACAAGAAAGTCCTGATCCTGATCGTTGCCATCGTCGTGGTCGCCGCCATCGCCGCGCTGGTCGTCATGCGCCGCGCTTCTGGCAACGACGGACCGATCGTCCTCTACGGCAACGTCGACATCCGCGACGTCGAGCTGGCCTTCCGCCAGCCCGGCCGGATCCAGTCGATGGCGGTCGAGGAAGGTGATCCGGTCGAAGCCGGCCAGCTGCTGGCAAGCCTCGATGCGCAACCGTTCGAGGACGCGCTGCATGCGGCCGAGGCCGAGGTGGCGGTGGCCACCGCCGAACTGGACAAGCTCAAGAGTGGCAGCCGACCGCAGGAGATTGCCCAGGCCGAGGCCGGCGTGAGCCGGGCCGAAGCGGCCTTGCGTAACGCCGAGCACGACTTCAAGCGGCAGACCTCGCTGCTCGATTCCGGCGCGAGCAGCCAGCGCATCGTCGATGCCGCACGTTCGCAGCGTGACCAGGCCGCCGCCGCGTTGCGCTCGGCGCAGGAAGCCTTGTCGCTGGCCCGCACCGGCGCGCGCAGCGAAGACATTGCCGCCGGCAAGGCGAGACTGGCCGCAGCCACGGCGCATCAGGCCCAGGCCGAAACGGCCCTGGCCGACACCCGCCTGACCGCGCCGACCCGGGCCACGGTAATCACCCGCGTGCGCGAACCGGGCAGCATGGTTGGCGCCGGCACGCCGGTGTACGCGCTGAGCCTGCGTGATCCGCTGTATGTGCGCGCCTATGTCAGCGAACCGCAGCTCGGCCGCATCGCCCCCGGCACCAAGGTGCAGGTCGAGACCGATTCCTCGACGAAAACCTACGAAGGACAGATTGGCTTCATCTCGCCAACCGCCGAGTTCACGCCGAAGTCGGTCGAGACCACCGACCTGCGTACCGATCTGGTCTACCGCCTGCGCATCGTCGTCGGCAATGCCGACCAGGGCTTGCGCCAGGGCATGCCGGTGACCGTGCGCGTGCTCGGCAAGCAGGGCTAGGCACCAGTATGGATGCGAACTCCAGCGCAGGTCCGCGCCGGGAAGACGGCGCTGCGGTCATCGTCGATGGCGTGGTCAAGGCCTTTGGCGACCTGCGCGCGCTGCGCGGCATCGACGCGCAGATCCGTCCGGGCCGCCTGACCGGCCTGGTCGGCCCCGACGGCGCCGGCAAGACCACCCTGATGCGGATCATGGCCGGACTGATGACGCCGACCGAAGGCCGGGTCAGTCTGTGCGGCCTCGACGTAAGCAGCGAAGGCGAGGCCGTGCATGCGATCACCGGCTACATGCCGCAGCGCTTCGGCCTGTACGAAGACCTGACCGTCTTGCAGAACATGAGCCTGTACGCCGAGCTGCGCGGCATGAACCGCCGCCAGCACAGCGACACCTTCGAACGCCTGCTCGATTTCACCCGCCTGCAGCCCTTCACCGGTCGCCTCGCCGGCAAACTCTCGGGCGGCATGAAGCAGAAGCTCGGTCTGGCCTGCGCGTTGATGGCGACGCCGCGCGTGCTGCTCCTCGACGAACCCGGTGTCGGTGTCGATCCGGTCAGCCGCCAGGATCTCTGGCGCATGGTCAAGGCACTGACCGACGACGGCATGGCCGTGGTCTGGTCGACCGCCTACCTCGACGAGGCCGAGCGTTGCGAACACGTGCTCCTGCTCAACGAGGGCAAGCTCGAATTCGATGGTCCGCCGGCCGCGCTGACCGGCCGCCTGCACGACCGCAGCTTTCGCATCGACGAAGTCGGCGACGAGCGTCGCGCCGTGCTCGCCCGTGCGCTCGATCTCGAGTCGGTCTGCGATGGCGTGATCCAGGGCGCCGCCGTGCGTGTGGTCCTGCGCGAGAACGCCGATCGCGAGCCGCTCGAACAGCTTGCCGCCGAGGTCGGCGGCAGTCTCGACGCGGTGCCACCGCGCTTCGAAGACGCCTTTGTCGACCTGCTCGGCGGTGGCCCCGGCGGCACCTCCGAGCTGGCCGAGCGCATGCAAGCGGTCGAGCTCGACAGCGAAATCGCCGTCTCGTGCCGGCATCTGACCAAACGCTTCGGCGACTTCGCCGCCACCGATGATGTCAGCTTCGAAGTCCGTCGCGGCGAGATCTTCGGCCTGCTCGGACCGAACGGCGCCGGCAAGTCGACCACCTTCAAGATGCTCTGCGGCCTGCTCACGCCGAGCGACGGCGAAGCGCACGTCGCCGGCCACAATCTGCGCAGCGCGACGAGCCAGGCCAAGCGCCAGCTCGGCTACATGGCGCAGAAGTTCTCCCTGTACGGGCTGCTCTCGGTCGGACAGAACCTCGAGTTTTCGGCCGGCGTCTATGGCCTCGAGGGGCGCATCAAGCGCGAGCGCATCGACGAGATGATCGAGATCTTCCAGCTCGGGCCGTACCTGAAGGCCTCGCCCGATTCGCTGCCGCTCGGCTTCAAGCAGCGCCTGGCCATGGCTTGTGCGCTGATGCACCGGCCGCCGGTACTGTTTCTCGACGAACCGACCTCGGGCGTCGATCCGATCACCCGGCGCGAATTCTGGACCCACATCAACGGCCTCGTGCGCAGGGGCGTGACCGTGATGGTGACGACCCACTTCATGGACGAGGCCGAATACTGCGACCGGGTCGCTCTGATGTACCAGTCCCGGCTGATCGCGCTCGATACGCCGGATGCGCTTAAGCAGAAAGCCGTCACTGCCGAGCGGCCCGAGCCGACCATGGAGGATGCCTTCATCCACCTCGTCGAAGCCGAGGACGGCGACAATGAAGAAACCGCGACCGATGCGGACCCTGCCGCCGACCAGATGCGCGAGCATGCCGAATCGAAGGACGTCCCGGCGACTGCCAAGCGCGACGCACGGGCGCAGGAAATCGCCCATCGCCGCTTCGATCTGCGTCGCCTCGCCGCCCTCGTGCGCAAGGAAAGCCTGCAGCTCGTGCGCGATCCCTCCTCGATCCTGATCGCGTTCGCGTTGCCGGTCATGCTGCTGTTCCTGTTCGCCTATGCGGTCTCGCTCGACATCCGCCAGGTCCGACTCGGCGTCGTCCTCGAATCCGACGGCGCCGCCGCGCATTCGCTGGCTGCGGCGTTCTCGGGTACACGTTATTTCGAGGTCACCCCGGCGCACGACCGGCGCGAAGTGGCCGGCCAGCTCATCTCGGGCAAGCTCGCCGGCTATGTCGTCATCCCGCAGGATTTCGAGACCCGCGCAGCGCGCCACGGCAGTGAGCCGCTGGTCCAGATCATCACTGACGGCTCACAGCCGAACACGGCCAGTTTCGTCGCCAACTACGCCAACGGCGTGCTCGGCAACTGGCTGGCCAGCCACGCCGCCGCGCTGCCGCCGGCGCCGCGCATCACGCTCAAGCCGCGCTTCTGGTTCAATCCCGAGATCGACACGCGGCGCGCCCTGCTGCCGGGCGCCGTCGCCATCGTCATGACCATCATCGGCACCTTGCTGACCGCGCTCGTGGTCGCGCGCGAATGGGAGCGCGGCACGATGGAGGCGATCATGTCGACGCCGGCTTCGGTGCCCGAAATCCTGATCGGCAAGCTGCTGCCGTATTTCCTGCTCGGCCTGGCCGCGACCATCGGCACTGCCCTGCTCGTGATTCTCGCCTTCGGCGTGCCGATCCGCGGCTCCTGGCTGGCCCTGCTGGCGATGTCCTCGGCATTCCTGGTGCCGGCCCTCGGCCAGGGCCTGCTGATCTCTTCGATGGCGCGCAACCAGTTCATTGCCGCCCAGTTGGCCCTGCTCTCGGGCTTCCTGCCGGCCTTCCTGCTGTCCGGATTCATCTACGAGATCGACTCGATGCCGCTGCCGATCCGCGGCCTGACCCACCTCGTCGCCGCGCGCTATTTCATCGATTCTTTGCGGACCGTATTCCTGGCTGGCGACGTCTGGCCGATGTTCCTCGCCAACATGGCGGCGATGCTGGCGATCGGCAGCGTGTTCTTCTTCTTCGCCATGCGCAAGACGCGCAAGACCCTGGATACCTGAGATGAGTGGCCTGTTCCCGATCAGCCGGACCCGCCTGCGTGCGCAGATCATCAAGGAGCTGCTCAGCATCCTGCGCGATCCGCGCAGCCGCATGGTCCTGGTCGGGCCGCCGCTGATGCAGCTGCTGATCTTCTCGTTCGCAGCGACCCTCGATGTGACCAATGTCGACCTCGGAATCTTCAATCGCGACAGCGGACGCGCCTCGCAGGAATTCGTCGCCGCGATCGCGGCCTCGAACTTCGCCGGTGACCTGCATGTGGCCCATTCGGCCAGGGAACTGCGTGAACTGATCGATACCCGCCAGGCCATCGCGGTGGTGGAAATTCCACCGACTTTTTCGCGTGACGCGAGCACGGGGCGCGCGGCGGTCGCCCAGGTCACCATCGACGGCCGGCGCGCCAATGCCGGCCAGCTGACCCTCGGCTACCTGAGTGCGATCGCCGCCAACACCGGTGTCCAACTCGCTCGCGACGGCACGCCGATGGCCGAACCGAGCGTCGTACGCCACTGGTTCAATGCCAACCGGATCTACCGCTGGTTCATCGTGCCGGGCCTGTCCGGCATCCTGTCCACGTTCATCGCCCTGCTCGTGACCGCGCTGTCGATCGCGCGCGAGCGCGAACTCGGCACCTTCGACCAGTTGCTGGTGTCGCCGACCACGACCCTCGAGATCATCATTTCCAAGACCGTGCCGGCGCTGATCATCGGCACCGTGCTCGGCACGGTCATGATCTGCGCCGGAATCTTCCTGTTCGGCATTCCGTTCCGCGGTTCGTTCCCGCTGCTGTTCGGCTGCCTGGTCCTGTTCATCCTGTCGATGGTCGGCATCGGCCTGATGATCTCCTCGGTGTCGTCCTCGCAGCAACAGGCCATCCTCGGCACGTTCGCCGTGGCCGTGCCCTCGGTGCTCATGTCCGGCTTCGCCACGCCGGTCGAGAACATGCCGGTGTTCCTGCAGTACCTGGCCCAGGCGATCCCGCTCAAGCACTTCCTGATCATCGTCCAGGGCAGTTTCACCAAGGGAATGCCGCTGGTCGATGTCCTCCACAACACCTGGCCGATGGCCGTGATCGCCGTGGTCACCCTGTCCGCCGCCGGATTGTTCGTCCGCAGCAAGCTGCAATGAAGTCCACACCCTTTCCAGCCGGTACACCGTCATGATCTTCGACCGTCGCTGCTTTCACGCCCGCCCCGCATCGGCACCGCTGCGCGCCACCGTGCTCTTCCTCTCGCTGCTGCTCGGCGCCTGTGCCGTCGGCCCCGACTACCGCGGTGCGCCCGTCGTCGACACCGGGTCGGGCTGGGCCGCGGCAAAGGCCGGCAAGGGAGATGGTGTCGAAGTCGAACCTGCCCTCGAGCAATGGTGGACCACGTTCGGCGATCCCGAGCTCGACCGCCTCGTCGACGCCGCGCTCGCGCAGAATCTCGACCTCCGCCAGGCCGCGGCGCGCATTGCCGAAGTGCGCGCGTTGCGCGACAGGGCCGCTGGCGGTTACGCGCCGCGCCATCGATGCCGCGGCCAGCGTCACCCGCCGCCGCCAGAGCGAAAACGGCCCGCTGCCGATCGGCGTGATACCGGGCATCGAGCGCGACCAGACGATCCGCGAGATCGGCTTCGATGCCGCCTGGGAGGCCGACCTGTTCGGTCGCACGCGGCGCGCGGTCGAAGGGGCGAGCGCCCGCCTCGAGGCGGCCGAGGCCGAAGCCGGCGGTCTGCGCACCAGCGTCGCAGCGGAAGTCGCGCGCACCTATCTGAGCCTGCGTGGCGCGCAACGTGAACTGGCCGTGCGTCAGGCCTCGCTCGACATCCTCGACCAGACCTTGCGCCTGACCCGTGCACGAATCGATGCCGGCGATGCGCCAGCCGGCACCTTGGACAGCGCGCAGGCGCGCCGCGACACGGTCGCCGCCAGCCTGCCGCTGATCGAGGCGCGCCTGCGCGCCGCCACGCTCGGCTTGGGTCTGCTGCTCGGCCAGTTGCCGGAAAGCGAACTCGCGCTGATCGAAACGCCGCCACCGGCGCTGAGCCTCGTGCCGATGCCAGTCGGCCAGCGCGCCGACCTGCTGCGGCGGCGCCCCGACGTGCGCGCCGCCGAGCGCCGCCTGGCTGCGGCCACTGCCGACATCGGCGTGGCCACGGCCGAACTGTTCCCGCATCTCGGCATCGGTGCCAGCGGCGGCTTCCAGTCGCTCGAAACCGGCAATCTGTTCGAGTCCGGCAGCCAGACCTTTGCGCTTGTGCCGATGCTGAGCTGGCGCATCTTCGATGGCGGTCGCGTACGCGCCGAGATCCACGCCAGCGAGGCCCGCCAGCAGCAGGCCGCGCTGGCCTATGAGTCGAGCGTGCTGGCCGCGCTCGGCGATGCCGAACGCGCCCTGTCCAACTATCGCCTCGATCTCGACGCCCTGCGCCTGCAGACCACTGCCGTGGCGTCGTCACGGCGCAGCCACGACCGTGCCGCGTTGCGCTACCGGGCCGGCGACATCACCCTCGCCGAGCTGCTCGCCGAAGAGGCCGATCTGCGCGATGCCGAAGACGCCCAGGCGCGTCTGCAGACCGTTGCCGCGATCGACCTGGTCGCCCTGTTCAAGGCGCTCGGTGGTGGCTGGAGCCCGCCCCCGCAGGGTTCGGATGGGCAAGCCCCCGGTCAGCACTGAGCCGGATTGGGTAAGCTGGCGGACGCCGTCGAAGAACCGGGGGAAGGCCATGCCGAGGCGAGCTTGCCTGCGCGCAGGCCTGTGTTTCGAAATCGCCGGCGTCGAAGTACATGTTGCCGTAGCTCATCTCTCGCGCTTCTGATCGGGGCCGGTCGGCCCGGTCCCGAGCCGCCGGATCCAACCTCGCCCCGTTCACGCTGCCGCACCCGGATTCCGTGATAATTTCGCCAACCGCAGGTCAGGAATCCCCCGAGTACGTGGAAGGGTGCCCGCTTTCCCCCCCGACGGCCGCACACCGCAGCGGTCGTGTCGTGCTCGCCGCGCGGCTCGTCGTGCTGATCATCCTCGCCGCACAGGCGGGGCTGTTTGCAGGCAATTTCGCTCGCGCGGAGGATGCGTCGTCCGCGCAGCTCATTGCCGAGCTGCAGGCATTGCGCGCATCGGGCGACACCGCGGACGCCGAGCGCCAGCTCAAGGGGATCGAGGCCGCGATTCCCGGCAACGCACCGTATCCGCTTCGTCGGGCGCTGCTGCGCGCCCGCCTCGTGGTGCGCGAGGACAGCATGGACTTCGATGCGCGTCTGGCCGCCATGAAGGAGTTGCGCGATCTCGCCGAGGCCCATGGCGACACCGACACGGTCAGCCTCATGGACATCCAGCGCATCTACATGAGCCATGCCGACGACAACATCGGCAAGTTCATCGACCAGCTCAACGCGGTCAGCGCGCGGATCGGATCCGGCGCATCGGCCGAGGTGATGGAAGCGCTCGAGATGAGCTACGGCAACATGTACTTCGACGCCGGCAATTTCGATTCGGCCCTGCGCCATCAGCTCGCCGCGCTCGACTGGACCGAAAAGCTTCCGTTTGGTCGCGAACGCGCCCGGCTCTACCGCCTCAGCACGATCGCCGATCTCTACAACGCGATGGACCTGCCGGATTCGGCGCTCGAAACGATCCAGCGTGCGTTCGCCCATCCGGACGAGGTTCCGATGCCGAACCGGGGCTCGCTGCTCGGCACGCGCGCGCTCGCCCTGCTCAAGAAGGGCGATCTGGCCGGTGCCGACGAAGCGCTGGGCCAGGCCGAACAACTGGCCGCCTACGATCCATCGGTCTTCACCGCGCTGAGAAACGGCAGCCTGCGCGCCGAACTCCTGCTGGCCACGACGATGCCGGAGAAGGCGCTGGCCAGGATCGAGCAGATCGATGCGCTCGCGCGCGAAAAGCAGGACACCTACTACCAGGCCAAGGCGGCCATGCTGCGCGGCAATGCCTTGGTGCAACTGGGCCAGGTCGATCAGGGCCTGGCCCTGATGCAACAGGCGAACAAGCGATTCGAAGCCAAAGGACAGATGGTCGAGGTGCTCGACGGCCTTGAACGCCAGATCAAGGCCCTGCGCGAGAAGCGGCTGTACGGCCGCGCCGTGGAACTGATGGAGCGCCGCCAGAATCTCTGGTCGCAGTTGTTCCGCAACGAACGCGGCCGCGCCATTGCCGAGCTCGAAGCGCGTCATAGCGCCCAGGAACTCGAGCATCGCATCGACAAGCTGTCGACTGAAAACCGCATCCAGCAGGAACGTCTGCGTGCGGAACAGCTCGGCAAGGCCCTGGCCCTGGTCGCGGCCCTGTTCGCGATTACCCTGTGTTCGATCCTGGTCGTGGCCATCCGCAGAGCCCGTAGCGAGAGGGATACCCTGTCCGACGTCGTTCGCTTCGACGCACTGACCGGCGCCTCCAGCCGCTACCAGTTCCAGCGCCGCAAGCCGCACAAGAGCGAGGCAGGCGAACCGGAAGACACGATCGCGGCCCTGGTCCTGCTAGACCTCGATCACTTCAAGGCGATCAACGACAAGTACGGACACGAAGCCGGGGACGCGGTCCTGCAGGCCGTGGTCGAACGCGTCCGCCGCGTGCTCGGCGAGCATGATGAACTCTATCGATTGGGCGGCGAGGAGTTCCTCGTCGTCCTCAACCAGCGTGATCCGCCCGCGCTGGATACCGACGTGCTGCGGCTGATGGCTGAGATAGAGGGTGCACCGGTACGCTGGCACGACTACGCGATGGCAGTCAGCGTCTCCGGCGGCTACGTCCGTCATCCGCTGGCGCGCGACTGGTCCGCACCGCTGACCGATGCGATCCGCTGGGCCGACGCCGCGCTCTACCTGGCCAAGAACGCGGGTCGGCGCCGCATCGAGCACGTCGCATTGACCGAGAGCGGTCGTGTGGAACTGGCCGGTCGCCGCCCGATCGATATGCCGCAGCTGCTCGACTGGCAACGCCGCGGGTATCTGCAGGTGCGTACGCTGTCCCTCGTCCAGCCTTCCTGAGTGATGTCGATGGGGGTGTGCGGTCGGCGCGAGTGAGGCATGATCGGCCCAGGCATTCAACGATGCAGGGGACAATCATGGGTGTGTTGTTGCGTTTTCTCGCACTGCTTGCGATTGCGTCGAGTGCGGCCGCGCTTGCGGCCAGCGAAGCGGAAAAGCCTGGTGTCGCTCCGGCACCGGCGCGTGCCGAAGGCGAGGGGCCGTATCCGCAACTGATCCTGCGCGGCGTGACCGTGATCAACGGCACCGGCAGCCCGGCCTTTGGCCCGGCCGATATCGTCATCGAGGGCAACCGCATCGTCGACGTCCGCTCGGTCGGTGCACCCGGCTCCCCGATCAAGCCGGAGGATCGACCCAAGCTCAAGGCCGGTGGCCGCGAAATGGATCTCGCCGGTCACTACGTGATGCCGGGCCTGATCGACCTGCACGGCCACATCGGTGGCGCCGAGCAGGGCGTACCGGCCGAGTACGTCTACAAGCTGTGGATGGGCCACGGCATCACCTCGATCCGCGATCCCGGCTGCGGCAACGGCATTGACTGGTGCGTCAGCGAAGAACATCGCAGCGCAAAGAGCGAGATCACCGCGCCGCGGATCTTTCCCTACGTGTTCTTCGGCCAGGGTCGCGACACGCCGATGACCACGCCCGAGCAGGCGCGCCAGTGGGTGCGCGAGATGAAGGCGAAGGGCGCGGTCGGCATGAAGTGCTTCGGCTACCGGCCCGACATCCTCGAGGCGGCCTTCGACGAGCTGAAAAAGCAGGGCATGCAGAGCGCCTGCCATCACGCCCAGCTCGATGTCGCCCGGGTCAACGTGCTGACCACGGCGCGCTGGGGCCTGACCACGATGGAACACTGGTACGGCTTGCCCGAGGCGCTGTTCGATGACCGCACCGTGCAGGACTATCCGGCTGCCTACAACTACAACAACGAGGCCGACCGCTTCGGCCAGGCCGGTCGCCTGTGGGCGCAGGCGGCAACGAAAGGCAGCGAGAAATACGAGGCCGTCATCAAGGAATTGCTCGCCCTCGATTTCACGATCGACCCGACCTTCACGATCTATCTCGCCGCCCGCGACCTCATGCGTGCGCGTCGCGCCGACTGGCACGATCAGTACACGTTGCCGTCGCTATGGGACTTCTACACGCCGAACCGCGACAACCACGGCAGCTTCTTTTTCGACTGGGGCACCGAGGACGAGGTCGCCTGGCGCGCCAACTACCGGCGCTGGATGGACTTCGTCAACGACTACAAGAACCGCGGCGGCCGGGTCACGGTCGGCTCGGATTCGGGCTTCATCTACCAGCTCTATGGTTTCGGCACGATCCAGGAACTCGAGCTGCTGCGCGAGGCCGGTTTCCATCCGCTCGAGGTGATCCGTTCGGCGACCCTCAACGGCGCCGAGGTGCTGCGCGCCACCGACCGCATCGGTTCGGTCGAGCCCGGCAAGCTCGCCGACCTCGCCGTGCTGAGCGAAAACCCGCTGGCCAACCTGAAGACCCTGTACGGCACCGGCCATATCCAGCTCGATGCCGAGGGCAAGCTGCACCGCGTCGGCGGCGTGAAGTACACGATCAAGGACGGCATCGTCTACGACGCCAGGCAGTTGCTCGCAGACGTGCGCAAGATGGTGGCCGAGGACAAGGCGAAGCGGGGCATCACGACGCTGGCCCAACCCTGACGCATGGCCCGTAGCCCGCGGACCGACGGCAGGCACGATCAGGCCGGCGGTCAGATCGCGATCGGCGATCCCATCTCGACCAGTCGCGGGTTTGGATCGCGGAGGAAGTCCGTCACCGGCATCGCATTGCGATGCATGAGCCGGAACAGCGGTCGCGCAACGTCGGAAGGCATTTGATGCCGGTTGGCCACAAGTCCGACCTCCCGTTTAGACCTCAGGCTTGCATGCCGAGCGATGCTGCGAGCCTTTGCGCCTTGCTGCGATAGATTTCGCCGGGCAACACGGTCTTCTCGAGCACGTCCAGGGATTGGCGGAGCAGGCTGCGGGCTTCGGCCTTGCGCCCCTGACGCAGGCGCAGCTCGGCCAGTTCGCTGCGGGCAATGGCGAGGTCGACCGGCAGCGTGCTGCCATCGTGCTCGAAGGTCGCGATCGCTGCGAGCAGGTGCGTTTCGGCAAGGTCGAACGTTCCCTGGCGCATCGCGTAACGGGCGCGGGCGCGATGGACATGGGCGAACACGGGGTGCGATTCGGGTACAAGTGCAGACCAGCGCTTCGCCGCCTCGTCGAGCAGCGGCAGGCCAACGGCCGGTTTGTCCGTGCGCTCAGCGAGCAGGGCCAGTTGCCAGGTCAGCATCGCGTACTCGCCGGAATCCTCGCCTTCGATGCGCGCGCAACGCGTGCGCAGGTCGGTCAGCATCGACCAGGCGCGTTCGTGCTGGCCGACCAGGCCGAGCGTGCGCGCGAACGCGCGCTCGAGTCGCCGGCGAACCTGGTGGTCGGCGTCGAGATGGTCTTCTTCGAGCACGGCCATGGCCCGGTCGAATGCGGATAGTGCGCCGGCGTAGTCACCGGCATTTTCGAGGATGCCGGCACGGTTGCCCAACGAGATCGCGTCATCGATCTTGCCGAGGCCGACCTCGTCCCTTGCCCGGTCCGATTGCTTCAGCATTTCAGCCGCTTCCTGGTAGCGGCCGAGATCGTTCAGCGTGATCGCCAGTTCATTCCTCAGGCCCATCATGCGCGTGCCGCCCGCGGCAACCACGCGCTCCTGCATCGCGATCGCTGCACGCAGCACCGGTTCGGCTTCCTGCTGCCGGCCGCAGGCGTTGAGGGCCGAAGCCTGCGCGCGCATCAGCGGCAGTCGCGCCGGGGCGTCGGCAGGCAAGCGTGCGTCGGCCAGGGCAAGACCGTCCTTGGCAATATCGAGCGCCTCGTCGCAGTCGCCGCGGGCAGCCAGCAGGTTGGACAGGAGCTGTGTGGTTTCGATGCGTACGTCGACGTCGTCGACATGCCTGTCGACACCGAGACCCAGCGCTTCGCGCAGCAGTTCGATCGCGCGTGTGTCGTCGCCGGACCGATGCTTGACCATGGCCAGCGCCTGCAGCGAATTGATGCGCAGCAGGGCATCCTCGGGTGCGTATTGCTCGCGCCAGGCGGCAGCCGTATTCGCGGCTTCGGCGGCGGCAGGGCCCTCGTCGAGCAGGCCGAGCAGCACCGAATATTCGGAATAGTCGTTGGCCAGGCGTAGCGCCTCGGCGCCATCGGCCGGGGTAATCCCGGCCAGGCCATCGCGCATGAGGTCGCGCGCGATGCGCGCTTCGCCGAGCTGCGAGTAGAGCACCGCGAGCAGGCGCTGCATCTGCTTGGCAACGGCCGGATCCTTCGCCTGCAGGCCGGCCAGTTTGCTGCGCGCTGCATCGAGCAGGTCGCGCACGCTGACCTGCCGGCTCATGGTCGCGTCGGGCGAGGCCGCCGAGAACGCGTCGGTCAGGAATTGCAGCGAGGCGCGGGCGCTGGCGGCGTCGCGCTCGGAGGCGAGCAGCGCACTGCGGCTGGCCGCTTCGGCGACGAGGGCACGCTCGCGCTCACGTTCGAGCCGCCAGACGAACGCGGCAACGACCAGCATCGCGAGCAAGGCCGCGCCAACGCCGAGTCGATGCCGACCGACAAACTTGCGCAGGCGGTAGGTCCGGGTCATGCGCGCCGCACGCACCGGACGACCCTGCCGATAGCGGTCGAGATCGTCGCGGAATTCGCCGGCGCCCGAATAGCGATCTTCCGGTCGCGCCGCGCAGGCCTTGGCGAGGATGCCGGCGAGGTCGGCATCGAGAGCCAACACTGCGATTCGCGGCGGAGCTTCGTCGGCTGAATCGCGGCGGCCGGTGAGCAGTTCATGCAGCATGATGCCGAGACTGTAGATGTCGCTCGCGGTCGTGATCGTGCGGCCGTCGCGCTGTTCGGGGCTGGCATAGCCGCGGCTGAACACGCGGGTCGAGGTGGCCGCATGTGCGGCTTCACCCTCGTCGATCAGGCGCGCGATGCCGAAATCGAGCAGCTTTACAACGCCCTCGTCGCTGACCAGTACGTTGGCAGGCTTGAGGTCGCGGTGGATGATCAGGTGCTGATGCGCATGTCCGATCGCTTCGAGCATCGCGTCGAACAGACGCAGGCGATCGGCAAGCGTTGGCGCATGCCGCCTCGCGTATTCGAGCAGTGAGCTGCCCTCGACATATTCCATGGCCAGCCAGGGCTGGCCATCTGCGGTCTCGCCGCCATCGAGCAGACGGGCGATGTTCGGATGCTCGAGCCCGGCCAGGATCTGCCGCTCCTGGCGCAGCCGACGCATGCTGTCGCGGGTCGGAAACCCGCGCAGCAGCTTGATCGCGACCCGCTGATCGAAATGCCCGTCGGCACGCTCGGCGAGGAAGACCGTGCCCATGCCGCCGGCGCCGATTTCGCGCAGCAACCGCCAGGCGCCGAGGCGGCTGACATGGCTGCGATGGAAGTTTGCGGCACCGGCGTTGACAGCCTGCCGGATCGGGTCGCCGTCACGACGATCGGCCTCGAGCAGTTCGAGCAGCTGGCGACGATCGTCAGCATCGAGTCCGAGGCGGTCGATCTCGGCCCGCTGTTCGTCTACGGACAAGCCGCACAGGCGTTCGAAGTGCCCGGCGAGATGGTCGATGCGCGGCATGCTCAGGCCTCCAGTGCCGTGCGCAACCAGGCACGGGCCAGGCGCAGGTCGCGATCCACGGTACCCTCGGACACATCGAGGGTCGCCGCCACCTCCTCGCGATTGAGCCCGCCGAAGTAGACGAGCTCGATCATTTGCGCGCGCCGGGCATTGCTTTCGGCGAGCGCGTCGAGTGCCGCGTCGAGTTGCATGAGCGTGCTGTCGCTTTGTTCGCCGCCGACCTCGAGGGCGGCCTCGATCTCGACGTGTTCGGCGCCGCTGCCGCGCTTGGCCGCCAGCCGCCGGCGGGCCGCATCGACCAGCACCTGGCGAGTGGCCTGGGCGACCACGCGGTAGAAGTGCTTGCGGCTTTCCCAGGGTGCGTCGGTGCCGAGCATGCGCAGCAGGGCCTCGTGGGCAAGCTCGGTCGCGCCGAGCGTTCCGCCGGGCATCTGCCGCAGCGACTGCCCGGCGATCGCCCGCACGTTGGCATAGACGAGCGCCATCAATGCGTCGCGCGCCTCGTCATTGCCGGACCGCCAGGCGGCGATCAGCTGGGTGACCTCGTGGTCGCCGGTTCCTGCCATATACCCCGTTGCAATGGACCAACCCGGCGAGTCTACCCGGACGCCGCAAGCGCAGCGATGGGAGTTGGGGGATTTCGCACCGGTTTGCGTAACAGGACGCATCTGCCCCTGTGGAGCTCACCGATGTTCATGTCCATGCGCAGGTTCATGCTGGTTGGCGTCCTCGGTCTGGTCGCCGTGGCGACTCTGCCGGCATCCGCCCAGGTCGCGCCTGACGCGACGCCGAACCTGCAACTGCAGGTGCCCAATCCCGGCGGCGGCTTCCTGCCCGCGACGGTCCACGCCACCCTGCGCCAGCCCGACGGCAAGATCCTCGTCGCCGGCGACTTCACGCGTCTCGCCGACGGCACGCCGCGCCTGCGTCTGCTGCGCCTGAACGCGGACGGATCGCTCGATACCGGCTTTGCCCCGGCCTTTTCGTCGGTCGGCACGACTTGCGTGATCTATTCACTGGCCTGGGCCAACAACTCGATCTACGTCGGCGGCGCGTTCGACGCGGTCAATGGTACGAACAGCCCCAACGTCGTCCGCCTCGACCGCAATGGCACTCTCGCCAGTGGCTGGACCTCACCGTTCGCGGTCGGCAGTCCGGGCCAGCCCATCCGGGCTTTGGCGGCAACCTCGACCTCGTTGTTCATCGGCGGTGACATCCAGCTCAACAATGCCTTTGGCCTGGCTCGCCTCGATGCCGTCTCGGGCAACTGGGATTTCGCCTGGATCGCCCAGACCCAGAATGGTGATGTGATCAACCCGCCTTCGGGCGGCACGCGCGGCGAGGTGCGCGTGCTCGCGCTCGTCGACGGCGACCTCATGGTCGGCGGCGATTTCCTCAAGATCGCGAATATCCTGGTTCGCGGCCTGGCGCGCATCTCGCAGACCGCGCCGGTCAGTGTGCGCGCGTTCAATGCAGGGCTGTCGGCCAGTTCCTATCGCATCGAGGCCCTGCAGCGCTCCGGGACCAAGCTCTACATCGGCGGCACGTTCTTCCGCGAGGTCGCGCCCTTTGTCAGCTATCTGAACCGGGTCGACATCGGCACCGGCCTGCTCGACACGAGCTGGCAACCGAGTACCAATGGCAGCGTCACCACGCTCGCCCTCGAAGGCTCGCTGCTCTACGTCGGCGGCAGCTTCGCCAATGCGATTCCGCCCAGCGGCGGCAACCGCCTGATCCGCATTCCGACCACCGGCAATGGCGCCATCGACAGCGCCTGGAACACAACCCTGGACGACACCGTGCTGAGCCTGAGCCACGACTGCCACAACCGCCTGATCGTCGGCGGCGCCTTCGACACGGCCGCCGGCCAGCTGCGCAATGGCCTGGCAGGCTACCTGACACCGTCCGGCGACTGCATCTTCTATTCGGGATTCGAAACGCCATGACGCAGGTGAGCAAAGGTCTGTGCACGGCCCTGTTCGTGCTGGCCGGAATCGTTCCCGGCGCCCGCGTCGACGCCGCGGATGTGCCGCCGATCGCAGTGCCATTGCAGGTCCTTCCGTGGTTCAACGGGGTGATCAGCAACGTCGGTACCGACATTGCCTGCCTCAGCGACCCGCCGATCACCGAGATCCGCGTGCAGGGCTACGCAGGCTTCACCCTGGTGCCTCCGAACCGCACGCCAGCCGTCGGCGAGGTGTTCTATACCCATCTCGTCCTCAGCCATCCCGGCAATCCCTGTGCCGGCAGCGCCGTCGGCATCGAACTGCTGCTGCCAGCAGGCGTGCAGACCTCCGCTTCGGCCGCCGATCCGGCGTTCTGTTTCGCCCGCACTCCGGCCAACCCGCAGCGTCCGTTTGCGCAGCTGATCAACCTCGGCAGCGATCCGGGCTATGGCTGTCCACAGGTCTTTCCGACCGGCCTCGAAGGCCTGCGCATAACGCCGCCGCTGGGTGGTCTGGGTGGTGCCTGGGGCATGGCGGCGGGCTTCTATCTCGAACTCTTGCTGCCCTTGCGCGCGAGCACGCCGCAACCGGGCAACACCTCGATCCGCTTCCGCGTCAATCCCGATATCGCCGTGGTCGGCTATCCGGCAGTGCCGCTGTTGGTCAACAACGATGTGCTGTTTCGCGCGGCCTTCGAGGATCAGCAACTGACTCTCGACATCTGCACGATCACCCCGGTCGCGAACGGTTGTTGAGGCGCCGCCGTGGCCGATCAGGTCATGGCATCAGCCTAGGCATCGTCGCAGTCGGCCGCGCATCGTGAGCAGGCACCATGACGATTTGCGGAAAGCGCTGGTGCAGCGCGGCCAGATGTTCGATCTGCGCGCGCACCTGATCACCATCGGAATCGACCAGATGGCGTGAGATCCACGGCCGCTCGGCCGGGCGTTCGATGCCTTCGCTCTGCCAGACGATGTCGCCGATGAAGGCGTAGCGTGCCCCGGGCAGGCTGACGAAGATCACCACCGAGCCCGGTGTGTGCCCCGGCGCCGGCACGATGACGATCGAGCCGTCGCCCCAGACGTCGAAGCTGCGCGCATAGCCGAGGTAGGGCGTATCGGCAAAGGCATACGGACGCAGGGTCAGGTTCGGCATCGAATGGGCGATCGCCGCCATCGGCAGGTCGCCGTGGACGAACGCCGCTTCGGCTTCCGACAGCCAGGCCGGTACGCCAGGGAGGTCGGTCATGCCGCTGACGTGGTCCCAGTGGGCATGGGTCAACAGCACGCCTGTCAGCGAAGCGGGCTCGATGCCGGCGGCGGCGAGCTGCTCTGCAGCCGGTGTGCCTTTGCTGTAGGTCGAAGTGACCTGCATCAGCATCGGCAGCCTGGCGAACTGGGCATCGACCTGCGAACCGAAGCCGCTGTCGATCAGCAGGTCGCCGCGCGGATGGCGCACCAGATAGGCGGTCATCGTGAAGTCGCGACTCTCGCCCGGTGTTCCGCCGCGATAGGCGAACACGGCCTGCGAATGCATGGCTCCGGTCGGCAGCGCATAGATCGCCATGCCGGGCGGCGGACTGGCCGCCGGCAGGTCTATCGATGCATCGAGCGCCGGCACGGCCAGGCGCACCGGCCAGAACATCCAGACATTGAGAACGAGCAGGACCAGCAACAAGCAGCCCAGCCACTTCAGCAATCGCTTCATGTTCGATCACTCCGGTTCGACGGAATTCACGCCAGTCGCCTCCCGCGTTGCGAGCGGCTGCGGCCAACGGGGCCCAGAGTAGCGCGTCCTGGCAGCGATCCGCGGTGGGTGCCGGCCGATCAGGACATTCCCGTGCTCTTCATTGGGGAGCTACCTGCGACATCAGCGCGAGCGGCCGACCTTCATTGTCGTTGAAGAAGGCCATCCATTCCTCGGTTCCGTCCTCATGCCGGTGCACCCGGTGCGGCGCATTGATGAACTCGACGCCGCGTCCGGACAGTGCCGCATGGGTCGCATGAATATCCTCCACGCGGAAGTAGAGTATCGATTCGGCCGCATGCGCATCGCCTTCCGAGAGGAACAGCCTGACCCCGGCACAGTCGAAGAAGCTCAGTTTTCCGAACGTGTACAGGTGTGGCAGACCGAGCACGTCGCGATACCAGGTTTCCGCAGCGCGGATGTCGCGAACCGTCCGCGCGATCTGGCCCAGCGCCTGAATCCCGATGTCTGCATTCACTGTATATGTCCTCCCGAACAGGGCACTGGATTTTCTGATCCCGGTCCATTGGCGCAGCGCCTTGCGGCTATCCAGTCCGAGCTTCTGCAAGGCATTGGCGACGTGATATTTGACCGCGTCCAGGCTGACATCGAGGCGCTTGGCAATCTGCGCATTGGTCAGGCCGTGGCGCACAAACTCAGTGACCCGCCACTCGGCCGGTGTCAACACATCGTCGAAAGGCGGGCGTCCGGTCCTGCTCATGGATGCACCTTAGCGCGAGCCCGCCTGACTTTCCCTACCCGAACGGACGGACAGGAAGGACTGCCCGGCGACACGAGGCCGGGCCGACGCAATCGGGACGGACATGGGGCTGGCGAGCGGAGGCTGGGCACCGGTCCCGCGAATCGGGTTCAGGCGATGCCACCGCCGACCAGTAGCGAGCCTATTTCGCGTACCAGGCCTTGACGTCCGGATGCTCGCGCACGGCGTCGTGCACGCCCATCAGCTTCGGAAACGCGGAAAAAATGTCAGCCGGGATATGGTCGACCTTGCCACCGAGGAACCAGCGCACGGCCATGTGCAGCTTGATGTCGACGACATGGATTGTCGCGCCGGCGAAGAACGGTGCGGCCGATGCCAGATTGCGTTCCGCAAGCCTACCCCAGGCCGGCAGGAATCCGGCGACCAGCGCCTCGCGCGCGGCCTTTTTCTCGGCATCGCCCATGCGCAGCGTCGGCGACACGTTGTGCCGCAGTTCCTCGACGTGCTGCATCATCGCCTCATGGCGCGCGGCCTCGAAATCGTCGCTCGGGTGCAGGCCGTGGCGGCGGCCGATCAATACGAGGATCGCATTGGTCTGCGCGAACGGCGGGTGGCCCGGCAGCTCGAGCACCGGCAGTGCGCCATAGGGCATCTGCTCCTTCAGCGCCGGCCATGCGCTCGACTGGATGCGGTTGTCCTCGAAGTCGACACCGGCGAGATGCAGGGCAAGCCGGCATTCCTCGCCGCGGCTTACCGGCGCGTCGAAATAGGTCAGTCTGGGGCGGGTCATGCGGGTTTCTCCATGCTTTGGAAGATCAGGGTGTCGCTATCGGCTGCGAGGGTAGCCTGCTCCTGCCTTCGCGGCGAGGAGGACTGGGCCTGCACACAGGCCAGACACAGCCCCCACGATGGCCCAACCTGCCCAGCGTCGGCCTGGCGGCGCTCCAATCTGAACCAGCCCGAAACAGAAGACATACGCCAAAGGGTATTTGATTTGGATCAACTGCAGTGCAATGGGCGCTGCTACGGTCGCGAGACTGCAGGCGAAGTGTCGCCTCCTGCCGGAGTCGGCCATGATTCCCCGCATCGCGCTCGTTCCCCTTGTCCTGGCGCTGGTTTTCGCCGCGAACCCGATTGCGGCCGGCAATGGCGGCTGGACCGTCGCCGGCTGGAACAACCTCGGCATGCATTGCATGGATTCCGATTATTCGGTGCTCTCGATCCTGCCGCCCTACAACACCATCCATGCCCAGTTGATGGATCCCTCGGGGCATCTGGTCACACCCGGCTCCGGTGTCGTCGTCACCTACCGGGCCGTAGCCGATCCAGCCGGATCGATCAACACGACCTCGATCGGCAAGTCCAATTTCTGGGTCCACGCGCAATCGCTGTTCGGCCTGCTGGCGCCGCTGCCTGCCGACACGGGTCTGACCGGCGTGATGATGCCGGGCGCCCTGAATACGCCGCAGCCCATGAGTTACGACAGCGCCAACGGCTGGTGGGTGGCCGAAGGCCTTCCGCTGACGCCCTACGACGACGGCCACGCGCCGAACACCTATCCGGTATTCCGCATCACCGCGAGCAGCGGTGGCGGAGCCGTCCTGGCGACCACCGATGTCGTCGCCCCGGTGTCCGACGAGATGACATGCAAGGCCTGTCACGCCTCCGGCAGCGGGCCGGATGCGCGACCCGCCGCCGGCTGGGTCAATGATCCGAATGCCGAGCGCGACTATCGGCTCAACGCGATCCGCCTGCACGACGAGCGTCGCGGAACCGACCCGGACTATGCCGGCATGCTGGTCCAGTTCGGCTACAACCCGGCAGGGCTCTATCCGACTGTCAGCGTGGATGGCAAGCCGATCCTCTGTGCGACCTGCCACGCCTCCAATGCGCTGCCGACCGTCGGCATTGCAGGCGTGCCCCCATTGACGACTGCCATCCACTCGCTGCACGCCAATGTCACCGATCCGTCGACCGGACTGCTCCTCGACGACAGCACCAATCGCTCGGCCTGCTACAGCTGCCACCCGGGCTCGACCACGAAGTGCCTGCGCGGGGCCATGGGCAACGCGGTCGCCGCCGACGGCTCGGTCGCGATGCAGTGCCAGAGTTGCCACGGCAACATGAGCAAGGTCGGCACGAGCGGACGCGAAGGCTGGCTCGACGAACCGGGTTGCCAGAGCTGCCATACCGGGCCGGCGACCCACAACAACGGGCAGATCCGCTACACCGACGTTTTCGATGTCAATGGCGAGCGACGCGTTGCCGTCGACCCATTATTTGCGACCAATCCCGATACGCCGCTGCCTGGCTTCTCGTTGTACCGGTTCTCTGCCGGCCACGGCGATCTCAAGTGCGAGGCCTGCCATGGTTCGACCCATGCGATCTTTCCGAGCTCCCACCTCAACGACAACCTGCAGAGCATCGCCCTGCAGGGCCATGCCGGGACCCTGGTCGAGTGCGTCGCGTGTCACGCAACCCAGCCGAACACGGTTACCGGCGGACCGCATGGCATGCACCCGGTCGGCCAGAGCTGGATCGGCGATCACGCGGATGCGGCCGAAGGTTCGGCCCAGGCGTGTCGCGCCTGCCATGGCACCGACTATCGCGGCACCGTGCTTTCCTACAGCAAGGCCGATCGCAGCCTGAATACGGAATTCGGCATTCGACATTTCTGGCCCGGGTTCCGCATCGGCTGCTACAACTGCCACAACGGGCCAACCAGCGAGCACGCCAATCCCAATCATCCTGCGGTCGTCCAGGATGCGCTGGCCGAATCCGCTGGCCAGGCGGTCAGCATCCCGCTCGTGGCCAGTGACAGCGACGGCAACACGCTGACCCTGCGCGTCGTCTCGCAACCCGCCCATGGCACCGCCGGACTGGCCGGCCGCACGGCCACCTATTTCCCGGAAACCGGCTACAGCGGTGCGGACGCCTTCACCTTCGCGGCCTGGGACGGTGCGACAGACTCCAATCTGGGCCATGTCTCGATCACGGTGAGCGCCGACCTGATCTTTGCGGACGGCTTCGAAGTGCCCTGAGTGGGCTGGCCAAGTCGCATGTGCGCAGCCGCGTGACGAGCACGCGAATCATCGCCAGCCCCTTGTCCCGGTGCCAGCCCAGGCACTCTCCGTTTACTGGTAATCGCGGATATTGCAGGCGCCGGCATCGTCGACGTGGCGGTCGATGCGTTCCTGCAGCGCGCGGATCCGCTGCGGCTCGATACGGCCCATCGAGATTTCCCCGGTGGATTGCGACAGTTCCATCGCGCGCTCGGCGCATGGCCAGTTGGCGAGCCTGGCGTGGGCCTCGGCGAGCTGGAAGTAGGGCAGGTAGTCCGTGTACCACATGCCGTAAGTACGCTTGTGCGCGCGCGGCTCGGGCTTCAGGTCAATCGACTTGCTCAGGTGGGTGACTGCGCGTTGCGCATCGCCGGCTTCGAGCAGTGCCTGCGCATAGGCGAAATGGAAATACCACGGGAGCACATTGCGGGACGGGTCCAGCCCGCACTGCACCAGCACCTTGCGGCGCAGAACATCGGCCTCGGCCGGTTGCAGACTCTGCGATTGATAGGTGTTCGTTACGGCCTCTGAAGCCGCGACGCCGGGCGTGGGGTATCCCGTCGCGCCGAGTGCTGCGGCCAGTATCAGGCCAAGAGAGAGAACACGTGTGGGCAGGACATCCACGACCATGACAAACCTCTACCGGCTGCGTCGCCAGCGGCGACATGGAACGGTCCGCGTCGATCATACGCCTGCCGACGACAAAGGCGACTCACGTTGAACGGCTGGCCGCGGGCCCGGTTCATGCGCGCAAGCAAGAAGCCGTCGAATACGGACGCAATCGGGCAGCGGCAGGGCAAGGCCGGGCTGCGCTCGGCGCAGCCCTCCGATCCCGCCGTGGTCCGGCAGCGATCTCGCCCGTGTCTCCACGTTGAAAGCCTCGACTTCAGGGAGTCGTGACGCGCACGCCGTCATCGATGCGGTCGTCCGGATGTGCGACCACGGAATCCGATGCCTCGAGGCCAGCCCGGACTTCGGTGGCCGTTGCCGCCCGATGCCCGACGTCCACCGCCACCTTGCGTGCGCGACCGTCCTCGACGCGATAGGCATACCACAGGCCGTTGTCGCGAAACAGGGCGCTGCTCGGCACCTGCAGCACCTTTTCAGCATGCCAGAGCACGAATTCGACCTCGACTCGATAACCGTCGCCAAGGCGGCGCCACTGCTCATAAGGGGAAACGAAGTCCAGCCTTACCCTGGTGCGCTGCTCTTCCACGCCCAGCGCTGAAATTTTCGTGAATCCGCCAGGCTCGATGCGCGTGACCCTCGCCTCGAGTGCGTCATCCCCGCCCCAGCGCAGGACACGTGCAGCCATGCCCGGCGTGAGGGAGACGGCATCCTGCGACAGCGTATCGACTTCGATATTGAGATCGCGGGGGTCGCCGAACTCGAGCAGCGGATCGCCTGCATTGACCGGGACCGCGCTTTCCTTGTGCCGGTGCAGGACCACGCCGTCGATTGGCGCCCGCAGCAAGATCGCGCTGCCACCGGATTTTCCCTGGCTGTCGAGGACGGCCGCCAGCGCGTCGCGGCGCTGCAAGGCGGCCTGCCGGTCGGCCCGCGCGGCTCTCAGGTTTGCCTCGGCCTGGTCCGCCCGACTGCGGGCGGCGTCGAGCGCGGCGGCGCTGATGGCGCCGCTTTCGCGCATGCCCTGCATGCGCCCGAGATCGGCCCGGGCCAGGGCACTGGCGGACTCCGCGGCGGCGCTGCGCCCGGCTGCGGCGCGGCCTTCGGCGGCGGCTGCTTCGGATTCGGCGAGGATGCGCATGCGCGTGGCCGGATCGAGCAGGGCCGCACGCGAGGGCTCCACTTCTGCAACGACATCGCCTGCGCGCACCGGATCACCCTGCTCGAGATCGATCCGTCTCAGCGTGCCGGCGATCGGTGCGGCCAGCACATAACGATGGTTGAGTGCCGTCTTGCCCTGTTCCTCGAAACTCTGCGTGAACGGCGCAACCACTACTGTGCCGATCTCCACGGGCACGGGCGCACGGCGAAGCGCGAGAAACAACACGAGAACGACGGCAGCGCCGGCGATGGCCCAGACGATGCGCTTTCCATTCAGTGCAGGCACTGCGAATCTCCGAAGAACCTTTGCATCGACCGCTCCCGATTCATTCGCGCGTCTTCAGCACGGCGACGAGATCCAGCTGCGCAAGGCGCCGCCGGACGATCAGGGCCGAGACCAAGGTCGAACCAGCCATCGTCAATATGGCGAATGCGAATGTACTCGGCAACAGCACGAGTGGCACGCGAAACAGGTCCGACTGCAGGCCCTGGGCCATGATCCAGCAGAGCGCCCAGCCGGCGGCGCAACCGAGCGGGATCGAGGCGGCCACCAGGGTGAACAGTTCGCCAAGCAGGATGTGGCCGATTTCGCCCTCGGTGAAGCCAAGGACGCGCAGGCTGGCCAGCTCGCGGCCGCGTTCGGATAGCGCGATACGGGCGGAATTGTAGACGACACCGAAGTTGATCACGCTGCCGAGCAGCATCGAGATGAACGTGAACACGAGCAGGCTTTCGCCCATGGTCGTATAGAAATTCTGGATTTCAGCATTGCGTTCGCTGTACCCGGCGATGCGCGGACGCCGGTCCAGTCGGGAATAGAGGTCCCGCCCGGCCTCTCCATCGACGGCCAGAAGCGCGCCCGACACCACGTCGCCATCACCGAGCAGCCGATTCATGGCATCGAGATCCATGTATGCCTGCGCACCCATGTACTCGTGTACGAATCCCGCCACCGGCACCTCGATATGCGGCTGGCGGCCCTGCAATACGTCGATTTCCAGCGTGTCGCCCACATCCACCTGCAGGCGTTGCTGCAGGTAGTCGGTCAGCAGAACCCCGGATCGGGGCGCCGTGATCGGCGTCAACGAGGCATCGAGCGGTCGTCGCAAGGCGGCATCGGGGGCCAGTCCGGACAGCCCGGTCCGATAGCTGTAGTTGGCGTGGCGCAGGCGGACCG
>JAHCAR010000029.1 GCA_019634795.1 Dokdonella sp.
AATCGCTTGGGCGACGCCTGCCTGCGCGCAGTTCTTTGTTGCGCCGCCTTGAAACGACTGCAGGGATGCAGGAGGTAGAGCAACGCAGGAGCAGTTGCCGAGACGGCCAGTCTGTCTGCGTCGGCGCGCCGCGATCTGCACGCAGGTAGGCGTCGTGACGGTTGTGCCACTTGTTCAGAGCCTCCCTCGGGAGGCTCTACCAGGGCACTTCGGAACCATCCCAGGCATAGAAGCGCCCGCTCTGCGCCGGCGTGCAGTGCGCGATGATGTCGAGCAGCTGGCTTGCCGCGCGCTCGGCGGCAAACAGTTTTTCCGGCGCAACCCGCGCCTGGAACGACGCCGACAGCGGTGTATCGACGGTGCCCGGATGCAGCAGCACGCAGCAGGTACGTCGATTGCGCCGCGCCATCTCGATCGAGAGCGTCTTCAGCAACTGGTTCTGGGCCGCCTTCGAGGCGCGGTAGGCGTACCAGCCGCCGCTGCGGTTGTCGCCGATCGAGCCGACCCGCGCCGACAGCGAGGCGAAGACCAGCGGCGCGCCGTGCCCGAGCAGCGGCAGCAGCGCCCGCGCCAGCAGGATCGGCGCGAATGCGTTGATCGCGAATATGCGCTGCAGCGATGACAAGCTCACCTGCTCGAGCGCCTTCTCGGGACGCAGCCCCTCCGAATGCAGGACTCCGGCGGCATTGACGACCAGATGCAGGCGGTCGACCCGCTTGACCAGGGCATCGGACAGTCGCGCCAGATCGTGCTCCACCGTCAGATCGGCGTCGAACACCATCAGGCGCTCGGGATCGGCGGCCAGCAAGGCCTGCAAGGCGTCACTGCGGCCCGCCGACCTCGATACCGCGGCAACGAATGCGACATGCGGGTTGTCGAGAAGCTGACCCAGGATGGCCAGGCCGATGCCGCTGCTGGCGCCAGTCACGAGGGCATGGGCCGGTTCCTCGAGTCCGGCGACGGGTCCGGAGCGGTCGGCAGTCTCCTCGTCCGCGCTCACCATGAGCCCGTTCCCGGCTCGCCCTTGACCGGACCGGCAATGTCGTCGGTCATCCAGCCGCCATAGAAGCCGCCCGGCTGGGGCCGCACGCGCTCACCGGCGACCTCGCAGTGCAGATGCGCGGGATAAAAGGAAAACCAGCCGGCGATCGCGGCGAACGCCGGACTCGGATCCGGGTAACTCCAGGCGACGCCGCGTAGCAGCGGCGATCCCGCGACGGCGACCGACCAGTAGCTTGCGCGCCCCTTCCATTCGCAGTACGAGCTCCCCGCCTCCGCAATCAGCGCTGTCGAATCGACATCCCCGGGTGGCAGGTAGAACGTCGGCGGGCTGGCGGTTTCGACGACGCGAAGCGTGCGTGTCGAATCGGCGATGACAATAGTTCCGACCCTTACCACGACTCGACGCGAATCCTCGAGCAGTGCGGGCGGCCGCGGGAAGTCCCAGACCGAGACCTGGCCCGGCTTCGGAACGTGCGCAAACGGAGGTCTCGTCTGGCCCGTGTATTTCCACATGCGTGTCGCTTGCTCCCGGTGCACCGGCACTGGCAGGGTAACCCGCATTCATTTGCGACGTCAGTCGTTGCGTTGCGGGCCCGATCGATCCTCGCTGATCTTGCGCCGCGGCGCGCACCGAGCCGGGGGAGGATCCGGCCCTTGGTACTGGCAGGCATTTCGGCTCGATCCGTTCCTCGCGACACGGCGAGGCGTTTCCCGCTATTGTCCGGGTCTGATGCCCGGTCCAAGAACCCGGCTCCTGCCCTCGACCCAAGTTCCAGGAGATTCCCATGAGTGCCACCGTCAATCGCCAGTTCAAGCTCGCCCAGCGGCCCGTCGGCATGGTCAAGCGCAGCGACTTCGAGTTCGTCGAGGCGCCCGTGCGCGACCCGGACGAAGGCGAGATCCTCATCAAGATCCTCTTCCTGTCGCTCGACCCGGCCATGCGCGGCTGGATGAACGAGGGCAAGTCCTACATTCCTCCGGTCGGCCTCGGCGAGGTCATGCGCGCCGGTGCGGCGGGCATCGTCGTCGCTTCGAAACATCCCTCGTTCGCCGTCGGCGATCACGTCGTCGGTGCGCTCGGCGTGCAGGAATACGCGATCTCGAACGGCAAGCGCCTGACCAAGGTCGATCCGAAGGTGGCTCCGCTGCCGGTCTACCTCGGCACGCTCGGCATGCCCGGCATGACCGCTTATTTCGGCATCCTCGAGGTCGGCCAGCTCAAGGATGGCGAAACCGTGGTCGTTTCCGGCGCCGCCGGCGCGGTCGGCCAGGTGGTCGGCCAGATCGCCAAGATCAAGGGTTGCCACGTGGTCGGCATTGCCGGCGGTGCCGACAAGTGCCGCTACATCACCGACGAACTTGGTTTCGATGCGGCCATCGACTACAAGGCCGAGGACGTCAAGGAAGCGCTCAAGCGGCATTGCCCGAAGGGCATCGACGTCTACTTCGACAACGTCGGCGGCGACATCCTCGATGCGGCGCTTTCGCGCCTCGCCATGCATGCACGCATCGTCATCTGCGGCGCGATTTCGCAGTACAACAACACCGAGCCGGTCAAGGGCCCGAGCAATTATCTGTCCCTGCTGGTCAACCGCGCCTCGATGAAGGGCATGGTCGTGTTCGACTTTGCCGCGCGCTACGGAGAGGCGGTCAAGGAGATGGCAGGCTGGATGAAGCAAGGCAAGCTCAAGAGCCGCGAAGACATCGCCGAGGGCATCGAGAACTTTCCGGAAACCCTGCTCAAGCTGTTCAAGGGCGAGAATACCGGCAAGCTCGTGCTCAAGGTCGCCGACGCCTGAGTCGCGCGTCCAGCTGCATCGTCAGCCGCCCAGGCTGTTCAGCAGGAAGGCCAGAACGACACCGATCGACGCGGCGACGCCGGCGAAGTAGTCGTCCTCTTTGAAGGCGAGCGGAAAGACCTCGGTCGCCAAGGATCCGACGACCGCGCCGCCGGCGAAACAGCGGATATAGGCGAGCACGTCGTCGGAGACGTCACGCAGCGCGAGGTTGCCGACGATCGCGGCCGTCGACAGCAATACGGCAGTTGCGATCCAGAGCAGGAATACCTGCCCCTTCGAACGCTGCTCGCTGATCATCTGGCGCGCACCACCAGCGGCCTCGGGAAGATTGCTGAGCAGGATCGAACCCGACAATGCCGGGACCGACATCGGATCGGCCCCGATCAGGGCCACACCCAGCGCAAGATTTTCCGGGATGCCGTCGATCGTGATCGCGGCCAGCAATCCGCCGCCGCTGTTGCCCTTGAAGCGCTCCTTGACCAACCAATCGAGCAGAGAGAATGCGACGGCCCCAGCCAGCACGACGCCCAGGGCCGGCAGCAGCGATGCTTCGCGCGTCGCCGGCTCGATCAACTCGAGCACGGTCGAAACGAGCAGCGATCCACCGGCCAGGGCGACCACGAAACCCTCGGTCCGCGTGCCCAGTCTGCCGTAGATACCCCAGCTGGCGCCGAGGACCAGCGCCATCGAAACCACCAGGATCACGACGAAGGTCATCATGCTCCATCACCTTGTTCTCCGAAGGAGACAGAGCTTGCCTGGGCCGATCTGAACAAATCTCCAAGAGCGATTCCGGGTACACAGACCGGGCTGCAAGAATGCCGCGTCCTATTCATCTGTCTTGAAGGCAATGGGCGGGGCCTTGCCATCACGGGCGGAAAAGGAGCCACTGGTCAGAACCCAGTCCGTAGTCGGACGGACGCTGGCACTCAGGCAGCTGTCATAAACCGTGCCCTCGGCCAGGACATCCGAACCGACCAATCCGGCGACGCGAAATTGTTCATGGACGTCGGCGGGAAACTCGACCTTGAATTCCAATCCTTCCGCAAGGCGCGCACCGGCCGGCAATGCGAAATGGACGCGATACACGCACGTCGGAAATTCCGCACTGCCGCGGGCGATGCCGGGCTCTACCCTCGAGAGCTTTACTTCCAGTGCTTTTGAACGCAGATAGGCCCGGTACCGCTCCGGTAGGGTCGGTAAACCGGGCGCCGGCTTTTCCTCGTCACCCTTGGCGAGCAGGAACATGCCATGAAGATCCGATCGTGGCTCCCAGCCCTGATGCATCGCGTTGACGAAGTCCATCATCTGGTCGTCGGCCAGCAGATAACGGCGCTCTCCCCAGCGCACAAGGGTCACGCTCGTGGGAAATCCTCCTATGGGAACTTGACCTCCTTTGCCGTTCGGGCTGCCGAAGCGGAACTCGAGCCTGTCCCCGGGCAGTTCCAGAACGTCCCCCTCGTTTGCACCGTACAGGCCCATGCAACCAAACCAGGTTGCCGAAATTCCGGCACCCCGAGCGAGGCTGAGGTTGACGTTTACACCGAGACCATCGCCCTCGAAGTATTCACCGGCCCATTCGGGTTGCGCGGCAGACGTGATGGCCTGACGCACACGTTCCCGGCGGCGGACGACGGTCGCCGGCACGCCATCGTTTCGCAATTCGAGGAGACGATCGCTCATGGGGCCGTCATATTCGACGGGTGGACTGATGGAAAGACGGACCGTAGCCAGGATGATCCCGACAGCCAGCGAGGCCAGCAATGCACTGGTCAGAACGATTCGCGCGAGGCTTGCCTGGCGCATCCATGTGAGCATCCTGCCTTCCTCGTCGACGCCAGGACCGGGTTGTCGGCAGCAGATTACTCCGTTTTGCGGTCGCGACGCCGGCACGCGAATCATGTCGACAGCGCGAACTCGCCCATCCCTGCCCGGCCTGCGCGCCGCAAGAAACCGTGCGGAGCCGGTTTATCGGGAATGATCGGCGAGCCGGCGCGCCCCGGTTCCGCTACGCCCAAGAGCATCGTCGGGGTTGTACAGCCGGCAGGCGCGCAGCGACAGGCAGCCGCAGCCGATGCAGCCATCGAGCCTGTCGCGCAGCGCCTGCAGACCGGCGATGCGCTGATCGAGCGCGGCACGCCAGCCTGAGGACAGCCGTGACCAGTCGGCCTTGGTCGGGGTACGCTGCTCGGGCAACGCACGCAGCGCTTCGGCGATTTCGGCCAGGCTGATGCCGAGGGCCTGAGCGGCGCGGATGAAGGCGACGCGGCGCAGCGCATCACGCCGGTAGCGGCGCTGGTTGCCGGAGCTGCGCTCGGGCGACAGCAGCCCGCTTGCCTCGTAGAAATGCAAGGTGGAAACGGTCGTGCCGCTGCGACGCGCCACTTCGCCCACGCTCAACAGCTTTTCTCCCTGCATTGCTTGACCTCAAGTGGACTTGAGGTTGCATGCTAGGCTTCGAATCGTCAGGAGACAAGCATGCAGATTGCACTGGATCAGGAGTCGAAGATGTCGTTGTTTTCCCGCGAGTACCGCAGCCTGAGCATCGGCGCCGTCGGCCTGTGCTCGATGATCGCATTCGAGGCGATCGGCGTGGCCGCGGGCATGCCGGCGGTCGCCGCCGCGCTGGACGGAATGGCCCTGTATGCGCTGGCTTTCGCCGCGACCCTGGCCGGATCGGTCGTCGCCATGGTCTGGGCCGGGCGTGACTGCGACCGTCATGGCCCATTGCGCTCGATGGCCATCGGCATGGCCTGCTTCGCGCTGGGCCTGCTGCTGGCCGGCCTGGCCGACTCCATGGCGATTCTCGTCGCCGGTCGCCTGATCCAGGGACTCGGTGTCGGCGCGCTCGGCGTCGCCCTTTACGTGTCGACGGCACGCGCCCTGCCCGCTTCGCTGCACCCGCGCCTGTTCGCCCTGTTCTCGTCGGCATGGGTCGTGCCTGCCGTGATCGGTCCTGCGATATCGGGCTGGATCGTCGAACAGTTCGGCTGGCGCTGGCTTTTTCTCGGCATCCTGCTTCTGCTGTTGCCGACGGCGGCCCTGGTCCTGCCGCCGCTGCGCGGCGAGACCGAACCTGCGCCGGCGACCCGGCGATCCTCGAAGGTCCTGCCCTGGGCCGCACTCGCTTCGATCGGCAGCGTTGCGCTCTCGATCAGCGCCTATGCCGGCAAGCTGACCGTGCCTCTGGTCCTGGCCTCGCTGGGCGCCGTCGCGGTTTCCGCTCTGCGTCTGCTGCCGGCAGGCACGCTCAAACTGGCGCGCGGCTTGCCCGCGGTGATCGCACTGCGCGGTCTCAACTCCTCGGCATTCTTCCTCAGCGAAGCCTTCGTCCCGCTCTGGCTCCACCAGCAGCGCGGCTGGTCGATCACCGCCGCCGGCCTGGCCCTGACCGGCGGCGCCGTGTGCTGGAGTCTCGGCAGTCACCTGCAGTCGCGCATGAGCCGCGACGCCACGCGTGCCACCTGGCTTGGGCGCGGATGCCTGATGATGCTCGTCGGAATCGCGATCTGCCTGGCGACCGTGCTGCGAGCGCTGCCCGAAACATCAATGCTGTTCGGCTGGTCGCTGACCGGGCTCGGCATGGGCGTGTCGTTCCCGATGCTCGGTGTCCTGACCCTGCGCCTCGCCCCACGCGATCACCAGGGCAACTATTCGTCGGCCCTTCAACTGAGCGCGGCGCTGTGCACGAGTTCCGCGCTGGCGTCAGGCGGACTCGTCTTCTCGCTGTTGCAAGGACAATGGCCGACGCCGGCCTTCGCCGGGATCTTCACCCTCGCCGCGCTGATCGCGACGCTGTCGTGGCGCTCGGTGCGACGCACCCTCGCCCACGATCCCGCGCAGGCTCGGTCGGCAGGCTGAGTTCGCCGAACAGCCTGCGCTTCGCAGCGCACGGCATCGATGCGGTCGGCGCCTCAAACCTTCTTGAGGAATTCCGACTTCAGCATCATCGCGCTTCCGGCGACCTTGCCTTCGACATCATGATCGCCACCGACCACGCGAATGCCGCGTACCTTGGTGCCCTGCTTGATGACCTGCGAAGAGCCACGCACCTTGAGGTCCTTGATCAGCACGACGTCGTCGCCGTCGGCCAGGCGATTGCCGTTACTGTCCTTTACCACAGGGACGTCATCGTCGATCGTGGTCTGCGACGGCACCATCGGCCATTCGTGTCCGCAGTCCGCGCAAATGAAATTGTCGCCGTCGGGATAGGTGTTCTCCATCGAACAGACGGGACACGCAGGAATGTCGGGCATCGGAGTCTTCCATCATTGGGAACTGCGATTCTAGCGCCCGCTCCGCGGCTGCATCCGAACACGCGACGTTTTGCCTACGAACCGATGTTGCCGGTGCGGCCGCTCTGTCGGTATCGGCGCGCTGCGATTCGCGCTGGCTGCACACCGGGATCGAAGCGTCATCAGGGCGCGATCCATTTCCTCGTGACGGCCGGGTTCTGGGCAAAATCGACGATTCCGAGAGCTGCCGCCGCCGAGACCAGCTTCGCCTGCAGCTCCGAGGCATCGCGAAGCTTCAGATCGGCGATGCCGGTGACCCCGGCCGTCATGAGCAGAAATGCATCGTCGCCGACGATGCCCGGCTTCTGCATCAGTTCAGCCTGCTGCGCCCAGCGCAGCACGCGACTCTCCTCACGCTGCGCAATCCCGGCGAGGCGGGCCGGGCCACCGGGCTCACGGCAGGCCTCGAGCAAGGTCGCGGTGTCGCGGATATCGATCGCGTTCAGCGCCACGGCGTCGTCGCCATCGAGGTCGACGATTTCGCGCAGCGGATAGCTGCGGGCGCGCTCGCGTCCGTGCCAGGAAAGCGCGTAGGTGGCGAAGATCGCGTTGTTCAGATGGTCGCCCGGAAAATCGTCGCGTTCGCGCCGCGCGAACCAATCCCGGATTCGCGCTGCCTTGCCGGGATCGCGAGGCAGCGACAGTTTTTCCGCCATCGACCGCTCGGCCGCCGCGATCACCGAGCGCTCCGGCACATGGGGCGCGGCCGCAGTCGCCCGGATCAGGCCGGCGAGCGTCGGCACCGAAGCGGCCCGCGGCGTCGGTGGCGTGCCGAGACCGAATCGCTGGCACAGGCTCCTGATGATCGAGGTGTGGTCGAGCCGGGTGACGAAGGCGCCGCAGGCGTCCTTCATCGATACGCCATCGGTTGGGCGAAAAACCTTGGTCGTCAGGCGCGGATTGATCAGTATCGCCGGCACGCGCACGCCGCAGCGATCGTAGTTGAAGTTGCTGGCCGGGCGCGTGAACGGACTCACGGCGGAGCCCGGCTTGACGTGGTCGTAGGTGCCACCGTGTTCGTCATAGGTGACGATCAGCAAGGTCCGCTCGAATACCGATGGATATCGGGCCAGCGACGCGTAAACCTCGGCCAGCAATTTTTCCCCCTCATGCACGTTGATGGGTGGCGGAAAGTTCTGCGCATTGAGGTCGAGCGGATCGGGGATCGCGCCGCCCGGATGATTGCTGTTGGCGGTGTATTCGACGCCAGTGTAGGCCGGCTCGATGAAGCTGTAGGTCGGCAGGATGCCGTTGCGGACGTCGTATTCGAAATTGGTCTCCGCGCCGAAATGCTCGTGGTAGCGAAAGACATTGCCGCCGTAGAGCGAATCGAGGCACCAGTGCTGGTAGACGTATCGGCACAGCACCGACAGCGGCGCGTCGTGATAGTAGACCTTCCAGTTCAGCCTGCCCTCTTTCTGCGCCAGGTCGCGGCAGGCGCCGGCCCGGCCGGAGGGATAGGCCTCATCGAGCATTTCGAAGACCGTGGTGTCGTTGACCGGCGGATCGAAGCGGCCTTCGACGATCTTCGAAAAGGAGAGCCCCGAGGTGTAGTCGCCATTGTTGACGCGGGAACGGTTCGTGCCCGGCATCATCGAAGGCGTCCCGGTGTGGGTCAAGGTACGGTTCGAAATCGTCTGCACCGGCGCCGCCGCGTGCCAGGCATCGCTGACCGCATAATGCCTGGCCAGCGCATAGCTCCACGGCACGTTGCCCTCGTCGAAGTACTGCATGATGTTTAGCGGGATCGGCGGGACGCTGGGCTGGTCGATGCCCTCGCGGGAGGGTGGCTGACGCGCGTAGTTGGCGGCAAACCCGCCCATGCTCGGGCTCGGGCAATTGCCCGGGCTCGGCCCGCCGAACAGCTGCGTATTCATGTCCGTGAACGCCTCGCCGGGATCGGGAAACGGAATCGTTCCCGAGGCCGTGCCAGGCGAAGCCTGCCAGACCGTCCACGTGCCCACGCCCGGCGCGGTCGGGTTGTAGTTCCATTCTTTTCCGGTAAGTCCCTCGAACGAGGCACCCGCGGGATAGAGCCCGCCGAGCACGTTGTCGAAAGAGCGGTTCTCGAGCATCAGCACGACGACATGATCGATATTTGGCAGCAAGGTGTTCGCTTCCACTGTTCAGGTCCTCCGGATTTCGTCGCTTCTGAGCTCCCGCGCGAGCGCAGCGACTGCGCTCGCCCAGTCGTGCGGGCGTTCCTGGCGGAACAGGCGCATGCGGGGATACCAAGGGGTGTCGGTTCGCTCGGCCATCCAGCGCCAGTCGCTCCAGTACGGAAGCAGCAGCAGGACGCGGGCACCGAGGGCACCCGCCAGATGGGCAACCGAAGTATCGATGGAAACGATCGTGTCCAGGGACCGGATCAAGGCCGCGCTGTCGAGGAAGGCGCCATCGCCGTCCAGGCCCGGCAGCTCGATCGCGCCAAGCGCTTCGATCTCATCGCGGCTCGCGTCGCGCTGCAGGCTGACCAGGCTGCCCTGCAGGATGGTCAAGGCTTGCAGGTCGTCGACCCGGCAACTGCGGATGAGGCCGTCCTTCTGACGCACGTTGCCGCGCCAGGCCACGCCTATCCATGGACGAGGCAATCCCGCGAGTTCCCTCGCCATGCGCTCGATCCTGGCCGGTTCGGCGCTCAGATAAGGGATACGCCGTGGCAGGCTGGCCGGGGTATGCCGAAAGACCGCAACCAGATCGAGCAGGCGTGCCTGATAGTCGAAGCCCGGCATCGGCTCGTCCATGGCGCTGATGCCCGCGAGTCCCTTCAATGTACGCAGCAGCGGCAGCAATGCGCGGCGCACCCTCAGATGGACCTCGGCACCGAGTTCCGCACAGACTTCCACGTAGCGGACCATCTGCAGGGTATCGCCGAGCCCATGCTGGTCGTAAAGCAGGAGACGCTTGCCGGCGACCGGCTGACCCTGCCAGCGTCGTTCGACCAGGGCGGGCGGGTAGATTGCATCGAACGCGGCAGGGTCGGCATGACCGGCGGAAAAATCGCCGAGTTCGAGCAACAGATGCATCAGCACGAACCGCGTATGCATGTCGTGCGGGTCGAGGCTGCGCGCGATTTCCAGTTCGCGCTGCGCGCTCATGCGCTTGTGGCAGCGCCAAAGCCCGATCCCGAGCGCGGTGCGGACCTCGCAGGATTGCGGATCCAGCTCGACGGCCCGGCGCAGCCAGCGCATGCCTTCGTTCATGTGTCCCTGCAGGATCATGCAGGTACCGCGAGCTGCGCAGGTTCGCGCATCCCCGACCGGGAGCGCATCGAGCACGTCCGACGCCTCATCGAGCCGCCGCGCATCCTGCAGGTGCGATGCCAGTTGCAGACGACTCTCGAGATCGTCCTCGTGCAGGAAGACGGCGCGGCGCGACCATTCAATTGCCCCGTCGTGGTCCATCATGCGCGCCGAAATCCGCGCCAGTCCCGACAGCGCCTCGATGCCGGCCGGATCCAGGCGCAGCGCGGCCTGATACGCCGCCGTCGCCTCGGCGATGCGATTGAAGCCCTCCTCGCGCTGTGCGGCCGCAAGCCAGGTCGAATAGCTCCAGGTCGAGGTGTCCTCGACCCGCTCGTTATCCGGCCGGTGCGTTGCGGGTCTCATCCGGCACCTTCGGGCGGACAGTGCATCCCGTGCATCATGGGGGCTACTCCCTCGGTTCTGCCTCGCTTGCAAGCTCGGGACCTGGCCGCGGGCGCTTTTGGCCAGGGCCGGGACATGCGCCAGACGGTCGCGACCGCCGCGACCGCGCCGCTGGAGGCCCTGGCAATGTGCACTGCCATGCCAACGGAAAAAAATGTAATCGACCGCAGACGGCAGCGATAGCTGTCAGTTCTTACAGGTTGTCAGCGGCACGCGATCGGCGTAAACCTGTTTCGTTCGATGCAATCCTGCGGTCTGCGCATTTCGAACGCGGGCAGACCGCTCAGCCGGGCGCCAGCCAGGCGAAGGGGGCCCAGGGCAGGTTGCGCAGCACGCTGAAGGCGAGGACCACGGGCATCCAAAGGCGTGCGTCGGCCAGTTTCGCCAGCCAGGCCTGATCCGGGAACCGCGGACGGAGGAGTAACGCCGGGACCAGGGGCACGGCCAGTACTGCCAGCGGATTCATGCTCAGGGCCAGCCCGAGTCGGCCATGCAAGAGGGCGTGCAGGGCGCGTGTCGTACCGCAGCCCGGGCAATACAGATGGGTCAATGCGTGGAACGGGCAAGCTGGCAATACGCTCCCGGCGGCGTTGGGGTCGGCGAAGAGGAGAATCGCGCAAACGGCTACTGCGCCTGCCAGCAAGGCGAGTGCTGGTCCCTGGCGCCGCAGGAGATCGGCGACCGGGGCCTCGCGGCGCGCATGCCCATTGCGCAGCATTGTCGTCTACCTGCCGAATGTCGCGGTCATGATAACCAGCCCTGCATAGATCAGGACAAAAAACAGCCCCAGCCCGAACGAGACCCAGCACCAGGTTGCCGCATTGCGCGCCGCCGCGCGCGCGCCGGCGACATCGCCGACTGCCGCCTTGCCGTCGACCTGGGCCGCGTAGACGATCGCCACGATCCCGGTCGGCAGGCAGCAGAACAAGGTGGCGAGAATGGCCCAGACCAGATTGTTCGACACGGCGACGCGCGTCGCCGGCGGCATCCCCGTCGCTTGCCTGTAACGACCATCCGTCATCGGCATCGGCGCGCCACAGCGGCCGCAGTGGACCGCGGAATCGGAATTTTCCTGACCGCATTTTGGACAGAACATGGCGCACATCTCCCCTGCAAATGATCGAATCGCTACTGGCGTTCTATCACGACATGCGCGTCGGTCAAATTGCGACCCTGCTTGGGAGCTTCGATGAGGCCTATGACCATGCCGTGCCGGGACCTCCAAATCGCGTGATCAATGCAAGCATGCAATTCCTCCACCATGCGCCTGCCACTACCCGGCTGCGTCCGAACCGACGGCGTCCGCTGAAAGCTGCCCGGCATTCCGCGCCGGACCGTCGCGCCAGCCAAAGAAGTCCTGCACCTCCTGGCGCCGCGCCATGGTATCCCTGACACCCAGGTCGATCAGCTCGCGTGTATACGAGGCCTCGAACAACAGGTAGCTGGCCAGCGCCGAACCACGTGCCGACTCGCCGCGGCCGGAAACGCCGACGGCCCGCAACAGGGCTCGAATCGCGAATGGCAGGCTGCCGATGTGGCGGGCAGCGATGTCGTCGAGGCGTTCGCTGGGAGAAATCAGCAACACGTCGATCGGACGCAAACTCGTTTCGCCAAGCGCCTCGGGGGTCAGCAATTGCAGGGTACGATTGATCCGTTGCATGCGCTCTACATCGGCCCTGAGCGAGTCGAGGAAGATGTTCGACAAGGCATGCCCGGCGATTTGGGCCAGGTTCGGATATTCGCTGCTGCCGGCCCGCGGACCCGGTGGCTCGCGCAGGCGACCCGCGCCCACGATGAGGATGCGCTCCGAGCCGAGGTGGATGGCCGGCGAGATCGGTGCGGTCTGGCGCATCGAGCCATCGCCGAAGTATTCGGTATGTCCGTCGATGCTGAGGGCAACGGGCGGGAACACAAACGGAATGGACGAAGACGCGAGCAGGTGTTCGATGCCGATCGGATCGCGCACGGCGATGCGCTGCGAACGCTTCCAGGGCCGGATATCCGCGTCCGCCTCGAAGAATGTGACGTGCAGGCCCGAGCCGTAGCTCGAGGCAGTCACCGCAAGACCCTTGAGTTGCCCTTTGGCCATCAGCTCACGCACCTGCTCCGGCTTGAACCAGACCTCGAGCGAAGATCGAAGCGGGGAATTGTCGAACAGCGACCGGGGTCGGGCCCGGCGCAGCGCCGGGACCAGCCAGCCCAGGGTCAGCATCGTCAGCCAGCGCGCGCCGGTGGCGATGATTCCGGGCAGGTCCGCGCGGTAGATCTGGCCGACCCGAAAATTCGCCCAGACTTCGTGCAGCGCGGCCACGGCCACATCGAAGTCGCTTGCCCGGCTGGCCAGCGCAGCTGCATTGATCGCGCCCGCCGACGTCCCCGTGATGACCGGGAACGGATTGCCGCCAGCGATTCCGCACTCGCGCCGGATCTGCGCGATCGCGTCGAGCACACCAACCTGATAGGCGGCCCGGGCACCACCGCCGGTCAGGACCAACCCTGTAATCGGAACCGCCATTGCTCTACCAAGCTCGTTCGACGGGCAGACGATAGCAGGCCATTTGCGATTCGTCCGTGGATCGGTCTTGGGCCACGCGTCCGTCTACGCCCCTGCCCTGCACTGACCGACAGGAGATGCCGACGAGCCGCGCTTTTCTGCGCATTTGTGAGCTGGCTGCGGGAGACTCATGATCCCGGACACAGCAGCCTCGGGACCGCAGACGGGACCGGACCCAAGCGGCCGGACAAGCTCCAAGGTAGGGGCGGCGCGAAGCGGCAAGTATTTTCCGCTCCTGTTTGCGCCCATGCTAAAGTCCGATGCAGCTGTCTCGCGTTGCAGCGAGGCTCGACAGTCAGTTCGAAATGCACGACGACCCGGGGTGTTTAAACATGAAGAGCGAAAGCGGATTTTCGAGACTCAAAGGCCTGGCGACAGCGGGAGCCATCGGTATTGCCGGCCTCGCCGGCGGCAATGTCGCGCGTGCGGCCAGCGTGGGCATACCCATCAACATCACGCGGGGCGCCGCATTCTGGTCCAGCGTCGGCAACAACACGAGCTTCCCGTCGAGCAGCACCGTCACCACCACCAACGGCGACGTCTATACCAGCGATATGACGGCGTTCGGAATTCAGGATGCCACGCTGTCGGATGGTAGCGGCGGCACGTTCTCCGACGGGGTCGACAATGCGCTGATTCTCGCGGTCAACGGCAACCTGTTCGTCAACCCCGACACTACGGTTGATCTCACCGGTGACACCCTGACCACCGACACGGTTACGATCGTGCCGGGCGTCGATGCGCAGATTCGCTACAACTTCTTTCCCGGCCGGCCGGTCGTACGTGGCTTGTTCAGTCTCACCAACACCACCGCCGCACCGATCAGTGTCAATGCGGCCATCCTCGGCGACTATGGTTCGGACAGCAACACGACGGTTCGTGCCACGAGCGATGGCGACACGACGATCGAAAACAGTGATTTCTGGTACATCACCGACGATCTCAGCGCACCGACCGGACCCAACGGCCCAACGATCGATCGCAGCAAGCCTCATGGCGCTTCCTCGCCCAATGCTGTCCTTGGAAGTCCGGATCCCCGCATTACCCTGTCTCGCTATGGCGCGGGTGCCACGGTCGTCCCGCTCAATGCGCTGACACCCGGCATCGCGGGCCCGAGTCAGGCAACGTTCGGCCTGCGCTATCCCGTCACCATTGCAGCCGGACAGACGGTTCGCATCATGGTGTTCATGGAGATGTCCGACCCGACGGTCTCCGAAGCCGCGGCGGCGGCCGCGGCCGCGGACTTCGAGTCCCTCGACGCACTGCAGACAGCGGGTCTGCTGACCGGCCTGACACCGACCGAGCAGAGCCAGCTCATCAACTACGGCCAGTCAGGCGGTCCACCGCCGCCTGCAACTCCACCGGCGAGTCTGCCGACTGCCACGCCGACCGGGCTTGCCGCGCTGTTGGCCGCCCTCGGTGGCCTCGGATTCTTCGAGCTGCGCCGTCGCAAGAAGCTCGAAACGACCCGGTAGCCGTCATCATCGCTTGCCTTTGAGTGCTCAATGGGCGGATCCCGATGAATCGGGATCCGCCTTGCCGCAATACCGCTGCCCTCCCTGCAGATGTCGACAATGAGACCCGGCGACCTGTTGCGTGCTGGCGACCTTGGCGCCGCCGCGAAGCTGGCCCGACGGTTGCTTGCAGAGCACCCGGGAGACGCCGACGCCCAACATGCGCTTGCGCTCGAAGCCTTGTCCCTCGGCACAGTGTCCAAGGCGATCGAATGGCTTGAACGATCGGTAGCCAGCGACCCGGGCAATGCCTGGTACTGGTGCAATCTTGCGCATGCGCGCATGCAGGCGTCGGCGGACCACGCCGCGGACGCCGTCGGCGCCATCGAAGCCTCCCGCAACGCCCTGAAGCTCAATCCCGGCTACGCCCAGGCCAGTTTCAACCTCGGCTGCGCCCTGCTTGCTGCAGGCCAATACGACGAGGCCAGCGCAGAATTCCGAAACCTCGTGCAGCGCTTTCCGGAGAATGCCGACTACGTCTGCGCACTCGGTGATGCACAGCGAAACCTTGGCCTGTGGCGTGAAGCATCACGCCACTACCGAAAGGCACTCGAACTCGATGTCGACCATGTCCGGGCCGAGAGCAACCTTGGCGCCCTGCTGGCAGGGTTCGGCGAATCGGAGCATGCGCGAGCCCATTGCATGCGCGCGGTGCAGAAGGCGCCCGACTCCTGGCAGGCTCATCACCTGCTCGGGCGCTGCCACTATCAGCTCGAAGCATTCGATGAGGCCATGGAAGCCTATGCCAACGCTTTCGAATTGCACCCCGGATTTACCGATCTCAGCGTGGATATTGCTCGTGTCTGGCAGGAAAACGGCGACCTGGCGGAAGCCTATGCGTGGTATCAGCGCGCCCTGGCGACTTCGCCCGACAATGTCGCGGCGCGCTCGGGCCTGGCCTCCATTCTGCTCGACCAGGGGCAATCTGTGGCAGCACTTGCGGTGCTCGCCGAGATCATGGAAACGCACGGTGGCGACGCCGACTTGCTCAGGGTCCACGCACAATGCCTCTGGAGCGAAGGCGATGCCGACGGCGCCGTCTCCAGCCTGCGTGCAGCCCAGGCTGCTCAACCCAACAATGCCGCCCTGTTTGCGTTGAGCGGCCAGATACTCGCCTCGGCCGGCAGGATCGAGTCCGCACATGCCGAATTTGCAACAGCGCTGAATCTCAATCCGCGCTGCGCTCCTGCGCTGAGCGGGCTCGCCAGCAGCCAGCGCGGCGCGCTCGAGCCCGATCGCGCTCGGGCCATGCAGGAATTGCTCGAAAATGCTCGTCTTCGCGACGGCGCCAAGGCCACCTTGCACAGCGGTCTCGCCCACTACCACGATGGCCTGAAGGACTGGCGCGCCGCCGCCGAGCACATGGCGATGGCGAACGCCTGCCAGTGGAAGCACCGCGAGAAGCGCGGTCAGGCCTACGACAGGGACGCATTCGCGCGGCGCTGCGAGCGCATCCGCAGCGTATTCAGTGCCGTTCATTTCAGCCGCGTTGCCGAGTCCGGCGACGGCAGCCTGTTGCCCGCCTTCATCGTCGGCATGCCGCGTTCGGGGACGACGCTTACCGAGCAAATCCTTGCCCGACATCCGCAGGTGCTCGGTATCGGCGAGCGAAATTTCGCGGCCCAGTCGTTTCATTCGGTGCGATCGCGGACAAGACCCTGCGAAAGCGACGAGGACGAGGAGCTCACGTTACTGGACATGGTCGACCGGCTCGATATCGGGAGTCTCCGCAGCATCGCAGCGCGATACCTGTCGCAACTCGAGGCACTGGCCACCAGCCAGGGAAAGCCGATGGCCAGCCGCATCGTCGACAAGATGCCCGACAACTACAGTCTCGTCGGCTGGATCGCCACCCTGTTTCCGAATGCGCGGATCATCCATTGTCGACGCGACCTGCGCGACGTGGCCCTGTCCTGCTGGATGACCCAGTTCGGCAAGATTCCGTGGGCCTCACGCTGGCCGGACCTCCTGCATCGAATCACGCAGTATCAGGCCCTGATGCAGCATTGGCGCGAGGTACTGCCGGGGCGCTTCATCGAGGTCGACTATGAAACCACCGTCAACAACCAGGAAGCCGAATCCCGCCGCATGATCGATTGGCTCGGACTGCCCTGGGACCCTGCCTGCCTCGAACACTATGCCGGCGAAGGCCTGGTCCGTACCGCCAGCATCACCCAGGTGCGCCAGCCGATCTACACGCGCTCGGTCGCGCGCTGGGAGCACTACCTGCCCCATATTCCGGAACTCGGCGCGATCTACGCGGCCGGGCCGTGAGCGGACGAACCGCGCGCCGCGCGACGCACGCATCAGCAGATCCTTCCTTCCCGGACGCTCGCGCTCGTGTTGCCAGCGCGGCGACAATGCCATTTCGCAGCGGCGTATTCGACTTCAATCGACAGGCGCGCACTGACAGCTTCGAGTCGAAGAATGCCGCGCAGTCGCGGCCGGCAGCCCTCGGCAACCCGATCAGGGCGAAGTATTGGCCTTGGGAGCTCTGAACAAGTGGCACAACCGTCACGACGCCTGCCTGCGTGCAGATCGCGGCGCGCCGACGCAGACAGACTGGCCGTCTCGGCAACTGCTCCTGCATTGCTCTGCCTCCTGCATCCCTGCAGTCGTTTCAAGGCGGCGCAACAAGGAGCTGCGCGCAGACAGGCGTCGCCCAAGCGATTGATTAAATGGAACAAGGGTGGCGTCCAGAAGCCCCCCCACAGGCACCACGCGGCTCGTCAAGGCAACCAGCCTTCACGTCGCCACGCAGCACCTGTGGCGAGCCTTCTGAACGCCCTGACGATTGCGCCACTTGTTCAGAGCCTCCCTTGCCCTTTGGCCCTGTTGCCGAGTAGGTGACTCGATAGATCGCCCCGGCCTGGTCGTCGGAGACGAGCAATGCACCGTCCGGCATCACGAGCACGTCGGCGGGCCGTCCCCAGCTTTCCTCGTTTTCGAGGAAGCCCTCGATCAACGGTTCGTAGCCGAGCACCTTGTTGCCATCAAGCCGCACCGTCATCACGCGATAGCCCGACTTCTTCGTGCGGTTCCACGAGCCGTGCTGGGCAATGATCGCTGCACCGCGATAGGCGGCCGGAAACATCTTGCCGTCGTAGAAGCGCATGCCGAGCGCGGCCACGTGCGGACCGAGCTTGAGGGCCGGGGCCGTGTAGTCGGCGCAGCGCTTGCCTTCGCCGAACTCCGGATCGGGCGTGTCGCCCTGGTGGCAGTACGGAAAGCCGAAATGTTCACCCATCCGGCTCACGCGATTCAGCTCATCCGATGGCAGGTCATCGCCGAGCATGTCCCGGCCATTGTCGGTGAACCAGAGTGACTTTGAGCCGGGTTGCCAGTCGAAACCGACCGTATTGCGGATGCCGAATGCGACATCCTCGCGGCCGCTGCCATCGGGATTCATGCGCACCAGCTTCGCGTAGCCTTCGCGATCGCAGACATTGCATGGCGCCCCGATCGGCACATAGAGCTTTCCGTCCGGTCCGAATGCGATGAACTTCCAGCCGTGGTGCGTCTCGCCCGGCAGGTCCGAGACGACGACCTCGGCCTGCGGCGGCGCGTCGAGGTGATCCTCGATGTTGCGGTAGACGAGGATCTGGCTGACCGCCGAGACGTAGAGGTCGCCGGCGTGGAAGGCGACGCCCACCGGCAACTGCAGGCCGTCGGCAATGACGCGAACGGTCTCGGCGCGACCGTCCTGATCCGCATCGGTCAGCGCGTAGACCTTGCCCACGCGGCGCGACCCCGCAAACACGGTGCCGCGCGTGCCAATCGCCAGTTCGCGCGCATTCGGAACGTCCGCCGAATAGATCGCGATCTTGAAGCCCGTGGGCAACTTAAGCTTGTCGAGTGGCGGCAAATCCTTTGCCGACGCATGCGCTGAAATCGAGCCGAGCACGAGGCTACAGGCCAGGGCAATCGAAGATGGGGCGCGGAGAATGCGAATCATGGCTGCCTCGAATGCTTACCGGGTCCGGCCATTGTCGCCGATCGCGACTGAACAGGGCATTCGCGATCCACGACCGCCGGCACACACCGTGATGGCACGACCTACCGGGGCATGCTCCAAGCCCGGCAACATCCACTGCGGCGCGAGATCGGAAAGATCTACGGCGTCGTGGATACTGAAACGACTGTTACCGATCGCGCCGCAACCGAAGGGGCGCATTGAGATTGCTAGGCACATCCAGGCTGAACATTCAGGCCGAAGGCCCTGAGCCGCTGTCTGGCGTGGCATCACTTGCCCCTGTCCGCGTCGGGGAATGTATAGTTCGCCGGCAGGGTGGGTACGGTGCCCGGCCACCAATCTCGGAGAAATGCCATGGGACTAGTTCAGGCTGTGTTGGGTTCGATTGGCGGCACGCTTGCCGATCAATGGAAGGACTTTTACACCGTACCCAGCGGTCTGCCGGCAACAGCGGCGTTGTTCGCCGCGGTGCCACAGGGCAGCAACGCCGGACGTGGCTCGAACACGAAAGGCTCTTCGAACATCATCACCAATGGCTCGAAGATCGTCGTGCCCGAAGGCTATGGCCTGCTGCTGTTCCAGGACGGCGCGATCACCGGCTTCGCGGCCGAGCCGGGCGGCTACGAATGGCGCTCTGACGACCTCAACTCGAAATCGATCTTCGCCGGCGACGGCTTCGTCGATTCGCTGATCATGCAAAGCTGGGAGCGCTTCAAGTTCGGCGGCCAACCCGGTTCGCAGCAGGCCGCTTTCTTCGTCTCGCTCAAGGAGCTACCGGAAAACCGCTTCGGCACGCAATCGGAAATCTACTGGGATGACGGTTTCCTCGGCACCCAGGTCGGTGCAGTCACTCGCGGTTCCTACACGCTGAAGATCGTCGATCCGATCCTGTTCGTGAAGAATTTCGTGCCGGCCCGCTATCTCCAGCCTGGCCAGGTCTTCGATTTCACCGACATCGACAATGCCGCCGCCGCCCAGCTCTTCAACGAGGTGGTCGGTTCGCTGGCGCCGGCCTTCAGTCTGTACTCGAACGACCCCGGCAAGGGCAATCGCATCACCAAGCTGCAGCAGGATTCGCTCGGTTTCGCCAGGAGCCTTTCCGAGGCGGTCGAACAGGCCTATCAGTGGAAATCCGATCGCGGCCTGGCCATCGTCAAGACCGCCATCGTTTCGATCGAATACGACGCGAACACGCGCGAACTGCTCAAGACCGTGCAGCGTGCCGATGCCCTTTCGGGTGCACGTGGCAATTCCAACCTGCAGGCCAGCGTCGCCCAGGGCATGCAATCGGCCGGCGAGAATGGCGGCGCGGCGGGCATGATGGGCATCGGCATGGCCTCGGGCATGATGGGTGGCATCGGCAACCTGCAGCAGCCGGTGGCGCCGGCCGCGGCGGCTGCCGATGACCCGATCGCCAAGCTCAAGAAGGCCAAGGAAATGCTCGATCTCGGCCTGATCACGCAGGCCGACTACGACGCCGCCAAGACCAAGGCTCTCGGGCTCTAGGCCTCGACCATGTCGAACCCTACCCGTCCGCCGTCGGCGCCAGCCTACACCGGCCCCGGGTCGCCGCAGGAGGTGCCGCCGCAAGCCGGCAGTTCGCCGATCGACCCGGCCACGCTGCCCGAACCGATCCGCGATGAACTGCTTGCGCCCGATCCGGTCGCGATCGACACCTCGGCCGAGGAACTGAAGGACGGCCTCAACCGCTGTCCGAAATGCGGTGCGACCGACATCCGCCAGAAGCCCGGCAGCGACCTGCTGATCTGCCTGTATTGCCGCAACGAATGGCACGGGCAGCGCGTCGAGGAGGAGTTCGGCCTCGGCGACGGCATCGACCAGCTCAGGGGGACGGTTATCGCGTCCGGGGCGCGCGACATCGCGGCCGACGCCGCCAGCCTGATGAGCTTCAAATGCACCGGCTGCGGCGCCGAGGTCACGATCAACACTGCCAACGCGATGACGGCGCGCTGCCACTGGTGCCGGCATGTCTTCGGCGTCAACGAGCAGGTCGCCAATGGCGCGGTGCCCGATGCCGTGCTGCCCTTTCACATCAAGAAGGACGATGCGGTCGCACGTATCCGCCAGTTCGTCGACAAGCGGCGCCTGTTCGCCCTGAAGGAGTTCAAGGAGCAGTTCACGCCGGAGAACGTGATCGGCGTCTACCTGCCGTACATGATCGTCGATGGCAATGCCAGCGCCGACATCGCCGGCCATGGCGAGATCAAGACCCGCGAATACACCAGGGGCAGCGGCGACAACAAGAAAACTTACTACGATGCCGACGTCTACCAGGTACAACGGCATGTCGACTTCACCGTCGACGATCTGCCGCTGGAATCCTCCAGCGATCGCGGCAACCTCGATACCCGCAGCAACACCAACAACATCATCAACACGATCCTGCCCTTCGACACCAAGAACGCGGTCAAGTGGAACGCGTCCTACTTGTCGGGCTACAGCTCGGAAAAGCGTGACCGCGACGTCGAGCACCTGCGTCCGCGCCTCGAGGACCAGTTGCTCTCGATCGCCCGTGCCCAGGTCGAACAGTCGGTGCGCCGCTACGATCGCGGCGTGCGCTGGGAGCAGGAAGGACTCGACCTGCACGGTTCGCGCTGGGTGTCGATGTACCTGCCGGTCTGGCTCTATTCGTATCACCAGCCCGGCAGCAACGGCGGCATGCTGCACTACATCGCCGTCAACGGCCGCACCGGCGAAACCATGGGCAGCGTTCCTGTGCAGCAGTGGAAGCTGCTGATGACCGCGATCACGGTCGGCACTGTTCTCGAAGGCATTGCGCTGTGGATCCTCGGGAGTTCGTCATGAGCGACGACGGCGGACTCTGGCTGCTCGCGCTCGGCCCGGCGGGCGCGACCTCGCTGTACTGGTTTCTCTACCGGTACTACCGCAACACCGACAAGTCGCACGCGTTCGAACGCGAGACAGCGGTCGATGCCAAGCCGGTAACCGGTTCGGACCAGAAGGTCGACGAGGTGAAGGGCACGCGCGAAACGCGCATCGGCGGCGACAACGTGAATGCGTACCGCAAGCGCGTGCAGCGCATTCGAAGCGACAGCAGCTGAGTCGGCATATGCCCGTCGCCGCAGGCCGCGGGATAACGGCACGCGATCGATGACCAGCACAACCCTCATAGGAGCCCTGTTCCTGGTTCTCGGGTCGGCTCTTTTCATCGGTGTTGCCTGGCTCTTCACCCTGGCTCGACGCAGCCGGCAGTGGGCTTCGACCCAGGGCCTGATCATCTCGTCGAAGGTCGATTCGACCTTCGACACCACCGGCAGCAATCGCATGAGCCATCGCCTGATCCTGACCTATCGATACACGGTCGACGGACGCAGCCTGACCGGGCATCGCGTGCAGTTCGGCGATAGTTTCTGGAGTTCGACACGTTCACGAGACCTGGCCGAGAGACTCGGACGCAAGTACCCCGAGGGGCAGGAGGTCGCGGTCTATTACGATCCCGCCCGCCCCGAGCGCTGCACGCTCACCCGCAACGTCGAACCGAAGCCGTATTACTCGCTCTTCGCCATCGCGCTCGGACTCATGACCGCTGGTTTGGCCGTGTTGGCGGGCCTGATTCGCGTGCTGTAGGTTTCGGCGCAGCGGTCGGGCGCGCGCCTGGCGGCGCCGTTCGGGTTCGGATAGCCGGCCGTCTCTGCAGGGATTTCTTGTCCACGCGGCGACGGCTTTCGGCGAACAACCGGGCCTGCAACGCAGGCGCGCAGGATCACGAGTCCTTCACGGCCCAGGATGCGCCTTTTGAGGCTTGAGATCAGCGCGCTGCCGAACACCCGCCCCGGGATCCGCAACGCGGTTCCCGCCTACGAAGCTCTCGCCTTCAGCGTGCGTCCGAACAGGGCGAGCATGCGCGACCAGGCCTCGGTAGCGGCGGCTTCGTCGTAGCGCGGCGTGGTGTCGTTGTTGAAGCCGTGGACGGTACCGGGTGGCTGGAACCGGGTGTACTTCACTCCGGCAGCCTCGAGCGCCTTTTCGTAGTCCGGCCACTGGGCGTTGACGCGATCGTCATTGGCGGCGAGCACGATCAGCATTTCGGCCCTGATCTTCGAAACATCTCCGAGCTCGGGGGCACTTCCATAAAACGGCACTGCCGCCGCCAGCGAAGGCAGCTGCGTGGCGAGGAAGTTGGTCATGCTGCCGCCCCAGCAAAAGCCGACGATACCCATGCGCCCATTGCCCTCCTTGATGCCCCGGAGCCAATGCGCGGCCGCTAGGAAATCCTGCTTCGATCGGGCCGTGTCCAGCTTCCTGAAAAGGGTTCGTGCCTCGTCCTCGCCGCCAGGATAGCCACCGAGCGGAAACAGGGCGTCGGGAGCGAATGCAATGTAGCCTTCCAGCGCAATGCGTCGCGCGACGTCCTCGATATGCGGGTTGAGTCCGCGGTTTTCGTGCACGACGAGCACCAGTGGCAGGCTCCCTTCCGCATCCACCGGCCGTGCGAGATAGCCGCGAGCCTTGCCATAGCCGTGCGGTGAATCGAACTCGTGCCATGACACGACCAGCCTCGGATCATTCGGTTTGATTTTTTGTGCTTGCGCGAACCGGGGACTCAGCGCGGCCAGCAGGCCGGCAGCCGCCGTTGCGCCGATGGCCATGCGTGCGGCACCGGCCACGAATCCACGTCGGTCGATGATGCCGTGTACGTACTGGTCGAACAGGTCGAGCACGTCCGGATCGAAATCATGCACGGTCTTGCGGCTCGGCTTGGCCATGGCAGTGGGACCTCAGGGACTTTCCCCAATCCTATCAAGCGGAGTTCGACCGCAACAAAAGCAGGCCACGATCGCGCTTTACCGTCCATCGCACCTGGACTACCGGCATCACATGCCGCGGGCGTCTACGCCTTCGACTGCAGTAGGTCGACGATGGCTTCGAGTTGTTTCGGCGCCAGGCTCGCAGATCGCTCATCACCAAGGACGATGCGACCGAGGTAGGCGCTGGCAATGAAAATGGCCCGGGCACGGGCCTGTTCCGTCGTCAGACCGGCGGATTTCAGCAGATCCGTGATGTAGGCGATGCGCTGCGTATCGACCGCTTCGATCCGGCTGGCGATTTCCGGGTCGTGCACGGCCCATGCACGCACCGCCCGCTCGGTACGACTGCTGGCGGTCCAGGCGCGCTGCACGAGCGCGCATAGCCGTCGGCTTTCCTCGGCGCCGTGCTCCAGCCAGTCGATGACCTGTTCGGTCGCGCGCTGGTGCCACTCTTCAATCAGCGCGACATGAAATGCTCGCAAATCCTTGAAATGCCAGTAGAAGCTACCTCGAGAGACGCCGAGGGACTTGGCCAACAAATCGGCCTTCAGAGCAGAAAACCCTGCTTCCGCGAGCACCTCCATGCCATGCGCCAACCAATCCTCCCTGCTCAGTTTCATCGGCATTCTCCCAAAACCATACAGCACTGTATTGACACGGGTCGAAACCCGTTGCTATCGTGACCATACAGTACTGTACTGTCGCAGACTTGTCGCACAGACATTGGCCACCGCTGCCAGGCGCCCGCACCGACGTCCGGCCGCCCGGCACAACCACCACGAACCGCGGAGCAACACAATGATCGCGCGACTTCTCATGGCAATCAGCGCAGCCGTCATTTTCACGCTCGGCGCGCTGCACCTGGTCTACACGTTCCGCGGCAACAAGCTCCTGCCCCGCGACGTCGGCCTGATCGAACGAATGGCCCAGGTCTCGCCCGTGATCAGCGATCAAACGACCATGTGGCGGGCGTGGATCGGCTTCAACGCCAGTCACAGCATGGGTGCACTGCTGTTCGGCCTGATCTTCGGCTACCTGGCCATCAGCCACGAAGCCGTGCTGTTCCGTTCGCCGTTTCTGCTGGCGGTCGGCCTGGCCATGCTCGGCGGCTTCTTCGTGCTCGGCAAACGCTACTGGTTCAGCGTGCCGTTCACCGGCATCTGCATCGCCCTCGCCTGCTACCTGCTCAGCCTGCTGCTCGCTGCGCTGCG
>JAHCAR010000003.1 GCA_019634795.1 Dokdonella sp.
GAGACGCCGAGCAGGCGGCACAACACACCCAGAGGATAATGAGCCCGTTCACGTGCGACGAAGGCGTACCTCACTTGGACTCCTTGGCGAAGAACGCCGTCGCTTTTTTTAAGATTTCTCGCTCCATCTTGAGCGTCGCGTTCTCAGCGCGCAGCCGAGCCAGCTCGGCTTCGAGGTCGCTGACCGGCAGACGGGTGGGGGTGCTGAGTGGCTTGCCGGCACGCGATATGCCTAACCAGTTGGCCAACGTCTTGACCGAAACATCCAGCTGACGGGCAGCCTTTGCAGAACCGATGGACTCAGCCAGGGCGACCGCTTGGGCCTTGAAGTCGTCCGTGTATTGACGACGGGGAATACGTTGCATAGGAACCTCCAAGAAGCATTGAAGTTAACGCTTCTTGGCGTCCGTTTCAGCGGGGCAGGTTCAAGTCGGGGACCGATCTGATCGTGTGGGTGGGTTGCGCAGCTAGCCCTGCCGCTCGTGATTGCGCATCAGGGGTGGCGTGAAGCTCCTGTCGATGCGGGCCCTTCGCAGGGCCGCGACAGCCGCCAGGATCATCGAGCACGCCAATGCGAGGCGTTCCATAAACGAATCTGTCGGAAGCGGCGAAGCGCCTTCGATGCCAATCGGCGCTTGCGGGTCGGCGGGGCCCTGATGCGGGGTGTTGACGTGGAAGAGCGCATAGCCCCATCCCCCTTGGGTCGCGGCGATGTTCTGCGTTGTCGTGCCGGGAATCGAGGCTAATACGCTATGGCCGATTTGCCCGATCCGGAAGTTGGGGGTTCGCGCGACGCCATTTTCGTCCGTAACGACGGCCAATTCCCGGACGCCTCCGAAATCGCCGTAGGCACTGAGGGGTGGAGCGAGGTCGGGATTCAGATTGTATTGGTAGTCCGGTTGGAAGTAGACGGTCACGCCGCGCAGGGGATTGCCGGCCGGATCGGTCAGCCGCAAGGCGAACGGGTGGGGCACGATGGTGCCGGCGGGTCCCTCGACGACATGGTTTCCGACGAAGGCCATGTCGAGATTCGGGTAGTTCTCTCGGATCGTCGCCCATGACGGTGCGGAGAAGGTCACCGCCATGGCGATGCCAAGAATACGTGTCCTTTTCATCGATGCGTTTCCCGGAGCCGGGCTGGATAGGGTGTCTCCAAGACGGACGCAGCGCGGCGCATCATCGTCGCACGGTGCGAATGACGGATATTCCTGAAGTCGCCAACGAAGGGGTCGATCGGCCGTCGAAGCGATTCAGGTCGCGGCGGTCCTCCAGTTGGCAAACATTCCTCGATCGGTCATCTTTGGCAGCCCGATAGCCGTCCAAGGTTGCTCGAATGTCCGTGCCACTCCCTTCGTCGTCCACCACGATCGTTCCGTTCTGGAATCGCCTGCGCGAGATCACGCGCTACCCCGCGCATTCGAGTGCGTTGCTGACGATCGTGATCCTGGCGTTCTGCAACCTGGCCGTGTTCCTGCCGTTCGGCTGGTTCCTGCAACTGCTGGTGACGGTGGCGATGTACCGGTATGCGTTCGAATGCCTGCAATCGACGGCGAACGGACACATGGAGCCGCCGGAGATGATGCAATCGACCGACGGCAGCCTCGGCTGGAAGCTGATCTGGTTGATGGTCATCTTCGTAATCTTCATCGCGGTCGGCGTTGCGATGCTGGGGCCGGTCGTCGGTATCGTCCTGATGCTGTTCCTCGGCTTGAGCCTGCCGGGTGCGGTGATGACGCTTGCCATGGACGAGAGCCTGGCAAGCGCGCTGAGTCCGGCCAAGTGGATCGCGATCCAGGGCCGCATCGGCTGGCCGTACCTCGCCGTGGTCGGTTTGTGCGTGGTGATCATGATCAGCCAGGGCTACGCGAACGAGGCGGTCTCCCGTGTTCTGCCGGCGTTCGTCTCGCTGATCGTGGTCGGCGTGATCGCCAACTACGCACTGGTCATGACCTTCCACCTGATGGGCTATCTGCTCTACCAGTTCCACGATGAAGTTGGATTCGAGCCGGCCGCGCCGCAGATGGTCAAGGCGCTCAAGAAGCCCGATCCGGACCAGGACGTGCTCGACGAGGCGGCCGAACTTGTTCGGGGCGGCAGTCCCGAGAACGCGACGGAATTGTTGCGCGGTCATCTGCGCAGTCGCGGGGGTACGCCAGCCGTGCATACGCAATACCGGAAGCTGCTTCGCCTTCAGGACAACCGCGACGAGCTGCTGCGGCACGGCCAGGAGTACCTCAATGTCCTGATGGCGCAGGAGAAGCCGCGGCATGCGCTGGAACTCCTGCGCGAGTGCCAGGCGATCGAGCCGACGTTCAGCCCGACCGATGCTGACCAGATCACCGAGCTCGCGAACCTGGCGGGGCAGGGCGGACAGGCGGACATCGCGCTGCGCCTGCTGTCGGGGTTCCACAAGCGGTTCCCGAAGAGCAAGGACATTCCGAAGAACTACCTGCTCGTTGCGACCTTGATGCACGAGCGCATGAACCAGGACGAGAAGGCGATCGCCCTTTTGAAGCAACTCAAGGCCACCTATCCGGGCGATCCGCTGATGCCTGAGATCGAACAGCGGCTTGGGGTAATCGAGCGCATGGTGGCGACGGCGAAGAAGCCGGGGGCGCCGGGGTGACGGTGTCGTCCTGCTGTTGGCGGACGGGTGGGGATTGTTGTGCAATGGGATCGGCTTTGATGCGGTGCTCGAATTGCGTCGGGCAAGCGCTGGGCTTCAGGGCTGACGTATCTCGGATCACGGGTCGCCTGGCTCCATAGGGAGGCTCTGAACAAGTGGCACAACCGTCACGACGCCTGCCTGCATGCAGATCGCGGCGCGCCGACGCTGACAGACTGGCCGTCTTTCAAGGCGGCGCAACAAAGAGTTGCGCGCAGGCAGGCGTCGCCCAAGCGATTGATTCAATGGAACACGGGTGGCGTCCAGAAGGCCCGCCAAAGGCACCGCGCGGCTCGTCAAGGCAACCAGCCTTCACGTCGCCACGCAGCACCTGTGGCGAGCCTTCTGAACGCCATGACGATCGCGCCACTTGTTCAGAGCCTCCCTAGCTTCGTTGACCACCCTCATCAGCCCCGGATCAGGTCCGGGGCAGGCTCTGTCGGCAGTTGAACTCGCGCCATCCATGGCGCTCGCCCTTCGGGCAGCATTCGCTGCGCAAAACAGCAATTCTGCCGTTTTGTCACCCGCCAGCGGGAGAAGCAGGCCCTGATTGGCAGGGGCGAGAATGTGAATCTCTCGCCGTTGGGCCGGTCCGCGTTTGAAGAAGCGGTTCTGGCCCTCGAGTCACGCGCGGCTTGAGGCGAAACGGTGCGTTCGCGTCGCGCGCTCGGTGGCGCACATCACGGTGAAAGCCGGCGTGGATCCGCGAAGCAGCGACGACTCAGGCGTTTTGTTGAAGCAGGAACCGCGCCTTCGGTGCGAACTCACTGTGTGCGAAATGTTCGGCGAGATAGGTCAGGCGTTCGCGGCGCTGGGTCGAGGCCTCAGGTGCGCGCAGGGAGAAGGCGAACCAGGCCGACGCGAGTGCTGGGAGATCCGGCTTGGCCTTACCGATGGCGCGCAGCAATGCATCGACGTCCGCATCGGCGCGGATTCGCAGCAACGGGTTGACGAGGCGCAGCAGGACCGGGGCTGGGATGCGTGGCAGGCCCGAACAGGCCTTGAGGTAATCGGTCCAGATATCCCTGATCTCGCGAATGGTGGCCTCATCGGTCGCCGGAAACGTGAGCACGCGCGTGACTGCAGTGTCGATTTGTGCAGGCGTGCCGCCGTATCGCGTGCAACGGTACAGCGCGATCAGGATGTGCAGCTGTCCCGGTTCGTCGGCGTCGATCCGCTCGAGCAGGACCCGTGCCTGCGAGATTTCCAGTCGGCCGATGTGTTCGAGTGCCTGCGTGTACGCAAGGGCGTGGCCGTCGCGCTTTTCCGCGCGCTCGTCTTCTTCGACGAAATTGCCACGGATGCCGTTGTAGCGACGCAGTACCACGGCGAGCCCGGCGCCGGCGATGATGCCGCCGGCATGGGCGTCGAAACCGATCCCGGCGTCCGGATTGAGCCACAGGTTCAACAGCTGCCAACCGAGCCAGAACGGCAACAGCACGAGTGCCGGCACGCGCACGTAGTCGAACACGACGAAGAACCAGTAGAACACGCGAACCCGGCGCAGACCCCAGATCACGCAGTAGGCCCCCATCAGCGCCGCGATCGCGCCCGATGCGCCGAGCGCGAAGCCTTCATCGCCCCAGTGCCATGCGAGGGTCGTGAACGACGCGCCGAAACCGCCAGCGAGGTAGAGGCCGAGGAACCACCACGGGCCGAGTGCGCCTTCGACCAGCAGGCCGAGAATCAGCAGGAACACCATGTTGCCGATCAGGTGCTCGAGGCCCCCGTGCATGAACATGGCCCAGGCCATGCGCCCCGGCTCGACGCCCGAAAAGCGCAGGGCATGCCGTGAGGTAAACGCGCTGTCGCGGATGCGATCGAATTCGACGCGTTTCGCATGCCAGTCCGCGTAATGCTCACTGCCCGGTTCGATCACGAGCCCCGCGCGCAAGTCGGTGAGGAAGGCTTGATCGGACTCGATCAGGGCCACCTTGAGTCTCGCCGGCGCGGTCTGCATGGATTGCAGACGCAGGTCGCTGTCCTCATTGTCGGCGTGCTCGAGCAGCCAGTCCTGATAGGCCGGAAATTCGGTTCGCCCGAGATCGGACTGCGCGTAGTAGTCCAATGCCTGGCCGAGCACGCGGTCGTCGCCCGATTGAAGGGCGAAGTAGACCAGGCAGTTGAGCAGGATCAGCGTCAGCGTGACCATCGGCGCGTTGGCCAGGGTCATGCGACGGTGGAGCGGCAGGATCAGCAAGGCGAATCTCCCCGAGGCGCGGCGACTATATCAGCACGTCGCTCGGCGCCGATATTCGCGCTCGCCTGCTGACGGGTGAGCCGGCCGGAGCATGGCGAGGGCGGTCCGCGCAGCGGCTCGGTCGCCTCGGAGGATCGCGCGGTACGCGCATGGCTCGAATCGTCGAAGCCGATCCTGTCCAGTGATCGACCCTTGCTGCCTGCGTGCTGCGAATTTGACCACTTCGTTCGCGACGATGACTATGGGTCGAATCCATCCTCGAACAACGTGTCGTCCACAACATGCACGGCGTAGCGACCGGCGGAGGCCTGGTCGCTGCCGTTGAAGTCAGGGTCGCCGTAGGTCGTTACGCCGATGCAGTAGCGGCCGGATGTCGCCAAGGTGCCGGTTTCGAGGCGTGCGTTGAATTGCTCTCGCAGCCGTTCAATCTGCGCGAACACGCCAGGCCTCGGTCAACGAGATTGCGCCGCTGCGCGCCAGGGCCACAGCCGCCTGCGTGATCGGGATCATGCCTTCGGCGATAGCCGCTTCATGCAGGGCATCGGCATCGGCGCCGGGCACGATGAGACGGCGCAATCGCGGCGTCATCACCATCAGTTCGTACACGGCCTGGCGGCGGAATACGCCGAGCCCCTCGCAGTGATGGCAGCCGCGGCCGATCTGGAATTTCTCATCGGCAGCGATACCCAGCGTTTCGCGGACATGCATGTCCACGGCTTCCTCGACGCGGCAATGCTGGCAGGTCAGGCGCACCAGTCGCTGCGAGATCACGGCGAGCAGTGAGGTGCGCAGCAGATAGGACTCCACGCCAAGGTCGAGCAGGCGAGTGACGGTTGTGGCAGCGGTATTCGTGTGCAGGGTGCTCAGCATGAGATGGCCGGTCAGCGCGCTCTCGACGGCGATGTCGGCGGTCTCGCGATCGCGGATTTCCCCGACCATGATCACGTCGGGATCGTGACGGAGAAAATTGCGCATTGCGCTGGCGAATGTGAAGCCGGCGGCGCGGTTGACCTGCATCTGCTGGATGTCGGCGATATGGAATTCGACCGGATCCTCGATCGTGAGGATGTTGATGCGCTGTTTGCGCAGTTCCATCAGCATGGCGTAGAGGGTCGTGGACTTCCCGCAACCGGTCGGTCCGGTGGCGAGGAACATGCCGTGGCTGCGTGCCATGACGTCCTCGACGCGTCTTCGGTCGGCTTCGCTGAGGCCGAGTTCGTCGAGATTCCAGAGGCTTTCGGTCGTATCGAGCAGGCGGATGACGATGCTCTCTCCGAATACCGTTGGAAGCAGCGAGATGCGCAGGTCGACGCTGCGTGCGTCGTCGATGTGGAATGTCGTGCGACCGTCCTGCGGCCGCCGGTGCTCAGCGAGATTCATTCCCGCGAGGACCTTGATCCGGCTGACCACGGCCGGATTCAGGGCGCGTGCCAGCCGGCGCACCGGAACGAGCTCGTCGTCGATCCGGAAAAGTACGTCGGTGGCGTTCTCCCCGGGGCGCAAGTGTATGTCCGATGCGCGTCGGCTGACCGCGTCGGCAATCAGCGTGTGGACCATGCTCACGACCGGCATTTCCAGGGCGAGACGTTGTGCTTCCTGTTCGCTGGGCGACTGCGCGTCGATGATGTCCGTGTCGAGGCCGAGTTGCAGGGCCATCGCACGATCTTCGACCTGGTCGTAATGCCGCGCGATGGCCTCGCGGATCTGAATTGGGGATGCGACCAGGGGCAGGACTCTTTCACGGCTCAGAAAGTCGAGCAGGCGCTGGGCATCCGGCCCGCTGGGGTCTTCCATGGCCACGGCCAGCAATCCCTTGTGCAGGCGCAGTGGGACCGCGCGGAGGCGGCGGGCGAGATCGGGTGGAATCAGAGCCAGCGCGTCGGATTGAGCCGAAATCCGTTCGAGTCGCACAAGCGGCAGACCGAGGGATTGCGCGATCGCGTAGGTCGGTTCGCCAGCGTCTTCCCCGAGTGCCAGCCAGGTCTTCTGGTCGATCGCCGGGTAGCCCCTCTCGGCATAGACGTTCGGAAAGTTGCGAAGATAGTCGTCCAGGGCGACGGCATCGGCCAGCAAAGGGGGTTTGATGGTCAGGATGTCGCGGGTCATTGAAGGTCCGGTTCGAGTCGTCAGGCTGGCGGTGCTGCTCGTTCCGATGCAGTGGTCAGTTCCGACCGATTGCGCGCCGAACGGGTTTTTAACTGTGGGGGCATCAGGCAGTTCGAAGCGATTTCCTGGGCCTCCCTGCCGGATATAGCAAGAACGGGGCCAGACCAGCGATTTGACGGAAGAAGCGGGAGGGATCACGAGGACATCCACCCTATCCAGAGGCCAGAGGCCAGTGGGCGAGGGCACCGCATGGGCAAGTGCGGCAGTCGAACAGGGTCTCTGGCGTCGGGGACGTGCCAGATTGGGCGTGCAAAGCGCCGCAGTTGACGACTAAAGGGGATGCTCGAGCTGCTGGATCGTGCTCGGTTGGCAGTAGACCGATCTTTTGCTATTGCGTCAGTGAATCAGGCTTCTTGTCGTCGCAGCAGGGATTGCGCGCTGCCGATGCCCTTGAGCCGGGATTGTCCGATGGCGGCGGCCTTCTCGATCAATGATTGAGCGGTGCCGACGGCTCGCCAGTGGCGAGTCCAAGAGCCGAGCATTTGCCGGTGTCATTGGCTCACGGTGCGCCGTCGAGCCGGGCCCTCCAGCAACGGAATGACGGCCATTGCTCGAGGGACAAACTGGCGGTTCCCGAGGGTCTCGAAGGATTCCGAGGTTAGTCGAATCCGTTCTTGAAGAGGCTCTGGATGACCTTCGAGCGCGCGAAGTTGTTGATGGTATCGGGTTCGCTGAGGCTGGTGGGTCCGTAGGTGCCGACGCCGATGTAGTTCGTCTCCGCGCCGTCGATGACACGAGCCTGGCCGTCGATGGTGAGCAAGCCGCCCGGAAGGATGTCGAAGGTCGCGTTGACGCTGCCGAAGCGGGTATCGACCGAGCAGTTACTCGCACTGACAGGCGTGCAGACGACCGAGCTGATTCCGCCTTGCCAGGGCAGGTAGCCGAACAGGTGGGCGGAGGTAATGGGCTGGTCGCCGGTGTAGTTCACCGTCATGTGAAAGCCGACATCCTGGCCAGGCGAAGCGGCGGAGGTGTCGACGGTCAGGCTTGCGGAAAGATCGCCGCTTGCCAGCACGCTGGTATCGATCAAGGCAAGGCCGGTAGTGGCGGGTGAGGGTGCTTCAATTGACGTGGAGGTCGCCAGGACCGATCCGTCCGTCGGCCAGGAAAGCGGATACCAGTAGCGTGAAGCGGAGGCGGCGTCGAGCGGCATCGGAGTCACCAGCTGCTGTCCAAGCACGGTCCCTGTTGTCGGGTCGAACCTGGCGATGTACTGGAAGCTGATCGAGGTGGAAAGGAGGGAACGACGCAGCATCAGTTCGATGTTTCCCGACGGTGTCAGCAGCGGGGAGTGCGCCGATTGGGACAGGATCGGACTGGCGGGGCTCAGCACCCATTGCTCGACGATTCCGCTGCCGTCGTTGTGGAATCGGCGGACAACCGGCGTCGAATTGACCCCGAGCGCCGTCAGGGCGTCGCCGTTCGGGAGCGTGATGAAACCCGATGCGCTGCAGAACGTGCAGCCATAGGGGGCGCTGGCGACAGTCCATGCTGCCGCGCCGGTGCTGACGTCGATCTTTGCGTTGTTTTGCTCGCTCGAGAAAATCACGTGTTGGGGGTCAACGCGGTAGAACCCGAAGTAGGAGCCGTCGCCCGAAAACAGCGTGGTCGACCAAAGTTCCGATCCGTCGGCCCCAGAGAGCCGCGCCAGGGTCTTGTTCGAGCCATCCAGGGGGCCGGCCAGGACCACGTCGTTGCCGAACAGCTCGAACGTTCTCAGCCAGTTGCCCGCGCGATCGGTGTTCCAGAGAATGGCTCCGGACTGCCTTGAAAACTTGTACATGCGCGTATGCGAGCAGGTACTGCTGCCGCAGGCCAGATCGATATTGACAACAACGTAGACGTTGCCGTCTGCATCGATATCCGGCCCCACGGTGTACGTGCCGGTCTGGGTCGGCTCGTAGAGGACAGCGCTCCATTGCTTGCTTCCGGTGGTGCGATCGTACAGACCGATCTGGAAGGCGCTGTCCGCCGGGGCAAGGTTGCCGGGGCGAGTCAAGGTGCTGAGTACCGCGACGAGATCATCTTTGATGGTGAAATCGGCGGGCTGCCAGAATTGGGGCGTGAAGAACTGATCCCCAAGTGTAATGTCGTCGACGGTTTCCCACTGGGTTCCGCCGGTGCCTGCGTCGACCGCACGAATGCGCAGTTTCGGACCAGTTGGACTCGGGTCATGGGCGACACTGATGACCTGGGTTCCGTCGACTTTCGAATTGCCTTGCACGCCTTGGTCAACGAACGGAACCGGATCCAGGGCCAACAGACTTCCGCTTGGATAGTCGATGGGTTGCACGAACGGAGGTGCAGCCTTGTTGACGTTGTAGGTGGTCGCAAGCCCGAGAATCCGGTTGTTGGCGAGGCCGCCGAATTGTTGCCAATAAAGCGGGTCTCCGTCTCCATTCACGACAGGCAAGGGCGTCGACCAGGCGATTGCGCCGGTCGTCGCATTGAGCCTGATCAGGGAATTACCTGCGTTGACCAGAATCGAAGTGTCCACGGACCTGGCGAAGTGGCCATTCGTCAGCGGCTGCGACCACCTCTCCATGCCGGTGTCTGCAGCCAGGCGACGGATCGAGTCGTCTCCGACGAGAACCAGCTCCGAAGGTGAATCCTTGGTGGTAATGCCCGAAACATAGTTCCCGGGCTGGATGGTCCAGGCTACGCTGCCATCGGTCTGGCGAAATGCGCGAAGGTCGGGCCCGACCCGCACATAGAAATTGGTGTCGTCGATCCCGACCAGGGCGCCGACCTGTCCGCCGAACGTCGATCCGCCTGTTGTCTGGAAACTCGGGCTGCCATCGACGGCGAACTTCTCGACGTGCAGGACATCGGCCTGGTAGTAGGCGCTGTAGATATTGCCGAGGCCATCGACCAACAGGCCGTCCAGGCTGCAGTTGCTGTTCGGCGCCGACCGGCGCTCCCAGAGAACATCGCCGGTGTTTGCATCGAGTACGCTGGTCCTGTTGCAATTTCGCGTTGCCAGGCGTCCACCTGGCAGCATGGCCATCCAGACTGCCTGCATTTTGCGCGCCCAGGCAAGCCCACCATTCGGGGCGATGCGTGCGATCAAGGGATACTGTCCGTCACCCAGCGCGACAATTGCGCTGCCATCATCGTTGGCGATCAGTGCATTCGCCTGGTAGTAGTCCTGGCTGCTGTAGTTGTCCAGGTTGGCTACCCAGCGCAGGTTGCCGGCGCTGTCGAGACGAGTCACCTGGGCATTGAAGGGCGACGGGTTCACTCCGGCGAACAGGACATCGCCATCGCTGGAATAGGCGATCGGAGCTGTTGGCCCGTAGAAGGAGAACCCGGACGATACGAAGGGCGTCGACGTGTGGTTCCAGTCGTTTTGCCACAGCGGGCTGGCCATCGTGCCTTGGGCCAGGGCGCATGATGCCATCGCGATGGCCATTGCTCGCGCGAACTTGAAGGGTTTGAGGCGATCCATGCGGGAACTCCGAAATGACTGAAATTGAAAGGAAATTCGTGTGTGCCGCCGAGTCGATGTCGCCGCGAGGGGGCGCCGATTGGTGCCCGGCGGCATGCGAGTTCTCATTCTATACGAGAAGCATGATTTCACGCAGTTTTTGACCGAAGGAACTGGCAGGCCCCGCGACCTGGTACGAGAGGCTTGCGTCCGCGCCAGGTTCGATGCCCAGAACGTTCTGGATCGTCCAGCGCGATCTGGCGCAATCCGGTCTACGCGCTGAGCAACAAGATCACCGTGCGTGAAGAAGCTGTTCGATTGCGTGGGCTGCTGGGGCGGTGCAGCAATCGACACCACCTACTGAAGATTCCCGCTGCGCCTGGGACTGGTAGGGTGTTGCGCAAACTCCAAATGCAGATCGCTCCGCGCTGCGGGTTGAACTCCGATTGCGAGAACTCGCGCCTCAAGCAAAGCGCATCGATTGACGTGCGCGTGGATTGTCTCCGTGCAATACAGCGGGGAGGCATTTCCGCCATCGCCACGTGAGCGACGTCCTCCCGAAGTGAGGCCGACCTGGCTTGTCCTTGACACGAGCCAGCGTGGCGGCTATATATACAACCAGTTGTACAAGCCATTGGCTAAATGGATCGAAGCAATGCAGACACCGCATTTCACAGTAACGCACCCACTCAAGGGGGCATTCGTCGCCAATCGGCTCGGCGCACTTGTCGATTTGATCGCGCTCCAGGGCGACCTGCTTCTGCAGGATGCGGGCATCTCCATCCCATCTCGCGCGGTTTCCTGTGTGCTGCTGGTCGGTGACGAGGGCCAGGTTTCGGCAGCGGACATCGCAAAGGCGCTGCAGCAACCGCATCAACTGGCGACGCAGCGGGTCGAGGCGCTGATCAAGCTCGGATTGCTGAAGCGAATCGATGACCCCGAAGATGGTCGCCGAAAGATCCTCACGCTCTCGAGCAAGGGAAAGGACCAGTATGCGCGCCTGAAGCTGCGCCTTGCCGAAGCGGAACGGGCGTTCCTCGGACTCTTCGCCGAAATCGATTGCGACCTGCCCGCTGTCGTGGAGAGAGCTTTGCAGGCACTCCACAGCACACCCTTGCTGCAGCGTATCCAGGCCAGCGCGCCAGCAGCCGGCAAATCCACTTCCAGAAAGGGCGGCAAATCATGAAATCATTCGTTTTCGCTACGGGCGCGCTGTTCGCCATTGCAACGCTCGGCGCATGTAGCTCCGGTCCAAGCGTGGCCGAGACGCCAGCATCCACCCTGTTCCAGGCAAGCTGGAACAGCGGCCAGAACGCCGATGAACCGGCATTCCAGGCACAGAAGATCGACGAAAACACGATCGCGATCCGGCAGTCCCTGCGTACTTCGTTCGAGGCACCGTTTCTCTATCTCCTGTTCGGCGGCGAGCGTGCGCTCCTGATCGATACCGGCGTTGAAGGCGTGGACCTGCGATCGGAAATCGACGGCCTGCTGGGCGAATGGGCCGCAGCACATGGCAAGGCCGTACCCACGCTGGTCGTGATGCATTCGCATCGGCACAGGGACCATACAGGCGGAGACGCCCAGCTAGCCGACCGGCCCGACACGACAATCGTTGGTCTGGAGTTGGCCGACATCGCAGCGTTCTTCGGTATCGAGGACTGGCCGAACCAGGTCGGCTCGATCGATCTCGGTGGCCGCAAGCTGCAGATCGTGCCGACGCCTGGCCACGCCGACAGCCATGTCATGGTGTTTGATCCGACTACCCGGATCCTGTTCAGCGGAGATGCGATCTATCCGGGCAGGCTCTTCTACCAATGCGAGAGCGCGGCGACATACGAAGCCAGCATAAACCGGATCGCGAATTACGTGGCCGAAAACCAGGTCAAGTGGCTGCTCGGCGGACACATTGAAATGTCGACGACACCGGGCCAGCCCTTTCCGCAGGACGAAAAGGTCCGCCACGGCGAGCATCTTCTGGAATTGCCAGCCTCCATCGTCGGCAAGATCCAGACGGCGCTGAAGGCGCAGGCGGGCCAGCCCAGGGTCCAGCCGTTCGAGGAATTCTGGCTGCTCCCCCACCCGGCCGATCCGACCGGAAAATCACCGCCGGACTGGTGTCTGGCATCGGGGGCGTAGTTTTGATTGAACGGAATGCCGAGGACCTTGGTCCGAGACAATCGAGATGTCGACAGGTGCATCGGGCTGGAGGGCGGGCGTCGGCAGAATGGCGCCTACTCCAGTGCTCGTCATCCCGGCTTTCGCCGGGATTACGAGACGTAAGGATGGTCCTCAAATCAGTGCCGTTCGGGCCCCTGAGCAATTTTGCTCATTACTGGCAGCAGACCGCGACAGCACCCTGCCAATAGTCATCATGCAAATCGTCACGCGCCAACTATCGTCCCGACGGGCTAGTCTTCTGCCGAAGGCGCCCGTCGACCGTCTGCTTCTCCACCAAGACAAGATGCGGCGCACACAATGAATAAAAGACGAGAAAGCGCAATTACTTTGACCGTCTTTCTGGCTTTGCTGGTCGGATTGTCGGCCGGGGGTTATTGGTTGATCTTCCGCTTGGAGAGCGCCACACCACTGATGATGTCGGTCGGCCTCGCTGCAATCCTCACCTGTCTGATCCGCGGACACGAGCTTGCATCGCTGGGTTGGGCTTGGGGTTCCTGGAAGTACCAGTGGCTGAGCTATGCGCTGCCGCTTGGCATGATTGCCACGGCCTACCTGCTGATTTGGGGGGGCGGCTTCGGCAATTGGTACGACGCCAGCTTTGTACTGGAGAGGAAACAGGATTACCACCTGGATAGCTGGAGCGACGGGGCCGTAATCGCATTTCATTTTGCCGTTACCGCCACGCTCAGCTTTCTGCTGTTGCTGCCTTCGGTGCTCGGGGAGGAATTGGGCTGGCGCGGTTTTCTGGTGCCTGAACTGGGCAAATGGATGGGCTATACCGGCGTCTCGTTGGTCAGTGGGCTGCTATGGGCGGTCTGGCATTGGCCGATGATCTTCATGGGCATATACGGAAACAAGGTTGCCCCGCTGTCTTTCCAGTTGCTCGCGTTCACGCTGTTCATCGTCGCGAACGGGTTCATCCTGGCCTATCTGCGCTTGAAGTCCAACAGCGTCTGGACCGCAGTGATTTTCCATATGAGCAGCAATGTGTTCATGCAGAAATTCTTTACACCCATGACTGAAGGAACTGCACCGTCGGCGTGGTTCGTGGATGAGTTTGGGATTGTGCCTGCGCTGGTGACATTGCTGGTAGCGGGCTGGTTTTGGCGCAAGGGCAGGGCCGAGCTTTCGCCTGCGATCCGCAACCCGGTCGCGGTTCCAACCTGATCCAAAGTTCCCCGCTACCCAGGCGAAGGCTGTCCCGGGGTTCCGCCATGAAAGGGCGGGGCCTGAGTAGAGCCTGGTTTGGAGGATTCGGGGACTCCTTTTTCCAGCGCGATTGTGGCCGTGATCGTGCGTGCGCGATGGGCTGCAACGTCAGTTCGCAGTACCACCACCTTAATTCGTGAATGAGACGGGGATTCGGAAATGTTGAGTCGATTTGGAACCGCGGCGCTGGCGTCGCTGCTGTGCTTGCATTCCAGCGTGGCGATCGGGCAGGTTGCCTTGTCCGAGTTGAAGGGTGCTTGGTTGGGGACCATGCAGATTCCCGATGGCCCGAGGCTGCGCGTCGGTGTCGAGATTTTCGAGAAGGCCGATGGTCGCTGGGGCGGCAACGTGGCCAGCCTCGACCAGGGTGTGCGATACATGCTCGTGTCCGGCGTTGAGGTTTCGGGCGATACCGTCACCGTCCAGCTCGCAGGTGCGTCGGTCAGTATCAGTGGCAGGTTCGACCGCGACGCCAGGACCATCACCGGCATGTTCACCCAGGAAGGCAAGGGCATTCCGCTCGAGCTTGATTCGGTAGCCGAGCTGCCCGAGATCGAGCGACCGCAGACGCCGACCGGCGATGTGCCGTATCGGGAATCCGAGGTCCGCATCCACAACACGCTCGATGATGTCTGGCTGGCGGGAACCCTGACCGCGCCGGTCGGAGACAAAGCGCATCCGGCGGTGCTCCTGATTGCGGGCTCGGGACCGAACCAGCGCGATTCCTGGTTCGCCGGGCACAGGCCGTTCAAGGTGCTGGCCGACCATTTCACGCGACGTGGCTATGTCGTGTTGCGAACCGACAAGCGTGGTGTCTACAAGTCGTCGGGCGATTTCCAGAAGGCGACGATCGCCGACTTCGTCCGCGATGCCCGGGCCGCCGTCGAATTCCTCGAGCATGACGCGCGTGTCGATTCGACCCGGATTGTCCTGGTCGGCCACAGCGAAGGCAGCATGGTTGCGGCGATGGTCGGTGCGTCGGAGAAGGCGGTGAGCGCCATCGTCTCGATGGCCGGTCCCGGCATGAGCGTGCTCGATACGCTCTTGCTGCAGGACCAAACCGAGCCGGCCTCCAAGGGCGCCACCAAGGCCGATACGCAGGTGCTGCTCGCCTTCAGCACGAAATTCTACGAGACCGTTCTGGACACGGCCGATCCCGCGGAACGCAGGAAGCGCCTGCAGGCGCTGTACGACGCTCTTTCCGGGCAGGACGCGTCGGTGGTGAACAAGTGGAACGATCGCAGCGGAACGCTCGACGTCGACTATGCGTCCAGCGACAGCTTTTTCCAGCTCCTGCAGGATGACCCGGCCACGTCGTGGCGCAAGGTTTCCGTTCCTGTCCTGGTTTTGCAAGGTGACAAGGACTCGCAGGTATCGGCAAGAGAGAGTGTCGCCGCGATTCTGAAAGCGCTCGAGCATGATCCCGATCCGGTTCGATCGAAACTGTTTCCGGGCCTGAACCACCGGTTTCAAACTGCCGAAACTGGGTCGACCGACGAGTATGGAAAAATCGACGAGTCGATAAGCCCGCTGGTTCTCTCGGCGGTGGATCGATGGTTGGACACGCTGGATTGAGGTGGGGCGATCCGGATCACAATCACCCGACGGGTCGAATCCGGATATGTCGGTCCTGGTCCCGATCAACTACTTGCGTCAATTCGGGCGCTGCCCGCCGCTGCAACAGGGGGAACGCCATGAAAAAGGTTTGCATCATCGGTGCATCGGGAAAGCTCGGCCAGTACATGGTGCAGCACGCGCTCGACCGCGGTTACGAGGTGGTCGGTGTATGTCGGCAACGCAGCGTCGCCAAGCTCGACAAGTTCAAGGAGCGAATCACCCTCGTTCCCGGAGCGACGAATGATCGATCCGTGGTCCGCAAGGCCGTCGCGGGCTGTGATGGCGTACTCACCGTGCTGGCGCCCTGGGGCGTGCAGCAATACGCGTCGGGTACGGCCCAGGCAGTGCTGGATTTTTCCGAGCCCGACGCACGCCTCGTATTCTCCTGTGGCTGGCACATCAGCCGGGACGGCAAGGATGTGTACTCCTGGAGACTCAAGGCCCTGGTGAGCATTGCCGGTCGCATCGCGCGGCTCTTTCGCCTGGTCGAGCTGGACGACCAGGTGGAGGCCTGCCGACGGATATTCTCAAGCGACAGGCAATGGACGGTCGTGCGCGGCAGCGATCTCGAAGAGGGCGAAAGCCAGGGGCTGCCGGTATGGAGCCGACACGTGGGCGACCGCATCCTCGAGAGCAATATCACGCGCCGCGTGGACTTTGCCCTGTTCATGGTGGCGGCGCTCGAAAACGATGGGCTGATTCGCGAAGCGCCCGCGATCGTCGGCTGCCGGACGCGGTCCGCGCTTGCCAGCAGGTCGAAGGCTCAGGATTCATCCGTGCATCCTGGACCACGTGGCCCCTGACATCTTGTCCCGGATCGGTATCCGGGGGAACATCCTGGCGCGACAGTCCTTCGATCAGACGTATCAAGTGTTCACGATGACGCGAATTGACCCGTCTGAACGCGGTCAGCAGGCGCTCTTCGTCGGCATCGCGCGCGAAGACCTCTTCGACCAGCACCGGTTGTCACTCTTTGTTCGGCAACGCCGTCAATCCGCGACCGGTCGCAATCCATTCGAATGCCACGCCGTGCGTGAGGTGGCTGTCCACCTGCATGATCTGCTGAAGGCGGTGCAGTAGTCGACTCCGCTTTCAGAAGACCATCCGCTTCGGCTGGGGCAAGGTGGGGTGTCGCGCAAGGGGCACACCATAGGCTTTGATCCGACCACCCGGATCCTGTTCAGTGGAGATGCGATCCATCCGGGCAGGCTCTTCCAGCAATGTGAGAGCTCGGCGACCTACGAAGCCAGCATCGACCGCATTGCCAATTACGTGGCCGAAAACCGGGTCAGCTGGCTGCTCGGCGGGCACACCGAAATGTCGACTGGAGCGGGTCAGCCCTTTGCGCAGGACGCGAGGGTCCGGCACGGCGAGCATCTGCTGGAATTGCCAGCCTCCATCGTCGGCAAGATCCAGACGGCGCTGAAGGCGCAAGCGGGCCAGCCCAGGGTCCGGCCGTTCGAGGAGTTCTGGCTGCTCCCGCACTCAGCCGATCCGACTGGCAAGTCACCTCCGGACTGGTGTCTGGCATGGGCGACGCAGCGTGATCGCAGGTCATGCCGATGGTCTTGTTCGGGGCCGATGACAGGGCGATTTCCTGATACGCCTGCCTATCCGCGACTTGCTGTGCAACAATTTGCGGCGGCGATGGCCTGGCTGGTCGGATTGCTGTCCGTCGTGGTCAATCGCGTGTCGGTCTTCCCGCTTGTGCAGGTACAGGCTGTCGGTTCCTTGATTGCGATGGAGCGCCGTCTGTTCCACACCTGGCCGCAGCGCGAGTTGCGTCTCACGGACTTGCATGGGGATTCCATTGAAGACACCGCATGCTCCAGCCATTGCGCCTCGACCGCTTGCGTCCGGATTTCCCTGCTTGGCGCCGGTCACTCGGAGGGCAGGGTTACGCGTGTGGCGAATCCTGACCGCCGCGCTTGAGCGGCGCGGGGCAGCCTTGTCGATAGGCGGGTATTGCGTCCTGCCGGGAAAGGAAGCGCATCGATGCCGGAGGGACCGACGATTCGCATGATACTCACCGTGCAATACCTCAGGGCGATCGCTGCGATCGGCGTCGTACTGTCGCACCTCGCGTTCAAGAGCGCGTTGGTCGGCGCCGACCTGTTCGATGGGGCCCGGATCGGCGCCGCGGGCGTCGATGTGTTCTTCGTCATCTCCGGCTTCGTGATGGCCATGATCCACGGCAGGACGGCGCATGGATTCGGACCGGCGCTGGAGTTCTGGAAGAAGCGTGTCATCCGCATCGTTCCGATGTACTGGTTCGTCACGACTGCAGCGCTGGTGCTGTATTTGTTCAATCCAGCGCTGGTCAACTCGAACAGCGGGCCGACCAGCCTCTGGCGTTCGTACACCCTGATCCCGACGCTTCATCACAGTGATGTGCAGTTTTTGATCGGCCCGGGCTGGACCCTGAGCTTCGAGCTCTTCTTCTACATGATCTTCACGCTGATGTTCCTGATCCGAGGCCGCTCGACGGGCCTGCTCGTTGCCAGCGGATTGCTCACCGCGCTTGCCTGCGGCTCGCTGTCCGGCGTGGCGACGACCTACCTGCTGACCAGTCCGCTGCTGATCGAGTTTGCATTCGGAATCGCCGTGTTCGCATGGTTCGAGCGCGGCGGCGGTCGATTACCGTTGCTGCCCGGAGCGCTCTGCCTGGCAGCGGCAGTCGCCGGATTCGCCATGCTCGACCCGGTGCACGATTTCGTTTTCGATGTGCGCTGGTGGCGGGTGGGTATTCCTGCGGCGCTCCTGGTCATCGGCGCGCTCGCGCTGGAGCCGTGGTTATCGGCCCGGCCCTCGCGACTCTGGCGGAAGATCGGCGATTCTTCGTATTCGCTCTATCTGACCCACATCTTCGTGGTCGGTGCGGCGTCTCGCGGCTTCGCGCTCATGGGCTTCAAGCGCCACGGCGCCGCATTCGAGGTCGGATACTGGCTGCTGACCCTCGTCGTAGCGATTGCCGCGGGCTATGTCGCCTATCGCTGCATCGAGCGGCCGTTGACGCAATGGGCGGCAAGGATGTGGTTGCGCGGCCGCCATCCGGAGTCGGAAGGACGCGCGGTTGAGCCTGCCAATGCGTGATGTCGTGTCCGGCGGCCAGGGAAGCGCCGGTGAGGCCAGCGGGCACAGTCGGAACACGCCCAAATCCCGGGGTTGCGCGAATATCCAGGTCGGCTCCAGGGCAGCTACCTAGCGCGACAGTCCTTCGATCAGACGTATCAAGTGTTCACGATGGCGCGCATTGACTCGTCTGAACGCAATCAGCAGGCGCTCTTCATCGGCGTCGCGTGCGAAGACCTCTTCGACCAGCACCGGTTGCTCCTCGCTGTTCGGCAGGGCCATCAGTCCGCGACCGGTCGCAATCCATTCGAATGCCACGCCGGTGACGGCTGCGATGCTGGCAAGATGTTCGATGCGCGGGGTCGTTGCGCCGCGGCTTTCCCACTGACGTGCAGCACTGGGTCCGACGCCGACACGTCTGCCCAGATCCGCTCGCGTGAGTCCCGCGCGATCACGCGCAATTCGGATGCGATCGCGGATCGATCCATGCGGTAAACCATGGCTGCCAGGAGCTTTCATGGCCGTGCTTCCTCGTGTCCGTTCGAGAGCTGCCATCCGACAGCGCCAGTGGCGGAGACAGCAACATTATTGTGGCGCACGTCTGCATCGCTGTCGCGGCGCTTGCAGGGCTTTTGCAACCTGATACACATTTCCTGCCGGCAGTGGGGCTTGCGCCGCATGTGCGCCGCATGCATGAAGCGGCCTGTTGCAGGCCTTGTAAAAAGGGCGAACAATCAGCGTGCAGTTGGCAATAACGCCATAGGGAACAGGTGTAGTTGTCCAGACTAGAGCGCATGGAGTTGGGGAGTTTCGGAGATGGTCAGGGATTCTGCCGAGCGGTCATTGTCCAGTATCGCCGTTCCACCGAGGATCGACTGCGCGCACAGCGTAGGGCCCCCGTGCGCCAAAGTATCGTCGGGCAGCGCTGTTTGCGTCCTGCCCTGCAGATTTGCCGCTTGATTGCGCGTCGGCTGCCTGCCCGGAGGTAGTCCTCCGGCAGCGATCGGCGCAAATGGACCAACTCCCGGTGCAGATGATGGATGCACCCAAGGCCATCCGAAGAGGCCAGCATGAACGCAGCAACTCAAGGACTGTTTAGAGGCGTTTTTGGTCATGCCCCGATGGCTTGGTGGATCGTTGTTGGGGTCGTGCTCGCGACGATTCCCAGCCGGACCTTCGCCATAGGTTGCGAAATCGGCACTACGGACGGGTCTGCAAGCTGTTACCTGACCGGTACCTTTGAGCAACGCGAGGGGTCGCGCACCTGGCTCGAGATCATCAATCCGACCGGTCATGATCTGCTGGTCTATGCGTACTTCTTCGATGCCAATGAGCGTCCGCTGCGGTGCGTGTTCACGTCGATGAGCGCCAACGATCTCTGGGAGATTGCGGTCGATCGGCTCGACCTGAATGCCGACCACGGGGTTGCCAAGCTCGTGTCGTTTGCCAAGCCACGCGAACCGACGATCGGCATCGTGGGCAACCAGCGCATCTGGTACAGGAAGCGCCAGGGAATCAGCGAGACCGGGCTGCGGCCCATCCAGAGCCGGATTCTGGAGGAGGACCTGGCCAGGATGATCGAACCGAATTTCAAGGAATGCAGAAAGGTTTCACAGGAGTAGGCCGGACAAGCTTCGGCTTGTGTCACTACTGCCGGAATGAGTTTTCCGGCTAATCGCGGAAAACCCGCTTTCCATCCGCCATTGGCGGCGGCGTAAGATTTGCAGCATTCGGCACGGTAGCGCGCAAAGCGCATGGAGGTACACGTGAAGTCATTCGCAGCAGCACTAGCCGCCTGTTTGCTCGGTCTATCGGCTTGCGTCGTGCCTTCCTCGGCCGCCGAGAAACCCGTTCCGCCAACGCCGGCGCCGATAAAGGGAGTCGTCGCCGCGCGCCCGTTCAGACTCGAAGTTCCATTTGCGTACACATGGTCGAAGGACCGCGTCATGGTCTCGGCAGGCACGCTCGTTGTTCTGGATGTGGACCCGGCCCTCGTCGTCCCGCGCGACACGCTCGAGCCGGTCCTTTATGCCGGTGATGTGCCGGTGCAGCGGCTCAATCATGGCAACAAGTCGGGTCGCGTGATCGGTCTCGTACCGGGTGACGTCGATGTGACATCCGTGCCGATCTGGTTCGGCACGCCTGAGCTGCCTGGGCGAGTCACGGCAGCGATGGCGAGAGAGGAGCGCGCACGCGCGGAGAAGGCGGGCGTGGCGAACACGTTCGCGCGCGCCGGTATCAAGGACATCGACGGTCCGCCCGCGACGTCGAAGGACCTGGCGGCGTTGTTGCGCACGGTCGCCGCCGATCTGGTGCTCGAGTACTCGCCGCAGGACAAGGATCTCGCCGAGTCCTGGCGATTGCCGGTGGCGAGGGCGGGCGACAAGAAGCGGTCCGACTGACGGCCGAATCGAGGATTGACTCACGGACGGGGAGGGTGGAGAAATGAACAGGTTCGGGACGAATCTCGGCAAGCGGCTTGCACGGCTCTGCCTGCTGCTGCCTCTTGTGGCGCACGCTGCGGCCACCAAGACGGAGCTGGCCGGCAACCCGCTCGCGCAGTACCCGTTCTTCGAGTACGTGCGCGCATTCAACGTCAACGCGGCGGTGAACGTCGCGATCGACCCGACGCGGTTCCCGGCGATCGTCGGGCAAACCTGCGACATCTACGTCGTCGGCCACAAGAGTGCCTCGGAGTGGGCGAGCAATCCCGCGCTGAGCGATGTCACTCCGGGCGGCGCGCTGACCCACGCCTTCGTCGCGGGTACGGTGCAGGCGAACACGGTGGAAGTGGCCGCGGCCTCGACATTGAACGCCGACGCGGGCGCCGGCCTCGGCGTGCCATACGACGTCGTTCTCGACTGCGACCGCAACGGCAGCCTGAACGACGATGACTTCATCGACGGGCTGTCCGGCGAAGCCGGCCTTTACATGGTCGCCGACACGACGGCGCCTGGCCCGCACGCGGTGACCGAGCAAATCTACAATCTTGACTCAGGCGTGGCCTCAGGTTTCGGGATTCCCGGTGCCAAGCTCGGCGAGGATCTCTACTTTCCGACCAATATCGCGACGATGGGGCGCTTGCCGCTGGTGATCATCAGCCGCGGAAACGGCCACGACTTCCGCTGGTACGACCACATCGGCAATCACCTGGCGTCCTACGGCTATGTCGTGATGAGCCATGACAACAACACGGAGCCGGGCCCGGATTTTGCCGCGACCACGACCCTCGGCCACACCGATGCATTCATCGACCAGGCCGAAGCCGGTGCCATCGCAGGCGGAGCACTCGTCGGCCACCTCGATTCGCACCGTATCGCATGGATAGGGCACAGCCGCGGCGCCGAAGGCGTCGCCATCGCCTACGATCGCCTGGTCGACGGCACGGCCACACCTGCCCACTTCTCTCGCAGTGATGTGCGGCTCGTGAGCAGCATGCTGCCGACCGATTTCAACGGTACCAATGTCGCCAATCCGCATGACGCCAACTACCACTTGTGGACGGCCTCGGGCGATGCGGACGTCGACGGTTCGGCCAACTGCGATCTGTGCCAGACCTTTCACCTCGTCGATCGCGCCACGGGCTACAAGCAGTCGACCATCGTCCAGGGTACCGGGCACGGGGAGTTCCATGACGAGCCCGCAGCGGGCGATGTCTTCGACGGTCCGTGCCCGATCGGACGCGCGAACACGCACCTGATCCAGCTCGGCTACCTGCTTCCGCTGGTCAAGCACTACATCGAGGGCAATGTTCCGGCACTCGACTTCCTGACCCGGCAGTACGAGTCGTTCCGTCCGATCGGCGTGCCGACGGGCGATCCCTGCATCGTGGTCACGAACGAGTACCGCAACGGCGCCGCCGCCGGCAATTTCGTGATCGACGACTTCCAGACCGAGTCGGCCACGAATACGAGCAGCTCCGGCGGCAGCGTCAGCTTCAACGTCGAGAACCTGACGGAAGGCCGTCTCGACGACAACAACTCGAATTTCTCGTGGACTGCGTCGGATCCCTTCAACGGAGCCACGCAGGGGAGTGCCACGGATTCGACCCGTGGCGTGGTGTTCGACTGGACCGATGCCGACCGTTTCATCGAGTGGCAGGTGGTCGCCGGCGCCAATGACTTCACCCGATTCAGGTATTTCTCCTTCCGCGGTGCCCAGGGTACGCAGCACCCGAACACCACGGCCGTGCTCGGCGACCTGACATTCGCCGTGACCCTGCGCGATGGCAGCGGAGTCGTCAGCCAGATCAATGTCGGAGCCTATGGCGGCGGCATCGAGGAGCCGTACCAGCGTGGCGGCGGTTGGCACAACGAGATGGAAACGGTACGCATGCGCGTCGCGGATTTCGCCAACAACGGCGTCGGCATCGACCTTACCAATATCGTCGCCGTGCGATTCGACGTCGGGCCGTCCTTCGGCTCGAGCAAGGGCCGGGTCGTCGTCGACGACCTGATGCTCACGAGTGACCTCTCCCCGAATTCCTTCGCCATTCTCGAGCCGACCCAGGCGCGACCGTCGTTCGCCGGCAGCACGGTTGTCGGCAGCCGGGTCCTCGTGCGCCTGTACGGAGGGGGCGGACTGGATCTTTCACCGGGCAACCTGACGATTTCCGTGGCGGGAACGCCGCTGACCGCTGCACAGATTCCGACACCGGCCACGCAGGTGGGCGGCGAGACCTGGGTCATCATCGCGCCGGGACCGAAGCCCGACGGCTGCTACGACCTGTCAGCTTCGCTCGTTACCCCATCCGGTATCAGCGCGACCGAGCCGCAGAGCCTGTGCTATTCGGATACGGCGTCGCATGCGTTCGATCGTGTCCTCGCGATCGACCAGACCAACAGCATGAACTACGACGGCACGACCGGCCTTGCGAGCACGGCTAAGATGGACGCCGCGAAGGCGGCGGCGAAGTTCTTCGTCGATCTGTCCAATCCGGTCGACAGGATCGGCGTGATCAGTTTCCAGCGTCGCGATCAGGATGGCAACGGTACGGTCGTCGATCCCGATGAACTCGCCGAACCCAAGTTCAGCATGGTCACCGCGGGGGAGGGCGGCAGCGATCAGCATCCGGCGGCCCGGGCGGCCGTGGACAGCATCTCGCCTGACACCTCACCCGGCTTCACTGGACCGGAAACCTCGATAGGCGCCGGCCTCGTCGAAGCGCGCGACATGCTCACGAGTGGCGGTGTGGCAGGGCATACGCCGAATATCGTGCTGCTTACCGACGGACTCGAAAACTATGCGCCGTACTGGTCGAAAGCCGGGCCCGGAGGTCCGTTGCGCCCGAGTTTCGAAACGGGCAGCGTGCGCGTGGATACGGTAGGCGTCGGACAGGATGCCGACGACCTGTTGCTGCAGGACGTCGCGGACATCACCGGAGGTGAATTCCGGCATCTGAATGAAGGCTCGGGCTCGTTCTTCCTGCTGAGCCGGCTCGCCGACTACTACAAGGCCGTCGACGAGGAAGTCCGTGGCGAGCAGCGCTTCTTCTACGCGGAAGGTATCCCGACGGCGACCATTCCAATCCACGACAAGCCGCGGCACGTGGGCTACATCGACGTCGAGCCCTCGCTCGACTGGATGACCGTCGCCTTCCACTCCAACGAGGACAATGCGGTATCGGTGGAACTCTGGCCACCGGGCGCCAGCGCACCGATCCCCATCACGCCGCCCACCGTGACCTTGCGCACCGACCCCAAGCATTCGGTCTACCGGATTCGCACACCGGCTGCCGGGCGCTGGTTGTACCTGGTTACGGTGAACAAGCCGTCGGCCGAGTTCTTCGCGGTCGCCTCGGCATTGACTTCGGTCACCGCGAAGGTCGGCCCCAGGCAATTGACGCGGCGCCCGGGCGACTACCTGATGCCGTTGCGTGTCTGGATCGCGGATCGGCGCTCGGTACGCGGTGCAACGGTTACCGGCTATGTGCGGCGCCCGGACGGGGTAAAGACACCGGTTGCCTTGCGTGACGACGGACTTTCGATGGACGGCGCGGCCAACGACGGTGTCTACGGACTGGGTTACCCGGCAACGATTCCGGGTGGCTACTTCGTGCATCTCGAAGCAGCCGGAACGTCGAACAAGGGTGTGCCGTTCACGCGCTACCTCTCGACATCGTTCGTGCTGCCGGGTGAACGCAAGCGACCGGAGCAGCCGGGTGAAGGCGGGCATAGCCCGAAAGGCTGCGAGATGGCCCTGGCCAACGGTTCGGCGAGCTGCTACCTGACCGGTACGTACGACCTTCGCGAGGGCGCACGTACCTGGCTCGAGATCATCAACCCGACCGGCCACGATCTGCTCGTGTACGCCTACTTCTTCGATGCCAACGAACGGCCGCAGCAATGCGTATACACGCCGATGAGCGCGAACGATCTGTGGGAGATCTCGGTGAGTGACCTCGACCTGCGTGCTGACCACGGGGTCGCCAAGATCATATCGTTCGCCAAGTCGCGCGATCCGGCGCTCGGAGTCGTCGGAAACCAGCGAATCTGGTTCAGAAAGCTGCAGGGCACCAGCGAGACCGGATTGCATCCGATCCAAAGCCGTTTGCTCACGGAGGACCTGGCAAGGATGATCGAACCGAACTTCCGGGAATGCAAAAAGGTCGATCAAAGGTAGTCCGGAGAGCTGCCATCGTCTCACGCGCGGCGCGAAAACAGCCCGCGTGAGACTTTCCGGGCAGGACAGTGGGGGCGGTTCCCCGGTATTGCGATTGCTCAGCCGTTGTCACAGCTTGCCTGCGCTCAAAGGCTTGCTGCGAGCTGCTGCCATCGTCGATACCCGCGCGTGCGGCATGGACGTGCCCAGGCGCCGTCGGGCCTGGAACCTTCCAGAGCGTTTCCCAATGCTGGTCGCGCGAAAGCCGGACGGCATGGTGGGTACCTGCATGCCTTGATCCAGAAATGATTGGAACTCGTCCAGATCATGGTTTTCGAGTTTCGCAATCTGCGCAGCCATCGCAAAGGTTGATGGAAGGGGCCGGCGCCTCCATGTCGTGTTCTCCTTCAAGCATCAGGAGGTTGCCTTGTCCACCGTTCTTGTTACCGGAGCAAATCGCGGAATTGGTCTGGCGCTCGCGAAGCACTACGCGTCGCGCGGCGATGACGTGGTTGGCGTGTGTCGTGAAGGCAGCGATGCGTTGGCCGCGACCGGCGCGCGTGTCGAGGCCGGTGTCGACGTGACCGACGGTACCGCCCTTGCGGCATTGGCGAAGCGCCTCGGCGATACGCGGATCGACGTCCTGATCTGCAATGCCGGCATCCTCTCGAAGGAATCGCTCGGCGACATCGACGAGGATGGTTTCGAGCGGATGCGTCGCCAGTTCGAGGTCAACTCGCTCGGACCGCTGCGCACCGTACAGGCCTTGTCCGGACATCTCGCAAAGGGCGCGAAGGTCGGCATCGTGACCAGCCGCATGGGTTCGGTGGCGGACAACAGCTCGGGCGGGTTCTACGGTTACCGGGCGTCGAAGGCGGCCGTCAATGCGATCGGCAAGTCGCTGGCACTCGATCTGAAGGACCGCGGCATCGCCCTGATGCTGCTGCACCCGGGCTACGTCGCGACCGAGATGGTCGGCGGTGGTGGCGACATCAGTCCCGATGCGGCGGCTGCGCAGCTGGTCGAACGCCTCGACGCGCTGACGCTCGCCGAGACCGGCAGCTTCCGCCATGCCAAGGGCGATGTGCTGCCCTGGTAGTCGGGGCTCGCTGCGGATCGTTGCCGCATCGGGCGTCCAGATGGGCGCCAGCGCCTGCCGGAGCACTCGAGTCGCCTCGGCGACTCATGCACGTCATGCGGCGGGCGTGGGTTGATGCGATTCAGCCTAGCAGACCAGGCGATCGGGTCCGATGGATACGGATTTGTCGATGGTCGAATCGCCGGCGGAATGGGCCGATGGCATGCCGGTCGGGGATGAGTAGGGGTGGTTCTCAGGCGCGGACGCGCCATCGATGATCAAACGATTGCGACCCTCGCGCTTGGCGCGGTACATGGCGGCATCGGCACGTTCGCGCCACTGGCGCTCGCTCTCGTTTGCGCCCAGGACACTGCCGCCGAATGATGCCGTTATCGGAGTCTGCCCACACTGGATCTCGCGCATCAGGCTTTCGCGGACCTTTTCGGCGATCTCCCGGAGTGCGGACGCGTCGGCATCCGGGATGAGCAGGGCGAATTCCTCGCCGCCCAGCCGGAACAGCCTGTCGTTTCGCCGTGTGATGCGGCGAACCACGCTGGCGACCTGGACCAGCACATGGTCACCGGCCTCGTGGCCGAAGCGGTCGTTGACCTGCTTGAAATGGTCAAGGTCGAAGGTGATCAGTCCGAGCGGTCTGCGGCTGCGGGCGCTGGCCGCGATCGCGACATCGATTTGCGCTGCCATGGCGCGGCGGTTTCCGGCACCGGTCAGCGGATCCAGCGTAGCCAGGTTTTCGAGTTGCTGGCGCTGGAGGTCGGTGCGCCAGGCAAACGCGAAGGCGAACAGGCTGACGACCACGCTCGAGCCGACGAAGGCCGCCTTGTGGGCCAGCTCAGGCAGCGCCATCGGACTCGCAGCGACCGCAGCGATGGCGCATGCGGAGATCAGGGCTGCGCGCCTGCGTTCGATCAGGAGGAAATTCGACAGCAGCACGGCATACGTCCACAAGGGGCCCGCGGCGCCGGCCACATAGGCGATCGCGACGCACCCGATCGAGTAGGTCACGGCGAGGAACAGCGAGGCGCCCCGCGTGCGTCGGCTGACATAGGCATGGACCGCCCCGAGCGTGATGCAGGCGACGATCAGCAGGTCGATCAGTGCGGCAAGGTTCTGGCCGCTCAGGAAGCGATAGGCCGCGAACGGGAGAATCATCACGTTGGTGATCACTCCGAACGTCACGACGAGGGCGAGATTGAAGTCCTGGCGAATCCGGTTCAGCCACATATAGGTCGTCTGCTCGAGGAGCCCTCGATCGGTTTGGGCTTGCCTGATTCGTGCATCATCCGGGCCATCCGAGGGCAGCAGAATGTGCGCTGCTCCACAGGCTGCGAACAAACACGAACGCGATGTGCTGCCTGGCATCCATTTTCCGCTATCGGATCGCGCCCGATCTGCCCGCCCGCACCGAGGTCAGCTTGATGCTTCGCAGCCAACCACGGGCTGAACGCGCGGCCCGGGCGCCGTTCGCTGCCGCAGTTCCCGGCCGCCGGGAGCGGTCAGGGTTCAGGAAGCGGATCGGGACGATTCAGTCGAACCCATCCGCGAAGATCGTGTCATCGAACTGAAGTTCGATCGCGCCGAGAAAGACCGGGCCATGGACATTGGCTAGCGCAGGCTGGTCGACGAGGGTGTGGGTTGCCACGAAAATCGCTGACCGGGGCCGACATCGATACACGGACATCGAGCGCCGGGGAGGTGATCCGGGGAGAGAGGGTTTCGAAAAAGACCAAGGTGCTGATCGCCTTCGCGATCGCCATCACCGTGCGCTGCGACGGTTGTCTCGCACATCATGCGCTGGCGGTGCACAATGCCGGTACGAGCCGCGAGGAAGTCGCCGAAATGATCGGCGCCGCCCTGCTGATGGGTGGCGGGCCATCGTCGGTGTACGGCGTCGAGGCCATGCGGGCCAATGATGGGTTCGCCGCCGACCCATCCCCGGCGGCCATGGGCTGACGCAGACGCCGTGAATGGTCCGCAATCACACAAACCTCCATTGCAACCACGGGAAAGACGAGCCATGTCGAATCCAGCCAGGCCTTCACCGCATCCCGAGCTTGATGCGTCCTTTGTCGAGCGGCAGCGCACCCGGCTGGAGGCCTTGCGCGATGAGCTGCTCGGTGGCGAGCAGCGCATCATCGCCGAGCAACGCGCCGACCGCGAGCTGCATGGCAACGAAGCGCGCGAGTACGAGGACGAGGCGCAGAGCATGGCCCAGCGCGAGGTCGACCAGGCGACCCGCAACCTCAATGATCGGCGCATCGGTGACATCGAGCGTGCATTGCAGAAAATCGAGCAAGGTAGCTATGGGCTCTCCGACGCCAGCGGCAAGCCGATATCGCGGGCCCGGCTCGAGTCGACGCCCGAGGCGATCTACACGATCGAAGAGGAGCGCGCGCGCGAGGCGGGCGCCTGACGCGCAACGAGGGATCGTTGCGGGCCAAGCCGGACACTGATCCGGTCGTGGGTCCGCATGCCTTCCGGAGCATAGGCGCGGGCGGCAGGTTCAGGCAGACTCGAACGCTGCAGCCACTCCGGGAGCGATCAATGAGGCCATTCATCCAGGTGCCGGGCGCGGTGCTTGCCGTGCTGCTCGGCATGAGCGCACTGGCGGCGAAGCCCGATGACGCCAAACCGCCGGCGCCGAAGGACATCGCCACCGCGACGCACGACATGCAGCACGTGGCCGGATTCTTCGATGTCCATCGCGATACGGCGCGGGCTCGCGTGCTGCTCGGCCTCAGCGAATTCAATCAGCCGTTCCTGCTGATCAGCTCCTTGCCCTGGGCGATCGGCTCGAACGACATAGGCCTCGATCGCGGCCAGAGCAGCGGTTCGCATCTGGTCGAGTTCCGTCGGGCCGGCCAGCGCGTGTTGCTGGTCGAGGACAACACGCGCTTTCGCGCGGTCTCGGAGAATCCGGACGAAGCACTGAGCGTGCGCCAGGCGTTCGCCGAATCGGTGCTCTGGGCCGGCGATATCGTCGGCGAGGATGCCAAAGGGGGGCGCGTCGTCGTCGACATCGGTTCCCTGCTGCTCTCCGACCGGCACGGCATCGCGCGCCAGCTGAACCAGACCGGACAGGGCAAGTACGAACTCGACGACAAGCGCAGCGCGGTTTCCGCCGCGGATGCGAAGAGCTTTCCGGACAACACCGAACTCGAGGCCTTGCTGACCTTCAAGGGCCCAGGCGAGGCCGATTACGTGCGCGACGTCGCGCCCGATCCGGAAAGCCTGACCGTGCGCCAGCACCTGAGCTTCGTGCGACTGCCGGCCCCGGGCTACTCACCACGTGCCTATCACCCGGCTTCCGGCGGCATGAGTGTCGGCTACTACGATTTCGCCAAGCCGCTCGCGTCGAGCATCGAGGTGCGCGTGCAGCCGCGCTTCCGTCTCGAAAAGATCGACCCTGCGGCGGCCTCGAGTGCGGTGCGCAAGCCGATCGTGTTCTATGTCGATCGCGGTGCGCCGGAACCGGTGCGCTCGGCCCTCTTGGAAGGTGCCAACTGGTGGCAGAGCGCGTTCGAGAAGGCCGGTTTCAAGAATGCCTATCGGGTCGAGTTGCTGCCCGAAGGCGTCGATCCGATGGACGTGCGTTACAACCTGATCACCTGGGCGCACCGACTGACCCGGGGCTGGTCGTACGGCCAGCCGATCGTCGATCCGCGCACCGGCGAGATCATCAAGGGTTCGGTCACCCTTGGTTCGCAGCGTGTGCGCCAGGACATCATGATCGCGGAAAGCCTGCTCGCGCCTTACGACAAGAGCAACGCGAACGCGCTCGCGACCGAGGCCGAACAGATGGCCCTCGCGCGCCTGCGCCAGCTGGCCGCACACGAGGTCGGCCACGCGCTCGGCTTCAACCACAATTTCGCCGCGAGCCGGCTCGGCAACGGTTCGGTCATGGACTATCCGCATCCCTTGCTGAAGATCGGCGAGGACGGTGGCATCCATCTCGACAAGGCCTATGGCATCGGTGTCGGACCGTGGGACGATTTCCTCGTCGCGCACGCCTATGCGCAGTTCACCCCGGGCACCGAAGCGGCCGCGCTGGCGGCCTTGCGCGCCAATATCGCCAAGGCCGGCTTTCGCTACCTCAGCGATCCCGACTCGCGCTCGCCGGGCGATGCCGAAGTGGACGGCCTGCTCTGGGACTACGGCGAGGATTCACTGGCGACCTACGACTCCCTGATGGCCGTGCGACGCAAGGCGCTCGATGCCTTCTCGATCGGCGTGCTGCCGCCGGAGCGACAGGTCGGTGAGCTCGAGGCGCGCCTGGTTCCCGTCTACCTGCTGCATCGCTACCAGCTCGAAGCGGTCGCGCGCCTGCTCGGTGGCGTCCGCTATGCCTATTCCGAAGCGCTCGACCGCCAGGCCGGGACACAAGGCGTGCCGGCGGACCGCCAGCGCGCGGCGCTGGACCGGCTGGTGGCTTCGCTCGGCGCCGAGCAGCTCGCGTTGCCGGCCCATGTGCTCGACCTGGTCACCCCTCCCGGCAACGAGTATTCGCGGACGCGTGAGTATTTCGCGACCGAAAGCGGACCGGTGTTCGATCCGTTTGCCGTGGTCGGCGCTGCAGCAGCGCAGACGACGAGTTATCTGTTCGCGCCCGAGCGTCTGAACCGCCTGGCCTGGCAGCACGCACGCGATCCCCGATCGCCCGGCATCGACGAGGTGCTCGAGGCGACGTTCCGCGGGACCTGGCAGCGCAAGTCGGTCGGTACCGGCGTGCCTGCAGGCGAGGCCGTGCAGGCCGCCGCAGACTGGGTGGTGCTCGATGCGCTTCTGGCCACGCTGGAGACCGGCAAGCTGCATGCGCAGGTTGCCGCGGACCTGCGCGATGCGCTGCAGGGCTGGCAGGGTTGGCTTGCCGAGAATGCAGGGCGCGGCAACCAGGCGGCCAATCGCCGACAGGCAGCGTCACTGATCGGCAAGTACCTGGCCGATCCGAAGTCGGTCACCCTGCGCAAACTGCCGCCGATTCCGCCGGGGGCACCGATCTGAGCGGTGGGTTCTCGAGGCTTGGCGAATTCGGGCAGCAGCGGGTCCGGCTTGTTCCGGCAGCCTGCGGTCGCGGGCACTCCCGCCGCGCCTGCGTGATTGACGCGGTCTCCGGTCGATGGCCCTTGCCGGCGTTACCTTCCGTTTGAGAGAACAGGCCGCAATGGTGCGGCCCGTCGAAAACGCGAGGTCGAGTGCATGCGAATACTGCCCTGCTTGCTCCTGCTTGGCCTGACCCAACTGGGCCAGGCAGCTTCCGTCGATGGCTACTGCGAGCGCGATGGCAAGCGCCTCGTGTTCAGCGACGGCATCGCGTTCGCCGACGCACGCGACGCCGAGGGCGTCGTCACCACCACGATCTACCTCACCAGCAAACCAATCGATCGCAAGGCCCTGGCGGCCTGTGTCGAATGCGCGGCTGCCCCTGGCGAGAACACATTCTCGAGTCCGCGCGGCGATCGAATCGAGGCGCAGCGGTCGGCGACCGCAGACGGCTGGATCGAGATTCAGCATGTCGGAGGCGAACTCGACATGACGACCATCGTGAATCTCATGTACGTGGCCAAGGACGGCACGCTGACCGGCCTCGATGGTGGCAACGGCAGGGTCCTGTTGCAGACGCATTCGCCGTCACGGATCGTAGGTCAGGTAAGCACCGAGGCCCATGAGCCTCCGATGGACGACACCGACATGGACTGCGCGATCAAGTTTGATGTGGCAGTCGGCTGGCCGAAGCCCTGAAGCAATCCGTGCCGTGGCGATCGGGCTCGCTGCAACAGAACGACCTGGTTGTTCGGTTCGCAAGCCTGAGGTGTGTGCTGCGCTTTCGGTCGCTGACTCTGGATGCGGACTTGCGCAGGGGCGGCGTAACGGCATGGCCGTGAGAGGCATCGCCTGTGCGCGCGGAAAGCGGTGCTGGCGGGTCCAGAGCTTTCACAAGTTCGACGCTTGCTCCGAATGGGGCTTGCACTCAAGATGACGCGCCTTTCCCGGCGATGGCGGCGGAGCCACCGCGAACGAAGGCGAGTGCAAACCCGGAGCGATTCATGTCGAAGACCCTAGCTATTTTGGTCGGCCTGCTGCTGTGTTCGAGCACGATGGCCGGCGAAATCCCCCTGAAGAATGCCGATTTCGAACTGCCGATGGCCGGCAAGCGCATTCCGGGCTGGTCGCGGACCCAGCATGCCGGCGTGCGCGCCTACGAGATCGAGCGCGATGCCGAGAGCTTCGCCCATGGAAAGCAGAGCATCCGCATGCGGCGCACGACCGAGCAGGCCTACGGCATGATCTCGCAGGTCGTCGAGGCGGCCGACCTGGCCGGCAAGCAGGTCGAGCTGACGGCGAAGCTGAAGACCGCCGAGGTCGGAGAGCAGGGTTGGGTGCTCAAGATGACCTTTCTTCGCTACAGCGCGATCATCGACCAGGTGCGCGCGATGCCGATGACCGGCGACACCGACTGGACCGAGATCGCAATCACGAAGGAAGCGCCGGCCGGCACGACCGCCATCGAGGTCGGTTTTCTGTTGCTCGACGGCGGTACCGGCTGGGCCGACGACGTGCACCTGCGCACGCGCGCCGACAATGAAGATGAAGCCGAAGCGGCTTCGGCGAAGTCATCATCGGCGCCAGAGGACTCGAAGCCAGACAAGTCGCGCCAGCGGACCGCGAAGTCGATGTGATGTCATGCCGAAGCGGCCGTCGGGCCGCAACTCCGCGACTCCCGGTTTTCAGTCCAGAAGCGCTTCGCGGTCGAGTATCTCGACCGTTTCACCGAACATCGCCTGGGCGTCGGCGACGGTCTCGGCGATGCAGACCACCCCGAGCTTGCCGAATTCGGAGAGCGCGCCGAGAAGATTGAAGACGATGCCCTGCTGGCGCGTGTCGTCGAAGTGCAACTGGCGGGCGACGACGATGTCGATCAGGTCCTCGGGGATGAAGCGCCGGTAGTGCGGACGCAACAGCGTGTCGGTGGCGTAATAGCAGCGGTGCGTGCCCATCGGTGTCACGTAGTTCGCTGTTTCGGTGTCGTAGCGTCCCGAGGTCAGGAACTGCAGCATGTGGAAGGGCAGGGTGGTGCCGCCCTTGCGCAGGTTGATTTCGATGGCGACGTGGCGCCAGCCGGTGGCCGAACGGTATGAGACGAAGTCGATGCCGAAACGCCCGACCACGCCCTTGCTGCGCAGGACCTCGCCGATTCGCCAGCCGGCATCGTGCAGGTCGCGCCGGTACTCCTGGTTGGCCGGAAACGTGCTGCCGAGGAAGATTTGCCCCGAGGCGCCGCCGAGGCGCTGGTCGTGGGTCGAGATCAGCTCGAGCTGGTCGAGCGGATTGACCCGCATCTGTACCGAGGGCGAACACTTGTCGGGACCGTCGATCCACGACTCGACGATGCCGCCGAGGCTGCGAAACTTTTCTGCATAGTGCTCGTAGCTCTCGTTGTCCGCTTCGCAGCGCAGGCGATCCGGCAGTTCACGGCGAACCCGGTCCAGCGATACCGGCCCCGCCATGTCGTCGAAATCGAAAACCGCGTTGCCCTCGCCCGAGAAGCCTTCGTTGTGCTTGACCACGCAGCGACGCAGCGTGTGGTTGCGCTGCCTTAGCGCGACGATGGCCTCGGCCACGTCGTCCATGTCGCGCAGGTCTTCGGCGCCATCAGCCAGTTCCACGCCGGCGGCCCGAAACGCCTCGCGGCTGCCGCTCTTGCTGCCCCAGCGGGCCAGGCCCGGGTCACAGGCGTAGAGCGGTATGCCGAGTTGCACGGCCAGCGCCGCCTCGAGGGCGGTGGCGTTGAAAACCGACAGGTGTGCATGCGAGGGATCGCCGATCGCGGCGCGGATGCGTGCGACCAGACGCGGACGTTCGAGGATCTTCCGGGTCAGCGTGACGGGCGATGAATCATAGGCCGAGAGCAGGGTCAGGCGAGCGCGTGCATGTGCATTGGGCACGCCCTGCACGAGGCTCAGGTAGTAGTCGATAATGACCGGGTCGAGCGGCTCGCTGGTGACGAAGACGATGCGCGTGTTCGGCAGGCGCAGCCACATGAGCATGCTGAGCTGGCGTTCCTCGTAGTGACGGACACCGTCGATCTTGGCCAGGGTGTCGGGATCGAGGCTGAGTCCGGGAACGACGACGATCGTGCGTGGCGCAAGGCGCTCCGTGAGGAAGCGTTCGAACATCGGTCGCAGCCGCGTCTGCAGGCTGGCCAGTGCAGCGTGGTCGTAGTCGTGCGGATCTGGCATTGGACCGGGCCCCTCCGTCTGGCCCGTGCCGGCGCCACTTCGATGTCACCCCCGACAGGGTGCGGATCGCGTTCGCGTTCGAGTATATCGCCAGCTCCCGGCCGGATCGCAGCAGCAGCTTTGCGACCGCATGCGCATGCGGCACACTGCAGTCATGAACGTCGACACTTATAGCGCGCCTGTTCAATTCCATCCGGGTGCGAATTCCGCCTTTCTCGTCGTCTGCGACCATGCTTCCAACGCAGTGCCGGAGGAATATCACGGACTCGGCCTGACTGCGCATGAACTCGAGCAGCACATCGCCTGGGATCCCGGTGCGCGCGGCGTCAGCCTGGCCCTGGCCGAGCGACTCGGCTGTCCGGCGATCCTTGGTGGAAGCTCGCGATTGCTGATCGACCTCAATCGCGACATCGACGATGCCACCTCGATCAGCGCCGAGATCGACAGCACCTTCGTGCCGGGCAATCGCGCAATCAGCGACGACGAGCGGGCCGAACGGGTGCGCCGTTTCTTCGCTCCGTACCACGCCCGGATCGACGCCTGGCTCGACGAACAACTGGCCCGACGCATCAAGCCGGTGCTGATATCGGTGCACAGTTTCACGCCACGCTTCGGCAGCATCGAGCGACCGTGGCCGATAGCCGTGCTCTGGAAGAAGTCGCGCGATCCGGTCGCGCCGCTGATCGACTGGTTCGCTGCACAGGGCTACCAGGTCGGTGACAACCGTCCCTACGATGCCCGCGTGCTCGGTGGACATACCCTCGAGTGCCATGCCCTGCGGCGCAATCTTGCGCACGTCCTGTTCGAGGTGCGCAACAACGAGATCGGCACTGCACGGCAACAGCAGGAATGGGGCGAGCGCCTGCATCGGGCGATCGTCGAGACGCGTTTCGGCATGCACGATTGAGTGGTAGTCGGTACCCGGATGCGGCGCACGCAAGACTGCTGCGCAAAATGACTGCTTTGTGTTGCGTCGGGCTCAGGCCTCGGGCCAGGTCGAGGCGTCTATGGTTTCGCGATAGGCGTGGTAGGTGGCATAGGCCAGCCAGGGCATGACCACGCCGAGACCAACCAGGGCACTGGCGAATCCGATGGCGGTAAGCACGCAGATGATCAGCGCCCACTCGAGCATGACCAGCTTGTTGCGCAGCACGGCGTTGATGCTCGACAGGCAGGCCGTGACCATGTCGACCTCGCGGTCGGCGATCATCGGCAGCGAGAACGCAGAGGCCGCGAAGGTCAGCGCCGCGAATACCGACCCGATCGCCGAACCGATCAGCAGGAATTCGACGAGTGCGCGCGTGTCGCCTTCCGGCGCCGGGAAGAAGGCCGTGAGCATCATTCCCGAGCGTGACCAGACCAGCACGATGACGAACTGGATCAAGGCAAAGATGCCGGCGTTGCCGAGCACCCGCCGCGCCATTGCGAATGAGTCGGAGAGGCGTGGCTGGTGGCCGCGCAAGAGACCGCGACTGACCGAATAGAGACCGACGCCGATCAGCGGAGCGAAGTAGACGAAGCCCGAGAGCAAGGCTGCGAGCAGGGCAAAACGACCGAGAAACCAGGCGAAGCCGGAAATGAGGGCGCTGACCAGCACGATGATGGTGCCGAACAGGGCGCTCAGGGCCGGCGCCCGGCACAGATCGGACCAGCCGAGCCGAAGCCAGCGCAACGGGGCGCTTCGTTCCAGCGGCCGGCACGGCACCACAAACGGCCGTGGCAATTCGCCGGGGTCGCGGCCTTCGTTGGCGGGCGGATGGTCCACCAGTGGCACTCCGTTGGCTGCGATCAGCCGTTCCGGGGACAGGAACCGTACAACCATGGCCCAGGCGAGACAAGCGATGCTGCCGCCCTGGTTGGCGGCCTTGCCGGCCTGTCTTCAGAGCGATTGCCAGGCTGCAACCTGGCTGCAACCTGCCTGCGATCGGGCCGGGCCAGGCCCGGACCGGCGGGCAGGCTTGGGCGCGCCAAATCGGATTCCACCCATCGATTCGGTCGCCTTTGCGAATCCTGGCCCGATGGCCAGCATGGCCGCGGTTCGTCACCGGCATCCTCCCTGCAACGGATGCCGGGGAGCGAACAGGCGGGGGGAGTTGCGTCCAGGGACCTAGTCAGGAGCCCATGAAGTCGGTTACCTTTGGTGTCGGCTTGTCTCCATGCCGGAGACGTCAGGGGATACAGTTTTGAACCGATATCCATTCTTGAGGGGTGGATTCGTCCGCGTGCACGCGGCGATCCTGATCAGTGTCCTGGCCATCGGCGCACATGCCGCCGACCCGGCCGGAGATGCAGCAGCGACGGCCTACAAGGCGACCCTGCGGGCATCGCCCTATGTCACAGCGGAAACCTGTGCCGCGCTCGACGATCCGAAGAAGGCCAATCTGATGGACGGCCTGCTGTTCTTCCTGGCCAGGGCCTGCGGCCGCCAGGCGGAATTCATCGGACAGGTCGAGAGTGTCGACGCCGGCTTCCTGCCGCCGTACCTCGAACCGAATACCGATCTCAACGTCAGCAACCCGGCGAGCGATACCGGCAGCACGCGTACCCAGAGCGAAACCTCGATCGAGCGCGATCCGGTTACCGGCACGCTCTGCGCTGCGTACAACGATTCCTTTCATGGGGTTACCCAGAACGTCGGCTTCTCCGGTTTCTCGCGTTCGACCGATGGCGGCAACACCTGGGTCGATCGCGGCGCGGTGAGCGCCGACGACAGTGGCGACCCGAGCCTGGTCTGGCGTCGGCAGGATGGCAAGTTCTATTACGCCGCGTTGCGCAACGGTGGTCTCGCGCTGTTCCGTTCGGATGACGACTGCCAGAGCTTCGTGCTGGTCAGCCAGTTCGCGACGAACAACGACGACAAGGAAATCATGGCCATCGACAACGAGCCGACGAGCCCGTTCTATGGTCGCATCTATATCGTCTGGACCGACTTCGGCAGCGGCTCGCGGATCTACAGCATCTTTTCCGCCGACGCCGGCGCGACCTGGTCGACCCAGCTCGCGATCAGTCCGGCGGGCGAGAGCAACCAGGGTGCCTGGCCGACCATCGCCCCGAACGGCGACATCTATGTCACCTGGCTGAAATGGTTGCCGCCGAACGGCTATCCGACCGGCAACATCGAAATTCCGATCCTGCGTTCGACGAATGGCGGCGTCAGCTACACAACCCTGACGCCGGCCACGACCAACAAGATCAATCCTCGCGAATCCGCGGCAACCAGCAGCTGCGGGCGCCCGGCGATCAAGGGCAACGTGCGCCTGCTGCCATCGCCGCAGATCACGTTCCGCAATGGCTACCTGCATACGGTTTACAGCTACGATCCGGACGGTCTGAACACCGGCGACGTCATCGACGTGTTCTATCGCCGCTACAACCCGACCACCTCGACCTGGGATCCGGAAGTCCGCATCAACGACGATGCGACCACGACCGACCAGTACCAGCCGACCATCTCGGTCGGATCGGCCGGACAGGTCACGGTCGGTTACTACAGCCGACAGCTCGATCCGAACAATCTGCAGATCGACTACTACTCGCGTACGTCCTTCGACAATGGCGCGACCTGGTCCCAGCCGAGCGTCCGCCTGTCCGATGCTTCGAGCGCGATCGTGCTCGATACCTCGCTGGCGACCTGCTACCACGGCGACTACGACCAGCAACTGCAGGATGACAACGGCCGCGCCCACTACCTCTGGTCGGATGATCGGGCCAGCACGCCCGACGTCTACACCGATCGGACCCTGGTCGGCACCAACTATCTGCTCGTGCCGGTGACCAGCAGTGTCGCCGTGTGCTCGCCCGCCGATGCCAACTACACGGTCAACGTCAACCAGTTCCTCGGCTTCAGCGAGCCGGTGACCCTGTCCGCCTCGGGCAATCCGGCCAACTCGACGGTCAGCTTCGGCACCAATCCTGTGGCGCCGGGCGGTTCGAGCACGGTGACCATCACGACGGCGGGCGTTGCCGCCGGAAACTCGATCATCGACATTTCCGGACTTTCGAGTCCCGGAGCGGTTGTCCAGACCACCGCCCTCGGGCTCAGCGTCTCGACGGCAGCACCCGCTGCGCCGGTGCTGAATGCGCCGGCGAACAACGCGACGGTGGTTCCGGTCCGCCCGACCTTCAGCTGGGCGGCTGCTCCGCAGGGTACGAACTACGTGCTCGAAGTGGACAATGAGCCGACGTTCGCGGCGCCGCTGACCTATACCGCCACCGTCACCGGGACCAGCCACGTACCAACCTCGGATCTGCCGTCGAATACCGTGCTCTACTGGCGCGTGCGTTCGGACAACATCTGCGGTACCGGACCGAATGCTGCGACCTTCACCTTCACGACGGTTCCCCTGCCGGGCGACTGCCCGATCGGCGCTGCGGCGAACAACGTCTATTCGACGGATTTCGAGGGCGACAACTCGGCCTGGACGCTTGGGGCGGGCAGTGTCGGCTCGAGCAACTGGGCGATTTCGACCGCGCGTCCGCATGGCGGCACCAACGCCTTCCTCGCGCAGGATCTGGCATCGCTCTCCGACCAGCGCCTGATTTCGCCGGCGATCGCGCTGCCGACCGGGCAGGACCCGCTGGCGCTGATTTTCTGGAGCGACCAGACCATCGAGCAGAACGGAGCGACGGCCTGCTATGACGGCGCGATCCTCGAGATTTCGACGGATGGCGGCGCCAACTTCACCCAGGTGCCGGGCGCGTCGGCCCTGACCGATCCGTACGAAGGCCCGGTCAGCGGATCGTTCCAGAATCCGCTGGCGGGATTGAATGCATGGTGTGGGGATCCGCAGGCCTATGTGCGCTCGGTGATCGATCTGACCAGCTATGCCGGGCAGACCGTGCAGTTCCGTTTCCGGCTTGGTAGCGACATCTCGGTGGGCCGCGCTCCGCAGGGCTGGTACATCGATGATGTCGCCGTGCAGTCTTGCCAGTCGGCCGTTTCCGATGTCATCTACGTCGACGGATTCGATCCGCCGATCTGATCCGTGTGACCTGAGGGATGCGGGACAGGGCGCAAGCCCTGTTCCGCATCCGCTATCCGCAGGTCGGCCTGCGGGCCTGGGCCGGTTCCGCCCGGATCGAGCGCGTCTCGACTAGCGGTTGCCGCAGGGTAGTAGCAGTGTCACTGCTGGCGCCTGGCGGAGCTTTCAGTTCTCCGCAATGAATCGCGCCAGCACGCGGGCGAGTTCCTCGCCAACGTCTTCCTGCAGAAAGTGGCCGCCTCCAGACAGGGTCTGGTGGGCCTGGTTGCGGGCACCCGGAACAAGCTTCTGCAGCACGGCGTCGGCACCCCGCGTAATCGGATCCTGATCACTGAATGCGGTCAGGAACGGCTTCTGCCATTGCATGAGCGATTTCCACGCTTGGCGGTTCGGTTCGGCAGCCGGGTCATCCGGCGTGATCGGAACGAGCAATGGAAATGCGCGCGCGCCCGCCTTGTACGATTCGTCGGGAAACGGCGCGTCATAGGCAGCGATCTCGCTGTCCGTCAGGCGCTGGGCGCAGCCACGCGAAACGATCTGGCCGACCGGGAAAACGGGTGTGCTTCGCGCATACTCGCGCCATTCGCGGAATGCGCTTCCGGGGTCGTGATCGCCGGTCGGAAGAAAGGTATTGGCGGCCAGCACGCGGGCAAATCGATCGCCGTGCGCGGCGACCAGCCGCAGTCCGATCAGTCCGCCCCAGTCCTGGCAGCACAGCGTGGTTTCCCGCAAGTCCATCGCTTCGAGGAATGCCGACATCCAGTCCACATGGCGCTGGTAGCTGTAGTCGGCCATCGATGCCGGTTTGTCGGAACGTCCGAAGCCGATCAGATCCGGTGCGACGACGCGATGCCCGGCATCGAGAAGGATGGGAATCATCTTCCGGTACAGATACGACCACGACGGCTCGCCATGCATGAGCAGAACCGGTGCCGAAGTGCGCGGGCCTTCATCGAGGTAATGCAGTCGCAAGGCCTGCAGGCCATTCTTGTCGCCCAGTTCGACATAGCGGGGTGCGTAGTCAAAACCGGAAAGCGCTTCGAAACGTTCGTCGGGGGTGCGCAGGACCTGCATTGCCATGCTCCTTCGTGAAAGTGAATCCGACGGTAGCAGACGCGTCGCGTGAGGTCAGTCCTCGGCGGCCCCTGGAAGTCTTATGCTGTCGCCGTTATCTCGATGCGTCGAATGTCGCCCCCCGGGGGGCGACATTCGACAAGCTGCCTCGGAGGCGATGAGATGGGCGATTCGCTGATCAAGTCATTGCGTGAGGTTTCGCCGAATACGGCACTGCGTGTCGGGATATCCCATGCGTTTCTGCTCGTGGCCGCGCTGGTCGGCAGCTTGCCTTTCGTGTTCGTGCAGGCACTGCTCGCCGTCGAGTTGATTTTGGTCAGCCTGGCGACGATACCGTTCTACCCGGAACGCGGGCTGCAGAAGCACCTCCTGGACATGCTGAAACTTGGTGCCGCATCGGCGTTCGTGCTTTTCTTTTCGGTGGTCTCCTATGGCGTCGCTGCCGAAGGGGACAGCGGCAACGCACTGGAATTCGGCATGTCCGCCTTCGCTCGCCTGGACTGGACCGACATTGCGTGGGCGCTGGCCTACCTCGTGCTGCATGTCGCGATTTCGCTGCGCACGGCCATGACCTCGGCCGATCCCCGCGCGACATGGGCGCAGAACAAGCTCGCCGAAGGCGGCGCCACGTTTCTTGCACTGTTCTTCATGGTCTTCGTGGCGTTCTTCGTCGGCCGACCGATCGTCGTCGGATTGGCCGTGCTCGGCTCGCATGTCGATGTCGATGCCTTGCTCTCGGGCCTGATGGTGCTGGTGCGCTACGTGCTGATGCTGATCGTCTCGCTGATTCCGGAGAGCGAAATGAAATCCATCGCGCGCAATCCATACTCGAAGCGTTGAGGCTGGAAGTCGCGTGCGGGATGCCACGCATTCCATTGCGAGTCGATCGGAGGGGCAGCGCGCCGTTTGACGGTCTCGGCGTCAGCCCGGCTAGAACACGACAGGCTGGTTGACTGGATGCAGCAGGACTTCATCGATACGAACATGCGCTGCGGCGTTCAGTACGTGCAGCACTGCCTGTGCCACGTCGACCGGGTGCAGGTCACCGCTGCGTTCCGCACGACCCGGGACGTTGCCGTTGAAGAAGGTATCGGTCATGCCGGGTCGGATTTCGCTGACCCGCAGGCCGTACTCCTGGCCTTCGAAAGCCAGGGCCTGGGTCAGCGCGCGCTGCGCGTACTTGCTGGCCGAGTACAGCCCGCCGCCGGCGAATGTCCGGGCGCTGACATCGCTGGTGATGTTGACCACCTGGCTGGACTTGCCGGCCTCGTGGCGCTTGCGGAAATGCGGCACGAAATGCCGGGTGGTCAGAAGCAGCCCCAGCACGTTGGTGTCGAATACCCGGCGATAGGCCTCGACCGAAACCGCCTCGAGCGAGGAAAACACGCCGATGCCGGCATTGTTGACCAGGGTGTCGACATCCGCTGCGACGGCAGCACGGGCGAATGCTGCGACGCTCGCCTCGTCGGTCACGTCGAGTGGCAGATGGGTCACGCCGGCGATCTCAGGTTCGGGCGGATGTCGCGAGCCGGCGATGACGTGCGCGCCCTTTGCCGCAAGGAACTCGGCAATGGCAAGTCCGATGCCGCGACTCGCACCGGTCACAGCCACGACCCGACCGTTCAAGATCGGTCGCCTCCGTCGAGGTTCGGTACTGCCAGATTCCGCACGATCATTCTCCGGTCTGTGACCATGGACGCTGGCTGATGCTAGTCGATTCCATGCAGGTACGGAATCGTGCCTTTCGGCTGCAGCGCGCGAAGCACGATGAGCGACGGGGTCCGCGTCGGCAGCCTCCGCGTGATGCCGGTGTCGGCCGCATCGGCCGGACTGCAGGAGCAATGCCGGCAACTGCGGCAGGCGCTGCAGCGAGTCAGGGCATCGTGGGGGCGGAGATCATCAAATCCATGTTCAGCGAAGTCAGGGTGACCGTCGCCAGGGCCCCGTTGGCCGAGATCGCGATGCTGGGGCCCGCGCCATTCGGAACGTGTTCATCGGAAATCGCTTCCGGCTCGCCATCGGGCAGTTGCAAGGACCACAGGCGGCCCTTGTCGCGATAGGAAAGCGTGCTGCCGCTCAAGGCAAAGGCCTCGGCCATGGCATCGCCGGCCAGGTTCAACTCACGGATTGCCCGGGGTTCGTTCACGGGCGCAAACCTGAGCACATTCGACCCTACCGCGCGCCACACCAGCCAGTCGCCGGATGCGCGATAGGCCGCGACCGGTCCCAGTTCCAGGCTCTCGGGGTTCGCCTCGCCGGCGCGCAGTTGCATGAGCGTGCTCTGGGCGGTGCCGTGGCCAACCAGATAGAGCAGGCGATCGCGCAACTCGATGCCCTGGAACGCGCCCGGCTCGACATCGGGCAGCAAGGCAAGAATGTCGCCGTCGAGTTGGTAGCGGTACAAGCGGGTTTGTCGATCTTCGTAGGCCGTGATGATCAGTGAGGAGTCGCGCGCGGACCAGGTCGGTCTGACCCAGCGAAAACCCGGATCGAGTGCGAGCTGCCGTGTATTGCCGGTAAGCGTGTCGTGGACGAAGATCGATTCGGCGCCGTTGCGGTTGCTGGCCAGGGCAATGCGGTTTCCGTCGGCGGAGAAATCCGGTTGTGCCTCATAGCGCAGCGAGCGCGCGATGACGGTCCACGCGCCGCCAGGTTTGCTGCGCAGCCAGATGTCGGCATCGTAGTCGGCTTCCGACCAGACCGCGGCGCCGTTCGAGGCGATATCGATGGAACGCGCGCCGCGACCGCCGATCAGTTCGGGTCGGCCGCCCGGGCGCAAGCGGTGCAGCGCGCGATAGAGGGTCAGGTCGCCCGCCACCCAGAGGTTGCGCCCAGCCGGTTCGAAGGCATGGTCGTAGACCGGTTCGGGTCGCTGCAGCAGCGCAACGGAGGGTGCGATCTGCGGCCAGGGCGCGCGCCAGAGCTGCTGGTCGTCGCCATCGACGCTTGCGTAGACGATTTCCTTGCTGTCGGGGGACAGCCTCGGATCGACGTGGGCGCCGTCGCTCAGCATGGGTGCGGTCAGCCGGCGCAGCTCCCCGCTGCGTCGATCGAGCTGCGCCAGGCCGGGGGCATGCAAGGCATCGACCGCGGCTCCGGTGTACACCAGCGAAGCCCCGGCATCGACCCATTCGACGCCACCCGATACTGAGTCGGCGCATTCGCCCAGCCGGGTGCGATGAGCGTCGACCACGGCCACGCTCCATAATTCGCAGCCGGTCGGCGTATGCCGGGTCAGGGCGATCTCGCGACCATCGGGCGAGGGCGCGGGATGGCGCAGCGCATGCGCGTCCTGCCAGAGCAGCCGCTCGGAGCGGCTGGCCGGATCGACCATGATCAGTTCGCTCGCCTCGCTGCCCAACGCAGAGCGGATATAGACCACGCGCCCCAGCGGATCAAAACGTGCGTCGTATTCGAGACGCGGATCGGCAGTCAGCGGCTGGGCACTGAGCAGGTCGACGGCGAGCGTGGCCTGATGCCTGACCCGACCAGCGTTGCCGGCCAATCCTTGCCAGGCGAACCAGAACACGGCAATGGCGGCGAGCGCCGGCACGACAAGGCGCGCGATCCGGAGGCCTTTGCCGGATGTCGGACTGTTCGTAATGCGCGTCGGTTTGGCAGTGTCGGGCGAGTGGTCCAGTTCAAGCGGGGCTATCCAGCGATAGCCGCCCTTGGGCAGGGTCTCGATGAAGCGTGGCTCGCGGGCGTCGTCACCGAGGATTGCGCGAAGTTCGGCAATCGCACGCGAGAGCACCTCATCATTGACCTGGGGTCGGGTCCAGACCTGTTCGATCAGGCACTCGCGCGTGAGCACGGTGCCCGGCTCGTCGAGAAGCCGCCGCAGCAGGCGATCGAGCAGGGGCTTCAGTCGAACTTCGCGTCCGCGCCCTGCCAGCAGGCGCTGCCCGGACACGTAGTGCCAATGCAGGAAATGATAGTGGCCTGTCGGCCCGGTCTGCTCGCCCATGCGCGAATGCTAGCAAGTCGCTGTCGACTTGCCCCAGTGCCCTTGTCCGCTCCGCGGCCAGGGTCTGTAAACCGGGGCAAGGCCGTTTGTCCCGCATATTCAGGATCTTGGGCACGCGTACTCCGGGGAGCCAAAGGCGCATGCGCTCGTATCGGGCGAACGAAAGGAGAAAAAAAGGAGGTCGCGGGAAGGCAGCGCAAAGGACACCGGGCGACAGCGCTTGCACGCTATGGCATCCCCGTCCCGGAGTCTTGCCAATGCCCTTCAGATTCGCATTCGTGGCACTTTCGCTGATCGTCGCGAGCACGGCGGCCTGCGCCCAGCCCTGCAGCCACCATCTGCTGGTCAGTGGCTATTTCTCCAACAATGTCGCGATTTATGACGCCTGCAACGGCACATTCCTGCGCCAGCTCGAACAGGCCGGCCGTATCCAGGGTGCGCAAGCCGTGCGATGGAACCCGGCGGACGACCTGATCTATGTGGTCAGCGAGGGCAACGACCAGATCCAGCGCTACCGCCGCAACGCCAGCTACGACTTCGTCGACGTGTTCGCGCAACTGGCCAGCAACTTCGACCCGACCGGTATCGAATTCGGCCTCGACGACGAGGTCTATGTGGCCAGCTACGGGCTCAGCAAAGTGATCGAACTGGATCCGGTCAGCGGTCTGGAGACAGGCGTGCTGCTGCCATCCGGCAGCGGCCTGCAGGGAGCCGACAATGGCCTGATGGCCAGCGTGATCGGACTTGTCTACGTGCCGGGATACGACTCGAGCAGCGTGGCCATGATCAACCCGGACAATGGTCAGGTCCAGGCGCAATTCGTGCCGCCCGGCACAGCCGGACTGTTCGAGACCCGCGGCATCGTCGACGAAGGGGCGACGATCCTGGTTGGCGGTGAGGGCAGCGGTGCGATCTACCGCTTCAATGCCATTAGCGGCGCCTACGTCGGCACGCTGGTCAGCGGGCTCAGCCGTCCGACCGGAATGGCTCTCGGCGTGGATGGTTCATTGCTCGTGCTCACGGGCAATCGCGTACGCCGTTACGACCGCAGCACCGGTGCCGACCTCGGCGTGCTGGCGAACGGTGTCACGGGCGGAATTTCCGGAGGCACCTTCGTTGCGCTGGTGCCGATCACGGACTTCGACCCGATCTACAGCGACGGATTCGAGCTGCCCGAGTAAGCGAGTGCAGACTGGACCTTTCGCCGCAATGGCGTGCATGCCGTCCGCGAGCGTTACCCTGCGTGCCAATCGCGACGTTCAGACGTAGCGCGGAATCGGTCCGTCCTGCGGCGTGGTGTCGCCGTCGAGATCGAAGAAGCATTCGTCGAGGTAGCACCAAGCCCAGCCCTCGGGTGGATCGTAGCCCTCGATGATGGGGTGGCGGGTGGCATGGAAGTGGGCGGTCGCATGGCGCCCGGGTGACTGGTCGCAACAGCCGACGTGACCGCAGGTCCGGCAGATGCGCAGATGCACCCAGCGCGTCCCGTTTTTCAGGCATTCCTCGCAACCGCGGGCGCTCGGCGTCACGGAGCGGATCGTATCGAGGTGGGAACAGGCGCTGGCCATCCATCTCTCCCGGTTGTCGCATCATTGGACAACCATGGCGCGTTGCATGCAAGCCGGTGCGCGGGTGGCCTGTGATCTCCGTTCCAGCTCCGGATCGGTACTTTCGGCGGTTTCCGCTGGCAAGGCCGGTCTGCAAGGATGTGCCGTCCCGCCCATTGCCGTTGCAGGTTGCGCATGAGCCTTTCCTTCGATCCGAGCAGTCTCTCCGACGTCGTCGATACCATGTACGCGATGGTTTCCGGACCCGCGGGTCCGCGTGACTGGGCGCTGCAGGAACAGGTCTTCCACCCCGACGCGCGGCAGATGCGTACCGGCGTCGATGCCGATGGCAAGGCCTGGATCCGGATCATGACCCTGGCCGACTACGCGGCCGACACCACGCCATTCTTCGCCGCCAACGATTTCTTCGAGGTCGAGGTCGGCAGGCGCGTCCAGCAGTTCGGCAACATGGCGCATGTCTGGAGCGTCTATGAAGCACGCAAGGCGCCTGACGACGACGTGCCCGAGCGTCGCGGCATCAACTCGATCCAGTTGTTCCGCAACGCCGTCGGCCATTGGCAGATCACTTCGATGATCTGGGACAACGAAAGACCCGGTGTGGCGGTGGATTGGTCACTCTAGGGACCGTACCCGGCTTCTGTCGAGCCAACGACGGGGGGATGGCCCCCGGATCGGTCATTTTCCGTTGTTAGAGGCAACACGGAAATCCGGGTGCATGCCATGTTGTCAGTGCTGGTTCTGTCATCGCGGGAATGGCTCTGGTCGCCATCGCGAATCATGCCTTCGCGCATTCTATTCATCGCCATGATCCTCATGTGCGTGAGTACCGTGCACGCCGGAGCCCTGAACCTGCGTCAGACCCTCGGCGCGGTCCCTTCCGGCGAGGGCGTGGCGAACGGTCTGTTCGGCAACTCCGTCGCCATCGATGGCGATCTGGCCGTGGCCAGCAACCTGGGTGACACGCCGATCCCGGGCATCATTCGCACCTATGCCCGCAACGGCAGCAACTGGTCCTATCTGCCGGGCCAGGATATCGAGATCCCGGGCGATTCGAGTGCCACGCTGGCCTTCAAGGAAGGCACGCTTGCGCTCAGCGCCTATGACAGCACGCGCAGCCGCAGCTACCTGCAGATCTATCGGCGCAGCGGGTCGGCCTGGGTCCAGGAATATTCCTCGTCGACGACCGCCAGAGTCTATGAAGCTGTCGCGGCGACCCAGAACATCGTGGTCATTGGAATTCCGAGCTATAGCGGTGTGGCCGGTGCCAGCCAGGGCAGGGCCATGGTCGCCCGGCGCGGTGGCACCGGAATCTGGTCGACCGTATTCCTCGATCCGCTCACGCCGGAGGCCAACGCCCGATTCGGCACCTCGGTCGCGATCGAGGCCGGCACCGTCGTCGTCGGTGCGCCCGCGGAAACGGCCGGACAGGCCCAGGCCGGCGCCGCCTATGTCTTCGAGTTGACCATCGACACCTGGAGCCAGGTTGCCCGGCTGGTCGAGAACACCGCCGGCGATCATACGCAGAACCGGTTCGGCACCGCAGTTGCGATCAGCGGGACCGACCCCGCGGTGCCCGATCACATCGTCGTCACCACGCTCTCGAATCCAGCGACCTCGCGCGTCGGGCGTTTGTTCAGCATCACCCGCAGCGGGGGCACCTGGTCGCAGTTCGGACCGCCGATCGTTGCCGGAACCGCCTCGGATGGTTACGGCTGCGCGGTCGCGATGGATGGCGTCTGGGCCATCGTCGGCATGTGCTCGCGCACGGGCCAGGCCTCGGGTTCCGGCGCGGTGGTTCTGATCCAGTACGCGGCCGATTTCAGCACTGGAAGCGGCGTCATAGCCTCCGACCCGCAGGGCGGACCGAATGAATACCTCGGCAGTCGCATCGATATCGACCGCAATGGCCCGAACCTCATCGTCGGCAACCCCAACGCCGCGCGATTCAACAATCCGGCCCAGGGCGTGTTGCTTTTCGCCAGCGTGCAGTCGCTGGTCTCGTTCGCGCTGACCCGCCAGGCCGACCTTGGCCAGGGGCTGACCGGCGCCTATGCATCGGTCGTTGCGGTGGATGGCGATACCCTGATGATCGGTGCACGGCAGGAGGATGTCGGCGCACAGCTGCAGCGCGGGGCGGTCTATGTCTACCAGCGTGGCGCAGACGGAAACTACGTCTACCAGAGCCGACTGCTGGCGCCTGACGGCATGACCGATGACCATTTCGGCTCGGTGATCGCCCTGCAGGGCGATATCGCCCTGATCAGTGCCACGGGCAGGTCCTTCAACGGCGAGCCCCAAGGCGGGGCTGTCTACGTGTTCCATCGGGATGCCGGCGCGTGGTCGCTCGAGGCGCAACTGTTCCCGGCCGCGTCGGGCTACGAGATCACTTTTGGCTACAGCCTGGCGTTCGACGGGGACACCGCAGTGATCGGCGAATTCGGCGTGAATACGACCGTCTACCAGCGCAGCGGCGGCGGCATCTGGACGCCGATGCAGAGCATCCCGCACCGGGCCTGGGCGGCCCAGCTCAGCGGCGATCTGATGATGCTCGGCGACTCCAATGTCGACTTCGGTTCCAACAATGTCGGGGAAGTCGCCGTGTATGCGCGCAACGGCGGGATCTGGCAGGCCGAGCCTTCCTTGCCCGGAACGGTGGCCGATCAGGGCTTCGGTCGCGGCATCAGCTTCGACGGCACGCTGTTGGCGGTCGCAAGCCTGCAGGCCATGCGACCGGTCGCGCTCTATCGGCGCACGGCCAATGGCTGGTTGCCGGACGGCAACGTCCTGCCCGACGACGCCAGCGCCGACATGAGCTGCCCGCAGGTGTCCTTGCGCAACGGCGTGCTGGTTCTGGGCTGCTCGAAGCCGGCCTACCAGGGCGCGGCCTACGTCTTCAGGAAAATCGGCGGCGTCTGGGCGCAGACCCAGAAGCTGCAGCTCGCCGACGCGCGTGCGAACGACCTGTTCGGCTTCGACCTTGCCCAGTCCGCCGACGGATCGCCGTTCATCGGCGCACTCGCGCGCGACATCGAGTTCGTCGACCAGGGCGCGGTCTACTACTACGCGGACGATACATTGTTTGCCAGCGGATTCGAGTGATCGACAGACACGACGGCAAGGATCCGCTGCTGCAGGCGGCAGTCCGCTGACAGCGCGCGCCAGCGCGACTCGGTGCCAGTTCCGGCGCCACGGCGTGAGCGACGAATTTCTTGCTGCACTCGGCTGGCCCAAGGATCGGCAGTCACGACACGTGGTGTCACGGCAGGTCGAGGCTATGACACGCGCAATGCACCAGTGCGCTCTGGGTGTTTTTCCCCCTCATCGATGAAGCACATCGGGCAGTGACCCTGCCTCCCGCCTCGTGCAGCATGGCTGCATCGACCCCGAAAATCGGTCCGGGGCGCGCGTAGAGGAGCAATCAACATGAAACGACAGCTTGCTATCCTGCTGGCCGGGCTGATTCCGGCCGCCGGCGCAATGGCGAGCGGGTCGCTGAGCGAAGCGGCCCGAGCGGACTGTCATCGGGAAGTGGCCCAGGTCTACTGGCAGGCGCGCATCTGGCCCGAGTCCAATCCGCGAGCGAAACCGGCATTTTCCGAGCGGCTCGGCAGCGCCGCCATAGCGGCGATCGCCGACCAGGTCGTGGCCCGGTCGGTGGCACTCGAGACCTACTGGAACGTGCCGATAACCGGACCGATGCTGCAGGCCGAGCTCGAGCGGATGGCGCGATCGAGCAGACGCCCGCAGCTGCTTCGGCAGTTGTTCGATGCGCTGGAAAACGATCCCCTGCGGCTGGCCGAGTGTCTGGCCCGCCCGTCCCTGGCCGAACGCCTGTTGCGTCAGCGCTTCGATTCCGATCCTTCTCTTGCAGCTCAGCCGTTCAGTGAGTGGTGGGCAGCGAATCGCCCGTCCACGCAGCGATTCGTGGCTCCTGCCTGGGACTACACCGTTCCGGCAATCCGTGTTGCATCGGGTTCCGCCGGACAGTGGTTCGATACGGCGTCCGCGCCACTGCGCAACAGTAACGGCAATGTCCGGGGCACGGCGGTCTGGACAGGCACCGAGATGGTCTATTTCAACGACTTCGCCCGTGAAGCCTATCGCTATGACCCGGCCCTCGATGTCTGGCAGACGACTTCGACGCTCGGCGGTCCGCTCGGCCTGCGCGACACGACTGCGGTCTGGACCGGCGAGCATGTCATCGCATCGCACGGATGCACCGCCAACAATCACAATTGCACGACCGGGGCAGCCTGGCGCTACGACCCCCAGCTCGATCGCTGGGAATCGTTGCCGAGCGCTCCGATCAGCCGCACCGACCAGGGCGCGGTCTGGACCGGCACCGAGATGCTGGTCTGGGGCGGATGCACCTACGCCCAGGACGCCTGTCAGGTCTTTTCTTCCACGGGCGCCCGGTTCAACCCTTCGACCAACCAATGGCAACTCATGAGCAGTGACGGTGCTCCGCCTGGCCGGTCGTTCCTGAACCTCCTATGGACCGGCAGCGAAATGATCGTCTGGGGCGGACTGGCCGGAAATCCTTCCGGCGGCCGCTACGATCCGACGACGGACACATGGCAGGGCATGAGCCAGGCCGGCGCGCCGGCCGGCGCGATCGGCAGCGCGGTCTGGAGCGGCAGCGAAATGCTTGCCTGGGGCGGCTGCACCGGCTCGCCACAGTGCAACATCCCGTCCGCGACGGGTGCGCGCTATCGGCCTGATACCGATACCTGGTCCGCGATGAGTACCGACAATGCGCCAGCGGCGCGCTTTTTCCACACGGCCGTTTGGGCCGGCTCCGAAATGATCGTATGGGGTGGCTACGACGGAACGGCCTACCTCAATTCCGGCGCGCGCTACGATCCTGCGGGCGATCGCTGGACCGGCATGAGCACGTCCAATGCACCGGTTGGGCGACGCGATCACCAGTTCCTGTGGACGGGCTCCAAGGTCCTGGTCTGGGGTGGATTTGGCGGACCAGGGGACATGCGCAGCGGTGCCCGCTACGATGTCGCCAGCGATACCTGGGCCCCGATCGACACTAGCGATCCCGATACGCTGCGAACCAATCATTCTGCGGTCTGGACCGGTGCTGAAATGATCGTCTGGGGTGGCGCGGGTGACAACTCGGCCAGCACCGGAATGAACACGGGCCGCCGATACGATCCGGCTACCGACAGCTGGTCGGCCACGAGCACGGTCGCTGCCCCGCCTGGGGCATGGGATGCCAGTGCGGTCTGGACGGGCAGCGAAGTGATCGTATGGGGCGGGCAGTCGGGCAGCCAGGTGCGCGATACCGGAGCCCGTTACGACCCGGTCAGCGACAGCTGGACCCCAATGGCTACGAATGAGGGCCGAACGGACAACGCCTATGTCTGGAGCGGTACCGAGATGCTGGTCTGGGGTGGTTCGACCCCGAACAGCCCGTGGACCGACACGGGTGCCCGATACGATCCCGTGTCGAACAGCTGGGCGCCGATGTCGACGATCGGCGCGCCATCGCCTCGCACCAGCCATGGCCGCGCCGCGTGGTCGGGAAGTGAAATGCTGGTCTGGGGTGGTTTCGGGCCGACCGGGGAAGTGGCCGGCGGCGGCCGCTACGATCCGCAAATGGATGCCTGGTCCACGATCAGCAGCAGCGGCGCGCCGTCGCCCCGCTACGGGCATGCGCTGGTCTGGGACGGTCAGCACATGATCGTCTGGGGCGGCGCCGAGTACTCGCCCGAGGTATTGCTCGCCAGCGGTGGCCGCTACGACCCATCGAAGGACAGCTGGAGCGCGATCAGCCTCGACAATGCTCCGATGCCCGCGCGTTTCGCCAGCACGGTCTGGACCGGTACCGAGATGATCGTCTGGGGCGGCATCTGTAACCAGCCGACGCAGCCCACTTGCCATACCGACAGTTACGAGGGCGGTCGCTACGACCCCGGATCCGACCAGTGGACAGCCACTTCGCTGGACGGCGTGCCGGAAGCGCGAAGCTTCCATTCCGCAGTCTGGACCGGCGACGCGATGATCGTCTGGGGTGGAATCGGGACCTGGAGCGGATACCGGAATACCGGCGGCGTCTACCGTCCGCAAGGGCCTTTGCCGGACATGATCTTCGCTGGTGGATTCGAATGAGTTACGGCCACCCGCCTTCAGGTCGCCCGCGGTTCACTAACCGACAATGGTCGGCTCGCGCGACAGCGCGGACTGTGCGCGCCGCGACTTGAAGAGCGGGTAGAGCAACTGCACCCACCAGCGCTCCGGGCCGTTTTCGAGATCGTCCCGGAGGCCGACGGCCGGCGGGTAGCGGCGGGTGATCAGTGCCGTGCCGAACAGCACGTCCCAGAAGAACAGCAGGTTCCCGTAGTTGCCCTTGTAGTGGCCGATGCCATCGTCTGCGCTGATCGCGTGATGGGCGAAATGCGTGGCCGGTGTCGAGATCGTGCGCTCGACGATCCAGGCCAGCGGATGCAGCCAGCGGTGGCGATAAAGGAATTCGTCCCAGCGCAGTTCGCTGTGCGCGCCGAAAATCACGAGCATCTTGAACAGCAGGTACCACGGGTAGACGGGTCCGAGGCCGAGGAAGACCAGATAGGCGCTGATCCAGATCCCCGGCATCATTGCGTAGTAGAAGAAGTTGTTGCGATAGACCACGCGGATGCCCATGTGCGGCGCCGAGTGGTGGGCCCGATGCAGCGGCCACAGCAAGGGCGAGTGTGACGCCCGATGCCAGGCGTACTGGGTCAGGTCGTCGCCGACCAGCAGCAGCGCAATCATGGCCCAGGTCGGCAGACCGGCCAGCGACCCGGCCAGGCCGGGGGTGTAGTGCGTGGCAAGGAAACCGACCACGAGCACGATGCCCGGATAGATCAGCGCAGCGAACAGCAGCGTGATCGAGACTTCCAGCGGCGCATCCTCGCTGCTCGCCTGCGCGCTGCGAAATCGTCCGCGCAGGAATTCCAGAACGGCGAAGCCGACGAACATGGCGAAAATGGCGGCAGCGGGGTGATGGGCGATCCATTCGAGCATGGGGGCGATCCCGAGTGACTGGATGGGGTCAGTGTGGACAATCGGGGCAGTGCTGACGATGATCCGAGTGCCGTCATGGGTGATCCGGGATACCGAGGCATGAGCCGCTGGACAACCACCTCGATCGCGTCACGCCACCTGGTCGCCCTGCTCGATGAGGCTGGCCAGCCCGTGGACGACCTGCTGGTGCAGGCCGGCGTTTCGCGCGAGTCGCTGGCCGAGCCCGAGATCCGGATGCCTTTGGCGTCCTTTGCGGAGCTCTGGGCTCGCGCTGCGTCGGTTCATCCCGATATCGGAATTTCCCTGGTCGAACGCTTCCCACCGGGCCAGATGCACATGCTCGCTCATCTGGCCATGCGCTCGGCAACCGTTGAAGGAGCGATCAGCGATGCCTGTCGTTATGCCGGGCTGACCAGTGCCGCCGATCGACTCGATTTCGAGCAGGACGGCCGGATCGCCTGTTTTCGCTACACGTCGCTTGCGCCGGAAATTCACAATCCGTGGATGGCCGAGCACTACTTGTCGATGAGCACGGTGTTCCTGGCCCAGGCGAGTGGTCGATCACTACCGCTGCGCGAAGTGGCCTTCGCGGCCGATGCCCAGGCCCCGATGTCGGCCTATGTCGATCGCTTCGGTCTTGAGCCGCACTTCAACTCGGGACGCAACCAGTTGGTGTTCGATGCGGCCGCACTGGAATGGCCGTTGCTGACCCAGGACGACTACCTTCACGCGATCCTCGAGCGCGTCGCCCTGTCGCGTCGCACGGAACCGGTGGATGACTTGCTCGAAACCGTCCGCGAAGCGCTGGCCAAATCGATCCTCGCCGGAACCACGCCGACCATCGACGCGATCGCCATCTCCTGTCGATCCAGCCCGCGCGCCCTGCGCCAGCGCCTGGTCCAGCGCGAAACGACGTTTCGCCGCCTGCTCGACGAGACGCGTCGCGACATTGCCGGCGAACATCTTGGGCGCGGCCTGTCGGTCGCGGAAATTGCCTATCTGCTCGGGTTTTCCGAGCCGGCGGCGTTCCAGCACGCCTGCAAGCGCTGGTACGGCAAATCGGTCGGCGAGCTGAGGCGCGAATTGACCGGGCGGTGAGTACGGGCGCCGGAATCGCTGCCGGTGCCGGGGTCTATTCCGGCAGTCGACCGGGCAGCAGAGCCGTTGGCAAGCCACGGTCCACTGCCCGATCACGCACGCTGCCGCCCAGTCAGCGGGCGGTCAATCGCCGTACAAGCGCACCCCGTAGAAGACGTTGGCGCTGTCGACATAGGTCATTGATCCACTCAGGTTGAGGCGGATCGTGATCGGCCTCTTGAAGAACCTGTCGACGATGTTGCCTGGCAGGCCATACGTCTCGGTCAGCGATCGTTTGCTGACCAGGCCGCCGATGCAGGTGCGCGAGGTGATCGTGCGCTTGAGGTCGGACTCGCCCGGCTGCAGGGTGACGTACTCGAGGACGGGACTGCCGAGCGGCAGCTCAATGGCGCCGTTGTATGGCAGGCCGGTCGTCGGGTCGATCAGCGCCGGGTCGTCGAGCAGTTCGTTCTCGATCGTGAACCCGTTGAGGAAGCGGAAGCGGCCGGTCACCGCCGACGGCCCCGGGTTGAAGTAGTTCCACAACGGGAATGAAGTGACGCCGAAACAGATCAACGATTTCGTTGCATTCCTCGGCAAGGAAATGCGGCCGATATCGCGCTCATCGAACGTCGTCGTGGTGCCGCTTGCGCCGAGCGTGATGCAGCGATCGTCAGGGCCTGGCGGCGGATCACCCGGCAACGGCGTGCAGTCGCTCTGGAAGTTGACGTTTCCGGACTGTGCAAGGCCGATGTAGGTGACGTTGCGACCGAACGAGTCGGCATCGCCGACGTCATCGACGCTGACCGATTTGGCCAGGGCCGCCTGTTCGGCCCGGGCCTGCTGCAGGGCCTCGCTGGACGAAGCACCTGCGTCAGTGTTGGCGGCAATGGCGAGTGGCGAGACGACCATCGCAATCGCCAGGGCGATGCGATTGCAAACCAGCCTGATGTTCATTTGGACTCTCCAGGGGACCAGGAGAAAGCTCCGCATCCGGAAACACTTCCGTTTCTCCTGGCTGCTGCGAAGGGGTTGCGGAGCATCCGCAACGTTGCGCCCGGCGGACGCCAAGGTCAAGTGTGGACAAGGCAAGGGCGGCACTTGTGGTCAGGCTGGCCCGGGATGCTTCGGGACGGACTCCAGGAGTCTGTCCTGATCGGGGCGGTCCCGCATCGCAGGGCGTCAGGACGAGGGTGACGAAACGCCTGTGGTTGCTAGTCCGCCACCGAGCGCGATGGATCGGCGATCTCCAGGGATCGCAGAAGCACGCTGGCTTGGGTGCGGTTGCGCACGTCGAGGCGCTCGAACACGGCGCTCATGTGCGCCTTGACCGTGCGTTCCTGGATGTCGAGGCGATCGGCGATCTGCTTGTTGAGCAGGCCTTCGGCGACCAGGCCCAGTACGCGCAGTTGCTGCGGACTCAGCGAGGCGAGGCGGGCCGCCAGTTGCTGGTCCTGTTCGGCGGCGGAATCGGCGCCGTCATCGAGCGGCAAGGGCAGAGGTGCCTCGCAGTCGATCACGGCGCGCAGCATGGCCTGGATGTCCGAAAAGCTGCTGCGTTTGGGAATGAATCCGGCAGCGCCATAGGTCAGGGCGCGGCGCATGACATGCGGATCGTCGTTGGCCGAAATCATGACCACGGCGACCGAGGGGAACTCGCTGCGCAGGGCGACCAGGCCCATCAGCCCATGGCAGCCCGGCATATGCAGGTCGAGCAGGACCAGGTCGATGCCCGGCTGTGCGGCGAGCGCCGTGCGGGCCGACTCGAGTCCGTCCGCCTCGACGATTTCGATGTCGCCGCCGAGGTGGCCGACCGCCTGGACCAGGGCCAGGCGGAACAGCGGGTGGTCGTCGGCTATCAGGATCCGGGTCATTCCCCAACTTTAACCTGTCGCAGCCGCGATCAGGCAACCACGTTGAGCTGGCTCAGGATCGAGCGCGCTGCTTCGCGGCCATCGAGGACCGCGCGCACGACCAGATCGGCGCCGCGGACGTTGTCGCCGCCGGCGAAAACCTTCGGGTGCGCGGTCTGCAGCGGCAGGCGGCCGTCGCCACCGACCCTGAGTCGGCCATTGCTCTCGGTTTCGATCGCCGAGCGTGCGCACCACTCTGGCGGGCTGGCCAGAAATCCGAACGAGAGGATCACGATATCGGCCGGGATCGTGTGCCGGCTGCCGGCCACGGCTTCGATCCGGGCGCGATCGTCGTCGCTGGCGAGCAGACGGGTTTCCTCGATCTCGACGCCATCGACGAAGCCATCGCCGACGATGGCCAACGGTTGGGCGAGGAAGCGGAAGATCACGCCTTCGTCGCGCGCGTTCTTCACCTCCTTGCGCGAGCCCGGCATGTTCGCTTCGTCGCGCCGGTAGACGCAGGTGACCCGCGCCGCGCCGAGGCGCACCGAACTGCGCACGCAGTCCATCGCGGTATCGCCACCGCCGAGCACGACCACGCGCTTGCCCTCGAGATCGGGCAGAACATCGGCAGCGGTTGCCGTGCCGAGCTGGTGTCGGGCATTGGCGATCAGGAAGGGCAGGGCGACGATCACGCCGTCGAGGTCCTGGCCGGGCAGCTGCGCGTCGACCGCGGTGTAGGCACCGGTCGCCATGAACACCGCATCGTAGTCGTCGACCAGCGCCTCGAAGGCAACGTCGCGCCCGACTTCGACGCCGAGGTGGAAGCGCACGCCCTGGTCTTCGAGCACGCGTCGGCGGGTACGTACGATGTCCTTTTCGAGCTTGAAGGCGGGAATGCCGAAGGTCAGCAGGCCGCCGATTTCCTCGTGGCGATCGTAGACATCGGCGCCGACGCCGGCACGCACGAGACGGTCGGCCGCGGCCAGGCCGGCCGGACCGGCACCGATGATGGCGACGCGCTTGTCGGTGCTCGTGGTCGCCTCGGGCGGGCGCCAGCCGAGCCGGATCGCCTCGTCGGTGATCGAGCGTTCGATGGCGCCGATGGTAACCGCGCCGAAGCCTTCCTCGAGCGTGCAGATGCCTTCGCACAGCCGATCCTGCGGACAGACCCGGCCGCAGATTTCCGGCAGCGGATTGGTTTCGTGCATGAGAGTCGCGGCGTCCAGGACGCGACCCTCCCTGACCAGCTTGAGCCATTGCGGGATACGATTGCCGAGCGGGCAGCCCCAGGAACAATAGGGGTTGCCGCAATCGATGCAGCGCGAGGCCTGGTCGACCGCCTCGCTGCCGACGAAGTCGGCATTGATCTCGTGGAAGTCGAGCACGCGGATCGGAATCGACACCTCGGCCGGCAGCGCGCGTGGAAACTTGAGGAACGGGAACGGCCGGTCACTCATGCCGCTTCCCTCAGCTCGCTGTTCAGCGCAGCGAGGCTGGCGGCCTTCGGCTTGACCAGCCAGACCTTGTGCAGGACATCGCGGAAATCACTGAACAGCTGCTTCGCCCAGGCGCTGTCGGTCGCATCGATGTGGGCCTGCATCAGCGCGCGCAGGTGCTGCAGGTGATTCTCCATGCCCTCGAGCGAGATGCGGTTGATGTCGACCAGTTCGTGGTTGTAGCGGTCGAAAAAATTGCGCTCGAGGTCGAGCACGTAGGCGAAGCCGCCGGTCATGCCGGCGCCGAAGTTGAGCCCGCTGCGGCCGAGCACGACGACGGTGCCGCCGGTCATGTATTCGCAGCCATGGTCGCCGACCCCTTCGACCACGGCGATCGCGCCGGAATTGCGCACGGCGAAGCGTTCGCCCGCCCGGCCGGCGGCATACAGCTCTCCGCCAGTCGCGCCATACAGGCAGGTGTTGCCGATGATGCTGGCCTCCTGCGAGGCGTAGCGGATGCCGGCAGGCGGGCGCACGACGATGCGGCCGCCGGCCATGCCCTTGCCGACGCCGTCATTGGCCTCGCCAGTCAGCACGAGCTCGAGGCCGCCGACGTTCCACGCACCGAAACTCTGCCCCGCGGCCCCGTCGAATTCGAGGGTGATCGGCGCGTCGGCCATGCCGCGGTCGCCCCAGCTGCGGGCGATCTCGCCGGACAGGCGGCCGCCGATCGCCCGGTCCACGTTGCGGATCGGATAGCGGAAGCAGCCACCGGTCTTTCCGGCAACCGCCTCGCGGGTATCGCGAACGGTGGCCAGGGCCAGGTCGGTCGGTCCCGGCGCGAGTGGGCCGGCGCCGCAAAGGTCGAGTGTCGAGGTCCGCGCTTCGGCCCTGGCCAGGATCAGAGAGAGATCGAGCTTGCCCTGCTTGGCCGTGATGCCGGCCAGCGGCCGCAGCAGGTCGGTGCGTCCGACCAGGTCGTGCAGGCTCGGAACGCCGAGCCGGGCGAGCAGGGTGCGCACGTCGTCGGCGATGAACTGGAAGAAGTGCTGGACCATCTCCGGCGCGCCGACGAAATGCTGGCGACGCAGGATGTCGTTCTGCGTGGCGACGCCAGTGGCGCAGGAGTTGAGGTGGCAGATGCGCAGGTACTTGCAGCCCAGTGCGACCATCGGTCCGGTGCCGAAGCCGAACGAGTCGGCGCCGAGAATGGCCGCCTTGACCACGTCGAGCCCGGTCTTTAGGCCGCCGTCGGTCTGCACGATCACGCGATCGCGCAGGCCATTGCGGACCAGGGTCTGGTGGGTTTCGGCGAGACCGAGTTCCCATGGCGTTCCGGCATAGCGGATCGAGGTGATCGGACTCGCCCCGGTGCCGCCATCGTGGCCCGAGATCGTGACGAGGTCGGCGCCGGCCTTGACCACGCCGGCGGCGATCGTGCCGACCCCGGCGTGCGAGACCAGCTTGACCGACACCAGGGCCTGCGGATTGACCTCACGCAGGTCGTGGATCAGCTCGGTCAGGTCCTCGATCGAATAGATGTCGTGGTGCGGAGGCGGCGAAATCAGGCCGATGCCGGGTTTGGCATAGCGCAGGCGCGCGATCAGCGCGTTGACCTTGTCGCCTGGCAACTGGCCACCTTCCCCGGGTTTGGCACCTTGTGCGATCTTGATCTGCAGCACCTCGGCATTGACCAGGTATTCGGCGGTGACGCCGAAGCGGCCCGAGGCGACCTGCTTGATCTTGGACGTGCGTTCGGTGCCGTAGCGGGCCGGGTCCTCGCCGCCTTCGCCCGAATTGGAGCGTCCGCCAAGCCGGTTCATGCCGATCGCAAGCGCCTCGTGGGCTTCGGGTGAAAGCGCACCGAGCGACATGCCGGCCGAATCGAAACGCTTGAGGATGTTCTCGCGCGCTTCGACCGCGTCGAGTGCGATCGCGGTCGTGTCCTCGCGCAGGGCGAGCAGGTCGCGCAGGGTCGACGGCGGCCGTGAATTCACCGCGTCGGCGTACTTGCGATAGTGGCGGAATTCGCCGGTGCGCACCGCGGTTTGCAGGTGGCCGACCACGCCGGGGTTGTACATGTGGTATTCGCCGTCGGGAATGGCCTTGAGCAGGCCGCCGGCCGGCAGCGTGTAGTTCGGGTTGCGCGAACGCGCGAGCTGGGCGCGGTATTCGTTCTCGATGTCGACGAAGCCGGCGCCGCCGATGCGCGAGGGCGTGCCGGGAAAGCACATGTCGACGATTTCGCGATCGAGGCCGATGATCTCGAACAGCTGGGCACCACGGTAGCCGGCGATCGTCGAGATGCCCATCTTCGAAAGGATCTTGAGCAGCCCCTTGCGGATGCCGTGCCGGTAGCTGCGTCCGATCTCGTGCACGGTCTCGTCTTCGCGGCCGCGGATCTCGCCGCGCTGGTTCATGTCGAACAGGGTCTGGTAGGACAGGAACGGATAGACGGCGGTGGCACCGAAGCCGATCAGGCAGGCGAAATGATGGGCGTCGCGCGCGGTGCCGGTCTCGACCAGCAGGTTGCAGTCGCAGCGCAGCTGCTTGCGGGTCAGGTGGGCGTGGATCGCGCCGGTCGCGAGCAGGGCGTGGATCTGGGTCAGGCCCGGCTGCGGAAAGCGATCCGACAGCAGGACGATGGCAGCGCCATGGGCGACCGCGGTTTCGGCCTCGGCGCAGATCGCTTCGAGCGCGGCCTTGAGGCCGATTTCCTCGTCGTAGTAGAGATCGATACGGACCTGGCGGTCGACCAGGTGCGGGGATGCGAGCAGCTGGCGCAACTTGCGCTGTGAAAGCACCGGCGAGCTCAGCAGCACCTGGCGCGCGCCATCTGCGGACAGGTCGAACAGGTTGCCTTCGAGGCCGATCTGCGAAACCAGCGACATCACCAGGCGCTCGCGCAGCGGGTCGATCGGCGGATTGGTGACCTGGGCAAAGGCCTGGCGGAAATAGTCGTAGAGCGAGCGCGACTGCTGCGAAAGCACCGCGATCGGGGTGTCGTCGCCCATCGAGCCGGTTGCCTCGGCACCGGTCTCGGCCAGCGTCTTGAGCACGATGTCGCGCTCCTCGCGGGTCAGGGCGAACTGCTTCTGGAAGCGCGCGAGCACATCGGGCGGCATCGGCTCGGCGGCCAGCGCCGGATCGATCAGGTGCGATTCGAGATAGATCACCCCTTCGCGCAGCCATTCGCGGTACGGCGCACGCGCGGCATTGATGCGGTCGATCGCCGCGCTGTCGAGCAGGCGGTGTTCGACGAGGTCGACCGCCAGCATCTGCCCGGGGCCGAGCCGGCCCTTGGCCAGGATGCGCTGCTCGGGCACGTCCCAGAGTCCGGTTTCCGAGGCGACGATCAGGTGGCCGTCGTCGCTGCGCGACCAGCGCGCCGGTCGCAGGCCGTTGCGATCGAGCGCACAGACCGCATAGCGGGCGTCGCACATGACCAGCCCGGCCGGACCGTCCCAGGGCTCGGTATGCAGGGCGTAGTACTGGTAGAAGGCTTCGAGGTCCTGGTCGAGGTTTTCATCGGCACTCCAGGCCGGCGGCACGAGGATGCGCGTGGTCGCGAGCAGGTCGATGCCGCCTTCGACGAGCAGTTCGAACATGTTGTCGAGGCTCTGCGAATCCGAGCCCCCGCGGCTGACGTGGTCGCCGATGTCGGATAGGTCGAGCAGCGGCGAATGCAGCTTCGGCTGCCGCGCCAGCGCCCAGTTGCGGTTGGCCCGAATCGTGTTGATCTCGCCGTTGTGGGCGAGCATGCGGAACGGCTGGGCGAGGCGCCAGTTCGGCAGGGTGTTGGTCGAGAAGCGCTGATGGAAGGTGACCGCGCTGCTGGCCAGTTGCGCGTGCTGCAGATCGGGATAGACCTCGCGCAGGTGACCCGGGGCGGCCATGGCCTTGTAACCGATGGTGGCGGCCGAGAGGCTGACCACGTAGAACGACGGATCATCGGCGAGCGCGACTTCGGCGCGACGCCGGGCCCGGAACAGGGCGCGTTCGAAAGCCGGCTCGTCGAGGCCGTCCGGTGCATCGACGAACACCTGTCGGATCATCGGTCGGCTCGAGAGACCGAGCGGTCCGCAAGGCGCATCGTTGACCGGCACGTCGCGCCAGCCCGCTGCGCACAGGCCTTCCTCGATCAGCCTTGCATCGAGGATGCCTTGCGCCGCGGCGGCCAGGGCCGGATCACGATCGAGGAATACCAGGCCGGCGGCGAACCGCGCCTGCAACGTGATGCCGGCGTCGCCGGCCAGCGTGCGCAGCCAGTCCTCGGCGCGATAGATGAGTACGCCGCAGCCGTCGCCGGTGACGCCATCGGCGTTGACGCCGCCGCGATGGGACATCCTGGCCAGTGCCGAAAACGCCTGGTCGACCAGCCAGGTGCTGGCCTTGCCGTCGATATTGGCGATCAGCCCGAAGCCGCAGCTGTCGTGCTCGAATTCGGGATCGTAGAGTCCGCGCGTCTGGTCTGGCGTCATTGTTGCGTCCTGCGCAATCGGGCCGAGCGCACCGATCCATTGAGGATGCGCTCGCAGAGGTCATCAATGCGGGTCCGTCTCGCAGTGCCAACGATCGGCGATCGTTGCGCCTCCAATCAATCACAAATTGGTGCTATGCGTCAAACTAATTGGACGTCCAAATGGTTCCACTGGAAACCAATGGATCGTCGGGTTCGACTAGCCGAGAGTCTCGAGCGCGGCGTCCAGGGCACGCTTGAAGCGCGTTTCGAGCGCGGCGTCCCCGGTCGCGATGGGACCGAGCTGCAGCCACTCGCCGAGCAGGTTCTGCAAGGCGACATCGGGCGCCGGCGCATGCACGCCACGCATGCGCGCGGAGAGCTTTTCGAGTTGCAGGTCCATGCGCCGCTGGCGATCTTCGGCAGGCGGTTCGAGCCCCGCCAATTGCTCGATTTCGAGCACGCAGTCGCGCAACAGCTCGCGGTCGCCGAACTCGGCTTCGTGGCCCTCGAGCACCTGTTCGACGCGCGCGCGCAATTCGTCTGCGGCGAGGGTCAACGTGGGCAATCCGGACTCGGCTGCGCGGTATCCGTCGCCGTCGATGGCCGAGCGTTCGAGCTGGCGGCAGAGCTCGTAATGCGAGAGCCAGATGTCGAACTGGGCGCGATGGCGCTGCTTCTCGATGCGCCGGCCGAGCTCGGCGAGTTTGGCCTGGGCGGACTGGAATCTTTGCCGCAGTGCGGCATCCGCAGTCGACAGTTCGCGCCAGGCGCTCTCGATGCGCTGCACGGCGGCGCGCTCCGGCGGCGCGTCGCCCGCGGCGAGCGTTTCGAGCTCGGCGCAAAGGCCCGCGGCCGTTTCGAGTGCCTTGCGCTCCTGCGCCGAACGTTCGGCGCGTTCGTTGTCGGCACGTCCGAACACGGCATCGACCGCGGCGCGGAAGGTCTTCCATTGGGCCTGGTCGCGTGAACGCTTGCCGTTGCCGGCTTTCTGCCAGAGCTTCTGCAGGTCGCGCGCCTGGCTGATCGCGGTTCGCGTATCGGCCACTTCGCCCAGCGCCGAGGCGCGTTCGATCAGCGCGTTCTTCGCCGTTTCGACTTCGGTGTTCTGCGCCGAGACGCGTTCGTCGACCAGAGCCAGGGCCGCCTTGATTTCGGCGGCGAGGTTCTTGCGCTCGCGCGGGTCGACGCGATCAAGGCTGCGCAGGGCATCGGCCAGTTGCCGGCGCAGGGTCGACAGTGCGCGCAGGTCCGGTTCCTCGGCCGCCGCCGCGGTCCTGGCTGCGGAAATCAGCTCGCTGGTTTCCTTCGTTCCCTGCTTGCGCAATTCATCGCGCTTCTCGAAATAGGGCTTGGCCGGTTCGATGGCCTTGCGGCAGAGCGCACGAAAATGCCGGGCCATGCCTTCGGTGGCATGGACCGAGCGCGCCTCGATCTGGTCGAGATGCGTCCACTCGGCCTGGATCTCGCGCACGCGCGTTGCCAGCGCGTCCGGGTGCAGGCCGGCCTGGGGCAGCAGTTCGAGTTCGTCGCAGAGTTGGCGGCGGCGCGCATTGTCGCTCCATCGCTGCCACTCGGCGATCTTGGCGTACTCGCTTTCGACATCGGCGAGACGCTCGCGCAGCGAAGCCGGGACGGAGCCGATCTGTCGGCGCAGGCGGCCGATGCTGGCGTGATGGATATGCGCTTCGGCGGTCTTGCCGGTCTGCATGGCGCTCGCGGTCGCTTCGATGGCGGCCTGCAGTTCGTCGGTCAAGGCCTCGATCTGCTGCTGGCGGGCGGCCTTTGCCGCCTTTGCGCGGGCGGTGCGCTCGGCTTCTGCGGCAAGGCGGTCGCTGTCCTCGGCATTTGTCGCGGATGCGATGGTCGGCTCGTCGCGAGGCAGCGGCTCGAGCGCGGCGATCTGTGCGCCCAGGCGGGCAAAGCGGACTGAGAGGCCGGCGCTCGAATCATCGACGTCCTCGGCATAGGCCGCGTGCAGCTCGGCCAGCTCGTCGTAGCGCTGCATCAGTTCGTCGCGCTGCTGGCCGCCCTGGTGGTCGGTCAGCAGGCGCTCCAGCGCGCCGATCTGCTCCTCGATGCGCACTCGGTCTTCGGCACGCCGGCGCAGCCTGGCCACGGCTTCGGGATTGCGGCTCAGTTCGAAGAGTTCGCGCGCATTGCGGTAGCGGGCGACGAAAGCAGGTGGCGCCTTGTCCGCGATGCCGGCCCACGCCGTTGCGATATCCGCGGCTTCGTCGCTGCCGTCGCCTTCGCGCAGGACGCGCTCGAGGCGCTCGCAGAGCAGGCGCGCGCGCTGGGCGATGGCCTCGACGTCGCCGCGGTCGACGCGCAGGTTTTCGAGTCGCTCGGCAGCCAGCCGGTTGATCGTCTTGTCGGTCTTGCGCGTGCGCTCGACGATGCGTGCGAGCTGGCCTTCGTCGTCGATGCGGCCCAGCGCAGCCAGGCGCACTTCGGGATCGGCGTCCGCCGTTGCCCGGTCGAGGATCAGGGCCTGGCGGTCGATGCGCTGCAGGGCGGCCAGGCGGAGCTGGGCTTCCGGAGCGCTGGTCGCGATCTGTTCGATCAGGCGCGGATCGTCCTGGGCGCGCAGCAGACGCAGGCGATCGGCCAGCGAGGGCGCCTCGGCATGCGTGCCTGAAAGCAGTTCTGCCCAAAGATTGCGAGCGGCGACGCGCACGCCTTCGTCACGGTCGTCGCTGGCCATGGCCTGGGTCAGGCCCGGATCGGCGAGGCGCTTCATCGCCGCGATGCGCACGCCGGCGTCAGTATCCTCGCGGGCGAGCCTCGGCAGTGCTTCGATCAGCTCGGGTTCCTTGTCGGCCGCCACCGCGGCGCGGCGTACGGATTCGTCCTTCGATTGCCAGCGTGGCTTGGTAAAGAATCGGGCAAGGCTCATGGCATGTTCTTCGGAAGGAGGCGGGAGTGGAATTCAGAGCAGCGACTTGACGATGCGGAACCCGGCGATCCACTCGCCGAGGATCATGCCGAAATTGGCGAATACGAAAACCATCAGGGTGCGCGAGATACGGTTCTTCCACCAGCCGGTCCAGTGGATGACGTCGTCGCGCAGGCTGTCGAAGTCGGCCACCCGCGGGCGATGGATCCAGACCTCGACGCCGGCGGCGGCCGCGCCGACCGGGACGCCAGGGCGGAACGGCTTGAGCGGCCCGACCACGAAAGCAGCCAGGGTGCTGAGCGGATGGCCACCGGCGGCGAGCGTGCCGATTGCCGAGCCGATGCCAGTGCAGAGCACCCAGGTCCACAGCGCCTCGGTGCCCGAGTCGGCGCCGCGATAGAACAGGATCGCGATGGCCACCGCGATGATGGCGAACAGGGCCAAGCCGATCCGCTTCGGCCACGGCGAGCCGGGCGGCAGTTCGGCCAGGGTTTTCTGCATCGGGCCCGGGTCGTCCTGCTGCGCTTCGATCGCCTTCTCGATGCCGGCCAGGTGGCCGGCGCCGATCACCGCGAGGACGCGCCGGACCGGCTTGTCCGCGCGTGCGGCATCGGCCGACTCCTCGCGCAGGCGTGCGGTCATGTAGCGATCGCGCTCGGCGATCAGGGCTTCGAACAGCGGTGGCGATTCCTTGGCGAACTCGTTGAACATGCTGCCGAGCATGTCGCCTTCCTTGAGCTTTTCGATCTCGCTTTCCTCGACGTCCTCGCGCGTGATCAGGCTTCCGGCGAGACCACCCATGATGCCGAGCCGGTCCATGAAGCCGACGCTGCGGATCGCGCGCTTGAGGGTGATGCCGACCTCGCGGTCGATCAGCCAGATCGGCAGGTCGCGCGCCTCGGCACCGTCGATCGCCGCCTTCATCTCGGCGCCCGGTTCGATGCCGAACTGCTCGGCCAGGCGGCGCTGGAAGGCGGACAGGGCGAGGTTGGCCGCGACCAGGCCGGCCTTGCCCTGGCGGATGATCTGGAACAGGTCGAGGTTGCGGAACGATTCGGGATCGCGCATCGACTTGTAACGCGGCTCGCACAGCTCGACGGCCACGGCATCGAAGGATTCGCGTTCGAGGATTTCGCGAACGGCCTCGACGCTGGCGCGCGAGACGTGCGCGGTGCCGAGCAGGACGTACTCGACGCCATCGCGGGTGACCCGCGCGATCGGTTGTGCGGCGAGGCTGGCACTCATTTCGCCCGCGGTGGCGGGAAGTTCGTTTTCGCTGGACATGGGTTCCGGGATCAGTCGCGGTAGCGCTTGAGCAGATCGGCGTAGGCGTCGATGCGGCGGTCGCGCAGGAAGGGCCAGATCCGGCGCACCGACTCGCTGCGCGCGAGATCGACATCGGCCAGCAGCAGCTCGCGCTGGTCGGTCGAGGCCTGGGCCAGGAACTCGCCCTGGGGGCCGGCAACGAAGCTCGAGCCCCAGAACTGGATGCCGCGGCCGCCATCGGGCGAGGCCTCGAAACCGGTGCGGTTGACCGAAAGCAGGGGCAGGCCGTTGGCCACCGAATGGGCGCGCTGGCTGATGATCCAGGCTTCGCGCTGGCGGTCCTTTTCATCCTGTGCGTCGGCCGGATCCCAGCCGATCGCGGTCGGATACAGGAGCAGGTCGGCTCCGGCCAGGGCCATCAGGCGCGCGCCTTCGGGATACCACTGGTCCCAGCAGACCAGCACGCCGAGCTTGCCGACCGATGTCTGGATCGGCTCGAAGCCGAGGTCGCCCGGGGTGAAGTAGAACTTCTCGTAGAAGGCCGGATCGTCCGGGATGTGCATCTTGCGATAGACGCCGGCGATCGCGCGCGAGCGGTCAAAGACGACGGCGGTGTTGTGATAGAGCCCCGCAGCACGACGCTCGAACAGCGAGCAGACCACGACCAGGCGCAGTTCCTCGGCCAGCGTGCCGATGCGTTCGGTCGACGGGCCCGGAATGGACTCGGCACGGTCGAACTCATCGACGCTTTCGTGCTGGCAGAAATACGGGCCGTTGTGCAGCTCCTGCAGCAGCACCAGCTGCGCACCGGCGCCCGCGGCCTCGCGCAGGCCGACCTCGATGGCGTCCAGATTGGCCGCGGTGCTGCCGTGGTCGGTTTCCTGCAGCAGGGCAACCTTGAGGGACTTCGGGCTCATGGGAATGACGGGAAGGCAAAGGCGGAATGGTAGCGCGGAATACGAGTTGCGGGTTTGATTGCCCGATCTCAAGGCAACATCGAAGCGGAAACGCATCGCCGGGCATCGAAGCCCTGCGCCGGTGGCCGGCCCTTCGCAGGAGCGCCTTCAGGCGCGATGCACTCCGCCACCAATCTGGAAAGGGCATCGCGGCTGAAGCCGCTCCTACAACGAAGCGGAAGCGCATCGCCGGTCGTCGGGGCGCTGTGCCGGCATTCCGGCTTTTCGTACGAGCGCCTTCAGGCGCGATGCTCTCCCGCACGATTCTGGAAAGGGCATCGCGGCTGAAGCCGCTCCTACAACGAAGCGGAAACGTATCGCCGGTCGTCGGGGCCCTGTGCCGGCATTCCGGCTTTTCGTAGGAGCGCCTTCAGGCGCGATGTTCTCCCGCATGATCCTGGAAAGGGCATCGCGGCTGAAGCCGCTCCTACAACGAAATGGAAACGTATCGCCGTTCGCCGAATCGCTGGGCCGGCATTTGCTCTTTTCGTAGGAGCGCCTTCAGGCGCGATGCCCCTGCTCAGGGTTGCCGCGAGAGTCAACTACCTGACCAGCACCAATGCGGCATTTTCCTACAAAAAACTCCGAAAACGTCCATCGTGCATTAGCCGGCCTTGGCGAATCATAGCCGCATGAACCAGCCAAGCATTCCTGTTCGAGGCCACGCGCGCTTGCGCATAGGTCGCGCAAGTGACCCCGGCCGAATATATCTCGTCACATTCTGCACGGCTGGTCGCGCGACGCTATTTGCCGACCAGACCAGCGCACGGGCCTTCGTACGTGCCCTTAATGCGCGGGAGCTTCTGCGGCAATCACTGCTGTTTTGCTGGGTGCTAATGCCCGACCACTGGCATGGACTGGTCGAACTCGGTGGCGCCGATTTGCTTTCGACCCTTGTCGGACGCATCAAGGGGTCGACATCCCGGGCGGTGAATGTGTCGCGTGCCGCCAGCGGACAGGTCTGGGCCCGCGGATTCCACGATCATGCCGTGCGCCGCGACGAAGACGTGGTTTCGCTCGCACGCTACGTGGTCCGCAATCCGGTACGTGCCGGCCTGGCAAGGCGCGTCGGCGAGTATCCATTCTGGGATGCGGTGTGGCTGAGCGAAGGGCATCGTGGCTAAAGCCGCTACAAAGAAGCGGAAACGCATCGCCGGCCATCGACGCCCGCGTCACCCCGCCGGCCCTTCGTAGGAGCGCCTTCAGGCGCGATGCTCTCCGGCACCAATCCGACTTTCTGGCACCAACCCAAAAAAGGGCATCGCGGCTGAAGCCGCTCCTACAATGAAACGGAAACGCATCGCCGCTCATCGACCTCCGCGCCGCCCGACCGGCTCGTCGTAGGAGCGCCTTCAGGCGCGATGCTCTCGCCGATCAGGCCAGCACGCCCTCGGGCAACTGCATCGTCACGCAATGCAGGCTGCCGTTCTGCCAGATCAGCGGGCGGCAAGGAATCTGGACGATCTCTCGACCCGGATGGGCAAGGCCGATGATGCGGGCGGCCTCGTTGTCGGCCTCGTCGCCGTAGGCGGGCACGAGGACCGCGCCGTTGACGATCAGGTAGTTCGCGTACGAGGCGGCCAGGCGCCGGCCTTCGTCGATGATCGGTTTCGGCCAGGGCAGGGCGTACAGGCGGTAGGGTTTGCCTTCCGGGGTGCGCAGGGCTTCGAGCTCTGAGCGCATGCGGCCCAGTTCTTCGTAGTGCCTGTCGGCAGGATCGCTGCAGGCCTGGTAGACGATTGCGTCGTCCGGCGCGAAGCGCGCCAGGGTGTCGATATGCGCGTCGGTGTCGTCGCCTTCGAGGTAGCCGTGGTCGAGCCAGAGCACGCGCGTGGCGGCGAGGGTATCGCACAGAACCGCATCGATCTGTTCGCGCGATTGATCGGGATGGCGCAGATGCAGGCATTTCCAGGTGGTCAGGATCGAGCCGCGACCATCGGATTCGATCGCGCCGCCTTCCAGCGCCCAGTCGATAGGGCGGTGGGTCGATTCGGCGAACACGCTGCGATCGACCAGTTCGCCGACGATGCGGTCGTCGAGGCTGGCCTCGAACTTGCCGCCCCAGCCGGTGAAACGGAAATCGTTCAGGGTGAAGCGACGGCCATCGGTCAACGTGATCGGCCCCGAATCGCGCAACCAGGTGTCGTCATAGGGCACCTGCAGATAACGGACCCGGTCCGTATCGACGCCATGCTGTTTCAGCAGCTGATCCGCGCGATTGCGCACTTCGGCATCGGCAACGAGCACAAAGGCGGGTTCGAAGCGGGTGATGCCGGCGACCAGGGCGGCATAGGTCGATTCAACCGATCCAAGGCGGTCGGCCCAATCGGTGCCGGCATGGGGCCAGGCAACAAGGATCGCTGCCTGCGGTTCCCACTCGGCAGGCAGGCGCCTGGCAGATTCGGTCATCGGGTCGGATCAGGCGTCGTCGCGGACGCTGTGCAGGACGATGTTTCGCTCGAAGTAGACGGTGAAGCCGTTGTACTTCCAGCGATTGATGGTCGGATGCAGCGGGGTGTCGCCGCCGGCAGGAGCCAGCTTGGCTTCGGGCGCGCCGAAGCGCTTCTCGACCTGGCTCATGGTCAGGCCGCGATCAGGCGTCTTGACCGCACGGACCGTGGTCTGGCCGAGCATGAGGTCTTCCGCGTGGACCACGGGGGCGGCCGCGAAGAGGCCGGCAACGAGCAGCGTGCTACCGAGAACAAACTTCAAGTTCATCTCCGAACCTCCTGATCCCAATGGATGATTTTGCCGACAGGCGCAGTTTTAACAGAACCGCAGCGCGAGTTCCATGGCCTTTCGCACATTATCCCTGCGAGCCGAAATGGGAGGCCATAAACGCAAAAGGCCGCTTGCGCGGCCCTTCGACGCGGAACTGCGGTCGATCCGCTCAGCGCTGGCGCGCCTTGAAACGCGGGTTGCTCTTGCAGATCACGAAAACCTTGCCGCGGCGACGCACGATCTTGCAATCGCGGTGGCGGGACTTGGCGGACTTGAGCGAAGAAAGGACTTTCATTGGAAACCTCGGGGCGAACGGGCTTGAGCAAAGCGCGCAAGTATATCGGCACGGGCTGGATCTTGCAAAGCCCCGGCAATGGCCGACACTGGCCGCTTGATTCGCCTGCGAACGCGCCGACATTGATGGCCATGATAACGACTGCCGCACCCGTTCCACTGCACTTCGACAATGCCTTCGTCCGCGAACTGCCGGCCGATGGCGAGAGCGGGCCGCGCCTGCGTGAGGTCAGGGGCGCCCTGTATTCCGAGGTGGCGCCGACGGCGGTCAGCCAGCCGCGCCTTATCGCGCATTCGCGCGAAATGGCTGAATCGCTCGGTTTCAGCGAAGATCAGGTCAAATCCCAGCAATTTGCCGATGTTTTCGGCGGAAATGCGTTGTTTGAAGGCATGCAACCGTTTGCCAGCAACTATGGCGGCCACCAGTTCGGCCACTGGGCCGGCCAGCTCGGCGACGGCCGTGCGATCACCCTCGGCGAGGTCGTCGCTGCCGGCGGCCAGCGTTGGGAACTGCAGCTCAAGGGTGCCGGACCGACACCGTACTCACGTAGCGCGGACGGCCGCGCCGTATTGCGTTCCTCGATCCGTGAATTCCTCTGCAGCGAGGCCATGCACCATCTCGGCGTGCCGACCACACGGGCCCTGAGCCTGGTCGCCACTGGTGATACGGTCATTCGCGACATGTTCTACGACGGCCGCCCCGAGCCCGAGACCGGCGCCGTGGTCTGCCGGGTCGCACCCTCGTTCGTCCGCTTCGGCCATTTCGAGTTGCCGGCCTCGCGCGGCGAAACCGCGCTGCTCGAGCGCCTGACCGATTTCACGATCAACCGTGATTTCCCCCATCTGCGCGGCGATCGCGAGACCGTGCTCGGCGACTGGTTCGGTGAGGTCTGTGCGCGCACGGCATCGATGATCGCGCACTGGATGCGGGTCGGCTTCGTGCACGGCGTGATGAACACCGACAACATGTCGATCCTCGGCCTGACCATCGATTACGGCCCCTACGGCTGGATCGACAACTTCGATCCGGACTGGACGCCGAACACGACCGATCGCCAGAACCGCCGCTACCGCTTCGGCCAGCAGCCGAATATCGCGCACTGGAACCTCGCCTGTCTGGCCCAGGCCCTGGCCCCGGTCTTTCCGTCGATCGAACCGCTGCAGGCCGGCTTGAACCGTTATGCCGATGTCTACATGGCGGCTGACCGGGCCAACATCGCGGCCAAGCTCGGTTTCGCCGAGTGCCGCGACGAGGATGTCGCCCTGATGCAGTCGCTGGTCGAATGGATGGCGGCGGCGGAAGTCGACATGACCCTGTTCTTCCGCGCCCTGTCGGATCTCGGCGAAAGCAGGCCGACCACGGACCAATTCAGCGCCGCGTTCTATGACGACGCGAAGCGCGAAGCTTCGGCCGCCGATCTGGACGCCTGGCTCGAACGCTATACCAGACGGCTGGCCAGCGATCCGCAAGCGGCCGATCTGCGCCGGGAGCGCATGCGCGCGACCAATCCGCGCTATGTGCTGCGCAACTGGCTGGCCCAGCAGGCCATCGACAAGGCCAACCAGGGCGACGAGTCGGAGATCCACGAACTGCTCGATGTCATGCGCAGGCCCTACGAGGACCAGCCTGGCCGCGAACGCTTCGCCCTGCGCCGACCGGACTGGGCCAGGAACCGCGCCGGCTGCTCGATGCTGTCCTGCAGTTCCTGAACATTGCGTCAGCCCCGTGCCGCGCTTTACTGGGCAATCGGGCGTCGACCATGCCTATCCTCACATGACGCGGCAGCCTGATTGCCCCACGATCGAGCGATTGCCGGGATCGGCGCAGGTACAGCGGAGCCATCGATGCAACGACGTGACTTCATCAAGGCCAGCGGACTTGGTCTCGGCGCCCTGGCGATTCCGGCCTGGGGCCGCGCCATCGCCGCCGAAGAACTGGTCAGCAAGCTCGACGTGGGTTTGAAGAAGCGCCTGGCCGATACCGCGATGACGGCGGCCAGGGGCGACGGCGCGACTTACTGCGACGTGCGCATCGGGCGTTACCTGCGCCAGTTCGTGATCACCCGCGAAGACAAGGTGCAGAACGTCGTCAACACCGAATCGACCGGTGTCGGCATCCGCGTGATCGCGAACGGCACCTGGGGCTTCGCGGCCTCGAGCGACCTCAGTGCCGATGCCGTGGCGAAGGCGGCACGCCAGGCCGTGCAGATCGCCAAGGCCAATTCGAAACTGACTACCGAGGCGGTCCAGCTGGCACCGACCCCGGGCGTCGGCGAAGTGTCCTGGGCCACGCCGATCGTCAAGAACGCGATGGCGGTGCCGATCAAGGAAAAGGTCGACCTCCTGCTCGGCGTCAACGCGGCTGCGATTGCCGCCGGCGCGAGCTTCGTCAATTCGACGCTGTTCCAGATCAACGAGCAGAAGTACTTCGCTTCGACCGACGGCTCCTACATCGACCAGGACATCCATCGCATCTGGGCGCCGCTGCAGGTCACCGCCGTGGACAAGGCCAGCGGCAAGTTCCGCCGCCGCGACGGCCTGTCGGCGCCAATGGGCATGGGCTATGAGTACCTCGATGCAAAGAAGGAGGACCGCTTCGAGATGCCGGGCGGCGCGGTGGTCTATGGACGTTCCTATGACATGCACGCCGATGCCGTGGCCGCAGCCAGGCAGACGCGCGAGAAACTAAAGGCGCCGTCGGTGAAGCCCGGCAAATACGATCTGGTCCTCGACCCGACCAACCTGTTCCTGACCATCCACGAATCGGTCGGCCATCCGCTCGAGCTCGATCGCGTGCTCGGCTACGAGGCCAACTACGCCGGCACCAGCTTCGCCACCCTCGACAAGTGGAAGTCGAAGAACTTCAGGTACGCGAGCGACAAGGTCACGATCGTCGCCGACAAGACCCAGCCCGGCTCTCTCGGTGCCGTCGGCTATGACGACGAAGGCGTCAAGACCGGGCGCTGGGATCTGATCAGGGACGGCGTACTGGTCAACTACCAGGCGATCCGCGACCAGGCCCATATCCTCGGTCTCGAGCACTCACAGGGTTGCTGTTACGCCGATTCATGGGCGAGCGTGCAGTTCCAGCGCATGGCCAACGTCTCGCTGCAGCCGGGCCAGGCCGAACTCGATCCGGCGACGATGATCAGGGATGTCGAGAACGGCATCTACATCTTCGGTCGCGGTTCGTACTCGATCGACCAGCAGCGCTACAACGCGCAGTTCGGTGGCCAACTCTTCTACGAGATCAGGAACGGCAAGATCACCGGCCAGATCGAAGATGTCGCCTACCAGATCCGCACACCCGAGTTCTGGAACGCTTGCAGCGCGATCTGCGACCAGCGCGACTACCGGATCGGCGGGACATTTTTCGACGGCAAGGGCCAGCCCGGCCAGGTCTCGGCCGTGTCGCACGGCGCAAGCACGGCGCGCTTCGACGGCATCAACGTGATCAATACCGCACGCAGTCTGGGTTAGGACAACCATGCCATTCGCCACATGACGGGTCATTCGACGAACGCCATTCTCGCCCGGTGTGTCACCGCGAATGGACCCCGGTCGTTTCGTGGAAAGCCGATGGCCGCCTTGATCCGGTCGTCCAGTCAACCGTTTTCAGCTGGAGGAAACCATGCAACGACGTGACTTTATCAAGGCCAGCGGACTTGGCCTCGGCGCCCTGGCGATTCCGGCCTGGGGTCGGGCCATCGCCGCCGAAGAACTGGTCAGCAAGCTCGACGTGGGTTTGAAGAAGCGCCTTGCCGATACCGCGATGACGGCGGCCAAGGGCGACGGCGCGACTTACTGCGACGTGCGCATCGGGCGCTACCTGCGCCAGTTCGTGATCACCCGCGAAGACAAGGTGCAGAACGTCGTCAACACCGAATCGACCGGTGTCGGCATCCGCGTGATCGCCAACGGCACCTGGGGCTTCGCCGCCTCGAGCGACCTCAGTGCCGATGCCGTGGCGAAGGCCGCGCGCCAGGCCGTGCAGATCGCCAAGGCCAATTCGAAGCTGACCACCGAGCCGGTCCAGCTGGCGCCGACGCCGGGTGTCGGCGAAGTGTCCTGGGCCACGCCGATCGTCAAGAACGCGATGGCCGTGCCGATCAAGGAAAAGGTCGACCTCCTGCTCGGTGTCAATGCCGCGGCCATGAAGGCCGGCGCCAACTACGTCAATTCGATCCTGTTCCAGGTCAACGAGCAGAAATACTTCGCCTCGACCGACGGCTCCTACATCGACCAGGACATCCATCGCATCTGGGCACCGCTGCAGGTCACCGCGATCGACAAGGCCAGCGGCAAGTTCCGCACCCGCGACGGCCTGTCCGCGCCGGTCGGAATGGGTTTCGAATACCTCGATGCGAAGAAGGAGCACAAGATCGCGCTGCCCGGCGGCGTGGTCGGCTACACCGACTCCTACGACATGCTCGAGGACGCCGTGGCCGCGGCCAAGCAGGCCCAGCAGAAGCTCAAGGCGCGCTCGGTCAAGCCGGGCAAGTTCGACCTCGTGCTCGACCCAACCCACCTGTGGCTGACCATCCACGAGTCGGTCGGCCATCCGACCGAACTCGATCGCGTGCTCGGCTACGAGGCCAACTATGCCGGCACCAGCTTCGCCACCCTCGACAAGTGGAAGTCGAAGAACTTCAAGTACGGCAGCGACAAGGTCACGATCTTCGCCGACAAGGTGCAGAAGACCTCGCTCGGCGCCGTCGGCTACGACGACGAGGGCGTCAAGACCCAGCGCTGGGACCTGATCAAGGATGGCGTGCTGGTCAACTACCAGGCGATCCGCGACCAGGCCCATATCCTCGGGCTCGAGCACTCGCAGGGTTGCTGTTACGCCGATTCATGGTCGAGCGTGCAGTTCCAGCGCATGGCCAACGTCTCGCTGGCCGCGGGCAAGGACAAGCTCAGCCCGGCCGACATGATCAAGGACGTCGAGGACGGCATCTACATCATCGGCGACGGTTCGTTCTCGATCGACCAGCAGCGCTACAACGCGCAGTTCGGCGGCCAGCTCTTCTATGAGATCAAGAAGGGCAAGATCACCGAAATGATCGAGGACGTCGCCTACCAGATCCGCACGCCCGAGTTCTGGAACGCCTGCAGTGCGATCTGCGACGAGAGCGACTATCGCCTGAACGGTTCGTTCTTCGACGGCAAGGGCCAGCCCGGTCAGGTTTCCGCCGTTTCGCACGGATCGAGCACCGCCCGATTCAATGGCATCAACGTGATCAACACCGCTCGCAGCCTTGGTTGAGCGCAGGAGTCTTATCGATGAGCATCTATTCAGAACAGGACGCCAAGGCGATCCTCGAAAAGGTCGTAAAGCTGTCGAAGGCCGACGAATGCACGGCCACCCTCGACGGCCGGGTTGACGGCAACATCCGCTACGCCCTGAACCAGGTTTCGACCAGCGGCATCGTCAGCGACGCCGAACTCGGCGTGCAGGTCGCGTTCGGCAAGCGCGTCGGCACCGCGACGATCAACGAATTCGACGACGCCTCACTTGAAAAGGTCGTGCGTCGCGCCGAGGAGCTGGCCCGGCTGGCGCCGGAGAACCCCGAGTTCGTGCCGGCGATCGGCAAGCAGAGCTACACGCCGAGCAAGACCTGGTTCGAGAAGACCGCAACGATCAAGCCCGAATACCGGGCCCAGGTCGCCGCCGATTCGATCGGTCCGAGCAAGGCGGCCAAATGCGTGGCGGCCGGCTTCTTCGCCGACAGCGATCGCTTCTCGGCGATCGCCAACAGCAACGGCAACTTCGCCTACCAGAAAAGCACCAACCTCGATTTCACCTGCACCGTGCGCACCGACGACGGCACCGGTTCGGGCTGGGTCGCGCGCAACCTGGCCGACGTCGGCCAGTTCGATGCCCAGGACGAGATCAAGGTCGCGGTCGACAAGGCCACGAAATCGAGGGATGCCAAGGCACTCGAGCCGGGCAAGTACACGGTGATCCTCGAACCTGCGGCGTCGTCGGGCCTGATCTCGTTCATGATGTTCGGCTTCGATGCGCGCCAGGCCGACGAAGGACGCAGCTTCCTGTCGAAGAAGGGCGGTGGCAACAAGGTCGGCGAAAAGCTCTACGACGAGCGCGTGACCCTGTACGCCGACCCGGCCGACCCGGTCGCCGGGGTGTTGCCCTGGGACGACGAAGGCCTGCCGCGCGAGCGCACGCCGATCATCACCAAGGGCAAGGTCGAATACCTGCAGTACTCGCGCTACTGGGCCAAGCTCAAGGAAAAGAAGGCGATCGGCCAGCCCGGCAACCTGATCATGGTCGGCGGCGACAAGTCGACGATGGACCTGGTCAAGACGACCAAGAAGGGCATCCTCGTCACGCGCACATGGTACATCCGCATGGTCGATCCGCAGACCGTGCTGCTGACCGGCCTGACCCGCGACGGCACCTTCTACATCGAGAACGGCGAGATCAAGTATCCGATCAAGAATTTCCGCTTCAACGAGTCGCCGGTGATCATGCTCAACAACATCGAGGAGATCGGCAAGCCGGTCCGCGTCGGCGACGACGAGTCGCCGTTCGTGATGATGATCCCGCCGATGAAGATCCGCGACTTCACGTTTACCTCGTTGTCGGATGCCGTTTGATCGGGAATTGGGAATAGGGAATAGGGAATGGTGAAGAGCGGTCGAAGCCGGACATTCGTGTGTTGTTCCGGCCGACCGCCATTCATCGCGCACTGGCTCCAATCGATCCGATGACTCGCGCCGAATTCCTCCGCCTCCTTGTTGCCGGCCTCGCCATCGCGCCGGTTTCGCATGCGCGAGGCGCGTCCTCCATTCCCGATTCTCCATTCCCCATTCCCGGCTCTTATGACTTCCGCTTCACGCGCCTCATGTACGAGTCGGGAGACTGGGATGTCGATCAGCGCATGCCTTCCAACCTGATCGATGCGCTGATTCAGTACACGACCTTGCGGGTCGATCCGAAGGAGCATGTGCTGGCGCTGGCCGATCCGCGCATGCTCGATGCGCCGTTCTGCTATCTGGCCGGACACAAGCTCGTCGAGTTCAACCCCGATGAACGGCGCAACTTCGAGACCTATGTGCGAAATGGCGGCTTCGTTCTGGTCGACGACTGCAACCACGACATCGACGGGCTGTTCGCGACGTCGTTCGAGAGCGAGATGGCTTCGATCTTCGGTGCCCAGGCGCTCAGGAAGCTGCCGAAGTCGCATCCGCTATTCACGAGCTTCTTCCGATTCGACGGGCCACCGGCGACTGGCTTCGAGCTCAACGGCTGGGGCGACGACCTGGTCCACGACTACCTCAAGGGCATCGAGATCGACGGTCGGCTCGGTCTGCTCTACAGCAACAAGGACTACGGCTGCGAGTGGGACTACGACTGGCGCAACAAGCGCTTCCTGGCCGAGGACAACACCAAGTTCGCGGTCAACATTGCGGTCTATGCAATGACCAACTAGGCATGAACTAGCTGTAGGAGCGCCTTCAGGCGCGATGCTTTTGCTTTGGTCGCACCAAGAGCATCGCGCCTGAAGGCGCTCCTACGAGGGACCGGGGCATCCTGCCGCGGTGCCGACACAGATCCGGAAGAATGAACATGAACAGCGTCGTCAACGAAACGGAAGTGCAACAGCAGATCGACAAGCTTGCGCGGCTGCGCAGTGCGATCGCCGAGGCCATCGTCGGCCAGGACGAGGTCGTCGAGCAGTTGCTGACCGCCTTGCTGGCCGGTGGCCACTGCCTGCTCGAGGGCGTGCCGGGACTCGGCAAGACTCTGCTCGTGCGGTCGCTCGGCGAGGCCCTGAACCTGGCCTTCCGGCGCATCCAGTTCACTCCGGACCTGATGCCGAGCGACATCCTCGGCACCGAAATCCTCGAGGAGGACCACGGCACCGGCAAGCGCTACTTCAAGTTCCAGAAGGGGCCGGTGTTCACCAGCCTGCTGCTGGCCGACGAGCTCAACCGGACCCCGCCGAAGACCCAGGCGGCCCTGCTCGAGGCCATGCAGGAACACACGATCAGCTATGCCGGGACGACCTATCCGCTGCCCGAGCCGTTCTTCGTGCTGGCCACGCAGAACCCGCTCGAGCAGGCCGGCACCTATCCCTTGCCCGAAGCCCAGCTCGACCGTTTCCTGCTGCACATCCGCGTCGACTACCCGAGCGAGAGCGAGGAGCGCTCGATCCTCGTGCGCACGACCGGACGCAGCGCCGGCAAGGTGCCCGAGGTCATGGACGCGGCCGAGATCATCGCCCTGCAGCAGCGCGTACGCGAAGTGCATGTCAGCGAGGACCTGCTGACCTGGATCACGCGCCTCGTGCGCGCCTCGCGGCCGCAGGATTCGACGATCGCCGAGGTCCGCGAATGGGTGCGCTGGGGCGCCGGACCGCGTGCCGGCCAGTCCCTGGTGCTGGCGGCCAAGGCGCGCGCCCTGATCCATGGCCGCTTCGCGGCGACGCGCGAGGACGTGGTCGCGCTGGCTTCGCCGGTGCTGCGCCACCGGCTCCTGCTCTCGTTTGCCGCCGAAGCCGAACGCCGCTCGACCGACGACGTGATCGACGTGCTGTTGCGCGTCGTCGACTACCCGGGCTGAGAGCCGGCCGGTGCGGCTGCCAGATGCGTTGCGGGCGAGGCTCAGGGACCTGCGCCTGGTCGCGCGCTCGACCGCCGGTGGTGACGGGCTCGGCATGCATTCGAGTCGCAGTCGCGGCGCCGGCCTTGAATTCGCCCAGTACCGCGGCTACGAGCCGGGCGACGAGCCGCGTCGCATCGACTGGAAGTTGTATGCGCGATCCGATCGCTACTTCGTGCGCGAGGCCGAACGCGACAGCCCGCTGACGGTCTGGATCGTGATCGATGCCAGCGCCTCGATGGCCCAGGCCGACCGCAGTCGCGCCGACTACAGCAAACTCGACGCGGCCCGCTTGCTGGCCGCCTGCGTGATCGAACTGGCCCTGCGCCAGGGCGACCGCTTCGGACTGGTCGGCCTGTCCGGCAGCGAGCTGCATTTCGTCGCCGATGCGGCCGGTGCACGCCAGCGCGATCGCTGCATGCTCGAACTCGAACGCATGCGCTGCGCCGGTGAACTGCCCGAGGCCGCGCAACTGCGTCCGCTCTGGGAGCGAATCCGGCCCGGCGCGCTGGTGGTATTGCTGTCGGACGATTTCGATGAGCGTCTGGTCGAACTGGCCACGCGTCTCGCCGTTGCCCGGCGCGAGGTCGTCTCGATCGGCCTGCTCAGCGCCGAGGAGCGCGACTTTCCGTTCCATGGCGGCCATCGATTCCGCGACCCCGAGACCGGTGCCGAGTTGCTCGCCGACGGCGATCGTGCGCGCAACGATTTCCTCGAGCGCTTTTCGGCGGCGCGCGACAGCCTGGCCAAGCGCTTCGCAGCAGTCGGCATCGCGCATGTCGAGCATCATCTCGATCGCGAACCCGACGAGCCGCTGCGGCGCCTGTTCGGGGCGCCGCAGCGCGCGGCGGAACGCCAGTGAGCCTGAGCCTGCTGCTGCCGTTCGGATTGTTCGCGCTGGCCGGGGCGCTGCTGCCGCTGCTCATCCATCTGATCCGGCGGACAGAACAGACCGCCATCGACTTCGCCGCCCTGCGCTGGCTACGCGAAAGCGTCAAGCCGCGCCGGCGCCTGCGCTTCGAGGATCCCTGGTTGCTCGCATGGCGACTGCTGCTGCTCGCGCTGGTCGCCCTGTTGCTGGCACAGCCACTGCTGCAGGGCAGTTGGCGCGGTCCGCGGCAGTGGATCGCCGTGGCCGATGGTGTGGACATCACCGCTGCAAAACGGGAACTGGCCGACACCGGCGGCGAGTGGCGCTGGCTCGCGCCGGGATTTCCCGAGGTCGGCGATGCCGCGCCGCCTTCGCCGCAGCCGTTCGCGAGCCTGCTGCGCGAATTCGATGCCGGCCTCGACCCGGCGGACCGGCTCACCGTGCTCGTCCCGGCCGAACTCGATGGCCTCGATGCCGGCAGCCTGCAACTGCAGCATGCGGGCGAATGGCGGATCGTGCCGGGCCAGCCGCCGGTCTCGGCGACGCTGCCCCCGACCCAGCACGCAGTCGCCTTGCGCCATGCCGGCCCCGAAGCTGCCGGCCTCGAGTACTTTCGTGCGGCACTGGGCGCCTGGCAGGCCAGCGACCCGAAACGCTGGACGATCGATGATCGCCTGATCGGCGCGCAGGTCGATGCGGCCACGAACTGGCTGGTCTGGCTCGGCCCCGAACTGCCGCCCGAACTACTCGGCTGGGTCCGCGACGGCGGTCGCCTGTTGCGTATCGAAGAGGGCGCGCAGGCCGGTCGCGTGGTCTGGCGCGATGCCGGCGGCACGCCGCTGGCGCGTGACGAATCGATCGGCCGCGGACATCTGATCCGCCTGCTGCATCCGCCGACGCCCGAGCGCCTGCCGGCGTTGCTCGATGCCGGGTTTCCGGACCGGCTGCGCAGGCTGTTCGAAGGCGAGACCAGGGCGCCGACGCGTGCGCTGGCCACTGCCGTGCAGGCGCAGCGCGGCGCGAATGCAGGCATCGCTCCGAAGACGCCACTCGATACACCGCTGCTTATCCTGATCGCGCTGGTGTTCCTTGCCGAGCGTCTGCTGGCCACGCGCCGACGGAGCAGCTCGTGAGCCTGGCCGTGCTGCAGCAGTCGCGGACCCGCGTGCGTCGCCGGCGTGCCGCGATCGTGCTCGCCTCGAGCCTGCCCGTACTCGTGCCGGCGCTGCTCGTGCTGGCCTTGCACGCCCCGATTGCAATGACGCTGGCCGGCCTGCTGCTGGCGGTCGCCGTCCTCGCCTGGCTGCTGCAGCGTGCGCTGCGGCCGATCGACATGCTGTGGGTCGCGCGCCGCTTCGAGACCGCCGTGCCGCTGCTCGAGGACAGCACCGATCTGCTGTTGAGGCCCGCTGATGACGAATCGCCATTGCAGCGCCTGCAGCGCGAACGCATCCGCGCCCGACTCGATAAGATCCCGCCGCCTGAACTTCGCCCGCATTGGCCATGGCGGCGCATCACCTTCGGCGTTCTGTGCGGGGTCGCGATCCTGTTGCTGCTGCCGTTCTGGCCGCAGGGCGGCAGACACGAACAGGCCGATGGCGGATTGCCGGTGGCCGACCTGCCAGCGCCGGCCACGGTGATCCGGATTGCAGCCGGCACGCTCGAGGTCGAGGCTCCAGCCTATACCGGCCTGGCCCGGCGCCGCGAAGCAGGGCTCGAAACCGAGGCCGTCGAGGGTTCGAAACTGCGCTGGACGATTCGCTTCGACCCGCAGCCGACCGCTGCCGCGCTCGTGTTCCTCGATGGCAGCCGGCTGCCGCTGGCGGAGCAGGGCGGGCAATGGACCGCCGAACGCATCCTCGCTGATTCGGTGCTCTACCGGATCGCGCCCGAGTCGACATTGCCACTGGCCGAAGACCGCCTGTACCGGCTCGATGCCACAATCGACCATGCGCCCGAAATCCGCGTGATCGAGCCGGAGCGTACCCTCAGCCAGGTCGCTGACGGTCAGCACATCTGGACGCTCGATTTCGAAGTCGACGACGACTTCGGCCTCGGTGACGCGCGCTTGAGCCTGACCCTGGCCCAGGGCAGCGGCGAGCAGGTCTCGGTCAGCGAGCGCAGCCTCACGCTGAAGGCGGAGCAGGGCGGTAGCGAACGCCATCGACGCTACCGGCAGCGCATCGCGATCGACCGACTCGGCATGGCCGCGGGCGACGACCTGATCGTGCGCCTGGAGATCGCCGATAACCGCCAGCCCAAGCCCAACGTCGCGCGCAGCGCGGGCTATATCCTGCGCTGGCCGTCCGAACTCTCGGCGCCGAGCGAGGGCGTCGAGGGGATCGTGCAGAAGGTGCTGCCGGCTTACTTCCGCAGCCAGCGCCAGATCATCATCGATACCGAGGCCCTGATTGGCGAGCGCGCCTCGCTGGCCGCCGAGGCCTTCCTGTCGAGATCCGATTCGATCGGCGTCGACCAGAAGATCCTGCGCCTGCGTTACGGCCAGTTCCTCGGCGAGGAGTTCGAGTCGGGGCGGGCCGAGGCCCGGGTTGCAGAAAGCCACGACGAGGAGCACAAGCCGGAACAGGCCGACGCGCTCGCCGGCGATCACAGCCACGAAGGCAGTGCCGAACCGGCAGCCGGCTTCGGTCGCGCCGACGACATCCTCGCCGAATACGGCCATACCCATGACCACGCCGAGGCGGCGACCCTGCTCGATCCGGAGACCAAGAAGATCCTCAAGTCCGCCCTGGCCGAGATGTGGCAGGCCGAACTGCACCTGCGCCAGGGCGCGCCGGCCAAGGCCTTGCCCTACGAAAATCGCGCGCTGGGGTTCATCAAGCAGGTCCAGCAATCGACCCGCATCTACCTGGCCCGGGTCGGGCTCGAGCTTCCGCCCGTCGACGAGAGCCGTCGCCTGTCCGGTGAACGCGCCGGTCTGCGCGATCCGCGCGGCGTCCTCGTCGCGACCAGTGTCGAGGAGCAGCCGCTGATCGACGCATATCAGGCACTGCAGGATGGCGGCTTGCCCGAGTTCGAGGTGCTCGAAGCCTGGCTGCGCGAACGCGGAAAGCGCCTCCCCGATGCGCTTGGCCTGATTGCCGCGGCCGACGCACTGAAGCGCGAACCGGCCTGCGCGACATGCCGTCGGCAATTGCAGGATCGCCTGTGGGCGGCCTTGCCGACACCGGCGGCGGGCACCCGGCAGCGCGCCGAACCCGATCCGGCCGGGCGCCAGTATCTCGACATCCTCGCCGGCGAGGCGCAGCCATGAACGCCATGCAGATCACTGCGGTGATTCTCCTCGTCGCCGTCGTGGCCGGGCTCTGGCGAACCCTGCGCCGCGGCGGACGCTGGCCCGCGTGGCGCTGTATCGGCCAGGTGCTCGTGGCCGCGGCGTTGTGGCTGCTGCTGTATCCGCCGTCGATTCCGCAAGCGCGCGTTAGCGCGATCGTGCTGAGCCCGGGCGTCGACAGCGCGACGATTGCCGCGCGCGCCCCGGGTCTGCTCACGCTGGCCCTGCCGGATGTCGCGGTCGGCGATGATCAGACCTTCGAGCGCGTTCCCGATCTCGCCACCGGCCTTCGACGCCATCCCGAGATCGGCGAGCTGCGCATTCTTGGCGACGGTCTCGACGCGCGTGATCGCGAGCTGCCAGATGGCATTGGTATTGCGTTCGAGCCCGGTCAGCCGCCGCTCGGTGTAGTTGCCCTCGAAGCGCCGGGCGCCGTCGAGGCCGGTAGCCGTTGGGCGGTCCGCGGCAGGCTTGCCGGTGTGGACAAGGCCACCCTCGAACTGCGCGACCATGACGATGCCGTGCTGGCCACCGTCACGGCGGGGGAAGATGGGCAATTCGAACTGCCGATGACGGCCCGCTTTCCGGGCGTGCAGGACTTCCGTCTGCGCGTGCTCGACGCCGACGCGAGCGTGCTCGAAGAACTGCCGGTTGCCGTGGTCGTCCGCCCCGGCGATGCGCTGCGCAGCCTGTTCGTCGCCGGCGCCGCCGATGCCGAACTGAAGTACCTGCGGCGCTGGGCGCTCGACTCGGGCCAGCGTTCGGCCAGCCGCATTGCCCTGAGCCGTGGCATCGAGCAGCGCCAGCAGGCGCCCGAACTCGATGCCGCGACCCTCGCCGCTGCCGACCTGCTGGTCATCGACGAACGCGCCTGGGCCGGATTGTCGACGCGCGAAAAATCGGCGCTCATGACCGCCCTCGACAAGGGCCTCGGCCTGCTCCTGCGCGTGACCGGCCCGCTGCCGGCGTCGGTTACCGAGGACTGGGCCGACCTCGGTCTGGCACTCGAGCCCGGCGACCGCGATCGCAGCGTCGAACTTGCCGGGCAGACGAATGAACGCGCGGCGGCTTCGGGCCTGACGCGCTGGCCGGCGAGCGTCGATGCGGCGAAATCGGTCGCCCTGGCCCGCGCCGCCGACGGCTCGGATCTGGGCCGCTGGACGACGCATGGCCAGGGCAGGGTCGGTGTCTGGTTACTGCTCGACAGTTATCGCTTGCTGCTCGGCGGCGACAGCGCACGCTACGGCACGCTGTGGAGCGAAGTGTTCGCGACACTGGCCCGCGCAGGAGGTCGCACCGCTCCCAGTCTGCCCGAGAGGGCGCGCGTTGACAGGCGCAGCATCGTCTGCGGGATTTCTTCGTCGGCGCACATCGTCGACGCCGCGGGTGCCGAGGTGTCCCTGCTGCCCGAATCCGGTGAGCGCCAGTGCGCCGCGTGGTGGCCAGGGGCGGCAGGCTGGCACACGCTGATCGATGGCGATGCACGCTGGCCGATCTTCGTTCTCGCAACGGATCAGGGCAGGGCCCTGTTGCGCAGCGAAATCCGCGAGCAGACCGCCGCTCTCGTGCGCAGTGCCGCAGCGCTGCCGAAGGTCGACGCGGTCCTGCCGCGCTGGCCGCTGTTCCTGCTCTGGCTGCTGCTCGCCAGCGGCCTGTGGTGGCTGGAGCGCAAGGCAGCGCCGCTGCGCTGAGCGTGCCGCTTGCGGCTCAGACCTGCGGTTCGCCCTTGGCCACCACCGGTTCGGCCAGCTGCTGGCGGGCGACCTGGGCTTCGCGCCGGGCGATGTAGAGGCTGGCGGAAATCACGATTGCGGCGCCGAACAGGGTGTAGCCGTCGATCAGCTCGCCGAACAGCGCCCAGGCGAGGAAGCCGACGACGATGAATTGCAGGTAGCTGAGCGGCGCCAGCGCCGAAGCCTCGGCCATCTTCAGCGCGCGCGTCCAGCAGTAGTGGCCGCCGGTGCCGAGCGCGCCCGACAGGACCAGCCACGGCCAGACTTCGAGGGTCGGCCATTTCCAGACCGCGAGCGCCGGCGGCAGGCTCAGCGGCACCCAGAGCAAGGTGGTCAGCAGCACGATGCGATCCGGCGGGTCGGTGCGCGAGAGGTACTTGATGCTGATCGTGACCATGCCGCTGATGGCTGCGGCGAGCAGCGCCACCAGGGTCGCCGAGCTGAAATCCGTGGCGGTCGGACGAACGATCACGAGCACGCCGATGAAGCCGGCGATCACCGCGCTCCAGCGCCGCATGCGCACGACTTCGCCGAGCACGAGCACGGCGCCGATCGTGATGAACAGCGGCGTCGAATAGGACAGGGCGACCGCCTGCGCCAGCGGCAGGTGGACCAGCGCCCAGAACCCGCACATCATCGAGACGATGCCGACCCCGCAGCGAACCAGATAGAAGCCGAGCCGGCGCGTGCGCAGGATCTCGAGTCCGTGGACGCGGAGCAGGGGCAGGGCGAACAGGGCACCGAAAAAGCAGCGAAAAAAACCGATCTCGAACGGGTGCTGTTGCCTCGAGGCGTAGCGGATCGCGATCGCCATGACGCCGAACAGGGTTGCGCTGGCTGCCATCAGCAATGCGGCGCGCGTTGGAAGCGCGGACGGCACGCTGGGAGCGGTATTCACGGCAGGCGTCGGACTCGGATTTCGCGGGCCTGCATGATACACCGTGGCCCTGTATTTGCCGGGCGCGCTCATCTACCCTGATGGGCGATATTCAGGCAGCAGAAACCCAAGATGGCTTCCGATCTGGAATTCGTAGTCGCCATTCCCGCCCGGTTCGGTTCGCAACGCCTGCCCGGCAAGCCGCTGCTGCCGATCGCCGGGGTGCCGATGATCGTCCACGTGACGCGACGGGCCCTGCTTGCCGGCGCCCGCGAAGTCGTCGTCGCCACCGACGACGCGCGCATCGCCAGGGCACTCGCCGACAGTGCGGTCGAGGTCTGCATGACCCGCGACGACCACGCCTCGGGTGCCGACCGACTCGCCGAGCTGGCGAGCATCCGCAACTGGAGCGACCAGACCATCGTCGTCAACCTGCAGGGCGACGAACCGTTGGCGCCGGCCAGCGGCATCCGCACGGTGGCGGCGACCCTCGCCCTCAGCGGCAGCCCGATGGCAACCCTGGCGACGCCGCTGCAGACGGCCGCCGAGCTGTTCGATCCGAATTGCGTGAAGGTGGTCTGCCGAGCCGATGGCAATGCCCTCTACTTCAGTCGCGCGCCGCTGCCGTGGGCACGCGATGCGTTCGCGCGCGACCGCGCCGTGCTGCCGGTGAACACGCCGTTCCTGCGCCACATCGGCCTGTACGCCTATCGGGCCGGCTTCCTGCGGCTATTTTCGAGCCTGCGCCATACCCCGCTCGAGCAGGTCGAGGCGCTCGAGCAGCTGCGCGCGCTCGAGCACGGCCATGACATCGCCGTGGCCCTGGCGCCGGAACCGTTTCCGGCCGGCGTCGATACCGCCGAGGACCTGGCCCGGGTCGAGCGCATCCTCGCGGGTCGCCGTCCGGCATGAGGATCCTGTTCGTCTGCATGGGCAACATCTGCCGTTCGCCGACCGTGGAAAGCGTGGCCCGCGTCGAGTTCGCCAGGGCCGGCCTCGACATCGAAGTGGCCTCGGCCGGTACCGAGAATTACCACGTCGGCGGCAGCGCCGACGCGCGCGCGATTGCCATGGCCGAAGCGCATGGCTATCCGCTCATCGCGCATCGCGCACGCCAGCTCGAAGCGGCGGACTTCGGCCGCTTCGATCACCTGCTGGCCATGGACCGGGTCAACCTTGAAGCGATGCTGCGCCGGGCGCCGGCCGCGGGCCGGGAACGCGCCGCGCTGTTCCTGCCGTTCGTCGGGATTTCCGATCCTGTCGAACTGCCCGATCCGTATTACGGCCAGACGCGTGACTTCCAACGCGCCCTCGATCTGGCCCGCGATGGCATCATGGCACTCACGAGACGCCTCGGTCGGTCATAATCGGGGCGGCAGGCGATGCCAGGTGCGTTCGGCATGGCCGATACAGGATTGCATCGAGGGGTGAGGATGGATTCGCGTACGCCAGCGCCCGAATTTCCGGCAGGTCTGGACTGGGTCAACGCCAGCGAGGCGCCGATGTTGTCGGCCCTGCGCGGCCGTGCCGTCCTGCTCTGGTTCTGGAGCTACGACAACGTCCATTGCTGGAACCTGCTGCCCGACCTGACCTATCTCGAAAACCGCTATCACGACGGCCTCACCGTGATCGGCATCCACACGCCGAAATATCCGCATCAGCGCGATTCGGGCGCGGTCCTCAAGGCGGTCAACCGCCTGCATATCCGCCACCCGGTGGCCAATGACCCCGATCATCTGCTCTGGCGCCAGTACGGCGTCGATGCCTGGCCGAGCGCGGTCCTGATCGATGCCGAGGGCTTGATTTCGGCGATCATCCCGGGCGAAGGACGCCGTCAGGATCTCGACGAACGCATCGCCGCGGTGCTCGACGAAGCTGCCGAGCGCGATCTGCGCGAATACGAGGCTGCGGTTCCGGCCTCGCGACCCGAGCCGCGGCTGCCGCTGCTGTTCCCGGGCAAGCTGCTGGCCACCGACAAGCTGCTCTACGTCGCCGACAGCGGCCACCACCGCGTGCTCGAGTGCAATCACGACGGTCGCATCCTGCGCCAGTTCGGATCGGCCGACGCGGGCTACTGGGACGGGCGCAACGAGGAATGCGGGCTGAACGATCCGCAGGGGCTCGCCATCCGCGACGATTTCCTCTACGTCGCCGATCGCGGCAACCACTGCGTACGCCGGATACGACTCTATGGCGGCGATGTCGAGACCGTGCTCGGCAACGGCGAACACGCGCGCCTGCGTCCGCATGACGCGATCGCCACGGAAACGCCGATCGGCAATCCGACCGACCTGACCATCGTCGCCGACAAGCTGTATGCGCTCTCGGCCAGCCAGAACCAGGTCTGGGAACTCAACCTGAATACCGGCAAGGTCAATGTCCTGGCCGGTACCGGCAAACTCGGCGTGCAGGACGGGCTTTCGCTGGAGGCCAGCTTCGCCCAGCCGAGCGGCGTCGCCCCGAGCGGCCTGCAGTTGCTGGTCGCCGATGCGGCGGCCTCGGCCATACGCCTGGTCCGCCTCAGTGACGGCCGCGTCACCACCCTCGTCGGCCACGGACTCTACGAATACGGCGATGCCGCCGGCGCCCGCGATACGGCCCGCCTGCAGAACCCGCTCGACGTCGCCATGGATCCGCGCGGCATCGTCTTCATTGCCGATACCTACAACGGCAAGATCAAGGCCCTGAGCCTGAAAAGCGGTGCGGTGCGCTCGCTCAACGTCAACTACCGCCTGGTCGAACCGGGCGGCCTGTCGATTGCCGCCGGCGCCCTCTGGGTCGCCAACACCAACGTCCACGAGATCGTCCGCATCGACCTCGCCAGCGGCGTCGGCAAGCGCGTGCCGATCGGCGAGTAGCGTCGCGCACTCCGAAAAGCGTGCGATGTGTGGCGCGGGCCTCGATCACCGCTGCCGCGTTGCCGCTTCGTTGTTGCTTCAGCCGCGATGCTCTTTTGCGGCAAACCGCAAGGCATCAGTTTCTCGGCAATTTGCCGAAGAGCATCGCGCCTGAAGGCGCTCCTACAACGAAGCGGCAACGCGAGATCCGCCAACGAAGCCCGCGCAGCAGGTCGCCCGCTCTTCGTAGGAGCGCGTTCACGCGCGATGCTTTTCGTCACGATGCGCAAGAGGAATCGCGGCTAAAGCCGCTTACGTAGAACGGCGAGCTGGCGGCGCGGGCTTCGATCACCGCTGCCGCGTTGCCGCTTTGTTGTTGGCGGTGAGCGTACGCGAACCCCAACGTCGTGTAGAAGCATCGCGCCTGAAGGCGCTCCTACGAAGAGCGCGATGGGTGGCGCGGGCTTCGATGACCGGTGCCGCGTTACCGCTTTGTTGTAGGTTGGAGGTGAGCGAATGCGAACCCCAACGTCGTGTAGAAGCATCGCGCCTGAAGGCGCTCCTACGAAGAGCGCGATGGGTGGCGCGGGCTTCGATGACCGGTGCCGCGTTCCCGCTTCGTTGTTGCTTCAGCCGCGATTTTCTTTGCGTGTCGGGACAGGGCATGGTGAAGAAAGGCGTCGAATCTGAACGTTCTTCCTGCGAGCAGCGCGATTCACGTGTCCCGGCGCGCGGCGGCTTCGCGAGGATTCACCGCCGTCTGTTTCCGAAATGCGCCATCCACGCGACAATCCCCCCATGCAGCCCGATCCCCCGTTCGACGGCAAGGCCTTCGTCGCCAATCTCAGCAGCGCGCCAGGCGTCTACCGCATGCTCGGCGAAGCCCGCGATCTACTCTATGTCGGCAAGGCCGGCAACCTGAAGAAGCGCGTCGGCAGCTATTTCCTCAAGCCGCGCATGGAACCGCGCATCGCGGCCATGGTCGCCCAGATCGCGCGCATCGAAACCACGGTCACGCGCACCGAGGCCGAGGCCCTGCTGCTCGAAGCGCAGCTGATCAAGACCCTGCGTCCGCGCTACAACATCCTGCTTCGCGACGACAAGAGCTATCCCTACATCCACCTGACTCCCGGCGACTACCCGCGCCTGGCCTTCCACCGCGGCGCGCGCAGCGGCGGCGGGCGCTACTTCGGCCCGTATCCGAGCGCGATCGCCGTGCGCGAGACCCTGAGCGTGCTGCAGAAGCTGTTCCGCATCCGCAACTGCGAGGACAGCTACTTCAAGAACCGTTCGCGGCCCTGTCTGCAGCACCAGATCGGACGCTGCAGCGCCCCCTGCGTCGATTTCATCAGCGCCGAGGACTACCAGACAAGCGTGCGCCACGCCGCGATGTTCCTCGAAGGCAAGAGCAACGCCTTGCTCGACGAATTGATCGGCCAGATGGAGGCGGCCAGCGCCAGGCTCGACTTCGAACGCGCCGCCCTCATGCGCGACCGCGTGGCGGCCGTGAAGAAGATCCAGGCCCGCCACTACGTGCATGGCGCGGGCCGCGACATGGACGTGCTGGCCTGCGTGATCGACAACGGCATCGCCTGCGTCAGCGTGATGTTCTTCCGCAACGGCAACAGCCTCGGCTCGCGCGACTTCTTCCCGCGCCTGGCCCTCGATGCCGACGAAGCGACCGTGCTCGGTTCCTTCCTCGGCCAGTACTACCTCGAACGCCCGGTGCCCGAGGAGATCATCCTGAGCCACGCCCCGGAAGACATCGACATCCTCGGTGAGGCGCTGGCCGCGCATGCCGACCACAAGGTCGAGATCAAGACCTCGGTGCGCACCGATCGCGCGCGCTTCCTCGACATGGCCCGCACCAATGCCAGCGCCGCACTGAGCGCGCGCCTGGCCAGCCGGCAGACCCTGCTGGCCCGGTTCGAGGCCCTGCGCGACCTGCTCAGGCTCGAGGAAGTGCCGCAACGCATCGAGTGCTTCGACATCAGCCACACCATGGGCGAAGCGACGGTCGCCTCGTGCGTGGTGTTCGGTATCGAAGGCCCGGAGAAATCCCAGTACCGTCGCTTCAACATCGAGGGCATCACCGGCGGCGACGACTACGCGGCCATGCACCAGGCCCTCGAGCGGCGCTACCGGCGCATCCAGGCCGGCGAAGGCCGCCTGCCGGATATCCTGCTCATCGACGGCGGACTCGGCCAGGTGCGCCAAGCCATCGACGTGCTCGCAACCCTCGGCGTGGAAGGCGTACAGGTGGTCGGCGTGGCCAAGGGCGAGGCGCGCAAGGCCGGGCATGAGAGCCTGATCCTCGGCGATTCGGGGCGCAGCCTGTGGCCGGGCCCCGAATCGCCGGCTTCGCACCTGATCCAGTCGATCCGCGATGAAGCCCATCGTTTCGCCATCACCGGCCATCGCGGTCGCCGCGAGAAGGCGCGCGAGGCCTCGAGTCTGGAGGAGGTGGCCGGGGTAGGGGCCAAGCGCAGGGCCGCGCTGTTGCGCCAGTTCGGCGGCCTGGCCGGGGTCACCCGGGCCGGAATCGAGGAACTCATGCAGGTAAACGGGATCAATCGTGAACTTGCCGAACGCATTTACGCCGCACTCCATGGATAATGCCCGCCGATGCACCTGACCCTGCCGACGATCCTCACCCTTTTCCGCATCGCGCTGTTGCCGGTCATCGTTATCGTCTTCTACCTGCCCGAATACTTCCCGGCGACGCGGAGCTGGTCGAACCTCGCCGCCGCCGGCATCTTCGTCGCGGCCGGCATCACCGACTGGCTCGATGGCTGGATCGCCCGCCGCTACAACATGAGCTCGGCGTTCGGCGCCTTCCTCGATCCGGTCGCCGACAAGCTCATGGTCGCGGTCGCCCTGTTCCTGATCGTGCAGCAGAACCCGAGCGCCCTGATGGCGGTCGCAAGCGCCGTCATCGTCGGTCGCGAAATCAGCATTTCGGCGCTGCGCGAGTGGATGGCCGAGCTCGGCAAGCGCGCCGCTGTCGGCGTCGCCTGGGTCGGCAAGTTCAAGACCGTCATGCAGATCGTCGCCATCGTCGTCTGCCTGCACCAGCGCGATTTCCCCGAACTGCGCCTGTATCGCATCGGCGAAGGCCTGCTCGTGGTCGCCGCGGCCCTGACCATCTGGTCGGCGATCGTCTATGTGCGCGCCGCCTGGCCGATCATGCGCGATGCCGACAGCGGCAAGATCTGAGCGATCGGGCGTCACCGACCCGCTGGTTGACGGACTTGTTCAATATCCGGGGCCTGTCGTCCCCGCGCAGGCGGGGACCCAGCGACTTTGGCGCTCAGGAAATCTCGAAAGTCACTGGATTCCTGCCTTCGCAGGAATGACGAAGACAGAGGTTCGTGTCGGCCTGGCGGTTTCGGCAGGGCCATCCCCAATCGGGACGTTTGCCACCAGCCTGAGATGTGTTTCCAGAGCTCAAAGCAGCGCGCTCCCTTCAATCCAGCAATCCCTTCTCCCGCTGGCGGGAGAAGTCCCCGGAGGGGGATGAGGGTGGTGCTCCTGATCTCGGCTCCATCACCCAATGGGGTGCCCCCAACTGCGGCACAACGGCGCGCTGCGGCCCTTCCAGCACGGCCAAACGATCAAAACTGGTTGACTCCTGCGTGGCATTCCGTAATATGCGCGTCCCACGCGGGAATAGCTCAGTTGGTAGAGCGCAACCTTGCCAAGGTTGAGGTCGCGAGTTCGAGTCTCGTTTCCCGCTCCAGTTTGTTCGCCACGATACGGCTGCCGACAGCGTCGTCGCGAAGATCCGGCCAGTCCGCGAGCCATCGCACTGCCGGCGCAGGAACCTCGGTCCGCCGAGGTTTTGTTTTTTGATGACGACGCATTAAGCTCGCCATCCCACCGGCCTGGTGGCAGAGTGGTCATGCAGCGGCCTGCAAAGCCGCGTACGCCGGTTCGATTCCGACCCAGGCCTCCATATAAATCAGTAAGTTACACTGATTTTCTCATCCCCCGTTCGACCTTTTTTCGCCGACTTTTTCGAGGCCAGCCACTCGAAAATCGGCCAAAACCACGCGTACTCGATAGCGCATGCCGTGTACGCGGGTTCCGGGGTGAATCTGTGGCTACCAAACGCGAACGCAACAACCGTTGGCATTACGTGATCCGGCGCGGCGAACTGCTGCCCAAACCGGTCTATCTGTCATTCCCAACTGAGCGCGAAGGGGACGAGTACGTCGCCCGGCTCGAAGCCCTTCTAGACCGGGGAATCGTCCCCGATGAAGTGAAGGACGGGCCGAAGAAACGGCCCCGGCTGCTGATCGAGGCCACGCGCGAATATCTTGCTCGGCAGCATGTGTCCGAGGTGGACCGCGAACAACTTCGATTGGCCGCCGAGCACTTGCCGCCCGGGATCGAACTGCGTGCGCTGACGTTCGCATGGGCGTCGGAGTGGACCACGAGTCTGAAAAGACGGCACAACCTCGCACCATCCACGATCCGGCATCGAGTGGGCGCCCTAGCACGCTGCCTAGACTGGATCGCGGCGCACGCGGACATTCCGACCAACCCGCTGCGATTGCTGCCGAAGGGCTACTCGATCTACACCCCTGAGGACTCGCGCGTCGTGCTTGCTGCTGACGGCGTGGTGAAGCTTTCGCAGGAACGCGACCGGAGGCTATGGGAGGGCGAGGAAGAGCGAATCAGGGCGATCCTCGCCGGTGAGCGTCCGAAGGGCCGCCAGCGCCCGTTGGAGCTTCACGAGGCGCCCTCGTTGGTCCTGCTGTTCGACCTGGCTCTAGAGTCGGCCATGCGGTTGCGCGAAATGTTCACGCTGACTTGGGATCAGGTGGACGTGTCCCGGCGGACGGTGTTCCTAGACAAGACCAAGAACGGCGACCGGCGGCAGGTGCCGTTGTCATCGGTTGCGGTGCGTTTGCTTGGGATGCGTGCCGGCCGGGCGGGGCAGGTATTCCCTTGGTGGGATGGGAGCGACAACCGGAAGTCGCTAGGCCGGACGACTTCGCTACTGTCGCGCCAGTTCGCGCGGATTTTCAGCGCGGCGAGGTGCATGGACCTGCACTTCCACGACCTGCGCCACGAGGCTACTAGCCGGCTTTTCGAGCGGACCACGCTGGACGCGATCGAGATTGCCAAGATTACGGGACACCGGTCCCCACGCTCCCTGATGCGGTATGCGAACCTGCGAGCTTCGACGCTGGCGGAGCGAATGTGGTGACGCTTGAGAATCCAAGAGCCTAGGGCTTCTTCCCTTCCGGCATTTCGTCCAAGTACTTCTTCGTAAGGACGACATGGCGAATCCAGCCAGCAGTAAGGTCAACGAGCGTGTTGAGGTCAGTTATGTCCTTATCTTCCCAACGCCGGATGTAGTGAGTTTCGTCATTGCCAAGCCAAGCCGCTCGTTCGGCGCAGGCATTGATGTTTGTGTCTTTGATGAACGTCTTGATGCAGTACATGAGATTCGCGCCTTTGATCTCATCACTTCTACTTGGATCGAGATACGCGCAGAAGTCTTTTACGAGGAATTCAAGCGCTTTCCGCAACGCGATCCCGGTGACCTCTTTCAAGCCATAGCTTTCTGCCGCCTTGGCTTGTTGATAGATGCTCACGAACGATTGAGATACTTTTTCGACTTCTGGAGCTATTGCCGGTTTAACAAGCTCCTTCGGAAGGATGCGATCAACACTCAAATTGACTTCGCTAGCCGAGCTTCCTGAGACCTTGCATCGTGCGATATACACATGAAAGCAAGAGTGTCGTGGGCATCGCAGAATGACTTCAAAACGACCCGGAATCCCTGGGGGGGACGGCATGGAAACATGGGTCACAAAGATCGGGACGATTCCGTGGTGACAGATTGGGCAAGTGTCGACAATGCCGGGCAGGGTATAGGTGCTGCGTTCGTTCTTGAACGAAATCATCTTGAGATTCCCTTGCTATGCTGAATCCACGTCGGTGCGACTCATTCTCCTAGATTCACAATACGGACGGTAGGGCAAACTGCAATAGGGCAGCGACCGCTGCCCTATTTGGAGAGATGAACAGTTACGACTCTTGTGTAGAACCGTCGGATAGCTGGGGTGAAACCGAGAGGCTGCGTATCTCGTCGAGGTCGTACTCAGTCAAGATGTTTTCCACCTCTGCATCGGTCAGTGCGATGGCTTCGCCCTGATCGAAACCTTTGCCAAGCCGAGCCAAGAAGCTCGCGTGATCCGCGCCGGCTCGGAATGCAATCCTCAAGTCGTCAACCCTCATTGCTTCCAGCAGGTCGAAACTTGCGAGGTGCACGGTCTCATGGGTTCCGTCTTCCATTGTCACTGGAATTCCCAGTATCTCGCCTCTTCGAATGCGCGATAGGTCGTCCCGATTCAATCGGATGCATTGGCGGGTGCTCTGGACGGCCTCGCGCTTCGAACGGCGCATGATTGCGGGGGCGGAAATGGTCTTGTTTGTCATGTTGGGTTCTCCATGTTGGTCAGCAGTTTTGGGGCGCGAAGTCTCGCGGTGTGAATCCGAAATGTCGACAAGAGTTTGTGGGTTAGTTGCGAATGAAACTAGCCAAATTTCCCTAGTCCCGATCGGGCGCGGTCGACCAAGTCACAACGACGCTTCCCCCGCCGACCATCGAATCGATGCATAACGCCACGTCGCTGCCGTCGACCCGACCGGCGACCAAATCCATTCCGCCGACCCGGGTGCGGGTTAGGGACTCCATCCGCGCGAGGACGTCCGCCGTTTGCGCGAACGTAAGGACCGGCACTGCCGGGATTGTCTGGCTCATCGAGAAGTTCTGCATGGTTCGCTTCCTCAGGTTGGGTTAGGTGCCGCGAGCGAAGGGTGGCAGCCAGTGGGGGGCTTACAGCAAGCCCAGGTTGGTGTAGGATTCTCAGCTATGGGGACATGTGGATAAGTCAGCACTGACTTACAGCCCCGCGTTTCAATGCGATTGGCGTCTCCTCTCGGGTCCCCCGTTTCCGGGGCGCGAAATTCCCGAGCACTGCAACTTTGCAATTCGTGCGGGGAAGCGGCCCACGCGCACGAGGACGCCACAACGTAGGCGGCAGCATGACGAGTTCGCACCCGCCGGCTAGCGTCTTTCGCTGCGGCGGAAGTTCTCGCATGTTCCAACCCGGTGACTTCTGTGCGAGGCGCACGAGTTCGTCGACGGTGAACGATGATTCTTCGATGTTCATGCTCGGTCCCTACTGGCTGACATGGTGTTGAGTCAGGCGGCACGTGTGATCGGCGGCGCGGCAGGCTCCACAGCGGTTCCACGCTTCCACATGCCGACTCGGTAGCCGCTGGTATTCGTGTCGAATTTGTGTGCCGACGTCTTCGACAGCGGAGCCCAGGTCAACGCGTAGAGCCTGCAGCGGCGCCGGTTCGATTCGCGTGTGATGAACAGGAATCCGGTTTCGATTGCCTCCCGGATCGCATCGGTTAGGGCTCTCTTGCTTCGGTTTTCCCATCCGGAACAGCGGATCACGGATACCGCCGCGGAAACGTCCCCGTTGTTTGCGCGAAGCCCGGCGAGCACCCGCAAAAGCTTGCGGGTATTCGGTGCGAGGCGGTCCCACTCTGCGGAACGGATGACCTCGTCGGGAATGAGGCAGGGGAGCGGGTGGGGTGGGACTGTTGCGGCCTTTGGCCGGAGTGTGACCTGTTCGGACTGGCACGGCTCGGCCACGGGTGCCGTGCTGCCTGCGCCTATGACTTCCCGCGGATGGTCTATGCCGGCGAGCAAAGAGGCTAGCTCGTCGTCGATCGCTAGACTCTTGGGGTGTTCTGGTTGGGGCGATGGCGGGGTCTGGGCAGTACGTAGCTGTTCCAGCCGGGCCGGCAACACCTCGTGTTCAAGGAAGTCAGCGTTCCGCCACAACTGCGGGTCGCCGCTTGCGCGCTGAGTGTGGATCGTTTGGCGTATGTCCTCGATAGCGTCGACTATTCGATCGGCGTCGGAATCTCGCATGCAGACCTTCCGGAGTGCAGGGGCGCAGTCTCTCGCGCTTGGTCTGGGAGTTTCGACGCGCGTTCGCTTGGCGTCGGTCGCTGCGCGGTCTCTTGGCAGCGACGCCGCGACGTCGGACGCACCGACTGCGGCTAGCAAAGTCCGGGGAACCGGATGTGCAAATGATAGCGGATTTGCTTCGCGGCGTGTTGGGAATTTTCGTGATGGGGTGCGGAAAGTTATGCCCCCACTCAACCAGAGTTATGCCCCCAGTTCCCGAGTTATGCCCCCAAAGTGGGGGACCTAAAAGCTCAAGAGCAAAAGCAAAAGCAAGAGCAAGAACAAGAGCAAGAGCAAGAGCTAAAGGCTTAAGAGCAAGAGCTTTCGTTTTACTTCGTAAAACGAGGCGGCGGAAATCTTCGCGCGTCGCTTCGCGCCGCACTCGATCCCGGCCGCCACAAGAAAGTCAGTCATCCCGGGGTGAGCTGGAAGAGGGAAGGAAGGAAAAATTCCCGGCCCGAAGGAGGCGGCTGAAATTTATTGGTGAAATTAACTTGCAACTGCACCCGGGAAGTCGGCCCTTTCGTTTATCAACCGTTCATGCATCCGGCCGGGCTGCGGTGTTGCGGTCCGAAATAATGGGTTGCGCTCCGATACGTCAAGACAACGTCAATCTAACGTCAAGCGAAAGGAAAGCAAGTAGATAAAAACAAAATAGCTAACTGCATAGATGTGGCGAATACCGGTCAATAAAATTGCGCTATTCGATCACTCACGACCGACTCTGTGGCAACTGGAACGACCCGAGCAAAAACGACGAAGCTAGACCGCTGGAAAAACGGCAGCGTCGGCTTTTTCGCATTCCTCGACGACGTGCAGCCGCGCGTCCGGGATGGCCGGGGCGGCTTCGTTGCATACAACCCGACCGGCGAGGAACACGCAGCGATTGCCGAAGCAATCGACGGCGGTTATTCAATTGCGTGTCTGAGCTGGCCGCGACGCCACGGTAAGACAATGGCCGTGATCATGATCGCGCTGTGGCGCTTCATGACGCGCCACGGTGAAGCCGTCGCGATCGTCGCGAACTCCCAGACCCAAGCGATCGGAACAGCATTCAAGGCGCTGGTAGACGCGTTCCGGCAGACCCCGACGCTCGCCAAGCTGGTCAAGGCTGGCGACGTCAAGATTCTCGCCGACCGGATCGAGCTTTCCGAGTTCTCGAACTCGATTCAGGCATTCCCCGCGAATGCCGGGGCTCTGTGGGGTAAGAAGCTCACGATTGCCCAGGTATCCGAGTTGCATGCAACGAAGTCCGCCGATGTGCTGGACGCGTTGCAAGGCTCATTGCTTGATAGCGCGGGCTCGCTCCTGCTGGTCGACAGCACAGTCGGGCCGAAGAGTTCGCCAATCTGGGGACTCTACCAAGAGTCACAGCAGCCCGGCTCGGGCGTGTACTTCTCGCACATCCAATACGCCGACCTCGACGACGCTGTTGCGAACGCGCCGCCGTGGATCGATACCAATAAACTCCGCGCCCTGTCGCGAACGATGCTGCCCCAGCAATTCGGGTTAATGCATCTGAATCGTTGGCAGGATGCAAGCTCGGCCCTGTTCTCGACCGAAGTCATCGCGCAATGCACGCGCTCAACGTATCCGGCCGACCTGAAAGCAATCACTGCCGGCGCATCATTCGCCGTTGGCGGCGGTCTCGATCGTGCGTTCGGCCTCAGTCGCCACGGCGACGGCACCTATACGGCGGCCGTCCTGAAAATGATCCTCGACGATGACGAAGAGCACTTCTTCGTTCTCGCATGTGACCGGGTTGCGTTCTCGCGGCTTGGCGGCATTCGGGCGAACCTGACCCGCTACGGCCGCGAGTTCAACATGACCCGGCTCGCGCTCGAATCGTTTAACGCGCAAGACGTGCACGACTGGTCCGTCCAGCAATCGGTGTTCGGTGCGGGAACCGAGTTGGTGCACCCGTCGCGCCGCCTGAAAGCAAACGCATTCACCTCGATGCACGCGATTGCAGCGGAAGGCCGTTTGCATATTGACCCGCGATTCCGCGACTTGCTCGACGAAATGCGCACGTTCGAAGTCAACTTCGACAACAGCGCCGAGTCTGACGGCGCGTCGTCCATTCCGAAATTTACCCACGCCCGCGGCGCTCATGACGACGCGCTACATGCAGTGTGCTGGGCGATTCACTCGCTGCGCGAGTCCGTGCTATCCGGCTATGAACTCGACGGCGTGAACTGCCACGGCACGCCGATCAACGTCCCGTTGTGCGTGCTCAACGGCGGCGAGATGGTCCCGTTTGCGTGCGCGGACTCCTGCCGCTCCATGGCGCAGGCGCGAACGCTGCATACCTCCTACCTTTCCCGGCAACCGCTGGCACCGCTTCCCCTCGACGAGTTCATCGCGAAGCGCGTGACGGTTACCGGCTTCCACACGATGCCGCGCACATGATCCGCAATCCATTCAAGCGCGAGGAAAACGCGTTTCTCAAGCTCGTGCAGTCCAGCGCCGGCCGCAAGGCCGATGCAGTTCGCCGGCAGCGCTACTACCACGACCAACAGGCAGACGAAACTTTCCGCCTGATTGCGCAGCGATTCTCTGACCCTGCGAGCTTCCGCGTTTTCACAATCAACATTCTCCGGCGCATCGTGGACAAGAGCGCTGCGACTTACCGAGTCGCGCCCAAGCGCGTCTTTTCCGGCTGGTCGCAGGCAGCGGGCGAAGCACTCTATCGGTCGATCAATGCGGATGCCGTGCTGAAACGCGCTTCGCGCCTGACCAAGCTCCACAAAACGACCGTCATGCGCGTGGCGTGGATCGAAGGCGATCCAGCTCTGTATCTGCACACGCCCGCGATTCTCGACGTGGAAGCCGTGGACCCGGAACGCCCGGACCGAATCATCGTCACGCACACGGCCAGCAACCCGGACGGCGTGACGTATTCCGACTGGACGGCCGACCGCTACACCTTGCGCGATCACCGAGGAAACCGAATCTCGAGCACTGACAATCCGGACGGCGTGAACCCTTACGGCGCGCTTCCATTCGTGCCGCTGTTCGACGCATTGCCTGATTCGGATTTCTTCCTGCCGGGAGGCGCTGACCTTGTGGAAGCTCAGCAGGCCGTCAACGTCGCGTTGAGCAATTTGTGGCGATCGGTCGAACTGCAGGCCCACGGCCAAGCATGGGCATCGGGTGTTGGCGCCGGAACGCGACTGGAAACGGGTCCGAACCGCGCGATCCTCTTGCCGACCGAAGGCAAGTTCGGTTTCGCCGCGCCGAATTCGCCAATCGACTCGATCCTAAACGCAATCGAGTTTGTGATGCGCCAGGTATCCGCGACGAACGCCGTCGGCGCCGACATTTTCGACCTCAGCAAATCCAGCGAATCGGCCAGCGCCAAAGCCGCGGCCCGGATCGACCTGAAGGAAGCCCGGGCGGACGACATTGCATTGTGGCGCGTCTCCGAATCGCGACTGTTCGACGTACTCAAGGCCGTGGTGAACACGCACAAGCCGGGAACCATTCCGGCCGAGGCCTCGATGCGTGTCGACTTTGCCGACCAGCAAGACGAACTCACCGAGGCGGAGTCACTCGCGAACGCGACGACCAAGCAAGAGCTGGGCATCTGGTCGCCTGTTGACGTGCTCATGAATTCGAACCCCGACGGCTATCCAACACGCGCCGACGCATACACCGAGCTGATGCGGCGCCGCGACGAAACCCAAACTTTGACGCTTCCTCTGTAACGAGCAATCCAACATGCCCGATGAACTAAACAACACGAACGCGCCCACGGCCGAACAGATCCGCGCGACCTTGCTTGCTGAACTGGCAACCGAACGCGCAGCGCTCACGGTCGCGGCGGAAGAACTGCTCACGGCCGAACTCGCGGCCATCCCCGAATCCCTGCGCGCACTCGTGCCCGACGTGACCACGGCCGAAAAGCTGGCGTGGATCAGGAAGGCGAAGGCAGCGCAGCCCCAGACCGTCCCGGCGACCGACCAGCGCCGGCCCACCAACAACCCGCCACCGCCCGACGTGGCGTCGCTGTCCCCGATTGCTCGCATTGCTGCGGGCTACAACAAGAACTGACCAAGGAACCCTGATACATGCTGACCGTTACCGAGTGGGAAAAACTCAACCCGACGCCGCTGGCTTCCGGCGTCGTCGAAATCTTCGCGCGCGAAAATCCGGTGCTCGCGGCGATGCCGTTCCAGAACATCGCCGGCAACAGCTATCGTTACAACGTCGAACAGACCTTGCCGGGCGTCGCCTTCCGCGACATTGGCGAGGGCTACACCGAGTCGACCGGCGTCATCAATCCGGCGACCGAAGCACTGCGCATCCTTGGCGGTGATTCCGATTTCGATACCGCGCAGATCGCCATGGGCACCGGCGACAACGACAGTCGCGCCGTCCACGACGCGATGAAGGCCAAGGCCCTCGCGCTGACGTGGCTGGATACGTTTTTCCATGGCGACAATACGGCGAACCCCAAGGAGTTCGACGGACTCGCCAATCGCCTGACGGGCAATCAGGTGATCTACGCGGGCGCCAACGGTGCGCAGTTGACGATGGACATGCTCGACGACCTCGTCGACGCGGTGAACGGCGAGCCGTCCGTGTTGCTGTGCTCCAAGCCGATCCGCCGTGCAATCACCAAGCTCGCGCGCAACTCGTCCAATTTGAGCTGGACGGTCGATCAGTTCGGCCGACAGGTCGCCGTGTATGCCGGCGTTCCGATCGGCATCATCGAAGAGGGCGCGGACGGTAACCCGATTCTCGCGTTCGACGAGACACGCGGCACCAGCGACATTACGGGTTCGATCTATGCGGTCCGCTTCGGCGCCGACATGCTCAGTGGCATTCAGACGGCCCCGGTCAGCGTCCGCGACCTTGGCGAGATCGACGCCAAGCCGGCGCTGCGAACCCGTATCGAATGGTTCTCGGGCGTGGTCCTGAAGCATCCACGCTGCGCCGCACGCCTTGCCGGGATTCTCGCGCCGGCATAACTCCCCCGAGCCCACCGGGCCGGCGCCCCCAGCAACGGGCGCCGGATAGTGGGATGGCGTTTTGGTCGCGTGTCCGCCAGTAGGAAAACATGCGACAGCCCGCGCGAGTCACGATCGACGGCGGGCACTCTTTCCCCTTGGACTACCCATGTTTGCAGCCGATATCGCGTCATTCCTTCCCGACACGGTCCATCACGCAACGCGCACCACGTCCACGGGCGCGGGGGCGGGCGTATTCGGCGAAGAACGGCCCTATCGCGCCCGGGTTGTCCGCAAGTTGCGCAGCATCTATCGCAAGACGGAAGGCGGTTACACGCTCATTGAGTCGAGTTGCCAAGCGTGGATTGCCGGCCTTTCGTCCATCCAATTCGCTGATCGGCTGCGACTGCCCGACGGGTCCACGCCGCCGATTCTCATGATCGAGCAAGTCCCGGACGAACGGGGCGAACTCTTCACAAAGGTCTATCTCTGAAATGGTCACGATCGGCGAAGATACTTTCGTTTCACTCGAGTACGCCAATGCCTACTTTGCACGGCGCCCGTACTCAAGTGCGTGGACAGCTGCCACCGAAGAGGCCCGCGAAAACGCCTTGATCGCCGCAGCCCGGCATCTGGACGTGCTGGACTGGGAAGGCTTCCGGACCTCGAAGGCGCAGCCGCTTTCGTGGCCGCGTCGCTACGTTCTCGACCACGAAGGCGAGCTCGTCCCGGCCGACATCATCCCGCCCCGGCTGGCGCAGGCTCAGTGCGAGCTTGCGATTCTCTCGCTGTCCAAGGACCTGACCACGACCGAGCCCGGCATCCGCCGCAAGCGCGTTGGCGACCTTGAAGTCGAATACGAATCCGCAATGCCGGACGTCCTCCCGACCCATGTTCGCCGGCTCGTGTCGTCCCTGATGCGCGATCAATCGCCGCATTCGGCCCGCCTGATCTTCTGACAACTCATGACCGACACAACCACACAACTGCAACAGGCGCTTTCGGCTGTGTTCCGGTCGATTGCCGGCCAAGTCGACCCCGAAGCATTGGGCCGCGCGGTGACAGCAAACGACCTCGCCGCGATTTATGCCGCATTCGGTGTCAGCCCGGCCGGCACCGAGTGGCCCGCACTCGACAATGCCATCTGCCAAGCACTGGCCGACGAACTGTTGCCCCTGATCCAGACCACCGCCCAGACCGAACAGGAGGCACTAGGCGCCGTGCTTCCATCCTTTGCCCCGGATGCGTCGCTCTACGAGGAGACACGCGCCACGATCGTTTCTGACACGCTGTCGGGCTTCGTGGCCGCCGTGGCCTTGTTGCTTGCATCCAGCGCGTCGGATGCAGACAAGGTGCTCCGCATTCGGCAGGCCGTAGGGATGACCAGTCCCCAAGCCGAACTGTTCGCCCTCACGCAACAGCACGTCGCAAACCTATTCAACAAGTCGACAGGTGCAGCATTCGACAAGCTCCGCACTGGCACGTCGAATCAGACTCGTGCTGACTTCCTTGCACTCGCGCTGCGTTCACTGCATCCGACCATCCGGGCCGCAATCCGCCGCATGCTGGATCGGGCAGAGGGTAGGGCATTGCTACCGAGTGACACCGAAGCCCTCTTCAAGTCGCTTTCCAAATCCTTGATCGACTACCGGTCACGCGCCGTCGCTGACCTCGCCAACACGGCCGCAATCAACGCCGCGTTGTTGGCCGTGTGGCTTGCCGCCCAGGCATCCGGAATCCTTGAACGCGACGCCCGCAAGTATTGGCACGACCGGGGAGACGATCGTGTCCGCGTCACGCACCATCAGATTGAACTGATGAACGCGCAGGGCGTGCCCCTCGATCAACCGTTCGCTAACCCACTCGGCAAAGCGCTGATGTTCCCGCCGGCGGAATACGGCTGCCGGTGCCGAATCGCACTGGTCCCGAAAAGGGCTGCGGCATGAAGGCGTGGGGCGACGAGACATCGCACGGTCTGCACCCCGACTTTGCCGCACCGGCATACATCAGGATTCCGCAAATGGCGATTGTGCTTGCAGTGCAGGACGCATGCGGTAAGCCCAGCAACGGCACGCAAGATGCGAAGCAATGGATCTTCGGGACGGGCGGCAACTTTGAAGAGTTCGCAATGATGGCCGGATGGGACCCGGACTGGCTGCGACGCAAGGTGCGCCAATTGCTGGAAAGCGAGCAGCCCATAAGGCGGACGAGTCGGTTATCAGGGAGGCCGCGGCAGGGCGTGGACGCGGACGACGATTTCGACGAATGGGAAACCAACGATATTCCGGCCCCTCGCGCGCTCCGCAGTCCAGCAAAACGCGCAGAAAACGCCCCGAGGGCCAACGCATGACCGCCCCGCATTCCGACCAAGACACCCCGGCCCGGCTCGTCATCGGCGGCGAGCCTGTCGACCTTCGGACCCGTGAGGCGCGGCGCTTTCGCGACCTGTTGGCCGACCTGACCGACCAGCTAGACGGCGACCCGACCCCGGCCGAGCGCATGCAACTGGTGCAGGCGGCCACGCTGCAGGCATTGTGCGAGCGCGGGACCGCGGCATTGCTGCGTGGCGAGGCATTCGAGCCCGAAGACTACCGGCGCAACGTGACGGCCTTGCGGTCGGTCCTGACCGCGCTGGGGCTGGCGATGAAGAGCCGGGACATCACCAAAGGCAACTTGCGCCGGGGTAAGTCGGCCTTGTCCGCAATGATCGAGGGCGAGGCCGAAGAGGTCTAGCGCTATACCGAAAACCCCCTTGCAACGCTTCCCGTAAGTGCGCGTTCCTTCGGGGGCGATTCTGGCGGTTCGGGGTATACCAAAAACATCTGTTTTAGGTATAATCTCCGCACCAGTTTGAAGGGGCGCGCCATGACCAAAGCGGCTATTTATCTCCGGGTCTCGACCGACGGCCAGACAACCGAGCACCAGCGCCGGGAACTCGCCGAAGTCGCGGCCCGCCGCGGCTGGGAGGTTGTTGAGTTCTATGAGGATGCAGGTATCAGCGGCAGCAAGGGCCGCGACAAGCGCCCGGCCCTCGATCGCATGTTGAAAGACGCCACGCGCAAGCGCTTCGACGTGATCGCGGCGTGGTCCGTGGACCGTCTAGGCCGTAGTCTGCCGCATCTGGTCGAAATGCTCGGGGAGATTCACGGGGTAGGGTGTGACCTGTATCTGCATCAGCAAGCCGTGGACACGGCTACGCCCTCCGGCCGGGCGCTGTTCGGCATGATGGGCGTATTCGCCGAATTCGAGCGCGCAATGATCCGCGAGCGCGTCATGGCAGGGCTTGCAACGGCCCGTAAGCGCGGCGTGAAGCTTGGCCGCCGCAGGGTCGGCGGGGAAGTGGAGGGCAAAATCCGGGCGTTGCGGCAGCAAGGCCACGGAATGCTCAAGATTGCGAAAGAGGTAGGCTGCGGCGTGTCCGTGGTGCAACGCGTACTGAACTAGCTGACCCAACCCATCCAGATCGACCGAGCCCGCCCTGTGCGGGCTTTTTTGTGCCTGTCGATCGGTGGTCGATCCCTTCGTGGGCGAAGAAGCTACCACAATTTTTATACTTTCTGGTAGATTCGACCTGGCCGTCATGAAATTTGTAGGCGCTCTAGGAGCGGCATTCCTCAGAAAGTCAACGGGAGTAGTTTGTGGAAGACAAGATCTACGAAGCAATCGGAGTCTGGGCGCGCCCCTTCACTTGGTTCACCAGTCACCCTGCGGACGAAAAGCGGTTTCACGAAGCAATAACAAACATCTATGAGCAAATCGGTCCGGACGTCAGCGAAGAAGACTTCCGAAACGCGTTGAAGAGACATCGTTCGGAGAATACCGAAGGGCTAGGCGGTAAGCCGAACGATGAAATGCTCGAAAAGCATGTACAGCGCGCAATGGACGTGATCGCGTATCTGAAAAACCAAGGCGAACACCTGAAGGAGTAGACAGTGGAAGCAATCAATGTCTCGTTCTTGACGCCGTCGAAAGCGATCATTCGTGATTTTGACAACGGTCAGTTGTGCGTCTTGCGAATTGGTCGGACAGGCTTTCCGGTTACCAAGAGTGACGTGTCTCTGGCGTTGTCGAAGATGAAGGCAGTTCGCGAAATTGAACAGCTTTATCGTGAAAGATCGCAAACGGCTGGATTCTTGCGAGTTAGAGCTTTGGACGTCGACAACAAGCATTCCTACTCAACGACCGTCTTTGTCGACCTCGTTGTCGCCCATGGCACAAACGAAAAGGACAGCGCGCTTCTCCTCGAAATGGCCAAAGTCTTAGTCCTTGGGCATGAAGAGTTGGCAGAAGTGGATTCGAACGGTTGCTTTGTGCAGACAGAAATCGCGCTTAAGGATGCGCTGCTTTCGAGCGACAACTTTCATCGAGACGCAGAATCATTCTACGAGCAGCACCTATAGGGGAAGAGTATGTCAGTAAAGGGCGATAAAATTGAATTGATCGAAGCCTCGCCTCGCTTTGAAATGTCGCGGGAGCTGGGGACCGGAAATCGTGGCGTGGCTCGAACCTTCGTAGGGTTCGCGGCAATTGGAGCCAACTGCTTAGGGTGCAATTGCTCATGGACGGCTCGTCATGGCCAGTTCCGCGAGACTCCGGGGTATGTAACGCTCACATGTCCCTCGTGCGGTAACGAAGAGCCATTCAAGGGAGTTGACGTCAAGACTCTAGTTGACCGCTAAACCGATCGTGCACAATTGGCTAGACTCGTCGGACGACAGTCGATCGAGCGTTGTGGTCTCACGTCTACAGCCAGCACTTGCATTGAGATGCCGGTCCCATGGGCCAGCGCCAAACCGGCGTCCTTTGCGCCTTTTTGCGCCTGTCATTTGGTGGTCGATAGGATTCCTCGGAACTTCGGCGCACTACCTATGCTTGAATAGCTCGGCCAACTTCATAATCTCGCTGTCTAGCAAAGCGTCGACTTCCCGGCCCCTGGCGCTCTCCAATCTATATTGCTCCATTGCACCGTGATAGCTTTCCGCAATGGTTCGCAAGCCTTCCTCTGCAGCGTTCCGCACTATCTCCACTTCTTCCGGTATCAAAGAAGAAAACAACGCGGAGGCTTGCAATGTCGTATAGACGGATCTTCCCGCAAGTCTCAAGCGTTCCGTGGTCTTCTCCTTAAATGAATTGGCGAGAGGCCCGTTTGGTGCGCTAAACCCTCGCGCCGAGAATGACTCCAATGCAACTTGAAAGTCTTTCTGAAGCGCTGATGCCTGAACGTCAATCACCTTTTGCACTTGCGCCATCGCGGCTTGTGCGGCTTCTCCGGGCATATTGGCTACTCCTACATGGATATCGCGTTACCTTTGGGCTTGCCGCAGGTCCTTTCAAGGCCTAGGTCGGGAAAGAAAGAATGAAGGGCGTATGCGAAAATTTTGTCCATCGCGCTTCAAGTTGCGATCGTTAGAGCCACGGAATCCGCGGCTGCGGGGGCGCCACAGACGAAACTCTCTGTGAAGGCAGGCAAAATCCCTACAGGTCAAGGCAGGAAAGACGTACTCGCTGCAGTCGGACCGCCGACGTCCACGGCCCGCACTCCCGATCAGATGTTGGCCGTGTACGTGAGCAGCAAAACGGCGTCCTGATGCGGTATTCTCAGGGTCGATTTTGAGGCGGTTTTGGCTGGCGAACGTGGCAGAGTAGGTAAGGCATTGGGGCGATAGGTCATGCAGCGGCCTGCAAAGCCGCGTACGCCGGTTCGATTCCGACCCAGGCCTCCATTTCGGTCAGCCGCTTGCGCTGACTGCCCGATCGATGCGAAGTCCTCGAGCCGTTGGCCTCCGTCGCATGCGAATGCCTGATGCAGACGTCTGCCTGCCCGTGCACCGCTGCTATCGCCGTCGACGGTCCGATGGCGCCTTGTCGAAATTCATTGCGATTATCCGGTCCAGGCGCCGGAGCGCGCGCACTCCTGTCCGATCCTAGTCTTCGGCTGGTTCGAGGAAGCGCAATCCGACACCGGGTTCGGTGGCGATCCATCGCGGCGCTGCGGGATTGTCGCCGAGTTTCTGGCGCAGCTTGCCGACCAACACGCGCAGGTAATGGGTGTCGTGGGCGTGGGTCGGACCCCAGACCTCGCGCAGGATCTGCGGTTGCGTGACGAGCCGCCCGGCGTGCTGGACGAGCAGGGCCAGTAGCGCGAATTCCTTGCGCGAGAGCACCAGCAGGTCGCCGTGCAGCCGCACTTCGCGGCGCGCCAGGTCGACGTGCAGGGTGCCGTCATCGAACACCGGCGAGCGTGCGCCGGAGGCGGCGCGATCGCGCAGCAGGGCGCGGATCCGGGCCATGAACTCCTGGATTCCGAACGGCTTGGTCACGTAGTCGTTGGCACCGGCATCGAGCACGGCCACCTTTTCCGATTCCGACGAGCGGGCGGTCAGTACGATGGCCGGCACCACGGACCATTCGCGCAATTCGATCAGGACATCGCGGCCATCCCGATCGGGCAGGCCGAGGTCGAGGACCACGAGATCAGCGCCGCGGGTCGCCAGCGCGGCGAGACCGGCCTGGCCGGTCTCTGCCACCTCGACCTGATAACCCTGCGCGCGCAGGCTGATTTCGAGGAAGCGGCGGATCTGCGGTTCGTCGTCCACGACCAGCACCCGGGCCGGTTGGGCCGCTGAGGCGGAGTCGGGCGAAACCTCGGTCATCGGGACGGTGCGGGTGCCTGTTCCATGGGCGCAAGGGTAATGCGGATCGTCGTTCCGCGGCCATCGGGTCCCGGAAGCGCTTCCACCGAGCCGCCATGGGCGCCGACGAGCCCCTGCACGATCGCCAGGCCGAGGCCGGTACCCGTGCGTCCCCGGTCGCCGCGCTCGGCGCTGTAGAACATGTCGAAAATGCGCGTGCGCTCGCCCTCGGGAATGCCCGGGCCGCGATCGCGCACGTCGATGCGCGGGCGGCCATCGACGATGCGCGCGTCGATCATCACGGGCTGGTCCGGCGGCGAGAACTTCACGGCATTCTCGATGACATTGAACAGGGCCTGTTCGATCAGGGCCGGATGTACCCAGATCGGTGCCAGATCCGGAGCCAGCGTGACTTCGAAGCGCGCCGAGGGCTGGTAGCGCTGCAGGCGCTTGACCGCCGAGCCGATCAGTTCGCCGATGCCGATCCAGTCGCGATTGAGGGCGAGCCCGCCGTGTCCGAGCCGGGTCATGTCGAGCAGATTCTGGATGTAGCGGTCGAGGCGTTCGCCTTCGATGCGAATGGTATCGAGCAGACCGTGCCGGTCCTCGCGGTTCATTGCGTCGCCGTAGCTGTCCAGGCTGCTGGCCGCACCGATGATGGCGGCCAGCGGTGAACGAAGGTCGTGCGAAACCGAAGACAGCAGGGCCGAGCGCAGGCGTTCGGTCTCGCTGGTCACGCGCGCGTCCTCGAGGTCGGCGACCAGCCGGGCGCGCACGATCGCTTCGGCGAGGTCGCCGACCATGGCTTCGACCAGCCGGCGTTGCTCCGTGCCGAGCCGGGTCGTCTGCTCCGGGAAGCGCAGGCCGATCACGCCGGGATTGGATTCGTCCCCGACCAGGGGCAGAAACCACCAGGATGCGCTCGACAGCGTGTTCGTGAAGCGGCCGGCGGCCTGCCGATGCTGGCGGCACCAGTCGGCCGCGGCGCGGTCCTTGTCGAGCAGGTCGGGCTCGGCGTTGCCAGCCACTGGCGAGCCGTCGAGCTGCACGATCATCTCGACCCCGAGCGCGCGCCGGAATGCTTCACGACCGGCGCCGACGACCTGGCCCAGGTCTGCGGCGCTGGCCAGCCGGCGGCCCAATTGCTGCAGTGCCGTTGCGTGCGCATTGGCCGCGCGCAGGGCCAGCACCTGGGTCCGCAGCCGCGACGCCAGCCGGCCTGCGGCAAGCGCCGCGATCAGAAACAGCAGGACCGTGACGAGTCCTTGCCGGGCGCTGATGAAGAACGTCAGCCTCGGTTCGATGAAGAAGAAGTTGTAGGCCAGGAAGCACAGGGTGGCCGCGATCACGGCCGCAGTCATGCGCGTGCGCGAAGCGACCAGCACGACCGCCACGATGAACACCATCGACAGGTCCTCGAGACCGGCGAAGCGCTCGAGTAATCCGCCCAGGCCGGTCGCGCAGCCTGCCGCGATCGCGGCAATGCCGACATCGCTGCCGCTGATGCGCCCGCCGATGCGTTTGAGGGCACGACGCGCGCGGGCGCGCTCTTCGGGCGTGCTGACGATGGTGATCTCGTAGTGCGCGCCGCGCTGGATGATCTGCTGGGTCAGGGTGCGGTTGAACATGCGCGCGATCGGCCGCTCGCGCGTGCGCCCGAGGACGATCGCGGTGGCGCCGCTGCGGGCGGCATAGTCGAGCAGGGCGTCGACGATGTTGGCGCCGTGCAGGACCGCGGTGTCGCCGCCGAGGCGTCGGGCGATGGCGAAGGCGCGATCGAGTTCGATCTGGGTATCGTCGTCGGGCATGCGGCCGCCGCGAACGGTGACGGCAGTCCATGGCGCGTCGCGGCGTTCGGCCAGGCGCCGGGCCACACGCACGAGATACTCCGATTGGCCGTGGCCGTCCACGGCGACGATCACGCGTCGGCGCAGCGACATGCCGGGAAGCCCGCGCGCGGCCTGCGACTCGCGCAGGTCGCTGTCGACGCGATCGGCCGCGGTCTGCATCGCCAGTTCGCGGAGGGCGGCGAGGTTCGACGGCGAGAAATACGCCTGCAACGCCTGCGTGGCCTGCTCGGGCACGTAGACCTTGCCCTGATGCAGGCGCTCGATCAGCTCGCGCGGCGGCAGGTCGATCAGGATCACGTCGCGAAGGCGATCGAACACCGAATCGGGCACGGTTTCGCTGACCCGGATTCCGGTGATGCGATGGACGATGTCGTTGAGGCTCTCGAGATGCTGGATATTGATCGTCGTGTAGACGTCGATACCCGCTTCGAGCAGCTCGGCCACGTCCTGCCAACGCCGCTCGTGGCGGCTGCCCGGCGCGTTGCTGTGCGCGAGCTCATCGACCAGGGCCAATGCAGGCCGGCGCGCCAGCAAGGCATCGAGGTCCATTTCCTCGAGGGTGCGGCCGCGGTAGGGGACCTTCGCGCGCGGGACGACTTCGAGGCCTTCGAGCAGGGCCGCAGTTTCGCTGCGGCCGTGCGTTTCGACGATGCCGACGACCACGTCGATGCCACGGCGCTTGAGCTCGCGTGCGCGGTTCAGCATCGCGTAGGTCTTGCCGACGCCGGGGGCGGCGCCGAGGAAGATCGTGAGCTGGCCGGCGCGCTCGCGCTTAAGCTCGCTGATCAGGGCATCGGCTTGTTCGCTGCGGGCGTCGTTCATGGCGAGGATTATCCGCGGAGCGGGTCTATTCGGGGCGCGTAGCGGCGGCATCGAGGGCCAGATTGAGCTCCAGCACGTTGACGCGCGGTTCGCCGAGCAGGCCGAACTGCGGCGGCGTGGTATTCGCCCGGAGCAGGGCCTGCACGGCGTCCACGCTCATGCCGCGGGCCTTCGCCACGCGGGCGACCTGGACAGCGGCTGCCGCGGGCGAGAGATCGGGGTCGATGCCACTTCCCGATGCGGTCAGCAGATCGCCCGGGACGGCCGATTCGGGCAAACCCTCGCGCTGCGCCACGATCGAACGGCGTTCGGCCATGCTCTGGCGCAGGGCCGGATTGCTGCGCGCCTGGTTGCTGCCCGCGACCGCCATCGGATCGTAGCCGGCGGCCGACGGCCGTGGCTGGAAGTAGCGGGCATCGGCGAACGGCTGCGCGACCAGCGTGGAGCCGACGACGCGGCCGTCGCGCTCGATCAGCGTGCCCTGTGCCTGGTGCGGGAACAGGACACGGCCGAGCGCGGTGCCAGCGAGTTCGTAGAGCAGGCCGCAGCCGAGCAGCACGAACACGGTGAAGACGAGCGCGGCGCGCAGGCTCGGGCGATCGTCGAATGCGAGTTGCGAAGTATCCATGTCAGGCTCCGAGGACGACGAGCAGGAGATCGATCAGCTTGATGCCGGCGAACGGCAGCAGCACGCCGCCGACGCCGTACACGAGCATGTTCCGCCGCAACAGCGACACGGCGCCGGCCGGCTTGAAGCGCACGCCGGCGAGGGCCAGCGGAATCAGCGCCGGAATGATCACCGCATTGAAGATCAGGGCCGCGAGCACGGCGTTCGCCGGGCTCGACAGGTGCATGACGTCGAGCGCGGCCATCGACGGGATGGCGGCGGCGAACAGCGCCGGCAGGATCGCGAAGTATTTGGAGACGTCGTTGGCGAGCGAGAACGTCGTCAGGGCGCCGCGCGTGATCAGCTGTTGCTTGCCAACCTCGACGACGGCCAGCAGCTTGGCCGGATCGGAATCGAGATCGACCATGTTGCCGGCCTCCTTGGCGGCCTGCGTGCCGGAGTTCATGGCCAGGCCGACGTCGGCCTGGGCCAGCGCCGGGGCGTCGTTGGTGCCGTCGCCGACCATGGCCACGAGCCGGCCACCGGCCTGTTCCTGGCGGATTCGCGCGAGCTTGTCCTCGGGCTTGGCTTCGGCGATGTAGTCGTCGACGCCCGCCTCCGCCGCGATCGCGGCGGCCGTGAGCGGGTTGTCGCCGGTAATCATCACCGTGCGCACGCCCATTTCGCGCAGCCGCGCAAAGCGCTCCTGGACACCGTGCTTGACCACGTCCGACAACTCGACCACGCCGAGCACGCAATTGCCGTCGGCGACGACCAGCGGGGTCGCGCCGCTGCGTGCGATCTGCTGCACGCGGGCGGCCAGCTCGGGCGTGAGCGTCGCGCCGAGCGCAGTGACGTGGCGTTCGATCGCGTCGCCGGCACCCTTGCGGATCGTGCGGCCGTCGTCGAGGTCGACACCGGACATGCGCGTCTGCGCGCTGAACTGGACGAAGTGCGCATGTTCGGGTTCGGTCACGCGGCTGCCGAGATCGCGCGCGAGTCGCACGATCGACTTGCCTTCCGGGGTCGGGTCGGCGACCGAAGCCAGCAGCGCCGCGTCGCGCAGTGCGTCGCGGTCGATGCCGGCCAGCGGATGGAACGCGGTGGCCTGGCGATCGCCGTGCGTGATCGTGCCGGTCTTGTCGAGCAGCAGCACGTCGACGTCGCCGGCGATCTCGACCGCCTTGCCGGACTTCGCCAGCACGTTCGCGGCCAGGGCCCGGTTCATGCCGGCGATGCCGATCGCCGGAAGCAGACCGCCGATGGTCGTCGGGATCAGGCACACCAGCAGCGCGATCAGGAGCAGGGGATCGAGGCTGGCGCCGACGAAGCCGGCGAGGAACGGCAGGGTCGCGACGACGATCAGGAAGGTCAGCGTCATCGCTGCCAGCAGCATCGTCAGGGCGATCTCGTTGGGCGTCTTCTGCCGGTTCGCCCCCTCGACCAGGGCGATCATGCGGTCGAGAAAGCTGCCGCCCGGCTCGGCGCTGACCTCGACGAGGATCTCGTCCGAGAGCACCTTGGTGCCGCCGATGACGCCGCTGCGGTCGGTGCCGGCCTCGCGCAGGACGGGTGCCGACTCGCCGGTAACGGCGGCTTCGTTGATGGTGGCCACGCCGCGAATGATCTCGCCGTCGGCCGGTATCAGCTCGCCTTCCGAGACGATCACCCGATCGCCGCGCTTGAGCGTGGCTGCGGCGACCCGCGTTTCGCCGCCGGCGTCGTCGAGCTTGCGTGCCACGAGGTCGCGGCGCGCGGCACGCAGAGACGCCGCTTGCCCGCGCCCGCGTGCCTCGGCAAGCGCCTCGGCGAAATTCGCGAACAGCACGGTGACGAGCAGGATCAGCGTGACGGCGAGGCCGAAGCCGGGGTTCTTGCCCGATGCTACCGTGATCAGCGCGGACAGCACGGTGCCGAGCAGGACGATCGCGATGACCGGGTTGCGCACCGCGTGCAGGGGAGAGAGCTTGCGCAGCGAATCGACCAGCGCGGCCTTGAGGGCGGCGCGATCGATTCCAGCTGTGGAGTGACGGCGCAGCGCGCCCAGATGCGTTGACGAATTCATGTTCGATACCCTCAGGGAATGGCGGCGCCGGCCGTCGTCAGTGCGAGGTGCTCGCCGACCGGGCCGAGCACGAGTGCGGGCATGAATTGCAGGATCGTCAGGATGACGACCACCGATACCAGGGTCAGGGCGAAGGTCGGCGTCTCGACATCCAGCGTGCCGGACGATGTCGGCGCCACGCGCTTCTTCGCCATCAGGCCGGCGATCCACAGCGGCACGATCAGGGCTGCGTAGCGGCCGAAGAACAGGGCGACGACGCAGGTCAGGTTCCACCAGGGCGTGCCGTCGCCGAGGCCTTCGAAGCCCGATCCGTTGTTGGCGAACGCGGACGCATACTCATAGAGCACCTGGCTGATGCCGTGGAAGCCCGGATTGGAGTTGCCCGTGAATGCCGGCAGCGCGACCGTGAGCGCGGTAAAACCGATCACGATCAGCGGTTGCAGCAGGATCAGCAGGGCGAGCAGCCGCACCTCGCCCGCTTCGATCTTGCGGCCGAACAGCTCAGGTGTGCGTCCCGTCATCAAGCCGGACAGGAACGCGGCGAGCAGGAGATAGACCAGGAACTGCTGCAAGCCGCAGCCAACGCCGCCCCAGACCGCGTTGACGAGCATGTTCGTGATCGTCACCGCACCGGTCAGCGGTGCCAGCGAATCGTGCATTGAATCGACTGATCCATTGCTGGTCTGCGTCGTCAGGGTGGCCCACAGCGCCGAGTTCGATGCGCCGAAGCGCGTTTCCTTGCCTTCCATCAGGGCGGCATCCTGCGCGGTAGGCGAGTACGCCTCCGACCACAGGGCGGCACCGGTGGACACGACCGACATCAAGGCCATGCAGCCGAACACGAGCGCGGTCAGCTTGCGGCGACCGGTCAACGGTCCGACCATGAAGGTGATGGCCACAGGAATCAGGATGATCGCGAGCGTTTCGAGGAGATTCGACAACGGCGTCGGATTCTCGAGCGGTACCGCGCTGTTCGGGCCGTACCAGCCGCCGCCGTTGGTGCCGAGCTGCTTGACCGCGACCATGGGCGCCACCGGACCGAGCGGGACGTGCTGCGAGCGCATCTCCACGCTCTGGTCGAGCGGCGTGTACGTCGGGCCTTCGGCGAGCGTGGCCGGGACGCCCTGCGACGCGAGCAGCACGCTCCAGAGCAGGGCCAGCGGAAGGAAGAAGCGCAGTGTCGCGCGCAGGACATCGACCCAGTAGTTGCCGACATCGCGCTCGCCGCGCGCCTCGTCGGTGGGGGTCGCCGCGGTGCCGCCAGCCATTTGCTCGCGTCCTCCGAACAGGCCGCGCAGCGTGGCGACCACGATCGCCAGGCCCATCATCGGCGTGATCACTTGCAGGCCGGCGATGCCGACCATCTGCGAGAGATAGCTCAATTGCGCCTGGCCGGAGTAGTGCTGCTGATTGGTGTTGGTCAGGAACGACACCATCGTATGCAGGGCCAGGTCCCACGACATGTTCGGCGCGCCGTCCGGATTGAGCGGCAGCCACGCCTGCGTCATGAACAGGATCCAGACGACGACGCCGAGGGCGAGGTTGCTGAGCAGGAAGGCGCTTGCATAGCCCTTCCAGGACATGCCGCGGCGCGCATCGATGCCGAGCAGTCGATAGACGCCGCGCTCGATCGGACCGAAGACGCGGTCGAGCGGGGTGGGGTCGCCACGCATGACGCGGGCGAGATAGTGGCCGAGCGGCCAGCCGAGACCGATCGCAAGGGCAAAGACAAGCAGAAGTTCGATCATGGGAGTTTCCTCGGTCCGCTCAGAAGTCTTCCGGACGCACGATCACGTAAAGCAGGTACACGGCGGCCAGGACCGCCGACACGGCACACACTGCGATCAACCAGCCAGGCATCGTCGTTCTCCATCAGAATGAAACCGTGGCGGCCGCCTCGACGCGGCTGCCGGCGTAGGAATCGCCGAAAATGGACTTCGCATTCGCGTCGGTGGCATGCGCGGTGACACGAAGTTCGACGGCTTGCCGCGGCGACCAGATCGCGCTGAGCTGACCGTGCCAATAGCTTTCGTCATAGACGGCGTTCAATGCGTAGTGGCCGACGGCTGCCTCGAGGCGGAAGCGTTCGCTGATAGGGAACCGTGCACCGACCAGCGTGTAGACGCCCGAATCGTCGCTGCCGAGCGCTTCCGGCGAATAGCCAACCGCCAGCCAATAGTTGTCCCGATAGGTGATCGTGCCGTTGAGTTCGGTCCAGTCGAGGTCGACCTCGGAGCCTGGATAGCGGTAATGCAGGACGTTGGCGTCGAGCGCCCAGTCCTGGCCGAGGCTGCCGCTCCAGCCCACCGTGAAATCGAACTCCGTGTCGGCGCCGACTTCGGGGCCGAACGAGACGTTCGAACCCCAGACCGAGGCGTAGAAACCCGAGTCTGCGGCGACCTTGAGTCCGGCCTGCAAGGCGGGATCGCCGCTCGATTGCGTGGTGCCGCGCCAGACATAGTCCGACGTCACCGTGGCGTTGCCGCTCCAGTCCGCGCCAAAACAAGTCGACGTTCCGGCGAGCAGAACAAGACCGCAACCGGCAAGCAGCGGCAGGCGAATGAAGCGTGGGCGAGTAGGGAATACGTTCATGGTTCCGAGAAGCGAGTGGATGCGTTGCGGCATTCTCGGTGCGGGTCGCGTAAACGCGCCATTCGCGGCTCGGCGCGCCAGCGTAAATTCCGAGTAAATTCTGCGCGTCGCGGAGCCGCCCTCAGCAGGCGTTCAGCGCGCCAATCCCGGCGCATGGCAAGGACGCGTTCGGCGACGCTTTGCAGCGTTCGCGAGGGTCGCCGCTGCCCGAATCGGGCCTTCTGCCGCGCTGGCGGGTGTTCTTATGCCCGGCAACACGATCAGTCAGCGGAGCGAGAGGGTTATTGCCAAACCCGCCTCTGATATCAGCCTCGGGCGTGGGACGAGTGAATTCGCGACGGCGAATGGAAAGCCCTCGAACTCGGCGAATTGATCGGCTTCGGACGAATACGATGAACAGTGCCCAAACATGGGGTCGGAGATCGACCTGGCGCAGTGAAAGTTGCAATTCCGTTCAGTGAAGCCGGCGCCCAATGTCCAGAAGCGTCGCGTTCTGGGGAGTGTTGCCATGCCAACCCGCTATGTCGAGGTCTGCAGCAAGAAGACCCATCGCAAGCATTACGTGCTTCTATATCAACCGGTCCGCACATCGGCGTCGGCAGCGGATTCGAGCAACGGCGAAGTTCCGCACCGAGTCCATCTCGACGATGGTCGCCCGCTGCGATGGACACAGGACCATTGTTGTTTTCAGGAGCTGCGAACCGACGAGGAGTTCGCGCCGGTCGCGAAGGATCTCGAAGCGCTGCGTCGACTCGGCTAAACGGGATACCGAGAGGCATCGGCGACCCTCATCGAAATCGGAGCCGTCCTCAACAGGGCAAGCGCTGAAGGTCGAGGCCACGACAAGGGCCCACGATCGGCAGGGTCATACGTTCGTTAGGGGCTCTGGTCGCGCAACGCGTCATCGGGCATCCTTCGCACTGGCCCGGATGGCGAAACTGGTATACGCAAGGGACTTAAAATCCCTCGGCCGCAAGGCCATGCGGGTTCGACCCCCGCTCCGGGCACCAAACTTCTGTCGCTTCTATTGCCGTGGAATCGCTCCGGGTCTGGGGGCACTCGGGCATGCAACACGCGTATGCCGTGCTGAGGTGGCTGTGCGCCGAAGGCGTAGCAGGCATGGATGGCTGAATTGCTCCCACTACTCGATTATTCCCGATGAATTTACTCAAGCGCCTGTTCGGCAGCGGCCAGCCAACCCAGACGCCCTTTGCCCAGGAGGACCATGCCCGGGTAGAGCTGAAATGGCACAGCGACACCACGGTTCCCCTGCCAGACTGGCAAGACGCCTGGTCGCTGGCACCGAGTCGGTCGGATGAGTCCGCGCTGAAGCGATTCTGGTGGAGTGCTGCGCTGACCTGGCTCGGTGCACTTCGGAACCATGTGGGCGAACACTATTCAATCGAAGGTTCAAACTGTTTCGCGCTTTTGTCGCCGCTCGATCCCAGGCAGCGAACGCTGCTGCTCGAGTTCTGCGAACGTGCGCGTGCGCGCATTCTGAGAACGCTGGAAGGCATCGCGTCGGGTTGGGGCCATGGGCCGCATGTCGTGCTCGTATTCGAGGATGTCGACGCCTACTACGACTACATCGGAAACTACTATCCGAAGTCCGGCGTGTTTGGCATGTCCAGTGGCATGTTCATCAAAGCGCGGATACGGCCACTTCGTCTTTGTCGCTTCGGAAATGTCCGAGATGGAACCCATCATCGCGCATGAGCTGACGCACTGTTTGCTCGCGCCTTTGAAGATTCCGGCGTGGCTCAACGAGGGAACGGCAGTAAACATGGAAAAGCAGCTTTGCCCTGGGGCGGTCGATCGACACCGCGGAATCTTCGTGCACCGGGAGGCGGCAAGACGCAGAGCTGAGTTCTGGAATGCCGAGACCATCCAGGAATTCTGGTCCGGAAAGTCATTCAATCGCCCTGATGAGGGCTGCTCGCTCTCATATGAGCTGGCGGAAGAGCTCACCAAGCTCATCGCACGGGATTACACGCTGTATCGGTCGTACATGAATGACGCCCAGCTGGACGACGCGGGTGCGAGTGCAGCAAGGCAGGTTTTCGGCTGCCCGCTGGAAGAATTCGTGACCGCAATTCTCGGTGAAGGTGACTGGGCTCCCGATCCGGCGAAGTGGCGGGACGGTACGGCGCAAGGGCAGTTCCGGGAAATGCAGGCATAAACAGGAATTCGGCCAACGGTGAAGCGAAAGCGCATCGGCTCGATCCGCAACCATCAGCTTTCGAACTGTCGATCAGTGATTTGGTCTTGACCCCGGTCTGACTCTGAGAGCGATGCATCTCGGGGACATTGAACCGCAGCCCATTGGCAAGGTCATAGTCACCACCCCAATCGATTGCAACGCCTCATGGCCATAGAACGAAGTACATGGGTAACAGGAATTGCAGTTTCGACTTTTCTGGCCCTGATATCGGCGCTTCTACTAAGTGGCATGAATATCATTTGCACTGGATCCGAAATGACGCGCGCGATACTGGCGCATATCCGAACCAGCATCTCCGAATGCGAGATCAAAAACCCGCTGCCTGATCACGTGCAGGAATGCATCCGGCAATATGCGATCCGAAGGAACATTCCCCTGACTCACGGGGTCCCGTTTGCGTATGACACATACGGCGAGCTGATTGTTCTTGCGCCGTCCGAGGCATGTAGAGGCGAATCTGCAGGCCCCTATTCGAAAGGTCCAAACCGCATCGATGAGTGTGGTCGTGGCGATGATATTCGTTAAGCCCGATTCTGCCGTGATTCGCTCGCTGTACAAGTAGCTCGATGAGGCGCAGCGTTGCTCCCGGAACGAAATCCATGCCGGCGAAGGACTGGTTGAATCAAGATTCAAGACCTGCCCCGGGCCTTGCACGCGAGCCTTTCGCACCTAAGCCCATTGAAATAAACTCGGTCGTCTTGGATATTCAATCGCTCAGCGGAGTGATCGGCTTGAAAACTCCCGTCTTGCTCATCACTCTGCGCAATTCGAAGCGCGTCAGCGCCTCGACGACATCGAGACCCTTTAGACCATCACTGCTGAAATCGATCGCACTCCACGCGCTCCGCTCGACACGCGCCGAATACAGATACTCGTCCTTCATCTGACCTGTCACTTTGTCGCGACGCTGGGAATACGCAGACGCCACGACCTGTTGAGCCACAGGCAGGGCGGCGAATGCTTCGCCAATGAGTCGAAAGCCGATCGCATGAACGTGGGTCATGTAAAGCTGCTTCAATTTGGTCGGAGGCATTTGTTTGATCGAAAGCTTGAGGCCTCGGGAGGGGATAGCCGCGGTAGTGGTCGGCATGTCCTCAATCTCAGGCAGATCGACATCCAGGTAGACGACGCGACCACTATCACGAACCTCCGCCGAAATGAGCGTCTCGCGAGGCCATGAAATATCCTGCAATGCCTCTTCTAGGAACGCCTCCATTGCCTCGACATCAGTGTAAATCTGTTCCTCGATGAGCTTGCGGCGCGCTGCCTCGGATGTGTGATGAGTACTTCGATCTAGTTTCCACTCTTCGAGCGCTGCATCGTGTTGGCGCCGAAGCTCTGCGTTGTCGGCTTCGATCCGTCGGCGACGGGCTGGGAAGATTCGAGCAAAGATGTCGACTTTGCGCTCGGCCGGTCGGCTCGGTTCGGGAATGGGGAACTCGCGGATCGCGAATACCGGTCGCGAGTGAGGCGCCGGTGTGTCGTGATGGAGCTCGCCAATGGCTTCAATCTGCTCGTTGATCCAGTCGCACTTGGATTGGATCAGCTTTCGAATCACGTCGGCATGTTGCTTCTTGGCGGCCTTCACCCACGACTCCGGCAGCAGATTTCCGGCCGCATCCTTGAAGTAGAGCTCCCCATCATCATTGACGCCAATCGTCGCGTCGAGGGCCACCTTCTGAGGCACGGACGAGTTGGTGGGACCGCGGGACCGGTTCGATGGCGCAGCGCCGCCCATAAGCTTCGATCGACTCGAAAACCCAAAGGCGCTCGCGTTAGCGTAGACACCTCGCTTTCCGATACTGACAGAGGATCCACGAGGGCCCACGTTGAAGCTCGCGCCGCTGACGCCGAACGTCATGCGTATGCCCGGAGCCACCTTGAACGATTTGCGGAATCTCAATCCCATAGTTAACCCTCAGACATTGTCAGCCGTCAGAAGTCGTCTTTCGACACCTGCTGGCGCATGACCTTTTCGAGGTCCGCCGAGAGACCAGCGAATAGATTGGCCGCACCGGTTGCGATGTTGCGAGCGGCCCTGCGCTTGATAGTGCCGTCCTTCTTGAAGTTCGACTCGTCACTGTAGTAGTCGTCAAAGACCATGTCGTAACGGGGCATGCCCGCGCCGGGCTGGAAAAACGAGTAATTGATGTCGTAGAGGTCGATCTTGTACCGGCCCTCCTTGATCTGAATTTTCAACGTGAACGACCAGGTCTTCTCCAAAGGCTGACCACCGAATCCGGTCTCCCGCACCATGGTCTTCCCTTTCCCCAGTAGCAGGCCGTTTTCCTTGTCATCGACCTGGATTGCGTCGCGGGAATCCTTGAAGGCTTCAGGGAGCCAGAGTCGAGCCCGCGCATAGAGCTCGTCCTTTGTATTGCCTTCCACGCTGACGATGGAGGAATACTTGACCTTGCCATCTTCGATCGGAACCGATACTACGTCGTCAGCCCGCGCAGAGACGCATTTCAGCGACACAACTACAACAACAAGGCAGGATACCTGCTTCAAGAGTTCTGAGAAGGTCATTGTCGAATTCCTCACTAGATACACTAGTTTAGTGGTGTAACTGCATTATGCCGCAAGTGTCTATCGACTGGCTTTCCGGATTCATTGATATTAACCGCAAGAGCATGTTGCTGGTCAGGGGCCGCTCTTAGGGCCTAGCCGGAGAGCCGGACGCGGTTTCGGGAGATGCAGGGGAAGGAGCTGATAACAAGCTATTCTTCATTTGAGCATGTCGTGAGACGTGCTGGGCTTAGGAGCAAAGACTAGGCCGAAAACTGGCTGATGGGCCGATGACACTTCGAACTTGGTGAGGCGCATGGACACTTACAAATCCATTATCTATCCGAACTTTCAACAGCCGATTACTACGATCGTATACAACCTGGTTCGAGCTAAACGCCCCAGTACAGACTGGAAGACAAACGAAGTAGATCTTGACTGGATCTTGTCCGGTATCTTGCTGACCGTGACGATGTTCGAGTGTGCACTTCGGTGGACTTCGGTTCACAAAGTTGTCTCCAAAAACGATAGCTGGTACCTGTATGAGGAACTCCGACAGAAGCATCCTGAACTGCCAGACGTGCGCGAAATATTCGTACTTCGCAATTCGATTGCCCATGGTCACGTGTGGGATTTGCCAACACCAGAAGGATTCCTCGCGCGGCTGAAGGCTAGGATGGAACGCGGTCGAGATAATGATGCGCACTGGAAGGCTTGCGTCGATCGAAAGACACAGCTCACACGCGTGTCGGGCATGCATGTAGTCCCTTCGCTGATGACTCGCGGAGATTTTCGGCTTGTGCTGGAGAAGACTACAGCGGCGTTTGATCACCTCGCTACACTCGGCTATCTCCTTCCAATTGTTCGCGAGCACGGGGCGAGCTGGCCGAATCCGAAAGGACCCGCCGAAACCGTTACGTTCTCGATGCTTGCTTGCAAGATCGGAATCTAGGCGTTTGCATTTGGTGAGTTGGTCGCGCTTTTGGGGGAGGCAGCTACGCCTACAGCGGAACGTCGCGGAGAAGACTCGCTGAATGCGTAGACTACTCAGTGATTTCTGAATCTTTCGTGGGACTCTGGTGGGACACAAGCGCCCAGAATCGCCAACAATATGCAGGTGTGGTCTACACGCAAACCATTGAAGTCAATAGGATTCAACAGGTGGCGATGATTCCTGGACCCGACTTAAAATCCCTCGGCCGCAAGGCCATGCGGGTTCGACCCCCGCTCCGGGCACCATAGAAGATTTCGTCGGGATGCTGACCCGTTAGGTCATGTGGGCGGTCGCTCTGCGCATCAGCCATGCGAGCACCACATAGAACATCCCGATCAGGAACGCGCCCATCGCGCCCATGGTGAGGACTGAGGTCGCGTTTGCCTGGAGGTCGGCGTTGCTTTCGAGCAGGGCGGGGCGCTGCGACTGGCTCGGGTCGAAGTTGGCGTAGGCGACAGGGATGGTGCCGCCGATTTCGATTTCGTCGGCGCGCGACATCAGGGTCGAGAACTTGCCCGTGTATTCCTTGCCATCGACGGCAAAGACGTACTTGAAGCGTGCGAGATGTTCCGACGGCGGTGCGTCTTCGTCGTAGGCGACGGTTGCCTCGGTAATCGTGTGGTCGTCGAGGATGGCGCGGGCGTGAAGATAGTTGCTTGTCGCCGTCCAGGCCAGGACGATCAGCATGATCGGGAAGGCCACGGCCCACCAGAACAGTGTGTGCGCGCGGCGAAATTTGGCGCCGGTGGACAGGTCCTTCCATGCAGTTGCCACGTGAATCTCCCATGCCGGCGCAACGATTGCGCGTTTGTCCTTGTACCTTATCCGGTTAATGTTGCAAGATGCAAAGCGATAGTTGGGCTGGCAAGGGAGGCAGGGATGGTCGAGGTCAAGGGAAGGGCGAGCATGGTCTGGTACTGGAGCGGCGTGGGTGCCGTGGTATCGCTGTTCGGGTTGTGGTCGCTCGACTGGGTGGACGATCTCGGCAAGCTCTGGGAGATCATCGCGGTCAGCCTGATGATTACCGGCGTGATCGTCGTCGGCATGGGCATCTGGAAGGCGCTCGACAAGCGCCCGGTGCTGATCACCGATGCCGAGGGGCTGCTCGATCGCACCTCGGTGCCTTCGCGCCGGATCGCCTGGAACGACATCAAGGGCTTCGGCCTCGTCCCGTCGCAGGGCCAGACGCCGCGATTCCTGGCCGTCCAGCTCGCCGACCCTGCTGCCTTCAGGGCGAAGGCGCCGCGCACGCTTGCTCCAATCCTGGAGACCTTCGAGGAGAAATTCGGCACGCCCTGCGTGATTTCGCTCAGGGCGATGGATGCCGAGCCGCGGTCCCTGCTGCAGAACCTCAATGAGGCCATGGCGAGGCGCAAGCGCCCGGGCCGCTACTGATCCGCATCGGATATCTGCGCCGCCCATTCCAGGGTGGCTCCGCTCCACCGTTCGAATGTCGTATCGTCTGCCGGGTCATTTCGAACCGTGTGGAGATCCGGGTGAACACGCTGGACCTGATCAAGGCCTACTACGACGCCTTCAACCGTCGCGACCGCGAGGCCATGCTGGCCTTGATGAGCGACGATGTCGTGCACGATCTCAACCAGGGCGCTCGCGAAAGCGGTCGTGAGGCGTTTCGGCTGTTCCTCGCGCGCATGGATCGCTGCTATGAGGAGACGCTGCGCGATGTCGTGGTGATGACGAGCGCCGACGGTCAGCGTGCCGCGGCCGAGTACGTCGTGCACGGTGCCTACGTTTCCACCGACGAAGGCCTGCCCGAGGCGAACGGGCAGCGTTACGCGTTGCCGGGCGGTGCCTTCTTCGAGGTTCATGACGGGCGCATTGCGCGTGTGACCAACTACTACAACCTTGCCGACTGGATCAGCCAGGTCTCCGCGGGTGCCTGAGATGGCGGGCGACCTGCGCGTGCTGAGTTTGCGTGGCGCTGAGATCGCGGAGTGGCTGCCGGCGGTCGCGCGTCTGCGCATCGTGGTGTTCCGCGAGTACCCCTACCTCTACGACGGCGACGAGGCCTACGAGGCGCGTTATCTGGCGACCTATGCGCGCTCGCCCGGCGGCGTGCTGGTCGTCGTGCTGGACGGCGAGCGTGTGGTCGGTGCATCGACCGGAATGCCGCTGGCCGGGACCGAGGCCGAATTCCAGGCGCCGTTCCTCGCACGCGGCATGCCGGTCGACGAGGTCTTCTACTGCGCCGAGTCTGTCCTGCTTCCAGAGTACCGGGGCCTGGGCTTCGGGCATCGTTTCTTCGAAGAACGCGAGGCGCATGCACGTTCGCTCGGCGCTTGCGCCTGGACCGCGTTCGCGGCCGTGGATCGTGCCGAGGATGATCCGCGCTGCCCCGCCGGTTACCGCAGCAACGCACCGTTCTGGACGCGTCGTGGCTATGTCCGTCAGCCCGGCATGACGATGCGGCTTGCCTGGAAACAGATCGACTGCGATGTCGAGACCGAGCAGGCGCTGACCTTCTGGCTGCGGCGGCTGGATTCCGGGAATTAGCCGGCGCCGCCGCTACCGGCCGTGATCGACTGTTCGGCCGATGCGCGGGCGCACTGCGGCATTCCGACGCATCCCGCGCCCGCATTGACGTCGATCAAGTGGGGCGGGAAGGGCGAGGCAAGAATGGCGCCAGTTCTCAACTGGAGTCGATCATGAAACGTCTTACTGCGCTCGTAATAGCCCTGGTGGCCGGTGGCCTGCCGCTCGCCCATGCCCAACAGGCCGCGGACTGGCAGGCCGGCGACTGGCAGGTCAAATTCGGATTGCACGTGGTGGATCCGAAATCGGGGAACGGCAGTCTCGCCGACGGTGCGCTGAAGTCCGATGTCGGCAACGGCCTGAGCCCGACGATCACGGCCGAGTATCGGGTTACCCCGACCTTCGGCATCGAACTGCTCGCGGCATTGCCGTTCTCGCACGACGTCAAGCTCAACGGCACCAAGGCGCTGTCGACGAAACAGCTGCCGCCGACCCTGTCCGCGCAGTGGCATTTCCCGACCGATTCCGCCTTCGATCCGTTCGTTGGCATCGGCCTCAACTACACGCGTTTCTTCTCGGTCGACGAGAAGGGGCCGCTCACGGGCACCCGCGTTACCTTGAGCGATTCGTGGGGGCCGGCCCTGCACGCCGGTTTCGACTACATGTTCAACGAACGCTGGTCACTGACCGCAGATGTGCGCTGGGTCAGCATTTCGACCGACGTAAAGGTGGATGGTACGAAGGTCGGCACGGTCGATATCGATCCGCTGGTTTACGGTTTGGCGGTCGGCTACCGGTTCTGATCGGGACGATCCGGTAGTGACCGGACGCGGCCCGGTGGCGAGCGCTCTCCCGCCATCGGGCCGCTGCGAATGGGGCCATGCAATCGGCAGCTCAGGGATGCATGGTCAGGATGTGGACCGGCAGGCTCGAGAATGATTGGGTCGTCGTGCCAATATTGCAGAAGCGCAGGACGACGGCACCGGCCGTATCGACGCGCATCGGCTGGGCGATGAACTTGGAGGGCAGGGTCGCGCCTTCCTGCAGGCTGAAGAAGACGACGTCGCCGACCTGGGCGCCACCGGCACCGACCGACACGTCGGCACAGCCTCCACCCGCAAGGGTTACCCCACCCATCGTTCCGGTAATGTCCGCGCCATTGATCTTCGCGCGCGTGATGCTGTTGCTTGCGATTTTCGCTTCGGTGACGGCGCCAGTCGCGAGTTCGCTCGTGTCGACCGCACCGGATGCGATCGCCGCTGCGGTTACCGAGCTGGATCCGAGTTTCGATGAGCTCACTGCCCCCGCCGATATTTTCGAGTTGGTCACCGAACCCGTCGCCAATGTGGGATTCGGGTAGGTGCCGCTCAGGTCGCCGCCGGCCGCGCCGCCGATCGACCCGCTCAGCGAGAACTGCGAGACCGGCACGGCCGTGACCGCTGTCCTCGGGAAGAGCGGCGTGCCGTTGACGGCGACGCTGAGCCACAGCTGCGTGCCATCAAAGGCGCCCGGGAACGACAACGACACCGTGAACAGGCCATCGACGACGGGATATGCCGGCTCGCTGATCGACGAGCCGACCTGCGAGCCGCCTGTCTGCGCGTCGAAGAGTCCGAACAGAAGGTCGTAGTTGCCATTGGCCGGGACGCCGTTCTGGGTGAGTCGACCCTGGTAGGTGAACTCGGGGAGTTGGGGCGCGGCGAGCGCGGAGGTCGACAACGCTGCGATCGCGATGGTGAACAGGAAGGCCGCGCAACGCAGGCGAACGGGGACGCTTCGGGTTTTCATTGGCAAGCCTCGAATCCGGTATCGAAAAGGGTGTCGCGCGTTCCCGGATCGAACCGCGCGACGTGGCCGGCCGTCAGCGCGAATGTGCCGCCTGACGAGGTTCCGACCGAGGGCTCGCCCAGTGTTGCTTCGAGCCTGAGACAGTGCCCGGGCGACTCGCTGTGGCCGCCTCCACCGACGATGACCGCGCCATCGAGCTGGAATTGCGCAAGGGCGGGCAGGGCAATCAGGAGTGCTGTCGCGATTCCCGCATAAAGACCGCGCACAGTTCGAGCCCGTTTGGGGGCCGCTGGGTGCATTTCGCTTGAACGTGCATTTCGGTGTGGCATCTGCGCGGTTTCCGGATGCAAGTCGTATCGGGTACGACCACCCCAGGCAGCATCTCGCGTAGCGCGATCTCCGCCTTCCTCTCATGCACACGGAAATGCGCGGCGCCAGGGGCCACGTCGAACGGGAAGGGGTGCAGGGTGCTGTTGCGGTGGGGTCGGCACGCCGACCGGGCTGACGCGAGAAGGCTATTGCTCGAGGAAGGACTTGAGCCGGCCGAGCGCCTGCTCCCACTGGCGATCGACGACCTCGAGATACTGGCGGGCGTCGTGCAGGGGCTGGGGGCTCAAGGCGTACTGCGATTCGCGTCCGGCCTTGCGCCGCGTCACGAGGCCGGCAGCTTCGAGGACCTGCAAATGCTTGGTGACGGCCTGTCGGGTCAGCGCGGAATCGGCGGCGAGCTCGGTGATCGAGCAGGCCGAACCGTCGCTGAGGCGGCCCACGAGGGCAACCCGGGTCGGGTCGCCGAGGGCCGCGAAGATCGCGGCCGCTTCTTCGTTGGCAATGTCGTTTCGGGCGGGCCCGCTATTCGACATGGCGCTTGATGTTTTTCACCTGGGCCTCCCAGCCGCCCGTGTTCATGCGCAGGGCTTCGGGCCGGCGGCCGGCCGGAATGCGGTCGAAGCCCGATTCGACTACGTGCAGTCGGGTGCCGGTCTCGATCGGTTCGAGGTGGAATTCGACGAGGGTGGGTTCCTCGGCGGAATAGTCGACCTCGGGGTCGAGGGCGTAAGGGTGCCAGGTGAAGGCGAAATGGTGCTCGGGGTCGATGGCCTGGGTCACCGCGTTCCAACGCACATGCTCGTAGCCGGGGAAGTTCATGCGTCCGGTCGAGGGCTCGCCGACCTTGAACGGGCCGTCGAGCTTGACCCGGAACCATTCGCCGAATTCGACGTGGTCGGTCAGGGCGCGCCAAACGCGCGAGATGGGGGCGGTGATGTCGATCTGCTTTTCGATGCGGTCAGTCATGGGCAACCTCCTGGTTGCGTATGAGTCTGCCGCAGTTGCTTGCAATATGCAACCATTAAGTTGCGTTATGGGTTTCCCCAGCCACCCGCGCGTCCTTGGCGCGATGTCAATTTTTCGAAACCCCCGGGGCGTTGGGTTCAGCGATAGTCGCGATGGCACGCATCGCACGCATTACCGACCTCGGTCACGGCTTGGGTACGACCCTCGCAGCCGGTATTTCGCGCTTTCTGTATGGCAGTCGTGAGCTCGCTGGCGTACTGGTGGAAAACCCGGTCGGGTGTGGGGCCATCATCGGGCATGGCCACCACGATATCCGTGGATAGCAGCGCCAGTTTGTCGAGGGCCGGGCCCGAGGCATCACAGTTCGGTGTGCCAGCGGAATCGCGGGCGACCTTGAGTTCGTGATTCATGACCGTCATCAGGGCCTTCGGATAGGCGTTCCTGCGGCCGAGGATATTGGCCGCGGTGACAGCGCAGAGCGCCCCGATGATCAGTCCGAGCAGCAGGCAAACCAGATAACGCATGGTGGGAGAATCCTGATGAAGAGACCCTCATGGTAGCGGGATGCAGAAATTCCGCTTGCGGCGCCGCGTCGCACCGGGTCCGCAGCGGATCGGCTGGCGCGTGATACCCTCCCGCGCCCAATGAACGACCCAGTCCCCATCAGCCCGCTCACCGACGAACGCTTTCGCGGCCTCGACCGGCTCTACGGCAGCGGCAGCAGTGCCCGCCTGGCCGGCAAGCACGTCTGCGTCGTCGGCATCGGCGGGGTCGGTTCGTGGGCGGTCGAAGCACTTGCCCGCAGTGGAATCGGACGACTGAGCCTGATCGACGCCGACGATGTCTGCCTGAGCAACACGAATCGCCAGTTGCATGCACTGGAAGGGCAGTACGGACGCAGCAAGGTCGAGGTGATGGCCGAGCGTGCGCGGGCGATCAACCCGGCCCTGCAGGTTGAAACCTTCGCCGAATTCCTGACCCCGTCCAACCTGCAGCGCCTGCTCGATCGCGGCTACGACCTCGTCCTCGATTGCTGCGACGCGTTCCGGGTCAAGGTCGAGACCATCGCCTGGTGTCGCCGCCGCAAGCTGCCGTTGATCGTCAGCGGCTCGGCCGGCGGACGCATCGATCCGACCCTGGTGCGCGTTCGCGATCTCTCGCGCACCGAGCACGATGCGATGCTGGCCCTGATCCGCAAGAAGCTGCGCGAGGAGTTTCGTTTTCCGCGCGGACCGAAGCGCTACTTCGGCGTGCAGGCCGTCTATTCGCTCGAGAACGTCCGCTATCCGCAGGCTGACGGCAGCGTCTGTGGTCAGCGCCCCGCGGCAGGCGACGCCGGTCTCAAGCTCGATTGCGGCGGCGGTCTCGGCGCGGTGACGCATGTGACCGCGACCTTTGCGTTTGTGGCCGTCGCCGCAGCGATCGAAAAGCTGCTCGCGGCAAAGGACGAGGCTTCGGCCGAAAGCCAAATCCCAAGCCCGGTTTGAGCCAGGTCACGCGCGAGCTGTCATTCGCCCCCGTAGGAGCGCCTTCAGGCGCGATGCTATTTGCGCATCGTGACCAAGAGCATCTCTGCTTCGTTGTAGGAGGCGGCTTCAGCCGCGATGCCTCTTGCGCATCGTGACGAAAAGCATCGCGCGTGAACGCGCTCCTACGAAGAGCGGGCGACCTGCTGCGCAGGCCTCGCTGGCGCTCGACGCGTTTGTGCTTCGTTGTAGGAGCGCCTTCAGGCGCGATGCCTTCTGCTCATCGTGACGAAAAGCATCGCGCGTGAACGCGCTCCTACGAAGAGCGGGCGACCTGCTGCGCAGGCTTCGCTGGCGCTCGACGCGTTTGTGCTTCGTCGTAGGAGCGCCTTCAGGCGCGATGCCCTTCGTGACGATGCCGCACGTAACAAGGCATTTGGAGCATCGCGCGTGAACGCGCTCCTACGATGAAGCGGCAACACGGGAACGGTCACCAAAGCCTGCGCCGCCTTGCGAACATGCGCTCCCTATTCCCGTGCGTCCGCACCACCCAGGCTTCCTGATCGCGCATCAAGCCCGAACAATCGGACGGCGTTGCGACTCGTCGTTGCCGCGACCTCGGCTTCGCTTTCGCCGCGCAGGTGGGCGACGGTCTGCAGCACCTCGACCAGCCGCGCCGGCTCGTTGCGTTCGCCCTGGTGTCCGTGCAGCGGCTGGTCCGGCGAGTCGGTTTCGAGCAAAAGATGCTCGGCCGGTAGCGTGGCGACGATATCGCGCAGGCGCTTTGCGCGGGGGTAGGTCACCGGTCCGCCGATGCCGAGCAGGAAGCCGAGGCTGCAGAGGTTTTCGGCTTGCTGGGCGCTGCCGGAGAAACTGTGGACGACACCGCGCAGTCCGTCGATGCGGCGGATGCAGGCGGTCACTTCGTCGAATGCGCGCCGGGCATGGATGATCACGGGCAGGTCGAACTCGCGGGCCAGTTCGAGCTGTCGACGGAAATAGCGGTACTGCTCCTCGCGATCGAGGCCGTCGACATAGAAATCGAGGCCGCATTCGCCGACCGCAACGGGTTTTTCCTTTTCGATGAGGGCGGCAAGATCATCGAGGTGCGCCGGTTCGTGGTCATCGAGGTACATCGGGTGCAGTCCGTAGGCGGCATGCAGGCCCGGATGCCGTGCGCAGACTTCGCGCAGGTTCGGCCAGCCCGGCTTCGAAATGGCCGGGACGATCTGATGCTTGACGCCGGCAGCGCGAGCGCGGGCGACCGACGCTTCGCGGTCCTCGTCGAATGCGGCTGTGTCGATGTGCGAGTGGCTGTCGATCAGCACGATGGCTTGCCCGCAATCAGCGCACCACGAGCCAGGCCGCCAGGCTCAGGAACATGGCGAGGCTGACGATATCGGTCGCCTTGGTCAGGAAGATGCTCGATGCGGTGGCCGGGTCGGCGCCGAGCTGGCGCAGCACCTGCGGCACGCCGGCGCCGACGATGCCGGCGACGCCGCAACTGGCGGCCATGGCCAGCCAGGTGATGAAGGCGAGGAGCAGGGCGTCCGGGCTGCCCTGGTGGGTGGCCAGCGCGTACATGGCAACCCCGCCGACGATGCCCGTCATCGAGCCGTTGAGCATGCCCAGCCAGGACTCCTTGGCGATCAGGCGCCAGCCCTGTCCCGGCTTGAGGTCGCCGAAGGTCATGCCACGCAGGGTCACGGCCAGGGCCTGGCAGCCGGTGTTGTTGCACTGGTCGGAAAGCACCGGCAGGAATACCGCAAGCAGCACGATCTGGTTGATCGTGCCCTGGAACGCGCTGACCACGGCGGCGGTGACGAAAGTGGCGAGCAGGTTGAGCTGCAGCCATGGGTGGCGAAAACGCAGGCTGCGTCCCCATGACGTGCTCAGGCGTTCCTCCTTCTCCACACCGACCATCGAGCCAGCCTGCGCGCTGATCTCGAAGGCCTGTTCCTCGAAAAGCACCGAACCGCGGACCACGCCGATCAGGCGGCCGTCGGCGTCGCATACCGGGTAGACCGGATAGTGGCGGCGCACGACCTCGCGCATCGCGATGACGACATCGGTCTCCGGCTGCAGCGAGAACGGATGCGGCACCATGATTTCCTCGAGGCGCTGGTCGGGATCCGCGAACACCATTTCGCGAAACGTGACGACGCCGGTCAGATGGTGCGAGCCATCGACGACGAAAACGTAAGTGACCAGGCTCCGCGAGGCGACCGGGCGCAATTCCTCCAGCACCGCCGCGACCCGCGCGTCGCCGGGAAATGCGGCGGGCGCCTGTTCCATCAGGCGTCCGACCGAGCCCTCCGGCCAATTGCGGCTCGACAGCCACTGCTCGCCGGTGCCATGACCGGCAGCGAAGGCGATGCGGGTGCGTCGCTCGGGCCCGAAGCGATCGAGCACGGCCAGTCCACGTCCGGGCCCCATGGCATGCAGATGGGCAGCGATCGAGTTGTCAGGTTGCGAAGCCAGCCGCCGCGCCGCGGCTTCGGCGTCCATATTGCGCAATTCGTCGAGCAACGGGGCTTGATCGTGCATGGCGTGCCGTTCCAGGGAGCGAAGATGCTAACCGATGCGCACGGTGGACGGTAGGAACGCCGGGCCTTGCCGTCCTTTCCCGCCGGCATGTTTCAGCGGTGCGTAGGGCTGCGTTCAGTTTGGAACGAATCATTGGGCTCGGGTTCATGCGCCGATTGCCACCCTGCCAGACAGCTGTTCGAACCTTTCGAACAGGAGAATGAAACAGAGGAGTGCAAGACATGCTCAATCGAATTCTGCTGGCAGGCGTCGCGTCGCTCCTGATTGCTGCCTGTGCACCGATGCAGTCGGTCGAGGCCCGCGGCAACTACTACGAACGCGGATGCGACAACTGCGGACGTGTGGTCCGCATCGAATCCATCGGCCAGCGTGATCGTCACGTCGGCGGCGGTACCGTGCTCGGCGCCATCATTGGCGGCGCGCTCGGCAACCAGGTCGGCAAGGGCGATGGGCGCAAGGCAGCCACGATCGCCGGAGCGGTGGCGGGCGGTGCGATCGGCCACAACGTCGAAAAGAACAATCGACGCGGCCGCAGCTACTACCGCATCACGGTGCGCATGGACCATGGCCGCACCTATGCCTACGAGCAGTCCGAAGACTACCACCTGCGTCGTGGCGACCGCGTGTACATCGACAACGGATACGTCGTGCCTGCACGTTAAAGCGTTGGCTGCCGATCGGCATTGCCGAGCTGGCGCGTAAAACGAAAAAGGCCGGCGACAATGTCGCCGGCCTTTCTTTTTTGTCTCGATCGCTGCGAGCGCCCGATGGGCGGTACGTCAATTCACGCGGTAGAAGCTGTGGGCGCCAATGACGGCCAGCGGTTGGCCCTTCATCCAGGCCGGTGATGCGTGTTCCTCGGCGACGAAGTGATCGGCATCGGGGACGACGAACTTGCGCTTCTCGACCGGCAGGTCCCACATCTGCAGGGCATGGTCGGCGACTGTCCATGCAGTCTGCCAGGCGACCGGATTGCGCAGCATGTAATTCTTGTTGGTGGTCGAGATCGCGAACTGCAGACGGGCGGTGACCACGTCGCAGATGTTGTCGCCCCAGCGGCCATCATCGCGTCGCCGCATGGCGACCTCAGCCACTGCAGCCTGGCCGAGCTGGGTCTCGCTGCGAGCTTCCAGATACACCATGGCCGCCAGACACGTTCGATCGGCTTCATGGGCCGGCAGTATCGATGCCAGCCAAAGTAACCATGCCAATTTCATCGTTCAATTTCTCCTGAAACCTCAGCCGGTCGCATCGGTTCAATGCACGCAGTGGCCGGAGCTCGCTGCAAACCATGAACACATTCGACCCGGCCGTCAGGCACCAGCCAAACGGCCTGGCACCGCGGTGCGCAGGGAGATGGACTCGCGACCTCAATCGGTCCCGCGTCCCCTCACATGCACGATCTGATGATTGTCAGGCGCGAAAAGGTTTGCGCCTTGTTCAATGGGCCGTTTCGTCTGCCAGTCTCGGCGGTCGTTGTGGCCTGTTGTCTCGTAGTCCTCTCAACGATGAATTAACAAACGAACTCATCATGTCTTGAAAGTTGCTGGTGGCGTGGACACACCATTGTTACGACTCGGCGCGGAGAGTACTTGCTTGCAATGGAGTTGTCACTCAAAAACCGCCAAAACATGAACAAGCCGTTCAGCTTGCGAATTTCGGCATTTCCATCACGCAAGGGAGGTCAATAGGTGAAAAGGAACCTTTGATGCAAAAGGAATGTTTGGGGCGAAGACGCGGGTCGTGCATCGCGCCTTCGATCATCCACTTACTTGTACCCGTAGAACCCGCTGAGCATCTGCTGGTCGCCGGCGAAATCCTTCGGGCTGGCCGGAACGAAGCGCGTGATTCCCAGCTCGAGCAGCACCTCGACCAGTTCCGGTGCGCCCTCGACATTGAGCAGGGCGTCCCTGACCTTGTTGCGGACTTCCTCGGGCACCGAAGGCGAGGCGAGGATGGCCGTGCCCGGGAATTCGCGCGAAGTCTTGATCGTGACGAGGTTGGGATAGCCGTCGGCGCTGGCGATCCAGCTCGGAATGATCGCGGCGTCGGCCTCGCCGCCGAACACGATCTGCACCGTGTCGCGCCAGGAGGTCGCGGTCGAGAGGATGCGCGGCTGCTGCACCGGATCGGGGAAGAATTGGGCGAGCAGGGCATAGCCGAGGCTCGGCGCCGGCATGGTCGCGATGCTCGAACCGAGCAGGGCATTCGGCTCCTTGCCTTCGAACTCGACGTTGGCGAGCAGCGTATAGGTCGTCGGTTCGGCCTTGCGCACCAGCGGAACGAAGTTCGAATGCTGGATCCGATAGTCGGCGAAGTGGGCTTCGTCGTAGGAGAAATCGGTGATGTCGGGCTTGAGGATGTCGCGCCAGTAGCTCGAGTAGTTGGACGGTGCGACGAGGACGAAGGTATCGCCGGTGGCCTTGCTCAGGTAGTCGAGCAGCGGCTTGTAAACGTCCTTGGCGACGTCCGGTGCGTAGGTCGGTTCAGGCGTGAAGCGATATTCGGCCGCTTCGGCAAAGCATGCCGAAAGGGCCAGTCCAACGCCCATGGCACAGGCGCTAAGCCGGATGCGATTTCCAAATCTGCTCTGGCTGCTCATGCGTTTTGTTCCCCCGTTACATCGATGGTACATCACGTAATCGGCTAGCAAGGACCATACCACTCAATGGCTGCGTTCAGATTCAGCCGCCGGCCCAAGGATTTCCAGGCGTTCGCCGCTCTCGAGCGCGAGTTCGACGTGATCAGACTCCTGTATCGGCAGCACCGCAAGGCCACGGCTGCGCAGGGCATCGGACCGAACTGCGTAAAGAAAGGTGCCGAGCGTGCTGCCGCCGCTCGCGGAAACGATCGATGCACCCGGCTCAGGCGGCTCGGGCCGATCGATCAAGACGCGAAAGCATCCGCGCTTGTTGCCGCCGCGATAGTGCAGCCGGGCGACGATCTCCTGGCCCGGGTAGCAGCCCTTGGCATGGCTGATTGCGCCGAGCCGCTCGATGCCGAGGGCCTGCGGCGTGAACAGATCGGCGACTTCCGCTCCGATCCAGGGCAGGCCGGCATCGATATCGGCTCGCTGCCACTCGGTGAGGTGCCGTGAGTCGGGGGCCGGCATAGTCGGCGCCGCGGCCAGCAACACCGTGCGCGGCGTCGGCCCGGGCAGTTCGAGCAGCCAGCCGCTGCCCGCCGGGGTCAGTACGCCGCTCGTAGTCGATTCGGCCTCGCCATCATGGACGACCAGATCCGGCACGACCCGCATCGAGACCTTTGCCCGCATCACGAAGCGCGACAGTGCCGCCCGCATGTCGCTGGCGGAGCCGCGCGGCAGCCAGGCGAGGAGCCGGTCCGGATCGGGTCGCAGTAGAGCGAACAGATGGCGGACCCGGCCCTGGGCCGAGAGCCATGCGCTCCATTGGTAGTGGCCGGGCGTGAGCAGGGCGACGTCGCTGCTGAACTGGGATTGCGCGAAAACGATGGCATCGTTGCCGGAGAGTTCGACGATCTCGGCAGTGGCGAGCGGGATGGGCACGGGCGTTGCGTGGTTCCGGGAAGTTGCAGGAGGCACGATGCAGGGTTCGATCGGCCAGTGCAAGTGCAGGCAGAGGTTGTCAGAATCGGCCCCGGGCATTAAGATTTTGTAGCTGACAATCTCCATGTCGAACCCCAAATCAGACCCCGAATCCATCGCGAATCCGCCTGCTCCCGACGAGCCGGGCGAGTGCTCGCGTGCCGAGGATCGACCCGTCGAAATCGGCGGCCGGGGTGGTCCCGATCCCACCCGCTACGGCGATTGGGAAAAGAACGGTCGTTGCATCGATTTCTGATTCGTCTGTTTCGGTCCCGACCCTCGAGGTCGCCAGATAGAAGCCAAAGGCCCGCCTCATGTCCTCAACCGCTCGACCGCTTTCTCCGCACCTGCAGGTTTACCGCTGGCAGGTCCAGATGGTCACTTCGATCCTGCACCGCGCAACCGGCATCGTGCTCGCCCTCGGCAGCCTGCTTGTCGCTGCGGCCCTGCTCGCCCTGGCCAGTGGCCCCGAAGCCTGGGGCAAGGTGGTCGCGCTGGCGACCAGCTGGTACGGCCTGGTCGTGCTGGTCGGCTGGACCTGGTGCCTGGCCTATCACTGGCTGAACGGCATTCGCCACCTGCTGCAGGACGCCGGCCTCGGTTATTCGATCGAGCGTTTCGTCGCCAACTCTTGGATTTCGGTGATCGGCAGCTTCGTGCTCACGGCGGCTGTCTGGTTCGTGGTCTACGCGCGGGGAGGCATCGCATGAGCCAGTTCGACCGCTTCCGCCAGCCGATCAAGAACGCCCGCGGGCTCGGCTCCGCGAAGGATGGCGTCCATCACTTCATCGTCCAGCGCGTCACTGCCGTGGCCCTGCTATTCCTGTCCATCTACCTCATCGTGTTCGTGGTCGGACTGATCGGCGCGGATTACGCGTCGGCACGAGCCGCGGTCGCCCAGCCCTGCAATGCGGTCCTGCTGATCGCGTTCCTGATCGCCTCGATCTGGCACGGCGAACTCGGCCTGCAGGTGATCATCGAAGACTACGTACACACACCGTGGCTGGCGCTGACTTCGCGCCTGGTCATCAAGTTCGTCTGCGTCCTCGTTGCACTGGCCAGCATTCTGGCCGTCGTTCGAATCGCATTGGGGGCCTGAAGCATGTCCGCATACAAGATCCAGGAACACGAGTACGACATGGTCGTCGTCGGCGCCGGTGGCTCGGGGCTGCGCGCCACCTTCGGACTCGCCGCCAAGGGCCTGAAGACGGTCTGCATCACCAAGGTGTTTCCGACCCGCTCGCACACGGTCGCCGCCCAGGGCGGCATTTCGGCCGCGCTCGGCAACATGGGCGAGGACGACTGGCGCTACCACTACTACGACACGATCAAGGGCTCCGACTGGCTCGGCGACCAGGACGCGATCGAGTACATGTGCAAGGAAGCGCCGGCCGCGATCATCGAACTCGAACATTACGGCGTGCCGTTCTCGCGCACCGAGGACGGCAAGATCTACCAGCGTCCGTTCGGTGGCATGACCACCAAGTACGGCGAAGGCCCGGCTGCCCAGCGCACCTGCGCGGCTGCCGATCGTACCGGCCACGCCATGCTGCACACGCTCTATCAGCAGTCGCTCGCGCACGATGCGCGCTTCATGATCGAGTACTTCGCCCTCGACCTGATCTGGGACGAGGAAGGCGTCTGCCGCGGCGTACTCGCGCTCGACATGGCCGAAGGCACCCTGCATCTGTTCCGCGGCCACGGTGTCGTGCTCGCCACCGGCGGTTACGGCCGCGCCTATTTCAGTGCGACCTCGGCGCATACCTGCACCGGCGACGGCGGCGGCCTCGTGCTGCGTTCGGGCCTGGCCCTGCAGGACATGGAGTTCGTGCAGTTCCATCCGACCGGCATCTACGGCGCCGGCTGCCTGATCACCGAGGGCGTGCGCGGCGAAGGCGGCATCCTGCGCAATTCGAGCGGCGAGCGCTTCATGGAGCGCTACGCGCCGCACTACAAGGACCTGGCCTCGCGCGACGTGGTCAGCCGCTCGATGACGATCGAGATCCGCGAGGGCCGCGGCGTCGGCGAGGACAAGGACCACATCCTGCTCGACCTGACCCACCTCGGGCCCGAGGTCATCCACGAGAAGCTGCCCGGCATCGCCGAGAGCGCGCGCATCTTCGCCAATGTCGACGTGACCAAGCAGCCGATCCCGGTGCTGCCGACCGTGCACTACAACATGGGCGGCATCCCGACCAACTACCACGGCGAAGTCGTGCAGAAGGTCGGCGAGAATCCCGACCAGGTGGTGCAGGGCCTGTATGCGATCGGCGAAGCGGCCTGCGTCTCGGTGCATGGCGCCAACCGGCTCGGTTCGAATTCGCTGCTCGATCTGGTCGTGTTCGGTCGTGCCGTGGCCAATCGCTGCGCCGAGACGATCAAGTCCGGGTCCGCGCACAAGGTGTTGCCGCCATCGGCCTGCGACAAGGCGCTGGCCAACCTCGACAAGCTGCGCAATGCCAAGGGCTCGTCGCCGACCGCCGAGATCCGCCTCAACATGCAGCGCACGATGCAGAGCGATGCCGCCGTGTTCCGTACCTCGAAGACGCTCAAGGAAGGTTGCGACAAGATGGCGACGATCTTCTCGAGCTTCGAGGACGTCAAGGTCAGCGACCGTTCGCTGGTATGGAATTCGGACCTGATCGAAACCTACGAATTGCAGAACCTGCTCTACAACGCGGTGGCCACGATCACCTCGGCGGAACAGCGCAAGGAAAGCCGCGGCGCCCACGCGCACGAGGATTTCCCGGATCGCGACGACGCCAACTGGCAGAAGCACACCCTGGTCAAGGTCGACGAGAAGGGCAAGGCCGGCTTCGATTTCAGGCCCGTGCACATGTACACGCTGAGCGACGATGTCGAAGTGATTCCGCCCAAGAAGCGGGTGTATTGAGGACGGGAATAGGGAATAGGGAATCGACGGTTGCCGGTTCCATCGTAGGGGCGCCTTCAGGCGCGATGTTTTAATTGCAGGGCCCAGGGACCAGCGTTTCCCCTCGCCCAGGTAATTGCGGATCACAACGGGGTTCGCCCGGAGAATTCAAGTCATGGCTGAGTTTGCACTTCCCAAAAATTCGAAGATCCAGCAGGGCAAGCGATATCCGGCCAAGCCTGGCGCGAAGAACGTCCGCGAATTCCGTGTCTATCGCTGGAATCCAGAGGATGGCGCGAACCCGCGAATCGATACCTACGAAGTCGACCTGGCCACCTGCGGACCGATGGTTCTCGACGCCCTGATCAAGATCAAGAACGAGATCGATCCGACCCTGACCTTCCGTCGTTCCTGCCGCGAGGGCATCTGCGGCTCCTGTGCGATGAACATTGACGGTACCAACACCCTGGCCTGCACCAAGGCCATCGAGGATTGCTCGAAGGGCGAGGTGCCGATCTACCCGCTGCCGCACATGTCCGTGGTCAAGGATCTCGTTCCGGACATGACCCACTTCTACGCCCAGTACGCGTCGATCAAGCCGTGGCTGCGCACGCAGAGCGCGGCACCGCCGAAGGAACGCCTGCAGTCCAAGGAAGACCGGGCCAAGCTCGACGGCCTGTACGAGTGCATCCTTTGCGCCTGCTGCTCGACCAGCTGCCCGAGCTACTGGTGGAACGGCGATCGCTATCTCGGCCCGGCCATCCTGCTGCAGGCCTATCGCTGGATCGTCGACAGCCGCGACGAGGACACCGGCACGCGTCTCGACGAGCTCGAGGATCCGTTCCGTCTGTACCGCTGCCACACGATCATGAACTGCACGCGGACCTGTCCGAAGGGCCTCAATCCGGCCAAGGCCATCGCCGAAATCAAGAAGCTGATGATCGAACGCCGCGCCTGAGGCGTCGTCCGGCCCGCGTATGGAAGACCCGATCAAGCGGCTGCGCTGGCGCTGCCGACGCGGCACGCGCGAGCTCGACCAGCTGGTCGGCTGGTGGCTCGATGAGCGCTACCCGGATGCATCGGCCGAACTGCGCAAGGGTTTCGCCGACTTGCTCGAGCAGCAGGACCCTGACCTGTGGGACTGGATCATGGGCCGCAGCATGCCCTCCGATCCGCTCCAGGCCCGCGTGATCGATGAAATCCGCACCCGCCATCGCGTTTGACTACGCGCCTTCGCGCCTGATTCTGGCCGGCGTGCTTCTGCTCAGCGCATTTGCGGCGCTGGCCGTAATCGCGTCCGGGTTGGCCATCGAGCTCAGGGCTTTTCTTGCCATCCTTGCGCTGGCCTATGCCGGCTACGCAGCGAAGACCTTCAGCACCAGTCCGATCATTCGCATCGCACATGGCGAGGCGGGATGGCTCCTGGTCGACCGCAGCGGCGATGAAAAGGCCGTTGAGCTTCATCATCATGTGCATCGCGGTTCTCTGCTCGTTCTCGAGTTCAGCGCGCCGGCGGAGCGGGTACGCCGCTTCGTCCTGACCCCGGACAACATCGACGCGGATACGCGAAGACGATTGCTGCTGGTGCTGGCGGCGAGCTGAAAGTTGCGCCCTTTGCAGCTCTTTTCCTCATTGCTGAAATGCATCGCGCGTGAACGCGCTCCTACAACGAAGCAGCGACGCGAGATCCGCCATCGAAACCCGCGCCGCATCTCGCGCGCACTTCGTAGGAGCGCCTTCAGGCGCGATGCTTTTCGTCACGATGCGCAAAAGGCATCGCGGCTGAAGCCGCTCCTACAACGAAACCAAACGAAGCGGCAACGCGAGACCCGCCATCGAAGCCCGCGCCGCCTGTCGCGCTCTTCGTAGGAGCGCCTTCAGGCGCGATGCTTTTCGTCACGATGCGCAAAAGGCATCGCGGCTGAAGCCGCTCCTACAACGAAACTCAACGAAGCGGCAACGCGGCACCGGTGATCGAAGCCCGCGTCGCCTGCTCGCCGCTCTTCGTAGGAGCGCCTTCAGGCGCGATGCTTTTCGTCACGATGCGCAAAAGGCATCGCGGCTGAAGCCGCTCCAACAACGAAGCGGCAACGCGAGACCCGCCATCGAAGCCCGCGCCGCCTGTCGCGCTCTTCGTAGGAGCGCGTTCACGCGCGATGCTTTTCGTCACGATGCGCAAAAGGCATCGCGGCTGAAGCCGCTTACAACGAAACCAAACGAAGCGGCAACGCGAGACCCGCCATCGAAGCCCGCGCTGCCAGCTCGCCGCTCTTCGTAGGAGCGCCTTCAGGCGAGATGCTTTTGGACACGGTGCGGGGAAGCATCGCGCCTGAAGGCGCTCCTACAGGGAAGCGAGGGCGCTCCGCCCGTGAGCGAGGCCTTCGGCTCGTATCGACGCCTGTTTCGGGAACGCGTTTGGCGCCCATTCTCGCCCCAGACTTGCCGGAAACCGGTCGATTGCGGCACTCTGGCCGGATTCCGCTGTCTGGAGTGGACCGCGCGGCAAACTTGCGCCCTGACGGTTTGAACCAAGGACTGACCCACAGCATGTTCCGACCGCTCGAGTTCTTCATCGGCCTGCGCTACACGCGGGCCAAGCGCCGCAACCACTTCATCTCGTTCATTTCTCTGGTGTCGATCCTCGGCATCGCAGTCGGCGTGACCGCGCTGATCACGGTCATCTCGGTCATGAACGGGTTCGACCAGGAGCTCAAGAGCCGCATCCTCGGCATGGTCGCGCATGCGACCGTGGAGGGTGTCGACGAAAGCGTGCGCGACTGGCAGCAGGCGATCGAACGCGTCGAGACCAATCCGCACGTGCTCGGTGCCGCGCCGTATGTCGAGCGCGAGGCGATGCTTCAGGGCAGTCGCGTTTCGGGTGCGATCATCCGCGGCGTGCTGCCGGACTACGAGCCGAAGGTTTCCGAGATCGATCGCAAGATGACCGAGGGCAAGCTCGGTGATCTCGATGCGGGCGGTTTCCGCATCGTGCTCGGCAGCGAACTGGCGATGAAGCTCGGCGTCGGCGTCGGCGACTTCGTCACCGTGATCACGCCCGAGGTCAGCACTTCGCCGGTCGGCGTGCAGCCGCGCTTCAAGCGCTTCAAGGTCAGCGGCATCTTCGAGGTCGGCATGCAGGAGTACGACGGCGCGATGGCGGTCGTGCACATGCAGGATGCCGAAACCCTGTATCGCCTCGACGGACCGAGCGGCATCCGCCTGCGTCTCGACGACATGTTTCTCGCCTATTCGGTGGCGCGCGACCTCTCCGGCGAGCTCGGCCAGTCCTACATGGTCTCGGACTGGATGCAGGGGCACAGCAACTTCTTCAAGGCGATCGCGATGGAGAAGAAGGTGATGTTCCTGATCCTTTCGCTGATCGTCGCCGTGGCCGCGTTCAATCTCGTCTCGACCCTGGTCATGCTGGTCACCGACAAGCAGGCCGACATCGCGATCCTGCGCACGCTCGGCCAGAGTCCGCGCAGCATCATGGGCGTATTCATGGTCCAGGGCGTGCTGGTCGGCACGCTCGGCATCTTTCTCGGTGTCGGCTTCGGCGTGTTGCTCTCGCTCAACCTGACTTCGATCGTGCGCTGGATCGAGCACACCTTCGGCGTCGCCTTCCTCTCGGCCGATGTCTACTACATCAGTGAGCTGCCGTCCGACCTGCAGTGGAGCGATGTCAGCTGGATCACGCTGACGGCTTTCTTCTTCTGCATCCTCGCCACCCTGTATCCGGCCTGGCGGGCGGCCCGTATCGATCCGGCGGCGGCGCTGCGCTATGAGTGATTCTCGATTGAAAAATCCTTCAGCCAACAACGCCGATATCGTCCTGCGCGCGGTCGGCGTGGCCAAGATCTACGAGGAAGGCAACCTGCGCACCGACGTGCTGCACGATGTCAGCTTCCACGTGCGCCGCAACGAGACGGTCTCGATCGTCGGCGCCTCGGGCACCGGCAAGAGCACCCTGCTGCACATCCTTGGCGGCCTCGACAAGGCGACCGGCGGTGAAGTCGAGGTCGAGGGCCAGACCATGTCGCGGCTGTCCGATCGCGCTCGCGGAGAATTGCGCAACCGCTCGCTCGGCTTCATCTACCAGTTCCATCACCTGCTGCCGGAATTCACCGCGCTCGAAAACGTCTGCATGCCGCTGCTGATCCGCGGCACGCCGATCGGCCAGGCGCGCGAGCGCGCCAGCGAACTGCTCGGACGGGTCGGGCTCGGCATGCGCCTCGGCCACAAGCCGGGCGAACTGAGCGGCGGCGAGCGCCAGCGGGCCGCCGTGGCGCGCGCCCTGGTGACGCGACCGGCCTGCGTGCTCGGTGACGAGCCGACCGGCAACCTCGATGAGGACAACGCCGCGCAGGTCTACGAACTGATGCTGGAACTGAACCGGGAGATCGGCACCGCGCTGGTCCTGGTCACCCACGATCGGGGTCTGGCGGCGCGCATGGACCGCACGCTCGAACTGCGGGGCGGCAAACTGCACGAACTGGAGTCCGCTGTGCGCGCTTGAGCGGGTCGATCGCCGGCCCGAGGAAAGGGGCGGCAGGGCATGAACGGGGCAGGGGCAGGCGCCTGTGCCCGAGCAGGGATGGGTAGGCGACATGGATACGCCGCTGCGCCAGACAAGTCAGCCACGATCCCCGGCACTCGCCTTGCCTGCGCTCAGCGTGACGCGCGGCATCGCCGTTGTGCTCGGCGCCGTCGCCGTGCAGGGGCTGACCGATCTGCCATCCTCCGCGCTCGCTGCCTCGGCCTCTGCGATCGCCCTGATCATGCTCTTCGTGCGGCGTCTCGATCGCCTGCCGGTCTGGTTTGCATTGGGCTTCTTCTGGACGGTGTTGCACGCTCAGGGCGTGCTCGATGCGCGCCTGCCCGACGCATTGCATGGTCGTGATTTCGACGTCATCGGCAGCGTCCGCGGCTTGCCCAACGTCGGCCCCGACAGCACGCGATTCGATTTCGATATCGCTTCCGCAATGCTGGATGGCCAGCCGCTGTCGCTGCGCGGACGCGTGCGCCTGAACTGGTACGACAAGGCGCCCGAACTCTCACCCTGCTCGACCTGGCGACTGCGCCTGCGCTTGCGCCCGCCACGCGGTCTGGTCAATCCGGGCGGCTACGACAGCGAGCGCGGCGCGGCGCAGCGCGGTGTCGTCGCGGTCGGCTACGTGCGCGCGGACCGCGACAACCGCATGACGGCCGCAGCGTCGGGCCCTTGCGTCGATGCCTGGCGCGCATCGATCGCGCGCGCGATCGGCGCCGAGTTGGGCCCCAACTCTTCGAGTGCGCTGCTGCGCGCCCTCGCCGTCGGCGACCAGAGCGCGATCGGCGAGCCCGAGTGGCAGGTGTTGCGCGCCACCGGCATCGGCCATCTGATCGCGATCTCGGGATTGCACGTCGGCATGTTCGCCGCCTTCGGCGTCCTGCTTGGTCGCCTGCTCTGGAAGCTCGTTCCACGGCTGACCCTGCGCATTCCCGGGCCGCTGATCGAAGCGCCGATCGCAATGGCCTGCGCGTTCGGCTATGGCCTGCTCGCCGGCATGGGCGTGCCGACCGTGCGCACCCTGCTGATGATCGCGATTGCGTTGCTCGCGCGCTTTGCGCGACGCGCGACCTCGGTTGCGCAGGCGCTGGCCCTCGCCGGGCTCGCGATCATCGCCTGGGATCCGCTGGCGGTGATGTCGGCCGGCTTCTGGCTGTCCTTCGTCGGTGTTGCGATCCTGCTCTCGATGACGCGCGCCGCTGGCGCCGAGGTACCGGCCTGGCGCGAACTGCCGCGCGTCCAGCTCGGCCTGAGCCTCGCCTTGCTGCCGCTCAGTGTCTGGTTCTTCGGCCAGGGCTCGCTGATCGGACCGCTCGCCAACCTGATCGCCGTGCCCTGGGTCAGTTTCCTCGTCGTCCCGCTGACCGTGGCCGGCAGCCTGCTGATCGTGGACTGGCCCGTGCTCGGGGGGCCGTTGCTGCACGCGGCCGACTTTTTGCTTGGCGCGCTGTGGCGGATCATGGAGTGGCTCGCCGCATTGCCATCGGCTCAGGTCTATTTCGCCGCAGCGCCGCTGTGGGCCCTGCTGCTTGCCCTCATTGGCACCGCCTGGATGCTGTTGCCGCGCGGCGTGCCGGCGCGCGCGCTCGGCGTGATGCTGTTGCTGCCCTTGCTGCTGCCGCCGCGACAGGATCTCGCCGAGGGCGAGTTCGAGGCCTGGATGTTCGACGTGGGGCAGGGGCTCGCGGTGCTCGTGCACAGTCGGGACGGGGCCTGGCTCTACGATGCCGGCCCGCGCTATCCGAGTGGCTTCGACGTCGGCGAGGCGGTCGTGATTCCGTCATTGCGCGCGCTCGGCATCGACAGGCTCGATCGCATCGTCATCAGTCACGGCGACAGCGATCATGCCGGCGGTGCCCGTGCGCTGCACCTGGCCTTTCCCGATGCGCCGATCGAAAGCGGCGAGCCGCAACGTCTCGAGCTGCCGGCCGGCGATTGCCCGGGCGCGTTCGGCGAGGCCACGGACGGCGTGCAGTTGCGAGCCGTCTACGCATCGAAGGACGAATCGGCGAAAGGCAATGATCGCTCCTGCGTGATCCTGGTTTCGGGTCGCCATGGCAGCCTGCTGCTGACCGGTGACGCGACCTCGCGGGTCGAGCCGGCCATCGCCGCGGCACTCGGCGAGGTGCCGCGACCGCTGGTCATGAGCGTGCCGCACCATGGCAGCAAGACGGCGTCCTCGGCAGCCTTTCTCGCGGCGCTGTCACCCCGGCTCGCCCTGGTCTCGGCCGGCTACAGGAACCAGTTCGGCCATCCGCATGCCGATGTCCTCGAGCGCTATGCGCGGCAGGCGGTGAGCCTGATGAACACGGCCGACGGTGGCTATCTGCATGTCCGTTTCGCCCGCGACGGCCTGCACACCGAACAGGGCCGCCTGTTGCGCAGGGCCTGGTGGCGCATGCGCTGAGCTGTCCGCTCGGAGCGGGCTTGCGCACGCTGGTATCATCGCCGACTGGCGCGGCACAATCGCGTCATCCAAACTCTCAGGGAGTTGCTCCAAGTGCTTGAAATTCTTATTGCTGGCGGTTGGGCGATGGTGCCCATCCTGATTTGTTCGGCGGTTGCCCTGGCGATCATCCTGGAACGCTTCTGGACCTTGCGGCGCAAGGCGGTGATTCCGCCCGAGCTCGGCGAGCAGGTCATGACCTGGGCACGCACGCGCAAGCTCGACCCCAAGCACATTGAGGCCCTGCGCCAGACCTCGCCGCTCGGCGAACTGCTGGCCGCGGCCCTGCTGGTCCGCCACCGCTCGCGCGACATCATCAAGGAGCGCGTCGAGGATACCGGCCGCCATGTCGTCCATCAGCTAGAGCGGTTCCTCAACACGCTCGGCACGATCGCCCTGATCTCGCCGCTGCTCGGCCTGCTCGGCACGGTATTCGGCATGATCAGCATGTTCTTCGCGGTCATGGTCAGCGGCGTCGGTGATCCGCTGAAGATGGCGGGCGGAATCGGCGAGGCCCTGGTCTGCACGGCCAGCGGCCTGTGCGTCGCGATTCCGGCCTATTTCTTCCATCGCTATTTCCGCGGCCGCGTCAACGACCTCGTCATCGACATGGAGAAGCAGGTCATCGCGCTGACCGACGAGCTCAGCATGGCCTCCGAAGCCGCGCCCGCGCCAGCGCGCGTGGTGGGCTGAGCAGCCATGCGCATATCTTCCAGCCGGCGTGAAGAGGATTTCGAGATCAACGTGATCTCGCTGATCGACGTCATGCTGACCCTGCTCATGTTCTTCGTCATGACGACGACCTTCGTCCAGCATTCGAGCATGAAGGTGACCCTGCCCGAAGCGTCGACCAGCGAGCAGACGCGCGAGGACCAGGCGTTGACCGTGATGATCGACGCCGACGGCCGCTTCTACATCGACAACAACGAAGTGCTCAATCCCGGCATCGATACGCTCAAGGAAGCGCTGTTGCGGGTTGCCGGTGACGACCGCACCCGCCCTGTGGTCCTGCGTGCCGATGCGCGGACCCAGCACCAGGCCGTGATCACGGCCATGGATGCGCTGGGCCAGCTCGGTTTCGAGCGGCTCAGCCTGGCCACGACACCGTCCAAGCCGGCCGACGCCAAATGAGCGCGCCCGGCCGGCGCGCAACGGGCAGGGAGCCGCTGTGGCGGTAAGCGCATTCGCGACCTACCGGCGCCTGCTCGGTTACGCTGCGCGCGACTGGCCGTTCGCGCTCGCCGGCGTCGCCGGCATGGTCTTCGATGCCGCGGTCGCGGCCGTGTTCACGGCCATGATCCGGCCGATGCTCGACGACCTGTTCATCAGCCGCAATGAAACCGCGATCCTGTGGATGCCGCTGGTCATCGTCGGCCTGTTCGTCGTGCGCGGCGTGGCCACCTATGTCGCCGACTACGGCCTGGCCCGGATCGGTCGCGACGTGGTCGAGACCCTGCGTGGCGATGTCTTCGCACGCTATCTCGTGCTGCCGGCCGCGCATTTCGACCGCGAGCCTTCGGGGCAGATGATCTCGCGCCTGACCTACACGGTCGAACAAGTGGCCCAGGCCAGCACCAATGCGGTCAAGGTGGTCATCCTCGACAGCCTGACCGTGCTCGGGCTGCTCGGCGTGATGCTCTACCAGAGTGCACGCCTGACCCTGATGTTGTTCGTGATGGCGCCCCTGATCGCCGCGGTGGCCTGGATCGTCGGGCGCCGCTATCGGCGCATCAGCGGCAAGATCCAGCACTCGGTCGGTTCGGTCACCGGCATCGTCGACGAGGCGGTCAGCGGCCAGCGCGAGGTCAAGGTCTATCTCGGCCAGGCCGCCGAGCGCGCACGCTTTGCCGACGTCAACGAGCAGAACCGGCGCCTGAACCTCAAGATCGCCTCGACCAATGCCTTGTCGACTTCGGTCGTGCAGATCGTCGCTGCCTGTGCGCTGGCCCTGGTCATCTACTTCGCGACGCGGCCGGCCATGCTGCAGACCATGAGCCCGGGCACCTTCATGTCGCTGATCACGGCGATGCTGATGATGCTGCCGTCGCTGAAACGCCTGACCACGGTGCAGGCCATGATGCAGCGTGGCGTGGCCGCGGCCGCCGACCTGTTCTCGGTGATCGACTCGCCCGGTGAGCGCGACACCGGCAGCGTGCACGTCGAGCGCTGTCGCGGCGAGGTCGAACTGCGAGACGTGGTCCTGCGCTACCCGGGACAGACGACGCCGGCGCTCGACGGGGTTTCCCTGCATTGCGCGCCCGGCACGGTGACCGCCCTGGTCGGCCGCTCGGGCAGCGGCAAGTCGAGCCTGGCCAGCCTGATCCCGCGCTTCTACGAACCCGATTCGGGCAGCGTGCTGCTCGATGGCGAGCCGCTCGACGCCTGGCAGCTCGACAACCTGCGCAGCCAGATCGCCTGGGTCGGCCAGCAGATCGTCCTGTTCAACGACAGCATCGGCCGCAACATCGCCTATGGCGCCCTCGGCGGCGCTTCGCGCAGCGCGATCGAGGCCGCCGCCGATGCGGCCAATGCCAGCGAGTTCATCCAGCGCCTGCCGCAGGGCCTCGACAGCCAGGCCGGCGAGGGCGGGGCGCTGCTTTCGGGCGGCCAGCGGCAACGCATCGCGATCGCCCGCGCCCTGCTCAAGAATGCACCGCTGCTGATTCTCGACGAGGCCACCAGCGCGCTCGACACCGAATCCGAACGCCTGATCCAGGATGCATTGAGGCGATTGATGAAGGATCGCACAGTGCTGGTCATCGCCCATAGGCTTTCGACGATCGAGCACGCCGACCAGATCGTCGTGCTCGACGAAGGTCGCATCGTCGAACAGGGCACGCACCGCGAACTGCTCGACCGCGACGGCCACTATGCGGCCCTGCACCGCGTCCAGTTCCGCGAACACGAGCCGCTTGCCGACGCAGCGACATGAAGCAGGCCGACATCGAGCGCATCTGGTACGGCGCCGGCCCGGTGCCGTGGTGGATGCGCGCGCTCGTCCCGCTCTATCGCCTGCTGTATCTGCTCGTGCGGTTGCCCTATGCGCTCGGCCTGCGCCGGCCGGCGCAATTGCCGCTGCCACTGATCGTGGTCGGCAACCTGACCGCCGGCGGCACCGGCAAGACCCCGCTGGTGATGGCCCTGATCGGGGCGCTGCGCGCGCGCGGCTTCAATCCCGGCGTGGTCAGCCGCGGCTACGGTGGCTCGGCATCCGCGCCGACGCTGCTCGACGAGGCCCCCGACCCGCGCGTCGTCGGCGACGAACCGGCCCTGATCCGGCGCCGGACCGGGGCGCCGGTCGCGGTCGGCCGCGATCGCGTCGTTGCCGCCGGATTGCTGCAAGGCAGTGGAATCGACGTGATCATCGCCGACGACGGCCTGCAGAACCCGGCCCTGTGCCGCGATATCGGGATCTGCGTGGTCGATGGACAGCGCCGCTTCGGCAACGGGCGGCTGCTGCCGGCCGGTCCGTTGCGCGAACCGACCGCGCGCCTTGAACAAGTCGATTTCGTGGTCTGCAATGGCGACAGCGCGCAGCCCGGCGAAGTCCGGATGCTGCTGCAGCCGGGCCAGGCCATGCCGGTCGGCCATGCCGGGACGCCGCGAAACCTCGCCTCGTTTGCCGACGGCAAGGTCCACGCGGTCGCCGGCATCGGCAATCCCCAGCGCTTTTTCGCCAGCTTGCGCGAATGCGGGCTCGACCTCATCGAACATGCCTTCGCCGACCATCATGTCTTCACGGCCGGCGACTTCGCGTTCGCCGATGAACTGCCGGTACTGATGACCGAAAAGGATGCGATCAAGTGTCGCGGACTGGCCGATTCGCGACTCTGGCAGGTGCCCGTCGATGCCGAAATTCCGGCCAGCTTCTTCGACGCCATCGCGCAGCGCCTCGGGCAGCGGCGGTCGGGCTAGGCGAACGCATCTCGCGGGCGATTCGCGTTTGGACGTCCATACCGCCAAGCAGGAAGTTGCATTCGCAACCATCGCGGAATGCTTGACACGCTGTTCGCGCATCGGTTACGGTCGGTTCATGTCGCAGCGCAACACAAGTATCCACGCCTTCCGGACGAACCGGCTTCCCGCGGTCGCCGCGCGTTTGCGCGCGTCGCCTGGCCTGGTCGTCGTCCTTGGACTCGTACTTATTAGCTGCGGAGGTGCGGGCTAGGGTACACGTCCACCATTTGGACCCCCAAAACCCCGCACTCGGCAACGAAGGCGGGGTTTTTTGTTGCCACAACCTGTCGGAAATTCATTGACACCGGAGCCACAGATGACCAGCGAGGCCGCGGTAGAAAAGAGCAGCGAGAGCAAGCCCGCGTCGGAACAGGATCGCGTCCTGATCTTCGACACGACCCTGCGCGATGGCGAGCAGGCGCCCGGATTCTCGATGAGCCGGGCGCAGAAGCTGCGCATGGCTACGGCCCTTGCCGAGCTCGGCGTGGACATCCTCGAAGCCGGTTTCCCGCACGCCTCGGACGACGACTTTTCCTCGGTGCGGGCGATCGCGACGACAGTGCGCGGCCCGCGCATCTGCGGCCTGGCCCGCTGCCAGCAGGGCGACATCGAAAGCGTGGCGCGGGCCATCGAGCCGGCAACGAAGGGGCGCATCCACATCTTCCTCGCGACCAGCCCGCTGCATCGCGAGTTCAAGCTGCAGATGAGCCGGCAGCAGGTCATCGACACTGCGGTCGCCGGGGTCGAGCGCGCGCTCGGCTACTGCGAGGATGTCGAATTCTCGGCCGAGGATGCGATCCGCACCGAGCCCGATTTTCTCGCCGAGGTGTTCTCGGCCGTGATCGCGGCCGGGGCGACCACGGTCAACGTGCCGGACACCGTCGGCTACACGACGCCGATCGAGATCGCCGAACGTTTCGCCTGGCTGCGCGCCAATGTGCGTGGCGCCGATTCCGTGGTTTTCAGTGCGCACTGCCATGACGATCTCGGCATGGCGGTGGCCAACAGCCTGGCCGCGATCTCGGCCGGCGCGCGCCAGGTCGAGTGCACGATCAACGGCATCGGCGAGCGCGCCGGCAATGCCGCGCTCGAGGAGATCGTGATGGCCCTGCGCGTGCGCAGCGACCGCTTTGCCGGCCTCGGCACCGGCATCCGCGCCAAACGCCTGCATGCGACCGCGCGCCTGCTCGCGCAGATCACCGGACAGCCGATCGCGCGCAACAAGGCGATCATCGGCGAAAACGCCTTCGCCCATGAATCGGGCATCCACCAGCACGGCATGCTCAAGCATCGCGGCACCTACGAGATCATGCATGCCGAGGATGTCGGTTTCGCCCGCTCGCAGCTCGTGCTCGGCAAGCACAGCGGCCGGCACGCCCTGCGCGAGCGCCTGTCGCTGCTGGGCCACGAGCTCGACGAGACGGCCCTCGACGAGGTCTTCGTGCAGTTCAAGACCCTGGCCGATCGCAAGCGCGAAGTCTTCGATGCCGATATCGAGGCGCTCGCGGTCGGTCGCGATCCGGAAGCCGCCGGTCCGTGGCACCTGAGCCACCTGCACGCGACGAGCCATGTCGATTCGAGCGCTTCGGCCTCGGTCCGCCTGACCCACGATGATGGTCGCGTGGTCAGCGAGGCGGCGATCGGCGATGGCCCGGTCGACGCCGTCCTGCGCGCCGTTTCGCGCGCGGTCGGTCACGAATTCGCGGTCGGGGAATTCCACATCCGCGCGCTCAGCGAAGGCGGCGACGCGCAGGGACAGGCCGCGATCAGCGTCACCCATGAAGGCCGCGAATTGCGCGGCCAGGCGGTGTCCACCGACATCGTCGAGGCCGCCGCCAAGGCCATCCTCGAAATCGCCAACCGCATCGAACATGTCGCCGTCGCCCGGCCGACCGAACCCACCGCCATCGCCCACTGAGGATTCCCGCATGTCCCATTCCAGCCTGATATGGCACAACGGCCAGCTCAAACCCTGGGCCGAGGCGACCGTCCACGTCAGCGCCCATGCGCTGCATTACGGTTCCTCGGTGTTCGAGGGCGAGCGGGTCTACGCGACGCCGGAGGGGCCTGCCTACTTCCGCCTTGCCGACCACACCCGTCGCCTGTTCGAGTCGGCGCGGCTCTACGAGATCGACATCGGCTACAGCGAAGCCGAGATCAACGCCGCCTGCATGGAGCTGATCGCGGCCAATCGCATGCAGTCGGCCTACGTGCGGCCGATCGTGTTTCGCGGCGCCGGCGGCCTCGGCGTGATTCCATCGAAAGGTTCCCCGGTCGATGTTTCGATCATGGCCCTGGAGTGGGGCGCCTATCTCGGTGACGCGATCAACGACGGCGCCGATGTCTGCGTGTCCTCGTGGAACCGCCCGGCGCCAAATACGATCCCGAGCTGGGCCAAGGCCGGCGGCAATTACCTTTCGAGCCAGCTGATCGGCTTCGAGGCGCAGCGCGGCGGCTACGCCGAGGGCATCGCGCTCGGCACCAATGGCCTGCTCAGCGAAGGCGCCGGCGAAAACCTGTTCCTCGTGCGCAAGGGGCGCCTGTACACGCCGACCACCAGCGCCGGCATCCTCGCCGGCATCACCCGCGACAGCGTGATCACGCTGGCCGGCGACCTCGGCCTCGAGGTCGAGGAGCGCGACATGCCGCGCGAAGCGCTGTACACCTCCGACGAAGTCTTCATGACCGGCACCGCGGCCGAGATTACGCCAGTGCGCTCGGTCGACCGCAAGCCAGTCGGCAGCGGCAAGCCCGGCCCGATCACGCGGGCCCTGCAGAAGGCCTTCTTTGGTCTGTTCGACGGCAGCACGACCGACACGCGCGGCTGGCTCGAACCGGTTTCCAGCGGAACCGGTGGCCACGGACGGCCGCCCCTCGCTATCGATCCGGGCCAGGGGCGAATGCAGCAGGCCGAAGCCCGCGCCGACGTCGAGGCCGTGGCATGACCGCACGCACGATCATCGACAAGATCTGGGATGCGCACCTGGTCCGCGCCGAAACCGCTGACACGCCGGGCATCCTCTATGTCGACCTGCACCTGATCCACGAAGTCACCACGCCGCAAGCGTTCAGCGAACTGCATGCGCGCGGACTCAAGGTGCGCTGTCCGCAGCGCGTGCTGGCGACTCTCGACCATTCGACGCCGACATCACCACCGGACGCGGACGGCAAGCGCCACTACGTCACTGCCGAAGCTGAAAGCCAGGTCGCCAGGCTCGAGCAGAACTGCCGCGAATTCGGCATCGAACTGAACGGCTGGGACAGCGACCATCGCGGCATCGTGCACGTGATCGGCCCCGAACTCGGCGCGACCCGGCCCGGCATGACGATCGTCTGCGGTGACAGCCATACCGCCACCCACGGCGCCTTCGGCGCGCTCGCCTTCGGCATCGGCACGACCGAGGTCGGCCATGTGCTGGCTACCCAGTGCCTGCTCCAGCGCAAGCCGAAGACCATGGCCATCCATGTCGCGGGCAAACTTCGCCCGGGGGTCGGCGCCAAGGACCTGATCCTGCACATCATCGGCCGCATCGGTGTCGGCGGCGGCACCGGCCATGTCATCGAATATCGTGGCAGTGCGATCGAGGCGCTGTCGATGGAACAGCGCATGACCGTCTGCAACATGTCGATCGAGGCCGGCGCGCGGGCCGGGCTGATCGCGCCCGACCAGACCACCTTCGACTGGCTCAAGGGACGTCCGCGGGCCCCACGCGGCGCGGCCTGGGATCGCGCGGTCGAGGCCTGGGAGCAACTGCGCAGCGATCGCGATGCCGTCTACGACGCCGAATTCCATTTCGATGCGGCCGCGATCGGTCCGACCATCAGCTACGGCACGCACCCGGGCATGGTCACCCCGATCACGGCGCAGATTCCGGCCCCGCGCAACGCGCAGGAGAGCAAGGCGCTGGCCTACATGCAGTTCGACGGGGGCCAGGCCCTGACCGGGCAGAAGGTCGATGTGGTCTTCGTCGGCAGCTGCACGAATTCGCGCCTGTCCGACCTGCGCGAAGCCGCCGCTGTGCTGCGCGGCCGCCAGGTCGCCGCCGGCGTGCGTGTGCTGGTCGTGCCCGGTTCGGTGCTGATCAAGCGCGAGGCCGAAGCCGAGGGCCTCGACCGCGTGTTCCGCGAAGCCGGCGCCGAATGGCGCGAGGCCGGCTGTTCGATGTGCATCGGCATGAACGGCGATATCGCCCGGCCCGGCCAGCTCGTGGTCTCGACCAGCAATCGCAATTTCGAGGGACGCCAGGGTCCCGGCGTGCGCACCGTGCTGGCCAGTCCGCGGATCGCCGCGGCGGCTGCGGTGGCCGGGGTCATCGTCGATCCGGATGCGATCGAGGAGCGCGCCGCATGAAGCCACTGAACGTGATCCGCTCGCGCACGGCCTGCCTGCCGTTCGAGAACATCGACACCGACCGCATCATCCCGGCGCGGTTCCTGACCACGACCAGCCGGGCCGGACTCGGCCGTCATGCCTTCAACGACTGGCGTTACCGCGACGATGGCAGCGACAACCCCGATTTCCCGCTCAACCGGCCGGAGGCCGCGGGCTGCCGGATCCTCGTCGCCGGTCGCAACTTCGGTTGCGGCTCGTCGCGCGAGCACGCGCCCTGGGCCCTGCTCGACTACGGCATCGAGGCGGTCATCTCGTCGGAGATCGCCGACATCTTCCGCAGCAATGCGCTGAAGAACGGCCTGCTCACGATCGTCGTCGCCGAGGCCGAACACCGCGAACTGCTGGCCGAGCCGGGCATCGAACTCGTCATCGACATCGGCGCCGGGACGATCAGCCGGCCCGACGGCGCGGTCATCCGCTTCGAACTCGACCGCTTTGCCCGGCATTGCCTGCTCAACGGGGTCGACCAGCTCGGCTTCCTGCTCGAGGCCGCGCCCGAAATCAGCGCCTGGGAAGCGCAGAACGCCGAGAAATCCAAAAGCATGGAGAGTGCAGCATGAGAGCAGACATCGCCGTCCTTCCCGGTGACGGCATCGGTCCCGAGGTCACTGCGGCCGCCGTCGCCGTGCTGCGCGAGGTCGCCGATCGCCATGGCCACGTCTTCGCCTATGCAGAGAATCGCATCGGCGGCATCGCCATCGACGAATGCGGTGAGCCGCTGCCCAAGGCCACGATCGATGCCTGCGTGGCATCGGATGCGGTCCTGCTCGGTGCGGTCGGTGGTCCGCGCTGGTCCGATCCGCAGGCCCGCGTGCGTCCCGAGCAGGGCCTGCTGGCCTTGCGCGCCCGCCTCGGCGTGTTCGCCAACCTGCGTCCCTTGCGCGTGCATCCGCGCCTGGCCGGACTGTCGCCGCTGAAGGCCGAAAACCTGGTCGGCGTCGATCTGCTGTTCGTGCGCGAACTGACCGGCGGCGCCTACTTCGGGCGCAAGACCCGCGAGGGCGACGTCGCCATCGACGAGTGCCGCTACAGCGTCGGCGAAGTCGAGCGCGTGGTCCGTCGTGCCTGCGAACTGGCGCGGTCGCGCAAGGGCCGCCTGACCTCGGTCGACAAGGCCAACGTGCTCGAGACCTCGCGCCTGTGGCGGGCCACGACCGAACGCGTTGTCGCCGAATACGAGGGCATCACGCTCGAACACCAGCTGGTCGATTCGATGGCGATGCTGCTGCTGACCCGGCCCTCGGCCTACGACGTGATCGTCACCGAGAACCTGTTCGGCGACATCCTGACCGACGAGGCGGCCGCACTGGCCGGCTCGCTCGGCGTCTCGCCCTCGGCCTCGCTCGGGGCAGGGCGGCTCGGCCTGTACGAACCGATCCATGGCTCGGCACCCGACATCGCCGGGCAGGGCGTGGCCAACCCGATCGGCGCGATCCTCAGCGCGGCCCTGCTGCTGCGCCATTCGCTCGGACTCGAGGCCGAGGCGCGTGCCGTCGAAGCGGCGGTCGATGCAGTCCTCGAATCGGCCGAGCTGACGCGTGACCTCGGCGGCACGGCGAGCACGCAGCAGGTGACCCGCAGCGTGATCGAACAGTTGCGCAGCAAGCAGCAGGCCGCGGCATGAGCGCCGACGAGCGCATTCCGCTGCGCGCGCCGATGCGCAGCGACGCGATCAAGACCGGTCCGGACCGCGCCCCGGCACGGGCCATGCTGCACGCGACCGGACTCGATGCCGAGGCGATCGCGCGACCGCTGGTCGCGGTCGTGCATACCTGGTCAAACATCTCGCCGTGCAACCTCAACCTGCGCGAGCTCGCCGAAGCGGCGAGTGCAGGGATACGCGCCGCCGGCGGCACGCCGATCGAGTTCAACACGATCGCGGTGACCGACGGCATCGCCATGGGCACCTCGGGCATGCGCGCCTCGCTGGTCAGTCGCGAAGTCATCACTGATTCGATCGAACTGGCCGTCGATGGCCACTGCCTCGATGCGATGGTCGTGCTGTGCGGTTGCGACAAGACCATTCCGGCGGCGGCGATGGCGCTGGCGCGCCTGAACATTCCCGGCGTCGCCCTGTACGGCGGCAGCATCGCGCACGGCACGCTGGACGGAAAACCGATCACCGTGCAGCAGGTGTTCGAAGCGGTCGGCAGCCATGGTGCCGGCAAGATTTCCGACGAGCGCCTGTGCACGATCGAGCGTGCGGCCTGTCCCGGTGCCGGCGCCTGCGGCGGCCAGTACACGGCCAACACGATGGCCATGGTGCTCAGTGCGCTCGGGCTGTCGCCGCTCGGCCTCAACGACATCGCGGCGACCGATCCGGCCAAGCGCGAGGCGGCGCGGCGCTGCGGCGAGCTCGTCCTCGATTGCCTGAGGAGTGGACGCAAGCCACGCGACATCCTCGGCCCGCAGGCGTTCCGCAACGCGATGCGCGTGGTCGCAGCCACGGCCGGCTCGACCAATGCCGTGCTGCACCTGCTCGCGATCGCACATGAAGCCGGCGTGGCGCTCGGCATCGAGGATTTCGAAACGGCGGCCGCGGCGACCCCGGTCATCACCGACCTGATGCCGGGCGGCCGTTACACCGCGATCGAGATGACCGCTGCGGGTGGCATGGCCGCGGTCGCGCGCGAGCTGCGCGCGGCAAACCTGCTCGAGGATGCGCCGACCGTCAGCGGCCGCAGCCTGTTCGAGGAGATCGACAGCACGCCGGAATCGCCGGCGGGCCAGGAGGTCGTGCACCCGGTCGCACGCGCGTTCAAGCCGCGCGGCGGCTACACGATCCTGTACGGCAACCTGTCGCCGGAAGGCTGCATCCTCAAGCTGTCCGGCACCGGGCCGGTGCTGTTCGAAGGGCCGGCCCGCGTCTTCGAGAGCGAGGAAGCCTGCTTCGCCGCCGTCCAGTCCGGTGCGATCCAGCCCGGCGACGTGATCGTGATCCGCAACGAAGGTCCGGCCGGCGGCCCCGGCATGCGCGAAATGCTCGCCGTCACCGCGGCCCTGGTCGGGCGCGGACTCGGCGACCAGGTCGCCCTGATGACCGACGGCCGCTTCAGCGGCGCGAGCTACGGCTTCGTGGTCGGTCACGTCGCGCCCGAGGCGGTCCGCGGCGGCGCGATCGGCCTGCTGCGCGACGGCGACCGCATTCGTATCGATGCAGCGCGACGCGTCATCGAAACCGATGCCGACCTCGATGCGCGGCGTGCCGGCTGGAAGGCGCCCGATCCCAAGGTCACCCATGGCGTGCTGGCCAAATACGCCCGTCTCGTCGGTTCCGCGGCCAAGGGCGCCGTCACCAGTCCCTGAATTTCTTCATTCATCCGACTCACTTCTTCTGGAGCAAACGCATGTCCGCCACCGTTACCACAGAGGCACTCAAGAACGCCCGCATCGCCGTCCTCGGCTACGGCAGCCAGGGCCGTTCACACGTGCTCAACCTTCGCGATTCCGGCCTCGACGTCGTCGTCGGCCTGCGCCCCGGCGGCCCGACCTCGCTGAAGGCCGAAGCCGACGGCGTCACCGTGCTGTCGCCCGAGGAGGCGGTCAAGGGTGCCGACCTGGTCGCCGTGCTGACTCCCGACATGGTCCAGCCGAAGCTCTACAACGAGGTCATCGCGCCGAACATGAAGGCCGGCGCCGCGCTGCTGTTCGCGCATGGCTTCAACATCCACTTCAAGACGATCGAGCCGCGCAAGGACATCGACGTGATCCTGGTCGCGCCGAAGGGTCCCGGCCACCTGGTCCGCACCGAGTTCGAAATCGGACGCGGCGTGCCGTGTCTGTACGCGGTCTACCAGGACACCAGCGGCAAGGCGACCGAACTGGCCAAGGCCTATGCGGCCGGTCTCGGCGGCGCGCGCGCGCTGCTCATCGAAACCGATTTCAAGGAAGAGACCGAAACCGACCTGTTCGGCGAGCAGGCGGTGCTCTGCGGCGGCGCCAGCGAGCTCGTGATGAAGGGCTTCGAGACCCTGGTCGAGGCCGGCTACCGGCCCGAGATCGCCTACTACGAAGTGCTGCACGAACTGAAGCTGATCGTCGACCTGCTCTACCAGGGCGGTATCACCAAGATGCTCGCCTACGTCTCCGAGACCGCCCAGTACGGCGACTACGTCAGCGGTCCGCGCATCATCGACGCGGCGACCAAGGAGCGCATGAAGGCCGTGCTCACCGAGATCCAGGACGGCACCTTCGCGAGGAACTGGACCGCGGAGTACAAGGCCGGCCTGCCGAACTACACGCGCTGGAAGAAGGCCGACATGGAGCACCCAATCGAGAAGGTCGGTGCCGAACTGCGCAAGAAGATGGTCTGGCTGAACGAACCGGCCTGATCCCGGGCGCTTGCCGAAACTGATGACCCGTCGCGAAAAGAACACGAACAGCGGAGTGGAAACGATGAATGCGGTGATGAAGCAAGACGACGAGGCCCGCGCCGATGGGGCCGCGCATGCGCTGGCCGGCAGCACGCTGTCCGGCGCGGATATCGTCGTGCAGGTGCTCGCCGACGAAGGCGTGGACGTGCTGTTCGGCTATTCGGGCGGCGCCATCCTGCCGGTCTACGACGCCGTGTTCCGCTACAACCACGAGCACCTGCGCAGCGACGGCAGCGAGCCGCTGCCGCTGATCGTGCCGGCCAACGAGCAGGGCGCCGGCTTCATGGCCCAGGGCTATGCGCGGGCCTCGGGCAAGGTCGGCGTGGCCCTGGTGACCTCGGGGCCCGGTGCGACCAATACGGTCACGCCGGTGCGCGATGCGATGGCCGATTCGATCCCGATCGTCGTCATCTGCGGCCAGGTGCCGACCGGAGCGATCGGCACCGATGCATTCCAGGAGGCGCCGGTCAGCAGCATCATGGGTTCCTGCGCCAAGCACGTGTTGCTGGTGACCGACCCAAGCCTGCTCGAGGCGACCATGCGCACGGCCTTCGAGATCGCCCGTACCGGACGCCCCGGTCCGGTCGTCGTCGACATCCCGAAGGACATTCAGAACGCGCTCGTGCCGTTTCGCGGCCAAGGTCGCCTGCCGATCCCGGGCTACCGCGCACGCCTGCGCGCGATCTCGGAATCGCGGCTCGACGACACCCACGGCGACCGCCTGCTGGCCGCGCTCGGCAAGGCCGAGCGGCCCTTGCTGTATGTCGGCGGCGGCGTGATCTCGGCCGACGCGACCGCGGCGCTGCGCGAGTTCGCCGCTGCGTTCGGCATTCCGGTGACGACCACGCTGATGGGGCTCGGCGCCAGCGACACGACCGAGCCGCTGTCGCTGCACATGCTCGGCATGCACGGCACCGCGTTCGCCAATTACGCTGCGGTCGACTGCGATTTCCTGATCGCGGTCGGCGCACGCTTCGACGACCGCGTCGCTGGCGTGCCGGACCAGTTCGCGAGCAAGGCGCGCTTCATCGCCCAGTTCGATGTCGATCCGGCCGAGATCGACAAGGTCAAGCGCGTCGACTGGCACCACCTCGGCGACATCTCGCAGGCCCTGCGCGCGCTCTGCGCCCGCGCGCGGCAGACCGGCTTCGATCCGAACGGGCAGGGCCGCTACGCCGCCTGGCATGCGCACGTGGCGCAACTGAAGAAGGCCCACGCCATGAACTTCGATCGCGCCAGCGCCCTGATCCAGCCGCATGCGGTCATCGAGGAGATCAACCGCATCACGCGCGGCAATGCGATCGTCTGCACCGGGGTCGGCCAGCACCAGATGTGGGCCGCGCAGTACTTCGACTTCATCGAGCCGCGGCGCTGGCTGACCTCGGGCTCGATGGGCACGATGGGCTTCGGCCTGCCGGCTGCGATCGGCGCCCAGTTCGCCCGCCGCGACCTGACCGTGATCGACATCGATGGCGACGCCAGCATCCGCATGAATCTCGGCGAACTCGAAACGGTGACCACCTACAACCTGCCGGTCAAGGTCGTCGTCCTCAACAACTGCGGCGACGGCATGGTCCGGCAGTGGCAGAAGCTGTTCTTCAAGGGGCGCTTCTCGGCCACCGACAAGAGCCTGCACAAGAAGGATTTCATCAAGGCCGCCGAGGCCGACGGCTTTCCGTATGCGGTGCGCCTCGAGCGCCCCGAAGACCTCGCGCGCGTGATCCGCGAGTTCATCGAATTCGACGGCCCTGCCTTCCTCGAGGTCATGATCGATCCCGATGCCTGTGTTTATCCGATGGTCGGGCCCGGCATGAGCTATTCGCAGATGATCACAGGCGAACACATCGCCTCGCGCGACAGCGTGGTGGCCAGCGAATCCGGCCCCGTGGAGATGTTCTGATGCGCCATATCATCTCGATGCTGCTGCAGAACGAGGCCGGCGCGCTGGCCCGCGTCGCCGGCATGTTCGCCGCGCGTGGCTACAACATCGATTCGCTGACCGTGGCCGCGACCCACGATCCGAAGGTCTCGCGCCTGACCATGGTCACCTTCGGCGACGACGGCGTGATCGCGCAGATCATCAACCAGTCGCGCAAGCTGATCGACGTGCTCGAGATCGCCGACCTGACCAGTCGCGATCACCTCGAATCGGAACTGCTCGTGGTCAAGGTCGCGTCGAGTGCGTCGAATGCCGCGGCGATCGCCCGCTTCACCGAGCTGAACTTCGGCATCGTGCTCGAGGAGACCGAATCGACGCGAACCCTGCAGTTCACCGGGCGCGGCTCGCACATCAGTGCGGTGCTGGCCGAACTGGGCGGCATGGCGCCGATCCTCGAACTGGCGCGCAGTGGCACCGCGGCCCTCGAGCGCGGCCAGTCGGTACTCGCGCCGGCCGAGTTGACCGCCCCGGCCTGAGCGGACCCTTATTGATTCGGCCCAAAAATTCTACCTGATCAGCCTCAACGCTCAGCCATTCGATGACCGTTCGCCCTGAGCGTAGGCCCATAGGGCCGGAGTCAATCTCCGTTCGCCCTGAGCGTAGGCCCGCAGGGCCGAAGTCGAAGGGTCGCTCAGTCGGTGCTTCGACTTCGCTTGCTGGCGCAAGCTACGCTCAGCACGAACGGAAATCAGGAGCTACTCTCAGCAAGAAGGGATATCCGGGGCTCAACGACAGGGCAATCGGGACCTTGGATTCCTGCGGATTCTCGATGAGCCTCAAAGCTCAGACTATCGATGACCGTTCGCCCTGAGCGTAGACCCGCAGGGCCGGAGTCAATCTCCGTTCGCCCTGAGCGTAGGCCCGCAGGGCCGGAGTCGAAGGGTCGCCCGGGTCAGTGCTTCGACTTCGCTTGCTGGCGCAAGCTACGCTCAGCACGAACGGAAATCAGGAGCTACTCTCAGCACGAAGGGATATCCGGCGCTCAACGACAGGGCAATCGGGACCTTGGATTCCTGCGGATTCTCGATGAGCCTCAAAGCTCAGGTTATCGATGACCGTTCGCCCTGAGCGTAGGCCCGCAGGGCCGAAGTCAATCTCCGTTCGCCCTGAGCGTAGGCCCGCAGGGCCGGAGTCGAAGGGTCACTCAGTCGGTGCTTCGACTTCGCTTGCTGGCGCAAGCTACGCTCAGCACGAACAGAAATCAGGAGCTACTCTCAGCACGAAGGGATATCCGGGGCTCAACGACAGGGCAATCGGGACCTTGGATGCCTGCGGATTCTCGATGAGCCTCAAAGCTCAGGTTATCGATGACCGTTCGCCCTGAGCGTAGACCCGCAGGGCCGGAGTCAATCTCCGTTCGCCCTGAGCGTAGGCCCGCAGGGCCGGAGTCGAAGGGTGCACGATGGCGTCCCAACCCGTGGTGTAACAGAGAGCAGTATCGAATGCTTCCGCTTGTATCGGGTTTGAAGAGTCAGTTGGCCACTGCTGGCAGACTGACGCTGGGATTGTCGCCAACCGTGGCGAGGGTTTCCAGTGTCATGTAGCGACGTTGAATCGCCCACTCGTCGTTCTGCTCGATGAGCAGTGCACCGACCAGACGATAGATTGAATTCTCTGTTGGAAAGATGCCGACGACATCAGCTCTTCGCTTTACTTCGCCATTGAGCCGTTCCAGCGGGTTGGTCGAGTGCAGTTTCAGCCAATGCTCCCGTGGGAAGCTCATGTAGGCCAGGACCTCGTGCTCGGCCGCATCCATCAGGGTGGCGGCTTTCGGGAATCGATCACGCAGTTGGTCGGTAATGGTGCGCCACTGCTCGTGGGCAGCTTTTTTGCTCTCTTGCGCGAAGATCGTCCCGATCATGGCCGAGACCACGCGGCGCTGCCCCTTGGGCACGCAGGCCAGCACATTGCGCATGAAGTGCACGCGACAGCGTTGCCAGGTCGCGTTCAATACCTTGCCAATCGCGGATTTGAGGCCTTCGTGGGCATCGGAGATGACCAGCTTCACCCCGCGCAGCCCACGCCGCATCAGGCTGCGCAGGAAGCTCGTCCAGAAGGGCTCGGCTTCCGAAGGGCCGACCTCCAGCCCCAGTACCTCGCGCCGACCATCGCTGCTCACCGCCACTGCGATTATTACGGCGACCGAGACGATGCGGCCGCCTTCGCGCACTTTCACATAGGTGGCATCAATCCACAGGTACGGCCAGTCGCCTTCGATTGGACGCTCACGAAACAGGCGGCCCCGATCGTCGATCTCCTCGCACAGGCGCGAGACCTGGCTCTTGGAGATGCCGTCCATGCCCATGGCTTTGACCAGGGTATCGACACTACGCGTCGAGACGCCCTGGACATAGGCCTCCTGGATAACGGCCGCCAGCGCCTTCTCGGCGGTCCGACGGGGCTCCAGGAACCCTGGGAAATAGCTGCCTTCGCGCAGCTTGGGAATGCGCAAGGCAATCGTGCCTGCGCGCGTGTCCCACGTGCGAGCGCGGTAACCATTGCGTTGGGTCGCGCGGACTTCAGGGTTTCGTTCGCCGTGGGCTGCCTTACACAGGCCCTCGACATCGAACTCCATCATGCGTTGGCAGACAAAACCAATCATGTCGCGAAGCAGATCGCTGTCTGCACCCTTTTCTACAAGCTCGGCAAGCGTCATGCTGGGGGTGGTCATCGTGGTGTTCCTCCGGGTGAGTTGAGTCCGCAAACCCAACACTAACGGAGTCGCCACGGTGACCACTTCTCTTTCAGCCAGCTACCCATCAATCAATGAGTTAGAGCTGGCTTGTTACACCACGTCCGGGGACGCCATCGGGTGCACTGGCCGGTGCTTCGACTTCGCTTGCTGGCGCAAGCTACGCTCAGCGCGAACGGTTGTCGGCGGCTGAATGTCAGGGCCAATCAGGAAATTCCAGGAATTCGCGCTTCTCCCGCCAGCGGGAGAAGATTTTTCTCGCGCACGGCTCGTGCCGCCTGTGCGCCCAATCAATAGGGGACCGGATTCGCCTCGGGCGCCGCGCCGAGGCGCACGATCCTGTCGACCGTCTGCTGGCCACGGCGAACCTTGAGGCTGACCGCCTTGCCGGCCGCCTGCAGCAGGAGCTTCTGGAAACCGCCGCGATCCGGCACCGGCTGGCCGTCGAGCGCGATGACATAGTCGCCGGCCATCAGGTTGGCCTGCGAAGCCGGGGTGCCACCGACCACCGAACCGATCTGCACGCCGTGATCGACGCCGAGCTGGCTGCGTTCGCCGGGGGTCAGGTTGCGGAAGGTCGCACCGAACAGCAGCTTGAAGCGCACGTAATAGGCGACCAGGAACTGGTCCGCGGCCGCATCATCGGTCGATCCGGGATGATGCGGATACAGCAGCATGCGGTCCGCACCGACCTCCTGGCCCAGCTCGATCGCGGCGCGCATCGTTCCGGCGTCGACCAGCGGGTAGCGGGCATTGCCGATGCGCACGAATCCCTTCGAGGCCAGCTCGCGCTGGTCGCCGAGTTCGCTCCGGCCTTCGACGACTTCGGGTTGCGCCGGTGCCGGTTCGGCGCGAAGCGCGTCGATGTATTCGGGCCCGCGCTGGATGACCGCTTCGTAGTGCGGGTCGATGGCCGGTTCGGCCGGCACCTCGAGCGGGGGTTCGGACGTCGTCGAGCGTGGCAGGTTCGAGGCACAGCCGGCGGCGAGCAGCATGGCAAGGCCGCAAAGGGCGAATTTCAGGGCAATGTTCTTCATGCGACAACCAGTTTGCCATCAGCGCCGCAGTTTCGCCCGTTGCGCCTGAACGCAGGGCTTGCGCGAACCCCCGCGCTTGCCGACTATCCGGCCATGAAGCCTCCCTTGTCGCCCAATCTGCGCGGAATCCTGTTCATGCTCGCCGCGGTGGCCGCGTTTTCGCTGATGGATACGAGCCTCAAGGTGCTCTCGCCGCATTACCCGCCGATGCAGGTCGCCGCCTTGCGCGGTCTCTCCTCGCTGCCCCTGGTGTTGATCTGGATTGCCCTGAGCGGCGGCTTCCACCACGTCCTCAGCGCGCGCTGGTTCCTGCACCTGCTGCGCGGCGTGCTGGCCGTGCTGATGCTCGCCGCATTCGCGTTCGCCCTGCGCGACCTGCCATTGGCCGAGGCCTATTCGCTGTTCTTCATCGCGCCCCTGCTGGTCACCGCACTGGCCGTGCCCCTGCTCGGCGAACGCGTCGGCTGGCAGCGCTGGTGCGCGATCGGGGTTGGACTGATCGGCGTGCTGGTCGTGCTCCGGCCCGACGCGACCCGCATGATCACCCTGGGCAGCGCGGCGGTGCTGTTCGCGGCCACGGCCTACTCGCTGTCGGCGATCACCGTGCGCGTCCTCGGCCGCACCGATTCGACCCAGGGCATGGTGTTCTGGATGATCGTGCTGCTGAGCCTGTTCGCCGGCCTCGCGGCCTGGAAGGACTGGATGCCGATCCACGCCGAGCACTGGTGGGTACTGGCCGGGCTCGCCTTCAGCGGCGCCTTCGGCCAGTACGCCGTGACCGAAGCCTTCAAGCACACCGAAGCCTCGATCATCGCCCCGTTCGAATACACCGCCCTGGCCTGGGGCGTCGGCCTCGACTGGCTGATCTGGAAGACGCTGCCCGACCGCCTGATGCTGGTCGGCGCCGCCATCATCATCGCCAGCGGCATCTACCTGATCCGCCGCGAGAAGGCCGTGGTCCCGGCCGACGCCAACGGCGCCTGACGAACCCGCCCAGAAAAAAGCCCGGACCAGGTCCGGGCTTTCGATTTGGTGGAGGTGGCGGGAGTTGAACCCGCGTCCGAAGGCGATTGACGCCCAGTCCTACATGCTTAGCTCATCGTTCGATCTCGTCTTCCGGCAGTACGATGTGCGAAACGCACCGGTTGACCAGTCTGGAAGATTTCGCCGTGCTCCGTCAGACCGCGGATTCGGGCTATCCCATGATAATGACGGTACATCCACGAGCATGAGCACAAGTGGGTTCCCGGCTTACGCCTTAAGCGGCGAGAGCGTAGTTGTCGTCGTTGGCAACTAAAAGTTTGCTACTGGATTAACGAGGAAAGTCGCCCCCTCGGCATGCACCAAGCTATCTCACTACCCCCGTCGAAGCCATGACACCCCCGGGGAAGGGCATGCTAGCACGTGGCTGGCATGTGCTGATCAGATCGGGGCGGATGCTGGTGGTTCAAGTGGGTGGTGCGGCGGGTTGTTTGCGGCGGGGCGGCGATCGTGCATGCATGGTTCAGAGAAAGTCGCTGGGTCCCTGCCTGCGCAGGGACGACGGACTCGGTTGTGGGCCGGGCCTGTATCCGGATCACCGTCGGACGAATCGAAAGCATCGCGCCTGAAGGCGCTCCTACGGGGTGGGGGATTTGCGGTATGGCGGAGAGTTGGCGTCGGGGTGACTCCGGTTGCGGTCGCTTCAGGCGCTCTTGTTGTGGGCACGCATCGCGCGCTGCTTGTCGCGTTGCCAGTCCTTTTCCTTGATCGCGTTGCGCTTGTCGTGGTCCTGCTTGCCGCGGGCCAGGCCGATCTCGATCTTGACCTTGTTGCCTTTCCAGTACATGGCCATCGGCACCATCGTGTAGCCCTTGCGTTCGACCGCACCGACCAGCTTGTCGATTTCGGCGCGGTGCAGGAGCAGCTTGCGCGTGCGCCGGTCGTCGGCGACGACGTGCGAGGAGGCCGAGATCAGCGGCACGATCGAAGCGCCGAACAGGTAGATTTCGCCGTTGCGGACGATCGCGTAGGCGTCGGTCAGGTTGGTGCGGCCGGCCCTGAGGCTCTTGACCTCCCAACCCTGCAGGGCTACGCCGGCCTCGTAGCGCTCGTCGATATGGTATTCATGCCGGGCGCGCTTGTTCAGGGCGATCGTGCCGCCGCTCTTCTTGTCCTTGTCTTTCTGCTTGGTCATGCTGGTACGGATGTTTCCTCGGGCATCGGCCCTGATTGACCGGAAATACCGGCCGGGTGAGTCGTCGGGCAGCCCGCAACGCCATCCCATTCGTTCGAGAGGTTCGCTTGATCCAGATTCGCCGCAATGCCCTCGTGGCCCGTCCGCCGGAGGTGATGTTCGACCTGGTCAACCACGTGGAAGCATACCCGAGCCTGTTTCCCTGGTGCGCCGGCTCGCAGGTCCTCGAGCGCGCGGAGTCGGAACTGACGGCCCGGCTCGATCTTCGTCTGGCCGGCATGAACCAGAGCTTCACCACGCGCAACACGGTGTCGCGTCCCGAGCGCATCCACATGCACCTGGTCGACGGCCCGTTCCGCACCCTCGAGGGCGAATGGACCTTCGTCGCCCTCGGCGAATCGGGCTGCAAGGTGCTGTTCGCGCTCGATTTCGACTATGCGGGCCGGTTCACCGCGCCGGCCCTGCGACTGGGTTTCCAGAACCTGGCCGATCGCATGGTCGACGATTTCTGCCGGGTCGCGCGGCGCAACGATGGCTGAGCGGATCGACGTCGAGGTTGCCTATGTCGCGCCGGGCGTCCAGTTCCTGCGCAGCTTGAGCCTTGGCGTGCCGGCCAGCGTGGCCGATGCGATCCGCGAGTCGCGGGTCGAGGCCGAATGCGGCATCGATGCCGGGCGTCTCGGCGTGGGCATCTGGTCGAAGCCCGCCAGCCGCACGACCCAGCTCAAACAGGGCGACCGCGTCGAGATCTACCGGCCGCTCAGGATCGATCCGAAGGAAGCCAGGCGCCAGCGGGCCAAATCCTCGCCGATTCGATGAATCCGATCAGCCCTGGCCTTCACCGCCGCGGCGCTTCTTCTTGTCGTCTTCGCGCTTCTCGTCGGGGTACTGGCGCTTGTACTTGCGCGCATCGCGAATGAGCTGTTCAGGATCTTCCGGGAAGTAGTCGCCCTCGATGCGGGCCAGGGCCTCGTTCTCGAAGTAGAGGACGAGATCCTTGCTGTCCATCTTGCCGCGGCCGCGCTTGATGCTCGAGACGTAGTCCCAGCGGTCCTGGTTGAACGGGCTGACGATCGACGGCGAACCCATGACCAGCAGCACCTGTCGCTTGCTCATGCCGGGCTTGAGGGTCTCGACCTGGGTCTTGTTGAACAGGTTGCCCTGCTGAACGTCCAGTTTGTAGAGCACTCCGCAACCGGAGAGGGCGACCAGTGCGATCAGGGCTATCAGGCGTAGCAGCATGCGTTCAGGCTCGGCGATGACCAAACCCCGGATGATACACTAGCGATCATTTCCTGATCGTTATGGAACGCCGAACCGGCATGCGGAGGACAGCCATGGAATCAACCGATCTACGCAAGGCGGGGTTGAAGGTCACCCACCCGCGGATGCGGATCCTGGAGATCCTCGAAAGCCTCGATGGCAAGCACGTCACCGCCGAGGACATCTACCGCGAACTGCTCGAGCACCAGGACGACATCGGCCTGGCGACCGTGTATCGCGTGCTGACCCAATTCGAGGCGGCCGGTCTCGTGCTCAAGCACAACTTCGAGGGCGGGCAGGCGGTCTATGAGCTCGATCGCGGCAAGCACCACGACCACATGATCGATGTCGAGTCGGGCAAGGTGATCGAGTTCACCAGCGAGGAGATCGAGCGCCTGCAGCGCGAGGTCGCGGAAAAACACGGCTACCAGATCGAGGATCACAGCCTCGTCCTGTACGTGCGGCCGCGCAAGAAGAACTGAGGCGCAGCGGCCGGCTGGACCGCCGGCCTGCGGATATCGGCCGGTCGGTGAAAATGGTTCCTGATTGGCCTCAACGCTCAGCCAATTGATGACCGTTCGCCCTGAGCGCAGGCCCGTAGGGCCGGAGTCGAAGGGTCGCGCTGGACGGTGGTTCGACTTCGCTTGCTGGCGCAAGCTACGCTCAGCACGAACGGATATCTGGAGCTACGCTCAGCACGAACGGATATACGTGGCTCTACATCAGGGTAATTGGGGCCTTGGATTCCTGCGGATTCCCGATGACCTCAACGCTCAGCCAATTGATGACCGTTCGCCCTGAGCGTAGGCCCGTAGGGCCGGAGTCGAAAGGTCGCCCTGGTCGGTGCTTCGACTTCGCTTGCTGGCGCAAGCTACGCTCAGCACGAACGGTTCTCGGTGGCCGAATGTCAGGGCCAATCAGGTTTCGCAATGCCGGGATCCTGCGCGATTCAGCGCGATTCAGAGGCGCGATTCAGGACACCCACCCATTTCGGAATCTGATTAGCCTCACCAACGCTCAGCCAGTCGATGACCGTTCGCCCTGAGCGTAGGCCCGTAGGGCCGGAGTCGAAGGGGCGCGCTGATCAGTGCTTCGACTTCGCTTGCTGCCGCAAGCTACGCTCAGCACGAACGGATATCTGGAGCTACGCTCAGCACGAACGGATACACGTGGCTCTACATCAGGGTAATTGGGGCCTTGGATTCCTGCGGATTCCCGATGACCTCAACGCTCAGCCAATTGATGACCGTTCGCCCTGAGCGTAGGCCCGTAGGGCCGGAGTCGAAGGGTCGCCCTGGTCGGTGCTCCGACTTCGCTTGCTGGCGCAAGCTGCGCTCAGCACGAACGGTTCTCGGTGGCTGAATGTCAGGGCTAATCAGGAAATAGTTTCACGGGGGAGTTGACGAAACCCGCCCGGCACAGAATAATCCCGCCCCTCGTTGGACCGGGCCGGCTGCGCAAGGCAGCTTTTTCCGCCAAGACGACGATCAAAGCGCCCGTAGCTCAGCTGGATAGAGTACCAGGCTACGAACTTGGTGGTCGGGAGTTCGAATCTCTCCGGGCGCGCCATAAAAAAGAACGAAGGATCAATGAGTTAAGGCTCATTGGTCCTTTTTTCTGTGGGCCAATTTTGAGCCCAAAAGGCCCGCTGTGACGATTCTGTGACGAATCTGTGCCAAAGCCTGCTAGCGTTGAGCGGCCAGAGCACTCGCATTTGACTACCAAGTCCCGTGACGAACAACTTGCTGGGTTCGGTAGCCAGTAGGGAAAAGGTGTTCTCCAACAGCCCCTAGAGTTCTGGGAGAGCCAGAGCGACTTGCATGTGAAATGTCAGGCCTGCCCTTGCAAATGTTTAACTGCCGGGAATTGTTCTGCAATCGGTAATCGGCAGTCCTTGCCAAGCCCCGGGGGAAGCTCACCAAGATGCGACTTCATTTCGACCAACGTGCAATTTCTTGATCTATTCGCGCAACTTATGGCCCGGGTGGCCAGCGCTATTTTATAACGCTGCGGCTTGCCTGTATCCTTCCCGCATGTCGCTCAATTCCAACGCCACGTTGCTAGCCCGAATTCGCAGATCTTCGCGATTGGCGATCTTCATGATCATGGTGTTCGCCTTGAAAATAGGTGCCGTGGTGGCGTGCACGACGCATGACATGCTTGACTACACTGGTAATGCGAGCAGCTCCTCGACGGGGATGAGCTGGGTTGACACCGTATCGAGCGAAGATCCGACGGGCAATCCGTTCGACTTTGAGGGGACTTGCGAACACTGTGGCTGTCATCAGACTATCGCCATGGTTCCCACTGTTGAGTTTCTTGAGTCGCTGCGGGAGGGAGTCGCGATTGGATGGGTCGCCATTCCGACCCGCCATGTCCTCCTGCCCAAAGAGTTACGCCCACCCATCGTCTGAATGAATCGATACAGCCCTTCGGCTCTGATAGTCGAAGGAAGATTTTCATTCAGAGGACTACCAGATGTTCCCTTTCCGCCTGCCGCGACGATGCACGCTCGTGCGTCTGACCGTGGCTGTTTCCTGTGCCATCTACTGGCCAATTCCGGCGCATTCCGCCGAGATCCCCCCCACTCTTGCGCCGCCGGAAATTCGACAGGCAGTGAAGGGCGCGTGGCAACAGCACCCGAGTTATCGCATCAATGAAGCGCTGATTGCGGCAGCCAATGCCCGGTTTGATGCGGCCTCGAAACCCCTCTACAACCCCGAACTTGAAGTACTTCTTGACAGAGAGGGGCCGGATCGCTCGGCCGTTGCCGGGGTAAATCTGACTCTTGATCTGAGCGGAAAGCGTCGGCTCCGCCATGACGCCGCCGAAGCTCGCGTTGATCTGGCCACAGCGGAAGCACGCGTAATTCGCCGGGAATTCACCAAACAGTGGTTCGAAGGTTGGGCAGATTACCTAGCCGCTACCCAGCGCGTGGAAATTGGCAATCGAAGATTGCAACTGGTCTCCCGATTTGCGGATCTAGCGGAGAGGCAGTACGCGGCGGACGACATCTCGGGACTGGATAGGGATTTGGCATCCCTGGCGAGCGAAGAAGCGCGTCTACAGCAATCGCAATTGCTGGCAGACCAGACCGATGCCGAAGCTCGCTTTCGTGAGGTTGGGGGCACCATCAACCCTGCAACGGGTCAGTCGCTCCCGACCAGCGAACTGCCAGCCCCTGTTGCGTACCAGAACGCCAGTCTCGAGGAGCTACCTGATTGGCAAGTTGCACAGGCGACTGCGAAAACCCTTGCGCGCGAAGTTCTGGTAGCGCGGCAGAACAGAGTCGCTGATCCAACGGTAGGAATCAATGGGGGACGCATCGACTACGGAAGCTTTCGCGACAACGTTATCGGCGTGAGGCTAAGCGTACCCCTGTTTGTGCGCAATTCGTTCGGGGCGGAAGTCGTTGCGGCCCAAGCGGACGCAAACGCCGCAGATGCTGAGGTTGAACGAGTTGTCCTGCAACTCGACACTGAGCGTCGACGCGCTATCACAACATACGATTCGTCCCGCACGGCCTGGTCCCGATGGCAGGCTAGTCGTGGCACCGACGTCGAGCTCCGGGCGGGTCTGCTTGAACGACTCTGGAAGCAAGGCGAGTTGTCGACATCGGACTACCTGTTGCAGCTCAAGCAGACCTTGGACACCGCGCTTGCCGGCGCCGAACTTGAAGCGCGCGTTTGGCGCGGCTTTGTTGAATATCTTGCCGCCACTGGACAGCTGGAACGCTGGTCCGGACTGGAGGGAACCCCATGAGAACCGCTCACATGAAGATTCGCAGCATCGCTTTTCTTTTGATACTTGCAGTACTCGCAACAGGCCTGTCGGCATGTTCAGAGTCATCCGAGCCCGATGCTGCGATGGCAGACAACACGCACCCATCGTCCGGCGCCCCAAAACATGACGACGCCAACGGGCACGGTGAGGACGATGAGTCCGAAAAGGGCGTAGCGATGGACGACGCGGCGCTTGTGGCAGCCGGCATCGAGTTGCAGACGCTGGCACCTTCCCGACTCAGTGAAGAACTGCGTGCCCCCGGCGAGGTTACCGACAACGCATATGGCACAACGCTGATTACCCCTCGGGTGGATTCGCTCGTTGTTAGTCGGCATGCCCGAATCGGCGATGAAGTTGAGGCCGGTGCGCCGCTGGTTACCTTGTCCAGTGTCGAAGTTGCCAATGCGCAAGCCGAGTTGCGCATCGCCCAGGAAGAGTGGAGGCGAGTATCCGAGTTGGGTCGGGAAGCAGTTTCCGGTCGTCGCATAAACGAAGCCAGAGTCAATCTGGATCGCGCCAAAGCAACCGCTCGTGCCTACGGGCTCTCAGGAACGGCAGACGGCCGCAGCAATGGCGAATTCACTTTGTCCGCGCCGCATGCAGGAAGACTGACCGAAGACGATTTCGTGGTGGGACAGCGCATCGAGCCGGGTACGACGCTGTTCCGCCTCGTCGATGAATCCACGGTATGGGTCGACGCAAAGCTGCCATCAGAATCCGCATCGCACGTGAAAGCGGGGACGCCAGCCACGATTGTAGCCGGCGGCCAACGTATTGCAGGTACGGTCATGCGCAGTGCACATCGTACGTCGGAAGCGACGCGAAATGCGACGGTCAGGGTCGAAGTGCCCAACCCTCATGACCTGTTGCACAGCGGCGACTACGTTGATGTGTATTTCGAGGCTACTTCCGAAAAAGAGGGTCGATCTCAATCGGCCACACGATTGGCCGTGCCGACCAGTGCGCTTGTCCAGATCGATGGTGAAACCGTCGTGTTCCGTCGAGATGCAAAGGATGGCGAATTGGAACCCGTAGCCGTGCGAGCAGGCGAAGTCATTGGAGATCACACCGTTATCAGGGAAGGTGTCGAGACCGGCGATGTCATTGTTGTGGCCGGGGCCTTTGCCGTGAAGTCGCAGATGTTGAAGGCCGAGTTGGGAGAAGGTCATGGGCATTGATCACATTCCACGTAAACCAGGGGGTGCACCATGCTGAACCACCTGGTCGAACTCTCCCTGCGCTACAAGTTCCTTGTACTGATCAGCTTTGCCGTCATCGCCTTTCTCGGTCTGCGCGCCGTACGCGATGTGCCGATCGATGCGTTCCCGGATGTCACACCGGCGCAGGTCAACGTGTACACCGAATCACCAGGATTGGCCGCTGAAGATGTCGAGCTGCTGCTGACTACGCCGATCGAATCGGCGCTCGCCGGCCTGCCGAAGGTGCAGGAAATCCGCTCGGTCAGCCTGTTCGGCTTGTCTTATGTCGCGGTCTACTTTGAAGACGACATGGACATCTACTTTGCCCGCCAGCTGGTCAACGAACGTCTACAAGAGATCGGTGATCGCCTGCCGGCGGGCTACGGAAAACCGGGCATGGGTCCAAACACCTCTGGTTTGGGCCAGGTGTTCTGGTACACCGTGGAGCGCGCAAAAGGGGTCAGCAAGGAAGAAGTTACCGACATGGACTTGCGCACCTGGCAGGAATGGATGGTGCGACTCGTATTGCGCACGGCGCCAGGCGTGGATGACGTCACCTCTTGGGGCGGTGGTGAGCGCGAGTTTCAAGTCCTCGTCGATCCACAGCGGCTATACGCGCGTGGCCTTGGCTTTGCCGATGTGATCAACGCGATTCCGGCCAACAACGGCCAGGTCGGTGGCAATGTCATGGATGTCGGGCTCGAGCAGTTCCTCGTGCGCGGTCTGGGTCTCTTGAAGTCAACCTCTGATATCGGCGCCATCGTGCTGAAAGCCGAGGACGGCGCCCCGGTCTATCTTCGCGATGTCGCCACCGTGGTCGAAGCACCAGCACCGCGTTTTGGCGCGGTGACGCGTGACGGAGAAGAAGTCGTGCTCGGCATGGCGTTGGCACGCATTGGGGAGAACGCCAAGGCCGTTGTTGAAGCGGTCAAGGGCAAGCTAGATATCGTTCGCGATGCTTTGCCCAAGACCATGGTGCTCAAACCCATCTACGAACGTACTGATCTGGTCAACAAGGCCGTGGGAACGGCAGTCAGGGCACTGATAGAGGGCTCGATTCTTGTTGCAATCGTACTGTTCCTTTTTCTCGGCGAGCTGCGCTCGGCCCTGGTGGTCATTGTGACCTTGCCGCTGGCAATGCTAATTGCGTTCATTGGCATGGGCGAAGCAGGATTGTCGGCCAATCTGATGTCTCTGGCCGGTCTGGCCATCGGCATAGGCATGATGGTCGATGGGGCCGTAGTCATGGTCGAGAATGCGTTTCGTATCATGGCTGAGCGTCTGGAACACGGAGAGAAGGTCAACCGAACCTCGGCCGTGCTGGCAGCGGCACGTGAGGTAGCCAACCCAATCAGCTTTGCCATCACGATCATCATCGTCGTATTCCTGCCGCTGTTCGCGCTTGAAGGCCTCGAAGGCAAGATGTTCAAGCCGATGGCTTTCAATATCGCCTTCGCCATGGCCGGTTCGATGATCCTGAGTCTGACCCTGATTCCGGTCCTGGCCTCGATGATCCTCAAGCCGAAGCCGGAGCGGGACACCTGGCTGGTGGCGCGCATCAAGCGTGGCTATCAACCTGTGCTGTCCAAGGCGCTCGCGCACAAGCGTGTTGTGGTCATCAGCGCATTGCTGGCGTTGGTAGCGAGCCTCGCGCTGTTTCCGTTTCTCGGCAAGGAATTCATGCCGCAGTTGCAGGAAGGCTCGATCATGTGGCGGGTAACGGGCATTCCTTCCACCTCGCTCAATGAGTCCATCAAGACCAGCAACACGATCGCCGAGGCATTCAAGAAATTCCCGGAGGTCGAGACGACCCTGGCGATGATCGGTCGCGCGGAAAAGGGTGAGACCGCCGACGTCAATTACATGGAAATCTACACGGCGCTCAAGCCGCAGGATGAGTGGAAAAGCGGACGCAACATCAAGCAGCTTGAAGAGGCCATGCAGGAGACGCTTGAAGAAGTAGTTCCGAATGTAGTACCCGGCTATACCCAACCGATCCAGATGCGGGTGGAAGAGCTCATATCCGGCGTGCGTGCGACCCTGGCGCTCAAGCTCTACGGCGAGGATCTTCAGCAACTCGATCGGATCAGCGGGCAGTTGAAGGGCGTGCTCGCCGGCGTGAAGGGCGTAGCCGATCTGTCCCTGGAGGCGAATGTGGGCAAACCCCAGATCCGCATCCAGGTCGATCGAGACGAGCTGGCGCGCCATGGCATGAATGCCGAGGAAGTGCTGACCATCGTCCGCAACGGTTTGGGCGGCGAACCGGTGAGCGTCCTGCTCGACGGCGTTCGGCGTTTCGACATTGCAGTGCGTCTCAGCGATGTGACACGTGATTCGGTGGAAGCCCTTCGCAAGGTTCCCATGCGAACGGCAACCGGCGCCCTTGTAGCGCTGTCCGAGGTTGCCGATGTCAGCGTCGCGGAGGGCTATTCCTTCGTGCGCCGCGAGCAATTGCAGCGCTATGCCGTGATCCAGATGGATGTGCGCGGTCGCGATGTGGACGGCTTCGTCAAGGACGCCGAAGCGGCCATCCAGAAACAGGTGGCTTTACCCTCTGGTTACTGGATCGAGTGGGGCGGTGCATTCGAAAACCAGCAGCGTGCGCTGGCCAAGCTCGCCTTGATCGTACCGGTCACGATCTTCTTTATCTTCGTGCTGCTCTATACCGCCTTCAATTCGGTGAAGTACGCCGTTCTCATCCTGGCCAACGTTCCGTTCGCCACGATCGGCGGTCTGCTCGCATTGTTCGTTACCGGTCAATATCTCTCGGTGCCTTCGGCGATCGGCTTCATTGCGGTCTTTGGCGTGGCCATGCTCAACGGCATCGTGCTGGTGAGTTTTCTCAACGAGCTTCGAGACAAGGGACTCAGTCCGCGTGAAGCGGTATCGCAGGGAACGGCATTGCGCCTGCGGCCGGTATTGATGACGGCGAGCGTGGCGATACTCGGGCTGGTGCCGATGCTGCTTTCCAGTGGCGTCGGCGCGGAAACCCAACGACCCCTGGCCACCGTGGTGGTCGGAGGCTTGATCACGTCGACCTTGCTCACGCTGATCTTGCTTCCGGTTCTCTACGAGTGGATGGAAAACCGCGCGGAGCGAAAAACGCTCGAGTCACGAACACAGGAGGCCGCGTCATGAAACAGATCAAGGCATTCGTGCACAAGAATCGCGTGCCCGACCTTATCCATTCTCTTGAGGAAGCGGGATTTCGGAAGCTGAGCCTGTTCGACGTCAAGGGTCTATTGCGTGCAATCAGCACACGCGAGCAGGAATATTCGATCGATCTTGGCGACCGTGTCATCAGCGAAATGCAGATGGAATTGTTTTGTGAGGACGAGGAGGTGAGTCGAGCGGTGGAGATATTCCGCCGGGTCGGTCGGACGGGCCGACGTGAGGCTGGCTGGGTCTATGTCGCTTCCGTCGAGCAGTCCTACGCCATTGGCGATCCCGACTAGCGCCAAACGGGTGCCGGTGCCTGCGGGTTTTCCACCCGCTGGTACCGGCAATTTCCGAGGGCAACATGGAGACGGAAACGTGAGTGCAGGACATGATCACGGCGTAAGCGAAATGAAACATGAGAAGCCACTTTGGTGGGCTTTCGGTATAACAGCGGTTTATCTCGTCGCGGAAGTCGTTGGCGGCATCCTTACCAACAGCCTGGCGTTGTTGTCCGATGCCGCGCATATGGGTACGGACGTGCTTGCGCTCGGCATCTCCTTGTTCGCCGTGCGCATGACTCGGCGCCCGCCGGATGCCAAGCGAACCTATGGCTTTGCTCGCATGGAAGCGATCGGCGCGATGATCAACGGCGGCATGCTGTTCTTGGTCGCGGGTTACATCCTGTGGGAGGCGGTGGGGCGTTTTCGCGAGCCAACGGAAGTTGCCTCCACAAGCATGCTGGTGATCGCTGCACTGGGTTTGCTGGTCAACCTGATCTCAATGCGCCTGCTTAAGGCAGGCAGCGGCCAAAGTTTGAACGTCAAGGGCGCGTATTTGGAAGTGTGGGCCGACATGCTCGGTTCGGTAGGCGTCATCATCGGCGCGGTAGTAATCATGGCCACCGGCTGGACGTTGGCAGATCCAATTATCGCCGTGCTAATCGGCCTGTGGGTTCTGCCGCGCACATGGACGCTGTTGCGGGAGGCTGGCCAGGTGTTGATGCAAGGCGTACCTGCAGGTCTTGATCTGGACAGAGTTCGCGACATGATGCTGGCGCATTCCGGGGTCGCAAAGGTTCACGACCTGCACGTCTGGGCGCTCGGGTCAAAGGAACCCGTATTGACTGCGCACATCATCCTTACCGACGAAGCGCAACCGCCAGATGCGGTGCGGCAGTCGTTGGCGACGGCGTTGACAGCAGCATTTGATATCGAACACGCGACGTTGCAGATAGACGCCTCCACGGTGATCGAAGGTCCCACGCATGCGTAAAGGACTCGCTTCGGTGTTGCGGCAAGCAAACATCAAGATCGCTGATTTTCGATTGGGCCACGGCCTACATTGATTTCGCATGGTCCTTCAGTGCATCAACGTCTAGAGGAACAGTTACCGGAGAAGTTTGTGAATACAAAAGAAGTTGACGTGGCAGGCGCCGCTGGTTCGCACGCTGACAAAGATCATTGTTGTGACTCTGGTACTCCCCCCGCATCAGATCAGATCGAGGGAGCTGGCAATGGAACGGCTTTCCGCATAGACACCATGGATTGCGCCGCTGAGGAAAGCGAAATCCGCCGCGCTCTGGCACCGGTCACCGGGGTGCGCGGGCTCAGTTTCCAGTTGGGCGCACGGATCCTCACCATCGATGCTCTGGAGCCGGTGATACCAGAGGCGCTGGTGGCGATTCGGAAAGCAGGTTTTGACCCCCAACCGGTTGCGAACGATGGCCCAGCCCCGGGCGCATTTGCGCCTGTCTCACAAGGACTGTGGCGGCTGGGATTTGGCTTGACGCTTGCCGTAGTGGCGGAATTGCTGGCCTTCTTCGCGCCGGAAACATTGCCGTTCAAGTTCCTTGGCATTGTGCTGGCTGCCGCCGCCATCGGCCTGGCTGGCCTGTCGACGTACAAGAAAGGCTTGGCCGCGCTTCGTCGCGGACAGTTCAACATCAATGCATTGATGGCCGTGGCGGTGACCGGGGCATTTCTGATAGGGCAATGGCCCGAAGCCGCAATGGTCATGGCGCTTTATGCAATTGCCGAACTGATAGAGGGTCGGGCACTGGATCGTGCGCGCAACGCCATCAAGAGCCTGCTCGATCTCGCCCCGGACACCGCGGAAGTGCGGGAGGCCGGTGGCGACTGGAAGGAAATCGCCGCGACCAAGGTTGCTCTGGAAACGATCGTCCGGGTCAAACCCGGCGCGCGGGTACCGCTGGACGGCGTAATCACGGCCGGCACCACCGCGATCAATCAGGCACCTGTTACCGGAGAAAGCATTCCCGTCGACAAGGCACCGGGCGACCCCGTGTTCGCCGGGACCATCAACGACACCGGAATGATCGAGATGCGGGTCACCGCGGCCGCCAGCAATACAACCCTGGCGCGTATCATCGATGCGGTTGAAAAAGCGCAAGGCACCCGGGCCCCAACACAGCAATTCGTGGACCGATTCGCCGCAATCTATACACCAGTGATCTTTGCCTTGGCTGTCGCAGTAGCCCTGCTGACGCCGTGGCTGATGGACTGGACATGGTCGCAATCAGTGTACAAGGCGCTGGTGCTACTCGTGATCGCGTGTCCGTGCGCGTTGGTGATCGCAACACCTGTGACCCTGGTCAGCGGTCTGGCCGCTGCGGCGCGGCGCGGCATCCTCATCAAGGGCGGCATTTATCTGGAGGGTGCCCATAAGCTCAAGGCGATCGCACTCGACAAGACTGGAACGATCACCGAGGGCAAGCCGAAACTGGTCGCGACCGAAACGATGGCCAAGAACTTACCCGAAGAACAGGTCCTGCGCTGGGCGACCGTGCTTGCCGGCCAATCCGATCATCCCGTGTCGAGGGCGATTGCCCAGGGACTGCCTCAAGGCGAGGGTGACGTGCAGCAATTCACCGCGCTGCCGGGACGCGGCGTCCGCGCCATCGTCGACGGACAGACTCTCGTCCTGGGCAACCATCGCCTGATCGAGGAACGCAAGCAGTGCAACGTCGACATTGAAGCGCGACTGGCCGTGCACGAAGCCGAGGGACGGTCGGTCACGTTAATGGCATCGGAGTCGCAGGTACTGGTGATCTTCGCGGTGGCTGACACCATCAAGGACAGTTCGCGCGAGGCGCTGGTGCAGCTGCACGCGCTCGGGGTGTCGTCCGTCATGCTGACCGGCGACAACACGGCCACCGCGCAGAGCATCGCCCGCGAGGCCGGCATCGACGATGCACGCGGTGATCTGTTGCCCGAGGACAAGCTGGCCGCTATCGAGGAAATGCAGAAGCGCTATGGGCTCACCGCGATGACCGGAGACGGAATCAACGATGCGCCAGCGTTGGCACGGTCCGACATGGGCTTCGCCATGGGAGGCGCAGGCACCGACACCGCGATGGAAGCGGCCGACGTGGTGATCATGAATGATGATCTACGGCGTATTCCCGAAACCATTCGCATGTCGCGCCGCACGCGGACCGTGCTGTTGCAGAACATCGTGCTCGCGCTGGGCGTCAAGGCTGTCTTTCTGGTGCTGGCGATCTTCGGAACCGCCACCATGTGGATGGCGATCTTTGCCGACATGGGGGCAAGCCTGCTTGTGATCTTCAACGGGTTGCGTTTGTTGCGGATGGGTTCGGTGGAGAGCGGCAAATAGCGGCGCGATGAGATTGCATCCGGAGTGATCAGGACGCTCATTCCAGGCACGCGCCGGCTGATGGAAGCTGGCGGCCCTCGATGTAGGCTCACCGCAGCATCAGGCAATCGATCGCATCAATCCGGATATGGATCAGCAGTCCCAGTCCCAACGGGCGGGTACGTCGCGGCACGACATGAGTTGCACGACAAGGAACTATCGCCGCGAATTGCGACCGGTCGAACTGGGCGAGCGTGATGCCACCCATGTGGAAACGCAAGCAGGCGCAGCACGAAGACGCGCAGTGCAAACGGGAGGCGGTGGCGCGAACGCAATGGCGATGGCTTGCTCGAAATGGATGACACTGGGACGGAATAGTCGTTCGATGGATTGGAAGGCCATCAGGCCCGCGACGCCGAGCAACAGCATCGCGCTCGTGTATCCACTCACTATTTCGATCATCAAGGTGCCGATGGAGCAACTGCAGTTGTTGCGATAAGGCCGGCCACCGTCAGGTGGCCAAAACCAGAGGGGCCGCGAAAGCGACCCCGAACAAGCCGCATTGAGCGGCTCACACAACTAGAGCCCCCGGCTTTGCCGGGCGATACTTACTCCGCCGAGCAAGGCGGAAGCGCCCACTACATTTCTTGGTAGCAACTAGCGGGCTGGCGTGTGCCCAATTCATGAACAACACGAACTGTTTGCCTGGGCCGGCGGGCATTTCACATCGACGAACGAACAATAGACGCAGCAGGCGCCAGTGTTCGGCTTGAGAAGGGTACTGCAGTTCTGGCAGTCATAGAAGAACTGGCAGGCATCACTCGGCATGAGGTCTGTTGACTGGTGCCCGAATTCGGGACAGGTCAGTGTTGAATCAGGTTCTTGAACCGCAATCTGCACGGACATAGTTTCTGAACAGAGAGGTCTTGCACCTGATGCCCTCGCAAGGCGCGAATGCGGCTGAGATGAACCTATTTGGCAAAATCGGGTCTATTAAGGACAATCAAGGACAATTCCCGGGATCGCTGCTCGTCAACCAGCTTCGGGTTGAGTTTCAAGCGTGAAAAATCAGGTGTATCCTGTATTGATGTCTATCAGATCCACATGGCTGCGGTCGCTGTTGAGCTTGGGATTGATCCTCAACGGGTCATCTTATTCAATGGCCTCTGCCCATGCTGGAATGGAGATGGAGGGTGCCGCCCAGTCTTCGTCTGGCGCCAGTAATGATTTGACTGCCATGCCGCCGTGCCATGAATCGGTGGCCAACTCAGAGTCGATCGAAAAAGACATTTCCTCAACGGCGGCCGAGTCAGACACGCCTTCGAAGCTAGCGCTCTCGGGTTGCTGCAAGTCAGGAAAGTGCAATTGCGCTTGCGTGCATGCAGTGTTCGCCTTGCCAACCATCGCGCGGATTGATGTAGTCAGTCTTCGCGGGCCCATCTTGCGCCCCATCGTGATTCGCCACGCAACACCTGTTCTCTCCCGGCTGAGCCGACCTCCCATCGTCTGAACGTCATTGGTGCCTTTAGGGCACCTGTGGTCGCATGCTGCCTGTCCTTTCGGAAATGGCGGGCAATCGGCCTGTCCTGCGCTGTTTTTGCAGCCGACTTTCTGACGTCCTGCGGAGTGATCCATGGCTTCCCGTTTTCATTTTTCGAATTCTGATTTCCCGATAGCGGCGTCCCGACGCCGCTTCCTGCAAGCTGCGCTGGCCGGTGGTGTCGTGGCCGGGCTTGGTCTTGCACCGCGCTTTGCATGGTCATCGACATCCCCTGGCAAGCAACAAACTCTCAGCGGCACCCAATTCGACCTGGACATCGGCGAGACGCCGGTGAACTTCAGCGGTGCCGGTCGAATGGCTACGACGGTCAATGGAACCGTGCCCGCGCCGATCTTGCACTGGCGGGAAGGGGACACCGTCACCCTGCGCGTAAAAAATCATCTCAGCGTGCCGACTTCCATTCATTGGCACGGCATCCTGCTGCCAACCGGGATGGATGGCGTGCCGGGTTTCAGTTTCGACGGTATCGCCCCCGGGGAAACGTTCGAGTATCAGTTTGAGCTCAAGCAGTCCGGCACCTATTGGTACCACAGCCATTCCCGATTCCAGGAGCAAACCGGGCTCTATGGCGCGATCGTGGTTTCCCCGCGTGGGGGAGAGCGATTTCCGACCCAGCGCGACTACGTCGTGCTGCTCTCGGACTGGACCGATGAAGATCCGGAAGTCCTGTTCGCCAATCTCAAGAAGATGGGCGACTACTACAACTTCAATGAGCCAACGGCCGTCGATTTTTCCAACGACGCGCTGAAGATGGGATTCAAGCAGGCCCTGGCCAAGCGAAAGATGTGGAACAAGATGCGCATGAGCCCGGCCGATCTGGCCGATGTCACTGCGCATACCTATACCTATCTGATCAACGGTGCGACCGCGGGCGACAACTGGACGGGTCTGTTCGAGCGTGGTGAGAAGGTTCGATTGCGCTTCATCAATGGGTCGGCGATGAGCATCTTCGATGTGCGCATCCCTGGTTTGAAGATGACCGTGGTCGCCGCTGACGGCCAGGATGTCGAGCCGATCAGTGTCGACGAATTTCGAATCGCAGTTGCAGAAACGTATGACGTGATTGTCGAGCCATCCGATGAAGTCGCCTACACGGTATTTGCGCAGACCATCGATCGCACCGGCTATGTGCGCGGCACCCTGGCGCCGAGTGCAGGGATGTCAGCCGAGGTGCCTGCCGTCGATCCGCCGCAGTGGCTGACCATGAAGGACATGATGGGTGCAATGGCAATGGGCGCCGGCATGGAACACGGCCCTGGCGACATGAAGGGAATGCAGCATGGAGCGGCTACGGACTCAATGGCTCCAATGGTCATCGCCAATCACGCGCGAACCGAATATGGACCGGGAATCGACATGCGCGTCGACATGCCGCGTACCAATATTGATGATCCCGGAATTGGCCTTCGAAACAATGGTCGCAAGGTGTTGACCTATGCGGATCTACACACGATTGGCGGACCCATCGATCCTCGGGGACCCGGTCGCGAGATCGAGCTGCACCTGACCGGCAACATGGAACGCTACATGTGGTCGTTTGATGGCGAGAAATTCAATAACGCCAAGCCGGTGCACTTTCGGTACGGAGAGCGTCTGCGCGTGATTCTCGTCAACGACACGATGATGCCGCATCCAGTCCACCTGCATGGCCTGTGGAGCGAACTCGAGAATCCGAATGGCGAGTTCCAGGTTCGCAAGCACACCATCATGGTGCAGCCGGCTCAACGTATTACCTATCTGGTCAGCGCCGACGCACTCGGAAGGTGGGCTTACCACTGCCATCTGCTCTACCACATGGAAGCGGGCATGTTCCGCGAAGTGGTGGTGTCATGAGGACGATGAAAATCGACAACGGAAAAATACCTGGCTACCCGTTGGTCAATGGCGCGTGCTCCGTAGCGCTTCTTGCCTTGCTGATTGCGCCAGGCGTCGGATTGGCACAAACGGATACGGGCACGACTGGCGATCCGCACGCGCAGCATGCGGAACACCAAGTGAATAGCGCAGGCGTAGCGGAGGAGGGCGACGAAAAGACTGCGGAGCAAAAGAATGCCACTCCGAAAGCGGCTGGCGCGAAACACGACATGGATCACAGCAAGATGGAAGGCACGGACCACAGCCAGATGGAAGGTATGGACCACAGCCAGATGGAAGGTATGGATCACAGCCAGATGGAAGGTATGGATCACAGCCAGATGGAAGGTATGGATCACAGCCAGATGGAGGGTATGGATCAAAGCCAGATAGAAGGTATGGATCACAGCAAGATGGAAGGTATGGATCACAGCAAGATGGAAGGTATGGACCACAGTCAGATGGAGGGTATGGATCACAGCAAGATGGAGGGCATGGATCACGGTCGGATGCAGGGTGGATCGCCACCGCCCGATGCGCGTGACCCTGATTACTCTGATGGTGTAAGTGCTGGCCCGATGCATGGCATGCATGGCATGCACGGAGAATCGAGACTGGCCAGTGTCCTGATTGATCAATTCGAACAGTTCGATAGCGACAACGAGAGCGGGCAGGCGATCAATATGCAGGCCTGGTATGGATCGGATCTGAACAAGCTCTGGTTCAAACTTGAAGGCGAACGCAGCGACGGACGCATGGGATCTACTCGAAGCGAGCTGTTGTGGAACAAGGCGGTATCGGCCTACTGGGGCCTCCAGACCGGCATTCGTCACGATTTCGAGGACGGGCCCGATCTCAATTGGGCTGCGATTGGATTCCAGGGATTAGCGCCTTACTGGTTTGAAGTTCAGGCGACCGCCTACGTTGGCGAGTCCGGGCGCACGGCACTGCGGTTCGAAGCAGAGTACGAAATCTTGCTGACTCAACGTCTGATTCTGCAGCCCGACCTGGAGACCAATCTCTATGGGAAGGACGATCCCGCACGCGGAATCGGCAGCGGACTTTCCGACGTCCAATTTGGATTGCGGCTTCGCTATGAGATCACGCGCAAATTTGCCCCGTACGTCGGCGTTGTGTGGTCAAGGAAATACGGACAGACGGCCGATTACGCACAAGCCGCGGACGAAAATGTTGAAGACACCCAGCTCGTAGCTGGCCTGCGACTATGGTTCTGAAAAACAGGAGCACCCCATGAAATCCATTTCGGGAATACTCAAATCGGCCTGTGTGCTGCTGATCCTGGTTGCGCTCGGTGCAGGCGTGTTCATCTGGTCCGGGGTCTACAACATCGGGGCAGACGATCCGCACATGCGAACAACGTACGCTTTGCTTGAAACTTTGCGCGATCGTTCCATTGGGATTCGTGCGTCGAAATTGACCGTACCTGACCTCTCCGATCCGGCAAAGGCTTTGCAAGGCGCTGGCAACTACAACGCGATGTGCGTCGGCTGCCATCTCGCGCCGGGCATGGTTGAGTCAGAACTGAGCAAGGGTCTCTATCCGGCGCCTCCCAATCTCTCGAAATATCCTGTTGAACTGGCCCAAGCGTTCTGGGTGATCAAGCATGGAATCAAGGCCTCGGGAATGCCGGCCTGGGGCAAGAGCATGGAAGATGCCTATATCTGGAACATGGCAGCATTCCTGCAAAAGCTGCCAACGCTCGATGCCAAACAATACCAGGCAATGGTTGCGAACAGCGGTGGTCATTCGCACGGGGGAGGTGAAAGTGGGCACGAGCATGAGCATGAAGCCTCGACCGATTCGGAGGATACTCATGATGCTCACGAAGGTGCTCACTCACATGAGACAGGTGAAGCCGTCGAACACAACGGCAGTGATTCGGACCATCACCATGACGACGCGGCGATGCAGGCAAAGGAGTCCATTGCAAACGCGCAAACCGCAGAGGCCCATGGACATGGCGATAGCTCAAAAGATCAGGCAATGACGACGCACACGCATGCCGATGGCACAGTGGAGAGTCATCCAGTAAAACCCGAAGTCGAAACTGACGACGGCCACGACCACAAACATTGAGGAAAGAGATCATGACAATGAAGAAACCAGTAGCAGCTGTATTGGCCGTGCTCGTATTTGCCCTTTCGGCCTCATCCAGTGCCCACGAAGAAGCAACCAAGGATCCGACATCATCGATGGATGTTCCGGTCGCCGCGCAAGGCGCCACTGCAGTTGTCGATCGTTTCGGGGCCGCACTCCAGAAGGCTGATTTGGCGACAGTCGAAGCCATACTTGATCCCGACGTCCTCATACTCGAGAGCGGCGGGGCGGAACGCAACCGGAAGGAATACCTCGGCCACCACGCACCCGCAGATGCCAAATTTCTAAAGGACGCACATATCCAGATGACGCACCGGACCGCCCGACGCGACGGCGACCTGGTCTGGGTCGGAACCGAAAGTGAAGTTCATACCCAGAAGGATGGCAAGCCCCTGACGCTACTCAGCAGTGAAACCATGGTCTTGAAACTGGAGGCTGATGACTGGCGCATCGTCCACATCCACTGGTCGTCGCGACCGAAGAAATAGGAGATCGAGATGAACACACCCCGCTTGGTGTCGACCGCGGGCGCAATGATCCTTGCGCTGGCGATGACGGCCTGTGCACCCTCCACGGAGGCAGAATCCACCGCCGCGGATTCCGCCGTGGTCCCTCGCATGGATGTGCGCGAAACCGCCTTGGGATCGCCGCAGGGCGTGCTGATCCCGGCATCTCGCGATATCGCGCTGCCCAACGTCGTGGTGCACAAGAGCCCGAGCTGCGGCTGTTGCGGCGCTTGGGTGGAGCACATGCGCGCGGCAGGCTTCCCGGTCGAGGTGCGTGACGCGGACAATCTCGAACCGGTCAAGTCCCGGCTCGGCGTGCCCTACGGCAAGGGTTCCTGCCACACCGCCGAGGTCGACGGCTACTTCGTGGAAGGGCACGTCCCGGCCGGCGACATCAAACGCCTGCTGGCCGAACGCCCGGACGCCCGCGGACTGACTTTGCCAGGGATGCCGCTCGGTTCTCCGGGCATGGAGTTGCCGGATGGGACCGTGCAGCCGTATACCGTCGAGCTGGTGACCCGGGATGGCGGCACCCGTACTTTCGCGCATCACCCGGGATCAGGAGAGTAGCGGCATGGGACGCGCGTACCGCAGGCGAGCACGCCGCCGGCCGCGGACGGCAGCGCTTGCCTCTGCACAATGATCAAGGGTGCAGGCTGGGATCGACGCCTGCCAGGACACTATTGGGAGATACGCATGAAGATCGGAGAATTTGCGCTGCGCGCCAGTGTCGGCATCGACACCGTGCGGTACTGCGAGCGCCAGGGCCAGCCGTCGCCTTCGCAACGCCAAACCTCGGGATACCGCAACTATCGGGGCGAGGAGGTGGCGCGCCTGCGATTCGTGCGTCGTGCAAAGGCGCTGGACTTCAAAATAGTGGAGATCCGCGAGCTGCTCTTGTCCGATCACCGCGGCTCCGACATGGCCGATGTCGAGGGCAGATTCACGGAACTGCAGCGCATGCGCAATGGACTCAAAACCTTGGCGGCGTCCTGTCAGGGGCAGGGTGCCCTTGAACAGTGCCCGATCCTCGACGCACTCTCCAAGGATGCAGCATGAACCCCTCCACACGCCACACCGGACGTACAGCCTCCACTGACGACAAGGTACTTGACCCGGTCTGCGGCATGGATGTCGATCCAGACACCACCAAGCACCATGCCGCACATGCGGAGCGTGACTATCACTTCTGCTCGGCACGCTGCCGCGAGAAGTTCACGGCCGATCCTGAAAAATATCTGAGTCCGGAAAAAGCGGATTCCACTCAGGAGGTTGTGCCCGGGGCCATCTATATCTGCCCAATGCACCCGGAAATTCGCCAAGCCGGTCCAGGAACCTGTCCGATCTGCGGGATGGCGCTCGAACCGGAGGCGCCCAGCCTGGACGACGACGAGAATCCGGAGTTGGTCGATTTTTCGCGACGCTTCTGGTGGACGCTGCCCTTAAGCCTTGTTGTCTTGGTACTCGCCATGTTCGGTCATCAATGGCCGTGGTTGAGCACGACAGCGCGGACCTGGATCGAGTTGGTCCTGAGTACGCCAGTGGTGCTCTGGGCGGGCTGGCCGTTCTTCGCAAGGGGTCTGCAGTCCATCCGAAATCGCAGTCCCAACATGTGGACGCTGATCGGAACGGGCGTTGCGGCAGCCTATGTGTACAGTCTCGTCGCGACCCTTGCACCTGATCTGTTCCCTGCTTCATTTCAAGAGCATGGGCGGATCGGGGTCTATTTTGAGGCTGCGGCAGTCATCGTTTCGTTGACCTTGCTCGGTCAGTTGCTCGAACTGAAGGCGCGTAGCAAGACCTCCGCAGCGATCAAGGCCTTGCTGGGTCTGGCGCCGAAGACTGCCCGACGGATAGACGAAGCCGGCAACGAAGAGGATGTGCCTCTTGACTCGGTGCAATCCGGTGACCGACTTCGCGTCCGACCTGGCGAAAAAGTGCCGGTCGATGGTGCCGTGCTTGAGGGACGCTCCAGTATCGACGAGTCGATGCTGACCGGAGAGCCCATACCGGTGGAGAAGGGTGCCGGTGACAAGGTCATTGGGGCAACACTGAATGGCACTGGTAGTTTGGTCATCCGTGCCGAAAAGGTCGGTTCGGACTCTGTGCTCGCGCAAATCGTGCAACTCGTAGCTCAGGCGCAGCGCTCCCGAGCGCCCATGCAGAAGATGGCCGACAAGGTCGCCTATTGGTTTGTATTGGCGGTGATCGCAGCTGCTGTTGCCACATTTCTGGTCTGGGGATTTTTCGGCCCAGACCCCGCATGGACATTTGCAATACTCAATGCCGTTTCTGTCCTTATCATCGCTTGCCCCTGCGCGCTTGGGCTGGCAACACCGATGTCGATCATGGTCGCCACGGGGCGTGCAGCTCAAGCGGGTGTACTGTTCCGTGATGCTGAAGCCATAGAGCATCTACGGACAATCGATACACTGATTGTCGACAAGACCGGAACCTTGACAGAAGGGCGACCCGCGTTTCGTGAAGTCCTGGTTGCAGGAGATTTCGACGCTGACCGCACCATAGAGCTGGCCGCCAGCCTTGAGCGTGGCAGTGAACATCCCTTGGCCGCTGCAATCGTTGCCGAAGCTCGCAATCGCGTGCTTGAGCTCAAGGATGCTGAAGAATTCGAGTCACACACCGGCCATGGAGTTTCAGGGCGGGTGGGCGAGCATCGCCTGGTGCTGGGCAACAAGGAAATGATGAGTCAGTCCGCCGTGGACGTTGCTGAGCTCGAATCGGCGGCGGAAGCGCTGCGAATGGAGGGTAGCAGTGTCATGTATCTCGCGGTCGATGGCCGTCTTGCTGGTGCCATAGCGGTTGCCGATGCTATCAAGCCAACCACGCTTCCCGCACTGAACGCGCTGCGAAAGAGCGGCATCCATGTCGTTATGGCATCGGGTGATGCACAACGCACAGCGGACGCGGTTGGCAGGCAGCTGGGCATCGACGATGTTCGAGGCGGAGTCCGGCCAAAAGACAAGGCTGATCTGGTCAGGTCGTTGCAGGAGAAGGGACATCGAGTCGCCATGGCCGGCGACGGCATCAACGATGCCCCGGCGTTGGCTGCAGCGGATATTGGCATAGCCATGGGCACTGGAACCGATGTCGCCATGTCGAGCGCGCAAATCACCCTGGTCAAAGGTGATTTGGGCGCCATCCTGCGTGCTCGCGCGATCTCTGATGCCGCCGTTCGCAACATGAAGCAAAACCTGGGGTTCGCATTCCTCTATAACGCGCTCGGCGTGCCAATTGCCGCCGGAATTCTCTATCCGGTTTTCGGACTGCTCCTGAGCCCCATGATAGCGGCCCTGGCCATGAGCCTGAGTTCAGTGTCGGTCGTAACCAATGCCCTTCGATTGGCAAAGGCTCGAATTGGTGGTTCCAGATGAGAGTCGCCAATCCCTTGCTTGAAGCTGAATCGTTTTGTTGCTGGAGATGCAGCTCATCTCACATACATCCGAACTCCGCATGATGGGGATTGAGCACAGGCGTCGAACGACGTCGCTTGTCCAGATTCGAACTTCACTGGGAGGAGATCGCACATGTCGAAATATCTGAAATTTGGTTCGATGATCGCCACATCGACCCTTGTCATGTTTGGCCTGATGTACCTCAACACCTATGCGCTGGATCATGTCTTCTTCAGCGAGACTCGCGCCTACATGGCTTTGATCATGGGAGCGACGATGGCAATTGTCATGTTGCTTTTCATGCTTGGCATGTATGAGAACAAAAAGGTCAATGCGGGCATTCTTCTCGGCAGCGTACTCTTGTTCGGAGCCTCACTTTGGCTGGTCCGAAGCCAGGAAACAGTCGATGACGTCTCCTATATGCGAGCGATGATTCCCCACCATTCCATTGCCATCCTGACCAGCAAGCGGGCGCATATTTCCGATCCGCGCGTGCGCGAACTGGCTGACGGAATCATCGAGGCGCAAGTCCGGGAAATCGCGGAAATGAAAGACTTGATCAAGGATTTGGAGCGCCAATAGCGCGATGCACGTTCGCAAGTCGACTATCGCCTCGAATAGTGCGCCTACCCATGCGAAAGCATGATCCCATTGACTGCGAGAATGCTGCAAAAGGCAGGTCCGCAATCCATGGGGAACGTCTATTCATCGAAGGTGACGTGCTCTACGACGAAATGCTTTCGGACATACGAGAAGCGTGCTCTGTAGTTCGCCTGGAATCCTACATACTCGCCGACGATGAAATCGGCGGAAAGTTCTTTTCGGCTCTGGAGTCAGCGGGTCGTGAACGTCGCTCTGCTTCGATTCGTGCGGACTACATCGGATCCTGGGGTGCGGTATCTGCCACCAGGTTGCGAACCTTGCGGAGTGCAGGCGTGCGCTGGCAGTGGAGTCGTCCATGGAGCTGGCGAAGACCTTTTGCACTGAACAGGCGCAATCACAGGAAGTTGCTAATCATTGATGAGCGGGTCGCCTACGTAGGTGGGTTCAATATTCATCGCCAGAGTTCACTGCGAGCAACGGGAGCCGAGCGTTGGCGCGACACACATGTCCGAATCACAGGCCCCCTGGTTCTCGACGCAATCAAGCTATTCGAACGCTTTCCCAGACGTCCGCGTATGCACTGGGAGCAATTTCCCGGCGGCACGCATCTGGTGCCCAATGATAGCCGACGTTGCCGCCACCTCTTGCGCTGCGCCTACAATGCGCACTTTCAATCATCACGTGAGCGGATCTGGGTCACGACGCCATACTTTGTTCCGGACAGTCGAACCCAGGCGCAGCTCTGCGACGCCGCAAGACGAGGTGTTGACGTCCGAATTCTTGTCCCCGGGAAGAGTGACGTCGGGATTGCAGCATGGGCTGCTCGTGCGGCGTATGCCCATATGTTGAAGTCGGGAGTGCGCATCTGGGAGTATCAAACCCGCATGCTGCACGCGAAGACACTTCTCGTGGATCGCACCTGGGCAACGGTGGGAACCGCCAATTTTGACTATCGAAGCTTCTTTCTCAACGACGAATTAAATCTGGTTGTGGAGGAGGCAGGCTTCAACGCCCAGATCGCTTCGCAATTTGAACAGGACCTTTCCGAGTCGGTCGAGATCGATGGTGTGCAGTGGAAGGAAAGGGCGCGGCATCGGGCGATCGCAGAACTCGTTGGTTGGTGGGCACGTCGTTGGCTGTGAGCCCTGCACTTGGGGCGTTCGCTTGGTGGCTACAACCACTGACTAGCACTGCCAGCCAGTTCACGATCTTCGCTAGCGTCCAGCACCCATATCCCTACCGTACTTTGCGTGTCTTGGACTGCCGCATTGGGTGATTCGTTGGCTTGTTGGTCAATTTTCAGACCGGCCCATTCCAGTCGCTGCGAGATGCTCGCGCGAATTCCTGGAGCGTTCGACCCGATACCGCCGGAAAATACGAGGTCGTCAATGCCTCCCAGCGTTGCAGCCATGGATGCAATGCCCTGAGCCGTTCGGTGGGTAAAAATGTCAATGGCAAGGCGCGCTGGTTCATCGTCGCGTGAAAGCAACTGTTTCATGTCTCCTGTTGATCCGGAGATTCCGAGGAGCCCACTGTGTTCAGAGAACTCGTGCTCCAAGTCATCGGCAGAAATGTCTCCCTTTCGAAGCAAGTGCACCATAACGCCCGGGTCGATACTGCCGCTGCGGGTAGCCATCGGTAGTCCATCGATTGGCGTCAAGCCCATGGTGGTGTCGATGCTGGATCCCGACTTGACCGCACACAAACTTGAGCCTCCACCCAGGTGGGCAAGAACTACCCGGCGCTCCATTGCGTCGGCTTGCAGACCGCAGAACTGCCGCCAAACGGATTGATAGGCGATTCCATGAAACCCAAATCGACGAAGTCCGTCTGATCTAAGGCTCTCAGAGATTGGGAGGGTTCGTGTCAGGTCGGGCAAAGTCTGGTGCCAATCTGTATCGAATGACGCGATGGAGGTTGCCGAGGGCCAGCGTATGTTGGCCGCTCTTGCAAGCGCCAACGAGCGAGCCTGATGCGATGGCGCCCAGTTTGAGAAGCTGGCGAGAATCTTCAGCGTTTCAGGATTCAGAAGGCAAGGACCGTGCAGCGTTCCCCCGTGCACGATGCGGTGGACAACGATACTGGGAATAGGCCAACAATCTGAAATCCACTCAGCTACCTGATCCAGGGTCGCACTGAGTGCTTCGTTGCACTGGCGGGGAGGGCCCTTGACTTGATTGCTGCCACTTGCCCTGTCCATGGGGTTGGATGGACTTCTGGTCCAGGTTCGTGAGTCGAGAGGAGCCTCAAAGCTACTCAGCTTGTCCAAATCGAAGATGCTTGCCTTGAGCGACGTGGATCCAAGATTCAATGTCAATGCGATTTTCTTCATGGTCAGTGCTACTGCGGTCGTTTGGCTGCAAGTCGAAACTTTCTGGCAAAAGACATTGCCTCGAATCTATTCCTCTATTGTGTGAAGGTCAGGCACTCCTTTCAGGGGCTAGCGTGACCAGATCCAATTGCGAATTTCTGGAAGATCCTCCCCTTTCTCAATGATGTAGGCACGGTGTCTGACAAGTTGCTCGTGCATCATCTTTTCCAGAATCGGCCCACTATCGCCTATCACTGGGCAATGTTTCACAACGTTTAGCACCAGGTTGTAGCGATCAAGCGAATTGCGAACCACCATATCAAAAGGGGTAGTCGTCGTGCCTTCTTCTTTGAAGCCGTGCACATGGAAATTATTGTGGTTGGCGCGACTATAGGTCAGCCTGTGGATTAGCGAAGGATAGCCGTGGTAGGCAAAGATCACCGGCTTGTCGACAGTGAACAAGGCGTCAAAGCTCTCGTCTGAAAGCCCATGTGGATGTTCGCGTTCTGACTGAAGCCGCAAAAGGTCAACGACATTGACGAAGCGAACCTTCAATGCCGGCGCATGCTTTCCAAGCAGATCCACGGCTCCAAGTGCTTCGAGTGTGGGCACATCACCTGCGCAAGCCACCACTACATCGGGGTCTCTGCTTCCTGCATTCGATGCCCAGCCCCAGACGCCCACGCCAGCTGCCGTGTGCCGTATTGCGTCATCCATGTTGAGGTATTGGAGCTCGGGTTGTTTCCCGGCCACAATGACATTGACGTAGTCGCGACTACGCAGGCAGTGGTCAGTAACCGAAAGGAGTGTGTTCGCATCCGGTGGTAAGTAGACGCGGACCACCTCAGCTTTCTTGTTGAGTACCACGTCAACGAAGCCGGGGTCCTGGTGACTAAAGCCGTTGTGATCCTGCCGCCACACGTGCGATGTCAGCAAGTAGTTTAGTGACGCGACCGGCTTTCGCCAGGCAACATCGCGCGCGACATCCAGCCACTTGGCGTGTTGATTGAACATCGAGTCGACTATGTGGATAAAGGCCTCATAGCACGAGAAGAGTCCATGGCGACCAGTCAGAAGATAGCCTTCAAGCCACCCTTGACAAAGTTGCTCGCTGAGAACCTCCATAACCCGACCATCTGCGCCCAGATGATCATCGCCAACCAGGACCGGTTCCATCCAGGTGCGATCTGTTACTTCAAACAGAGCTGTGAGGCGGTTGGAGGCAGTTTCATCAGGTCCCATGACGCGGAAAGTTTCAGCGTTCTTCACCATGACATCGCGAAGAAAGCGACCCATGACGCGGGTGGCCTCGGCCGAGCTGGCCGCGGGCGCAGTGACGTCGACCGCATAACTTCGAAAGTCTGGCATGTTGAGATCTTGCAGCAACAGGCCCCCATTGGCGTGAGGATTTGAACCCATTCGTCGGATTCCTCTTGGTGCGAGCTCAGCCAATTCCGGCACCAGTCGCCCTTCGCCATCAAACAATTCCTGCGGGCGATAGCTGCGCAGCCACGATTCCAACAGTTCAAGATGCTGTGGATGTTCGGCGAGCCCTGAGAGCGGAACTTGGTGAGAGCGATACGTGCCCTCAACTGGTACGCCATCCACGTGTTTTGGCCCGGTCCATCCTTTCGGCGAGCGCAATATGATCATTGGCCAGCGTGGACGAACTATCTGGCGATCGTTGCGCGCAAGGTTTTGCGCGGCATGAATTTGTTCAATTGCCAAGTCGAGAGTCGTTGCCATCTGGCGATGCATAGCATGTGGCTCATCGCCTTCGACGAAATGCACTGTGTAGCCATAGCCTTCAAACAGGCTTTCCAACTCCGAGTCAGCCATTCGCCCAAGAATGGTGGGTCCTGCGATCTTGTAGCCATTCAGATGAAGCACCGGAAGGACGGCGCCGTCCCGGGCAGGGTTTAGAAATTTGTTCGAATGCCAACTGGTAGCAAGCGTCCCGGTCTCTGCTTCACCGTCGCCGACCACGCAACAGGCGATAAGATCCGGATTGTCGAACACGGCACCATAGGCATGCGCCAGTGAGTAGCCCAACTCACCACCCTCGTTGATCGAACCCGGTGTCTCGGGAGAGGCGTGGCTTGGTATGCCGCCGGGGAAGGAGAATTGCCGGAACAATTTGCGCAGGCCCTCGATATCCTGCGTGATGTCGGGGAAGTGCTCGGTGTAGCTGCCTTCGAGGTAGGTGTTGGCGACGATGCCGGGGCCACCATGTCCCGGACCGGTGACGTAGAGCACGTTGAGGTCATGTGTGCGGATCAGACGATTGAGATGCGCATAGATGAAATTGAGGCCCGGCGTTGTTCCCCAGTGGCCCAACAGGCGCGGCTTGATGTGTGCAAGCGTCAAGGGTTCCCGCAACAGAGGGTTGTCCAACAGATAGATCTGTCCGACCGAAAGATAATTGGCTGCGCGCCAATATGCGTCGATTCGCGCGAGCACATCGGAATCAATCACGGATTGGCTGGAGATGGCCTGATTCCTCTCCAGAGTTTGTTTGGAAGATTGCATGGCTGATCCTTGTCGACGGCGCGAAGGCGTTGTTGGCGAGCAGTTGGATGGTCCACCCCGGCGGGAACTCCGCCTTATCCAGACATCTGGGAAAGGCAATGCCCTGCAGACCTAGGGGCTACACTGGATTCGGTTCCTCCCAATGATTTCCACTGCCCTCAGCAAGGAGGGTGGCAATGGAAATGGCATTGGATGGATGGCGAATGGAATCGGTGCTGACTACGCGACTCGCACCAGCTGCCAGGAGCTGCTCGTACGCATCTCCAGCGAACACGGCGTGGATCGCGATACAGACTGCACCAGGTAATCCCAGTCGCTTGAGATGCCCGAGCGTTTCGATCATGGTTCGCCCCGATGAGACAATGTCGTCAACAATGACCGGCGTCCTGCCGCGCGCTGATTCGACATCGGGCAGACTAACCTCAACGTCCCGGTCGCCATGCCGAATCTTGTTCAGCACCTGGTGCGGCAAATTCGCTCGTTGGGCAATGTCCGATACCCACTGTTCGCTTTCGCTATCGGGACCAATGAGCAGCGCATCCATGACGTTGTCGCGGATCCACTGGGCAACGAGCGGTGCGGTTACCACTCGCGTCGCCGGTATGCGGTAGAGACTTGATAATTCCGGATTCCGGTGAAGGTGTGGATCAGCGGTCACCAACCAGTCAAAGCTCTCCTCGAGAAAGCGAGCAAACAGGGGCGCGCTGATAGCTTCGCCGGCATGGAATCGCTTGTCCTGCCGCATGTAGGCGAGGTAGGGGGCGATGAGGCCGACGCGGCGCGCGCCGAATTCGCGGGCGGTGGCCGCGGCAAAACGCAATGCCAAAGCCGCTTCATCCGGACGGTGAAGGCTGGCAACGAAGGCCACGCTTTCGCCATCAATGGCATTTTCAATGGTGACCAGAGATTCGCCGTCAGGAAAACGACGCCAGTCCAGGCGGCCTGGCCGCGCTTGAACCAGAGGAGTGAGGCGCGCACCGAGTTCGTTTTGCTCCGGGAATGAGAACAAGACACGGCTCATCGTGCGTCTCTCGGGGGCGACAAATGAAAGACCATGTTGTAGACCATGGCGAATCCGCCGCCGAGATACACACCCCACAGAACGCTTTCTACCAGACCGAGGAAGAAGGATCCAAGATCAATCCAAGTGAACGACGGGAGCAGAAGTTCCAGGAGATGGTGCATATGAATTCTTTCTGGAGCCAGCAAGCCGAATGCGACACAGAGCAGATAGCTAAGAGTCGTGAAAATGGAAGTAGAGACGGTGGCTAGACGAATGTTCAGCATGTTCTTCTCCGCGCTTGTATAGGTGCCTGGATGCGCCAGGCAATCGCTTATGAGCTCTCGTTGATGGAAAGGATGTCGGGATTTGCCGTTGCATACTCAATAGCGTAATCCAGTTCCCCCGGGGTATCAGAGTAGATATGAAACAACGGCTCACCGATCTCGACGGAGTCCCCCAGTCGCAAGCGGAAGTCGATTCCCGCGCCTGCACTGGCTGGAGCCCCGGCGAGTTTGGCGACCTTGGCCAGACGACGGTTGTCGACGTCAGTCAGATAGCCAGTCCGAGCGGCATTGACTGGTTGGATATGCAGGCCCGGAACGGGCTCCCTGAAGCCGCCTTGAGCCTCACAAATGGCGAGGAATTTTCGAAGTGCAGCGCCACTGTCGAGCAAGCTTTCAGCTTTGCTGCGACCAGAGCGGCCTCCATCTTGGCCAGCGATATCGAGCAGAACGCCGGCAAGATCCAATGCCCGCTCGCGCAGGTCCTGGGGGGCGTCACGCTTGTTGCGCAAGACGGCGAGCAAATCACGCGCTTCGAGAGTGGGACCGATTCCATAGCCCACCGGCTGCCGGCCGTCGCTTCGGTACACCGACAGAGCAAGCCCGACTTCTCTGGCAGTGCTCTCAAGGCGAGTTGTAAGCGCATCAGCGGCGACATCGGAGCGGACTTTTGCAGTGGGGCCCACGGGCATGTCAATGAGGACATGGCTGGAGCCTGCAGCAACCTTCTTGGATAGGACGCTTGCAACGAGTTGTCCGTCACTGTCGAAATCGAGGGGTCGTTCCACGCGAATCAGTACGTCATCAGCTGGACTGAGCCTCACGTTGCCACCCCACACGATACAGCCATTCTCACGCTCGACCACGCGTTGCATCGCGGCGAGATCGAGCGCGACGTGTGTCATGACTTCCATGGTATCGGCTGTGCCAGCAGGTGAAGTAATAGCGCGCGATGAGGTTTTTGGGATGCGAAACCCTGCCGCTGCAACGATAGCGACCACGATGGGTGTGGTGCGATTGCCGGGCAAACCACCCACGCAGTGCTTGTCGAGCACCAGACCGCTTCCCCAGTCGATGCGTTGACCGACAGCGACCATTGCACGGGTCAGGCTGGTGGTTTCCTCACGGTTCAGACGATCGCCGGCACACGCGGTGACGAATGCGGCCAGTTCGATATCCGACAAGCGGTTGTCGACGGTATCGCGCATCAGTGCGAGAAAGTCTGCATCGCCCAACGTTTGTCCGAAGACTTTGGCTCTGAGCGCCTGTGCCGAAGCTGCAGGCTCAGGATGGCTGAATGTCGCCCACTCATCAGGGCCAGGATTCATTGCGATCCAGGCGGCCTCTGATAGCGAGGCGACATCCAGGGCCAGCCGATCATCAATGACGACGTTGAGTATGGCTACCAGTTCATGATCGGCTGTTCGAATGCGTATCCGCGTCAGGGAATTGAAGCCCTCTGCTCGGCATACCGCACAATCGCGATGCATGTACACGACAGCTTGCTGGTAGGTATCGATACCGGCGCGCACAAGTCGCATTCTATTGTGTGATCCGTTCATCGATGCGCGCCCAGATTGACCTGCTCCAGATACTCGGGCACACGGACGTTCCAACCGAGGTCATCTTCGATGCGCGTGCGCAACGCGTCCGACGCGTCGGGTTCACCGTGTGTTATGTAGGTGATGCTTGGAGGCTTTTCCCTGGCCCCATCCATCCACGTCAGTATTTCATTCGCGTCGGCGTGACCCGAGAAGCTCCCCAACGTCACGACCTCGGCACGAACCGGAATTTCGCGACCAAACATTCGCAGGGAATCCGCGCCAGCGACCAGGGACGCGCCTCGAGTACCACCGGCCTGATAGCCGGAAAGCAGGATGGCATTGCGATGATCGGGGGCGAAGGCTTCCAGATGGTGGAGGATGCGGCCACCGCTCAGCATGCCGCTGGCCGAAAGTATGATCATCGGACCGTGCTGGAGGTTCAGCGCTTTTGACTCATCAACCGTGCGAACCATCGTGGCCAATTCGTACATGGCCTCGCATTCCGCTGCGCTGACATGGTGCTCGGCATGGTATTGGTGATACAGGTCGGTAGCCTTGATCGCCATCGGACTGTTCAAAAAGACGGGCACACGCGGTATTTCTCCGCGTTGACGCAAACGGGCGATATGCAGCATGACACCCTGCGACCGGCCGACGGCGAATGCTGGGATCAGAATTACTCCGCCACGCGCAGCGACGCGCCGGATCACGGGTGCGAGTTCGGCTTCGGCATCCACCTTGGCATGCGTGCGATTGCCATAAGTTGATTCGCACACCAACACGTCAGCGTGCCGCAAGGGCTGCGGTGGATTCATGAGCGGATCGTGTGTGCGTCCCAAGTCACCGCTGAAGTGGACAACCGTACCATCTAGTTTGAGGTTGATCTGCGCGGCACCCAGCAAGTGTCCCGCCGGGTCAAAGCGGGCGGTATGTCCATTGCCAAGATCTACTTCCTCACCGTACTCGTGGGTGACGAAATGCTTCAATGCCGCCTCCGCATCCTCCACGGTATACAGCGGTGTCGGATCCGCATGTCTCGAGTAGCCCTTCTTCTTCGCGTACCGGGCTTCTTCCTCCTGGAGATGCCCGCTGTCGAGTAGCAGCAGGCCGCAAAGGTCTTTTGTGGCCGGTGTGCAATGCACTTTTCCGCGGAATCCATTGCGTACCAGCGCCGGGATGTAGCCAGAGTGATCAAGGTGCGCATGGGTCAGGAGCAGCGTGTCTATGCTGTTCGGTGGTACCGGAAAGTCTGCACGGTTGCGTTCGCGTAGCTGTTTGTATCCCTGGAAGAGACCGCAGTCCACCATGATTCGCTGGCCGCTTGCGTCAATCAAGTAGCGCGAGCCGGTTACCGTGCCGGCTGCGCCAAGGAATCTGAGTGTCGCGTTGGATTCTTCTTTCACGGCGTACTCCTGAATAGTCTTTTGATGCTGGTGGGCATGGCATGTGTACTACCGGGCGAGCACCACTCCTTAGCCAGTCCTTGGAGGCAACTCATCAGCTTTGCCAGCGTTAGGCGCGGCGTTGTCTTGCAGCTTCAAGCGCCGCAACAGCAATGCATTGACTGCGACGATCACCGAGCTTCCGGACATGGACAGTGCTGCGATTTCCGGTGAGAGCACGAACGGATAGAGCACTCCGGCAGCAAGTGGGAATGCGATCACGTTATAGCCGACCGCCCAGGCCAGGTTCTGATGCATCTTGCGCAATGTTCCGCGAGCAATTGCAATCGCGCGAACAGCGTCAAGCGGATCGCTTCGCATCAGCACAACGTCTGCACTATCGATCGCAACATCGGTACCGGCTCCGATCGCAAAACCTACATCCGCCTGGGTCAGGGCAGGGGCATCGTTGATGCCGTCACCTACCATGGCCACGCGCTTGCCTTGTGCCTGCAGTTTCTTGACCTCCTCGGCCTTGCCTCCAGGCAGGACGTCGGCCAGAACAATATCGATACCCAGCTCGGATGCGACCCGTTCAGCGGTCGCACGGTTGTCGCCGGTGATCATCGCCACTTTGATATCGCGAGCATGCAAGGCATCGATCGCCGAGCGAGAGCTGGGACGGATCGCATCGGCGATGGCGATCAAGCCGATGACCTTGTCTGCGAGTCCCACGTGAATGACCGTCCGCCCTCCGCTTTGCAGTCGTTCGGCTTCTGCCTCAAGACCATTCATCGCGACGCCGGAATCGTTCATCAGAAGGCGATTGCCCAGCATCACACGCTGCCCATCGACTTCACCTTGAGCACCTCGGCCGTCGATATTGGTGAATGCACGGGCACGCTCTGCAACCGGGCCTGCACGCTCGACAATGGCATGCGCCAAGGGATGCTCGGAATGGGCGTCGACAGCGGCCGCGAGCCGGAGTACCTCGTCGATGTCTCGATCCGGTGTGCCGACAATTTCAACGACTTTCGGGCTGCCCAGGGTCAGGGTCCCTGTCTTGTCGAAGATCACTACATCCAGGCGCGCACTGAGCTCGATGGCCTCGGCGTGCTTGAACAGGATGCCATGGCGAGCGCCCATTCCAGTACCAATCATGATCGCCATGGGAGTGGCGAGACCGAGTGCATCGGGACAAGCGATCACAAATACCGTAATCGTCAGGGTGACCGCGAACAGCAAGGTTTGGCCGACCCACCAGAACCAGATCGCAAAGGTCAGCAGCCCAATGACGATCGCTGCGAGGACGAGCCATTGCGAAGCGCGGTCAGCCAGCAACTGCGCAGGGGCCTTGGAATTCTGCGCTTCCTGGACGAGCTTGATGATCTGGTTGAGCGCCGTCTCAGCACCGACCTTGGTCGCGCGGTAGACAAAGGCGCCACTCTTGTTGATCGCTCCACCGACAACTTGACTGCCCGGATCCTTGCGGACCGGCATGGACTCACCGGTCAACATCGATTCGTCGACCTGGGAACTGCCTTCGATGACCTCGCCGTCAACAGGGACCTTGGCCCCAGGTCGAACTACGACGATGTCGCCTACCAAAACGTCGCTGGTGGGTATTTCAACTTCGTCTGATCCTTTCCTGACAAGCGCGCGTGCCGGTGAAAGCTTGAGCAGCGACTTCATCGCATCCGAAGCGCCGGCGCGGGCGCGCATTTCCAGCCAATGGCCCAGAAGGATGAAGATCAGGAGAACCGTGGTCGCTTCGTAGAAGTCCGCGCCCTCGAACAGGAAGGTGGCCCCCATGCTGAAGAGGTACCCGGTTCCAACGCTAAGCAGGACCAGCACGGCCATATCAAGGATGCCGTGGCGCAACGAGCGAACGGCAGCGGTATAGAACGGCCATCCGGGGTAGAGCAGCGCAAGTGAGGCGAGTACAAACAACCAGTGCTGTTTGTCCATGCCAAAGGGAACGGGCGGTGGGTCGAACAGGCCCATGGGCGACCACACAAACAGCGGAACACCGAAGATCAGGGCGACGACGAAGCGCCGGAACATGTCACGCGCAGCCGCATGCAGGTCGCCACCGTGGTGCATGCCCTCATGTGCACCAGGCGCATGACTTGCCGCGATCCCAACCGAATCACCTGTTTGTATTTCATGATCGTGCGATGTTTGTGGCTGGAGAATCTGTTCAGGCGGAACCTTGTGAGAGGAATTTTCGGCTTCATCGGAACACGAAAATCCCTCGTGCCGAATGACCGATGAAATGCTTCCTGGCTCAAGTTGAGCCGGATCATAGAGGACATGGAGGGTTGCGCTGGCATAATTCGCCCGCGCGCTCGAAACACCCGGAATTTTCGCCACAGCGCGTTCGAGAACGGCCGCGCAGCCGGATGTGCACATCCGCCCTATCGACCAGAGGTGCGCACGGGCCCTCGAGCTGTTCCGCGTCATGACCGATCTCCGGACCTATAGGCCGCATGAATTCGACGCGGAATAAAACGCGGTACTTGCTCCATGTAGCGGCGATAGTCCTCGCCGAAGCGTGACAGGCTGTCTCGCTCCTCAGCCGTAGCAAGACGTGCATAGACCAAAATCAGGATCGGATACATCGCCAAAGTAAGCAGGGTAGGCCATTGCAGCAGGAAGCCGGTCATGATCAGGACGAATCCTGCGTACTGCGGATGCCGGATGCGTGCGTACGGTCCTTTGGTAGCGAGACGGCCTTCCTGTTGAGCGTGATAAAGGACTGGCCATGCTGCAGAGAGCAGCCAGAATCCGCCACCAATCAACACGAAACTGGCGATGTGAAACGGTCCAAAGTGTGGATTTACCTGCCAGCCAAACATCATTTCCAGTAGATGGCCGGCATCGTGGGTCAACCAATTGACCTCTGGGAACTGCGACGTCAACCATCCGGATAGTAAGAAGATGGTCAGCGGAAAACCATACATCTCCGCGAACAAGGCGACGATGAAGGCTGAGAACAGTCCGAAGCTGCGCCAGTCGCGTGCATTGAGTGGCTTGAAGAAGCTCCATGCGAAGAAGATAAAGAAACCCGCGTTGAGCGCTGCAAGCAGCCAAAATCCATAACCTGAGAAGTGTTCGCTCATGGCCGCTGATCTCCTTGGTTAGTTGCGTTTTCTTCCAATTGACCCTGCTGTCCCGGTAGCTCAGCTCGTGATCGACTACGCTCGTCTGCCGGCATATCCGATTGGCTCGAATGTGAGCCATGCGAACCGTGATGGCCGTGACCAAACAAGTGAATGAGCGGACAAGCAAGAATCAGAAGAAAGGGCAGCCAGGCGAGATTCTCAAGCAGATGCGCCCGATGTTCGGTCAGCAGGTAGAAAGCGGCGATGCCAAGCAGCAACCAGAAAGCAAGTCGCTGACGCCAGGATCGGCCAGGGCGGTTTCCATGCGTGCCAGATGGCCGCCGGCTTTGCGGTGGGCTTTTTTCGTGTTGGGGAGTGTTCATTTTCAGAGTTCCAATAGTTGTGCGCACGGGACTCGGAGCAGGGGTGTCAGTTATTTGCTCAATGTGAACGAATGTACGCATTTGTGCGGAATGACGCCTTCGAAGAGTTGCTTTCGAACTGCTGGTTTTGCCGAAGACTGAAAGCTCGGCAACTGCCGATCGCATGTACTTGCGGACGCGACCGGCGAGCTTCGCGTTGTTCTTTTCTTGATGATCATTTCGATCCCTCGCCTGGACGTAGATGGGAGTCGTCAGCTTTTCCGTCGGACTCCTCTGTTGCAAAATCTTCCGACTCGATCAGCCGGCAGATCTCATACCCGGTTGGACCGCCTTCACCCAGGGAGCGCCAGCGCTTTTGGGCGCGGATCATGCGTGCATGAAGTTCGCCGATTTCCTTTAGCTCGGCGCCTATTCTTGGAAGCCTCTGATCCAGTGTTGCCATGACTTGCGGACAGGGCTCATTGCCTTTGGCGGCATGGCTGATAAAGCCCGAAATCTCATCTAGTGAAAAACCCAGACTTTGGGCTCGGCGGATGAAACGCAGTCGCTTCAGGCCCGACCGGTCAAACAGCCTGTAGCCACTGTCGCTCGTGGTCGAAGGAACAAGCAATCCAATCCGGCAGTAGTAGCGCACGGCGTGGGCGGGTTCGTCCGCAGCGGCAGCCAGTTGTGAAACCGTCACCAGGCCATGATGCCTTGCGGCCTTGGCAGCGCCTGTGTTCCGCAATTTTGGATGTGCTCTGTTCATTGAAACCTCAGGGTAAACCTGTGCGCGACGCACAGGTCAAGAACCCACCACTGCTTCATGAGTGCCCGCTCTCAGGAGCTGGCGCCACGTGATCCTTGATCCGGTACAGCGTCTCCACGGGTAGAACCGCCACGATGCCGTCGTTGTCCAGCCCGGCATGGGCGGCACCCATGATCGCCTCGGCGATTTGCGGAACATCGGCCAGTGCGGCGAAAACCTCGACGCGGGCCTGGGTAGAAACCCACTCGGGATCGTAGAAGTTCTTGTAGTCGCCATAGCCCTTGATGCGGGTGATGGCGACTTCGATGGTTGCCTCGCGCTGTAGTGCCTCTTCGACAGCCGAAAGGCTTCCGGCGCTGATGATCGCCGTGATCTTTCGATACTCCATCACACTCCCCTCGGATTCACGGAATCTTTCATGACGGTTCGATACTTCTGAGGCTGGCTTTGCCGGTTCTGCGCAGGCGGCGCCACTCCCAGAGCAGGTATACGGCTGGAATTACAAGCATCGTCAGGATCAGCGCGCTGAGCATGCCGCCGACCATCGGCGCGGCAATGCGGCGCATCACCTCCGAGCCGGTGCCGGTGCCGAACATCACCGGCAGCAGCCCGGCGACCACGGCGGCGACCGTCATCGAAATCGGCCGCAGACGCAACAGGGCACCGTCGCGCACGGCATCGCGCACGCCTTCAAAGCGCACAGCCTCACCGTCCTTGTCGCATGATTCGACATATTGGCCGACTGCCTGATTCAGATACACCATCAGCACCACGCCGAGTTCGGTGGTCACGCCAGCCAGTGCGATGAAGCCGACCGCAACGGCTACCGACATGTTGTAGTCGAGCAGATACAGCAACCAGTAGCTGCCAGCCAGCGCCATCGGCAAGGTGCCGAGGATGATCAGGGTATGGGCGACGCTGCGAAAAGCCATGTACAGCAGCAGTGCGATCATTACCAGCGTCACCGGCACGATCACGACTAGGCTCTGCCGGGCCTTCTGGATGTACTCATATTGGCCGGACCAGGTCAGCGAGTAGCCCGCCGGCAGTTCCACCTCGGCTGCAACAAGTTGTTGCGCGGCTTCCACGTAGGAGCCCACATCTCGCCCGGCAATATCGATAAAGGTCCAGCCCGTGAGCTGGGCCGCCTCGCTCTTGATCATCGGCGGACCATCCTCGATGTAAACATCGGCGACGTCACCCAGGGTGACATGGCCACCGCGGGTAGTGACGATGGGCAGTTGCCGCAGACTGGCCACCGAATTGCGCCAGTCACGCGGATAGCGCAGATTGACCGGGTAGCGCTCCAGGCCCTCGATGGTTTCAGTCACATTCATGCCGCCGATGGCGGTGCGCACCACGTCCTGCACATCGGAAATGTTGAGACCCAGACGTGCGGCGCGATTGCGGTCTATGTCAGCCTTGATGTAGCGCCCGCCGGCGACGCGTTCGGCATACACTGAGGTGGTGCCCTGCACCTGCGGCAGGACTTCTTCCAGCCGTTTACCGATCTTCTGAATCACAGCCAGGTCGGGGCCGCCTACCTTGATGCCAACCGGCGTCTTGATGCCGGTCGAGAGCATGTCGATGCGGGTCTTGATCGGCATCACCCAGGCGTTGGTCAATCCTGGCATCTGCACGCGTTGCTCCAACTCACGGTGGATATCGGCCCGGGTTACGCCTGGGCGCCATTCCGACTCGGGCTTGAACTGGATGATGGTCTCGACCATGGCCAGCGGTGCCGGATCAGTTGCCGTCTGCGCCCTCCCCATTTTGCCGAAGGTGGACTTCACTTCGGGCACGCTCATGATCAGCTTGTTGGTCTGCTGCAGAACCTGACGCGCCTTGTCGGCCGAGATGCCCGGGCGGGCCGAGGGCATATACATAAGGTCGCCCTCGTCCAGCGGCGGCATGAACTCCGAACCCAACTGCGAGGCCGGCCAGAGCCCGGCCAGAATCACCACGATGCCGCCGACCAGCAGCAGTTTTGGAGAGCGCACGACCTGATTGATGACGGGCCTGTACGTCGCGGTGAGCAGGCGATTGATCGGATTGCGATGCTCCGGGGTGATCTTGCCTCGGATGAAGTAGCCCATCAGCACCGGGATCAGGGTGATCGCCAGGATTGCTGCCGCAGCCATCGAATAGGTCTTGGTGAACGCAAGCGGCGAGAACATCCGTCCCGATTGCCCGCTGAGTGTGAAAATGGGTAGAAAGGACACAGTGATGATCAGTAGCGCGAAGAACAGCGGCGGACCCACCTCGACCGTTGCGTTGGCGACGATGCGCCAGCGGTTTGATGCCGTGACGGGTTCACGCTCCATGTGTTTGTGCAGATTCTCGATCATCACGATCGCACCATCGACCATCGCGCCGATCGCGATCGCGATACCACCCAGCGACATTATGTTCGCATTCAGGCCCTGCAGATGCATGACGATGAATGCCATCAGGATGCCGACCGGCAAGCTGATGATCGCCACCAAAGCCGAACGGAAGTGAAACAGAAACAGGAAGCAGATCAGTGCGACGACTACAAACTCCTCGATGAGCGTCCCGCGCAGGCTGCTGACCGCCTTGCCGATCAGCTCTGAACGGTCGTAGGTCGTTACCACTTCAACACCCTGCGGCAGGCTGCCTTTGAGCGTAGCCAGTCGGGCTTTGACGCCATCGATCACCGTTTGTGCATTCTCGCCAAAGCGCATCACGATCACGCCACCGACTACTTCACCCTGACCGTTCAGTTCGCCGATGCCGCGGCGGATCTGCGGCCCCAGCCGTACGTCGGCGACGTCCTTGAGCTGCACCGGCGTGCCGTTCATGTCGGTCGTCAGCGGTACTTGCAGCAGGTCCTTGATGCTCTTGAGGTAGCCGCTGGCACGCACCATGTATTCGGCTTCAGCCAGTTCGACCACTGCGCCGCCTGTCTCCTGATTGCCGTTCTGGATGGCCATCTTCACCTGCATCAGGGTCAAGCCCAGCGCGCGCAGTTTGTCCGGATCCACCAACACCTGGTATTGCCGCACCATGCCGCCAACGGTGGCCACTTCGGCCACGCCTGGCACGGTCTGCAACTGGTATTTCAGGAACCAGTCCTGCAGGCTGGTGAGCTGCGCCAGATCGTGCTGGCCGGTCTTGTCCACCAGCGCATATTGGTAGACCCAGCCTACACCGGTAGCGTCCGGCCCCAGGCCGGGACGGGCGTCTGCCGGCAGGCTGCCGGCAACCTGGCTTAGGTATTCCAGCACTCGTGATCGTGCCCAGTACAGATCCGTGCCGTCCTTGAAGATTACGTATACGTAGGAGGCGCCGAAGAACGAATAGCCGCGCACCACCGTCGCACCCGGTACCGCCAGCATGGCGGTCTCCAGCGGATAGGTGACCTGGTCCTGCACCACCTGCGGGGCCTGTCCCGGGTATGAGGTCTTGACGATGACCTGCACATCCGACAGGTCCGGAATCGCGTCCACTGGTGTGCGTTGCAGCGCGTACAGGCCCGCGATAACGACAAAACCCAGCGCCAGCAGCACGAACACGCGATTGTTCAGTGACCAGCGGATGATCGCGGCGATCATGGCTGCATCTCATGTGCAGAGTGGTCGTTGACGGTCTCGGAGTCGTCCTCCGTGTGCATCGTCGCGTCCGGTTCCGTCATGTCCATTCCCATGTCATGTGCGGAGTGGGGGCTGGCGGCTTCGGATTCGTCTTTTCTTGTGTCGTCCGCCGTGTGTGTTGCCGCATGCGGGCCGCTCATGTCCATGCCCGACATGTCGCTAGAGTCATCAGGTTCTGCCACCGGACCGGAGGTTTCGTCACAAGCTGACTTGCCGGCGCTCAGCCGCAGTGTGGCGGCATCGATATTGGCTTCCGAATCGATCATGAACTGTGCCGAAGTCACGACCCGCTGGCCCGCGCGCAAGCCCTTGCGAATTTCCACCTGGTCACCGGATGTGGCACCGGTTTGCACCGGGCAGACATCGAAGCGGCCATCACCCTGAGCGACTACGACCCGCTTGCTTTGCCCGGTTTCAATCAGGGCCAGCGCCGGAATGTACACCGTATCGTTCTGTGCAGCGGTTTGCAGACCGACATGTGCATACATGTTCGGCTGCAGGCGTCGGTCCGGATTGGGCAGGCGCACGCGCACCTTGACCGTGCGGGTCATGGCACTGACGTCGGGATAGATGTAATCGACCGTGCCTTGCCAGCTTTCGCCAGCAAAGGCATCAAAGGTGACATCCGCTACCTGTCCCTTATGCAGCAGCGCGGTATTGGCCGGGTCGACTTCCACCAGCACCCACACGGTATCAAGATTAGCCAGCTGCATCACCTGCGTGGCGGGCATCACCCAGGCGCCTTCACTGACCCCTAGCTTCATCACCACGCCAGTCGATGCGGCATAGCGTGCCACCCGGTTGCCGACCTTGCGCGTGCGCGAGAGTTGTTCGATTTGTGCATTGCTGAAACCGAACGAGCGCATGCGCTCGCGCGAGGTGGCAATCAATGACTGGCTGCCACTGGCCAAAGCGGTCAAGTATTCGCGCTCGGCGGTGGCCAGTTTTGGCGAAAACAGGGCATACAACAGCTGACCCTTGCGTACCGGGTCGCCCACGCTCTTGACTGCCAGCTTTTCCACCCAGCCTTCGGCGCGGGTGTTGATACTCGTGAGCGTGTCTTCGTCATAGCCCACATAGCCGACGGCCTCGATACGATTGGCCAGTGATCCCCGCATGACCTCTGCGGTGCGTACGCCCAGATTGTTGACCACAGCCGGGTCAATCCTGACATCACTGCTTTCGCTACTTCCGCTGCCGTCTGCGTACACTGGCACCAAGTCCATGCCCATAGGTGACTTGCCTGGCTTGTCGCTACGGAAGTTCGGGTCCATGGGCGCCTTCCAGTAGAGAGCCTTGCGCTCCGGCGTCGCGATTTCCGAAGCGGCGGCCTGATCCGTACTCGCCGCCGTGTGGCCGCGCTTGCCGAGCAAATATCCGGCAACCAGTGCAAGCGATACGGCGATGAGGGCCAGGAGAATCAATCTAGATTTTTTCATGGCGTCGTATCCTGAGAAGTAGTTGATTGCAGAGACGGCCACAACGAGCCACCGGTCTGGTAATTGAGGGAAGCCAGCTGGGTAAAGAAATCGGCGCGTGCACGGGCCAGCTCGAGTTTGGCCATCAGGTATTGCCGTTCAGCGGTAATCAGCTTCAGAAAGTCGCCACTGCCACTGCTGTAGTCGGCCTCTGCAGCCTGCATATTGAGCTCGGCCAACGGAAGCATCTTGCCCTCGTACAGGTGGACCGTTGCGACGGCCTGAACAGCAGTGGCGCGCGTTTGATCGAGATCGCTAAGCAACTGGTTGCGAGCATCGGCCAGTTTGGCCTCACTCTCACGCAAACGTGCATTGGCCTCACTCACCTCGCCGCGATGGTTACCGCCGAACGGAATGTTGATCGCGACGCCTACGGTGAGGCGTTTTGCCGGCAGGTCCATGATGCTGTTGTAACCTGCCAGCAAGCTGATATTCGGATAGTTGTTCTTGTGCGCAAGATCGACCCGATTCTGTCTCGCGCGGATGGTGGCATCGATGCTCCGCAGCATCGGATAGTGCGCCAATGCAGCGTCCTGCAGGGCTGCGGGGGTCGGCAGTGCGATTTCTTGGGGCAGAACGAACGGTGCGGGTACTGGGGTATCCGGGTCGAGATTTTGCAGCGCGTTGATCTTCGCCTGCACCGTGCGCTGCAAACGCGTGAGCTCCAAGGCCTGATTCTGCAAGCGAACCAATTCGACTTCTGCCTGCAGTACATCCTGTTGCGGCGACTGCCCGGAGGCGTAGGCCGTTTCTGCAACCGCACGCAGACGCGTCACCAAAATGACGTTCTCGGTATTAATGGCGAGCGCGCTATACGCGTAGAACCACTGGGCGTAGGTGGCACGTGCCAGCGTAACCAGGCGCAAGCGCAGGTCGGACGTTTGCTGTTCGGCCGATTCCGCCTCAGCGGCCGCCATCTTGGTGCGCAGAGCCAGAGTGCCCGGCCAAGGCAACTTCTGGCTGAACTGCGCGTTTTGATTCAGCCCCTGTCGTGGACTACCGGCGGTATTCGGCGCCACCACATAGCTCAGCATCGGATCGTCCAGCGCACCCGCCGATTCGATCCGCGCGCTGGCCGCATCGGCCGCCGCCTGCATCGCCTCAATGCCCGGATTGCGTTGCAGAACCTGTTGTACCAGCCGTTCGGCGGAAAGCCCCGTCGTGGCAGGCTCAGGGGCGTCAGGCAGTTTTTCGACCCTTGCGAGTCGCCATGCGTCGACGCTCTGCTGACCTGCCGGAGGAGGCGCGTGGGCCGCCTGCACTGAGGGAGCTGCCGCCATGACTCCTGACGCGAGCACGACCAGTCCCGACGCCGCAAAAAGTCGGACAAAATGTACCAAAATCACGCGTGAACACTTTTTCGAGCTCGAAGAATTCGCCGTACCAAAGCGAGTACGAATCCAGCCCCACGAACAAGATGAAGGCCAGACCAGGATTGTGCAGAAAAGCAGTCGAACCGAGCGCAAACCCGTGGGGCGCGATGAATCAGTGAAGGAAATCATGTTTGTTGCCTTGCGACACGACTTGGCTCACGCCAAGAAAATAGGTGCAATGGCTAGGTGTCATCGTGAGACAACCACGCCGATGTGTGTGGTGGCGGCACAGTAGAGTGCCAGACCGACATCAGGACGGAGCTCAGATCAGCAACAAACTGGCGGGATGGAGAGTAGGTCGGTGCCAGGAAAGGGCAGGAGCGGGCGCAACCGACAGACCAAGGGCCGGCGCCTCGCTGGCCGTCGACAGGCAGGCGATGAAAGAAGCAGTTGGGACGAAGGGCAGGCTGGGGACGCGGCTCGACGTGTCACCTTGATCTCCCTGGCTGCAATGCATCTTGCAAATGGGCGACAAATCAGTCGGAGGCGCTTCATGACATCCAGCCAGCGCGGTCACATGCGAATAATCGGCATGACCTGATGCCAGACTTGCCAGAGACGCCGTCGGGTGCAAGACGAGGGCAAATTGCGACCACAGCAGCATCAATCCTGCAAGCAAAGCGAGGCGTGACTGAAGGCGGTGGCGGCGGAAGCGATTCATGATGTCCTAGTTATAACCCTGACTGGGACGTGGACCCTTGACCGAGGTCAAGTAGTGGCAATCCATGCGACTTACCCTCAGACAGTTCTGGTATAGATTGGTTCCGAGGCGTTGACTGGACTTCCGGAATGGACGAATCACACAATCTTAATAAGGTTAAGCCAACCTGCGGAGTCTGCGCTCCGGACTATTCTGCAGACACACTCAATGAAAAGTGTTTCTGTGTCGCCATCGAGCCAGAGAGATTGCGTTCGGAACTGGAACAATTGCTGGTGGCGCGGGGCGCTTTCGCATCAATGGCACAAACGCACCCGCATCTGTTCGCCTCGGTGCCTGTCTACGTTCCCCCGATCGCCATAGCGCAGATTGCGGACGTGGTCGAAGCCGTCGAGGCTGTTACGGCACTTCCGGCGTTTCGAAATGCCGTCATGGAGTGGGCGCCCGACATTGCACGAAAGAATCCAGGGTCGCCTGGTGGACTTCTAGGTCTGGATTTCCATCTGACCACCGCCGGTCCCCGGCTCATCGAGATCAACACCAATCCAGGTGGCGTGTTGCTCAATTCCCTGCTCGGACAGGCGCAGCGCATCTGCGTGCCAGAACAAATGTTGGCTACGAGCAATGCGTCGGGCGTGGACAGTGCAATCATGGATATTGTTGCGACAGAATGGCGCCTCCTGCGAGGAGCGCAAGAGCTGGAGTTCCTGGTGATCGTCGATGAATCGCCGGAGGAACAATATCTATACCCGGAATTCCTCCTGTACCAGGATCTGTTTCGACGGAACGGCTATCGAGCTGAGATCTGCAGTCCATCGGATCTCGACTTTCGAGAGGGACGAATCTGGCTGGCCGATGCGCCTGTGGATTTTGTCTACAATAGGTTGACAGACTTTTCGCTAGTGGAATCTGGAAACCGTGCGTTGCGCGACGCTTACCAAGCCGGAGACGTGGCACTCTCGCCACATCCGCATGCTCACGCGCTGCAAGCAGACAAGCGCAATTTCACGCTGCTGGGAGATTCGGCCTTTCTTGCAAAGGCAGGAGCCACGCCCGCTTCAGTGGAAGTCTTGTTCGACGCAATTCCGAAGACTCAGCTTGTCTCGCCGGAGAGCAGAGACTGGTTGTGGGCGAATCGCCGGCAGTTCTTCTTCAAGCCCGCAGCTGGCTATGGGAGCAAGGCGGCCTATCGGGGCGAGAAATTGACCCGGCGCGTTTGGGATGAGATCGCCTCTGGCACTTTTGTTGCTCAGGAGTTAATAAAGCCAAGCGAGCGTCACGTCAACGATGATGGCCGTCCGCACAAGGTTGATATTCGGTGCTATGCCTATCAAGGCAAGGCGTTGCTGTATGCGGCACGCCTGTACCAGGGGCAGACCACTAATTTTCGCACGCCTCTCGGCGGATTCGCGCCCGTACTGACCATGCCTCAGCCAAATCCAAAGAAAGCCGAGCAGCCTCGTGAATAAGCTGACTCGCGTCATACGAAGTCCATTTCCCAAGTTTATGGCGCTGACAGTGGCAATTGGATTCTTCCTGAATGAATTCTGGGAAATGGCTCAGATGGCTGCATACGTTGAGACGACTGGCCAGCCTTGGACGAAAACCCTGGCACTTTGCACGCCTGCTGCGTTCGGTGACGTCGTCATTCTGCTTGGCCTCTACTCGATTGCCGCATTGGCTTCAGCTGATCCGACCTGGGGATTGCGAGGCAAATGGAATCAATACCTCACAACAATATTGATGGGACTGGGTGTGGCGGCGTTGATTGAACATGCCGCGCTCAGCACTGGCCGCTGGTCCTACAATTCGGATATGCCGGTGGTTCCATATCTCGGAGCAGGGTTCTGGCCACTCCTTCAGATGGCCGTCTTGCCACCGACGACTTTCTGGTTGGCCAAGCATTGGACAGTTCGAGAAAATTGACCGGATCACTCTGCTCTAGTGCAGGGAACCAGTTGAACTATGGGGAACATGGTCGAGGGTAGGGAAGAATTGGATGCTAGGCTGCCGTATCCAATAGCTCTAGCGGACCGTAGGAGCGTCGATTGAAGGGCCGATTGTCGTCGTGCGCCCACTCGGATCGATAGCTCCAAGGGTGACCAGGATAGATGTCACCCATCTTGAACAATCGGAATGTTGGTGGAGATATGAAAACTTCTGAGAGCAGGTCGCCCCAGTACCGAAAAGATAGTCTGACCTTGGTCGGAGCGGTTGCGCTTGGAACCGGGGTGATGATTGGCGCAGGAATATTTGCGCTGACAGGCCAGATGGCTGAAATGACCGGGCGACTTTTCCCACTGGCTTTTCTTTCAGCCGCATTGATTGTTTCTTTCAGCGCCTACTCATACGTAAAAATGTCGAATGCTTTTCCGTCGGCTGGCGGAATAGCCATGTACTTGGAAAAGGCCTACGGACGTACGCTGACAACAGCCTTTTTTGCCTTGTTGATGTACTTCTCAATGGTCATTGCCCAGAGCTTCTTGGCTCGTACATTTGGCGCCTACACCCTGCAGTTGTTCGACATTGAGGATTCCAGCTTGCTGGTGCCCACGTTGGGCGTGGGATTGTTGCTGGCCGCTTTCCTAGTCAATTTATCTGCAAACCGAATGATCGAGGGTGTGACTACGGTGCTCGGATTCATCAAAGTAGGCGGCATCATTCTGTTTGGCGTTGTTGGCGTCACGGTTGCAGATTCGATCGAAGTCAATTTCACAACCCAGAATCTCGATGTATCTTTGACAGGGTTTCTTGGTGCCACTGCTCTCGGCATACTGGCCTTCAAGGGTTTTACCACCATTGCGAACAGTGGCTCGGAGTTGAAAGACCCGCACCGCAATGTCGGCAGAGCTATCATAATTTCGATCGCGCTTTGCGTCGTTATCTACGCGTTGGTTGGCTTCGCGGTCGCGAGCAATCTGTCTCTTCAGGAAATTGTCGACACGAGAAACTACTCGCTGGCGGCAGCTGCCAAGCCGGCACTAGGAAAATACGCGGTGTGGTTTACGGTTGTCCTGGCAATGCTGGCGACAGCAGGCGGAATCATTGCCAGCATTTTTGCCGTCTCTCGGATGCTGGCCATGCTGACTGAGATGAAGCTCGTTCCCCACCGTCATTTAGGGATGCCGGGTAGCATCCAAAAACACACCCTGGTTTACACGGTTGTCTTGGGGTTGCTGCTAACTGCGTTTTTCAATCTGACACGTATCGCAGCTTTGGGGATCATCTTCTATCTGATAATGGACATGGCAATTCATTGGGGCATATTGCGTCATCTTCGGAGAGAAATTGGCGCCCGTAGCGCTGTTCTTGTTAGTGCTATCGTTCTTGATCTTATCGTCTTGGTTGGATTTTTCTGGGTCAAAATATCCAGCGATCCGCTGGTCGTGGGGGTCGCTTCTGCAGTAATGGCGTCAATCTTGGCTGTAGAAGCAATCTTCTTGCGACGCAATCCCATCGCGCCCAAATGAAGACAAGTGACAACGGGTTGCCAAAGATTGGGGAGGGCTGCATGCCAGCCTAGTAGTTCTCCCTTCGAGATTCGACTATGGGCTCTCGGCTATTTGAGGTACGAACGCAGCAGTGACACTACGTTGGTTACTTCATTTTCCCGAACAGTGCTATTGGCCTCCTCTGCAATGTGCTCGCGCAAGTGCTCGCCCAACACCTCAAGCAGCAGTCCCTGGACAGCACCGCGTACGGCCGCGATTTGAGTCAGAATCGCCGTGCATTCTGCGTCTTCAGTGAGTGCCTTTTCTATGGCGGCGAGCTGTCCGGCAATGCGGCGGGTTCGGGCCAGTAATTTCGACTGATTGCGGACAACGTGCGACATGGGCGGCTCCTTGTTATACCCTAGGGGGGTATATTCTCACGAGTTGCCCATGATGACACTTCAGGACGTCGCTGCTGAGCGAACGCACTCTCATGCGTTTGACGAAGGCAATCCCCTAGCCGAACGAAACACCGGTCGGGCCATGTGGCTGACGATCATCATGACGATTGTAGAAATCACGGGTGGCTGGATCTACAACTCGATGGCCTTGCTCGCTGATGGCTGGCACATGAGCTCGCATGCCCTGGCCTTGGGCCTTTCGGTATTCGCCTATGCATGTGCACGCCGATTCGCGGCGGATCGACGATTTGCCTTCGGAACCTGGAAAATTGAGGTCCTCGGCGGCTACACGAGTGCAATCCTATTGTTGTGCGTGGCTGCGCTGATGGCCTTCCAGTCAATTGAACGCCTGATCACGCCGCTTCCGATTCACTATTCGCAAGCCATTGTGTTGGCGGTATTGGGGCTGGCGGTCAATCTGATCTGTGCCTGGCTACTGCGTGGTCATCATTCTCACGATCATGGCCATGGTCACGAACATCACAGCGGCCACGCGCATCATCACGACCTGAATCTGCGTGCTGCCTATCTGCACGTACTTGCTGATGCGGCGACATCGGTGTTCGCGATCATTGCGCTGGTCGGCGGCATGCTGTGGGGAGCACGATGGCTTGATCCGTTGATGGGGATTGTTGGTTCGATCCTGGTCACGGTCTGGGCTGTTGGACTTCTTCGCGACACCGGCAAGGTGTTGCTCGACGCGGAAATGGACTCGCCAGTCATTCAAGAGGTGCGCGAAGTCATGGCCGCGTGCGACCCGAAAGCCATCATCACCGACCTGCATGTCTGGCGTGTTGGCAAGGGCAAGTTCGCTTGCGTTTTGAGTCTGGTGACTCATAGCTCCATGAGCGCCGATGACTTTAGAACTCACTTGGCCGAGCACGAAGAGCTGGTTCATGTAACCGTCGAAACGACAATAGTTCCGTCAGGCGAACTGGGTCAAGGATGAATCCTGCAGAAGTCGCCAATTTGAAGTCAATTTGCAACAAGAGCAAAGCGTCAGGCGGTGCGAAGTACAGCCGTCGCTGCACGCGCGAATTGGCCACGCTATACCATAGGAGCGCCAAAAACGCCCCCTTCACTTGCGAGTGGTTGTAGTCGCTATGAACGTGTCGTACTCTAATTATGTGCACCGACCCAACCGACACCTGCCATCAATCTTGCGCGCCAGTTTTCTGGCGCTGCTGGTGCTTGGGGTGATGATCCGGCCAATGATTGGTCAGCTTGGGGCGCTGCATGCTGCTGAACATGTGACCTTGGGTAGCGTGAGCGAGCATGGGCACGACCATTCCGGCGACCGAGATCAAATGCCAGATCCCGATCACACCAAGGGTGCTCATGGATTGATGCACCAGGGTGATACGGGTTCTGCGGCCAATATCTGGACTGCCGGGATTCAATCCCCAGAAGCGCCACCTGCGTCCAGATTGCCGCAAGCCGACCTGGCTTCATCTCGGCCGCAGGTACTCACCTCACCGTTCCGACCTCCGATCGCCTGACGCATCCAGCCGCTGGATAGCGGCATGAGTACTGCTGTCTGTCGATCTATCGGAGGTTCTCTGTGAATTTGCGTTGTCTGCTGGTCCTGGCCTTGGCCGGGACTTGCGGTGCAGTCCCGTCGGGACGCGCCGCCGAACCCCTGCGTCTTGAGGAAGCGGTCGCCCGCGCCCTGGCGGCCAATCCCTTGCTGGTGGCGGAAGCCGCTGAACTGCGTGCCATCCGGGCGCGCGCCCAACGCGAGGGCATGCCCCCGCAATATGTCGTATCGGGCGATTTCGACAATGTTGCGGGTACGGGAACGCTCAGCGGCGGCGAATCGGCCGAAGCCACGTTGCGCTTTGGCCGTGCAATCGAACTGGGCGGCAAGCGGGCCGCGCGTCAGGCGCTGGGCAATGCCGAAGTCAACCAGCAACAGACTCTGGCGGAAGCTGCCCGGATCGATGTTGCCAGTCGTACCACGACACGATTCATCGAGGTCGTCGCCGATCAGCAGCGTCTTGAACTCGCCGAAGAGCAGGTCAGGCAGGCCGAGGCCACGCGTCAGGAGATCGCCACCTGGGTCGCCGCGGCCAGGGACCCGGAATTTCATCTTCGCGCCGCCGAGATTGCCGTCGTCGAAGCCGAGCTGGCGCGCGAACATGCCGAGCATGAGCTGGCCAGTGCGCGGATGACCCTGGCGGCAAGCTGGAGTGCGCTGAATCCCGATTTTGAATCGGTCATCGGTGATCTGCAGGAGCTGCCGGTTGTAGAGCCGTTCGAGACGCTCGCGGCACGCCTGCCAATGACGCCCGAGCAGCGAGCATTCCTGCTGGAGGCTGAGACAATCGCCGCCCGGCGCCGAGTGGCTACGGCCAGTGCCAAACCGGACATTTTCGTCACCCTTGGCGTGCGACGGCTGGAGGCTCTAAACGATCAGGGCCTGGTGATGTCGGTGTCGATGCCGCTGGGCAGCCGGTCCCGTGCCGCCTATTCGATCTCCGAAGCCGACGCACAACTGGATGCCTCGGACGCGCGCCGCGATGCATTGCGTTTCGAAAGCCACCAGGCCTTGTTCGAAAAGTACCAGGAGCTCAACCACGCCAGAACCGAGGTCGAATCATTGCGCATCCGCATGCTGCCCAAGGCCGAGCAGGCCGTGGCGTTTACCCGTGACGGATTCAAGGTCGGAAGATTCTCGTTCTACTCGCTGGCCCAGGCGCAGAAGACCCTGTTCGAACTGCGCGAACGAGATGTCGAAGCTGCCGCCCGTTATCACACCCTGCTGGTCGAGGTTGAACGCCTCGCCGCTGTTGCCACGGAAGCCACGCCATGATTATTCGATTGCTACTTACCGCCATTGTTGCAACCCTGTTGGCCGCATGTGGCGGCCCCGATCAAGCTCCGGAATCCGCAGAAAATCATGGCGCTGCAGCGGCAGCCGAATACGAACGAGGGCCGCACCGTGGTCGGATGCTGCGCGATGGCGACTTCGCGATTGAGGTCACCATCTTTGAATCCGGCGTGCCGCCGCAGTTCCGATTGTATGTCTACCAGAACGACAAGCCAGTCAACCCCGGCGATGTCACGCCCACGATCGAACTCAAGCGTCTGGATGGTGAAGTGAATCAATTTACTTTCCAGCCCGAGGGCGACTACCTGACAGGTAGCGACACGGTTGTAGAGCCGCACTCGTTTGACGTCAATGTAAGCGCCCAATACGGCGGTAGAAAGCACAACTGGAGCTACGCTTCCTACGAAGGCCGCACGACGATTCCAGCCGCGATCGCTGAGGAAGCCGGCGTCCGGGTAGAGGTGGCCGGCCCGACTGTAATCCACGACCGCGTACCGCTGGTCGGAAACATTGCCCTGAATGAAAATCGCCACGCCGATATCAAGGCGCGCTTCCCGGGCATCGTCCGTGCGGTGCACGTCCAGCAAGGGGATCAAGTACGTCGTGGCCAGACTCTGGTCGTCGTCGAAGGCAACGAGAGCATGCGAGCGTATCCAGTAGTCGCACCGTTCGATGGCGTGGTGCTTGCGCGCAATACCAACATCGGCGATGTCGCTGGTGATAGCGCATTGATCGAACTGGCCGACCTGTCCGATGTCTGGGTCGAGCTCCACGCCATCGGCAAGGATGCGGCGCGCCTCGCGCCTGGACAACGGATACAGATCGAGTCCGCCACCGGCGATGCCGAAGGCGAGACCGTCATCCAGTCCTTGCTGCCTCTTGCTACACGTGGACAAAGCGTTGTCGCTCGAGCCAGCCTGCCCAACCCCGAAGCTCACTGGCGCCCCGGCATGACGGTGTCGGCAAACGTCACCGTCTCCGAGAAAGAAGTGCCGCTGGCCGTGTTGGAATCGGGCCTGCAACGCTTCCGTGATTTCACCGTCGTGTTCGCACAAATCGGTGAGTCCTACGAGGTACGTATGCTTGAACTGGGTGCGCGCGATGGCGAATTCGTCGAGGTTTTGGGCGGACTCAAACCGGGTACACCCTACGTTGCCGAACAAAGCTACTTGATCAAGGCGGACATCGAAAAGTCCGGCGCCAGCCACGACCACTAGAGGAATCGCCATGTTGGAACGCATCATTCGCGCGTCCATCGCGCATCGCTGGCTGGTTCTCCTGCTAGTGCTCGGTTTGTCTGCACTTGGATTCTGGAATTACGGCCGTCTGCCCATCGACGCAGTTCCGGATATCACTAATGTCCAAGTCCAGATCAACACCGAAGCACCAGGCTATTCGCCGCTGGAATCCGAACAGCGGGTGACCTTCCCTGTCGAAACCGCACTGGCAGGCCTGGCCCGTCTGGAATACACCCGTTCGATTTCCCGCTATGGGTTGTCACAGGTCACCGTGGTGTTCGAGGACGGCACCGACATTTATTTCGCGCGACAGCAAGTGGCCGAACGTCTGCAACAGGCCGCTTCGCAATTACCCGTTGGCATCGAACCCAGCCTGGGACCGGTAGCGACGGGGTTGGGTGAGATCTTCATGTACACGGTTGAGGCCGAGGATGGCGCGCAGGAGACCTGGACGCCGACCGCGCTTCGCACCCTGCAGGATTGGGTCGTAAGGCCACAGCTGCGTCACTTGAAGGGCGTCACCGAGGTCAACACTATCGGCGGCTATGTGCGTCAATTCCACATTACCCCGGACCCAACCAAGCTGCTCGCCTATGGGCTGACGCTGCGCGACGTGCTCGATGCCGTGGCTCGCAACAACGCCAACGTCGGCGCCGGCTACATCGAGCGCTCGGGCGAGCAATATCTGATTCGCGTGCCTGGCCAAGTCGCCGATGCTGAGGGCCTCAAGCAGATCGTGGTGGCCACGCGAGATGGACTGCCATTGCGCATCACGGACGTTGCAGAGGTCGGCGAAGGTACCGAGTTGCGCACAGGCGCCGCAACCCAGGACGGCCACGAGGTAGTGCTGGGTACGGTATTCATGCTGATCGGCGAAAACAGCCGCGCTGTCGCCCAGCGTGCAGCCACCAAGCTAGTGGAGATCAATGCGACGCTGCCCGACGGCGCGAAAGCCAAGGCGGTCTACGACCGCACCGAATTGGTCGATCGCACGATCGCCACCGTGCAGAAAAATCTCGTCGAAGGTGCGTTGTTGGTAGTGGTTGTTCTGCTTTTGTTGCTGGGCAACCTGCGCGCCGCACTGATCACGGCGGCCGTCATTCCGCTGACGATGCTGCTGACCATCAGCGGCATGGTGGAGAACCGCGTTTCGGCCAATCTGATGAGCCTGGGCGCTCTCGATTTTGGCCTGATCGTCGATGGCGCCGTGATCATCGTGGAGAACTGCCTGCGCCGCTTCGGCGAGCGGCAGCACCAGCTCGGCCGCTTGCTCGATCGGGAGGAGCGCTTCGAGCTGGCTGCCGTTGCCAGTGCAGAAGTGATCAAGCCCAGCTTGTTTGGCTTGTTCATCATCGCTGCCGTATATCTGCCCGTGTTCGCACTTAGCGGCGTCGAGGGAAAGATGTTCCACCCGATGGCGTTCACGGTGGTCATTGCATTGACTGGCGCAATGGCACTGTCGCTGACCTTTGTGCCGGCCGCAGTAGCGCTGTTCGTTACCGGCAAGGTCCAGGAGAAGGAAACCCGGATCGTGCGGGGCTTCAAGCGCGTGTACGCACCGCTGTTGCAAAAGGTGCTGGTGTATCGAGTCGCGGTAGTGGGTGCAGCAGCCATCCTGACTGTTTTGACCGGCTTGCTGGCGACGCGCCTTGGCAGCGAGTTCATTCCGAATCTCGACGAAGGTGATATTGCGCTGCACGCGTTGCGTATTCCCGGCACCAGCCTGACCCAGGCGGTCGGCATGCAAACGCAACTGGAGGCGCGCATCAAGCAGTTTCCCGAGGTCGAACAAGTAGTGGCCAAGATAGGCACTGCAGAGGTTGCGACCGATCCCATGCCGCCCTCGGTGGCCGATACCTTCATCATGCTCAAGGATCGCAGCGACTGGCCGAACCCGCGCAAGCCTCGCGCTGAACTGATCGCCGAGCTGGAAGAGGCCGTGTGGACGATTCCGGGCAACAACTACGAGTTCACCCAACCAGTGCAGATGCGCATGAACGAGTTGATTGCCGGTGTTCGCGCCGAGGTGGCCATCAAGCTCTACGGTGATGATCTGGAACAGCTCGAACAAGTCGGCCAGCAAATCGAGAATCTGGCAAACAGGATCGAAGGTGCAGCCGATGTGAAACTGGAGCAGGTCACCGGCTTGCCGCTTATGACGATCACCCCGGATCGAAGTGCGTTGGCCCGCTACGGCCTTGCAGTCGGTGATGTGCAGGATACGGTGGCGATCGCACTGGGTGGTGCAGTCGCCGGTCAGGTGTTCGAAGGTGATCGTCGCTTCGACATCGTCGTGCGCCTGCCGGAAAATCAGCGCCAGAACCCAGACCTGCTGGCGTCATTGCCCATTCCGATCCAGGTCGACCGCGACGAAGTGCATGGTGCGTCGCAATCGCCTTCCCATGTGCCGCTGGGTGAAGTGGCCGAGATCGAGATCGCCCTGGGCCCGAATCAGATCAGCCGTGAAAACGGCAAGCGCCGTGTCGTGATTACGGCCAACGTTCGCGGCCGCGACTTGGGCTCATTTGTCGAGGAATTGCGTAAGCAGGTTGCCGATGAGGTGGAACTGCCGGAAGGCTATTGGATCGAGTACGGCGGAACGTTCGAGCAGTTAATCTCCGCCAGCCGGCGCTTGTCGGTGGTTGTGCCGGTAGTGCTGGTGATGATTTTTGGCTTGCTGTTCATGGCGTTTGGTTCAGGTAAGGATGCCGCAGTCGTATTCAGCGGCGTGCCGTTGGCCCTCACAGGCGGTGTGCTGGCGCTGTGGCTCCGCGACATTCCCATGTCGATTTCGGCGGGTGTCGGCTTCATTGCACTCTCCGGCGTGGCCGTGCTGAATGGCCTGGTGATGATCAGCTTTATCCGCAAACTGCGTGGCGACGGCGTGCCCATGCAGGAAGCAATCATCGATGGCGCATTGACCCGCTTGCGACCCGTGGTGATGACTGCGCTGGTGGCCAGCCTGGGCTTCCTGCCGATGGCACTCAATGTTGGCACGGGCGCCGAGGTACAGCGCCCGTTGGCTACCGTGGTGATCGGAGGCATTGTCTCTTCGACCCTGCTCACTTTGCTGGTGCTACCGGCCTTGTACCGGTTGCTGCACCGAAAAGACGCCAAGCTGGCGGAGGCGACATGAAGAAACGTTCAATCCTTCAATCTGGAACTTCGGAGGTTCACTTGCCCCTTGCACACTCACGCTCGCGATCAATGATCGAACGATGTTGCCAGGTGCTGGCCTTTCCCCTGTTGCTGTTGGCGGCTGGGCTTGCGTTCGCACACGGCGTGCAAGGCGATGACAAGGCCTTCCTCGAACAGAACAGCGGCATGCATCTGATGATGTACCTGTATCTGGGTGCCAAGCACATGGTGACCGGCTACGACCATCTGCTGTTCCTGTTTGGCGTGGTGTTCTTCCTGTACCGCATGCGCGATGTCGCTGCCTATGTGACCTTGTTTGCGATCGGCCATAGCGCGACCCTGCTGTTTGGCGTGCTCGGCGGAATCCACGTCAACGCCTATCTGGTCGATGCAATCATCGGCCTTTCGGTCGTCTACAAGGCGCTTGATAACCTAGGCGCGTTTCAGCGCTGGTTCGGCTTCCGCCCCAACACCCGGGTGGCGGTTTTGGTGTTCGGTTTCTTCCACGGCTTCGGCCTGGCAACCAAGCTGCAGGAATTCGAACTCTCGCCCGATGGACTCGTGCCGAATATCCTGGCCTTCAATGTTGGCGTGGAGTTGGGCCAGTTGCTGGCTCTGAGTGGCATCCTGATCGTGATGGGCTTCTGGCGTCGCAGTGAGACCTTTGCACGACATGCCTTCGCGGCCAACACCCTGCTCATGACCGCCGGTTTCATGTTGATCGGCTATCAGCTCACCGGCTACTTCATTTCCTGATCGAGGCTCGCATGACACTTCCCGAAACCCGGAACCAGAACTTGCCCAGCACGCGGCAACTGCTCAAGGCCACAGGTCTGTCCATTGTCGTGGCTGCGCTGTTGCTGGTGACTCTTGTCCTTCCAGCCGAATACGGTATTGATCCCACCGGCATCGGTCACCGACTTGGACTCGATGTGCTCACTGCAGTACCCGAAGCTGCCGAGCCCCAGTCGCTGACCGCGCAAGCAGCATTGCCCATCGCCACTTCCGAAGCCGATGCAGCAAATGCCGCGCTTGCGGCGAGGGCGGAAGCCGCCTTTGGCAAGTCAGAAAGCCAGACACTTGATGCCGGGGCCGTATCGGCAGCCACCGGGCCAGTGCGTCGAGACTCGATGTCCGTCGAGCTGGCGCCGGGCAAGGGCGCCGAGGTCAAATCGCATCTGAAGACAGGTGAAGGCCTGGTATTCCACTGGGTTGCCAGCGGCGATGTTGCTGTCGACATGCACGGCGAACGTGAAGGCGTAAAGGACGCGTGGACGAGCTACGCGGTAGAAACCGCACAGCGCGAATCCTCGGGCACCTTCGTGGCGCCGTTTGACGGCAGCCATGGCTGGTACTGGAAGAACAACAGTGCCGAGCCGGTGACGGTGGAAATCGAGGTCGTTGGCTTCCAGCCCGACCTCTACCGACCCTGAGGAGGGTCAGCTTTGCCCCTGATTGCCACACCTATTCTGGCGAGTTGCTCGCCACTCAACTGGAGTACTGCCATGATCCTACGTTCCTTGATTGTTGCTAAGCTCGCTACTTCCGCACTCTTGTTGGCCGCCAGCGTGCATGCCCACGATCCGAGCTTGCATGAAGACACCGCACCGCCAAAAGCCAAGGCAAAGCCTGTGAATTGCGAACAACTGGCTGATAACGATCACTATTCGAACAACATGGGCGATCCCGACATCAAGGCATTGAAAGCGCAATGCGATGCCGAGATGAAGGCCGACGCTGAGCCAGTGCCCTCAACAGGTAGCTAACAGTGGCATGTGCCGCAGTTTGGGACTGCGGCACCTCCGTTGTTGTTGTCAAATCTCGTCTCACTCTGATTCGGGGATTGCATTTCCGAAGCAAATTCAAGCGAAAGCCTGAAGGTCCTAACTGTGTCCGTGCCGATGGTGGAGGTCCGGATAGTGCGGATGCGAGTGCTTGATCGGCTCGTGGGTGTGCTGGTGAGAATGCGGTTCGCTTCCATCCCACCCAAAATCATGTGCGTGCTGGTGGTGGTCATCATGTATGTGCAGATGCACGTGTTTCAGAGCCTCGTGATCGTGCTCATGATCGTGATTCTCACTAACGTGCAGCCAGACACCCAGCGCCATTAACGCACCGGCTATCCAAAAGCCTATCTCTGGGGATTCGCTCAATATCAAGAGCGACAAGGCTGCACCGACAAATGGCGCTGTCGAAAAATAGGCTCCAGTGCGAGCCGCGCCAAGATGACGCAAGGCCAGGACGAAGGCCACAAGACTGATTCCATAGCCGATCAGGCCAATCGTACCCGCCGAAACCACGCGCAACGCATCCGGAAACCGCTGTCCGAGCGCCAAAGCTATCGCGATATTGATCGCGCCAGCCACGCCCCCCTTGATTGCGGCAATCTGAACGGGATCACCGCCCGACACTGCGCGCGTCAGGTTGTTGTCGATGGCCCAGCAAGCGCAAGCGCCGACGATGGCAAATGCTCCCCAAGGCAGACCTGCCGATGGGGCCTGGGACAAAGACAAGATAACGCCCCCGGCAACAATGGCTAGCATGCCCAAGAAGATGCGGACATCTACATTCTCGCGGAACACGATCCAGGCAACCAGGGCCGTCAGGACACTCTCCGTGTTGAGTAGCAGCGATGCCGTCGAGGCGGGGGTATTTGTTAATCCGAGCATCAACAGCACGGGGCCCAGCACCCCGCCGAAGAGCACCGCCCCCGCCATCCAAGGTAAGTCGCAATGTTGAAGGGCTGCCTCCGAATGCGCTACCCGGGGTCGCATTCGCCGGACTAGCAACCAGATGCCGAGTCCAAGGCCGGAGCCTGCGTAAAGCAACCCTGCCAGCAGGATCGGGGATATCTCGACCACCAGCAATTTAGCCAGCGGCGTACTTGCGCCAAAGGACAGCGCAGCAACCAATGCAGGGCCAATGCCCGGTGTTAGTTTAAGCCAGCTTGTCATGCGGGCAATGATGCAGGAATCTGGCGCCAGCCGAGAAGTTGATGCCTGTCAACCACAGATGTTCGTATTGACCACGACCGGCACCCTGAACCAGCATCCGGGCGAGCTTCATGTCGACTGATCAATCATTCAGACTTAGATCATGGCCGTCCGCGACCGATAGACGTTCATTGGCTAAACTGAGCAACACATCGGCGTACTGATAAAGGGTGGTCGGTGCTGATGATCAATCTCGTCGGTGTGCGCAATTTATGGTTGTAGTCGAATTGAATGCGTCGAACTCCTCTAGCTATTTGCACCGATCTGGCTGGCGGGCTGGCACCTGCCATCAATATTCCGCGCCATTTTCTAGCTTTGGGGGAGCACCAACAGAACTAGCACTCAGTCCGGTGCGCGCAACAAGACTTCATGGGGAAGCACCATCTCCTGGAAGAATTCTGACGCGACGCCCTCCTCGATCGCGGTGGACAAGGTCAAGTGGGTCTTTGCGCGGGTCATGCCGACGTAGCACAAGCGCCGTTCCTCCTCAATTGGGGAATCCATGTGTGGAAGCAAACCATGCCCCATGCCCATAATCCAGACGTAGTCGAACTCCAGCCCCTTGCTGCCGTGCAAAGTCATTAGTGCAATGGCGCGCGGATCGTGTTCCTGCTTCTTGTCGAAGCGCTCCATCAAGTCAATAGCTCGGATCTTGCTAGCGACATCACCTTGCAGACCGAGGATGCATTGGCAGGCTGCTTCGGCAATTTTCGCAGCCTTCTGCGAGCGGTCTACTGCAACTGTCATGCCGGCAATATGGTTGATAGCGCCTTCATAGTCCGCTTCGTCCAGCTTCTTGCTCACGGTCAATAGTGAGGCAGCCATCGGTGCCCAAGCCTGAAGCGCTTTCTTGTCGAGGTTCTTTTGCCAGTCCTTGGTCAAAAGGAACGGCACAGGACTATCCATGCCACGGGTTGCATTGGAAACGGCGCTGGTCAAATCGCGACAGGCCTGCTCTTCATGGAGATGCATGACGATGCCGCGCGAACCGCGACCGGCGAAGGCGCCTAGCAGGTTGCGGATCTTTTCGGGAATCCCGCCTGACCAAAAGTTCGGCTTGCCTTTGACGTAGTACGGCACATTGGCGCTAGTCAGCATGACTTCGGCGGAGCGCAGCACGTTGTTGGTGCGCGCGAGAATAGCGGCGGTGCATTGCTCGCCCTTGCGGTTAATATTGGGTCGCGAATTGAGGAATAGGCCAGCGGCTTTGGCTTCTTCTGCCTCATCATAGAAATCCTTGCGGACCACTGCGCCGGGATCGGATTCGTTGGTTGTTATGGTTTTTCGAATGCGTTCTCTGTTCTTGATGATGAGTCGAATGGCGTAAGTCAGGACACTCGCCGAACAACGATAGGTGATGCCCAACGTAATTTCTTCGGCCTCAGTTTCGTCAGCAAAAGCGCGCATTGCCGTGAACCCGAGCGCATGGCGAAACCCGTAAATTGACTGATCGTCATCTCCGACACATGTCAATATCTTCCCACGGTCAACATGCGCCATGAGCCATGAGTACTGCGTGTGATCGACATCCTGCATTTCATCGACAAGCAAGTGGGTACAGTCGATCGGATCGAGAATTCCTGAATGCAATCCGTTTGCTGCTTGAATGATCAAGTCGTCAAAGTCGTACGCCTCCTGCTCAAAGAGAAGTTTCTGGTAGGAGATGAGTGCGCGGGCGAGTGGCCCCTTGGGATTCTGCGGCGGAATGCGTGACGCCTTGGCATCTGCCATTTCTTTCAAGAACTGTTGTTCAGGTTGCTCACTCGCTTCGGCCTGCCAAGCCCTCCGTCTAAGAATGTACGACTGGTCTTCGGAAAGAACGTTGAGGGGCGGCGAGCCTGCATTCTCGCGATAGTGTTTGAGTTGCTTCATTGCCAACGAATGAAAAGTGCCGGTGATGATGCGGCCACTCGCAGTCTGCCCCAAGGCTTTCTCCAAGCGCTCGGACATCTCCTTCGCAGCATCTTTGGTAAAGGTGATTGTGGCCACGCGGGCGGCGGGGTTGCTCTGAAGCAAGCGCTTGGCGCGTTCGACAAGGACGCGGGTCTTGCCGCTGCCCGGGCAGGCCGAAATAAGACAATGGCCCGGCGAGTCGACACCACGTTGTTGCTGAGGGTTGAGTAGCATGTTCATGCTGCTCCTGCCGCGGGTTTGTTGTGAGTCTTCCTGTTGATTTGATTCTCGTGGGTCTCGGCTATGTCGACCGTCGTGTCCATTTCCGTCTCAAGCTCGCACTGGCCTAACGCGCCGTCCCGGCCTTCGGCAGCTTCGGGGGCTCCGCGTTTTTCAATCTTGGCAGTGGCGGCTGCGGCCTTACCCGCGCGCTTGAGGCAGACGTTTGCGCGTGGACCTTGAAACTTGGGGGTGCGTATTTCGCTGATCGTGACCGCTCGTTTCGGTTGATCGTGACCGATCCAACCTGAGTCGTTGTGCGTTGGAGTTAGTGTACGTCAGCGGTCACGATGATGGGTCGGATTTGGCTTTTTCGGGTTGCTTTCGGCGCATCGATTCGCCCTTCAGGGCAATGCGGTGCGAGCGGTGCACGAGGCGGTCCAGAATGGCATCGGCGAGGGTCGGATCGTTGAGCCAGGCATGCCAATGGTCGATGGGTAGCTGGCTGGTGATGACGGTGGACTTGCTGGTGCTCCGGTCGTCGATGACTTCGAGCAGGTCGTGGCGGGCCGCCTGATCCAGGGGCGTCATGCCCCAGTCATCCAGGATCAGCACGTCGATGCGCGCGAGCTGGGTCAGAAGACGACCGAAGCTGCCGTCGGCATGGGCCATGCGCAGCGTCTCGGTCAGACGTGGAACGCGTTGATAGAGCACCGGGAAGCCTTGGCGACAGGCGTGCTGGCCGAGCGCACAGGCCAGCCAGGTCTTGCCGACTCCGGTCGGTCCGGTGAGCAGGAGGCTTTGTCCCTGACGGATCCAGTCACCGCCGGACAAGGTGGCGATCAGGCGCTTGTCGAGGCCGCGACCGGCGCTGTACTGAACATCTTCCAGACAGGCCTGGGCGTGTTTGAGTTTGGCAGCACGCAACAGGCGTTCGAGCCGTCGGCCGTCGCGCCAGGCGCGCTCGCGATCGACCAGCAGACCAAGGCGATCCTCAAAGGCGAGGTCCGCGCAAGCCGGCAGTTGGCGTTGTTCTTCGAGGGCGCACGCCATGCCGTCAAGCTTGAGCGTGCGCAACTGGTCCAGGGTGGGATGGGTCAACATGACATCTCCTTCAGTGGGGGTTGGGTGGATCCTGGTAGTAGGTCGAGCCGCGCAGGTTCTCGTGCGCCGGACTGATCCAGTCGCTCTGGGTTTCCGCAACCGGCAAGGGTTGCTGATCCAGCCCGCCGCGCAGGATCGAGAGGACCGACTTGCGCGTGCGAGCACCCGTGGCAACGGCGCGTGCACAGGCCGCTTCCAGTCGTGGCGGGCCATACTCTCGGGCCAGCGACAACAGGCCCAGGCAACTGCGATAGCCCATCTCCGGATGCGGGCGATCGATCAGCAGATGGGTGACGAGGTGCGCGGTCGCCGGACCGATATCGGCGGCCCAGCGCTGGAAGCGCCCGGGTGTCCATTCCCGATGAGCGCGATGCGCTGCGGGCATGTGCTCGGCCACCGTGGTGTGACGCCCGCGTCCCTCGGCACGTGCATGGCTCGCGACCCGCTGGCCGCCATGCAGGATCTCCACTGTCGTATCGGTGATGCGGGCTTCGAGGGTCTTGCGCACCAGCGCATGCGGCACGCTGTAGTAGTGGCCGTCGATGTCGACGTGGTAATCGATATTGACCGTGCACGGCTTGAACCGGGCGACTTCAAAGGGCTGGGTCGGCAAGGGCCGCAAGGCTGGGCGGTCGAGCGTCTCGAACCACTCCCGGCGATTGCCCGGCAGCTTTTTGAACGCGCGCGCATTCAGTTCGACCAGCAACTCGGCGATGGCCTGGTTGAGCGCGGCCAGGGTGAAGAACACCTGATGGCGCAAGCGAGCCAGGATCCAGCGCTCGACCACCTGCACGCCCACTTCGACCTTGGCCTTGTCCTGCGGCTTGCGCGGGCGCGCCGGCAGGATGGCCATGCCGTAATGTTCAGCGCACGCCTGGGTGGCCCGATTGAGCACCGGCTCATAGCGATCCGCCCGCGTCACCAGGGCGCGCGGGTTGTCCGGCACCACCAGCGCGGGCACACCACCAAAGAAGGCCAGGGCCCGACTCAGGCCGTGCAGCCAGTCTGGCTGCGTCTCGCCCGGCGTTGCGCAGGCATAGGTGTAGTTCGACGCACCCAGCACTGCCACGAAGATGTGTGCCCGGCGCAGCTCACCGGTGTCCGGATTGACGATCGCCACCGTCGGACCGGCGTAGTCGATGAACAGCTTCTCGCCCGCGCGATGGATCTGGCGCATCGAGCGCCGCTGCGCTCCGGCATAGTCGTGGTAGTTCTGACAGAACTGGGTGTACTGGTAGGTCGCCTGTCCGGCATGCGCCTGGCTGTATTCCTGCCAGAGCAGTTGCAGGGTGACCCCCTTGCGGCGCAGTTCGCGATGCACCCAGGGCAAGTCGATGGCGGCGCGATCGCCGCGCACGAGCGCCGGCACCGGGCACAGGCGCGCCTGAATCTCCGCCTCATCCAGCCTCGCTGCTGACACCCCGTCCAACCCGGCAATCCGGGCCCGTGCCACGTACTTGCTGACCACGCCTTTGGACAGGCCCATCGCCCGTCCGATCCGCTCGTGCGACAAGCCGCACTCGAACTTCAATCGAAGTATTTCCTTGATGTCACGCATGGCCACTCGCGGTGTTGGCATCGCTCCCCCGAAACCGGGAAGGATGCGCCGTGAAAGTCATGCACAACGAACACAGGTGGGGCGTTTCGGTAAGGTGTGACCGATGATTCCGGAAACCGGGAGAAATCGGTCACGATCGACCGAAACAGACGGTCACACCTTAGCGAAATGACCGGTCACGCCTTACCGAAATGGGCGGTCACGATGGACCGAAATACGCATTGGGGGCGTTTCGAAGGGCCGTTTGGCTTTCGCGTGAGTTCCTGGATTCCTGGGCGTGGGTCTCGGTGTCCGGGAGTGACTCGAGAGCGTATCCGGGGAACTGGACATCAGTCAGGGCGGATGTTGTTTCGATGGTCATGGCGCACTCCTTTGTTGTGGGACTCCATTGTTGGGCCATTTGGTGGCACCGAGGGGGGCGCGCGAGGCCGGTTTATCGCGTCTTTCGCGGAGGTTTTTGCACACTTCGGGCGATTCCTCCCTCTCGAGCAATATTTGGACGCCTGGCTCGACATCCCTCCCGGCTTGTGAAGCGCTACACCGCACGTCAACATCCGACACCGATCATGCGCGATCTTGGGGGTTCGGCGGTCATGGTTTTGCCTTGGTTGCGACTGAGCCTGGTCGTGGACGATTCCACGAACGAAAGTTGCTGCTCGCGCGAGCTAGCTGTCATTGCGATGCAGAGATCCAACCCAAAAGAGGTGCGCGCGAATACGCGCGGGGGTCGAGCACCGACGCCAGTTTCTGGTAGAGCGCGAATTACTGTTCGGGCGTGGTGTCAGTCGTCTCTTCGCTCTCGGGTACCTGAGCGGCAGGAATGTGCTGAGCCAACGCTTCAAGACGGCATTCAAAGTATTCACACAGCTTGTCGAGAATGTCAGTTCGCGTGACGTAGCCTCGGATATTCGCCATTCGAGACAAGGTCATACGATGAAGCCCTGTTTCCCGAGCGACTTCTTCCATGGTGATGATTCGACCGAGACGGAAGGACCGATCAGCGATGAGTTCTTTTAGTCGGTAGCGGATCACTGCGACACCAGCATGAACGAATGATGCTATGAAGTTACGTATTAGCTTGACAAGTTGCAAGCGTGTGCTACGGTGCGTCACGAATGACACTTTCTAGTGTCGTTCGCACCTCACTAGCATAGGATCTGCCCGATGAACCCAACCTACCTTACTACCGACGAGCTGGCGGACCGGATTCGCTACGACGCTCGCACAATCCGCAATCAGCTAAAAGACTCGGTGTTGCTGGAGGGAGTTCACTACTTCCGCCCGTTCGGTGGCCGGAAGATGCTCTTTATCTGGGAAGCCATCGAACGCGACATGATGCTGGCTTCGCTCGCCAATGCACCGCTGGTGCCACTGAGTGCGGGTGGCGTAGCTCATGGGTAAGGTCCGAGCTCGAAAGGAGACTGGAAAGCTGTACTTCGACTTCGTCTACTTCGGCCAGCGTTGTCGGGAGCAGACGGCTCTCGAAGATACCCCTGCCAATCGCAAACGAGTTGGGGCAGTGATGAAGCGCCTTGATGCCGAGATTGCAGCCGGCGTTTTCGACTACCGAGCCAATTTTCCAAACAGCAAGAACGCGGACAAGCTGGAAGCCGGCTTCCAGGGTACGGAAAACGGCAACGGGGCGGACTTTCGAAACACTATGGGGGAGTCCGCTCAAGCCCATTCACCGTTGTTCTCGGACTTTTCCGAAACGTGGCTTGCCGAGAACGAAGTGCGGTGGCGCCGCACTACGCGCGGTCTGCGTAGGGACATGATTCGAAGTCACCTGCTGCCCAAGTTTGGCGCCAAGCGGGTAGGGCAGGTGACTCGTGCCGAGTTGCTTGAGTTTCGGGCAGAGCTGGCCAAGCGACGGGGCAAGCAGCCGGACTCGACAATCTCCCCCAAAACCGTCAACGAAGTCATGGGCGTTCTCAGCAATATTCTTGATGAGGCGGCAGATCGCTATGAATTCGTCAGTCCGGCACAGCGCATCAAGCGACTCAAGGTGCCTCGAAAGGACATTCAACCCTTCAGCCTCGACCAGGCAATCCGCATTATCGATTCGGCAAGGTCTGATTTCCGCCACTACTTTGTCACCCGGTTCTTTACAGGAATGCGAAGTGGTGAGGTGCATGGCCTCAAATGGAATTTCGTGGATTTCGACCGACGGCAGATTCTGGTACGGGAAACCTTTACTCATGGCGAGCAAGACGGCACCAAGACCGATGGATCCATGCGCGAGATCACGATGAGTGAGCAGGTATTCGAAGCGTTGAAAGCCCAGCACGAGTTGACCGGACACTTGGGTGACTACGTGTTCAGTAGTAGGAATGGAATGCCCATCGACCTCGCAAACTTCGTATCCAGGGTGTGGAACCCATTGCTCGATCACCTCGCGCTCAAGCGGCGTAGGCCATACCAGATGCGTCATACGGCGGCCACATTGTGGCTTGCGTCTGGCGAAAATCCCGAATGGATTGCGCGCCAGTTGGGTCATTCGACAACCGAGATGCTGTTCCGTGTCTATTCCCGCTATGTGCCGAATTTGACCAGGCGCGATGGATCAGCTTTCGAAAGCATGCTCAGAGAAAACGCTGTGCGCAAGGTGGAGGAACGGAAATGAACGCAATGAACAGCCAGCAAGCAAGATGCATCCCTGCAGCAATTCTGAGCTGTCGGAATCCGCCTTCCGGGTCAAAGGAACCTGCACGTGTCCAGTTGATGAATGCGGATCTCACTCGAGAGGCAATCGACTGGACGGAAACCTGGCTGATCGAGGACTCGTCGCGTGTGCATCTCGGGCTAGCAACCGTACTTGAAACTCGCGAGGGGGGTCGAGACGAGCTTATACTGCTGGATTGGAAATCCGACTCCAGCCTTGATCTGCTTGCGCTCTTGCCTGAAACGATCTGCCCGGTGGAGGGCACAGTGGCTCAGGTTCGCGAAGTTGTCGCAAACCTCAAAGTCCCGGAACTGCGGAACTTCGTCCTCCAGGTTTTCGAGCTCAAGGACGTATTCAAATATTTTTGGACGTGCCCAGCGTCCATTCGAAATCATCACGAATTCGCAGGAGGTTTGGCCGTACACAGCCTGGAAGTGGTGACTGCGGTCACCCAGCTCAGGAATCTTGGACAGACGGATCTCTGCATCGCTATCGTTTACGCATTGCTTCATGACGTGGGCAAGATTTGGAGCTACGAAAACGGGACGCTGACCGCCGAAGCTGCAGAGCTCGGTCACGAGCATCTCGGATTGGAGCGCATGCTGCCGTCACTTCAACGGCTTCGCCGCCAGTGGCCGAAAGGGGGATTGGTGCTCCATGGCCTATTTTCCGGCGGGGGATACCGTGAGGACAAACGGCGCGGGCGTGCCATCGGGAAAATTGTTCGCTCGCTTGATGCCTTTAGTGCAGAGAAATACATGGCACGTCCGAAAAGTCAGAGATTCAAGAGTTGATCCACTTGATCTACGGCCGGTTTCGAAATCAGATCTTCAATGCATTTGTTGTATATTGATATTGAGCTACGTGTTCCCAGACTTCTGGTGATATAGGCCCGGTTGGCAGACAGATGAAAGATGGTCGCTCAACGATCTTTCTAGTGAAGCTGTGAGTCCGATGAGCAGGTTTCAGGAGAAGGTATGAAAGGATTGCTTGTATTTCCAGATGACGTCGCGGCAGTTGACCTGTTGCACGCGGAGCCGCTTGCAAGAACCATCGTCGAAGTAATGCAGGCCCATCCGAAGCACGGACTAGTACTGGGCATCCATGGAGATTGGGGCGCAGGGAAGTCGACGGTTCTTTCGCTGGTGGAGAGTGGGCTGGCCAAGCAAAAGAGCGTGGCGACTCTTTGGTTCAACGGATGGGAGTACGAGGGCTTCGAGGATGCCAAGATCGCGATCTTGGAAGGGATTGTTCGGCACCTCCAGCAGAACGAGAAGTACTTCGAGAAGGCGAAGGACCACTTTCATCGCCTGCGCAAACGCATCGACTATATGAAACTGGCTCGAGCCGCCGTGGTCGGCGGTGCTGGAATGCTGGCGGCAGGTCCGGTGGGACTGGCATTGATGCTTCCCACATTGCTCGACCCCAACAAGGCGGGGGAGAACTTCGACAATGCGACGGGCATTTTCAAGGATGCCGATGGTAAGGACGACCCACTTGATCTGCATGGCTTTCGCCGGGATTTCCTTGCCATGCTGGAAAAGGCTGACATCGCACAGCTGGTCGTACTCGTAGACGATCTGGATCGTTGCCTTCCAAAAACCGCTATTGGTACCTTGGAGGCCATACGGCTACTGATATCGGGAGAGCGCACTGTCTTCGTCCTTGCCTGTGACAGGTCCATGATCGAGTACGCGGTACGTGAACACTTTCCTGAGCATCCGGGCATGAAGGGGGACGAGTATGCGAGGAAGTACCTCGACAAGCTGATTCAGATCCCATTCGTGCTTCCCGTGCTTGGTCCGCTTGAGGTCGGTATCTACGTGCAGTTGCTCCTGCTCGAGGGGATATTCGGCAGTGCCGATCCCGGTTTCATCAAAGTGCTGGAGCAGGCGAGGGAGTTATCCAAGAGGCCTTGGATCGACCAGCAGTTGGACATGGCGCCAATCCATGATGCTCTGTCGAAGAACGAGTCGGCAAAGGAACTGCATTCGCTGATGCTGGGCATTGCGCCGGTGCTGGCTGCAGGGACGGAAGGCAACCCGCGGCAGATCAAGCGCTTCATTAATGCGGTCTTCGTACGCCGACGGGCTGCGGAAGCACGCGGTTTGGCGGAGGAAGTTCAAATCGCTCCTCTGATGAAACTTATGCTGGCCGAGTATTTCCACCGTGACCTGTTCGATGCAATTGCCAGCGAGAGCCGCGATGGCGATGGCAACAGCAAACTCGCTCGGCAATTGGAGGCGCCGCCAGCGGAGGACGCTGCAACGAAGAAGAGGGGCGGCAAAACCGTAGAACCGGTAGAGAAAGGCGAAGCGGTTCGGAGCGATTTTATTAACGACCCCAAGATTGTAAAATGGGCGGCCTTGGAACCGAAGATTGCCGACCTTGACTTACGGCCATACCTGTTCGTAATTCGCGATGCTAGGCTCGTGTCCGCATCCAATCTGCCCGCCGAGGTCGCCGAACTGGTCGGTTTGGTCGGACAAGGAAAGTCGCTACTCGCGGAGAAAGCCAAGGTACAAAAGCTGACGCCCGAACTACGCGGGCTACTCGCTTCGGAGCTGGCGACACGGCTGACCACGGCGACCGATGCCAGCAGGCAGTCCGCCTCTGCCAAGGGCATGAAGGACCTGATAAACCTGGATCCTAGCGTCGCGGGTATTGTTGACAGGGCCTTCGTCTCGCTGCCTATCTCGGCCATTGGGACTTGGATATCCGACCTCAGTCAGTTGGTCGAGTCGGGGACCAACTTCAGGTTGTGGTTGCAACAGGCGGTCGAACACGGCGCCAACAGGCAGCTTGCCTCGTTGATCCAGGCGTTACTGTCGAAACGCAGCAACTAGGGGAAGAGTAATGGGGACATCGGCAAGCTACGGCGGTCCGAAAGGAACCAATCCACTGATTCCGTCCTGGGTGGACACGCCGCTTCCCGGCGAGGCAGCTGCGCCGGCCGGCGATGACGGGAAGCAGCCTCCCGACGGCGGCGAAGACGCGTACGATGGTGAGCTCGACAGGCCACCGGCACCAGCACTTGATCCCAACAGGCTGAAACCCCTTCGTGCGGCAATCCGGATCTCGGCCCGCTCGGGTGGCTCTGAGATTCGGGCAATGCGCGCAGCGGCACGTCATTTCGTTAGCAAATCGATGGGCGGTGCCAGTCGGGGGGCGCAGCGGATGGGAGTGGCGCGTCGCGCCGGCGGCAGGTTGGTCCAGGCATTCTCGGCGCTCGCGGCAGGGGGCGTGTCGCAGTTGGCGCGGGTGCTGCGACTTGGATCGCTCGCGGGCCTGTCGACATCCCAAGTGTGGGATCGGCTTGCGGAGTTTGTTTGCTCCGACGGCGGATCGATCGATGAAGCCATCGTCAAGGCAGCGTTTTGTCAGACGCTGAAGCAGGAGATGGACAATGGAATGACGGATCTGCTCGACGCGAATTCAGAGCAGCTTGCATCTTTTTTCGAACGCTTCATCGGCGAATGCGTAATCGAAAGACTTTCCCAGGAGGGTGGGAGTCTTCTGGAGCAGAACGGTGTTTCCGCGGCAGCGGCATTCGCCCACATGCAGACGCTTCGTTCGCTGGTATCCGTGTTCATCGCTCAGCGGCTGGGTGCTCGTGCAGGGCACGGATTATCAGTGAAATACGATTCCCGCCGGATCGATGTGATTGTTGCTGGGACCCTGCGAGATGCGATCGCGGCCGTCGGCGAATGGGGAGAAGGCGAATGAGCCGGCAACGGATAGTGCTGACGTGGAACGGGGAACTGCCGAGGAAGTTCCGTGGTAGATTTTCCTATTCCGTCCAGCTTGCTGCGCAACAGAAGAAGGTACGCTTCGGGCTTCACCAACTGCTGCGAGAACTAAAGCTCCAACACCGGCGGCCGGATCCTGTTGCGCTGGAGCTCGCCTTCGTCGCGGTTGCGGTCTGGATTGCAGACACGCGCCTGTCGCGTGCGGAGTTCTCCGAGGACAATTGGACGCGCGAGATCGAAATTGTTGTGCCCGTAAGGAATCCGGGCGCGTGGGAGGAACATGCCGCGCAGCTAGCGAGAATCCTGGGCACGCTGAGCGGAGACATCTGGACGGTCAGGTTCTATCGGGCTGACCAAGCGCTGCGCGCCTACATCAAGGACAAGTGCGCCGATGCGCGGCCTCGTCAAGATGCGCCGCCCATTGCGCTATTCTCGGGCGGGCTGGACAGCTACGTCGGAGCCATCGATGCACTTTGCGGGGACCGTGTCCAGCCCGTCTTCGTCGGTCAGACCGACGCCGGAAACTCCGTCACAGTAAATGAACTGAAGGCGCTTCTGGAGCGAGGACGCGAAAGTCCCCTCGCGCTGTTCCGGTGGCAAATGTCCTGCAAGGCGGGCGACCTCGGAGAGGGGTTTTCTGGTAGCGGCGAGCTGACGATGCGGGCGCGTTCGTTCCTATTCTTTGCCGCCAGCGTCCTAGTTGCGACGGCACATGGAAGCAGAATGATTCTTGTCCCGGAAAACGGTTTCATTTCCTTAAATGTGCCGCTCGATCCGTGGCGCTTGGGCGCGCTTACAACGCGAACGACGCATCCGTATGTGATCGCACGTTTCAACGAGTTGCTGGCCTCCCTCGGTCTGTCGGCTGCGTTGTCGAATCCTTTCCAAGGAATGACCAAGGGCGAGATGCTCGCGCAATGCGCAGATCGAAAACTTCTTCGACAGGGGCTCGGTTCCACCGTTTCCTGCTCAAAGCCCAAGTGGGTGAGGCGCTATCGGGCCCAGCATGGAACTAGTCATTGCGGCGTCTGTTGGCCGTGCCTGATTCGACGAGCTGCCGTGCGGCGCGCGTTCCCTTCCTGGAGCGACCCGACCAGATATGTGAATGAACAATTGTCTCATTTGCACGACGAGCCCGGTGAAGCAGGGCATGTGGTCCGTTCGATCCAATACGGCCTCAACATTCTGCGTGAGCCGGACGCGAAGTTGCGCTTATCCTTGGCAACTGTGGCGCCGCTTCGGGACGTGGAGGACCAGATCGCCGATCTCGTCGGTTGCGTGCGCAGAGGGCTGGCCGAGGTCGCGCGTGTAGTCGGATTGCGCGCGCCGAGATGATGTCCACGCCAAGCCGTGTCGACGCACACTGTCATGTCGATCTGTTGGACAATTGGCAGGAAGTCATCCGCAAACTTGAACGTAGGGCGCAGTTCACGCTTGCCGTGACTACAACGCCGAAGGCGTGGGCGACGGAGCAGGAGTTCGCGCGCCATTGCCGGTATGTTCGGATCGGGGTCGGCCTGCATCCGCAAGTGGTGCGTGAGCGTATGGCTGAACTCCCCCTTCTGGAGCGTGCGATCGGCGACAGTCGATTTGTGGGTGAAGTCGGGCTTGATGCATCGCCGATGCACAAGGACAGCCTTCCTGACCAGCGAAAGGTCTTGGGTCGGGTCTTTTCGGTCTGCACCGAAGTGCGGGGGCGCGTGCTGTCTTTGCACAGCTTGCGCGCGGCAGGCTTGATTTTGGAGATGCTCGAAGAAACCAAGGTACATGAGACGAATACCATCATCTTTCATTGGTTTACTGGTAGTGCATCGGAACTTAAGCGTGCCTTGTCTATGGGCGCGAAGATTTCTGTCAACGCTGACATGCTCCGAACCGAGAGAGGGAGATCGCACGCGCGCATGGCCGGACCAGAGTGCACTCTCACTGAGAGCGATGCTCCTTTTACGAGGGCGCACTCCTCGGTTGATGGGGTTCCTAACATGGAGCCAGCGATTAACGCTTTGGCTGAGTGTTGGGGCGTATCGGTACCAGTGGCTATGAGCAGCGTAGCGCACTTAGCTCACCGGTACTGGTAGTCATATGTTGCGTGGGAAGAGCGTACTGCTCTCTCGGGCCAAAAACAGTTCGACTCAAGGAGAAACTAATCGCCGAATTTCCACTTTGCGTCGAGTTGCAGCTGTCGCCATCGGGCCAGCGCCCGACGCTCAGTATTTGACGACCGGCCAACGATGTCCGCCGAAGCCTAGGTAGTATCCAGTCGACTTGAAAGCATGGCGAACCTTTACCATGCAGAATTTACTCGAATTGGAGACAGCGGAACCTCCCGAACCTCACCCTTCTGGTTACCGATCGACAAGCTGGCCTGGATTTTCCAAGGTGATGGTCGGTACCAATCGCATGCGGCCGTGATCAAATCTTCGTTGGCGCGGCGCCGATAGAAATCGTCAATGAGTTCGCGCGAGAGTGAGTTGTTTGGTAGATGCGCGTGCGATGCAGAAAGAGAAAAGACTTCGGGAAATGGTCGGGCCGCAGCTTTCGATCTCTGAAGCATCCGTGGCGGGAAGTTCGCTTTTGGACGTTGGCGCTGCGCCTGTTCTTGGAACAAAGGTGCTTGAAAGTCGATGACCTTGTCACCTGCCTCCACCCAGCAATGAAACGCCTTGTCATCAGAAGCTACTCCGTACGGCGTTGGCAAGCCAAAAGCAATCACGTCCGCGCCGTCCATCGGAAGTCTATATGCGGCCGCACCAAATACAGGCACAGCGTGCGTTCCGTGGCGCATCTTCAAAAGTTCTGCGCCGATGATCCCAAAGTAGCTACAGGCTAAAGAGGGATCTCCATCTTCGTTGAGAAGCAAGCCATGAATCACGCGGAAAATTCGCTCGTAGTCACGAAGCGTCAGCACGCTCACTGAAAAAGTCTCCGGGAAGGTTGAATTGAAAACCAACGCCAAGATAGCCCCAAACGGGATCTATTCCATAACCCTAATATTGCTCATTCTTGATGCGATGCAGCATGGCTCTCTGCAAAATCGCCCTGTTGCGTCCGTCGCACGGCCTTATCCGACTCCATAGCATTGGGATGATTACCGGCTGGAGAGGTGTCGCTACTCCGTTGGACTCGGGCCGCCGGCTCGAAGCGGTCGTGCAGTGAAACCTACTCACATTCTTCGAGCTCCAGGTGCCAGGGACTTCAACACTGAAGGTCCGCTGTGGGCGATTTCTGCCCTTCAAGAGTACCGATGAACAGCCACAGCAATATTCCGGCCAAGCTGATCAACTAACCGGTGTGCTGATCACCGCCAATCGGTTCAGACGATCAATTTTATCGGTGTGCGCAACTGCAGCCAGTCAGCGACCCGCGCTACTGGTAGGCACCACTAATGTACGCGCCGAGAGCCCTGCGGACGGAGTCAATTCCGTCTGGGTCGATCAAAAGATCCGTTGGTCGCGAGCCACCAAGTGCCGGCTGTGGTCGCGCTAGCCACTCCTCGAACCATTGATCGAAATCGAATCCGGGCGGCACCGCCCCTTGCGTGTCGAGGGCTGACTTGAGGTGGAGTCTGACTTCCTCTAGCTCTGCAGGCAGAATAGCTGATGGGGGCATGTCGACATCCCTCAAAACCTGACCTCATGATACCCCACTACCTGTCTGTATCTTGGGGAGCTCGACTGTCTACAGATGGGAAGCTTCGGGTGTGTGGCGTGAGGTCGGTTCAGGTCAGCTTTTGTTTCTTTGTAGTGCTCTGAGAGCGCGTCCCAGAAGCGCGGCTAGAAGCACGGAATTGCGAACTCGCCTGCCGTTGGAACGACGGGTCACAAGAAGACCCAGCCCTTGCCAGCCTGCTGGGGGAAAGAAGTCGCGCGCAGTGGAGACAGGCAGCAGGATGGATTTCTGGTCTAGCCACCTCTTGGCGACCGAGAGACTGTCTACCCCCACGATATTGGTCACTACCGCGTTGCATATGAATTTGGACGTTGGATTTAGTGAGTCAATAGCTTTTGGGAGTTTAGTTGCCACCAGCTCGAACTCCTCTTCGCTGCTGACTGCGATGTAGCCGCTCATTGGGTCGACACCTCGAAGCACGATGTCCCACGCTGGCTGCAGAGTTGGATCCTTGATCGCATGAGCCAGGCAATCCAAAATCCAGGATTCATCCACACGCGTCCCCTGAACCACAATCGTTTTCCGCATCGTAGCTATTGGTGCGCTAGCGGCATCGTTTGGGATGCCGGAAGCGAACTCCGGCAGACTCAACCCATATACATTTGTGTTTGTTGCTTCGAACAGTGTTGTTTGCCATTTCGCAGCCTCCGTTTGCGTCAAGTGCAGTGCACTCGACACCAAGCCTGGTTCACCTGTTCGAATTCCTCTCAAGATAGCTTTGGCCACCGCAACAGTGGCAATCCTGCGCATGTCTGGCCCGACTGTCTCTGACGATTCGCCCTTGTCACCGCCGTCGACTTCATCCGGGTGGAAATCAGTCCAAGTATCCATTAGACACGGAATTGCGCTGTTGGGTTCGAAGGAAGAAATCTTCGCCCTACTGAGTCGCTTTCGGCCGGAGGCCGGCGCCAGTCCTGCTAGAACTGAAAGCGCAGTGCTTGAGAGTTCTGCGGCCCGAGTTCGAGAACCCGGTGGTTGGATTAGCCCGGCTACATGAATATAGGTTTCCAGCGACGTGCGCATGCGCGAATGCCCGCGCCGGGATCTGTATTCTGCCGCGTGTGCCTGGCCCATAGGCACGTTGGATCCAATGGCTCTGACGATAACGTCTCTTTTGGGCAACCAGCCGCGAGCACTGGATGGGACAGCCTCGCGCAATCCGGCCAACAAAGCATCGTCTGCCATGAGCGCCAAGAACTCGTTGCTGGCAGAAGTATGCCTCCACCAGTAGGGTCGCGCGTCGGCTGCTCCAGTTACTTGACGCAGCGTCGGCGTAATCCAACACGTGAGGCGAGAGGTATCCATCGGACGCAAAGTTTCTGCGTCCAGAAAGAATGCGGTCCTATCACCGTCTGCACGCCATCGAAGGTCGTTTGTTTCATCCCTCCAGCGGAGCACGTCTCCCCAGCTACTCGCGGGCATCGTCTCTTCCAAACCCAGATGACGCACGCTTCGATTTGTTTTAGCGCCCACGTATGGGTTGCGTCGAACCAGCAATGCTCGTCGTCCATCAGAGATGACCAGCTCACGCACTTGGCGCAACAGCGTCTCCGAGGTGCGTGCGCCAGAGGCAAAACCCAAGCTTAGCGCTGCGGTCGCGGCCTCCAGATCACTTGTGGAACCACGTGAAGTTTGAGCGGTACGCTTTGTTTCTTTCAGCAGTTCGATGGCTTGCGAGATCTCGGAGGGAGTAACGTAGCCGACATCCGGAAAGCACCGGCCGTTTCGGCCGCTTCGGCCAATCGCGACGGACGGTGCTAGGCCTTTGGCAACCAAATAGCTATGGAAGTATGCGAGATAATCCTCCACTTTGCGGCTGTAGCTTGCAGATACAGAATCGAGACAATCACGATAAAGATCGTGGAAGTCCTCGGCATCCATGTCGCGAATACTGGCGTCAGGACGTTGAGCCAGAATCTGTGTGGCCGCCCCCAGCAAATACACATATACGGAACTTTGTTGGACAAACTTTTTCCATGGCGTGCCAAAGCGCAATCGATCATGTGCATATGCAGTGAAGGCGCGCATGAAGGAGTAGTCTTCTGGCCAAGCGGCGAGGCACTTTTCGAGGCGCTCAATAGTCTCTTTTCTAATAGCAGCGTCCGTTTGCACCTTGGCCTTGACGTATTTCAATTGGACAAACTTCTTTGAGTTTGTCTCGCTGCTCAGATCTACATCGCACGGGAACGTCTTGATCTGGCCCTTCTTGTATCGAATAATCGCTTTGAGCGATTCGTAGGTTAGTGGCTTTGTTCCTGTATCCCTTGAGCGGCTCGGTGCCGGTGAATCGAGAGGCTCGGGTGTCAGCGCTTTGCCTGTTGTTGCAACCGCACCTTGAAACAACGAGATTACTCGATCGGAAGAGATTGCTGCTGAGGTAACTTCGCCCGTCCAAATGGCCCGCAATGGGGGAGGGGATTCGAAGCGGTGCGTCAAGGCGGCTGCGGCCAACAGAGCATCCAACGTTTCGGTGTGTGCGCCCGCGAAGATGCGCCTGGGTACCCATGCAGAAACAATGGCCTTGAGATCGGACGGTTCAATGGCGTCTGGTATGTATTGGCGGGCGCCAACGGCGGCCAATGCCACCGCCCCGCGCAGCAATTCGGATGTCGCTTTAGGCGGACCCAAATTTGGATCAGGCAGAAATGTTGGCACCACTATCGCGTCATTGAGTCCACGCAGTCGCTGTGCCTGGCGAATTCCTGAAACGATTCCCACTAGGCGAGTCTCGTCGGCCACTCCGTGCCAAAAGATAAGTGCCAAGAGCAGATGAAGTAAGCATCTATCGCCGTCAGGGATGGCTTTGCAATCGGCAAGCTCCTTGGAAAAATGATGCCGCAAGTAGTTTATTGCCGCATAGCCTGGAACGAAGTCCGAATGGAATACGCTGGGTGTAGGTGGAAATATATGGAAGCGCGGCAAACGTTTGACCTTCCAAGCGTGTTCCGTTTTTCCCCTCATCAGAAATTTTCGAAGGGCCTCTATGCGCAGCTCTATCTCTGCGATACCTTCCGCCTCCTTGCATACGAGGTCCGCCAGGAGCGAGACCTGGTCCGAACTGATGACATTCTCATTGGCGGGTGAACTGGCCAAATCAGGCATGGCCACTAAAACTGTTTGTTCGACCAATTGTGTGATTGTTGTGCCCGATGATTTGCGCAACTCAGAGACGTGCTTTCTTTGCTCCTGAAAGCGACGTTTCTGACTTGTATTAATCTGCTGAATCACTTTGGTGATATTTTCTTTCAGTGGGGGGCGATGTCGCTCGAACACATGAAAGTTGCTCGATCCGCCCATCAACGGGAGCCAGCCATCCGCCTTCAACATCTCGTCTACGTATTCGCTGGTGGTCTGCAAGTAGTGTTGGGGATCCATGAAGCTCTCTTCCCCAAAAGGTTGAAGGCCAGCCTCCACGTGTCCAAGAAGCGCTTGAACGTACCCGCCTGGACACCCTGCCTCTCTCAAAGTAGTGGCAGTTCGATGGCGCAGAAAGTTGCGAGGCAGGATCCATCCGTCTGGCAATCGGGAGTCGAGCGCTTCGAGTTCCATGACGCGTACGCCAGCGCCATGGAACATGAACAGCAACGGTGAGGAGCCATCCAGCGCACCCTTGGCGGCGGCGCGCTGCGCTGGCGTAATTGCTCGATTGACGACCAATCGCTCCAGATGCTCGCCGTAGGCTGCGAATGAGGACTTGAGCATTGGGCACAAGGGAACCAAACGGGCGAAATGTCGTTCATCCGAAACCTTGTCGGAGATCACCGCAATCGACGTTGGCAGGCACAAGGCGGTGGTCGTGAGTTTTCCTAGCCGAAAGGTCGGTCGAAATGTCGTTGCTGCCATCAGCATCAATGCAAGGCTTGGAACGATTTCGCCGTGCAGTTCTATCGCACGCCGCCCTGTTGTACGCGTTGCCCGCGGAGACTGGATCAACCTTCGACAGACCGATGGTGCAATGCTGGCCGCAGCTTCTTTTGTCAGCATCAATCGACTTCCAGCCCGGCCTTGAGAACCAGGCGAAAGGCTGGGAGTAAAGCCATGACGTCCGATGGCTATGGCGTAATTCGCCTGGATGTCTGACATGCGTGCCGAGTAGTACGACGTGGGTGTCGTGGCGACGCCGAGCGGATCTCCGCAAACCAGTTGGGACAGGCCAATGTCACCTGACTGCACCAACACTTCCAATTGATGTGCTCGATGCATCCTGGCCAAGGTGAATCGTGGCTCGGCATCTCGCTCAGTGGCAAGCCAATCACCAATGTGTGCTAACAACTCTTCCAGGGGCGCAGCGAAAAGGTAGCCCTCCGGAGTTGGTGGCAGGCAAGCCACGATTTCACAGAGCTCTTGCGGAAGGTGGATCTCAATTCGATCTCCAACCGGGGCCAAGAAGGCTTGTTGCTCTTCACTTGGTTTGAAACGAGGATCTGTTCCTGGAAGCGACATCGAAAGCAGACCGTCATTTGGCCGCACCCGGTCTTCGTTGCCATCCAGATTTTCTGAATCCTCGGTTCGAAGGCAGTGAGCACGGCTCGCGGAAAATCCCGTACAGGCGCAGAGGAGTGCCAAGGCGGCAGCCTCGCGCAAGGATGAGTTGGAGTCATCCCGACAGGATTGCCACTTCTTCCAAAGCTGTTCCTTGCTGTAACGCATTTCTGGCGCTGTAAGAGCGTCCCACTGCCCTCGCGCCCATACACCTTGGCGCATGGCGCAACGCGCTCGAACGGCGAATGCCCGGCTTTTTGGTACCGAGGCTTCGGAGCGAGAGCTTTCGGTGACAACGACTTCTTCGGGCGTGATTCGATCCTCGATTGTCTCTGCATCACGAGCAAGGTCTGCCAATGTCTCCGGCGATGGCGCGACCAGCGATCCGCGTAGAACGCGGGCTGTGATGCGGTCGTGAATCGGGGTCGGGGCGCTACGGACAATTCCTGATCGCGAACCGGGTCTGTGTTCGCGTGGGGCAGGGGATCTGCGAACTACTTGACTCTCTGTGGCACCTTCGCCCTCAGAGGTTGGTTCCAACTGCGCTGGAGTTTGGGCGAGCACGAAACCTTGCAGGGGCTCGGCTCCTGATGGGCGCTCTGGCGAAGCCGTGTCGGTGGATGGGGGTGAAAGCCGATCAGAGACCAAATAGCCGTATTGCTTTACGAGCCGCAGGGGCGCGAGAACAGCATTCACAACATCGGAGAGTTCCGGACGTCTACTGAGGATTTCGTTCGCTGTGGCGAGGCAGATTTCTGTATCTGGAACTGCCGTGATCGTCGTTGCCAAAATAGCGAGTTCGACACGGGCGTCGCCTGTTGGGGGATTCTCAAGTGCTTTTGCGAAGACGCTGCGACCACGAAAGATGGGTGCGACTATCTCCCTCCGGTAGATGACGTGGCCTCGGTAGCTCTGCTCAACATCTTTTCTAAACCAATCATCCGATGCGCACGCGAGGCAGGCCAGCCAGACTGCCAGTCTATCGAGGTTGCGCAGTTCGTCGCTTGGATCGCGGGTCGACAATGCGCGGTAGAGAGTTGGCTCAGTTGCTTCCTTCCAGCGAGAGTAATTTGCTGCTCGCAATTTTGTGAGTCGAGGCAAGCCACGAGCCACGAAGCGTTCAAGGTCCTCGAAGATTTCCGTGAGCGGCACTCCCCGGAGCACAATCCCCGCGTCCTCAATGCTCAGAGAAAGCAGTGTCGCTACTACATGCTGCAAGTCCCAAGGTCCGTCGCTTGGCGATTGAAGGAAGGCAAGAAAGACTGAGCTCGAAAACTTCAGTTCTTCACGCTCCCGCTTCCTCACGTACCAAGGAGTCTTGAACCAGCCCTCTCCGCGGAATTTCGCCATCTACGTTCCCGTGCCATACACCGATACGGCCCAAGCCGCACACTTGATGGTAATCCATGATTGGTATTATTTGTGACAGTATCGAGCTGCTGAAGTTGAATCTGGGATCTGGATTGCTCAATCAGTCACAAAAGTACATCAAATGGAATGATAATAAACGTAGGTAATACAGGGCGATAGGAAAATAAGGGTGATTTACGGCATTCAAGTCAAGGTAATATATTCGAAGTGTAACTGGCTACGAACTTGGTGGTCGGGAGTTCGAATCTCTCCGGGCGCGCCATAAAGAAGCATCAAGGGTCAGGAAGTTCGCGCTTCCTGGCCCTTTTTGTTTGGCCGCGGCCCGCAATGGCGTGCCAGTCGGGCAGGGCGCCCGCGATGCCGGTCTGAAGCAGGCTTCACGGAAATGAGCGGGCCGCTGCCGCATCCTGTCCTCTCGCTCAAGATGCCGACGCTCATGATCAGACTCTTCTGCACACTGATGGTCCTCGGCTGGTTTGCCCCGGCCATGGCCCAGCCGGCGTTCGATTGCGTGGCACCGGCAGCGCCGCAACTGGCCAGCCCGACCGTGCTCGGCAACGGTTCGCCGGGCAGCGTCAGCACCGCCGCCCTGCAAGCCGCCCTCGATGCGGGCGGGCCGATCCGGCTCGATATCGGCGCGTCGACGCTGACGGTCAGTGCCGAACTGCGCATCACCCGCGCCACCCAGCTCGATGCCGGCGGCGCGACCTTGTCCGGTGGCAATGCGCGGCGGGTGATCCGGGTCGACAACCCGAACAACCAGAACTATACCTTCGACCTGCTCAACGCGACGATCGCCAACGGCTCGACGCCGACAGGCTCGGGAGCCGGCCTGTGGAAGCCGACCGGCGGGCCCTGGCAGGCCGTGACCATCCGCATCTTCCATTCGAATTTCGCCAACAACCACGCCATCGCCACGGCCCAGGACGACGGCGGTGGCGGCATCTACGTGGTGGGCGCCAGCGAGTTGAGCCTGGTCGACGTGATGATGAGCGGCAACACTGGCTCGAACGGCGGCGCGATCTATTCGCTGGGCTCGAAGCGGGTCAACCTGTTCGACAGCGAGCTCTCGGTCAACACCGCGACCGGCACGGGCGGCAATCCGGGCAATGGCGGCAATGCCGGCGCGATCGGCATCGACGGCGCCGACCGCTACGTCAACCTGTGTCGCGTGCGCATGCTGGGCAACCAGTCCAATGCCTACGGCGCCGGCCTGTTCACCACGGTCTACGACACCACCAGTTTCACCCGGATCCTCGACTCGACCATCCAGGGCAACAACAGCGTCGGCACCAGCAATGCGCACACGGGCGGCGTCTACCTGCAGGGCGGTCCGTTCTCGATCCGCGGCTCGACCTTCCGCGACAACCAGGCCGCCGGTTACGGGGGATTGTCGATCTTCGATCACCAGACCGCGACCCTGATCCGCGCCTCGGGCGACATCAGCAACAGTACCTTCGTCGGCAACATCGCGCGGACCGGACTCGGCGGGGCGATCAACCTGCAGGGCAGTGGTGGATTGATCCTGCAGAACCTGACCATTGCCAACAACGTGGCCCAGTGCGACGTCTGCTTTGCCGGTGGAATCAGCAACGGCAACGGGCTCGCGATCACGATGCGCAATACCGTTTTCCTCAACAACACCGGCGGCAATGCCTACAACCCCTGGGCCATGCTGCATCCGGTCAGCGGCAGCAACAACATGCAGTGGCCGCAGACCCGGCCGGTTTCGAACCAGCCCGAGACGGCGGTGACGCCGGGCGCGCTGTTCGCCAACGCAAACCTTGGCGCGATCGCCGACAACGGCGGGCTGACCGAGACCATGGCCCTGACCGCGGCATCGCCGGCCTTCAATGCGGGTACCGCTTCCGGCGCCTTGCCGACCGACCAGCGCGGACAGCCACGCTGGGGCGCGGTCGACATCGGCGCCTACGAACTGCAGGCCGACCTGATCTTCGCCAGCGGCTTCGACTGAGCGGGCCGGCCCGATCGCCTGAAGCCCGCCAGAGGTTAGACTTCGGCCATCACTGGCGAAGGGGAATTGCGATGAGGGTCAATGCGCTTGCATGGCTGATAGCGGCAATGGTGGTGGGCTCGGCCACGAACACGGAACCGGCGTTCGCCGCGGAAGCCGCGCCACAGACTATCGTTCTGAAGGCTGCACACCTTTTCGACGGACGCAGCGGCAAGCTCGACAGTCCCGGCCTGCTCGTGGTCCAGGGCAAGACCATAGTCGGCGTCGGCGCCAACGCGGCGGTTCCGGCCGATGCCCGCGTCGTCGAGCTCGGCGATGCCACGCTGCTGCCCGGCTATATCGACGCGCATACCCACATCGCTTACGACTACAACGAGAACTGGGCGCAGGGCTTCTACGAGGGCATGCTGCGCTTCCCGGTCGAGCAGTCCTTTCACGCCGCCCGCAATGCGCGGGTCACGCTGGAAGCGGGCGTGACCACCGTGCGCGAGGTCGGCGCGGCCGACTTCATCGATGTCGGCCTGCGCAATGCGATCAACGAAGGCCTGGTCGAAGGGCCGCGCATGCTCGTTGCCGCACACGCACTCGGTTCGACCGGCGGTCATTGCGACAGTTCGCCGTTCCCGCCGGACCGGGTCAAGCCGGCCGGTCCGCTCGAAGGCGTCTGCAACGGTCCCGAGGAATGCCGCCTGGCCGTGCGCGAGCAGATGAAGTTCGGCGCCGACCTGATCAAGATCTGCGCGTCGGGTGGCGTGCTCTCGGAATCCGACCCGGTCGACGTGCCGCAACTGACCCCGGCCGAGCTCAAGGCCATCATCGGCGAGGCGCATACCTGGGGGCGCAAGGTCGCGGCCCACAGTCACGGTGACCTGGCTGCGCAGCAGGCGGTCGAGGCCGGCATCGATTCGATCGAACACGGCAGCTTTCTCAAGCCGGCCACGTTGCGCCTGATGAAGGAACGCGGCGTTTACCTCGTGCCGACCCGGATGACCCAGGAATGGGTGGTCGAGAAGGCCGATACCTATCCGCCAAAGATCGCAGGCAAGGCGAGGGCGGCGGGCAAGGCGCACGGCGAGATGTTCGCCCACGCGCTCAAGATCGGCGTTCCGATCGCGTTCGGAACCGATGCGGCGGTCTTCCCGCACGGCCTCAACGCCCGAGAATTCGGCGACTACGTGAAGCTCGGCATGAGCCCGGCCGCGGCACTGATGACGAGCAGCCAGGGCTCCGCTCGCCTGCTCGGCATCGAAGCCGAGACCGGCACCCTCGAGGCCGGAAAGTTCGCCGATATCGTCGCCGTACCGGGCGATGTGCTGGCCGACATCCGCGCCACCGAGCGACCCATGCTGGTCATGAAGCAGGGACATATCGTGCGCAAGGCGGAGTAGGGAGGCTCATCCTTGGCTTGTAGTCGGGGAATTCGTCGCCACATCGGCCAGGGCCTGCGGCGGCGAATGCATCCGTTTCCGGTTTGGCCATTCGCGCGCGTATGTGATTGTCGGGACACAGGTATCTGGTGAGCCCGGCAGGCGTCGCGTATAGTCGTGGTTCGACTTTCCTGGTGGAATTTCATGTTCGATTCGATTGTCACGTTTCTTACCAATGGCCTGACCCATGCGTCCTGGCCGATGCTGGTCGTCTATTTCATCGTCGTCTCGCAGTTCACGATCTTCTCGGTGACCCTGTACCTGCATCGCAGCCAGGCCCACCGCGGCGTCGACTTCCACCCGGTACTCGCCCATTTCTTCCGCTTCTGGGCCTGGTTCTCCACGGCCATGGTGACCAAGGAGTGGGTGGCGATCCACCGCAAGCACCACGCCAAGTGCGAAACCGCGGAAGATCCGCACAGCCCGCAGATCTACGGCATCAAGAAGGTGCTGCTCGATGGCGTCGACCTGTATCGGACGGCGCGCAAGGATCCGTCGATCACCGAGAAGTACGGTCGCGGTACGCCGGACGACTGGCTCGAGCGCAACATCTACGGCCGCTATCCGGAATTCGGTCCGACCCTGATGCTGTTCCTCGGATTCGCCCTGTTCGGCCTCTGGGGCGTCGTCATCTGGGCCTGCCAGATGATCTGGATCCCGTTCATGGCCGCCGGCGTCGTCAACGGACTCGGCCACTGGTGGGGCTATCGCAACGTCGAAAGCGACGACACCTCGACCAACCTGACGCCGTGGGGCTTCGTCATCGGTGGTGAGGAACTGCACAACAACCATCACGCCTTCCCGAGCTCGGCCAAGTTCGCCCTGCGCAGCTTCGAGTTCGATATCGGCTGGGCCGCGATCCGCATGTTCGAAGCGGTCGGCATGGCCAAGGTCCTTCGCGTGGCGCCGTCGCTGGACATCCGCAACGACGTGCATGCGCCGGACAACGACACGATCAAGGCCCTGCTCACGCACAAGTTCCAGGTCATGACCGATTACTTCCGTGGCGTCACCGCGCCGACCCTGCGCGAGGAAGTTGCCCATGCCGGCGCCAGCCTCAAGGAGTTGCCGCGTCGCCTGCGCAAGGCACTCTCGAGCGGCGGCCGCTGGCTCGATCACGATGCGCGCGAACGGCTCGGAACCTGGGTCAGCCAGCGACCGGCCATGGCCACGGTAATGGACTATCGCCGCCGCCTGCACGAGCTGATGGAAGGGCGCAATGGTGAAGCCATGCTCGAAGCCCTCAAGCAGTGGTGTCGCGAAGCCGAGGCCAGTGGCATTCGCGCGCTGCAGGAGTTCGCAAATCGGATCAAGGGTTACCGCCTCGCGCACGCCGCCTGATCTGCTGCCTGCCATTGCGATGAGATGGAAGATGCCCGCCTCGAGCGGGCATTTTTCGTTACGCGCCCCGGTCCCCATGGCCCGCTCCTTGCAGCTTGCAGGCGCGCCACCGGATCCTGCCGGGCGGCTAACCCAATCCGCGGCTTTTCCAGACAAAAGGTGACCCTCCATGTCCAAGTTCAACCGACTCGCGCTCTGCGTTTCCGTGCTTGCGGTCCTGCTCGCTTCTTCGGCCCATGCCGGCAAGGGCGATTCCAAGGTCATCATCGTCAACAAGTCGAACTGGGCGATCCACGAGATGTATTTCTCGCCGACCGATGACGACGAATGGGGCGAAGACCAGCTGGGCAGCCACACGATCGAAACCGGCGATCAGTTCACCCTGACCGGCGTGCCTTGCGACGATTGGGACGTCAAGGTCGTCGACGAGGACGGCGACGAATGCGTGGTGCCCGATGTCGCCCTGTGCGCGGACAACGACAAATGGGTGATCAAGGACAGCGACCTGCTCGCCTGTCAGGCCGCAAGCGAGTAGAGCCCTCTTCGCGCAAGATCGAGCTCGCCGGATGGAATCCGTGTTCGACGGATTCCATCCGCCAGGGAGGGTCAGGCAGCCTTCGGCTCGGCCTTGTTCCCGAGGCTCGGTACGCCGCTGACCAGATGCAGGTCGCGTTGCGGGTACGGGATGCTGATGCCTTCCTTGTCGTAGCGCTTCTTGATCTGTTCAGTCAGCTCACAGCGTGTGGCGAACCAGTCGGCATTGCCGACGTGGCAGCGGATGCCAAGGTTGACGCTGCTCTCGGCCAGTTCATAGACGAAGACCGACGGCTCCGGTTCGGCCAGCACGCGCGAGTCGGACTTCATTGCCTCCATCGCGATGGCGCGCGCCTTGTCGATGTCGTCGGAATAGCCGATCCCGATGACGAGCTCGACGCGGCGCATCGTGTCCGGCGTCAGGTTGATGATCGAGTCGTTGGTGATCAGCGAATTGGGCAGGGTGATCACCTGATTGTCGGCGCCGCGCAGCCGGGTCTGGAAGATGCTGACCATCTCGACCTTGCCGGTCACGCCGTTGATGGTGACGATGTCATCGACATGGAACGGCCGCAGGGTGACCAGCATTACACCCGAGGCGATGTTCGACAGCGAATCCTTGAGGGCGAGGCCAATCGCCAGGCCGGCCGCGCCAAGCACCGCGAACATCGAGGTCATCGGTACGCCCAGCACCTGCACAACGGCCAGCAGCAGGACCACCTGCAGCACCACCAGGATGATGCGGCCAAGGAACAATGCCGCGGTCGCCTCGATCTTGCTCTTGTTGAGCTTGCCGCCGATCCAGGTCGCCAGCATGCGCGCGAGCTTGAGGCCGATCAGCAGCAAGATCAGGGCGCCGAGCAGGCGCCCGCCGATCGATATTCCGAGATCCACCCATTTGGCATGTTCGGGAGCGTTGAGCCAATCCATCATCGCGATCTCCTCTCTGATCAAGGGACGAAGCGCCCGCGGGCGCACGGCCGTTCAGTTTAAACACATCGGCATTGACCCCCGGCTGACTGCGAAGCGGCGCATGCCCTGAATCGCGCATTGCTCCTGCGATGGCCTGAGTCCGTCGCGGTATGCTTCATGCGTGAATACCGCATTCGACAAGCGTCCGCCGGCCAGGCGCGAACGGCACGAGTTCCGCCGCACAGCCGTGCAAATGGCTCAGGAATGTGGAAGTCGCAGTCGCTGGCCGACGCAAGCCGGGGCATCGCCTTGATGCGCACCTGGCTGCTGCTGATCCTGCTGCTTGGCTGTGGCGTGCTGCTGTGGCAGTGGCACGGCACAGGTCCCATTCCGCTCGAACGCATCGAAGCGCCGCGAGCCGCAACCGGGCAGATCGAAAGGCCGGTTCCGCCCGAGGCAATGAGAGTTCCGACCGTCAGCGCGGAAGGGCCGGAAGTCGAGGTCCCGATCGGAGCTGATTCCGACGAAACTTCGTTGATGGATGTGGCCCTGGCAGCGATGCATGCCGCCCAGCTGGACCAACCCTGCCTGGCCGGAACGGCCAGCAAGGCCGAGGCGAGAAAGGTCGCCATCCATCGTTGGGTCGACGAATCCGGAATTCTGCACTTTTCCGACCAGGCGCCGGTGGGCAAGGCGGTTGGCCATCGGCAGATCGAAGTCGAGGGGCTGCCGCCGATCGTCGTCAACGCCAGCGGCTACGATGTCAATCTGCCCGATTTCCTGGCCCAGCGTGCGGTCGCCGATGCCCAGGCCATTGAACGAATCCTGCGCGGTTCGCTCGGCGTCGATGGCGACCCCGGCCTCGTCCTCAATGTCGAATTCATCGCCTCGGCGCAGTCCTATGCGCAGCGGGTCGGCAATCCGCTCATGATCGGTTCGGAGGGCACCTACTCGATGGCGGATCGCACGATCCATGTGCGCCTGCAGGATCAGAAGGAGGCCAATTTCGAGATCCTGCGCCATGAAATCACCCACGCCCTGATCCACGAGCGGATCGGCAGCCTGCCGACCGCGCTCAACGAGGGCATGGCCGGGTATTTCGAGCGTCTCGAGGTGTCCGGTCTCGGCGCGCGCGTCGAGATCCATGAATCGACGGCCAGCCTGCGCAGCGCAGCGGTCGGGGGCGATGGCCACGAGGAACTGGTCGATCTGCTGGCCCGCGACGGCATGCTCTTCTACGCGGCCGGCCGCGAGCAGCGTTATCTGCGCGCCTACGCCCTGATCGCCGTGCTGATGGGCAACCCGGACGGCCGGCAGGCCCTCGGCGCCGTGCTGTCCGCGCAGCGCAGCGCACCGTGTCGCCCGATAGCCAGCGAACGGCTGCTGGACGAGCACTATCCGGGTGGCCTGGTGAAACTGGCCAGGGACTGGGCAGGCTGGCTGCGCGATCCGCCGAGGACTGTGCAGGCCTATTAGCACCCGGGGTACCTTGCCCCGAAGGCCCGAATCCCTTAATATCCGCGCCCCTTCGCAGGTCCAAGGCGAAGTTTCTTGCCTCACCGCTGGTCGGGAGGCTGCCCCCGCACTGCGTGCGGACACCCACAAGGAAATGCCATGCGTCATTATGAAGTCGTGTTCCTGGTCCATCCGGACCAGAGCGAACAAGTGCCCGCCATGATCGATCGTTACAAGACGATGATCGAGTCCGACGGCGGCAAGATCCATCGACTGGAAGACTGGGGCCGGCGCCAGCTGGCGTTCCCGATGCAGCACCTGGCCAAGGCGCACTACGTGCTGTTGAACATCGAAGTCAGCCAGACGGTTCTCGACGAACTGCTCTCGGGCTTCCGTTTCAACGACGCGGTCCTGCGTCATCTGGTGATCAAGCGCGACGCGCCGGTCACCGAGATGTCGGCGATCATGAAGAACAAGGACGACAAGGGCGACCGTCGCCGTCGTGATGACGACGGTGGTTTTGGTGGCGATGATTCCGACGATCGCGGCGGCCGTCCCGAGCGCAGCGAACGCAATGCGGAAAGCGCCGAATCCTCATCCGCCAGCGCCGACTGACGCCCCCGAATCCAGGAGTTGCCACCATGTCCAAATTCTTCCGTCGCAAGAAGTTCTGCCGCTTCACCGCCGAAGACGTCGTCGAGATCGACTACAAGGATCTCAACCTGCTTCGCCAGTACATCACCGAGACCGGCAAGATCGTGCCGAGCCGCATCACCGGCACCAAGGCGCGCTACCAGCGCCAGCTCGCCGTGGCCGTGCAGCACGCACGCTTCCTCGCCCTGCTGCCTTACAGCGACAGCCATTGATCTGAATACCCGGCCCGGCAGCGGGCCGATTCGGACAGCGCAAGCTGCGCCGGAATGATCCGGCGCTAACGAATTGGAGTCTTCCATGCAACTGATCCTTCTGCAGAAAGTAAAGAACCTCGGCAACCTCGGCGACAAGGTCAACGTCAAGCCGGGCTACGGCCGCAACTACCTCGTGCCGCAGGGCAAGGCGGTGCCGGCCACGGCCGACAACCTCGCCAACTTCGAAGCGCGTCGCGCCGAATACGAGGCCAAGGCCAACCAGCTGCTCGGCGCCGCCGCCGCTCGCAAGGCCCAGTTCGATGGTGCCGACGCGGTGACGATCAAGGCCAACGCCAGTACCGAAGGCAAGCTGTTCGGCTCGGTCGGCCCGCGCGACATCGCCGAGGCGTTCACCGCGATGGGCCTGGCCCTGGACAAGAACGAAGTGGTGCAGGGCGAAGGCCCGATCCGCCACATCGGCGAGTTCGAGGTTCGCATCCATCTGCACGCCGACGTCGATTCGACGGTCAAGGTCGTTGTCGTTCCCGACAACTGATCAAACGTTCCAACGTCACGATGAAAACGGGCGCCTCGGGGCGCCCGTTTTCGTTTTCATGTCGCAAGTTCTTATCCACAGACTTGCCCACCGCAATCAGCGAACTGTCCACCGACTTGTCCGTCGCAGTCCGTGAGACGCGCGGCTACTATGCCGGTCCCAACTTTTTCGCCGCTTCTCACCATGTCCGTCGTCGTAACCGAACGCAAACCCGCCGTCAACGTCGAGACCCTGCGCGTGCCGCCGCACTCGATCGAGGCGGAGCAGGCCGTGCTCGGCGGTCTCATGCTGGCGCCCGAATCCTGGGAACGGGTCGCCGATCGCATCAGCGAAGAGGATTTCTACCGCCGCGACCATCGCCTGATCTTCCGGGCCATCAACCAGCTCAGCGAGAAGGACCAGCCCTGCGACGCGGTGACCCTGGGCGAGTGGTTCGATGCACAGGGCATGGCCGAGCAGGTCGGCGGCGTCGCCTACGTCATCGAGCTGGCCAACTCGACGCCGAGTGCGGCCAACATCGTCGCCTACGCCGACATCGTTCGCGAAAAATCGGTGCTGCGGCAACTGATCGATACCGGCACCGAAATCACCGGCGACGCCTTCCAGCCCGAGGGCCGGAGCAGCCAGGAGCTTCTCGAAACCGCGGAGCAGAAGGTCTTCCGCATCGCCGAGGCGGGTTCGCGCGGCCGCAAGGGCTTCGTGTCGATGCGCGCCGCGGTCAAGGATGCCTTCCAGATCCTGCATCACCGCTACGAAAACCGCGGCTCGATCACCGGCCTGCCGACCGGCTATACCGATCTCGACGACATGACTACCGGCCTGCAGCCCTCGGACCTGATCATCATTGCCGCGCGTCCGTCGATGGGCAAGACCGCGCTGGCCCTGAACATGGCCGAGAATGCGGCGATGCGGACGAAGAAGGCCGTGGCCGTTTTCTCGATGGAAATGTCTTCCTCGCAGCTGGCCTTCCGCCTGATCTCTTCGATGGGCCGGATCAACCAGCAGCACCTGCGCACCGGCGACCTCGCCGAGGAGGAATGGCCGCGCGTGACCAGCGCGATCACGATGCTCAGCGAGGCGAGGATCTTCATCGACGACACGCCGGCCCTGTCGCCGGGCGAACTGCGCGCGCGCGCCAGGCGCCTCAAGCGCGAGCACGACCTCGGCCTGATCGTGATCGACTACCTGCAGCTCATGCAGGTGCCCGGAAACAAGGAGAATCGCGCCACCGAAATTTCAGAAATTTCGCGTGGACTGAAGGCCCTTGCCAAGGAGCTCAATGTCCCAGTGATCGCGCTGTCCCAGCTCAACCGTTCGCTCGAACAGCGCACGGACAAGAAGCCGATGATGTCGGACCTGCGCGAATCGGGCGCCATCGAGCAGGATGCCGACGTCATCATGTTCATCTACCGCGACGAGTACTACAACCCGGATTCGCCCGAGAAGGGCGTCGCCGAAATCATCATCGGCAAGCAGCGAAACGGCCCGACCGGCTCGGTCAAGCTGGCCTTCCTCGGCCAGTTCACGCGCTTCGAGAACCTCGCGGTCGACCGCTACACGGAACACTTCGAGTGAGCCGGGCGACCAGCGCGACCATCCATCTCGGTGCGCTGCGCGACAACCTCCGGCGCTCGCGCGAGCTGGCCCGGCCGGCCCGGGTCATGGCCGTGGTCAAGGCCGACGGCTACGGCCACGGGCTCGAACGCGTGGCCCGCGCCTTCGACGAAGCCGACGCCTTCGGCGTCGCCTGCATCGCCGACGGACAACGCCTGCGCGCGGCCGGCGTTGCCCGTCGCATCGTGGTCCTGTCGGGCATAGACGAAGCGGCCGATATTGCCGAGATGCATCGCCTCGGTCTCGAATCGGCGATCCACCACCGCAGCCAGATCGACTGGCTCGAGGCCGACCCCGATCCGCGCCCGCTCAAGGTCTGGCTGAAGATCGACACCGGCATGCACCGACTCGGCTTTCCGCCCGAACAGGTCGCCGCCGCGCATGCGCGGCTGCTGGCGCTGCCGAACGTCGATGCCGACATCGGCCTGATGACCCATTTCGCCAATTCCGATGTGTTCGACGATGCGCAGACCGCGGCTCAGATCGAATGCTTCGAGCGCATTGCCACGGAGTTTCCGGGGCCTCTTTCACTGTCCAATTCCGCCGGTCTGCTCGGCTGGCCCAAGGCGCGCGGCCACTGGGTGCGTCCGGGCGGCGTGCTGTATGGCATTTCCGTGGTCGAAGGCCGCACCGGCGAAGACTTCGGTTTCCGCCCGGCGATGACTTTGTCGAGCAAGCTGATCGCGATCAACCGGATCGGCAAGGGCGAGTCGATCGGCTATGCGGCGAGCTGGACCTGTCCCGAGGACATGGACGTCGGCGTCGTCCAGATCGGCTATGGCGATGGTTATCCGCGCTCGGCCAGTGCCGGCACGCCGGTGCTGCTGAACGGGCGCCGGGCGCCTCTGGTTGGTCGTGTCTCGATGGACCTGATCACGATCGACCTGCGCAAGCACGGTGATGCAAGGGTCGGCGATGCGGTCATCCTCTGGGGCAAGGACCTGCCGGTCGAAGAGGTCGCGGCCCGGGCCGGCTCGATCGGCTATGAACTGGTCTGCGGCATGACCCGCCGCGTGCGCTTCCTCGAGGATCCGAACTGATATGGCCAAGGCCAGGACTGCCTACGTCTGCGCCGAATGCGGCGCCGAACATTCGAAGTGGCAGGGGCAGTGCACCGATTGCGGGGTATGGAACAGTCTCTCCGAAATCGTGCTCGAGCCGGCCACGCGATCGAATGCGCCGGCGGGTCGCCGCGGCGGCTATGCCGGCGCCGTCGATGCTGCCCGGGTGACCCAACTGGCCTCGATCGCCGCCGAGGCCGACCAGCGCAATGCGACCGGTATCGGTGAACTCGACCGCGTGCTCGGTGGCGGACTGGTCGGCGGCTCGGTGGTCCTGATCGGAGGCGATCCGGGCATCGGCAAGTCGACCCTGCTGCTGCAGATGCTCGGGACCATCGGCCAGCGCATGCGCGGGCTCTATGTCACCGGCGAGGAAAGCCTGGCCCAGGTGGCCGCGCGGGGCCGGCGTCTCGGCCTGTCTCTCGAAGGCCTCTCGGCCCTGGCCGAAACCTCGATCGAGCGCATCCTCGCCGAGGCCGCGAGCAGCAAGCCGGAAGTCCTCATCATCGACTCGATCCAGACCATCTGGACCGAACTGCTGACCGCGGCGCCGGGCTCGGTCAGCCAGGTGCGCGAATCGGCGGCACGACTGGTCCGCTTCGCCAAGGAGACCGGCACCAGCGTGTTCCTGGTCGGCCACGTGACCAAGGAAGGCGGCATCGCCGGGCCGCGCGTGCTCGAGCACATGGTCGATGCGGTGCTCTATTTCGAGGGCGAATCGGGCAGCCGCTTCCGCATCCTCAGGGCGTTCAAGAACCGTTTCGGTGCTGTCAACGAACTCGGCGTGTTCGCCATGTCCGAGGGCGGCCTCAAGGAGGTTCCGAACCCATCGGCAATATTCCTGTCCACGCATGCCCAGCCGACCCCGGGCAGCGCGGTCATGGTCACGCGCGAGGGCACCCGTCCGCTGCTGGTCGAGGTGCAGGCGCTGGTCGATGCTTCGCCGCTGGCCAACCCGCGACGCGTCGCGCTCGGTCTCGAACAGAACCGGCTGGCCATGCTGCTTGCGGTCCTGCACCGGCATGGTGGCGCCGCGGTCTACGACCAGGATGTCTTCGTCAACGTGGTCGGCGGCATCCGCGTGCAGGAGACCGCGGCCGACCTGCCGGTCCTGCTGGCCGTGCTGTCGAGCTTTCGCGATCGTGCCCTGCCGGAAAAACTCGTCGCCTTCGGCGAAGTCGGCTTGTCGGGCGAGATCCGGCCGGTACCGAACGGCGAGGAACGGCTGCGCGAGGCCGCCACCCACGGTTTCCTGCATGCGATCGTGCCCAAGGCCAATGCGCCGAAGAAATCGCACATCGGCAAGCTCGCGATCATCGCGGTCGACCGTCTCGGCGACGCACTCTCGGCGACTTCCGAACTCTAGATTCCGATTGACGCGATCGCTCAGAGCGGGCGGTGCAGGACCATCTCGAGCACGAACTTGCTGCCGAAGAATGCCAGCAGCAAGACGCTCATGCCGATCAGGGTCAGGCGCACGGCGCGGCCGCCGCGCCAGCCCCAGCGCCAGCGGCCGAAAAGCAGCACGCCGAAGACCAGCCATGAGGCGATCGAAAGGATCGTCTTGTGGGCGAGGTGCTGGGCGAACAGGTCGTCGACGAAGAGCACTCCGCTGACCAGGGTCAGGGTCAGGAAGACGAAGCCGACCCCGATCAGCCGGAACAGCAGCGATTCGGTCATGGTCAAGGGGGGCAGGGCGCGGATCAGGCCCGAGTCGATCCGGTGCCGGCGCAAGGCGCGTTCCTGCAGTGCCAGCAGGATCGCCAGCAAGGCGGCAATGCTGAGCAGGCTGTAGGCGAGCAGGGCGAAACTCACGTGCAGCTTGATCTGCCATTCCATCGGCTGGGCGACCGTGGCCGGCGCGTAGAAGACATCGAGGCCGAGCAACAGCGCGGCGACCGGAAAGACCAGCACGCCGAGCGCCGCGACCGGCCGCACCAGGTTGACGATCAGGGTCAGCGCGGCGATGCCGAAGGCGGCCAGCGACAGCGAGGCGAAGAAATGCAGGTCGAGCCCGCCGCGGTGCAGGCCGAACATCAGGGTGCCATGCACGAGCACGGCAAGCGTCGCCAGGGCGAGGCCGATGCCGCGGGCCGGTGCCGGCAGGCGGGCGATCGGCAAGGCAAGGACGATGGTCGCGATCAGGTAGTCGGCGATCGCGAACAGGCTCAGCAGTGCGGTAGGCATGCATTGAAGTTTGGCACAGCCGCCGACTCGCGGAAACGTGTGCCCCGGCGCAAGGTTGATCTTCCATCGCAGGCACGATCCTCGCCGAGGCGGGTGCGCTGATATACTAGAAGGCTACGTTTACGCCGATCTTCCGCGCCCATGTTCGAATCCCTCAGCCAGCGTCTTTCCTCCACCGTAGAGCGTCTGCGCGGCCGCGGCCGCCTGACCGAAGCCAATATTCGCGAATCGATGCGCGAAGTGCGCATCGCCCTGCTCGAAGCCGACGTGGCCCTGCCTGTGGTGCAGGCCCTGATCCAGCGCGTGCAGGTGCGCGCGATCGGCCAGGAGGTCATGAAGAGCCTGACCCCGGGCCAGGCCCTGATCAAGGTCGTCCGCGACGAACTGACCGTGGTCATGGGATCGGTCAACACCGACCTGAACCTGGCCGCGGCGCCGCCGGCGATCGTGCTCGTCGCCGGACTGCAAGGCGCCGGCAAGACCACGACCGTGGCCAAGCTGGCGCGCTTCCTGCGCGAGCGCAAGAAAAAGAAGGTCATGGTGGTCAGCTGCGACGTCTACCGCCCGGCCGCGATCGAGCAGCTGCGCACCCTGGCCGGACAGGTCGACGTGCTGTTCCATCCATCGTCCGCAGGACAGGCACCGATCGACATCGCCGCCGCGGCACTGGACGCGGCGAGGAAGAATTTCGCCGACGTGCTGATCGTCGACACCGCCGGTCGCCTGCACGTCGATAGCGAGATGATGGACGAGATCAAGGCCCTGCATGCCTCGCTCGATCCGGTCGAGACCCTGTTCGTGGTCGACGCGATGACCGGCCAGGACGCGGCCAACACGGCCAAGGCGTTCGCCGACGCACTGCCCCTGACCGGGGTCGTGCTGACCAAGACCGACGGCGACGCGCGTGGCGGCGCCGCGCTCTCGGTGCGCTACATCACCGGCCGGCCGATCAAGTTCGTCGGCGCCGGTGAAAAGACCGATGCCCTCGAGCCGTTCCATCCGGATCGCCTGGCCCAGCGCATCCTCGGCATGGGCGATGTGCTTTCGCTGGTCGAGGAAGTCGAACGCAAGGTCGACCAGGAGCAGGTCCAGAAACTTGCCGAAAAGGTCATCAAGGGCAAGCGCTTCGACCTCAACGACATGAAGACCCAGCTCGAGCAGATGGTCAACATGGGCGGCATGGCCTCGTTGATCGACAAGCTGCCTGGCATGGGCGGCATGTCCGAGCAGGTCAAGTCGAAGGTCAACGACAAGCAGGTCCACCACATGATCGCGATCATCAATTCGATGACCAAGAAGGAGCGACGCCACCCGGACCTGCTCAAGGGCTCGCGTCGCGCACGCGTCGCACGCGGCTCCGGCCAGCAGCCGGCCGACGTCAACCGCCTGCTCAAGCAGTACCAGCAGATGGAAAAGATGATGTCCAAGCTCGGCAGCGGCGGCATCAAGGGCATGATGCGGCAGATGAAGGGCGCCATGCGCGGCATGGGCGGTCCCGGGGGCTTCCGGCCGCCGCAGTAGCAGGCAACGGCCGTTCCGCGGCGCAGGTCGCCGGCCGGGGGCGGCGACGCGTATCAGGCGACGTCGCCGGAATATCCGGCAAACCCTTGCAGGGCTTTCATTTTCCTGCAAATCGGCTAAAATGCCCGGCTCCCTTGGCCCGACCCGGTTGTTTCCCGGCGTGCGCGCCGGAAACTTCAGCAATATCAGAGAGATACCATGGTCAAGATTCGCCTTTCACGTGGCGGCGCCAAGAAGCGCCCGTTCTATCACATCGTCGTCGCCGACCAGCGCGATGCGCGCGACGGCCGCAACATCGAGCGCGTCGGCTTCTACAACCCGATCGCGGCCGGCCAGGACGTCAAGCTCCAGCTCGACACCGAGCGCGTCAAGCATTGGGTCGAGAAGGGCGCGCAACTGACCGAGAAGGTCAAGGCACTGTACAAGGCGGCATCCAAGCAGGCTGTGCCGGCGGCGTGACCGCGGCGGGTGACCGGTGGATCCTGGTAGGCAGGATCGTCGGGCTCCACGGTGTGGCGGGCGAGGTCAAACTCGAGTCCTACACCGAACCGCGTACGCGAATATTCCGCTACCAGCCCTGGCTGCTGAGCACGACGACCGGGGAAAGCGAGATTTCCGGATGTCGTGGCAGGGAACAAGGCAAGGGCATCGTCGCTACGTTGCCTGAGATCACCGATCGGGATCGCGCAGCGACCCTGGTCGGCAGCGAGATCAAGGTCAGGCGTTCGGTTCTTCCCGAACCGAAGCCCGGCGAGTACTACTGGACCGACCTCGAAGGACTCGAAGTCGTCACCATCGACGGCGTTGCCCTGGGCAGGATTTCGCACCTGCTCGCGACCGGCGCAAACGACGTCATGGTGGTCCGCGACGGAGACCGTGAGCGGCTGCTGCCGTTCGTGATCGACGATTATGTGAAGACGGTGGATTTCAAGGCAGGCCGGGTCACGGTCGACTGGGATCCGGAGTTCTAGGACAAAGGCTTTCGGAAACCTGCGCGATGCGCATCGACGTCATCACGCTGTTCCCGGAGTTCATCGATTCCTGTGCCGGAATCGGCGTGGTGGGAAGGGCGCAGGAGCGCGGTCTGCTGCAGGTTGCAACCTGCAATCCGCGCGATTTTGCGACCGACAACCATCGCACGGTCGATGGCCGGCCGTTTGGTGGCGGTCCCGGCATGTTGATGACGATCGGGCCGTTGCGCGATGCCATCGCCAGCGTCAGGTCGGCAAGCGCGCAGTCGGCACGAGTTGTTTACATGAGTCCGCAGGGAGCGCGACTCACGCAGGAAAAGGTTCTGGAATTCGCACGCATGGATCGATTGATCCTCGTGTGCGGTCGCTACGAAGGCGTCGATGAGCGGGTTTTGGAAAACCTGGTCGACGAGGAAGTCTCCATCGGCGACTACGTGCTCTCGGGCGGCGAGTTGGCGGCGGCGGTCGTGATCGACGCGGTGGGGCGGTTGCAGGATGGCGCGCTGAACGATGCGCAGTCCGCCGAGCAGGACTCCTTCACGGATGGCCTGCTCGATTGCCCGCACTACACACGCCCGGTCAGCGATGCGCTGGGAGATGTGCCGGAAATTTTGATGTCGGGTGATCACGCGATGATCCGACGCTGGCGACGCAAGCAGGCGCTGGGAAGGACCTGGCTGCGGCGCCCCGATTTGCTGGCGCGCGTGAGTCTCGACGACGAAGCGCGCGCCTTGCTCGATGAATTCCGCCGCGAGCATCGGGCGGCGAACAGATAGCAGGGCGGAACCGTCCGAACCTGCATGACGAATCCAACGATACTGGTGAATGCCATGAACCTCCTCCAACAATTCGAAGCAGAACAGATCACCCGCACCTTGCCGAAATTCAGCCCCGGCGACACGGTCGTGGTCAACGTCAAGGTCAAGGAAGGCAACCGCGAACGCGTGCAGGCCTACGAGGGGGTAGTCATCGCCAAGAAGAACGCCGGCCTCAGCTCTGCTTTCACGGTACGCAAGATGTCGCACGGCACCGGCGTCGAGCGTGTCTTCCAGTCGCACAGCCAGATCATCGAGTCGGTGGTCGTCAAGCGCCGTGGTTCGGTGCGCGGCGCCAAGCTCTACTACCTGCGTGGCCTGCAGGGCAAGAAGGCGCGTATCAAGGAAGACCTGAGCACGCCGATCGCCGCTCAGGACTGAGATCCACCGCGCCAGCGTATTTCCGTCTTGGAGCATTGAGTCGCGTCTGTGCTCCTCGTCGCAATACGGCCGCCGCAAGGCGGCCGTATTGTTTTTCCGGGCCAGCCAGGCAGGCCCCCGGAGGCAGTTGAAAATCGGGCTGTGCACCCCCAACGAGCAGGGCAGATCCAGACTTCCCGAGATCCCTGCCCATGAGCACGACTGCTGAAACCCGAAAGTTCGAAGCCGAAGTCGCCCAGGTCCTGCACCTGGTCACCCATTCGCTCTACTCGCACAAGGAAATCTTCCTTCGCGAACTGATTTCGAACGCCTCCGACGCCTGCGACAAGCTGCGCTTCGAGGCACTGGCCCATCCGGACTGGATGGCCGACGATGCGGAACTGCGCATCGAAGTATCCTTCGACGCCGCGGCGCGCACGCTCAGCGTGCATGACAACGGCATCGGCATGGACCGTGACGAGCTGGTCGCCAACCTCGGCACCATTGCGAGTTCGGGCACGCGACGCTACCTCGAATCCCTCGCTGCAGACAAAAAGGCCGACAGTCGCCTGATCGGGCAGTTTGGAGTGGGCTTTTACTCGGCCTTCGTCGTAGCCGACCGCGTCACCGTGACCAGCCGCCGCGCCGGTACGCCGGCAGGCGAGGGCGTGCGCTGGGAGAGCGACGGGCAGGGCGAGTACACCCTCGAATCGGTCGACGTGCCGCAGCGCGGCACTACCGTGACGCTGCACCTGAAGGAAGACGAAAAGGAGTTCCTCGAGGCCTGGAAGCTGCGCAGCCTGATCTCGCGCTACTCCGACCACATCGGGTTTCCGATCCGCATGCCCAAGCTCGACGATGGCAAGGCCAGCGAGGAATGGGAAACCGTCAATTCGGCCTCGGCCCTGTGGACGCGCCCGAAGAGCGAGCTCAAGGACGAGGACTATCAGAACTTCTACAAGTCCTTGAGCCACGATTTCAACGACGCCCTGACCTGGACCCACAACCGTGTCGAGGGCAACCAGAACTTCACCTCGCTGCTCTACGTGCCGGCCAAGGCCCCCTTCGATTTCATGAACGGCCGCGAGGAGCGCAAGGGCCTCAAGCTCTACATCCGTCGTGTTTTCATCATGGATGCCAGCGAACAGCTGTTGCCGGCCTACCTGCGCTTCGTACGTGGTGTGGTCGACTCCGACGACCTGCCGCTCAATGTCAGCCGCGAGATCCTGCAGCAGAATCGCCAGGTCGAGCGTATCCGCGGTGCCTGTACGAAGCGCGTCCTCGATCTGCTCGACAAGCTGGCCACCGACGAGGCGGAGAAGTACGCGACCTTCTGGTCCGCCTTCGGCAGCGTGCTCAAGGAAGGCATCGCCGAGGACACCGGCAATCGCGAGCGCATCGCCAAGCTGCTGCGCTTCGCCTCGACCCGGTCCGATGGTGCGGCGCCGACTGTTTCGCTGGATGACTACATCGGCCGCATGCAGGCCGGGCAGGAGATCATCTGGTACATCACCGCCGACTCCTACGCCGCCGCCAAGGGCAGTCCGCAGCTCGAAGCGCTCAAGGCCCAGGGGGTCGAGGTGCTGCTGATGTCCGATCGCATCGACGAGTGGATGGCGGGCTACCTGACCGAATATGCCGGCAAGAAGCTGCGCCACGTCGGCAAGGGCGAGATCGAACTCGATGCCGCCGCCAGCGAGGCGCACAAGGCCAGCGAGGAAGCGGCATCGGCCGTGGTCGCCCGGCTCAAGGAACTGCTCGGCGAGCGCGTGCGTGACGTCAAGGTCAGCCGGCGCCTGACCGAATCGCCTTCGTGCCTGGTTCTCGATGAATACGACATGGCCCTGCATCTGCGCCGTGTGCTCAAGCAGTCCGGGCACGAGATGCCCGATTCCGCGCCGGTGCTCGAAATCAACCCGGGCCATGCGCTGATCAAGCGGCTCGAGGCGGAGACCGACAATGCCCGGGCCAGCGATCTGGCCCTGCTGTTGCTCGAGCAGGCCCAGGTCGCCGAGGGCGCCCAGCTCGAGGATCCGGCGGCGTTCGTGCAGCGGCTCAACCGGGTCATTCTCGAGGCGCCGGCCGCAAGCTAGTCCGGACCGGCGCCGGGTTCGATACGGGGGCCGCGCGGAACGCCCCCCGGCATCGCGGATTCTGGGTTATCGTTGGATTCGGCGCGGATCGTATTTCCGCGCCGTTTCTTTCTTACAACCAATGAGTTGCGATGAAGATTGAAACCAAGTTGCCAAAAGTCGGGACGACCATCTTCACGGTCATGAGCCAATTGGCCGCGAGTCACGATGCGGTCAATCTTGGCCAGGGATTCCCCGATTTCGACGGTCCGCAGGCGCTGCGCGATGCGCTGACTGCGGCCATGAACTCCGGCAAGAACCAGTACGCGCCGGCGACCGGCTGGCCGGCACTGCGCCAGCAGATCGCGCGCAAGAGCGAATCGCTCTACGGGTGCAGGGTCGATGCCGATACCGACGTCACCGTGACCTCCGGGGCCACCGAGGCCATCTTCGCGGCCATTGCGGCGGTGGTCCGCCGTGGTGACGAGGTGATCATGCTCGACCCCTGCTACGACTGCTACGAACCGGCCGTCGAGCTCAACGGCGGCGTCGCCGTGCACGTCGGACTGAATCCGGAGGATTTCTCCGTCGACTGGCAGCGCGTCCGCGATGCGATCTCGCCGCGCACCCGCCTGATCATCGTCAACTCCCCGCACAATCCATCCGGCGCGGTCTTCGCGCCGGGCGATCTCGATGCGCTGGCCGAGATCACGCGCGATACCGACATCCTCGTGCTCTCGGACGAGGTCTACGAGCACATCGTCTTCGACGGGCGCGAGCACCAGAGCGTCCTGCGCCACGAGGAACTTGCCGCACGCAGCTTCGTGGTCAGTTCGTTCGGCAAGACCTACCACTGCACAGGCTGGAAGATCGGCTACTGCATCGCGCCGAGGGCGCTCAGCGCCGAATTGCGCAAGGTCCATCAGTACCTGACCTTCTGTACGTTCACCCCGGCCCAGGTGGCGCTGGCCGAGATCCTCGAGAAGCAGCCCGAGCACTACCTGCAGTTACCGGCGTTCTACCAGGCCCGCCGCGAGTTCTTCCGCGAGCTGCTCGCGGGGACGCGTTTCCGCCTGCTGCCGGTTTCCGGAGCCTATTTCCAGCTCGTCGACTACTCGGCAATCAGCGACAAGGACGATTTCGGCTTCTGCGAGTGGCTGGTCGCGAATGCCGGCGTCGCCGCGATCCCGGTTTCGGCCTTCTACGAATCGCCACCGCCGGACATGCGCCTGATCCGCTTCTGTTTTGCCAAATCCGATGACATCCTGCGCACGGCCGCGCAAAGACTGAGCGCTCTCTGACCATGACCTCCGCGCTTCCCTCGCCACTTCGCGTATCCCTCGTGCAAGGCGCCACGCGCTGGCACGATGCCGCGGCCAACCGCGGCTACTACGGCGCCCTGGTTCGCAGCCTGAGCGGGCAAAGCGACCTCGTCGTGCTGCCGGAGACCTTTCTCAGCGGCTTTACCAACGAGACCCTCGGCAACGCCGAGACCATGGATGGCGAAGGCATACGCTGGCTCGCTGCGCTGGCCGTCGAGGCGGGTTGCGTGGTCACCGGCAGCCTGGTCATTCGCGACGGCGAGAAGTGCGTCAACCGCCTGGTCTGGGCGCGCCCGGATGGCAGCCATGCCATCTACGACAAGCGCCACCTTTTCCGCATGGCCAACGAGCACGAGCGCTATGCCGCCGGCAGCGAACGCCTGATCGTCGAGCTCAAGGGCTGGCGAATCTGCCCGCTGGTCTGCTACGACCTGCGATTCCCGGTCTGGTGCCGCAATCGCTACGCCAGGGACGAAAACCGCTTCGACTACGATCTGCTGATCTTCGTGGCGAACTGGCCGGCGCCGCGCCGGCATGCCTGGTCTACCTTGCTGCGGGCACGGGCCATCGAGAACCTGAGCTACTGCGTCGGCCTCAATCGCGTCGGCGTCGACGGCAATGACATCGCTTACGCCGGCGACAGTGCCATTCTCGACTTTCTTGGCCAGCCGCTGGTCGAGCTCGGCGGCCAGGAGCAGGTCGTCACGGCGACGCTGGATCCGGTTGCGCTGGGCGCCTTCCGGGCCCGTTTCCCGGCCTGGATGGACGCCGACTCCTTCAGCCTGGATGCTTGAGCGGCCCGCTTTCGGCGCAGTTGGCTTCCCAGTAGGGCTCGGGTCCGAAGCGCTCGACCAGGTAGTCGATGAGCACGCGCGTCTTCGCGGGCAGGGCGCGGGTTTGCGCGTACACGGCATGGATGGCGATCGGCGGCACGCTCCATTCGCGCAGGATCGGCACCAGGGTCCCGGCCTTCAGATGCGGCGCGGCGATGAAGGTCGGCAGCAGGCTGATGCCATTGCCCTCGATGGTCGCAGCGGCGATGTAGTCGCCGTTGTTGACCAGCAGGTTGCCATGGATGCGCACGGCGGCCTTTTCGTCGCCGCGCTCGAAGACCAGTTCGTCGCGCCGGCTGGCCAGGGTGTAGATGAGGAATTCGTGGTTCGACAGCTCCTCGGGGCGGGTCGGTGTTCCGGCCCTCTCGAGGTAGGCCGGCGAGGCCAGCAGGACCAGGCAGGCCGGGGCGATCCGGCGCGCGATCAGCGACGAGTCCGCCAGCCGGCCGATGCGGATGGCCAGATCGAAGCCCTCGTCGACGAGATCGACCACGCGATCATTGAGGTCGAGTTCCAGTTCCAGGCGCGGGTAGCGACGCTGGAACTCGGACAACGCGGGCGCCAGGTGCAGCACCGAGAACGAGATCGGCGCGCTGACCCGCATGCGGCCGCGTGGCTCGATCTGCAGTTCGGCCGCTTCGGCTTCGGCCTCGGCGAGCTGGGCGAGCAGCTCGCTGACCCGCTGGTAGTAGTTCTTGCCGGGATCGGTCAGGCTGATCCGGCGCGTGGTGCGGTTGAGCAGGCGCACGCCGAGCGAATCCTCGAGGTTCTGGATCAGCTTGCTGGCGAGGGCCCGCGAAATGCCCATCTGTTCGGCACCGGCTGTGAAGCTGCCGGCCTCGACGACCCGGGTGAACAGTTGCATGCCCTGCAGCTTGTCCATCAGAGGATGTCCAGGATCGCCTCGGGTGGCCGCCCGATCGCGGCCTTGCCATTGGCGATGACGATCGGCCGCTGGATCAGCCCTGGATTCGCAACGAGAGCAGCCAGCAGCTCGCTGCGATCGAGCTGCGGATCGTCGAGGCCGAGATCGCGATAGGCCGATTCATCCTTGCGCATCAGTTCGCGCGGACCGATGCCGAGCATGCCGAGGATCCGCTCGAGTTCATCGGTGTCCAGCGGCGTCTTCAGGTAGTCGACCACGTGCGGCTGGATGCCACGAGCCGCGAGCAGCTCGAGTGTGGCCCGGGACTTCGAACAGCGGGGATTGTGCAGGATGGCGACGTCGGTCAAGGCATGCGCTCCGTTGGCCGGAGCGGCAACTTTGACCGGATCGCCGGCGGCTGGCAAGGCGACCGTCCATCGAGCCGGGTCAGGCCCGGTTCGATGATCGCCCGCGATCAGTAGGCCGGATGCCGGATGCCGGTGGTGCAGCCGCGCAGCTCGCGCATCAGGATGAAGCGCTCGGCCGACGGACGATCGGGGAAACTGGCAATGACGTCGCCACCATCGGGCGCCAGGACTTCGTATTGGGTAGCCCAGTGGCTGCCGGCCTCGACGCGATCGAGCTGGTAGCCGAGGATGTTGGCTTCGGTTCGGCGATTGGCGTGCATGGCATGGGTCGCGTTGTTGCGAGGATGCCGACTCTAAGGATTTCATGTGTCGCGCCGGTTAACCATGCGTTTCGGTCGCGTTATCGCGCCAGGACGTCCGCTTCGGGCGCCGAAAAGCGTTAATCAGCACACACAATGCATGCGCGCCAGTTCGGGTTTGCCAGGACGACCGGTGCGCCGTTGGTCACCTAATCGCCTGCTAGAATGCTCGCAAATCGAGTTGCCTGGAGGTGGTCCGGCCACTACCGGTCAGGAGACGTTGGCATACAATCGCCAAGTCGACCTGGCTAGCCGGGCGGACGGGCGATAGTCATGGGTCCGAATCAAACGGGAGAGGAAAGATGAAGAAGCTTGCAATCGTGGCCGCGCTGGCCATCGCAGGAATCGGTTTTGCCGGCACCGTGCTGGCGCGCGGCGAGAAGCCATCGGTCGGCGTTGCCGAATTCAAGAACGAGTCCGGTGCGGCGTGGTGGCGCGGCGGCGTGGGCTGGGAGCTTTCGGGAATGCTCTCGAACGAGCTCTCGAGCACGGGCAGCTTCCGTGTCGTCGAGCGGGCCAAGCTCGAAAAGGTGCTCGAAGAGCAGAACCTCGCGGCTTCGGGCCGGGTGCGCTCGGGCAGCGGCGCGCAGATCGGCAAGTTGACCGGCGCCGACTACCTGGTCATGGGCACGGTCACCTCCTATGAAGAGAACACGGCCAGCACCGGCGGTGGCATCAGCTTCAAGGGCATTTCGCTGGGCGGCAAGAAGAGCGAGGCCTATATCGCGGTCGACGTGCGCGTGGTCAATGCAACGACCGGCGAAATCGATTTCTCGCGCACCGTGGAAGGGCGTACTTCGGGTGGCGGCGTGAGCGTCGGCGTGTTCCGCGGCGGCTTCGGCGGTTCGCTGTCGCAGGAGAAGAACACCCCGGCCGGCAAGGCCATCCGCGCCGTGCTGGTCGAAGTGACCGACTACCTGAGCTGCGTCATGGTCGAGCGCAATGGCTGCGAAGACGAATATGCGGCCAAGGAACGCAAGCGCCGCGACAGCAACAAGAAGGGCCTGAAACTCGACTAGGCGTTTACGGCCAGCAGAGAGTCAATAGCGGCGGAGCGCAAGCTCCGCCGTTTTCATTCGTGCTTGCCGCCGCCAGGACCACGACGGTTGCCGGGGTGCGGCGTGTTTCCTCGACGTCCGGCGTTGCCGGTATTGCCTGCATTGCCGCCGCGCTGCGGATTGTTGCCGCGCGGGCCCTTGCCGCGGGCCTGGTTGCCGCGGCCTTCGCCACCCGCCGGTCTTGCGCGGTTGGCCCAGACACCGCCCTGGTCGCGTTGCCCGCCTTGCGGCTGGGCGCGATTGCCGCGAGCGTCGTCGTTGATCGAATTTCCGCGTGGCGCGCGATTGCCGACCGCATCATCGGCGCGGGCATGATCGCGCGGCGGGCGATTGCCGTGGACCGGGCCGCTGCGTTGCGGATTGCCGCGCGGCGCGCGATTGCCATGCTCGACATTGCCATTCGCATTCGGATTCGGACGGCCGCCCGGGCCGCGTTGCCCGGGCTTGCGCTTGCGCGCGCCGGGCTGCGGCGAATCGGGAAACCAGGCGCGCAACACGGCCGGATTGAGGCCCGGATCGACGTATTGGGAGCCGGCGACCGGGCCCGGCTTGCCGCGCGGCCGTGACGGACGCGGTCCGCCGCCGCCGCGCGAGCGCTTGCCCTTGTTCGCCGAGGGCGACTTCCAGCCATCGTCACGGATGCGGTCGAACTGGCCGAACTCGCGTGCCTCTTCGGTGCGCGTGCTGGTCCAGGCCTGCTGGGCCTTGGGGTCGGGTCGGAATTCGGTCGGCATGCTGCGGCGCTGGCCGATGACCGGGGCCAGGGTCAGGCAGGGTTCCGGTTCGGCAGCGCCGCACAGTTCACGCAGCGCCTTGACCTGGTCCGGTTCCAGCGGGCTGCTCTGTTCGCGCTTGAGCAGTCGCGGC
>JAHCAR010000030.1 GCA_019634795.1 Dokdonella sp.
TTCTCTCAACAGGCGAAAATAAGTGGGGAAACCTCAGGCTGAAGCCGCTTCCTACAACGTAGCGGAGGAACTCTAGGATAAGGCGGGGGGATCTTGCGTGGGTGGGAGGGCCCGGCGCGCGGCGCCGAGGGCCCGGGCGGGCCTCAGCGGCGCGCGGGGCGGGAAAAGTCAGTGTGAGGCGGAGGTGTGGTGCAGGTGCTCCCACATATAGGTGAGCTTGTCCTTGGCGAGGAGCTTTTCCTTCTTGAGGGTATGCAGGGTGACTACATCCATCGGCAGTACGCCCAGTTCGGCGTCGCGGACCTTGTCGTCGAGTTCCTTGTGCCTGTGATACAGCTGGCGGAACTCGGTATTGCCGTGCATCAAGGATTCCAGATCTTCACGTTCAGCGTTTTCGAACATCAGGCTGCCTCCTCTCGAGTTTGAAACGCAGACACCATGACGCGACACCCGGGTGGGCGTCGCGTCATGGGTTGCGGGGACGATGGAACAGACACGCTATGGCCTGATATCAGGCCGCCTGAGCCGACGGATCCAGCACTCGGGCCGCGATAACCAGCTTGCGACACGGGCGGGCGCCACTGCCAGGCACTCGACCGTGCGTGTCGGACCTGTTGAGCCGACGGCGCTGGGTGAACGGTCTTCTGTGCTGAACTCATGGGCTAGGCATATCCCATGCGGGTTCCAGAGAAACACCGGGTCGCATGGGATTTAGAAACTACTCCTTTGCCGGGGCCTTGGCAACCGCTTTCCGGCGCAGTTTCAGCAATCGCCAGAAAATCTCAAGTTATTGTTTATCCTGAAGAATTACATCAACACGGCGGTTTCTGGCGCGCCCTTCAGCGGTATCATTGGGGGCCACGGGCCGCTCCGCTCCGAGGCCCACGACGGTCATTCGGGCGGGATCGATGCCGGCGGCGACCAGGGCGTCGCGGACCGCTTCTGCACGGCGCTGCGAGAGCACCTGGTTGGCATTGGCGCTGCCCGTGGAATCGGTATGGCCCTCGATGCGGATCTGCTTGTCGGGCTCCTGGCGGACGAATTCGACCAGCTTGGCCAGGGGTTCCTTCGCTTCCGGCAGCAGTTTCGACTGTCCGGAGGCGAAAGCCACGTCGTCGAGGGTCATCTGCATGCCCTGCGCGCCACGCGTGGCACGCAGATTGTTAAGGCGCGCACGCAGTGCGTCAGCTGCGGCGGCGGCCAGCTGGGCTTCCTTGCGCGCAAGTGCGGTCTCCTGCGCCTGCGCATCGGCCAGGCGCCGGGCCTGCTCCGCCTCTTCGCGTGCGGCCGCAGTTTGCTGCTCGCCCTGCAGACGGGCTTCCTCGGCGGCGCGTTCGGCTTCCTCGGCCCGGATCTGCGCCATCAGGCGCTGCTGGTCGAGTTCGCGACGGGCCTGTTCGGCCTCCTTGCGCGCGGCGGCCAGTTGCAGGCGGCCGTGTTCCTGCCTGAGCTCGGCCAGCTGGCTCTCGAAGTCCGCTACCTGCGCGGTCGCCCAGGCGATGTCGACGCGCCGTTCGGCCAGGTACAGCAGGTGGGCGCGCTTCTTGCCGCGACCATTCTCCTTCAGCGCATCGAGGGCGGCCTGGGCGCGGGCGATTTCGGCAGCCGCATAGGTGCCGAGCTTGGCATCGGATTCGAGCTGGGCCAGGCTCCTCGACAGGCGCTCGTGGTCGACATCGAGGCTGGCCGCATGGACGGGACCGGAAACCAGCAGGGTCGCCGCCAGGGCAAGGGCGATCAGGCACAGGCGCATCATGGCGCACCGCCATCGGCCGGCTCGCCGGAACCGAGCACACGCGAGATTTCGGCGTTTTCCTGCTTCAGCGTATCCACCGATTCGCGCAGCTTGCCAAGCCGGGCCTTGATCGCCGCGAGTTCGCTGTTGACCGAGGATTCCTCGGCCAGATTGGCCGCCAGGGTGTAGTCGCGATCGGCCATGGCCGCCTGGGCCTGGTCCAGACGTTCCTCGGCGAAACGCAGCTCCATGGGTGCATAGGTCGGGGCGCCGGCGCTGCGGGCGCTGGAAAGGCGCTGCTGGGCACCTCCGAGCAGGTCCGGCGGTGGCTTGGTCGGGCCGCAGGCGGCCAGCAGCAAGGCCACTGAAACGACGAATGGAGCATGGATTTTCGTACCGCTTGGTGTCATAACTGTTCTCTGCGCCCGGGGCTTTCTCCTATTGTGGGAAGGCCGCCTGGCATTCGCAATGATCTTGGCGGATACAGAGTGACGTTCCAGGGGGATTGATCAGATGGATATCGGGTATTTCCTCAAGCTGATGACCGAAAAGGGCGCGTCGGACATGTTCCTGACGACGGGCGCTCCGGTGAACATCAAGGTCGAGGGCAAGCTGTATCCGCTCGGCAATACCGGGCTGCCCGGCGGCATGGTGAAGAAGATCGCCTATTCGCTGATGGACGAGGGCCAGGTTCCACAGTTCGAGAAGAACCTCGAGCTCAACATGGCGATCGCCGTGAAGGACGCCGGCCGCTTCCGCATCAACGTGTTCAAGCAGCGCGGCGAAGTCGGCATGGTGATCCGCGCGATCAAGAGCGAGATCCCGACCATCGAACAGCTGCGCCTGCCACAGCTGTTCAAGGACCTGATCATGGAGCCGCGCGGCCTGATCCTCGTGGTCGGCGCGACCGGCTCGGGCAAGTCGACCACGCTGGCGGCGATGATCGACCATCGCAACAGCAATACCTCGGGCCATATCCTGACCGTCGAGGATCCGATCGAGTACCTGTACCGGCACAAGAAATCGGTGGTCAACCAGCGCGAGGTCGGCCTCGATACGCACAGCTACCACGAGGCCCTGAAGAACGCGATGCGTGAGGCGCCGGATGTCATCCTGATCGGCGAAATCCGTGACGCGGAGACCATGGAAGCGGCCATTTCATTCTCGGAAACCGGGCACCTGTGCCTGGCCACGCTGCATTCGAACAATGCCGACCAGACCCTCGAGCGCATCCTCAACTTCTTCCCCGAATCCGCGCACCGCAACATCCTGATGAACCTGGCCCTGAACCTGCGCTCGGTCATTTCCCAGCGCCTGGTGATGGGCAAGGACGGCCGCCGCCTGCCGGCGGTCGAGGTGCTGCTGAACACGCCGCTGATACGCGACATGATCCGGCGCGGACAGATCCACGAGATGAAGGAGGCCATGGACCGCAGCCTGCAGGAAGGCATGTGCACCTTCGATCAGGCCCTCTATGCGCTGTACAAGGATGGCCGAATCGAACTCGAGGAAGCCCTGGCCAAGGCCGATTCGCGCGATGGCCTGGCCCTCAAGATCCGCCTCGCCGAAGGCGGCGAGACGCCGATGGACGAAGGCTTCGAAGACGCGCATTTCTAGCCGCGGGGCGACGATCGACAATCCCTGCGACATTGCGTTCGTCCTTAGACGCGCTCAGAGCCTGCCGCGGACAGCGATCCGGGGACGAATGGTATTCGCTGCGTGATGTTTCGCGCTCCCTTGCAAGAACGCGACGGAAAGCCGCCTTCCCTTTGATCACGCTGCGCCTGTCGAAGGGCAAGTCCCCGCGCTCTCGTACTCCGTTCTCCCCGTGATCAATTCCGGGGCAGGCACTGAGCTTGTCCAATGGCGGGCCCACGGCCACCGATAATCGGACATCTCCTGGTCCGCCAGGATGGGGCATACCGCAGGTTCGCGCCCACACGCATGCCGCACACCGCCCCGACCTTGGCGACCCGTTTCGTCAGGTCGATCAGGCAATGCGATAATGCCGGCCTGACCGAATCGCATGCCGGGAACCCGATGATCCATCATCTGCGCAATGTCCTTCAGCCCGATGAGCTCGCCAAATTGCGGGCTATCGCGGAACGCTCGCAATTCGTCGATGGTCGCATCAGCAACCCCAACCATCCGCTCAAGCGCAACCAGCAGATTCCGCAGAACGATCCGGCCGCGGTCGAGCCTGGCGCCATTCTGCGCGATGCGCTGTTCCGTCATCCCGAACTGCGCGTCGCCGCCCAGGCGCGCAACATGGCCAACCCGACGATCTCCCGCTACGAGCCGGGTATGAGCTATGGCTGGCACATGGACGAGGCGTTGTTCCCTTCTCAACCGGCAATGCGTTCGGATGTTTCGGTCACCGTGTTCCTCAGCGACCCGCAGGAATACGACGGCGGCGAACTGATGATCACGCTCGGCCAGCATGTGCTGCCGATCAAGCTCGCCGCGGGCGATGCCGTGCTGTACCCGTCGACGACGATCCACCAGGTCGCGCCGGTGACGCGTGGCGTCCGCCTGGTCGGCATCACCTGGATCCAGAGCTACATTCCGGATGTCGCACAGCGCGAATTGCTGCAACAGATCGAGGAAGCGCGGGCGATCGAAATGGCGCGCGGCGACAAGGCGGAAATGCGCATGCTCCTTCTGCTCGGATCACTGCGCAACAACCTGTTCCGGATGTGGTCCGACGCCTGAACCGGAGCGGTCCCCGCCCGTAGGCCAGCGGGTCACCGCCGCGGCCAGGGCTTACGCAGCAAGGCGCAACAATGGGCGCAACGGCCCAAGGACATCGTGGTCCTTGAGCAGTGTCTCGGCCCAGGCCATGCCGCGAGCAATCTCGGCGGCGAACTTGCGCCGCGAGAGCTCGAGGTCATGCGCGCGATCCTCGGGCGTATAGGCATGCGAGGGACTCTTGGCATAGGCACGCATGACCGGCGACCGCGCCAGCGTCGCATCATCCAGCGGTTCGGCAGGCAGGCCCAGATGGGCCCTGACCGCGGCCAGGCGATCGGCCGGAGCGGCCAACAGTTTCTCGAAATCCAGCAGCATTGCGCGTGACGACAGAATCGGGTCAGTTGCGATGCGGGTGAAGCGCGCGAGTTCGGCGACCCAGCCCATGGCCACGGTCTGCGCGGGGTCGAGCTGGTGCAACCGGATCGATTCGTCGCCGAGGACCCGGTGCAGATAGGCCAGGCGTGCCGGCGCGCCCTGCAGGGCATCAAGCCCGCCTCCGGGCGCCTTCATCATCGTCGCCAGGTAGCTTTCGAGCGGCAGATGGAGCAGCACGACACGAACCCCGGGATCGTGCCCGAACAGAGGTTCGATCAGGTTGTTGCAGGTACTCGTCGCCTTTGCAATGACGCGCTGGCGGGTCTCGAAGCGACGTCCGAGTATCGCCAGGGTATCGGCGAACAACGCCTGCCAGCCCGGACGTGAAATCCGGGTCGTCGGCGCGTCGAGCTCGCGCTCGGCCGCCGCGATTTCGCGCAGGACCAGCGGCTCGCGCAAGCCGAGCACGGCGCGGTCCTGATCGAGCAGCCGGCTGAGCAAGGTGGAGCCGCAATGACCGATGTGGAAAATGAAGTCCGGTATGGTCACCGGGCCGCGAATCGACGCGGCGACCGCGCCGACGCCGGACAGCGGCAGCCAGAATCCCTCGCGTCCTTGCAGGCCCAGGCGCTCATCGAGAAACGATGCAGCCCGCAGCTCGCTCTCGCCGATCCGCACGAACAGGGCGCGACGTTGCACGAGATCCATCTGTTGCATGAACGCGCCGGCGTCGGTGGCCAGGGACTCGACAATTCGGGGATCGAACTCGCTAGTCATTGATCGCTCGTGTCAGCTTCACGGCCGGAAGGTCGGGCGCGATTCCGGCTCCTGGTGTCGCGCCGCCGATGCCCGAGTCGCGAAATGCCGAGAGGTGGGGAGCTTCGACCATCGGGCGATTGGCCTGCCCCGCTCAGGCAGAATATCCCCAATAGTCCAGAACCGGCGCAAGTGTCGGCAGCGCGGGTTCGAGGTAGGCGCGGTAACGTTGCCAGCGGCCCACCGCTTCCGCATTGAGTCCCTGAACGACCTGCGCATAGCTTGGCGTGCCGATGAATCCGCGCGCCTGTGCGTGCTCGCTGAACTTGAGCATCGGCGCGATTTCCTCGACGCCGAGAAGATCTCCGATCCGGCGCAGCTGGGTTTCCGGATCGGCGACCAGTTCCTCGTGCCGGCTGATCAGGATGCGTTCCGGGCGGCGTTCGGAATCGTGCTTCCAGCGCCGGGTCAGTCGCACATACAGGTCGGCCAGGCGTGCGGGGCTGGCGCATTCCGCCGCCAGCCTCGGGTCGCGGAAATTCTGCATGTAGCTGCTGAGTATCGAATCGCAGGCATGGCGCACGCAGAAGATCACGGGCGCATTGGGGAAGATCCGCCGGATCATCGGCAACGCCAGGAAGTTCAGCGGGTGCTTGTCGACCAGGCGAACGCCTGCGGGCAGCGCGACCGTCCTGCTCGCTTCGGCGCGGTAGAGATCGCGCAACTGATCACACTGGGCCGCAGTCAGGCGGGCGAGCCCCGCGGGATAGGCCACGTTCCATTCGCGGACCTTTTCGATGACGCGCTGGACCATGGGCTGTTCGTCCGCGGATGCGAAAGCCGGATGGGCCGACAGCATCTGTTCGAGCAGGGTCGTGCCCGAGCGTGGAAAGCCCACGACGAACACCGGCGACTCGAGCTCAGTGGGAGCGCCGTCGGCCTCATCGAGCACCGGACCTGATTCCTCGAACCGGGGGTCGAGCAAGGCGATCAGGCCGGTGCCGGCGACGCGCTCGAGATCCTCGGCCGTGTGCCTGGCCAGTTCATCCGCATGGGCCTGCTCCAGGGCGGCCATCGTCGCCTCCTCGTCACCCATCTGGTCGCAGACGCGCGCCAGTCCCAGATAGAGCGACTGCCGATAGCGCGGCGGAACCTCGAATGCGAGAGCGGCTTCGTAGTATTGACGCGAGCCCGCAAAATCCTTGGCCCTGGAGGAGATCTTCGCCAGCGCATGCAAGGCTTCCATGCGCGACTGCTTGTCGGCGATGCGCGCAGGGTCGCCCAGTTGCTGGGCCAGGGTGGCGGCGTCTTCGACCCGGTTGAGCCGTTCCAGGGCAAAGATGCGACGGGCAAGCGCCCGGATCCGGATCGTCGAATCCTGAAACTCCCTGGCAAGGATGGATTCCGCGGCCTCGAGGTCACCGAGTTGTGCGAGCAGCCAACCGAGTTCGAGCATCGCCTCCTCGCTGACGCCGGTCCATTGCGGCCAGTCGCGAACGATCAGGCGTGCCGTTTCATCGTCGCCGCAGGCCTGGCAGCTAACCGCCGCCCAGATGCGCATGGCATCCTCGGCACCCTTCATGACGATCGCCGCGCAAAGTTCGTCCCGGGCAAGGGCGTATTTGCCCTGGTTCAGATGCAGCAGGCCGAGATTCGCGCGCAGGCGCGGGCTTTCCTGATGCAGGGCGAGGGCGCGCTGATAGGCTTCGCCTGCACCATCGAGATCACCGAGCAGGCGCTGGATGTTGCCGAGGTTGTTCCAGTGTTGCCAGGTACCGGGGTGGTTGCGGGTCAGGCCGAGCAGCAGGTTCTTCGCGGTCTCGAGGTCACCGGCGTTCTGCTCCGAGACGGCGAGCAGGGAAAGGGCTCCTTCGTCATGCGGAAAGGAGTGGACGAGCTCGCGCGACAGCGTCAACGCTTGTGCATGCTGGCCGGATTTCATGGCCGCCAGGATTCGGTCGATCAGTTCTTGCATGGGGAGTTCACAGTGTTCGGAGGGCCGCCGGAAGGAAGCATCCGTGGCCAGGAAGAGGTGCGCGATTCATGGGCTGAAGGGGAGCGGTCGTCACTTCGACAGACAGGCCGGAATCGCCAGGCAGGCAAGCGTCAAGCTTCATAGTTCCAGCGCTTCAGCGCGGGGGCAAGCCGGGGCAAAACCGGCTCCAGATATTCGCGATAGCGCCGCCAGCGACCGACCGCCTTCTTGTTCAGCGGCTCGACGACCTGGGAATAGCTCGGCGTGCTGATGAAGCCCTTGGCCCTCGCCCTGGCCCGGAAGCCGCGCAAGGCTTCGACATCGTTCAGACCGAGGTGCTCGCTGATCCTGCGCGTCTGCGCCTCGAAATCCTCCAGCAGATCCTCATAGCGCAACTCCATTGCGGCAGGCTTGAACAGCGCGACGTGGCGCACCCAGAACTCCATCGCGTCGTTGTAGCCGCGAGCAAGGCGCTCGAACGACGAGCACAGCACCTGGAAGGCCGGCGCGCGGAAGCTCTGCATGTAGTTGCTCAGCAGGACGTCGCACGGATGTCGCAAGGCCAGGATGAAGCGCGCGTTCGGGAAGATTCGGTGGACGATCGGCAGGCGCATGATGTTGAGTGGATTCTTGTCGACCAGCCGCTCGCCAGGTTCGAGTTGCAACACGCCGCGGACACTCTCCCAATAGGTGGCGCGAAGGGTTTCGAGTTCGGCGGGGGTCAATCGATGCAGGTCCTCCGGATAGGAATAGTCGCCGAAATCCTGCATCTTCTGGATTACCTTCTGCAGGAAGGCGCGCTCGTCCATCGAACGCAAGCCGGGGTGCGCGTCGAGCATCTGCTCGAGCAGCGTGGTGCCGGAGCGCGGGAAGCCAACGATGAATATCGGCGAGGCTTCCGCGGATGGTGCTCCGGGATCGGCTTGCCAGCGCGCGTAGTCCTCTTCGGCGACCGGATAGCTCGTGATGTCGAGCGGATTGGAATTCTCGCGGGCCAGGTTGGGCACAAGGCGCGCGGCATGCTCCATCTGGATTTCATGCGCCTTCTGCAGGGCCTGCATTGCATTGGCCGAGTCGTTGGTGGCGTCGTAGGCCTTGGCCAGGGCGAACCAGGTGTCGACACTGACGATGCCTTCGCCGGCCGACTCCAGCAAGGCGCGATAGAGCGGAATGGCCTCTTCGTAGCGCCCGCGTCTCGATGCCAGGGTTGCCCGAACGGCCTTTTCCTCATTGATCTGCGCCGGATCCACCCGGGCGCGTTCGAGCATGGCCTCCGCCTCGTCGAGCCGGTTCACGCGCTCCATCAGACTGGCCAGGCGCAGGCGGGCGATGTTTTCCGCATCGGGCCGTTTCAGCAGTTCCCGCAGCCGCCGTTCGGCCTCTTCGGTGCGATCGATCTGCATCAGGATCGAAGCGAGGTCGGCCTCGAGCTTGGGGCCGAGAAACTGCCAGTTCTCGCTGCCCTCGAGCAAGCGCTCGGTCATTTCGGTATCGGCGCATTCATGGCAGGCCGGCGCACCGTAGACACGCGGCTCCGGCATGCCCGGATCGAGGCGCCAGGCAGCCAGCATCAGTTCACGGGTCTCGACGGCATCACCGCGCTGCCAGCGTAGCGCACCGAGATCGGACAAGGCACCGGGATTGCGGGGATCCAGCGAAAGACCCCGTCGATAGGCCTCTTCGGCCTCATCGAGCGCGCCCATGTCCCACAACGAAGAGGCCAGATTGTTGTGGTGCGCCGCTTCGTGTGGCTGCAGTTCGATCAGGCGGCGATGGATCTCCACTGCCTCGGGGAAACGCTTGAGCATGCTCAGCGAGATGGCGAGCAGGACCATTACATTGCAATCCTGCGGATTGGCTTCGTGCAACTGACGAGCTGCGGCCTCGGCGGCAGCGGCGTTGCCGGACCTGAGCAGGCCGGCAACAGCTTCGGCGGAAGGCACGATGGAGGCGTCACTCATGGGGGTATTCCAGATTTGTGGAGGCCGGCGCAGAGAGGCCACTGCGCACGCAATAATCTGCGTTGTTCAGGACGATTGGCCGGCGCGCATCGGTCCGCTCAAGATGGCGGCATCAAACCGGTCAACAATACCATGAGTTCCTCGGGTCGGCGACGCATGGGGCGGGCGGCCGGGTCCAAGGGACATCGCTGGTTTGCATACCTGGCCTGGGCCGCGAGCGGCCCGCCAAACCCGGAACGTTCCCGAAGGCTTCGTGGCGCAAGGATTCAACGGGTTTGATACTTGCGCATGCATGCGGCACTACCACTCGGTGCCGCGCAAATCGGGAGCGCCTCCTGGCCGGCCATCCGCGGAATTCGCGAAACGGCCAGATCAATTCGGTATAGGGCGCAAAAAAAAACCGCGCGGCCCGAAGGCCGCGCGGCAGTTTTACAGCAAGACCGTATTCTTAGAACTTGACGGTCGCACGTGCCCAGTAGAAGCGGCCAACGGTGTCGTAGGTACGGACATCGGTGTTCGCATTGGTCACGTTGTTCTGGTACAGCAGCGGTGGCTGCTTGTCGAACGCATTGTCGATACCGATCTGGAACTGCGTGTTGATCGGCTCAGCCGTGTAACCAAACTGGAAGTTGTGGTACGTAACGGCACCGATCGGCAGCTCCGTTCCCGGGATGGCACCGTCAGCCGACAGACCCTGACGCAGATCGGCACTGCCGACGCGGCTGTTGCCGACGAAGCGGACACGCCATGCGGCTTCGAACGGTCCCATGTTCCAGTCGAGGCTTCCGAGAGCGCGCACGCGCGGGAAGTTACCGAACTGGGCCGTGTAGATACCGGCATTTGACAGCGTCTCGGCACCCGGCACCGCGTTGTCAAACTTCGCGATGTAGGTTCCGTTCAAGCCGACCGTGAAGCGACCGACGTTGCGGCCGAACATGTCGAACTCGGGCAGACGATAGCTGAAGCCGAGATCCATACCGGTGGTGTCGATGCGGCCGAGGTTCACCGTCGGCTCCAGGACGCGGTCGATCTGACCGTTCGGCTGGCGCGAGATGAACGGGCAGAACGGGCTGTTCGCGTCGTTGTAGCAGAGCGTCAGAACGTTCTGGGCCGTGATGCCGGTGATCGTGTTGGTCAGGTAGATGCGGTAGTAGTCGGCACTGATCGACAGGCCTTCGATCCAGCTCGGATCATAGACCACGCCGAAGTCGAAGCTCTTGCCGCTTTCCGGGCCGAGCGAGAAGCCTGCAGCCACGGCACCCGAAGCGATCGCGTCGATCTGGGCGTTGGCCTGCGGGGCGATACCACCTTCAGCCGCGGACGGGATGTTGGTTGCGCCGGTCTGCGGACCGCAGGCACCAATACCCTGCTGCTGACCCGACACATAGCCCGTGCAGGGATCCTGTGCGGTCGGCGCATCGCTCTGCGCACCAGCGAACAGTTCACTGATGTTCGGAGCGCGGAAGACCTCGGAAACCGTGCCGCGGATGAGCAGGTCCTCGATCGGACGCCATTCGACGGCGAGCTTCGAGTTGGTGGTGTTGCCGGCCAGGTTGAACTTCGAATAGCGGGTGCCGATATCGACGTTCAGGGCATGCGCGAACGGCATGTCCTTCAGGACCGGGATGAACACCTCGGCAAACACTTCCTTGGTGGTCAGGTTGCCGCTCAGTTCCGACGTACAGCCCGAACCGAGATCGCAGGTGCCGGTAGCCGGGTTCAGGATCAGCGTCGCATCGGCGAGGAAGTTGGAGTAGTCCTTGCGATGCAGCACGCCGACCGCGAGGCTGGCCGGACCGGCGGGCAGATCGAACAGTTCGCCGTTGACGTTGGCCGTGAACTCGCGCGAGGTTGCCAGGAAGTTCGTGAACGGGTTGGAACCCGCTGCACGCAGGGCAGCCGTCGACGCCGGATCGTCCTGCTGGAAGATGTTCAGCGGCGTGCAGCCTGCGATTTCCGTGGTCGCATCACCCGCCGTGCCCACGCAGATCGGCTGACCGGCGTTCGGAGTACCGGCCGGAGCAATCATCGATGGGCCGAGGGAGTCGGCCAGCAGCGCGAAGTTCAGGTAACCCGTGGTGTAGTTGTCCTGGGTGTAATGGCCATAGTTGGCATTCACGTCCCAGCGCCACGAGGTGTCGCCGAAGTTGCCGCGCAGACCGCCGATGAACTGCGAGGTCTGGGTGTCGTAGCTGAAGATACGCTGGCCGACGCCGGTCAGACGGGCGAAGAAGTTGTTGCCACCCGAGCCGCCGAAGCTGATGCCGAACGGGTTGTAGAGGTTGTCAGCCGAAATGAACGCGCCATTGCGGACGGCGCTCAGCGGATACGGCGCGATCAACGAAGCCGACGAGGTGCGGTTGACGAAGGTCTTGAGGTAGGCCTCGACATTGTCGGTCAGCTTGTAGTTGGCCAACGCGAAGATGTTGGTGCGCTCCTGCGGAACCAGGATCACGTTGAGCGGCTGGTAGTTGTAGAAGTCGTTCGGGCCGGCCGCGCTGTCCGAGGTGCGGAAGCAACGGTAGTTGTCGAGCGAACCACCCGTGGTGCCTTCGATGCGGGTGATCGTGCTGCAGCCGTAGAAGTCGCGCAGATTGACGCCATCGGCGTTCGGCGAATTCGGCAGGAACAGACGACCGGTCGGCGTGCTGCTCGAACCACCGGCGGAAACGATGCCGCCGTACAGGTACAGGGCGTTGCGCGAGAACTCGCGCTTGCCGGCGCTGACCGCGTCGTACTTGTTGTAGTTGATGCCGGCGACGACGCTGCCGCGATCGGTCGACTGGCCGAAGGTGAACGATCCACCCTTGCGCTCGCCGTCGTCACGATCGGAGATGCCGTAATCAGCGGTGAACTCGGCGCCCTGGTAGTCCTTGCGCATGATGAAGTTCACGACGCCGGCGATGGCGTCCGAACCGTAGACCGACGAGGCGCCGTCCAGCAGGACTTCGATGCGCTCGACGACGTTCGACGGAATCGAGTTGACGTCGTTGTTGATGATGCGCTGACCGTCGATCAGGATCAGGGTGCGGTTGCTGCCGAGGCCGCGCAGCGAGATGCTCGACGCGCCCGTGCCGCCACCGTTGTTGACCTGCGGGTTGGTGCCCTGGCCTGCGATGGACGGCAGCTCCTGGACGAGGTCACCCACGGTGAGCTTGCCGCTCTTCTGGATGGCTGCGCGGTCGATGGTGATGACCGGGTTGGCCGTTTCGATATCGACGCGGCGGATGGCAGAACCGGTCACGACGATCGTATCAAGCCGTTCGCTTGCGGCCTCGTCCTGTGCGAAGACCGCACCGGAGCTCAATCCGACGACCGCTGTCGTGCCCGCATACAAAGCGAGACGCACAGCTTTCATTAGCTCGTTGTTCGTTAATCTCATTACGCTCTCCAACGTTTTTAGAGTGGTGTCACTGGTGACGCGGATTCGGGACATGACGCAGATCGGGAATATGACGACATCCGTTCCCTGCTACAAAAATAGCCGGAAACGGCCCAATGGACCGACGGCAGTAGCAGGATACTAACAACATTCTCACGTTATGGGAATCCCCGATCGACGACTTAACAATGCCTCTGAAATCGTCGTAAATCGTCGGCAAATCAACCAGTTGCAGGCGCGCGAAAAAAACCGGCCGAGAAGCCGGCGGGCACCGAAGTACGAAGCTTCGGGTTTTGCGCAATCGGGGATGTTTTCCGGGCGAAGCGGGCGGCTCGCGGAACCGCTCAGAGGTCCTGGCGGTACTGCACGTAGGGTACGCGCGCCTGGCTGGCGTCCTTGTCACGCGCGGTCGAGGCATCGAGCGGTGCGGACCACAGATTTTGCGCGCCGACGGTCACTTCACCGCGCCATGGGGTGCGCCAGGAAACGCCAAGATCGAGACCACCCCAGCGCTTGCTTCCGACGATGCCGGGTTCGTCGATGGTGCTGATTCGACCCACGATGCTGCCGCGAATCGATCCGCTGACCACACCGAGTCCGAGCGATGCCTGGCTCAGATCGAGCCCGGTGCCGGGGATGCCGGACCATACCGGCGAAAGATCCGCACGCGTCAGCACCGCAGTCAGATCGAGAATCGGACCCTGCTCCAGCTGCCAGCTGCCGCTGGCGCTGAGACGATGGCCGGTACTCAGGGTATAGGGCGTCGCGATTTCCGGCAGATCCATCGGCGCCAGGCTGATCGGAGCGCTGCCGATCGGCGCACCGACCCATTGCGGCAACTGCGAGTGGCGACCATCAAGCCAGGACAGACCGAACGACAGATCCACGCCGCGAACTGCCGATGCCGTCCAGCCCAGTCCGATACCGGCACTGAACACGCCGGGGTTCTGCGCGGAACCGATGCCGCCGAAGCAATTGAAGCAACCGGCGACATCTTCGAGATCGTAGGAAATGTTCGATCCGCTTTCCTGGGCCAGCATCATGTCGGCGTGCAGGCCATCGACCAGGCGCAGGCGCAAGCCGGCCGAAAACAGATCGGTCGCGTCGACCACGCGAAAATCGGAGACGCCGCCAAAGGTCGGCGATGGCGGCAGCGTCGGCGCACCGCCCGGGCGGGAAAGCGCGACGATGGCCATCAGGCGTCCGTCCGGACTCGCCCACAGCGGCACGACCTGGTTGTTGGCACCGGCAACACCGGTGTTGAGCTCGATCGAAAGCAGACGGTCGAACAAGGGGCGCTGGGCATCGACCAGGGTCGGCGGCGCAATACGCTGCGCTGCTGCCGACAAGGGCAGCAGGATCGACAGCAGAATGGCTATGGCGCGCAACGACATCGAGCAGATTCCCGGGATGTTCTCTGGAGACTGCGGTCTGGGCCTTCGAGTTCCCGGACGGTCCGCCGGGTCGTCCGCGCCAGAAGCGCATTCACCGGGGTTGATAATACTCGGCTTTACGGAAAATAAACAGTCTATTCAGTCTCAGGAATAGCTCACAAATGACTGAATTTCGTCGTTTTCAGTGCTGCCGGCCAATGCGGGCGGAGTCCTTGCACTGAGCCTGGCCCGAACCCTGGATCGGGCGGGATTGCCCCGCCTCCGGTATCGCGCGCCTACTGCTCCGGCAGCTTGCAACAACGGCCCAAGCCCGGCCTGCGATCCCTTAGGCATTCCCGCTTCCTGGCCAGCCCTCGCCAGGCACAAACGACATCGAGCCGATTGTGCGCGGGTTGCCGGAACCCTGCTCCACCGGTATCCCTGAAGCAGCGTAGCGTTGCGGGGAAAATCGCCGGAGCGCACCGAAAGTCTTCTCGCCAGGGCGCTCAGGCTGTCTCCGCGGATGCTCCACCTCCGGTCTTGCCGAGCCACGCATCCAGTTTCGCCCGGCGCGAATCGAGCCAGCGCTGGCGCGCCGTATAGGCATGCTCGATCGCCGCGCGTTCTTCGACTGCCAGGTCCGGATGGTGGGCCTCGAAGATCAGGACCGTCCGGTCGGATTCCGAGCGGTTCCAGGCCTCGTGCTCGAAGCTGTCATCGAAGGCAAACACGCAGCCTTCGCGCCAGCGGTGTTCGTGGCGGGCGACACGAATCATGCAGTTCTCCGGCACGATCAGCGGCAGGTGCACGGTGACCCGCGTATTGGTCAGGCCGTGGTGGGGCGGGATATGCGCTCCGGCTTTCAGGCGCGAAAAGAATATTTCCATCGGCACGCCGTCGATGCGGACCAGGTCGACCGCCTCGAGTGCGCGCAGCGTGACCGGAAAACAGTCCGCGGCCGGCATGCGTTTTGCGTTCTGGCAGAGATGGATGGCCGACCAGTCCAGCGAGCCGCTCAGGCGCGCCCATTCGGTCGCATTCGTTCCGGCCGGCACGTAGGGCTGCGCGCTGGCCCGGGAGTCCATGCAGGCCTGGTATTCGGCCCTGATCGAGGCGGTCGCCGCCTCCAGCGCCGGAACCCAGTCGAATCGCGCATTGGGCTCGATCGGACGGGCCGGCAGGTCCGGCATGTGGAAGATCAGCGAGCGCTGCAGCGGAATCTCCTGGCGCACGGCCGAGGCATGGGTCAACGGCCAGAATGCCCGGCGTAGGCGCTCCACCTTGGTTGCCGCGCCAGCCTCGAAATCGTCGATCGCGCCGGCATGCAGCGCGGTCAGGAACCGGCGCAGCTCGCGGTCGGCGAGGGCCGACAGATTGCGCCAGAGCGGCGGGGCCTGGTCCAGATCCTTGATCCGGCGAACGCGGCCATTGGCGTCATCGGCCAGGGTCCACAGGGCAACCGCGAGTTCATGCTCGCCCGCTTCGTGCAGTGCCGCCCCGGCGGCCAGGCCTGCGCGGGCATTCTCCGGATTCTCGAAAAATGTCGAGACCAGGGCGACCGTCTCATCTGAATTCATGCATGGATCCCGGGCAGGCAACGAAGCGAGCGACAAGGGTAAGGGACATCGAACCGCAACAACCAATCGACCTCATTTCACCGACGGTGTCCGCCAGGCGCTTACCCACTGGATTCATGAGTGCCGGGCTTGGAAAAGGATATGCGCGCCAATTGCCGGCCGTCCGACTTCCAGACGGGCGACCGCCGCCTGACGGACCGGCGAAAGGAAGGCTGGCACCGGGCCGCCGGAGACTAATGGGCCTGATCGCTGGCCGGTGCCAGCGGCCGCCCGGCGAACAGGCTGGCCACGTCGATGCGGTCGATGCGGTAGATCCGGTTGCAGAATTCGCAGGTGACTTCCATGTGCCCATCCTCGGTCAGCGAGGCGACCGACTCTTCGGGACCGAGTGCCTGCAGCATGCCGAGGACGCGCTGTCGCGAACAGCTGCAGCGGAAGCGCAGCGGACGCGCCGGCTGCAGGAGCACTCCTTCCTCGTGAAATAGTCTCAGCAGAAGGGTCTCGACCGGCAGTTCGAGCAGCTCTTGCGCGGTCAGGGTCGCGAGCAGATGGCCCGCACGGTTCCAGCCGTCGCTGTCGAGGGGGGCCGATGCTTCGGGCGAACCGGCGATCAGCTGCAGCATGATGCCGGCACATCGCCCATTGCGCTCGGCCAGTACGATTCGCGTCGGCAGCTGCTCGGACCGCTCGAAATAGCCTTCGAATGCCGTCGAAAGCTGGTCAGCCTCGACCGGCACGAGTCCTTGGTAGCGCGTTTCCGTTCGCGCGTTCTCGATGGTAATGGCAAGCCGCGCACGCGGATCGTGCAGGTCGACGGCACTTGCTGCAGGCCCCTCATCGACCCGCGCAATGCCGCGCAGATGACCGTCGTGCGTGCACTCGGCGAACATCAGGCGCAGCGCGCCGGCGTTGCGCAGATGAATCGAGAGACTGCCCTCGAACTTCAGGGCACCGGCGAACAGCGCGCTTGCGGCAAGTGATTCGCCAAGCTGCCGGGCGACTGGCGGCGGCAGACTGGCCTGTGCGCGGATCTCCGCCCAGGCATGGTCCAGGCGCGCAATGACGCCACGGACGCCTGCCCGCTGCAGTTGAAACGTGTGCAATGCGTCTGTCGGTTCGCTCATCGAAAAGGCCTGAGGGGTTGCCACCACCAGTTGCGGGCATCGCCCGGTCTTTCAAGATTGCACCGAAACGGTCGGACCCTCCGGATTGCCGGACCGCTTCGCAGGAATGGCACAATCGATGGCATGCCTGCACGAAAACCATTTCTTCGCCGCCTGCTTCGCTGGGCGGCCGCCGCCGCCCTCGTCTGGATCGTCCTGACCCTCTTGATGGTCCTGCTGCTGCGCTTCGTGCCACCGCTGACATCGGCGTTCATGCTCGGCAGAAAACTCGATGCGATCGTGGACGGGCAGAAGGACTTCCGGATCGGCTACCGCTGGACGCCGATTTCCAGGGTTTCGGCCAATCTGCCGATCGCACTGGTCGCGGCCGAGGACCAGAAATTCCCGAATCATCACGGCTTCGACGTCGATGCAATCCAGGATGCGCTGGCCGACGCCGACGACGGGGCGCGCCTGCGCGGGGCCAGTACGATCAGCCAGCAGGTGGCCAAGAACCTGTTCCTGTGGAACGGGCGCAGTTTCGTGCGCAAGGGCTTCGAGGCGTATTTCACCGTGCTCATCGAGTTGCTCTGGCCCAAGCAGCGCATCATCGAGGTCTATCTGAACATCGCCGAATTCGGCGATGGCACCTATGGCGCGGCTGCGGCCAGCGAGCGCTTCTTCCATGCAAGCCCCGCGCAGCTCAGCACGCATCAGTCCGCCCTGCTCGCGGCGGTGCTGCCGAATCCGCGCAAGCTGCGCGTCGACCGGCCCTCGGCCTATGTGCAGCGCCGGGCCGCCTGGATCGAACGCCAGGTGCGTCAGCTCGGTGGTTCCGCCTACCTGGAACCGTGACTTAAGGAGGCTCTGAACAAGTGGCGCAATCGTCATGGCGTTCAGAAGGCTCGCCACAGTTGCTGCTTGGTGAAGTGAAGGCTGGTTGCCTTGACGAGCCGCGCGGTGCCTTTGGCGGACCTTCTGGACGCCACCCTTCATCCATCGAATCAAGCGCTTGGGCGACGCCTGCCTGCGCGCAGCCCTTTGTTGGGCCGCCTTGAAACGACTGCAGGGATGCAGGAGGTAGAGCAACGCAGGAGCCGTTGCCGAGACGGCCAGTCTGTCTGCGTCGGCGCGCCGCGATCTGCACGCAGGCAGGCGTCGTGACGGTTGTGCCACTTGTTCAGAGCCTCCTTTACGGGCTTGCGGCGCTCCGGTTGCGCGATCGGGCGTGGTCGGCGCTAGACTGGGGCACCCGGCAAGATCGGGTGGATTGCGGATCATTGGAGGCAGCCATGCTTCAAGCCAGGCATCTACTTGAGGAAAAGGGTCGCGAGATCTATTCCATCAGTCCCGATTCGCCGGTCCTTGCGGCGTTGAGCCTGATGGCGGAACGCTCCGTTGGCGCACTTCTGGTGATGGACGGAGACAGCCTGGTCGGCATCGTCTCGGAGCGCGACTACGCGAGGAACATCGTGCTCAAGGGCCGCTCGTCGGCGACCACCGCGGTCAACGAAATCATGAGCCGGGAAATGATCACGGTCGGGCCGGACGAGACCGTCGACCAGTGCATGCGCCTGTGCACCCACCGGCGGGTCAGGCACCTGCCCGTGGTCGAGGAAGGCAAGACCATCGGCGTGCTCTCGATCGGCGACCTGGTCAAGGCCGTGATCAGCGAGCAGACCGAACAGATCGAGCAGCTGCAGCGCTACATCGCGGGTTAGGGCGTGCCGAATGCCCGGAAGCCGGGCTTCGTCCTGTTCGCCAGCGGCCTGCCGCGTATGGCGAAGTTCTACGAAGCGATTGTTCCGATGACGCTTGCCCATTCGGAACCCGGTCTCATCGTGCTAGAAGCGCAGGGCTTCGAGCTGGTGGTTCACGGCATTCCCGAACACATTGCCCGCTCCATATCGATCGGGTCGCCTCCCGCGCGCCGAACCGACACCGCGCTGAAGCCGGTACTCCCGGTCGACAGCATCGCCAGGGCACGATTGCAGGCCGCGGAACTGGGCGGCGAGCTCGACGCCGAGCATGCGGAGTTCGAATGGCGTGGATTTCGTTGCTGCCATGGACACGATCCCGAGGGAAACATCATCCAGTTCCGCGAGCGCTTGAAGGAGTTCTAGCGATTCGTGCGGTCACCGGGCGCATGGCAGGCCCGGACGACGTTGCTTGAAGTCTGCGGTCGACCGCCTAGGCTGCGCGGGTCGGGGCGTCAGGCTGGTTTTCGGGCCGGGCCTGGTCGAAGGCCGGCTGTTCGAGGCATTGCTGCTCGATACGGACCATGGTCGGGAACGGGCTCAGGTCGACATCGAAGCGCCGCGCATTGTAGATCTGCGGCACCATGCAGATGTCGGCCAGGGTCGGCGTGTCGCCGTCGCAGTAGAGGCCGGTCGAGGTATTGTCGTCGAGCATCGCTTCGAAGGCGCGGAACCCTTCGACGATCCAGTGTCGGGTCCAGCGATCGCGCTCGACCTGCGGCGAACTGAATTCGCGCTCGAGGAAGCGCATCACGCGCAAATTGTTGAGCGGGTGGATGTCGCAGGCGACGACCTGGGCGAGCGCACGGACCCGGGCGCGTTCACGCGCCGTCGATGGCAGCAGGGCCATGGTGCCCGGATAGGCTTCGTCGAGGTACTCGATGATCGCCATCGACTGGCGGAACACGCGCGCACCATCGAGCAGGGTCGGCACGGTACCCTGGGGGTTCAGCTCGAGGTACTCCTCCCTGTGCTGCTCGCCGCCGTTGTTGACGAGGTGCACCGGGACGATTTCATAGGGCAGCGCTTTCAGATTCAGCGCGATGCGGACGCGATAGGCGGCGCTGGACCGCCAGTAGCTGTACAGCTTGATCGTCTCGGACATGTGCCCTACTCCCCTGGTCCCCTGAAATCGCCCGCCGGCAGTGGCACCGGCGCGCGCCTGGAAGGCCCTCAGGCCGGGGAGTATCGCTCCACGACCTGGTCGATGGCACCGAATATCGAGTGCCCGTCCTTGTCGGTGACCTCGATGCGAACGCGATCGCCGAACTTCAGGAACGGCGTGGTCGGTTTGCCATCGCGCAGCGTCTCCACCGTACGCTGCTCGGCCAGACAAGATGCTCCTTTCGCAGTGTCTTCGTTGGCAATCGTACCCGATCCGACCAGGGTTCCGGCAGACAACGGCCGTGATTTGGCCACATGGGCGACCAGCTCGGCGAAACTGAACTGCATGTCGACCCCTGCTTCGGCCTCGCCGAACCACTGGCCATTGATCCAGGTGCGCATAGGCAGGTGCAGTTTCGAATCCTTCCATGCGTCACCGAGTTCGTCGGGCGTGACGAACACCGGCGACAGTGCCGAGCGCGGCTTCGACTGCAGGAATCCGAAGCCCTTGGCCAGCTCGGCCGGAATCAGCGCGCGCAGCGAGACATCGTTGACCAGGCCGATCAGCTGGATATGTTCGGCGGCCTGGGCCGGCGTCACGCCCATGGCGACATCGTCGGTAACCACGACCACTTCGGCCTCGAGGTCGATGCCCCAATCTTCGCTGGCCGCAAGGATCGGGTCACGCGGCGCGAGAAAGCCCGCACTGGTCGCCTGGTACATCAGCGGATCGGTGTAGAAGCTTTCCGGCACTTCGGCACCGCGCGCGCGCCGCACGCGTGCGACATGCGGCAGATAGGCACTGCCGTCGACGAATTCGTAGGCGCGCGGCAACGGCGAGGCAAGGCGATCGACATCGAGCTCGAAGGCATCGCCGGCCTTGCCGGCCTGCAAGCCCTCGTAGAGCGCGTTCAGACGCGGCGCGAGATTGCTCCAGTCCTCGAGCGCGGCCTGCAGGGTCGGCGCGATGCCGGTTGCGCGCACGGCCCGGGTCAGGTCCCGGTTGACCACGATCAGCGTGCCGTCACGGCCGCCTTCCTTGAGACTTGCGAGTTTCATTCGATTCGGGTTCCTGAGGGTTGATCAACGCTGGCTGGGGTCGAAGTGCTTGCGCAGACCCTGCCAGCATTCGAGGTAGTCCTGCTGCAACTGCGGCGACGCCAGCGCCTGCCGGGTCGGATGGATGACCGCGCGGGTCTCGAACATGAAGGCCATCGTATCGACGATGTGGTCCGGTTGCGAGGTGTCGGAGCGGCTGGCCTTCTCGAAGCTGGCCGCATCGGGCCCGTGCCCGGTCATGCAGTTGTGCAGGCTGCCGCCGCCCGGCACGAAGCCGCCGGCCTTGGCGTCGTAGGCGCCGTGGATCAGACCCATGTATTCGCTGGCGACATTGCGGTGGAACCAGGGTGGACGGAACGTGTCTTCCGCGCAAAGCCAGCGCGGCGGGAAGATGACGAAGTCGAGGTTCGCCGTGCCCGGCGTGTCGCTGGCCGAAGTCAGCACCGTGAAGATCGACGGATCCGGATGGTCGTAGCTGATCGAGCCGATCGTGTTGAAGCGACGCAGGTCGTAGCGGTAAGGCGCGTGGTTGCCGTGCCAGGCGACGACATCGAGCGGCGAATGGCCGATTTGCGCGCGCCAGAGCCGACCCTGGAACTTCGCGATCAGTTCGAAATCGCCCTCGAGATCTTCGTAGCGCGCAACCGGAGCCTCGAAATCACGCGGATTGGCCAGGCCGTTCGAACCGATCGGGCCGAGATCGGGCAGGCGCAGCGCGCTACCGAAGTTCTCCGCGACATAGCCACGCGAATCGCCATCCGGGAGGTCGACGCGAAAGCGGATGCCGCGCGGGATCACCGCGATCTGCTGCGGCTCGATCTCGAGCACGCCGAGTTCGGTGTGAATGACCAGGCGGCCGAGCTGCGGCACGATCAGCAATTCGCCATCGGCATCGTAGAAGTAGCGGCCCTGCATCGAGCGGTTGGCCGCGTAGATGTGGATGCCGATGCCCGATTGCGCCGCGGGGCCGCCATTGCCGGCCATCGTCACGAGGCCGTCCACGAAATCGGTCGGCTCTTCCGGCACCGGCAGCGGATCCCAGCGCAACTGGTTGGGATTGGTCGCAACCTCGTCGAAGCGGTTGTGCAGGGACGAATCTTCGACAGCCACGAAGGGCTTGTGCATCGCCGCGGGACGGATCCGGTAGAGCCAGCTGCGCCGGTTATGCGAGCGCG